>NZ_MDVX01000017.1 GCF_001719615.1 Neptunicoccus sediminis
TCGACCGAATCCATGATCACAAGATCAACCGACTTGAAGAGTTGTTGCCGTGGAATTGGGAACCGCTCGCCTCAAGAAGTGACACTCAAGCCGCTTAATCCGCGGTATCAATGAGGCGGTTACCATAGTTCATCGCCTGCCCGCCAATATCGACCGAGCCCTTCCCCGCAGCGCGAAACAGCGGGCTGATGAGCGACAGATCCACATTCTGCAACACGCCCCGCTCCATCGAAAACGTGCCATCCAGACTGGTAAATTCTGTTGCGCCCTGAAACCCGCCGAAGGCCGATTTGAGATTGCGCATCATTGCCGCCAGATCAATGCCCTTGATCGCGCCGTTGCCAAATTCCACCGAACCATTCCCCGACAGAGAGGTCATGATCTCATGCACGCTCCCCCCCTGTGAGCGCAGTGCCAGTCTGGTCGTTCCGGTCCCCCGCAGGCGGTCCATATCGAGCAGTTGCGACAAGAGCGGTTCCAATTCCACGTTCCGCGCGGTCACATCGGTTTCAAACGCCACCGAAGGCCCGCCACGCAGGGTGATACGACCCGACACCGCCCCGTCAAATATCCGCACATCGCGCAAATCAAGCGCAAGCAACCCGTCCCGCAACCGCGCATTTATCAGGGTTAGGCCCAGTTGACTGACCCCCAGATCAACGCTGCTCGCACGCAGGGTCACATCCGCGTCAAGCGCATCCAGCCCCTGCAGGCGGATCGGCTCTTTTGACCAGCCGGAAGACGCAGCGCTTTTGCCACCTGTTCCCTCTGCACCGACAGAAGCATCATCCGAGATGTAATCCGACAGGTCCAGTTTCCCCGCGTCCAACGTGGCCTCCACATAGGGCGGATTTTGCGGACGAAAGGCGATTTCGCCCGAAACAACATTCTGATCCAGCGTGATTACAACGTTTTTCAGGCGGGCCTTGCCAGAGGCTGCGACCCGCAACTCTCCGTCCAGCTTGCCAGTCTGGAATGTGCCTTTCGGCGTACCGGTTTCAATCCCCGCCAGACGCAAGCCGCCCCGCAGGTCCGAGAAGCGCGCCAGCAGTTGGCCCGACAACAGGTTCGGTCGCGCCTGCCCTGCCCGTCCCTTGAAGTCCACATCCCCCGTGCCTTGCAGCGACAGGAAAGTTTCCACGTTGAACTCCGGTGTCTCAAGCCAGCTTTCATCGCCGGTCGCGCTCAGCCGGCCCGTGACCGGAGCCTTGCCGTAAACCCCTTTGAGGTCGGCTTGTGTGAAGACACCAGCACTGGACAGCAAGACCTTGCCCTCCAGCGACACACCCGAAAGCGCCGCGAGCTGCGCCGGGGCGTTCAGTCCGAAACGCGCTGCCGTACCGGAGGGATCGCCAAGCGAGGCGTTGAGAACCACATCCACCGTCGGCACCCCGTCACCAAGCCCCGCCGTACCGTCGAAACCCACCGTATCCGCGCCCAGCTCCAGCGTGCCGGAAACGGTCGAGATGCCGCCTTCCATCATAGCCGGCCAATCCCCCAGAACCGCCTCTATCGCGCCGTCACGTCCGTCCAGATTGCCCGAAACCGCAATCCGCGCTGTCGTTTTCCCTTTGGGCAGGGATACCGTGCCATTGATCCCGCCCAGCGCGTGGCTAGTCCCGGTGCTGTGATCACGAAAATAGATGTCCCCGTCCACAATCCGCCCCAAGGCCAGCGAAGGCCGCGCGCTGTCAGTTTCTGCCTGCGGGCGGGTGGTCGTGTCACGGGGTGTCGGCCCTGACAAATCCCAATTCGCACGGCCCGAGGCATCCCGCTCCAGATACACCACCGGAGACAGAAGCTCGAAGGTTTCGACCTCTACATTGCCCCCGATCAGTGCGGACAGGTTCACCCCGACCGTTGCGCCTTTGGCCGAGATCATCAGCGGCTCGCTCGCCCAGTCCGCGTTAGAAACGGTAATCGCGCCGGTTTTCACACCAAGCGTGGGAAACAGCGTCGGGGTAAAATCCCCCGAGAGGGTCAGTTTGCGCCCGGTTTGCCGTTCCAACTGATCCGAAGCCAACTGTCCGATCCTGTCTGCGGGCAGCAGGAACAACAGCCCCACCGCAACGACAACACATGCGACCAGTGCCACAGCAATCCGGATCAACCAACGCATCACAACCCCCGTTAAGACTCAATCAATATGGCGTGTCTCTAGCAGCCTTGGCAAGCTGCAGACAGCGGGTTTTAGCGTCATTCCCCCCGCCAGATCGCGAAATAACGCGGTGCGGGAGGGATGCACAAGAAACGGGTCGCGCCGCTTTGACAATTGCGCCATAGACACAGCATGAAACAGATTGCACATCGTATGACCCTGCTGGAGTGGTCCATGCTCGCCGGACTGTCGATCGTCTGGGGCGGATCGTTCTTCTTTGCCGCCGTTGCGATAGACGAGCTTCCGGCCATGACCATCGCCTTCATCCGCGTCTTTGGCGGGGCTTTGATCCTGGTGCTGGCGCTGCGGCTGCTTAGGATCAAACTGCCCCGCAGCAAGACCGTCTGGCTCGCCTTGCTCGGCATGGGACTGATGAACAATGCCATCCCCTTCAGCCTGATCTTCTGGGCGCAAAACGAACTGGCCAGCGGGGTGGCTTCTATCCTGAACGCAATGACGCCAATTTTCACCGTGATCGCCGCGCATTTTCTGACCGATGACGAGCATCTGTCCGGGGGGCGGATTATTGGTTTGCTGCTTGGCTTTGCCGGGGTGTTTATTCTGATGGGCGGCAATAGCGGTGAAAGCGGCGCGATCCTGCCTCATATTGCCGTGCTTGGGGCGGGGGTGTCTTATGCACTGGCATCAATCTTTGGCAAGCGGTTCGGGCGGCTTGGCGTGGCTCCTCTGGCCACAGCCACAGGTCAGGTTTGCGCGTCGAGCCTGCTGCTATTGCCTGTGGTATTGATGGTGGATCAGCCTTGGACCTACGGCTGGCCCTCGGGCGGAACGCTCTGGGCTTTGGCGGGGCTGGTGGTGCTGTCAACGGCGGTCGGGTATTTCCTCTATTTCCGTATCCTGTCCACTGCAGGGGCCACCAATCTAGCGCTGGTCACATTCCTGATTCCACCCAGCGCCATCCTTTTGGGTGTGCTCGTCCTGAACGAATCCCTTGGCTGGAACCACATTGCTGGCATGGCCGTGATCGGGGCCGGTCTCGCCGCGATTGACGGGCGGGTATTCGGACTGTTCAAACAAAACCAAAGGCGCACTGCGCCCTAGAAGTCTACCGTCACATCGGGGAGTTGCAACTCTGCCACCAGATCGCGGACTTCCTGACGGGCGGCCACGTTCGAGATGTTCAGGGAACCACCGCCCACGTCCTTGATGTCCAGCAGGGTCAGCCCGTGGGGAAACAGCTCGCGGAAGACAACACGATCCGAAAAGCCCGGCGCCAGACGGAAACCGATGCGCCGTGACAGGTCTTTCAACGCCGCGCCGACCTTGCGTTTGTTGTGCATGTTTTGCGCACCAACACGGTTGCGGGTCACGATCCAGTCAATCGGTTTCGCGCCGGTTTCGGCACGGGCCTTGCGGGCCTCCCAGACCATTTCGGAATACACGCTCGGGCCGGTGACAGCGTTGGTTTCGGGATCAATCTTGGCCAGCAGATCAAAATCGATGAAGCTGTCGTTCATCGGCGTGACCAATGTATCGGCCATCGCATGGGCCAGTTCCGCCAAAGCAGAATGAGAGCCGGCGCAATCCACCACGATGAAATCGTTGTCTTCATCCAGCAGCAGGATAGCCTTTTGAAATGCAACGAGATTGGCCTCGTCGCCCGGTTCCAAACCCAGATCCTCTGCCGACTGCATCTCTGCAAGCTGGGGTAGCGGGAGGGGAATATCGTTCTTGCGCACGTATTCGCCACGGTTCTCAACATAATGGCCAAGGGTGCGCTGGCGCAAATCCAGATCAACCACCCCGACTTTGAACCCGCTGCGCAAGAGGGCGGTTAGAACGTGCATGGCTGTGGTCGATTTACCAGAGCCGCCTTTTTCGTTTCCGAAGACGATAATATACGCCATTGGTGTCCCCTGCCCTGTTTTTGTAGAGAGATATGTTGTGTGGGCTTGGAGCGCACTATGGCGCATGGATTATGCGAATACAATATTGTTTCCAATACGGTAGGGCTGCTCTGTTGCGGAAATACCTGCATCGAAACAGATAAGCCACAGTTCGCCCCCCGCAGCGCCAAAGGGCAGAATCAAAAACGCCGCCCCAAGCGGAGCGGCGTTTTCGAGAATAAAACCGGAGTGGATTAGAATCCCAGACCTTCGTATTTCTTTTTGAACTTGGTGACACGGCCACCGGCATCCATCAGTTTCTGGTTCCCGCCAGTCCAGGCAGGGTGTACGGACGGATCAATGTCCAGAACCAGTGTGGACCCTTCTTCACCATAGGTGGAACGGGTTTTATAGGTTGTGCCGTCGGTCAGTTTGACCTCGATCATGTGATACTTCGGGTGCAGGTCTTTTTTCATGTCTAAGCTCCAGAGTGCAGGACTGATCCGATTGCGGCCACCGTTCCGGCTTGGCAAGAGGCGCCGGTAAACGGTCGCCCTGCGTGAATTACAGAAATCGGCGTATAGACCAGAAAAAGCCATCGGGCAAGCGGTTATCTTACCCTGTCACCCAGAGTGTTTTTCACGCCTGTCCGCTCGCTGTGCCCTTCATCCGCGACAGGCGCAAGGCCCGCAGGTCTTCGGCACTGTGGGGCCGTTCAAAAACGCGGGAAATCTCAAAATCGTTTTCCGCCTGTTTGCGATCGCGGTGGTCGATGAAACACAAGGTCGCCCCCGCGCACCAGAGGCTGATGAACCAGACAAATCCGGCAATCGGGAAAAGCACCAGCACTGCGATCATAAGGTAAGCTGACAGCGTGCTTGGGGCGGTCAGTTCTTCAAGGCTTGTGACCTGCATCAGCGACAGACCGTCAAACACCGGCATGGTCAGCAGGACAAACCCGTAGACCAGCACCATTCCGGTAACGATTGTACCGGCCACAAGCATCAGCAGGAACATCCGCAGCGCACCGGCGCCGAACCCCCAGAAGATCTCGTAGTCGCGGGCCTTTGGACTACAGGCCGCGGCATTGGCCGCCATAGGCACCGCAAGGGAGGCATAGGCAATTTGCGAGAGGATTTGCGTGGCGGTGGTATAGGCATAGACCGACGGACGCGAGAGCGAGGCGTAAAGCGCCTCCAGCGCTTCTGTATTGCCGGTGGTCACAGCTTCAACCGCCATATCGAAATCGAAAATCCCCATCTGCGACGCCACATAATAGGCACCAAGGGAAAGGCCGCCCATCAGACTGTTAAAGATGGCAAAGAAGCGGAAGAACTTGAACGAGCGCAGAAAAAGTTTGCCGAGATCGGTTGGATTGACCTCATCCGCGACGATCAGACCGGAGCGCACGTTCACAAACAGCATGAAGACCATCAATGTGCCCGCGCCAAAGCCCAGCAGGATCAGGAACAGGATCGGACTTTCCGCGAAAAAGCTGAAAATCGCGTAAAGGATCGCCACCAGCAGCGCCCAGCACGGCAAGGCCCGCCAGAAGATGGACAGAGACAATGCAAATGTACGCATCAAAAAGGAAAGCATGCCGTTCACCCCGCAGAGGAAAATTCGATACATCCGTGCTGACACAGGAATATGGCGGGATTTTGGACAGGGTCCGGCATAACGGGGGAAATATCAGGGTCGGACGCAACCCCGCCCCTAGAAACGAAAAGAGCGGCCGAAAGGGCCGCTCTGGTATTCGGATAAAAGCGGTTTTACGCTTTTGCACCACCCAGCGGGCGGTAGTTTGTTTTTTCCGCGATACGTGCGGATTTACCGCGACGGGCACGCAGGTAGTAGAGTTTCGCGCGACGCACACGGCCACGACGGACAACTGTGATGCTGTCGATGTTGGTGGAGTGCAGCGGGAACACACGTTCTACGCCTTCACCGAAAGAGATTTTGCGCACTGTGAATGCAGCAGCGATACCGGAGCCGCCTTTACGTGCGATGCAGACACCTTCGTAGTTCTGTACACGAGAGCGTGTGCCCTCGGTCACTTTGTAACCTACGCGGATGGTGTCACCTGCTTTGAAGTCAGGGATTTCTTTGCCGAGTTCGGCAATTTGTTCAGCTTCGAGCTGTTCGATGATGTTCATCGTCATGATCCTTTATGCCCGCCATTGTCTGGCGAAGTTTGATGCCTGTCCCATAGCTCTTGGTCTTCTTCCGGGTCCACCGCAGTGCCCGCCAGAGATAGGAGTGACGTTCCTTATGTGTGTGGTCCTTGCCGTTTCCTGCAAGCAGCGCACCGTCCTGTGGGAAGAACCACAGGGGGCAGCGCGACTCAAAACGGGGTAGAGCACGGGGTCGTATAGGGCGCTTGGGGCCGTTATGCAAGGGTTTTGCAGGGCTGTACAGGGCGGTGGCACGAGTATTTGGGGAACATTGAAACCGTGCAGCGGCAAGCCCCTGATCTGGCCCGCTCAGTCCTTCTTAGCGGTGTAATCTGCCCACATATCGGGGCGGCGTTCCTGTGTGATCTTTTCGGACTGCTCCCGGCGCCATTTTTCCACATTGCCGTGATGTCCGGACGTCAGGACTGCGGGGATGCCACGCCCTTTCCATTCTGCCGGACGGGTGTATTGGGGATGTTCCAGCAGACCGTTCGAGTGGCTTTCTTCCTCGGTCGAGGCCGCATTGCCAAGCACATCCGGCAACAGGCGCACGGTTGCATCAATCAGCGCCTGTGCCGCAATTTCCCCGCCCGTCAGCACGAAATCCCCAAGCGAGACTTCCTGCACGTTATATTCTTCCAGCACCCGTTCATCCACGCCTTCAAAGCGGCCGCAGAGCAGGGTCATGCCTTCGGCCTTGGAAAACTGCTGTGCCATAGCCTGCGTAAAGGGTTTGCCCCGCGGCGACAGATAGATCACCGGCCAGCGGCTCTGGTCCATCGGTGTACCCGGACGGGCCGCATCAAAGGCCTGCCCCACCACATCCGCCTTCAGCACCATGCCGGCACCGCCCCCGGCGGGGGTGTCGTCGACGTCCTTGTGCTTGCCGGTCCCGAACTGGCGCAGGTCAATCGGCTCCAGTGCCCATTTACCGTCTTGCAGGGCCTTACCCGTCAGCGACTGCCCCAGCACCCCCGGAAAGGCATCGGGAAACAGGGTGATGACCTTGGCCCGCCAAGTACCGGCAATGTCAGGCGTGTCGGTCATCAACGCGCGCGGTTTGAGCGAGGGGCGCACGGCAAGACGCCCGTGGGAACGGGTCAGGCTGCGGGTTTTCATCCCGTGGGACAGAGGTTTCTTTTCATCGGACATAGGGGCGGATTAATCCGTTCTGCCGCTTTTGTCTATCGGCTGTCTGTCTGGAAGTTCACATAGCTGCGCAATGCAGAGGCAAGGTTTTCCGTCTCGGCCTCTGTGCCTTGGCTGCCCATCAGACGCCGGCCCAGTTCCACCCCGTAGAAAAACCGCAGGACGGGACCGCGATCGAACTCCGGCAGGGGGCCGAACCCTTCCAGAATGGCATCAAGGTCGGGGTTTGGCAGCCATCCCCCCTGAGGCCGCCGGTAGCTTTGCGCCTGCGCCAGAAACCGCGCCAGATCCTTGGTGACGGCCAGTTCATGCCGGTTTTCAATGTCGATGCCGGTCATGACAGGACCATCGCAGATCAGGTTCAGCGCCGCGAAATCCCCGTGGGTGCGGGCCACCTGCACAGGCTTGCCCATCAGGTGCGGGGCCTGTTCGCGCAACCGCGCTTTCAGACGGTTTAACAGCGGCGCAAAAGGAGTACCTCGCTGCGGCGCAATCCGCTTGATCCATTTCCACGGACCAAATCCGGCAGTTTTGCGGCTGTCGCTGGTATAAAGGTCCAGCCATTGCCCCGCCTGACGCAGCTTTTGCGCCCGTGCTGCGGGGATGGCGTTTTGCAGGATCGTGTCGAGCCGCTCTCCGGCTTGGTAGGCCCGAAAGGTGAGCGGCTTTTGCGGCAGGAACAGCTTAGGCTCACACACCTGTAGCAATCCGCTGCCCATAATCGCGTACCGTGATGTCAGTTCCTGATGCACCTGTGCGGCGCGGGCGATACCATCGGCTCCGGTAAAATGCTTGATCACCAGCGGCGCACCGTCCAGATGGGCGAGAAACACCGTGCGATCCTCTGCAATCCGCAAACACTCCGCCAGCACCACCCCGTCCAGCGCGGCTTCGCCCGTCAGCAGGTCGCTCAGGGCTGCAAAAGCGGCAGTCTCACGCGCCTGTTTCCGGCTCCAGCGGGCCAGCGCGTCAGAAGCCGCAGTCTCAACCGCAGACTCAGCCGCCATCTATCGCCCCTTCCGGCGGATCAACGACGATCCGGCCGGATGTCATATCCACAGTGGGCACAATTTCACGGGTAAAGGGCAGCAGCGCATCCCCCCCCGACGTCAGGCGTACCTCAAGGATGTCCCCTGCCCCGTGGTCATGCACCGCCCGCACCTTGCCAAGCATCTCGCCGCCGGTATCCACCACCTCCATACCGATGAGGTCGGAGTAGTAATATTCGTCATCCGGCAGGTTGGGCAGTGCACTGCGGGGCACAAACAACCGCACACCGCGCAAGGCGTCGGCTTCGTCCTTGAACCGGACCCCCTTGATCCGCGCGGCAAAGCCGCCCTTGACCGGACGGGTCACAGTCAGATCAAAGGTCTGGCTGCCATCCTCAGTGCTGAGCAGACCGTAACTGCCCACATCCTCGGGTTGGGCACAGAAGGATTTGATCCGCACCTCCCCCTTCACTCCGAATGCTCCCATAATTGCCGCTACGCAGATGGTATCGTTTTTTGCCAAGTTCCGGCCCCAGTTCGTTTATCCGTTTGCACATCCGCCCAAAATGGCAGCGCACCCTTTCTCTCACCTAACCCGCCAGAGGGTTAAAGAAAAGATGTTCCGGCACAGGATTGCCACCCTGCACCCTTTGTCGCGCACAGCTATGGCTGAAACCACGGGCCAAAGAAACAGGTGACAGGCCGCAGATGCGGTGCTACATCTTTTGCATCAACCAAGAGGTGTGGCATGAATTGTTGGATAATCAAGAAGGCCGGAAAAGTCCTATAGCCACTTGATGCGGGCCTTTTTCCGTCCGTCCTCAGCCAGCCACGTTGTTGCCTTGGCCCCTGCGGCCATATCCTGACATTCCCTGTCTTATTCTGCCCGTGGCGCAATTCTCTTTGTTCGTTGGAATATCGTTATGTACCGTTTTTTTGAATCTATCGTTGATCCTTTTGCCCATAGGGATCTTGGCGCCCCGCCCCGTAATATCTGGGCTTTCATCCGCAGCGAATTGCGCCCCTTCCACGGGCTGTTACCGTGGTTGCTTTTGGGCGGGCTGGTTGTGGCCCTGCTGGAAACATGGCTGATCAGCTACAGCGGCCGGATCATCGACTATGTAAACCAGACCGACGGTGATGCGCTGTGGGGGCACTATGGTCTGGAACTGATGGCGGTGGCGGCTCTTTTGCTGTTCGGGCGGCCGCTGGCTTTCTTTTTGAACGGGGTCTTGCAGCATCAGGCCCTGTCGAGCGCCATGCGCGATCAGGTGCGCTGGCGGGCCCATACCCATATGCTCGGCCAGAGCCGCGAGTTCTTTCACAATGATTTCGCTGGACGTCTGGCCAATCGCGTGATGCAGATCGGCCCTGCGGTGGAGGACAATGTCTACACCTTCTTTGAGGCTGTCTGGTTCGTGTCGATCTATTTCGTTAGTGCGCTGTGGATCATGTCCTCGGTGACACCGGCCCTTGCCCTGCCAATGCTGCTCTGGTTGGGTGCTTTTGTCGTCTATGTCTTGTATATGGGGCGCAAGATTTCCCAAGCCTCCGAGGATATGTCGCAGACCCGCTCTATGGTGACGGCGCGGGTGGTGGATGCCTATACCAACATCGAAAGCGTGAAACTGTTTTCCGGTGACAGCCGCGAAAAGGATTTCGCCTTGCAGGCCGCACAGCAGGATCGTGAGAGATTCATGCTGTTTCTGCGGCTCTGGACCCGGATCCGGCTGGATCTGGGCATCCTCACAGGCATCCTGATTGCGGGGGTGGTCGGGCTGTCGCTTTACTACTGGCGCAGTGGCGTGGTTAGTGTGGGGGAATTGAGCGCAGTCACCGCGCTGGTGATGCGCCTGTCCGCCATGACCGGATGGATCATGTGGGTCTCTACGCTGCTGTTTGAAAACGCGGGCAAAATCCATGAAAGCATGGACTCCATCGCCAAGGAACATACCGTCACCGACACCGAGGCCGCACCGGAGCTGCACGTCAGCGCGGGTGAAATCAGACTGATCGACGTGGCCCATCACTACGGGCGGGGTGAAGGTGGTCTGAACGGGATCAACCTGACCATTGCTGCGGGTGAAAAAGTCGGTCTTGTCGGGCGTTCCGGTGCGGGGAAAACCACGCTTGTGAACCTGCTGCTGCGCTTCATGGACCCCGAAGCAGGACGCATAGAAATCGACGGGCAGGACATCGCATCGGTCAAACAGGAAAGCCTGCGCCGCGCCATTGGTATGGTCACGCAGGAACCCGGCCTGATGCACCGCTCTGTGCGGGACAACATCGTGCTGGGTGCACCGGATGCAACAGAGGCGGACATCAAACGGGCCGTGATCCGCGCGGATGCGGCCCAGTTCATCCCCGATCTCGAAGACCCGAAAGGACGGCGCGGGATGGAAGCATTTGTCGGGGAACGGGGCGTGAAACTTTCAGGCGGTCAACGCCAGCGGATTGCGCTTGCCCGTGTTGTTCTCAAAGATGCACCGATTCTGGTCTTGGACGAAGCCACAAGCGCCCTAGATAGTGAAAGCGAAGCCGTGATCCAGAATGCCCTTTCCGGTGTGATGGAGGGCAAAACCGTCATCGCCATCGCCCATCGCCTGTCCACCATCGCGCGGATGGACCGGATTGTAGTGCTGGATGACGGACAGATTGCCGAGATCGGAACACATGCCGAACTGCTGGCCAAAGGCGGGCTTTATGCCGGTTTCTGGTCGCGCCAATCGGGTGAAATGTTGGGACTGGACACAGAATGAGACGATTTGCAGGATTGATAGATGCCTTTGCACGGGCCGAAGGACCACCACCTCAAACGCTTGGCGCGTTCTTTCGCTGGGCGCTCAGCGGGGCATTCGGCTGGCTGGCGGTGGCTGGGCTGCTCTCCGCCTTCGTCGGCACACTGGAAGTGGTGACTGCGATCCTGCTTGGCAAAGTGATCGACGCGGCCCTTCTCAGCGGGCCGGATGTTTTTTGGGACCAGAACCTGATGCTGCTGGTGCTTGCTGCCGGTTTCTTCCTGATCCTGCGCCCGCTGGCCTTTGGCGCCTCCTCCACCGCCAATTCCGTGCTGGTGGCGCCGAACGTGAACCCGCTGGTGCTGACCCGTCTGCACCGCTGGACACTGGGGCAAACCGTCAGCTTTTTTGACGATGATTTCGCGGGCCGGATTGCGCTAAAACAGATGCAGGCGGCCCGCGCCATGACGGATGTGGCGGTCGAAGTCATCAACGTGGTGTTCTTCGCGCTCGCCTCGCTGGTCGGCTCGGTGCTGTTGCTGACCTCGATCAATGGCACCGTTGCAATGGCGCTGGCGGGCTGGCTGCTGGTCTATCTGCTGCTGATCCGCTGGTTCATGCCCCGCATCCGCGAACGGTCCAAGGCGCGGGCGGGCACGCGGGCAATGGTGTCCGGTCAGGTGGTGGATACGATCACCAATATCAAAACCGTCAAACTCTTCGCCCATGCGGATCACGAAGACCGCGCCGCCATCGGTGCCATCGCGGAATTTCGCGACCGTGCGCTTGATTTCGGCATACTCTCCGCCGGTTTCCGTCTGACGCTGATGACAGTGGCCGGACTGCTGCCGGTTGCCCTGATCGGCGGCACGCTCTGGCTCTGGTCCCGTGGGCTGGCCTCTCCGGGGGACATCGCCGCCGCGGGCACGATCTCCATCCGCATCGCGCAGATGACCGGCTGGGTCAGCTTCACCCTGATGGCGATCTGGGCCAATGTCGGAGAGGTCGAGGACGGCATGCGCACGCTCACCCCGCGCCACCGTCTGGATCAGCCCAACGCCCCCAAGGGGCTCGACGGGCGCAAGGAAATCGCCTTTGATCACGTCAGTTTTGGCTACGGACGGGACGGCAATGGCATCGAAGACATCAACCTGACGATCAAACCGGGCGAAAAGATCGGCATTGTCGGCGCGTCAGGTGCAGGCAAATCCACCCTCGTTGCCCTGTTGTTGCGGCTTTACGATGTGGAAAAAGGCGCGATCCGCATTGGCGGGCAGGACATCCGCGAGGTGAGCGAGGAAGACCTGCGCCGCCAGATCGGTATGGTTACGCAGGACACGGCCATGTTCAACCGCTCGTCCCGTGACAACATCCTGTACGGTCGCCCGGATGCCACAGAAGAGGACCTCATCGCCGCTGCCAAACGCGCCGAAGCCCATGAGTTTATTCTCGGATTGGAAGACCACAAAGGCCGCCGTGGCTATGATGCCCACTTGGGAGAGCGCGGTGTCAAGCTCTCCGGCGGCCAGCGCCAGCGGATTGCGCTTGCCCGTGCCATCTTGAAGGACGCGCCGATTCTGGTGCTGGACGAGGCCACCTCCGCGCTTGATTCCGAAGTGGAAGCCGCCATTCAAACGGCGCTTGATCAGGTGGTGGAGGGCAAAACCGTGCTCGCCATCGCGCACCGCCTGTCCACCATCGCGCGGATGGACCGGATTGTGGTGCTGGACGCGGGCCGGATCGTAGAGAGCGGCACCCACGAAGAGCTGCTCGACCTTAACGGGTATTACGCCGGATTCTGGTCCCGTCAGACCGACGGTTTTGCCGCCTGATAAGAGTTTACGCTCTTTTTGGGGAAAATATCCCGGGGTTTCAGGGGCAGCGCCCCTGATCCTATGCGCCTAGCGGGAAATCACGTCGACGGTTTCCGCCCGCTCTTCCCAGCCCTTGGCTTCCAGTTCCGGTTGCAGGCTTTCCTCGGTCGGGTAGCCGACACACAGATAGGCCACCAGAGACCAACTGTCCGGCACGCCAAGATCCCCGCGCAACTGGTCTGCGTCCAGAATGGACACCCAGCCGACCCCTAGACCATAGGCCCGCGCCACCAGCCAGAAAGACATGATTGCTGACACCACGGAATATCGACGTGTTTCAGCCATAGTAGCCGCCCCGAGACCAGAGCCTTTTTCCGTTTCCTCGTCACAAAAGATCGCAAATTGAACGGGGGCTTCCTTCATACCGGCCAGTTTCAGGCTGGCATAGGTTTTCGCCTTGTCACCGGAATAACCGGCAAGAGCTGCATCGTTCTGGATTTGAAAATTTGCATAGGCTTTGGCCCGTGCCGCCTCGGAATCAAGGCTGACAATGCGCCAGGGTTCGGACAGGCCAACGGAAGGGGACAGACGAAACGCGTCCAGACATTCGGCAAGGCTGTCTTCGGGAACAGGGGTGGTTTTGAAGTGGCGCACATCGCGGCGCCACTTCAACAGATTTACAAACTCGGACCGGAACTCTGCGGTAAATTTATGCATGATGTTCCCGTCTCCGTTATCTTATTCAGCAGCCGCTTCTTCGCTGGCTTCTTCTGCAGGTGCCGCAGCAGCTTCTTTGGCAGCAGCTTCTTTAGCAGCTTTTTCTTCGGAACGCTCTACTGCTTTCTTGCCAGGCTTGGCTTTCTTCAGGTTGGCACGCTCTTTCTTTTCAACAACGCCAGCCGCTTCCAGAAAACGGGACACACGGTCGGATGGCTGTGCGCCTTCACCGAGCCAGTATTGAACGCGTTCCATGTTCAGTTGAACACGGTTTTCGTCGTCTTTGGCCAGCAGCGGGTTGTATGTGCCGAGTTTTTCAACATAGCGGCCGTCGCGCGGCATGCGGGAGTCGGCTGCAACAACGCGGTAGAAAGGGCGTTTCTTGGAACCGCCGCGGGCCAGTCTGATCTTCATTGCCATGGGTGTATCTCCTTTAGATGGCGTGGTCGGGGGGCGCATGTCCCACCCTACATTCGGGAATTAGGATTGATGTTGTTTGTGGTGCTGGATGACTTCGCTGATAATGAAGTTCAGGAACTTCTTGGCGAATTCGGGATCAAGATCCGCCTCGCGTGCCAGACGTTCCAGACGGTCGATCTGGCTGGCTTCACGGGTTGGATCAGATGGCGGGAGGTCATGGGTCGCTTTCAGCTTTCCCACGGCCTGAGTGTGTTTGAACCGCTCGCCCAGAGTATAGACAAGGATCGCATCCAGACGGTCGATGCTGGCGCGGTGCTCCTTCAGGACCTCTGCGGCTTTGGTCACGGCATTGTCGGTTGCGCTGCTCATTGGGCGTGCTCCGGTGTCGGGTAACGGTAGATATGGTCTTCCCCCATATGCGGGTTGTGATAGGCCCGCTCGAATGTGCCGCCCATCCGCTGCGCCAGCGCGATGGACCGCGCATTCCCCGGAACAATATGGGAGGACAGGGTTTTGAAACCCAAGTCCTCGAACGCCCAGCGCCGTGCACGTTCCGCACCTTCGCGCGCGATGCCACGGCCTTCAAACGCCTCGAAAAGCGCATAGCCCAATTCCGGTTCGGGCCAGCCTTCAGGATACCAGATGCCGGTCAGTCCGGCGACTTCACCGCTGGCTTTTTCCACGATGGAAAAATAGCCGTAACCGTGGATATGCCAATGGCCCACGTTAGTTGAAAACCAGCGCCATGCCTCGTCCCGTTCCAGACGCCCGCCAAACCCGATGCAGTGATCGGACGCGTAAAACGCGGCCAGCGGCTCGAAATCCGCAATCTGCGGGCCGCGCAGCACCAGCCGCTCGGTTTCCAGCGTGGGGGCGTGTGTCAGGGTCATTTCTTCTTCCCGAAACCGGACAGACCGGGGGGCAGTTGCAAACCGCCGCCGCCCAGACCCGGCAGGCCACCGGGCATCTTGCCGCCCAGTTTCTTGGCCGCCGCTTCAAGCTGTTTGGGATCCATATCTGCAGGCATTCCACCGGGCAGGCCACCGCCCTTGCCAAGCATCCCCTTCATGGCCTGTTTCATCATGCCGCCTTTGCCCATCTTGCCCATCTTCTTCATCATGTCGGCCATCTGCCGGTGCATCTTGAGAAGTTTGTTCAGATCGGACACTTCCATCCCTGCCCCGCGCGCGATCCGCTTTTTGCGGCTGGCTTGCAGGATCGCGGGGTTGGCGCGTTCCTTTTTGGTCATGGACTGGATCAGGGCCACCTGACGTTTCAGCACGGAATCGTCAAAACCGGCGTCTTCCACCTGTTTGGCCATTTTCTTCATGCCCGGCATCATCCCCATGATGCCTTCCATGCCGCCCATTTTTTGCATTTGCTCCAGTTGGCCTTTCAGGTCGTTCATGTTGAACTGACCTTTGACAAACCGTTTCATCATCTTTTCGGCCTGTTCGGCCTCGATGGTTTCCTGCGCTTTTTCCACAAGGCTGACGATATCGCCCATGCCAAGGATTCGGCCCGCGATACGCTCGGGGTGGAATTCCTCCAGCGCGTCCATCTTTTCGCCCAGACCGACAAATTTGATCGGCTTGCCGGTCACGGCCTTCATGGACAGGGCTGCACCGCCGCGTCCGTCGCCGTCCATACGCGTCAGCACAACGCCGGATACGCCGATCTTGTCGTCGAATTCGGTCGCGACATTCACCGCGTCCTGACCTGTCAGCCCGTCAACCACCAGCAGGGTTTCCCGAGGCTTGGTCACATCGCGCACATCAGCGGCCTGCTGGATCAACTCCTGATCAATATGCAGGCGCCCCGCCGTGTCGAGCATGTAAACATCATAGCCACCCAAGGTCGCCTGCTGCTTGGCCCGTTTGGCGATCTGGACCGGCGTTTCGCCCTTCACGATTGGCAGCGTATCCACGCCAATCTGTGTCCCCAGAATCGCAAGCTGTTCCATCGCCGCCGGACGGTTGGTATCAAGCGAGGCCATCAGAACCCGCTTCTTGTCCCGCTCTGTCAAACGTTTGGCAAGCTTCGCAGTCGTGGTGGTCTTACCCGAACCTTGCAAACCGACCATCAGGATCGGCGCAGGAGCGTTGTCAATTTTCAACTGACCCGCGTTGGCATCGTCACCGGCAAGGAAATGCACCATTTCGTCGTGCACGATCTTGACGACCTGCTGGCCCGGCGTCACCGATTTGGTCACGTTCTGGCCTGTCGCCTTTTCCTGCACCGCCTTGATAAAGTCCCGCGCCACCGGCAGGGAAACATCGGCTTCCAGCAGGGCCACACGTACTTCGCGCAGGGCGGTGGACACATCAGCGTCAGACAGCGCACCCTGTTTGGTCAGCTTGTCTAAAACGCCAGAGAGGCGGTCGGAGAGACTTTCGAACATGGCCTTGGCGTCCTTTCAGTTAACGCGGTTACAGTCTATGTAAGCAGCCTGCCCGCTATTCCCAGCCCAAGATGCAATTGCCCATACGACAAAATCACCCGTGGGCGAAACTCGCTGACGGGTGGCGATCCTGAGACCGGAAGGCTGGTGCTTCCAATGGATAAAACAGCGTTTAGGGGGCCGAAGCCCCCTTGTCAAGTTATGCTGCCAACGCGTCGATAGCGGCCTCGGCCTTGGGCACAACCGTGGCCGAATTGGCCACCAGCGTGGCGGCGTCGATGAAGGTGATGTCGGTGATCCCGACAAATCCCAGCACCGTTGTCACATAAGGCGTGGCATGATCGGCAGCACTGCCGACGGGAACCCCGCCTGTGGCCACGATAACCACGGCGCGTTTGCCCTCCAGCAGCCCCTGAACACCGTTGTCCGTATAGGCAAAAGTCTCACCATTGCGGGCAATCAGGTCCACCCAAGCCTTGAAACTGGACGGGACGCCGAAATTATACATCGGCAGGCCAAGCACGATGGTATCCGCCTGCTTCAACTCTGCAATCAGTGTATCGGACAGCTTCAGCGCAGCAGTCTGTTCAGCTGTGCGCTTGTCCGCAGGGGTCCAGTTGGCATTCAGCCACTGCTCGTTCACGGCTGGCAGGGGGGCTGCCAGATCACGCTCGATCACACGGGTGTCCGCACCGGACAGTTTGGCAACTGCACGCTCCACCAGAGGCCGCGAGGCGCTGTCTGTGATTCGGGCCGATGCGTTGATCTTCAGGATAGTCTTGGTCATGGGAAGTCTCCAAATTCTGTTGCCCGACATCTACCCCCCGCAAGGCCCTGACATAAGCCAGCGCTTTCGCAAAGCAATGTTGCGGGATTGGCAACATCCCCCCGAACGCCAAAGCATCTGCGGATTGCCAACCGGCTGTGATCGGGTAAGAAGACGTATGACGATTGCAAATCCCCCCGCACAAGCAGGCCAAGGGCGCGGCCATCTGGCCATGCTGATGTTTTCCGTCCTTGTGGCAGGATCCTTTCCCCTTGGTGTGCGGATCGCGCATCTGGTTGACCCGCTGTCCCTGACCGCCCTGCGCTTTGCGCTGGCATCTGTCGTAGTGGGGGTCTTTGTCGGGCTTGGCCCGCGCATCAAACGGTCCGATTTCAACGCACCCTGGCGCTATGTGGCGCTTGGCGGCATCTTTTCGGTCTATTTTGTGCTGATGTTTGAGGCGCTCAAGACCGCATCTTCGGTTTCAACTGCCGCAATCTTTACCCTGACCCCGATTATGTCTGCCGTCTTCGGCTATATCCTGTTGCGTCAGATCACTACCCGCTGGATGGCGCTTGCGCTGGCAGTCGGGGGCAGCGGCGCGGTCTGGGTGATCTTTCGCGGCGATCTGGACGCGCTGTTGCGATTTGACGTGGGCCGCGGCGAGGTCATCTTTTTCTTCGCCTGCTTCGCCCATGCCTTTTACACCCCGCTGGTGCGCCTGCTGAACCGCGGAGAGCACCCTGCGGTCTTCACCTTGGGCACCCTGATTGCAGGTGGCATCATCCTTCTGGCCCTGTCCCTGCCCGATCTCGCAACTGTGGATTGGGCCGCCCTGCCCCCGATTTTCTGGATCGGGCTGGCCTATCTGTCGATCAGTTCCACAGCGATCACCTTCTTTCTGGTGCAATACGCCACCCTGTCGCTGCCCTCGGCCAAGGTCATGGCCTATACCTACCTCACGCCAAGCTGGGTGATTGTCTGGGAACTGGCCCTTGGCGGCGGTGTGCCGTCACCCGTCATTCTGGTGGGGGTGGGTGCCACGGTGCTGGCGCTATTCATGCTGCTACAGGACCGCTGACACAGCCGTCATTCCGTTGCGATGGTTTCAGAGGCTAAAAACCGCTCGAACTGGTCAAGGTTAACCGCCTCGAACTGGCCGAAGCCTTCCATCCAGACCGAAGCTTCCCGCAGCGCCTCTGGCACCAGCTTGCACCATTTCACCCGCCCGCGCCGTTCCTGTTCAATCAAGCCCGCGCGGGTCAGTATCTGCAAATGCTTGGAAATCGCCGCCAGTGACATCTCGAACGGCTCTGCCACATCCGTCACCGCCATATCATCCTCCAGCAACAGGCTGAGAATCGCCCGACGGGTCGGGTCGGACAAAGCAGAGAAGACAAGATCGAGCGAAGTTGAAGCCATACCCCAGCCCTAGCGGCACCGCCCCTGCGCGGTCAAGCTGTCATGGACACAAGCCATAGGCCGGATCCCCTTGTTTTTAAGCCCCTTCGCAAGACCGGACAAAAGAAAGTGCAAAAGAGCGCAAATAACCGTCAATTCCCCGCTTGACGCCTGCCCTTCCTTTGCCTAAACAGCGCCACGGTACGGCGGGGTAGCTCAGGTGGTTAGAGCAGCGGAATCATAATCCGCGTGTCGGGGGTTCAAGTCCCTCTCCCGCTACCAACACTCCCAGACAGTTCGTGACAGTGTCCAACGGCACACCCCGTCAGGGTTGTGCGGGTGCGTGTCGCGATGGGTGGCTGCCGGTTCTTTTGCCCGTGCTGGCGTCTTTTTCCCGTTGAAACCCCAGCGATCCGTTGATGAACGTCACAGGCTCAGGGCAGCAGCCCTAGTTCTGCATCGCTGGCAGAGGTGGTGTATTTGTCTTTTGGCGGCCAGGGACGTGCCTGCCAAGGCGGATTGAAGGCAAAACTGGAAACCTGCCGGCCCTCAACCAGCGCACCGTTTCCCGCGCCCAGCGCATAATCATAGTAGAGTTTGACGATTTCTTCCTTGCTGACCTGATCGGTGGCATCATGGGCCATACATGCCGCTTTCCATTGCCTCACCCGCGCATATTCGGGTCCGTCCGGAAGCGCAAAATCCTCGTAATACTCCAGAAACCAGAAGCGTTTGAACATTGGCGTGAACACCGCTTCGGCCAGTCCGAAACTTTCAAACAGGAACGGACCTTCGGGACTGTGCGCCATCAGAAAATCATTCATGGTGCGGTAAAGGCCGAGAAACTTCTCCAGATGGCTGTCGCGCTGGTCCGGATCGCGGTTCATGACAAACAGATAGCCTGCCATTGTGAACGGTCCCTCTTGGGCAATCAGCATGGATTCTATCGCGTGTTCTACCGGATCGCTGCGCCGCAAGGATGGCCCTTTGACCACCTCATCCAGATACCGCAGGATTACGAGGCTCTCTTTCAGGATGGTTCCCTCAGCCGTTTCCAGAACCGGCAGCGCCGTCGTGCCCCGCGTTTTGGCGAGCAATTCGGGATCGCGCGGTTTGGTAATGTCCACAACGCGGAAGTCTACCGCATCTTCCTGCCCCCTTAGGGCCAGAAGGATTTCCAACCGCTGTGAAAACGGGCAAACCGGAATGTGATAGACGATGTGTTTGTTCGGCATAAGATTACTCCTGAACCGGCACGGGCAGTCCGGCGTGTCAGTTGTGCAACGGGATTAAACCGCCCCCCGCAACGGGACACCGGATCAATCGCGCTACAGTATATTCCCGCGATTGCCTTTGCTCCAAGAAAAAATTTCTCTGGCGCAAAGGGGCGGCCGCCGGCAGTCGTGCGTCTGTCTTTCCGAAATGACAGCCATCCTGCGCAGCTCATCTGCGGGCTTTGGCCCGCGACCCGTGGCATTCGACGCAACAGGAACCGTTCACCACATTCGGCTTCGTAAATTTCGCGCCGACAGGAACTCGTGCCTTGGTGGAGGCTTTTGGCGCTTTACAACCATAGGTGTTCCTCCTACACATTCACAGGGGCGCAACCCGCTGAATTCAATACCTAATACAAATGGAAATACAATGCGCGATATCTCTACCCTCCCCGGCCAAACTCTACAATCCGAGACTCAGGGCGGCAATTTTTACTTTCTGAAAGCCAATTTGGTAAGCATCTACGGAGGCGACATCCCTTCAGGGATGAGCCTTGCCGGAAAAGCATATTCGCAAGGTGTTGCGTTCAACTACTATGATGCCGGATCCTCTTGGGACGGCATGGTCAGCAGCGCCGGTTGGAACCGCAAGTTTGTCATGCTCGGCAGCAATATGACGTTCGACGCCGCAGGAGTACCGACTTCCGGTGACATCGAAGCCATGGTCTTCATGAACGTTCATGAACACGTTTTGGTTGGCGCCGACCAACTTGAGGGCGTCTCTGCGGCGGACTTCTACCAAGCTTGGACCAGCTCCTCTCTTGCTGACGACACAGCTTTCATTAACTCTATTTTTGAAGCCGACGAACCGGACGATGACGAAGAAGATAGCGTTGTTGAGGGCACAAGCGCCGCAGAAACCCTGACCGGCGATGCCGAAGACAACGTGATAAATGGCAACGGCGGCAATGACACCATTTCCGGCGGCGCAGGGAATGACAGCCTGAACGGCGGCAGTGGTCGGGACAAGCTGCGGGGCGAAGCTGGCAGCGACGACCTGCAAGGAGGCGGCGGCAATGATAAACTGTGGGGCGGACGCGGCAACGACAACCTTGGCGGCGGTGGCGGTAAAGACAAGCTATGGGGCGGCGCTGGAAACGACAAGCTTGATGGCGGCGGCGGTAAAGACAAACTATGGGGCGGCGGCGGCAAGGATGACCTATCTGGCGGCGGCGGAAAAGACAAATTGTGGGGCGGGCGAGGCAGTGACACACTGGACGGCGGCGCTGGCAATGACGTGCTTATCGGCGGCAAAGGCGGCGACACATTCATCTTCAGCTCTAGCGCTGACAAAATCAAAGATTTCGACACCGAACAAACGGGTGAGCTGATCGACCTGAGCAATGCAGACGGCATTGGCAGCTTTCGCGATCTGATCGCAAACCATGCCGCCGATACCAGAGACGGGGTGTTGATCACCGACGGCAGCGACAGCCTATTGCTTGAGGGCGTCACCACCGCCGAATTGCAGGCGGACGATTTCCTGTTTTGACCCTAAGGCGCGGCTGCCCCGCAGCCGCGCCTCCTACATCATCAAGCTGTAAACTTACCGATTTTTAGAGAGCCGCGCGCCTTTTCATGTGGGCGCAGGTCGCTACGCATTTGATCATATTGCCGAATTGAACAGCAGTCCGAAGGCGGCAAACGCAAAGCGCCCGATCAGTTTGCGCAACAGGCCACCGCGCTGCTGCCTAAGCCGATCAGACCCTCAGCCGCCTTCCGGCAGGCGCAGGTCTTCGATCTCGCGGGCCATATCTTCGGCCAGTTCTTCAAAAGCCACCGTTTCCATGCCTTGATGCAGCGCCAGCCGCAGGGCTGTAATATTGGCCTGAAACCGGCGGGCCAGCCGGTTCGGGTCCAGATGTGCCGGCAGTTCCTTGCGATTTTGCGCAGCGCGAAACACAGCGGCAAATTCGCCCTGAATTTCCAGCAGATACCCCTGTGTTGCCGCAGCAATCGAGGGTTCGGTGTTGCGGGTATCTACCAGCGTTTTGGTCAACATACATGCCTGCCGCGCCTTGTCGTCCGGCGCCAGCGTCGCGAAAGAGCGCAGATAATCCGCCAGCGCCCCAAGTGGCGAGGCCGAAGCCTTCACATGATCCTGCAACCTTGCACGAGATGCGTTAAAATAGCGTTCCAAAGCCAGCAAATACAGATTTTCTTTCGATGAAAAAGCCGCATAGATGCTGCCCGGCTTCATCTTCAAGGACTTTTCCAGATCTTTCAGTGATGTGGCGTGGAACCCTTTGTCCCAGAACAGCGCCAGAGCGGATTCCAGCGCTGTTTCCCGATCATAAGGGGCCGCGCGTGCCATGTCAGACGGTCTCGTTGGTCAATTGGCGCAAGACGTTGGAGTAATTTTCGACCCCCTGCGCCCCGGTCACAAGATGCTTGCGGTTGAACACCATCGCCGGAACGCCGCGAATGCCTTGTTGGGTCCAAAAGCCCTCAACCTCTCGCACGGCGGCGGCAAAACGCTGGTCCGCCAAGACTGCGGCCGCTTCGTCCCGATCCAAACCGATTTCCCCAGCCACATCCGCCAGCACGCCATCGTCAGACAGGTTGCGGCGGTGGGTGAAATGGGCGTCAAACAGCGCCATTTTCAGATCATGCTTGCGGCCTTGGGTCTCTGCCCAGTGCAACAGTTGATGGGTGTTGAACGTGTTATGCATCCGCATGTCTTCGGCAAAGTTAAAGCTAAACCCCAGATCCGCGCCAAGCTTGGTCATCTGCTGGCGGCTCTGCTCAGATTGTTCCGGCGTTGAGCCGTATTTTTCAGCGATATGCTCGCGCATATTCTGCCCCTCGGCAGGCATTTCGGGGTTCAGCTCAAACGGGTGCCAGTGGATTTCATGGGCAACGCCGGTGTCTTCCAGCGCCTGTGCCAGCTGGCGATACCCGATAATGCACCAAGGGCACATCACGTCAGAGATAATGTCAATGCGAAGCGGATCGGTCATGATGTGTCCTTTTCAGATCAGTCGTCCGGCGCTGTGTAGGCCAGTCCGGAGAGGGCAGCAATGCAGCCGCCCTTTGTTTGCTTGTAAAGATAGCGGAACAAGGGCCGCTGTCAAAAACAACCCCGCAGCGCAGGAGAAACGCCGCGGGGCTAGGTTGGCTTATTCGGCGGCCAGTGGTTTACGGGACCATTCAAATTTGCGGAACACCTCATCAACCGGGGTTTTGGCAAAATGGTTCACATAATTGGACATCAGTTTTTGCGCTGCCCCCAAGATGATCTCCAGAATGTTGGTGGTCGTGAAACCGGCATCAAGGAAGGCTTGCGTGTCCGCATCCTCGACGAAACCGCGATTGCGGATCACCAGCAGGGTAAAGTCTCGCAGCGCTTCCAGTTTGGCAGTCGGCAGCGGTGTTTCGTTGCGCAGGGCTTCGGTGATGGCGTCATCCACCTTCATCATCTTGGCGATTCCGGTATGGGCGGGCACGCAGTAATGACAGTCGTGCTCTACATTAATGGTTTGCCAGACAACGGTTTTTTCTTCATCTGTCAGGCTTGTCGCCATGAATTGCGCATGGGCCACCTGATAAGCCTCAAGCAGTTGCGGCGCGTCCGCCATCGTGCCGTGCAAGCCGGGAATCCGCCCGTTTGCCTTGAAGGATTTTTCCAGAAGCGGTTTGGCGGCTTCGGGTGCGGAGTCGATTGTGTGGATTTTGAATTCGGCCATCGGGTGGTCCTCTCGTCGGTTTCGGTCTCCCCCGATTTGGGGGTTGCATCCTTACCTAACCCATTTGAGCGATCACTCAACACAATATTTGAGTGATCACTCAAACGTGAGCGACCCAGCCGTGCTGGACAAACCGCAGGGCCACGCCACATTCTGACAAAACCGCAAGGGCGTCCTGCCTCACCGGACTGCAAGAGTGTATAACCAAGGACAATTCATGACACGCGAGACTGATACAATTCGCATCGCCCTGATCGGGGCCGGCCCGCGGGGTCTTGGTGCACTCGAAGCACTGGTGGCACGGCTGGAGGGCAGCGGCACCACGCTTGACCTGACACTGTTTGACGATCTGCAACTGCCGGGCGCCGGTCCGAATTTTGATCCGGCACAAACGCCCCACAGCATTCTCAACATTCCCCTGCGCGATGTCGATATTCCGCCTGTCCTGTCCCTGCCCTGCGGTGATTTCACGGACTGGCAGTTTGATCGCGGTCACGGGGACGGCGAAAGGTTTCCGCCCCGCGCGGAACTTGGCGACTATCTGATGGCACGGTTTCGCGATATGACTCAATCCAGTGGCGTGGCCATAGACGTGACCGCGCTCAAGTCCAAAGCCTCCCGTCTGGTGCAAAGCGATGCGGGCTGGCAAGTCCGCGCGCAAGACCGGAGCTACGGCCCCTTCCACGAGGTTCTTCTTATACCGGGCCAGCCGCTGACCCCGCCGGACCCGCAATGGGCCCGCTGGAGCACGCACGCCAAAGACACCGGTGCCTGTGTGATTAACGCCTATCCCGACCGTCTGTTACTGGAAGCGGCAAAAAACTGGTCGGACCGCAGGGTTGGCATTCGCGGGTTGGGCCTGTCCACCTTCGATGTAATACGCTTCCTGACAGTCGGACTTGGCGGCCGGTTTGAGGGGGAAACCTACCACCCTTCCGGCAAGGAACCACAAAGGATCTACGCATTTTCGCTGAATGGCAAACCGCCCTTTCCAAAACCCGTGGACGCCGCGCTTGACCAGAAATTTGACCCCACACTACAGGAGGTAGAGCAATTTGAGATCGCCGTGCAAGAGGCGGTGGCTCAAGGACCGGACCGCGCATTGGCCCCGATTTGCGAGGCATTGCTGTCCCCTGTGGTGCGAATCGGCGCAACACTCGGGGCGGCGTTTGACGCTAAGGCCGTAAAACTCTGGCTGCGGACAGAATGCGACTCTCCGGGGGACCAAGAGGATCAAAGCCCCGAAGAAACCCTGAAACACGGGATCGCAATGGCCAAAGGCAGCACCCCGCCATCGGTGGGCTATTGTGTCGGGCAGGTCTGGCGCAAGATGCAGAACGAGTTGCGGGCGAACTTTAATTCCGCACGAATGGAGCCGGAAACCGCCCGAACAATCGTCGGCTTTGACGAAGGGATCAAACGCTACTCTTACGGCCCGCCGCTGCGATCCTCACAAGAGCTTCTGGCCGTGATCAATTCCGGTCTTGTCAGTTTGCGCGTGGTGGAGGATCCCGACATCCAGTTGGTCGACGGCGGCTGGCATCTGGAGGAACATAACGCAGAGGCAAATGTTTCCGTGATGATTGACGCCGTACTGCCGCCCCCTGCGCTGGAGGCGGTGTCGGACGGGCTGTTTACACAGTTAAAATCCGAAGGCACGCTGCACCCCCGCTATGAAGGCTCCGGCGCGGCGACCGCCCCTGACGGGCAAGTGGTCGGTCGTGACAATGAGGTCCGCCGCGGCCTATCCATGCTTGGCCGGCTCGCGCTTGGCAGCGTAATTGCAGCGGATTCCATCCACGATTGTTTCGGTGCGTCCTCTGACCGCTGGGCCGAGGGTGTGTTGGAGCGCAGGGGGCGCAAGCCGGATTAGGCCCTGACCGTCCGGCGGGCTGGCAGCGGCTATTCCGCCGCTGCTTTGCTCACCAGACGGTCCAGCGCATCGCGCAACTGGATTTCCTGAAACGGTTTCGTCAGCACTTCGCAATTGCCCAGAACTTCGGCCGCCTGAACCTCTATGCCGCCGGTAGCAAAGACAATCGGCAGGCCGGGAAACGTTGTCCGCGCTTCTGTAGCAAGCTCTTCCCCCGATTGGCCGGGCAAACCGACATCCGTGACCAGCGCCCCGATCTGCTGCTCTTTCAGCAGGTCTAAAGCATCATCGCCGTTTGTGGCCTCAAACACGGTGTAACCTGCCTCGCGCAGACCCTCGGCTATGTCGGTCAGGATCAGAAAGTCATCTTCGCAAACCAGAACCGACAGGCCGTTGGACGCGCCCTCGGCCACTGTCTGAGACGGCGCAAGCGCAGATGTCTCTGCCTCTGCCTCTGCCTCTGCCTCCGGCTGGTCGGTCGCGGGCACGTAGGCCGCGTCAAGCACCTGACGGATTTTGCGTTGCAGTTCCGGCTGCGTGTAAGGTTTGCTCAGCAATTGCACGCCTTCGTTCAGAACCCCGTCATGTACGATGGCATCCTGCACATAACCCGAGGTGAACAGCACCGGCAAATCAGGCCGGATCTCCTGAATTTGCTTGGCCAGTTCCTGCCCGTTGGTTTTTCCGGGCATCACCACATCCGTAAACAACAGGTCGATCGTGTGAATCCGGTCCAGAATGATCAGCGCCTCATCCGCATCCGCCGCCGGCAACACCCCGTAGCCGAGATCCTCCAGCATCAGGCGGGCGGTCTCGCGCACCTCGTCGTCATCCTCAACCATCAGAATGGTTTCGGTGCCGTACATCACGCCGTCGGTGCTGGTCTGCGTCCCTGTTTCCACTGCTTTAAGCGTACGTGGCAGGTAAATATTGATCGCCGTTCCGCTTCCGACCGCGCTGGTGATGGTGATATGGCCGCCCGATTGTTTGGCGAACCCGTAGACCATCGACAACCCCAATCCGGTGCCCTGTCCCTCTAGTTTGGTGGTGAAAAATGGCTCGAAGATTTTCTCTACAATCTCCGGAGGCATGCCGCAGCCGGTGTCGCGCAC
The DNA here is from genome assembly GCF_001719615.1 of Neptunicoccus sediminis. Classification (GTDB taxonomy): domain Bacteria; phylum Pseudomonadota; class Alphaproteobacteria; order Rhodobacterales; family Rhodobacteraceae; genus Amylibacter; species Amylibacter sediminis. Next base: position 26,520 of record NZ_MDVX01000017.1, read on the forward strand.
CGAGAATGACACATATTGCCCCGCATCCACCACCGGATGGGAGGCCGCATAGGCCGCATCAAATTCCGCATTGCCAAGTTCGATCGTCAGACGCCCCTGCCCGTCCATCGCATCCCGCGCGTTGATGGCAAGGTTCAGCAGCGCGTTTTCCATATTGTTGGGATCGACATAGGTGTTCCACAGCCCGTCCGCGACAATCGTTTCCAGTTCCACCCCTTCCCCGACCGCGCTGCTGATAATTTCGGTATTTTCCACCAGAAGTTCCGCCAGATTAAGAGGCACAGGCGACAGCGGCTGTTTTCGCGCAAAGGACAGCAGTTGCGAGGCCAGCATCGCCCCGCGCGCCACACTTTTGGAGGCTTGTTCCAACCGCTCATGCGCCGGAGACCCGGCTTCGATCTCACGCGAGACCATTTGCAGATTTCCGGTGATCACTTGCAACAGGTTATTGAAATCATGGGCGATCCCCCCAGCAAGCCCGCCGATAGCCTCCATCTTCTGGCTTTGGCGCAGGGTGGCGTGCAGTTCTTCCAGTTCCCGATTGCGACGGGACACACGGGTTTCTAGCGTGGCGTTCAGCCGTTCGATCTGCTCTTCCGAAGCTTTGCGGTCCTCAATGTCTGTATTGGTACCAACCCAGCCGGTCAGCGTGCCATCTTCGGCGCGTAAAGGGGAGGCACGCACAATATGCCAGCGGTAGCTGCCATCAGCCTTTCGGATGCGAAATTCTGTCTCATAGTTAACTTCGTTTTCAATGGCATACGCCCATTTCGCCATCGCCCCGTCAACATCTTCGGAATGTAGAACCCGGATCCAATCGGGACCGTAAAGCGAGCCTTCGACTTCCCCCGTATAGTCGTAAACGCGATCGTTCAGCCAATTCAGCCCGCCATCCCGATCTGCAGTCCAGACATGATTTGGCATGGATTGCGCCATGGTCCGGAACTTTTCACGGGTGGCCGTCAGATCCGCTTCCGCTGTCTTTTGTGCGGTCACATCATGGCCCTGCACAAGTATGCCGCTGACCACCCCGTCAGCGTCCTTCAGCGGATGAAACATGAAATCGACGTAAAATTGTTCAGGCTCCTCCTTTGCGGTCGCCTGAAGCGTTGCCGGCATCCCCCGAAAGGACACGGCCTCTCCGGAAGTATAAACCTTGTCCAGCAGCTCGAAAAAGCCCTGACCCTCAAGATCGGGAAACGCATCCCGCACGGTCCGGCCAACGATTTCCCTGGGACCGATCAGATCGGTATAGGTCTTGTTGGCTATTTCGAACACATGGTCCGCCCCGCTCAGCACCGCCATAAAGCTTGGCGCCTGATCAAAGGCCGACTTGAAGAATTCGGTCATGGCCTCAAGTTCGAGGTTCTTGTTTGCCACCGCCTCTGCCCGCTGGATCATCGCAACCTGCTCGGGCAGAAGCTTTAGCCCCTCAGGATTGTCACCGCGGTACATTCTGGTCACATCCACGGTGTTTTGCAGGATGAATTCCACACTGTTATCGGCCCGCAGGATCGGTGTGTGCGTCGCGCTCCAATACCGGTTCTCGATCAATCCGTCAGCGGTTTCTATCGGATAGGGGATCAACGGCAAATGGTCAGGCTTGCCGGTTTCGAACACTTTGCGGAAAGAGCCCTTCAGCATCTTGTCAGACACGGAGTCCTCTGGTGCGGGGAATTCCTCAGTCATCAGGCGGCCGATGATCCGCTCACGGGTGCGGCCCGTCACTTGCAAATAGGCTTCATTGGCCCAAACCATACGCAGGTCCGCGTCTACCAGAACGTAAGGCGACAAGGCGGAAGCAAAAATTGCGTCCAGATTGATTTGCATTCCGACAACTCCGTCAATCTAAGGCTATCCGGGTTCAATAATATCTACAAATCAGCCTCTTAAGCAACAGGTCAGAGGCCGTTCCCGACACGAGAAAACACGCGAATCTTGTTTGAGATTTAGATCATTTTTGCATCAATTCAAATACTCTGTGCGGACCCTTATACGAATGTGTTTGCCCTGCCCCTTAACCCCGCTAACTTCATTAAAAACAAGCAGATTTACATGGTCGTCCGGTCAGGGCTGCTTTCTGCGTATTCGGGTACGGCTTAGGGATGGCGAGACAATGAAAACAAGATTTATCCATTCGGTTCTGCAATTGCGCAAACGGCTGTGGTTTAAACCATTGGTTTATTGTCTGATTGCCGTCTCAACCGCGCTTTTTGCCCAGTTTGCCGACAGTCTGCCCTTTAGCAAAAAACTGCCGGAAATCACCTCGGGCACGATTGAAACCCTGCTGACGATCATTTCGTCCTCAATGCTTGCCGTGGCCACATTTGCGGTCGGGTCCATGCTGTCCTCCTATTCCTCTGCAAGCCAGTCCGCCACCCCGCGTGCCTTTACCCTTGTGCTGGAAGATGATGTTTCCAAAACCGCACTATCCAGCTTCATCGGTGCTTTCATTTTCAGCATTGTCTCTATCGTTGCGCTGAAAACCGGCTTTTACGGGCGCGGCGGATTGTTTGTGCTGTTCTTGCTGACTTTGGCGATTTTTGCGTGGGTCATTCTGACCTTCGTGCGCTGGGTCGATAACATCGCGCGGCTGGGACGTTTGGGCAGCACGATCAACAAAGCCGAGAGCGCGGCCCGCAAATGTATGGAGAAACACCAGAAAGCCCCGTTTATGGGCGGGGTGCAAAAAACGGTCACGAATACGCTGGTTGGGGTGAAGATATACTGCGACGAAGTTGGCTATGTGCAATATGTGAATATGAGCGCGCTTCAGGAACTGGCCGAAGAGCACAATCTGCGCATGATGATTTCCGCCCCCGCCGGTCATTTTCTGGCGCCCGACCAGCCGATTGTTGTACTCGACACGCTGGTGGAACCCGCACCGGAGATTGTTACCGAGATTCAGGAAGCTCTGGTCATTGGCGTCAATCGCACTTTTGACGAAGACCCCCGCTTTGGTCTGGTCGTTCTCGCTGAAATTGCAGCGCGTGCGCTCTCGCCGGCGGTGAATGATCCGGGAACCGCAATCGTCATCATCGGCAGCTTTGTACGCCTGTTTTCCCGATGGGCCGATATTGCGGCCCAGCAAGACGAACCAAAGATCGCTTATGACCGGATTATCGTACCGGAACTTGAAATCTGCGAACTCTTCGACGATGCCTTTACCCCGATTGCACGGGACGGGGCTGGCACGGTAGAGGTCGGCATCCGGCTGCAAAAAGCCTTTCTCTCGATCAAGAGGCTGGATTACCCCGGCATGGATACAGAGGCACGACGCCATTCAAAACTGGCGCTGGAACGGGCAAGGCACAAGCTGCCAATCAAGGATGATCTGGACAGGGTTGAACAGATCGCCTCACACATTGGCTGAGCGGTGCAACCCGCACCATTCCGGCTTGCGACACGCCAGGCTGCGCAAACTCCCCCTGATCTACCTATAGCTGTGTGACATACAAACCGCTCAGTAATGGTAAACGTGCGGCAACAGTCATTTTTCGACTGCGCTGGCAGCAAAAGTCCGCTTACAGTTCGCTTAGATAAAATGTGTGTCCGGCTGGCTGTTCTTTGGAACTGGCACAGTAAGGACACCGAGCGACGGGCAGATCGAGTATGAATTCAAAACGGGGTTCGTTTTGGTTGCAATGGATGGTGATCGGGTTCTGCCTGACCGCATCTGTTCTGGCCTCTATCGGGGTGAAACGCATTGCCGACCACAAATCGGAAGAAAACTTTTCGGTTATTGTGGAACAGGCGGTCGCCTCTCTCAGCCGCACTGCCGAAATTTATGAACGCACACTGGGCGGGCTTGCCGGATTGTTTATCGCATCGGTAGACATCAGTTTTACCGAGATGGACGACTACGCCCGCGCCATCGACATTCATGACAACCAGTCCGGCATCAACGCCATCGGCTTTGCCTCGCACGGCAGCGAAAACCCCGATAGTCTGATCGTGCGGCGCATCCGCCCGCGCACGCCGGGGGACTCTGTGATCGGGACGGACTTCAGTCTTTACCCCGAAGTGATCGCCGCCGCAAAGTCAGCACGCGCGACGGGACAGCTCGCACTGGTGCCTGACGTCAAGCTTCCCATTAACGGTGAATTGCTCAGCAAGGGGATCCTGCTGCGCCCCGTCACCCGCCTGTCGCGGGTAGAACCGGACGGTTCGATCCGCCTTGAAGAATTTCTCGGCTATGTTTTTGCAGTCATTGATATGGACAGTGCCTTTGACACCCTGTCACCGGCGCAAAAAGAACTGGTCGAACTGCGGGCCTGGTTTACCGACACCATCCCGACAACCCCGCCCCTGTTCCAGAATATCCCGGAAGAAAACGCCAACCCTGAGCCCAGGTTCGTGCGCGATATGTATGTTGAGGGTTTTGGCCGCCCGATCCGCCTGCTCTGGACCGGCTCCAACAGGTTTGATCAGATCCAGCCTTTCCGCGCCCATTGGGTCATGCTGGCGCTCTGCCTTGCTGTGACCGCTCTGATTATGATGATGTTGCGCTTTATGAACCGGCGCGAACGCACCATTTCGCGGCTTGTCGAACAGAAATCCAGCGAACTGGCGACACGGGAAAAAGAACGCCGATCCATCATCGAAAACGCCATGCTCGCAATCGTGTCCACGAATGCGGACGGGCGTATTCTTCAGGTGAACGGCGCGGCACAAACGCTCTTGCTGACGCCAAAAACCGTCGGTCTCGAAAGCCGCAACATCGTCGAAGTCCTGCCCGGTCTGGACCTGAGTGTTCCGGACTCCCGTTTCAAACTGACCTTGCCTGCCTCGGAATACAGCCACGGCGAGACCATTCTGGAGGTGGAGAAAAACACATGGATGACATCGGACAACGAATCCCGCGTCACCTTGTTGATGCGGGATATTACCAAACGGGAACGTCAGGCCCAGAAGATCGCCAAGATGGAAGAACGCTGGGATCTGGCGCTGATCGGAGCGCAAATCGGGGTGTTCGACATTGATCTGAAAAATAACACATCTGTCGTTTCAAAGATGTGGCGGATGATGATGAATATTACCAGTTCGACCGACCCTGCCGATCCGTTCAACGACTTGCTGGACTGTATTCACCCGGATGACCGCGAAAACCTGACCAAAGCGCACCGCGCCTGTATCGAAGGGGTCACTGAACGGGCCGAAGCCCGGTTCCGCGTCTCTGATACGGGCTCTGACTGGCGCTGGATCCAGTCCGACGCCATCGTGGTGGAATGGGACGAAGACGGCACCGCGCTGCGTATGATCGGCACACAGGTGGACATTACCGACCGCATTCGGGTGGAACGGATGAAACAGGATTTCGTCGCCACCGTCAGCCACGAATTGCGCACGCCGCTCACCTCGATCAAAGGCTCACTCGGCCTGCTGGAATCCCAAGTGGCCGAAGCCAAGCTTCCGGTCGCAACCCGACTGGTCGAGATCGCCCAGTCCAATTCCGAACGGCTCTATAATCTGGTGAATGACATTCTGGATATGGAAAAGATGAACGCCGGACAGATGCACATCGACGCCAAGGCAGAATCCCTGAGCAAACTACTGGTGCTGGTGTCCGACCAGATCGCCCCCTATGCCGCGCAATGCGGAGTCGGGCTGGATGTCTCTATCCCCAAAGGCAACTACCGCATCTGGACAGATCAGAAGCGGATCATTCAGGTGCTGACCAACCTGCTGTCCAACGCGTGCAAATTCTCTGATCAGGACACACGGGTCCGGCTTAGCGCGCAGCTTCTTTCCGGAGAGGTCCGCATCGCCGTGACCAATCACGGCCCCGGCATCCCCGAAGAATTTCACAACCGGATTTTCCAGCCGTTTGCACAGGCCGACACCAAGGCGAATAAAAAGAAAGTCGGCACGGGTCTCGGCCTGAACATCTCCCGTCATCTGGTGGAATCTATGGGCGGCACGATCGGTTTCAAAAGCATCCCGGGACAAAAAACCATATTCTGGTTCACCTGCCCGCTCGCGGAGGACACAGATACCGATTTTGATGATACTGACATTGAAGACATCGACCAGTTGCGCACGGCCTCCTGATGCCGACCGTTGCTGCAAACCGTTGCGCGAACTGTCCGCAGATTAGTCGTAACGCTCTGGTGAGAGCATCATGACGTTATCCATCCGCTCGATATAATAGAGATCATCTTCGTAGTTCTCCGTCATACCTTCGGTCAGTTCTTCGGGCCAGTGCAACTCATCATTAAAGCCCTGCGTGCTCGGAAATTTCCGGTCGAACGCTCGGTTCAACTTCTCAAACTCTGCCCGCGTCCCGACAGGATGCTCCTTCAGGTAAGAGTGCATCAGGATCGCCCCGCGCAAGGACAAACCGCTGTTCACCGGGGCGCTTGACCCCACCAGAAGCTCTCGGTTTTTGATCCCCGTCAGCGCCTGCGCCACATCGCGCCACATCAAAGGATAATCCTCATACCGCCAGGTCGTGATCGGCAAATCGGCCTTTTTCAACTGTGCGCGGTGCAAATAGTCCGACCAGCGCAACCCTTGCAGATTGGCATCCGCCACAAAATCCTCAAACGACAGGGCCGGATTATGCCGCATCCCCGCACAGTAACAGGACGGGATAAAGCTCGCCGGATTGCGCAGGCCAACAAAAACCCGCAGCGACTCGCCGTTCAGAACGTTCAGGATCCGCGACATGGTGGTGGCAATGCGGGGGTAAAAATACTCTTTTCCCACAGGCCGCATCAATGTTCCCGAAATACTCGGATCAATCATCACCACACGACGATAGCTCTGATCTTTGGTTAACGCTGAAACCAGCTCCGCTTTTACGTCCCTTGGGGTCGCGCCCCTGCTAATCTGCTTGATCGCCCGCGCAAACGCCCGTTCCGCCTGATCGGCGAGAGGCACGCAAATGCCTTGGGACTGCAACAGATCACGGTTCTGCCAGAGCATCTTGCGAAGGTGTTGCGTTGCGCTCCGGTGCACGCCGATATGAAGTCTGAAATCCATTGACTGCCTGTTACACGTGTAGACACCGAAATAGCTTTGGTTTAAGCGCGGATCAATGGTTGAAACATCAGATATAGCGGCTGTCACTTCTGCGCCACGGCGCCGGCGGTATGGTCTGGACGGCTGGACGCTGCTCGGACTGTGCATTGCCCTGCTCGTGATCCTGCCGGTCGCTACGGTTTTCTGGCTTGCCTTGTTTCCGCGCGAAAACATCTGGCCCCATCTGCTGGCCACCACCCTGCCCCGTTACCTGACCAATTCGGTCATCATGATGGCCGGCGTTGGCCTGCTGGCGGGCGTGATCGGCACCCTGTCGGCCTGGCTGGTCGTCATGTACCGGTTTCCCGGACGCAACGTGCTGCAATGGGCATTACTGCTGCCCCTGTCCATCCCCGCCTATATCGCGGCCTTCGCGGTCGTAGACTTCCTTGAATATGCCGGACCGTTGCAAACCGGCGTCCGCGCACTGTTCGGCTGGGCAACGCCACGGGATTACCTCTTCCCTGAAATCCGCTCCCGCGGTATCGCCATCATCGTTCTTGCAGGCGCGCTTTACCCCTATGTGTATTTTCTCACGCGCAGTGTTTTTCGCACCCAGTCCGGCGCCGCCATAGAGGTCTCCCGCGCCCTGGGCTGTGGCCCGGTGGCGAGCTTTCTGCGGGTGGGCCTTCCCCTCGCCCGCCCTGCCATAGCGGCCGGTGTGGCCATCGTGATGATGGAAACCCTGAACGAATTCGGCGCGATGGAATTTTTCGCCGTGCAAACCCTGACCACGGGCATTTTCACCGTCTGGCTGGAGGCCAGCAATGCCGGCGGGGCCGCGCAACTGGCCTGCGTGATTCTGGTGTTTGTCACTGTCCTTGTCCTTCTGGAAAAATTCTCCCGCCGCCGGATAAAATTCCACGAAACGGCCCGCAACATGCGACCGCCCGAGCGGCAACACCTTCGCGGCATCAAAGGTCTCACCGCTTCGCTGTTTTGCACCCTTCCCGTGCTCATCGGTTTCATCCTCCCTATTGCGATCCTCGGGGATCACGCCTTTGGCCGCGCCAAACTCTGGAGCGATCCGGCCTTGTGGCAGGCTACCATGCGCACCGTGCTGATTGCCGGTGGCGCCGCGGCCATCACAGTCATAGCCGGCGTCCTGTTGGTGTTCAGCGTCCGCCTGTTCCGACACACCGGCCTAAGCCGTATTCTTCCCGTCACCACAATCGGTTACGCCGCACCAGGGGCCGTGCTTGGCCTGGGCTTCCTGATCCCGCTCTCGATGCTGGATCACCGGGTCGCTGATGGCATTCTCTGGCTGACAGGCTTTGATCCGGGTCTGTTGCTTGTCGGTTCTGTCGGCGCTGTCATGCTAGCCTATTGCGTGCGCTTTTTTGCAATCGCAGTGGGCACGATTGACGCCGCTTTTACAAAAATCTCTCCCTCCCTTGGTATGGCCTCCCGTTCACTGGGACAATCCCCGCGACAGACATTGGTACGGCTTTACGCCCCGATGATAAGGGGCGCAGTTGCCACCGCAGCCCTGCTGATATTTGTCGACAGTGTAAAAGAACTGCCAGCAACATTATTGTTATATTCCAAGTCGACATTGGCCACCTCCGTCTATCAACACGCCTCTCTCGAAGACATCGAAGGCGCCGCACCTGCTGCGCTGGTTATCGTCCTGATAAGCCTGATTGCAGTTGCAATTGTCAGCCTGACAAACAGAGATTAATTTTTTGCAAACCTCCGCAAAAAACCTCTTGCATTCCCCCCCAACTTGCCTCAAAAGCCCCCCCAGTGCCCCTATAGCTCAGCTGGTAGAGCAACTGATTTGTAATCAGTAGGTCCGCGGTTCGAGTCCGTGTGGGGGCACCATTTCCTTATAAAAAACTTAGCAACCCGCTGCCTCTTCCAACGCATTTCGCGCGTGTGTTTTAGCTGTGTTTCGCGGTCCGCCGCCTCAGACTCTCTCCTGATCTGGCAATTACCCTGAGCGGTCGCCACACTGACCGCAGGCGCGCTATCTTGCCCCCCTTCCTAAGACCTATCCTTTTGGACCTGAAACTACGCGGATGGACCGTTTGAATAGGTCTGCTATCCGGTAAACTGACAGCGATTGCCCGATAAATATGTATTTTGATTCGAGTTGATGCGCCCGCTTGAATATCCAGCGCCGGAAGATGTAGCCAAGATCAATGCGCCGCCGACTTATATATACTTCTCTCTTTCTAACTGCCCTGATTATCCAATTGGTTTTCCTGTGCACACATCGTTGCGTGTTCAATCCCGCATCGTTGCTCTTTGGTAGCCTGCGCTGGTTGGCTCGCGCTCTGAAGCCCCTGTTCGCATTGATCCGGTTCGGGCATGCAGTCGTTGGTCTGGCGGCTCTTTGTACCCTGATCGGTCAGGCGGTGCGGGCGCAGGACTCTTGCGGTGCTGCTTGTGTTTTTGCGGGGCCGCGCATGGCCAGCGTTGAATCCAGTGAGGCCGAGCTTTTGGGTCCGATCCTGTCCGGACTGCTTGGTACTGACATCAGCCTGAGCGTTCTGGACTGGAACGCGATGGCTGGTGCCAATATTGATCTGCTGGGGTTGCTCGGGGACAACGGGACGGATGTTACCGTTTCCGATCCGGGACAGGTTTTAAACGTTGACCTGACGCTGCTGGAGCTTGTTGAGGCCTCCGCCGCGGTTGCGCAGGCGGATGGCGATACCGCCCTGGTGGACGCGCTTAACGCGCTTAGCCTGCCTGTGGGGGAACTGACCCAGACGATCAATCTTGCCGATCTCATTACGGTTGCGCTCACACAGGGGGCTTTGGCGAATATCGACCTAAATGTGCTGGACCTGATTGGCGGGGCGATCCAGCTGTATAATTATGAAAACGTGGTGACGACGACGCAGCCGGTCGCACTTAACAATGAAATCCTTGAACAATTTGGCATCGGGGGCGCAGAGATCCTGTTGCAGGTGGTGGAGCCGCCCCATTTTGAATGCGGCGGGGCTGGCACACAGTTCCACACCTCCACGGTCCGCGCCAAAGTATCCGTCGACCTTGCGGGCACCGCGGTCGATACCTCTGCATTGGACGCAACGCTCGGGCCGTTGGTCGGAGGGGCGGTCACTTCCGAGATCATTTTAGGAGATCTGGACCTCTATTTTGAATTCGGGCGGGTGGATGGCACGATCCTGTCTGCAGATCCGACCACCAAAACGGCAAGCGTGATCCTCGCGCCCAGTGCAATCGACCTGTTTCTGGGTGGCATCGACGATGCGGTGTTTTTCAACCGTTCCCGCCCGATCCTGCAATCCGATGTGGACTATGCCACCATCGGGCGGCTGGACGTTGCCTTGGCGGGCGGTTTGGTGCAGGAAAGTGCGGGCATCCGTGTCAAATCCTTCGCCCAAAGCGCTCCGCCAGTCAGTGAGACGCTGTTTTTCTCCCCCCCTTACCCCCGGCGGCAGTCCATCGGGGATGGCGCATCTTCGTTTAGTGATCTGATCGGAACGCTCGCGCGGAACCTGGATGTTGAGGTGGAAGACAGTCTGGGTAATCAGATCGGACCGTTGATCGACACCACGGTTGAACCGCTGGTTGGCGAGTATGTGGGCGGGCTGCTGGTGGATACGGTCTCGCCGCTTCTGGATCTCACCGTTGATCCGCTGCTGGGGTTCTTCGGGGTCGGGATCGGAGAGGCCGAAGCCTCTGTTTCCGGTGTAACCTCTATCTGCACCGATTACGCCGATTGCCCCGTATCCGGCAGCGCGCCGGACGGTGTTGCAACTGCAAATTATGGCAGCCCCTACCATTTTATTTATGAAACGCTGTATTTGGGGACAACAGTTCCGGATACGGATGCGGGCCCGCTGGGGAATGCCACGGCGCGCGGCGATGATGATAGCGGTGTTGATGACGAAGACGGCGTCACGCTCCCCGCGCTGCCGGCCGGAACGGTGCAGACCCTTGAAATTCGCGTGGTGGAATCGGGCGGGGAGACCGGATATTTGCAGGCGTGGGTTGACTGGAACGGCGACGGCGCGTTCGGGGCGGACGAACAAATTGCCAGCGATGTAACCGCGCCCTCAAGCGGCGTCATTGCCCTGTCGGTGACGGTCCCCGCTACAGCCCGTGCCGGTAACAGCTTTGCCCGGTTCCGCTGGTCAAGCCGCGCCGGACTGGACCCCGTGCAGATAGCCCCCGACGGAGAGGTTGAGGACCACGCCGTAGCGATCTCCGGCCTGCCCCGCCCGCGTCTGTCGGGACAGGTCTTTACAGATGCCGGCACGCAGGGGGCCATCGCCCATGACGGTATCCAAAGCGGCGGCGAAACGGGTCTGGGAGAGGTCACCGTCGTAATTGAAACGCTGGACGGAACGGTGCTTGCCGTGGCGGTCACGGATGAACTCGGCCTCTGGTCCGCCAGTCTGCCGGCCGGTTACACCGGCGCGGTTGTCCTGCGCACCGCTCCCCCCAAGGGGTTTATTGCGATTTCCGAAACTACGGATGGTATGCCGGAAATTATACCCTCTGCGCCGAATGACGGGCGTATTACGCTGGTGTTGGCCGCAGATAGTGATCTGGAGGGTCTGGGCATCGGGTTGGTCCCGCAGCCGCGGCTGTCTCAGGACAGCGTGGTTTACACGCAATCCGCACAAATCACCCTGCTGTCCCATGACTATAGTGCAGGCAGCTCTGGCAGTGTGTCCTTTAGCGTCGAAAATCTGTCTCTCCCCTCAACCGGCGCGGCGAGCGTGGCGTTGTTTTATGACGAAGCCTGCGATGGCCAAACCGGAGCGCTGGTGTCCGGCCCGCGCGTGGTGGAAAGCGGTGACCGGATTTGCCTGATCTCCCGCGTCGCCACATCCTCCGGCTTGCCGGACGGAGCGGCCATCACCTATCAGCTTGTGGCGGATACGGCGCTGCGCGGGATTGATAAAGCGGTGCGTCTCGAAAATACCGACCGGATCATTATCGGGCGGCAGATTGGGGGCATTGTCGTTGAAAAAACCGTTGAAAACCTGACGCAATCCAGCGGGGAAAGCCGGTTTAACACGGCTGGACCTGCTGATGTGCTCTTGTACAGAATACGCATTGTTAACACCGGAACGACGGCGGTTCACGATGTGAAGGTGCAGGATATGACCCCGCCCCACACCCGTCTTGCGGGTCAAATCACGCGATCGGTGCAGATATCCGACGGTACTGAATGTACGCTGGCGCTGCCTGCGGTGGTCAACTCCGGTTACGTCGGCAGTCTGAAGTGGATGTGTGAGGGTGAGGTGCAGCCCGGATCGACAGCGACGTTTGAGTTTACGGCACGGATCAATGACTGATTGGCCGGTACTGAAGCGTCCGAGCAATTACCCTGATGCTTGCGGCACCCGATTGCGAGTGTTTCGCAGTCGGATAACGCGGGTTTTCAATCCTCAAGATCAGCATCGTCCGGCGTGGTGTTCAGATAGATCCGCCCGATGGCTTTCACGAAAGGCAGGTTCAGAAAAGCGACAATCCCCGTAGAGATGAGCAATCGGCTTGTGATGCTAACGGGCATGGGATCGGTTGCGTCGGCGTAGAGGTAGATTAACACAGTCACCACCACAAACCAGATAGCCAGCGCCCGAAGCTCAGAGATTACCGTTTTTTTACAGGGTCTTCGCACGGAGTGTCCTTTAACGGGAAGTCCCGCCGAGACAGATTAAGCAGAGACATATGCGGACCGCAACCTGCGATGCTGCCCTACCTGCCCCACTTGCGCCATGCGAGCCAGCCGAGAGCTAGTCCACCGGCAAGAATTGCGATGTGGCGCGGGCGCAGCCCCCTGCCCGCATTGGTCTGCTCGCCCGGATGGTAGCGGGGGTCCAGCAGTCTGGTATCTGCAAGCACTTTCCCGATGAGGGTCGGGCTTTCACGGGACAGTCTGCGCAACCCGCGCCCTTTTTCGCGGTTCAAATGCTCAATCGCCGCGATGAACTGTTGATCGTTGCCCTCGGCTTCGCGGAATGTCTCGGGTGAAACGTCGAGATGCTCGGCAATTAGGCGGACGCGAAATCGCTCTATCACTTTGGCAGGCTTTGCGATTGCCACGTTACATTCCGTATCAAACCCCATCGACCTGTCGTTGATATTGCTCGATCCGATGATTAACAGCCTGTCATCCACCACCATGATCTTTGCGTGCACATAGATCGGTTCGCCCGCCTTTGTCACCGGATAATAAATGCGAAAGCGGTTTTGATGGTCCGCCTTCATCAGCCGTTCCACCATACGGTGGCGCAGCACATGCATGGCGTCGTCTTCCAACCAGGATTCCGCCTCTACCGGATTGATCACGACGATCTCGGGGCCATCATCCTCTTGCAGTCGCTTTTCCAGCGCGGAGCAAATGCTCTCTGCCGCGAAATATTGGGATTCGATATAGATCACCCTTTCCGCCGCGTTGATGCCGTTGAGAAACAATTGCTCGATCTCATTAATCAGCGGTTTGCCATCAAACGGAGGCTCTGTCCGGGAAATGGCCACGTCAATATCTGTCGCATCCACCTCCAGACCCTCCGGCCAGGGTGTTGGTGGCGTGTCGTTCGGAGGGGAAAGAGTCTCTCCGTTGGCCCGATGCCAGCGCCTGCGCGACAATTCTGCCAGCGCAGCCGCAGCAGGGCCGGTCAGCGCCGAGGTCGCGTCATGCCAAGGGCCGGAGGGCGTACCGTCCTTACAAATCCGGCGAGGATCGTCAGGCAAATGCTCTGACGTGTCCCAACGTTTTTCCGTGGCATCAATGCCGCCACAAAATGCAAGCGCATCATCTGCGACGACAATCTTCTGGTGATGGCAGGCGCCAAACGGGTGATGCCCATCCAGCGCAAAATGGATCCGCTCACTGCCAAAAATGCTTAACGCGACAGTTGGCGCCAAACGGCCGGGTGCCGCCAGTACCGCGCCATTCCATTTTAGCATGTAAACATTAAGATCGGGTGAACGCTCTACGATTGCTTCGATAAAACTGCCAAGCTGGTTGGGCAAACCGTCCGGTGCCAACCCGTCTTCGTCCCCCTCTCCGGGGAGCATTTCCAGTTCAAAATCAAAGTCCCAACCGATCAGCAGCAGCTCTCTCTTCGCGCCAATAAACACCTTGCGAAGCACCCGAAAATAATCCGCCGCATCGACAATCAGCGCAAATTTATCCGCCCGCGCCACCTGCCACGTCGTATCATCGGTAAACAACGCCCCCTCCGGCAGCGCGGTCAGGGCGTCATGGGCAGTGGGCTTCGGTGTTGGATCGGTATCACTTGGCATTGCTGCACTCCCGTTGTCGATTGCATCATGGACCTAATCGTCCAAGCGCGACAGCCCCGTTAAGGGGCTCTCTGCAAAAGCAACGGCTGGCTGCGCCATCGGTTCCGTGTCTGCGGCAAAAAGAGCGGAAATATTCCGTCGTCAGGCAATCAAACGAGAGGTCTCGCGGCAAAGCACGATCGCTTTCTCCTGCGCAAGCTTCTCATTTTCATTCAGCGGGATACGCTCCGCCTCGGCCTCATATCCCCGCAGTACATTATTTGCCGCACGCCAGATCTTGGGGTTGTCGTCGATCACAGTCGCACAACGCACGGCGAGGTATTCGACTTCCTGTATCTGTTCCGGAGAAAGCTGGTCGCGCGGGCGGGTGGATTTCGGCTCTGAGATCGCTTTAGTCATTGATTTATCCAACGAGCTTTCAAGCCACGGAGTATTGAAAAAAGTGCTGTCAGTCTTGCGAGCATCGTCACGGAAAAATTCATCCACTTTTTCCAACAAAGCCCTGTCCAAGGTGAGTTTCTCTCCTTCCGCCGAAGTAATCTCACCCACACAATGTGCGATAGCGCCGCCCATGACGGCACGGACATTTCTTGACACTTTATGCCGGATAAGCGTCTTCTGGAACGCCCTCATAGCAGCGATTTGCTGCAGACCTAGGGACCGGTTGGCGACACCGGGGTCTTTCAAGGAAAAATGCGCACCTTCCAAAACAAAGTTAAAGAAATCATACACCACGTCATTGTTATTGAGCGCATCTCTTACGAACGGGCGGAGAGAGAATTTCTCTCCGAACACCGCTTTCCACGCTGAAAACCGGCGATGATAATTGAGCGAGAGATCGGAACTAAGGCCACTGAGGAGTAGAGGCATATCGCGCACGAACAATCCCGTCTTGACGCGTTGTGCGTAGGTTGAAACAAAACGCTCGGCATGAGGACGGACATAAGCGAGTATGCGAACTTTACCCGCGTATTCAGGCAGATGCTCATCTAAAGCTTCAGCAAGAGCCTCGGGCTGGATTTGAGAGAAAAATTCCGAGGATACTACCCCGTAGTCGGCCTCTGACGCACGTGCCCACTCGGCCAGTTCGGCAAAGCGCGCATTGCGATTGTCGGCGTCGCCTTTCCGACGCAGGGATTTTGCCAAAGCAACTTCGTTGCGCAAATTGGACATTTGAATTGTGCGACTGTCACACTGCCACAGACCTTGGGCGAGACTATTTTGGATAGAACTTGAACCGTTTTTCGGGTCGCCTATATGGATTACCAGATTACTTAACATGATATGCAAGACCTTGTATTTGTTAAGCTTTTGACTGCCAAAAGCTTAAAACCAATCGGTCTCTTCTCAGATGTAACACGGATGCACAAGGGCTAATACAACCTATAGCTGTTTACCCCACGGAACAGCCCCTTACTCCAATATCCCTGCGAGGGCATTCTCATTTGCTCTGCGGAACCATTTCACGATTTTCACACGGTCTTCGTCGGGCATGTAGGTGATGTTGGCGGGCGGCATGGCGTGGGTTACGCCGGATTGCAGATAGATCTGGCGGGCGGCGCGGGCGATGTCGGATTTTGTTTCCAGATGCACGCCTTTGGGCGCCCAGTGCATGCCCTCCCATGCGGGTTCGCGGGCGTGGCACATAGAGCAGCGGCCAAGCACGATTTCATGGACTTTCTCAAAGCCTTCGGCCTGTGCATAGCGCTGCTCGTATGCGGTCAGGGGCTGGTTCTCAACCGTGTCGTAATCTCCGTCCCAGCTTGACGCGGTAGACAGCCATGCGATGATCAAGAACAGCACCACAGTCGCCGCCCATGTCCAGCTTGGCCCCCGTCCGGTGGCGTGCATCGTGTTGAAGTAATGGCGGATCGTCACGCCTGTCAGGAAAATCAGCGAGGCAATGATCCAGCTGTATTCGGTCGCAAAAGCCAGCGGATAGTGGTTGGACAGCATCAGGAACAGAACCGGCAGCGTCAGATAGTTGTTGTGGGTGCTGCGCAGTTTGGCTATCTTTCCGTATTTCGGATCAGGGGTGCGGCCTTCCTGCAAATCCTTCACCACGATACGCTGGTTCGGCATGATGATCAGGAACACATTGGCTGTCATGATGGTCGCGGTGAACGCGCCGAGATGCAACAGCGCAGCACGCCCTGTGAAAATCTGGTTATAGCCCCATGACATCGCCACCAGAATGACAAACAACAGCAGCATAAGCACTGTCGGGGTCTCGCCCAGCTTGGATTTGCACAGGAAATCGTAACAAATCCAGCCGATTGTAAGCGAACCACCGGAAATCAGAATAGCCTGCCAGACCGCCAGATCCGCCTTGGCCGGATCAATCAGGAACAGCTCTGCGCCGACCCAATAGACAATCATCAACAAGGCCGCACCAGACAGCCATGTGGCGTAGCTCTCCCACTTGAACCAGATCAGATGGTCGGGCATGTTCTCTGGTGCCACAAGGAACTTGCGGATGTGATAGAAGCCGCCCCCGTGCACCTGCCATTCCTCGCCGTGGGCCCCAACCGGCAGGTCGGGCGCCTTACGCAACCCCAGATCCAGCGCGACAAAGTAAAAGGAAGACCCGATCCATGCAATTGCCGTGATGACATGCAGCCAGCGCACTGCAAAGGCAAACCAATCCCACAAGATTGCAATATCATACATTAATCTGTCCTCCTTTGACGTGTCTTCACACTATCGCCTGCCCTATTTTCGCGCTACGCTTGTCATTCAGCAAACAGTGTCAAAAAAAAACTTACAATGTCTTATTTCGACAATATCAGAACCTTCATACGGGTGTACGAACTGGGCAGCATGTCTGCAGCAGCGCGGGACCAGCGGATTTCGCCTGCGGTTGCCTCTGCGCGGATTTCCCAGCTTGAGGCCCATCTTGACGTGCGTCTGTTCCAGCGCACCACCCGCAGCCTGACCCCCACAGAGCAGGGCCAGTTGTTCTATGAGGGCGCCTGCGGGGTGCTTGAGGCAGTGGAATCTGCCGAGGCGAGCATCGGGGACGTGACGGACAACCCCCGCGGTACGCTGTATATTGCGGCGCCGCTCGGGGTGGGGCGGCGTTTGATTGCCCCCCATACCCCCGCGTTTACCGCGCAATATCCGCTGGTAGATGTGCGTCTGCGTCTCAGCGACCGGAACATCGACCTGACGGCGGAAGGGCTTGATATTTCCTTTTTCCTCGGGCGTCCGGCGGATTCCAACCTGCGCATCCGCAAGATTGCCGACTGCCAGCGGGTGCTTTGCGCCAGTCCCGCCTACATAGCGGCCCACGGCCACCCCAAAACGGGCGCCGAAATCGAGCGTGGCCAGCATAATTGCCTTAACCTGCGCTATCCGGGCGCAACGGAATTCCAGTGGGAATTGGAAACCCCGGAAGGCCCGCAAAAGTTCAACGTGCGGGGCCGGATTGAATGTGACGACGGGGATGTGCTGACGGATTGGGCGCTGGCAGGCACAGGCATTGCCATGAAACCCACGTTTGAAATCGCAGAGCATTTGCGCAGCGGCGCATTGGTTCCGGTGGTGGAAGAGACCCCGCCCCTGCCCGTCCAGATGGCCTGTCTTTATACCCATCGCCGCCATCAAGACCCCAAAGCGCGGCTGTTTATGGAATTCATGATCGAACGCATAGAAAGCGCGATCCGCGCAACCGAGCAGAGCTAACGGGCAAAGCTGGCAGGCTGTCAGGATCAAACCCGCCGGCAGGCGTTTGTCCTACCGGCGGTGATCGTCTTGAGGGTCTGGAGTTTAGAACAAAAAGTCGTTTGCCCCCAAATCCCCCAAATCCACATCCAGCAGGGTGATGGAATTGCCACCCTGCGAAATAACGACATCTTTGCCGTTAGCAGCCTGTTCCATGTGGTTGTTCGCAAGGTCGTTCCAATGCTTGATCTGGGTGACGCTGCTCAGATCAATCTTCTCTTTGTTGTTGCGCGCCCCGAAGTCCGTGATCACATCATCGCCAAACTTGTTCTGGAACACGAATGTATCCGCGCCTTTGCCGCCGGTCATCTGGTCGTCTCCGGCACCGCCCTTCAGCGTGTCCTTGCCATTGCCGCCAATCAGCAGATCCGCGCCCTTACCGCCGTTCAGAACATCCTTGCCACGGCCGCCAAACAGCTTGTCCGCTTTATTTCCGCCGATCAGCGTATCCGCCCCGTTTGCGCCGTTCAAAACGTCACTCCCGGCGCCGCCCAACAGCTTGTCCGCGCCCGCATTGCCAAAGAGGAAATCATCGCCCTGTTTGCCGATCAACACATCAGATCCGGCATCCCCGTAGAGGTAATCCTTGCCGCGGCCCCCGTCGATGGTATCGTTCCCGCTGCCACCAGAGATATATTCTGTAAGCGCTGCTGCAGAACGATCGCCACTCAGGGTCTCGCTTGCCGAACTGCCTTTTTGAAGGGACACGTCTTTATCATTGAAGGAAACGAACTCGATATTCTTCAGACTGTCGTTACCATACGCACTTTCGATGCGGAAGCCGGAGCTTGTCGGTGACACGGAAACGCTGGAAGAATGCACCGAAATGACGAAAGTATCGGTGCCAGTGCCCCCATCAACAAAATCATTTCCGGTACCCAGTTCGATCCGGTCATTCCCGCCATAGGTATGGAAAGAATCGCCGCGATTCCACGCAGACTCGATAGTATCGCTTCCGGCCAGAAGCTTTTGTTCAATGCGGGACGGGGTGGCGTAGGCCAGTTCGGAAACACTCAACGAGAACCCGGAAACCGAGACGAGCTGGCTGCCGCCATAGCTCATGGAGAGCGAGTTGAATGTACCGCCCGACAGCCCGTAACTATCATAGTAGAAAGTTCCGGTCACATAGATGTCAAAGCCCCCTGCGGAGCCGGAAATGTGTCCGGCGGAGTGGCTGTAGACGCGGGCGTCGCCAAAGTTGGTAGAGTACAGATCGTTGTAGTTCCAGTGGTTCGAGGAAGAGTGGATGGTAATGTTCGCCATTTTACTTAGCCTTCACTTGGTATGGGTCAGGCCTTCAAAACGGGCAAATACTATTTTGAAAGACCTGATTTACAATGAACGGCAAGTGACACCAGAAAAACCTATTGGTTTCAAGGGAGAAACCGAAACTTTACACGGTTGAACTGTCTTGAAACTGCGACTCATCCGGCGCGAATCCTTGCTGTGAAGGGGAAAACGGTGGTTAAAAAATTGTTAAAACCCACCTCATCTCTTGCCCCCATTTAAGTCGATTACCCAAAAATCCTGTAAAATTTTACAGTGCTTTCGTTTTTTCTTGAAAAAACCTTTGCGGTTTGTGTCCTATACCGGAACGAGGTTGAAATTCGTGAAACAGTTTCTTCAAATCCGATAAGCTGAACAGACCCGGGAGAGCCCTGTTATGCGCCGCACCATCCAGATCCGCCCCATCACCCGCGCAGCATTCGCTCCGTTCGGAGAGGTTCTGGACATTGATGGCGCCGCAGACAAGATCATCAACGAAGGGCTGTGCGGGCGGTATCATGACCGCGCCACGCTGGATTTCAACAAAGGCCGCGCCGGTGTCAGCCTGTTTAACGCGCAAAAACGCGACCTGCCCCTGACGCTCAACATGATGGAGCGCCACCCCGACGGCAGTCAGGCCTTTCTGCCCATGCACCAGAACCCGTTTCTGGTGGTCGTGGCCGCAGATGACGGCGGCGCTCCGGCAGAACCGTTGGCCTTTGTCACCGCGCCCGGACAGGGCATCAATTTTCACCGCAACGTCTGGCACGGCGTGCTGACCCCGCTGCATGATCCCGGCCTGTTCGCCGTGGTGGATCGCATCGGCGAGGGTGCGAACCTTCAGGAACACTGGTTTGACCAGCCGTGGCACATCACGCAAACCAATTAATCGAACCGCCAGCAAGAGCGGGCAACAGGGAAACCGTCTTATAGGGAGACTAGTAAATGTCGGACACTTCACTCGGGACTGCGGAACAACTCCGCGACCCAAATTATACGCCGCCACTGATCAAAGCGATACCACTTGGCATCCAGCACGTTCTGGCGATGTTCGTTTCAAACGTGACACCTGCGATTATTATCGCAGGGGCTGCCGGTTTCGGTTTCGGGTCTGACGCCGGGGCGCAGGGCTTTCCGGATATGACCTATCTGATCCAGATGTCCATGCTGTTTGCTGGCATCGCAACCCTGTTCCAGACCATCGGCATGGGGCCGGTCGGGGCGCGTTTGCCCATCGTGCAGGGCACCAGCTTTGCCTTTATCCCGATCATGATCCCGCTGGTTGCCGGAAAAGGCGTAGAGGCCATGCCCGCCCTGTTTGGCGGTGTTCTGGTCGGCGGCCTGTTTCATGCGATCATCGGCACGTTCATCGGCAAAATCCGCTTTGCGCTGCCCCCGCTCGTCACCGGCTTGATCGTCACCATGATCGGTCTCGCGCTGGTTAAAGTGGGCATCCAATATGCTGCAGGCGGTGTGCCTGCGATCAACAAACCGGAATACGGCAGCTTGCTGAACTGGTCTGTTGCCCTCATGGTGATCCTTGTAACCCTCGGGCTTAAGTTTTTTGCCCGTGGCATGATGGCTGTCTCTGCCGTGGTGATCGGCATTATTGTGGGATACTTCTATGCTATGATGCTTGGCATGGTGACACTGGAGGGTATCGCAACCAGTTGGTCCCGCGCAGCCCCCGTTGCCATGCCTGTTCCGTTCAAATACGGGCTGGAATTCGGCGTTGCAGCAATCGTGGGTTTCTGCCTGATGGCCTTTGTTTCGGCAGTGGAAACCGTGGGCGATGTGTCCGGAATTACCCGTGGCGGCGCAGGTCGCGAAGCAACAGACGCGGAAATCACCGGCGCAACCTATGCGGACGGGATCGGCTCTGCGGTGGCCGGTATCTTTGGCGGCTTTCCAAACACATCCTTCAGCCAGAATGTGGGTCTGATCGCCATGACCGGCGTGATGAGCCGCCATGTGGTGACGATCGGTGCGATCTTCCTGATCATCTGCGGCTTTGTTCCCAAAGTCGGCGCGCTGATCCGCACCATCCCGATCGAGGTGCTTGGCGGCGGTGTGATCGTCATGTTCGGCATGGTGGTTGCGGCCGGTATTTCGATGCTGTCGGATGTGAACTGGAACCGCCGCAACATGGTGATCTTCGCGATTGCCCTGTCTGTCGGTCTTGGCCTGCAACTGGACCCCAAGGCGGTACAATACCTGCCTGACACTCTGCGCATCCTGATGACATCAGGCCTGCTGCCCGCAGCGGTGATTGCGATTGTCCTCAACCTTGTGCTGCCCGAGGAACTTTCAAGCGAGTCCACCGAGGAAGTATCCGGCGGCATGTCCGGTCACGGCACTGGCAAGCTGAGCGGGTAGTCCCGATCCACCCAAGCAAAAGGGCGCCCGCTTGAGGCGCCCTTTTTTTTCTGCCATTCCCATTTTCGTCAAATATCCCCGCCGGAGGCAAAATTCCTGCGCTCCGCGCGGGGATATTTTCAGAAAATGGAAAAATGACGGTTAGCCATAGCTGGAAACCGGCGTTCCGGCCAAAGCCGCGATGTTGAGAAGGCCGCGCACTGTCACGCCGGATGTCACGATATGGGCGCGATTGCCCATGCCCATCAGGATCGGGCCGACCTCCAGCCCGTCCGCCACGGATTTCAGCAGGTTGCGGGCTGCGCCCGATGCGTCCGAGTTGGTATAGACCAGAACATTGGCTTTTCCTGTCAGGCGGTTATTTGGCATCAGGTATTCCCGCAACTCCGGATCGAGCGCCGCATCCGTATGCATCTCGCCTTCATATTCAAAGTCGGTTTCAACGGCATCAAGGATCGCCAGCGCATCGCGGGACAGGCGGCCCGAGGTGCTGTCCAGATTGCCGAATTGCGAACTGGAACACAGCGCCACCTTCGGCGTCACCCCGAAGCGGCGCACATGGCGGGCGGCAGCAATCATCGTTCCGGCCAGTTGCTGTGCTGTAGGTTCGATATGCACATGGGTGTCAGCCACAAACAGCGGCCCCTTTTCCAGAATAACCAGCGACAGCGCCCCCGCCGGATGCAGGTCCGGTGTTTCGAGGATCTGGCGAATGTAGTTCAGGTGCCAGTGATACTGCCCGAAGACACCACAGATCATGCTGTCGGCCTCTCCGCGATGGACCATTGTGGCGGCGATTGCGGTGCTGTTGGTGCGCATGATCGCTTTGGCCAGATCCGGCGTCGCGCCCCTGCGGGCCATCAGCTTGTGATAGCTGCCCCAGTAATCGCGATAGCGGCTGTCGTTTTCGGGGTTCACCACCTCAAAATCCTTGCCCGGCGTGATAGACAGCCCTTCCCGTTCGATCCGCCGTTCTACCACTTCGGGGCGACCGACAATCACGGCATTGACGTGCATTTCTTCGGACATGGCCTGAACCGCCCGCAGCACGCGGGGTTCTTCGCCTTCTGCAAAAACGATACGGCGCTTTTCAAGGCGGGCGGCCTCGAACACGGGGCGCATGATCATGGAAGACCGGTAAACCTGCGACTGCAACCTTGCGCGGTAATCCCTGAGGTCCACGCTCCGCGTGGCCACCCCGCTGTCCATCGCTGCCTTTGCGACGGCCACGGCAATGGTGGGCAACAGGCGCGGATCAAAGGGTTTGGGGATCAGATACTCCGGCCCGAAAGACAGGCGCTCTCCCTGATAGGCCGCGCCAAGCTCCGCACTGGCGGTTTCCCGTGCCAGACCTGCAATTGCTTCTACACAGGCCACTTTCATCGCATCGTTGATCTGGGTTGCCCCCACATCCAGTGCGCCGCGGAAAATGAACGGAAAGCACAGAACATTGTTAACCTGATTGGGATAATCCGAACGCCCTGTAGCAATCAACGCATCGGGCGAGGCTTCGCGGGCGACTTCGGGCATGATTTCCGGTGTCGGATTGGCCAGTGCAAAAATGATCGGATGATCCGCCATTTTTTTCACCATCTCCGGTGTCAGCAACCCCGGACCGGAAACGCCGAGGAACAGGTCCGCCCCGTCCATTGCATCCATCGTGGTGCGCATGTCGGTATCGCGGGCAAATTCCTGTTTCTCTTCCGTCAGGTTGTTGCGTGACGTGTGCACCACCCCCTTGCTGTCGAGCATGGTGATGTTTTCTTTCTTCGCCCCCATCACCATCATCATCTTCAAGCAGGCAATCCCCGCTGCGCCTGCGCCCAGCGCAACGATTTTGATGTCCTCAAATTTCTTGCCCGCCACCCGCAGCGCGTTGGTGGCAGCAGCGGCGGCAACGATGGCGGTGCCGTGCTGGTCGTCGTGAAACACCGGAATGCCCATCCGTTCGCGGCAGATCCGTTCCACCACAAAACAATCCGGCGCTTTGATGTCTTCAAGGTTGATTGCACCAAAAGTCGGTTCCAGCTTGCACACCAGATCGGCCAGCTTTTCGGGGTCGGTCTCGTTTACCTCTATGTCAAAGCAATCCACACCGGCGAATTTCTTGAACAGGACGGCCTTGCCCTCCATCACCGGCTTGGAGGCTTGCGCCCCGATGTCGCCCAGCCCCAGAACTGCTGTCCCGTTAGAAATCACCGCAACCAGATTGCCCTTGGCGGTATAACGCACGGCATCTGCCGGATTCTTTTCAATCTCAAGACAGGCGTCCGCTACGCCGGGGGAATAGGCACGGCTGAGATCCCGACCCGTTGCCATCGGCTTGGTCGCGCGGATTTCCAGTTTTCCGGGTTTGGGGAACTCGTGGTAATCCAGCGCCGCCTGCCGTTCCACGGCCTTTTTGGTCTCGTCAACCATGTGTTGTCTCCTCTGGGTTATTGTTGCGCCGCGCCCATTCTCTGGGCCACGTCGATCATTCTGTTGGAAAAGCCCCATTCATTGTCATACCA
This sequence comes from Neptunicoccus sediminis, assembly GCF_001719615.1. Taxonomy (GTDB): domain Bacteria; phylum Pseudomonadota; class Alphaproteobacteria; order Rhodobacterales; family Rhodobacteraceae; genus Amylibacter; species Amylibacter sediminis. The sequence continues at coordinate 50,657 of NZ_MDVX01000017.1, forward strand.
GCCGAAAATGCGGGTAAACTCGGGGCCTGTAATCAATTCCGGTTCTGCCAGCACAAGGGACTCCGGCCGGCTGCGCAGATCGGTCGAGACCAGCGGCTTGTCCGTCCAGCCAAGCACCGGAGAGGCATCGACTGCCGCTTTCAGCGCGTCTTTGAAATCCGCGCCCTGTCGCTTCAGCTTCACAACCAGATCCACCGCCGAGACACTGGCCACCGGAACGCGCACGGCGCTGCCGGTGATGCGTCCGGCCAGATCGGGAACCACACGGTCAATCAGTTTTGTCGCGCTAGAGGTTGTTGGCACCATAGACAGCGCCGCCGCACGGCTGCGGGCGAGATCCTTACCTGCGGTGTCAATTGTGGGCTGGCTGCTGGTGTAGCAATGGATTGTGTTCATATGGCCGCCCGACACGCCGAAACGGTCCTCCAGCAAGCGCAGCAGCGGCGCCAGTGCGTTGGTGGTGCACGAGGCGTTGGAGACAATTTTCTGGCCGGTGTAAACCGCATCATTCGCGCCGCGCACCAGTGTCACATCGGCGGCGTCAGAGGGGCCGGAAATCAACACAGCGCCAGCACCGGCCTGCAGCCCCGCCTCGGCAACAGCGCGACTGGTGGCACGGCCCGAACATTCCAGCAGAATATCCACGCCCGTCAAATCCGGCAGCGGTGCGGCAGGGTCAATCTGGTGAAACGGAATTTCCGTACCATTCACCAGCAGCGCCCCGTTGCGGGTTTCCACCTGCCCGCGAAACGGGCCAAAAACGCTGTCGTATTCAAACAGATAGGCACAGGTTTCCAGCGGGGCGAGATCGTTGACCAGAACCACCTCAAGCGGGCTGTCCTGACGGCTGGTGGACAGGGCACGCAGGATCGAGCGGCCGATCCTCCCGAACCCATGAATTGCGACACGGACCTTTTTCATCTTCACTTTTCTTATGGCTGGGCACGCGAAAAAAACGCGGCATTTCTTAGGGTTAGAACATATGTCCCGGACAGCGCCGATCCTGTTTCCCCAAGGGCAGCCTCAGCTCTGTCCGCACAGCCTATCAAGCTTGTCAGGGGCCTGCATCAAAAATCCACGACCTGCGCGATGCCTTGTTCTACCGCCAGATCCACCACCGCAGACGCCACGGCGAGGTCTTGCAGGCCGACCCCCGTACCATCAAAAATCGTGATCTCTTCGTCAGAGCTGCGCCCCACTGATGTCCCGTTAATAACCGCGCCCAATTCGGTTATATCCGCCTGCTGGATCAGCCCCGCAGCCACCGGATGCTGGAACTCGCCTATGCTTACGGATTGGGCGATTTCATCGGTGAACAGACGGGCCTTCCCAGCCAGTTCCGCAGCGATTTCCTGCTTGCCCTTGGTGTCCGTGCCCATACAGGCCAGATGGGTGCCAGCGCGGATTTGACCGTCCTTTAGGATCGCATCAAAGCTGGAGGTGATCGTCACGATCACATCGCTCTGTGCGCCAAGATCCTCAAGGCTTACCGATTCAAAACCAAGTCCCAGTTCTTCTGCGACCTTGCGCAAACTGTCGAGCTTTTCGGGGGAGCGGTTCCAGGCAACCACCCTTTTGAAATCCCGCTGCTCTGCCACCGCGCGCAACTGAAAGGCTGCCTGATGCCCCGCACCCACAATCCCCAGCACCTCGGACTCTTGCCGTGCAAGACAGTCCACCGACACCGCCGCTGCCGCTGCCGTGCGCAGGGCTGTCAGCAAATTGCCCCCCACCACAGCGCGGCACTGGCCCGTGTCCGCATCAAACAGGAATATGGTGGACTGGTGATTGGTGAGGCCCTTTTCAGCATTCCCCGGCCAGTAGCCGCCAGATTTCAGACCCAGATTAAGCGCCGCCTTATCAAAACCGGATTTGAACCCGTAAAGCGCATCTGCATGGCCAATCGCCTCGCGGATCACCGGAAAATTAGAGGCAGTGCGGGCAGACATGGAGGCAAACACGCCTTTGACGGCCTCAAACGCTGCATCGCGGGTCATCAGGGCGGCAATTTCTTTTTCGGGTACGATCAACATGGGGAAAACCTTTGAATTGGAACACATCGGGGCCAGCGAACCGGCCCCGTGTTTTGGTATGCTTAAACGGCTTAGTAGGCTTTGCCGCGGGCTGAAACCGGCCAGACGGTTTCCACCTTGTCGCCGCGCACGCCCACGTACCAGTCATGCACGTTGCAGGTCGGATCGCAGTGACCGGGCACAAGACGCAGCTTGTCATTGACCTTTAATGCGCCGTTCGGGTCCGCAACAACACCGTGTTCATCGGAACATTTCAGGTATTCCACATCATCGCGGCCATAGACAAAGGGCAGACCGGAATCCACCGATTGCGCTTTTAGCCCCGCATCCACGATGGCCTTATCCGCCTTTGCGTGGCTCATCACAGTGGTCAGGATAAACAGCGCATTTTCCCATTCGCCCTGATCAATCCGCTTTCCGTCCTTATCCAGAATCCGGCCATAATCCGCATCCATGAACGCGTATGATCCGCATTGCAGTTCGTTATAGACTCCAGAGCCGCTCTCAAAATAATAAGACCCCGTGCCACCGCCACCAACAATGTCACATTCCAGCCCGTTGCTTTTCAGCCCCTGCACCGCATCAGCCACCTGCGCAATGGCCACATCCAGCTTTTCCTTGCGATCTGCATAAAGGTCCATGTGCTGCATCGCACCCTGATAGGCCTGAATACCGGCGAATTTCAGCCCTTCGGCGCTGTCGATCAGCTTGGCGATATTCACCACATCCTGTGTTGTACTGACGCCGCAACGCCCCGCACCGCAGTCGATCTCTACCAGCGCCTCTATCTGCGTGCCGTGTTTCACGGCCGCTTCGGACAGCGCCTTGACGTTGTCCGGATCATCCACGCAAACCAGCACGCGGCAGCCAAGCTTGGGCATCTTTGCCAGCCGGTCGATCTTGGCCGGGTCTGTCACCTGATTGGAAACCATCACATCCTTGATCCCGCCACGGGCGAACACCTCTGCCTCCGAAACTTTCTGACAGCACACGCCAACCGCTGCGCCGAGGTCCTGTTGCAACTTCAGCACGTCCACGGATTTGTGCATCTTGCCGTGGGCGCGGTGCCGCATGCCGTGGGCCTTGGCGTAATCGCCCATCTTCTTGATGTTGCGTTCCAGCGCATCCAGATCCAGCACCAGACAGGGGGTCTGAATATCGGCCGCATCCATGCCGGGCACTGCGGGCACGTCAAAGCCGACTTCCAGTTGCTCAAAGTTAATATCTTTCATCGGTTTGCTTCCTTTTACAGCCACGGCAGCTTTGCCAGATCGACGTTGCCGCCGGTAATGATGACGCCTACGCGTTTGCCTGCGAAGATGTCCTTATTCTTTAGAATGGTAGCCAGCGGCACGGCGCTGCTGGGTTCCATCACGATTTTCATGCGCTGCCAGATCAGCTTCATCGCATCGACGATCTCGGGGTCGCTGGCGGTCAGGATGTCAGAGACATGGTTTTTCACAAAATGCCACGTCAAATCCTTCAGCGGCACTTTTAGCCCGTCTGCCACCGTTTCCGGCGCATCATCTGCGATGATATGGCCTGCCTTGAAACTGCGATAGGCGTCATCCGCCTGCTCCGGCTCTGCCGCAATGACCTGCACGTCGGGGGCCAGATGGGACAGGGTCAGGCAAGTGCCCGAAATCATCCCGCCGCCACCAATCGGGGCGACAACCATATCCAGACCACCGCCGAAATCCTCCATCTGCTCCAGCAATTCGCGCGAACAGGTGCCCTGCCCTGCAATCACGCGGGGATCGTTGTAGGGATGGACGAAATTGCCGCCCGTCCGGTCCTGTACCTGGGCGAAAACCTCCTCTCGCGATGATGTCGAAGGCTCGCATTCGGTGATCAGCCCGCCATAGCCCCGCACAGCGTCTTTCTTGGCCTGCGGTGCCGTGCGCGGCATCACCACGTTGCAGGGTATCCCCCGCCGCCCCGCCGCATAGGACAAGGACAGCGCGTGGTTGCCCGAACTATGGGTGCACACACCGTTCTTCGCCTCGGCATCGGACAGACCGAAGACCGCGTTCGATGCGCCGCGCACCTTGAAGGCACCGGCCTTCTGAAAGTTCTCGCATTTGAAGAAAATCTCGCACCCTGCAAGAGCGTTCACATAAGCAGAGGTCAGAACCGGCGTGCGGTGGATATAGGGTTTCATCCGCTCATGGGCGGCCAGAACATCGTTAAAATCCGGTATGATCATCCGTCGCAATTCCTTGTTCACGCTGCCGCCTGACGGGCGGCCTGCCCCCCGTGACGGTAATATTCCTGCGCTGCTGCCACACCGGAGCCGAGCGTAATGTCCAGCCCCAGATCGACCATCACCATTTCGGCAACGCCCAGACCAGACAACATCATCGCATCGGTCAGCATTCCCAGATGACCGATGCGGAATACCTTGCCCGCAACTTCGCCCAGACCGACACCAAAGGCCATGCCATAGTCCCGCGCGGCGAGGTTCACGATCTCTGTCGCATTGAACCCCTCAGGGGTGCGAATGGCGGAAACACTGTCGGAATAAACCTCGGGCGACGCCGCGCAAAGGTCGAGCCCCCAAGCCGCCACCGCCTTGCGCACACCTGTCGCAATTCTTGTATGGCGGGCAAAAACCTTGTCCAACCCTTCAGCCTCCAGCATTTCAAGCGACAGCTTCAAACCGTTCATAAGACCCACAGGCGGCGTGTAGGGAAAGGCGTTGTTGTCATAGCCCTTCTGCATATCCCCCAAATCAAAAAACGTGCGCGGCAGGGTTGCGGTTTTCGTGGCCGCAAAAGCCTTTTCACTAACGCCGACAATGGCCAGACCGGCAGGCAGCATAAAACCTTTTTGCGATCCGGTCACGGCAACATCCACGCCCCATTCGTCCATGCGGAAATCCATCGACCCGATGGAACTGACCCCGTCCACAAACAGCATCGCCGGATGGCCCGCTGCATCCAAGGCACGCCGCACCGCAGCGATGTCGGATTTCACCCCTGTCGCGGTTTCATTGTGGGTCGCCAGTACAACCTTGATGCTGTGGGACGTATCCGCACGCAGGATTTCTTCGTATCTGTCCGCAGGCAGTCCTTCCCCCCAAGGGGTTTCCACAACCGTCACGTCCAGACCGTGACGCTGGCACATATCAATCCAGCGGTGGGAGAACATGCCGTTGCGGGCTGCCAGAACCTTGTCGCCCGCGCTCAGACAGTTAGACAGGGCGGTTTCCCAGCCGCCTGTCCCCGTGGACGGAAAGATAAAGACACGGGCAGTGTCGGATTTCAAAACCCGCCGCACGCCATCCAGACAGGGGTGCAGAATGTCACCGAACAAGGGGGAGCGGTGGTCGATTGTGGGCATATAGCATGCCTGACGGATCGCCTCGGGCATGTTGGTCGGGCCGGGAATAAAGACGGGATTCTGAAAACTCATAATGTCCTCCATCAGACTGTTTCGACTAAACTACCCCGTCCCGCCACGGTTAACAATTTTTTTGAAACCTTTTTTCAAAAATGCAAAAGTTGAAATAACTATTGTTTGTCAGGCGCTTATATTTTTCATAAGATGAAACCATATTTCAGTTTGCACGAGGAAGATTTGATGGCTTTCCAAGACAATGACAATCCGGCAGAGCGTAAACCAAGGGGCCGCCCCCGCGCCTTTCACCCAAAAACCGAGCAGAACACCATCAAGTCGCTGGACCGCGCGATGGTTGTACTGGGGACGGTGGCAAGCAATGACGGTGTTTCGCTAAGCGCACTTTCCCAGCGGCTCGGGGAATCTCCGGCAACGCTTTACCGCGTGTTAACTACACTTGCGCAACACCAGATCGTTGAAACCAACGAGAGCACCCAGACCTGGCACATAGGTGCGGGGGCGTTTCTGATCGGCTCTGCCTTTTTGCGCCGCACCAGCCTTGTGGAAACCAGCCGTCCGATCCTGCGCGAACTGATGGAAACCACCGGAGAAACCGCCAACCTCGGGGTGGAAAAGGACGGTCATGTGCTGTTCCTCGGTCAGGTGGAAACCCACGCCCCGATCCGCGCTTTCTTTCCGCCCGGCACCCTGTCGCCCCTGCACGCTTCGGGCATCGGCAAGGTGCTTCTGGCCTATTTCGACACCGCGCGGCTGAACCGTTTTGCAAGCGCGGGGCTGGAGCGGTTTACAGATCAGACCCTTGGGTCAAAACAGGCACTGGAGGCTGATCTGGAACAGGTGCGCAGCCGGGGCTATTCGGTGGATGATCAGGAACGCAACATTGGCATGCGCTGTATCGCGGCACCGATCCGCAACGCGCTGGGCGAGGTCATTGCCGGAATTTCCGTCTCCGGCCCGACCAGCCGGATCGACCAAACCCAGATCCCCGCGCTGGCCGAGGCGGTTATCGCCGCAGCCTCCCGCGTGTCACATGCAATGGGGGCCGGTTTAGACCGGCCCTACACAGATTAATTTTTAGAAAGCTTCAGGTTCATGTGCCGGTTCACATCTTTATAAAGCAGATACCGGAACGGCCCCGGCCCGCCAGCATAACAGGCCTGCGGGCAGAAGGCGCGCAACCACATATAGTCACCAGCCTCAACCTCGACCCAGTCCTGATTGAGCCGGTAAACCGCCTTGCCTTCCAGCACATACAGCCCGTGTTCCATCACATGGGTTTCGCAAAACGGGATCACCCCGCCTGGTTGCAGGGTCACGATGGTGACGTGCATGTCGTGACGCAGGTCGTTCGGGTCCACAAAACGGGTGGTGGCCCATACGCCATCGGTTTCGGGCATCACATTGGGGGCAATGTCTTTTTCATTGGCGATAACCGGATCGGGCAGGTCCAATCCTTCAACCGCTTCATAGGCCTTGCGCACCCAATGGAACCGCGTGACCTGATCGGAGGTATTGCGCAGGGTCCATTCCATTCCGGCAGGCAAATAGGCATAGCCGCCCTCTTCCAACGTGTGGGTCTCTCCCTTGAACGTCAGCTCGAAGCTGCCTTCCACCACAAACAGAACACCCTGTGCCCCTGCATCGGTTTCCGGGCGGTCGGACCCGCCACCGGGCTGCACTTCCATGATGTATTGGGAAAACGTCTCGGCAAAACCGCTTAAAGGGCGCGAGATCACCCAAAGCCGCGTCTTGTCCCAAAACGGCAGAAAGCTGGTTACGATGTCACGCATGGTGCCCTTCGGGATCACCGCATAGGCATCGGTGAACACCGCACGATCGGAAAGAAGTTGCGTCTGGTCGGGATGCCCGCCTGTGGGGGCAAAATAGCTTGTCTTTGTCATCAAAGGCTCCAATGCAGAATTGCCCCCAAAATCGCGAGTCTCGGGGCTTAAGGGAAGCGTTTGATTGCCTAAAGGATCATTCGGGAATATTTGATAGTCAGCAGCGGCTTTGCGCTAATCCATGAAAAATGCCGGCCTGTTAACAGACCGGCATCATTTATCTTATCAGTTTTACCAAAGCGCGGCTTAACCGGATGTTGAGGATTTCAACAGCGGTGTAATCCGGCGCACAGCGGCGCGGCGGTTGGCTTCCTCTGCGGCATCAGTCGGGATGCGCAGATTGCTTTCGCCATAACCCTGAACCACAAGGTTTTGGGCCGGTACGTTGAAATACTCGGTCAGTGCCAGCGCAACGGATTCCGCACGACGGTCTGACAGGGCAAGGTTCGACGTGGCCGAACCAACAGCATCCGTGTGACCTTCAATCAGGAAGACTTCGGACGGGTTTTCCGCAATGCGTTCGGCAATGGCCGTACCAACCGTAGCCAGCGCACGGGCCTGATCTGCTTCGATGATGGCGGAGCCTGTGTTAAAGGTAATCGCGCTCAGCTCGATCACAGGCATCAATTCGCGCACCGCACGGATCTGACGGATCTGTTGCAGGCTAAAGGTACGATCCAGTTCCTGACTGCTGTTGGCAGAGAGGGCTGCACGCAGGTCGGCCTCGCTCATACCGTTGGACGCATAAGAGAATTGTTCCACGCGGGGCAGTTCGGACACGCGCACGGGCGTTTCTGCCGTCGTATCGTCAAACAATTGCACTGTCTGACCGTTTGGCAGATATTGTGTCCGGCTCAGCACCTGACCGTTTGGTGCACGTACAGTAACCACCTGAGTACCATCAGCCATCACGATGGTCTGGCGGGACGAACCGTCAGAAAACGTCTCTGTTTCAACGGTCGAACCGGGCTGGCGCAACAGAGCGTTATCGTCCTTCAGCACGTAATAGTCACCATCGCCACGCTCCACGACCACGCGGTCGCCTTCGGTTTCAACAACTTTGTCGTTATTGTTCAGAACCGCTGTAAGGATACCAACACCGGCAGCGCCGATGAGGAATTTCTCAAGGTTGTTCAACCCGTCGTCATCATTGGATACCGCTGCTGCTTCGGCGCGTTCCTGATTGCTGGCACGACGGTTCTTTTTGGTGATTTTCTCACGACGCTTTTTAACCTTAGCGTCTGCTTCACCGTCCAGAGTCGCCGCTACTTCGGGCGTGGCATTGGCTGCCTCGGTGCTGGCTTCTGTATCTTCCTGCACGGCCTCCATTTCTCTGGCTTCACGACGTTCCTTACGCTTTTCCTTGCGTTTGGCTTTACGCTTTTCCTTTTTGGTCATGTCTTCATCAACGACCACAGTGCCATCTGCTTCGGTGGTTGCCTGAACCTCGGCTTCACCTTCGGCTTGCGTTTCAGCCTCTACCTCTGCTTTGGCAGCGTCTTTATTCTTGTTTTTCTTCTTTTTCTTGGAGTCTTTTTCCAGCTCGGCTTCGATCTCTTCCGCGGTTACAGCCGCAGAGTCCGCTTGTGCCTCAGCTTCGGCCTCGGCAGCTTTTGCAGCTTTCCGAGCCTTTTTCTTGTTCTTTTTAACAGCTTCATCCGCAGCGGCCTGTGCGTCGGTCTCTGCCTCGACTTCGGCTTCTACCGCCAGTCCGGTTTCAGGATCGACCTCGGCTTCCAAAGCGGCTTCAGCCTCAGCTTTGTCTTTGTTTTTCTTGCGCTTTTTCTTTTTATCCTTGCCATTGTCGTCGTTGGCATCGGTATCCGCTTGCGCCACTTTCAGGTTGGCCGCAACCGAAACGTCATTCGTAGCCCCAATTGTTTGGGCCGTCACAATATGAGGCGTGGCCAGAGCAAAGCTCAGGATCACGGCTGTTGTGCTTTTCAGTTTTTGCATAGTCATCACAATCTCCCTTTCGAGTGGATATAGGCCCCTAACGCGGCGCTGCCATAAAAGGTTCAGATGCAAAAGAAATTTAGGCATGTTTTCGCTGTGAACGAACCTTCGATTTCCCAATCCCCTAATTCGGCGGCAATCGAAACACAGGAGCCTTCGGTGTAGTGGTCTTGCAAGCCTTCCGCTGTTTCTGGAACAGGGCCGCCATTTGGAAGCAGAGGTCAGTTGAACATTGCACGGCGCTGCGGAAAGACGCGGTTTTTTGGCGATTCAGGGGTCAAATAGCGCCTTACGCTGGCTGCACAGCATTTAGGCACCTTTGTTAAGTTATTGTAAACACTTGCACAAAACCAATTCCTCAGGAAAATAGCGGAAGGACCCTGTAATATAATGGTTTTGACGTGAATCGGGCTGGGCTAGGCTTTGAACATAACAAAAAAGAATCAACCAACCGGAGGTATTTCCCTGTGAGATTTTCACTCAAAGGTTTGATGTCGGCGACAGCAGTGGCGACAATGATGGCCAGCAGCGCATCTGCGGGACAACCGGAAACGGGCAGCGCAATTGTCCCTGTGACGGCCAGCAACGCGGGCTTCGGCGCCGGACTGTTTGGACCGCCGCTTGATCCGCGGCGCATAACCACCCCGATTCCCATGTTCTGACGCGTAAACCCGTCTTTCGATGCGGCGGACCATAGGGGCTGCCGCTTCTCCCACTCTATTCAGAAGAAGAACGCTCGTGGCATTCCTCCAGAAATTCCTTATCCGCACGCTCTACGCTGTGATCCTGCTTGCAGCGGTGCTGGTTCTCAACTTTTCAATGATGCACCTTGCCCCCGGCGATGTGGCTGACACGATCAGCCAGTCGATGGGCGGCGCCGATGAAGAGGTGCTGGCACAAATCCGCGCCGATTACGGTCTGGATCAACCCTTTCTGGTCCAATTGGGCCGCTATGTGGGCAATGTGCTGCAATTCAATCTGGGCTATTCGTTCTTTTACAATGCCCCCGTCACCGACCTGATCCTCGAACGCCTGCCCGCAACCCTGTTGTTGGTATTTACCGCGCAAATCCTCGCACTTGGTATCGGCGTTGTGCTGGGCGTAATTTCGGCGCGGCGCCCCAACGGGATTGCCAGCCATTTCGTGACCATGCTGGCGCTGTTTGGCTATTCCGCGCCGGTGTTCTGGACCGGTATCCTGCTGCTGATTGCTTTCTCCCTTAAAATACAGTGGTTCCCAGTCGCCGGTATGCGTGATGTGACCATCGTGGGCGGGTTCTTTACCCATGCCCTTGATGTGGCGAGACATCTTGTCCTGCCGGTGATTACGCTTGGCTCTCTGTTTCTGGCGCTTTATTCGCGGCTTGCCCGTGCCACCATGATGGAGGTTCTGGGGTCGGATTACGTGCGCACCGCCAAGGCCAAGGGCCTGACAGAGCGGGAAGTGGTCTATAAACACGCGCTGAAAAACTCTCTCTCGCCGGTGATTACGCTGGCCGGTTTGCAGTTCTCTGCCGTTATCTCGGGCGCTGTGCTGGTAGAGGCCGTGTTTTCCTGGCCCGGTCTTGGCACGCTCGCTTTTCAATCCATTATCGCGCGGGACACGCCAACCATTCTTGGTATCCTGTTCTTCTCGGCCCTTGTGGTGATCGTAGGCAATCTGCTCACCGATCTGGCCCTGCGCCTTGTAGACCCCCGTGTAGGAGGCAAACGATGACCGACTCTCCCCTTATTCCAACGGAAGAAATTCCAGAGGCCCGCCACCCATTTGCAGAAGCATGGGAAATGTTCCGGCGCAATCACGCCGCGATGGTCGCGCTGGTTGTTCTGTTGCTGATCATTCTGGCCGCTATTATCGGCCCCTATCTGTATCCTGTTGATCCTTTCGATATGGTCTGGTCCCCGTTTTCACCCCCCGGAGCGGACGGATTCCTGCTGGGCACCGATTATCTGGGCCGCGATTTGCTGGCCGCGCTGATCCACGGTGCGCGGGTGTCTATTGTTATCGGTCTGGCCGCGGCGGTTGTTTCGGTGTTGATCGGTGTCACCGTCGGGGCGCTGGCAGGGTTTTACCGCGGATGGGTTGAAGAACTGTTAATGCGGATCACCGAATTTTTTCAGGTTTTGCCGACATTGCTGTTCTCGATGGTTATTGTTGCGCTGTTTGGCGCCTCCTTGCCGATGATTACCTTTGCCATTGGCATCGTTAGCTGGACCGCCGTTGCACGGATCACCCGATCCGAATTCCTGCGCATCCGCGAGCTGGAATATGTCACGGCTTCCCGCGCATCGGGCGCTAAAAACGGCAAGCTGATGTTCCGCGTCATACTGCCAAACGCCCTGCCCCCGATCATCGTACAGGCCGCCCTGATGGTGGGTTCTGCGATCCTGTTTGAGGCAGGCCTGTCCTTTCTGGGGTTGACCGATCCGAATGTGGTGTCCTGGGGGCAGGTCATCGGCTCCAACCGGCAGTATATTCTGGACGCCTCTTTCACTGTTACAATTCCCGGCCTCGCTATTTTCGTCACCGTGCTGTGCATCTCGCTGGTGGGTGACGGATTGAACGATGCGCTGAACCCAAAATTAAGGCAGCGTTAATGGAACCGCTACTCAAAGTCGAAAACCTTCGCATTGAACTGACCACCCGCACGGGCGTTGCCCCTGTGATCGACAACCTCTCGTTTGAACTTGGCGCTGGTGAAAGCATCAGCTTTGTCGGGGAAAGCGGCTGCGGCAAATCCATGACGGCACTTGGCATCATGGGGCTGCTGCCGGAAAAAGTGGGACGGATTGCATCCGGTTCTATCAATTTTAACGGAGAGGAGCTGACCACGGCCACGGCCAAACGGTTACGCGATATTCGCGGCAATGACATCTCTATGATCTTTCAGGAGCCGATGACATCGCTTAACCCTGTGTATACTGTAGGCGAACAAATCGCTGAAGTGATCCGCGCCCATCAGGGACTGTCGCGCAAAGCGGCATGGGATCAGGCGATTGAACTGCTCGATGCGGTGCGTATTCCGAACGCCAAAGGGCGGGTTTCGGACTATCCTTTCCAGATGTCCGGCGGCCAGCGCCAGCGTGTGATGATTGCCATCGCACTGGCCTGCGAGCCGAAAATCCTGATCGCGGACGAACCCACGACGGCGCTCGATGTGACGGTACAGGCGCAAATTTTCGACCTGTTGAACGATATGAAACGCCAGACCGGGGCCTCTATCATCATGATTACACACGATATGGGCGCGGTGGCTGAAATGGCCGAACGCATGATCGTGATGTATGCCGGACGCAAGGCCGAAGAAGGTCCGGTAGAGCAGACAATCGAACACCCGCGCCACCCTTACACGCGGGGGCTGATTTCCTGTGTACCTCATATCATGTCCAATATTTCCGAGGAACGTCACGCCCTGACAGAAGTGCCCGGCATCGTGCCGAGCCTGTCGGATTTCGGTCAGAACCGCTGCCTGTTTGCCTCGCGGTGCAACATGGTGACGCAAAAATGCCTTGAGGAAAGACCGACGGAGAAACCCTTCGCGAACGGACAAAAAGCGGCCTGCTGGTACGCAGAGGAGGTATGAGCATGAGCAATGAAACACTGGTATCGGTCGAAAACCTTGGCGTGCGCTTTGCGGTAAAACGGGGCGGCGGCTGGGGACAAGCCTCTTATCTCTATGCTGTGGATGACGTCAGCTTTGAGATCAAACGGGGCGAAACCCTTGCAATTGTGGGCGAAAGCGGTTCGGGAAAGACCACCACGGCGCTGGCCGTGGCCCGTCTGGTAGAGGCGTATACGGGCAAGGTGAACTTGGATGGCACCGATTTCCTGGCGCTCGATCCTGAAGCATCGCGTCTGGCGCGGGCCAAGATGCAATTCATCTTTCAGGATCCCTATTCCAGCCTCAATCCTCGCCTGCGGGCTGAACAAATCGTGCGCGAACCGCTCGACAGTTTGGGCACGATGGACGAGACGGAAAAGAAAAAGATCGTGGACCGTCTGTTTGCCGAAGTGGGCCTACGCCCGGAGCAGCAGCGCCTGTTCCCCCACCAGTTTTCCGGCGGTCAGCGCCAGCGTATCGGCATTGCCCGCGCGCTGGCCACCCAACCGGACCTGATCATCTGCGACGAAGCGGTTTCCGCGCTGGATGTAGCGGTGCAGGCGCAAATCCTGAACCTGCTGCGCAAGTTGCAGGCGGATCTGAACCTGACCTATCTGTTCATCTCCCATGATCTGGGGGTGGTGCAGCATATGTGCGACAGTATCGCGGTCATGTATATGGGGCGTGTGGTAGAGCATGCCAGCCGGATGGACCTGTTTAACAATCCCTTGCATCCCTATACTTCGGCCCTGCTGTCTGCGGTGCCAAGCGTGGATAAAGCGCGGCGCGAAGCCACCAAGCGCATCCTTATTCCGGGCGATCCGCCGGATCCGGTGAACCTGCCTGCAGGGTGCCGGTTCGCGAACCGCTGTCCGGTGGCCACTGACATCTGCCGCAAGGAAGATCCCGCCCTTCGGGATGTGAAAGGCGGTCATAAGGTGGCCTGTCATCTGGTCGGCAACGACGCGGTTTCGCCGCTGTAATCCGGTGCGGCCAGCCTGTTGCGGGCTGGCCGTAATTCCGTGTCAGTGGCCTTGGCCAGCGCTACGGCCCTGTACGCAGGAGCCGCAGCAGCCCAAATCTTAAAAAAACATTCATCATGAAGCTTCATATATGAAGCGTCTTAAATGAAGCTTCATATATGACGCGTCTTGTATGACGCTTCATATATGACGCGTCTTGTATGACGCTTCATATTTGCAGGGTGATCCGCCCCGTGCCTTGCAGTCGCAACTGTCCAGACTGCGAGAAAAAAAACGCAAAAAAGGCGGCCGTAGCCGCCCTTACCAAATCGCACCGAAAGGCAAAAAAGCCTTACATTCCAAGCGCTTCTTTATAGATCTCCAGCACCGCTTCTTCTTCCGAAATCTCGGCGGGATCCTTCTTGCGCAACGCGACGATCTTGCGCAGCGCTTTGGTGTCATAGCCACGGGATTTCGCCTCGGCCATCACCTCTTTTTGCTGTTCCGCAAGGTCTTTCTTCTCGGCTTCCAAACGCTCGAACCGCTCCACAAAGGCGCGCAATTCGCCAGCGGCCACACGGTAAGACCCCTCGCCCGGTGCAGAGTTCTGGCCAAACCCCTGTGCGTCATCCAAAACATCTTCCATAGGGTGCTCCTGTCGCTAATTAGATTCTCAGGATCTTTGCCTAACGCCCTGCCCCGCGCCCGACAAGCCCCGTTGCACCAATCCCTGCAAGCGCCCGCTTATTGTGTTCCATTGAACAACACCACCTGCCTTTCAGGCCACCCTTTCACCCGCCTTAACCTTAAAAACCATTCGGTCAGGGGAATTCCGCTTTGGACAAATTCCGACCGATATGATACCGCCGCCAAAACCATTTAGGAGTCTGGTATGGGCTGGCTTGTTTACCCCGGCATTTTTGTAACGCTTCTTGGCCTGTGCGGTTTGCTCTACTGCATCTGGAAAGCCAACGGCCTGCGCAATTCCAGCCTTGAAGGTGAGGATATGACGGCGCAGCTTCACCGTTTGATCCCGATCAATCTGGCATCAGTCAGCATTGCGGGAATGGGGCTGGCGCTGGTGGTTGTGGGAAAACTGCTCTGATCCTGATGCGACAGAATCAGACGACAAAATCCCAGACATCCAGTGCATCTGCGGCAACATCCTTGACGAAGAGTGACGCATCGCCCCCTTTTACCTTTATCAAGGTAGAGGCCCCACCCGCCTTGCTGACAAATTTCAGATCGTCAAAGCTGAAGGCCACTTCAGTGAGGCTGATCCGGTCGTTCCCAAGATCAAAGTCCTTGATCCGGTCCCGCGCGGAATCCTCGCCAAAGTAGAATACATCACGTCCAATGCCGCCGGTCATCGTATCCTTACCGGCACCACCGTAGAAATAGTCATTGCCGTCACCGCCAAACATGCGGTCGTTGCCGTTTCCGCCATAAAAATCGCATGTGCCACTGCCGCCCGAGCCTGTTTCGGTTCCACTATACAGCCAGTCCTTGCCGTTTCCCCCGTAGAGCACATCGCCCCAGTTGCCGCCCCCGTACAGCCGGTCGTTTCCGCGCTCTCCGTAAAGCGTGTCCGAAGCCTCCCCCCCGAACAGGGTGTCGCGGCCCCGACCGCCGAACAAACTGTCCGAATAGGCTTCACCATAGAGTGTATCCGCGCCTTGGCCACCTTCCAGCACATCGGCACCAGACCCGCCATTCAGCAGGTCGCCGCCGCGCCCCCCGTTCAGAACGTCGTTATGCGTGCCGCCAAACAAGGCATCTTTGCCGCCATTGCCCGCCAGACTGTCCGCACCATTTCCCCCGAAAAGCGTGTCGTTTCCCTGTTTGCCATAGAGGCTGTCGTCGGAATTGCGCCCGATCAGCCGGTCGCCCTTCGCCCCGCCGATCAGCACATTTGAACCAGCAACGCCGAACAAAACATCTGCCTTGCTGCTGCCGGCGATGGTCATGGTGTTGGTGTCGGGGTCATGATCAAAGGACCACGCGGAATGATCCACCGCCGCACCGTAAAGATGCGCCAGCGCCTCAAGATCGAGAACCCCCAACTGCGCGGTATAGGGGGAGGCATTATTGTAGGTCATTACCGTCTGGTGCTGGTTATCCAGTGCCGGATCAAGGGTCAGGGTGCCATCATGAGAATGTTTCAACCCCATCGCATGGCCCAGTTCGTGCAGCATGATTTGAAAGCCGTAGGTGCCTTCGCCGTAGTCCCCATCGCTGTCGATGACAAAAATACCGGTGCTCGTGTATCCCGCAGAGGTGCTGGGGTAACTGGCCCATCCGCCGTAGGAGGACCCGTCCGCGTTGGAGATGTCTATCATACCGCCGCTGTCGACCTCTACGAAAACCACGCCGGCGGCGCCTTCGTAGACATCAGCGGCATCCCGAAAATTCTGGCGCTGCTGGTCGGTAAAGGCAAAGGTTCGGGACACCGGATAGGAGCTGTCGCTGGCAGTAGGGATTTCCGCCCCTTCCGCAAAACTATAGGTCACGATGACCGGCGTCCCAAGGTCCACAGCAGCATTCCAGCGCGCGCTGGCCGTGTCATTGATCTGCAGCAAAGCGGTGTAATCGGAAACTACGGTCATCGTTTTCTTCTGCCCAGTTATTTGCCTTTTGCACACCTGTTTTCAGATCTGTCCGCGCAGGCGGGATCAGACCCTGTCCCGCCACACGCCACATGAACCGACACGGTGCCGGGACAGTTTTATCTGCAAATCGTAAATATATCCTTACGTTTTAATAGCTGTATTCAGCATAAATTCGTGAAAGATCGCCATCCCATTCACCGCGGTATTTTTCCAGCAACTCGCAAGCGGGGGAATGGCCGGTGGCCACGACTTCTTCCAGTGCGTTCAGGAAATGGGTCTCATCCGGGACCATCCCGCCCGCCCCTGATCGGGCACGGGCTGCCAGTCCAGTCTTGGAGATCGCCACGGTTTCCCGCGCGAGATCGGCCATTTTGATGCCGTTCACCTCGGCCCCAATCCCGTCAACGCTGGCTGCAACGCGCAGGGCTTGGCGGGTTTCGGCGTCCCAGTTCTTGCACAAATCCCACGCCGCATCGAGCGCACCCTGATCGTACATCAACCCGACCCAATAGGCCGGAAGCGCACAAATCCGCCGCCACGGGCCGCCATCCGCCCCGCGCATTTCCATAAACTTCTTGATGCGCACCTCCGGAAAACAGGTGGTCAGATGGTCTGCCCAGTCGCCCAGCGTCGGTTTCTCACCGGGAAGCGCCGCCAGTTCGCCTTTCAGGAAATCACGGAAGGACATGCCCAGCGCGTCCAGATACTTGCCGTCGCGGTAGACAAAATACATCGGCACATCGAGCGCATATTGCACATATCGCTCAAATCCCATGCCCTCTTCAAAGACGAAGGGCAACATGCCTGTGCGGGCATCATCAAGACCCCGCCACACGCGCGAGCGCCATGACTTATGCCCGTTTTCCTTCCCCTCAAAGAAAGGGGAATTGGCAAACAGCGCCGTTGCCACAGGTTGCAGCGCCAGACCAACGCGGAATTTTTGCACCATATCCGCTTCGGATGCGAAATCGAGGTTCACCTGCACGGTACAGGTCCGGCGCATCATCTGCGTGCCGTGGGTGCCAACGGTGTCCATATAGGCGTCCATCAGCTTGTAACGGCCCTTTGGCATCAGGGGCATCTGTTCGTGGGTCCAGATCGGGGCCGCCCCCAAACCGATAAACCCTGCACCCATTTTATCCGCGATCTGTTGCACTTCTTTAAGGTGCTCGTTCACCTCGTCGCAGGTTTCGTGGATTGTCTCCAGCGGCGCCCCCGAAAGCTCCAACTGCCCCCCGGGTTCAAGCGAGATATTTGCGCCGTCTTTTTCCAGCCCGATGATCTTGCCCGCTTCTTCCACCGGCGACCAGCCAAAGGCATCGCGCAGCCCTTCCAGCATGGTCTTGATGCCGCAAGCGCCCTCATAGGGTAGAGGCAGCAATTTGGCCGTGTCATAGCCGAATTTTTCGTGTTCAGTCCCAATGCGCCAGTCCGATTTGGGTTTACACCCGTCAGACAAATATTGCGCCAATTGGTCGTGGTGTTCGATGGTGCCGCCACCGGACTGGGGGATAGACATGGATGATCTCCGAAACATAAGTTAAATTAGACCTGAAACGGATGGCAGGGGGTGTCAAGGCAGGAAGTTGTGAAGGACTGTCCCACAATCCGGAATAAACCCCGCCGGATTTACCCAAAAACCGCAGTTGAAGGACCCCAAAGCCCCACAGGTTTAGTGTAAAACCCTTTTTTCCCAGATCAGGAACCGGGCGTTTTCTGTGCTGCCCATAGCGCGTACCGCTTCTTCGAAATTTACTCCCTTAAGGGCAGCAAAGGCATCAAACAGCAGATCACTGCCCTGTGCAGAGGCGGGGATAGACAAAGGGTCTCCCCCCAGATGGGTCAAAACCCAGACAACATCATCCTTTGCGGGCCCTTTGTCGCTGGTGACAATCTCCAGCCGTGTGAGATTATCAAGCGAGACATAAGCCCCGCCATCGGGGGAAAGATACCCGACTTCGCGCTCTTTCACCTCAACCACACCAGCGGCCGAAACAGGTTTATAAAGTTTTGCCCGCAAAATCGCCCAGAACAACAGGACCGCGCATAGCCCCGTGATCACCGCCCCCAACCCTGTAAGCGTGACGCTGGAGCGTTCGATACCCCGCCCCAGCAGATACACGCCGTAGATCACCAAGGCGCCGGTGATCAGCACCTCGCGCCAGCGCCAGAAGCCTGCACGCACTTCGGGGCGGATGAAATTCATACCCAATCCCCCAAGGCCCGCTGCCACAACGCCAAAGCTGCCACTGCCGCCGTATCCGCCCGCAAGATGCGTGGCCCCAGGCTGATGGAATGGGAAAACGCCAACCCGCGCAGATGCGCGACTTCAGACGGGGAAAACCCGCCCTCCGGCCCGATCAGGATCGCCCAAGGGCCAGCGGGCAAGCTGGCAAGGTCCGTGGCCGGTTCCCCGACCCGTGTTTCATCGCAAAACAGCAACTGCCGGTCGGCAGGCCAATCCGCCAGCACCTTGTCCAGTTTCATCAGATCCGCCACTTCCGGCACATAAGTTCCGCCGCATTGCTCGGCAGCCTCAACCGCATGGGCCTGCAATCGGTCCTGCCGCATCCGTTCGGACTGGGTGAACTCTGTCACCACCGGACAAATCCGCGCCGCGCCCATCTCGGCGGCTTTTTCCACGATAAAATCCGTGCGCGCCTTTTTGATCGGCGCAAACAACAGCCACAGATCGGGGGGCATCTGCAAGGGTTTGCTCTGGCTGCGGCACTCCAGCACCGCGTTGCGCTTGTTGGCGACGATCACTTCGGCCTGCCATTCGCCGTCACGCCCGTTGAACAAGGCCACCATCGCGCCGGTTTTCAGCCGCATCACCCCGAACAGATAATGTGCCTGATCCTTCGTCACTGCAACGGGTTGCCCCGCGCCCAACTCCGCGTCTACATAGAGCCTGATTTTCGCTGTCTTATCCATAGGCCCAGTTTATGACCGATCCGCACCAGACGCCAGAGCCACCACGCCCCGATCTGCCAGATGATGGCGGCCGTGTGGCCGATGCCACGGACCTGAACTGGGTAGACCGTTTCTGCCCCCGCTGGTCCCGTCCCTATCTGCGCCTTTCCCGTGCGGACCGCCCTGCGGGAACATGGCTGTTGCTGCTGCCCTGCTGGTGGGGATTGCTGCTGGCGATTCTGCTTGATCCGGCCGGATTACGCCCGTTCGACGGCTGGCTGGCGATAAGCTGCGCAATGGGCGCCTTCCTGATGCGGGGCGCGGGATGCACATGGAACGACATTGCCGACCGCAACATCGACGGCGCGGTAGAGCGCACCCGCTCCCGTCCGCTGCCATCAGGTCAGGTGACGACCAGACAGGCGGCGGTCTGGATGGTGGTGCAGGCGCTTTTGGCCTTTGGCATCCTGCTGACCTACAACGGATTTGCCATCTTCCTTGGCATTGTGGCGCTGGCGCCTGTTGCGATTTACCCCTTCGCAAAACGCTTTACATGGTGGCCGCAGATTTTCCTCGGGCTGGCGTTCAACTGGGGCGCATTGCTGATGTGGGGGGCGCATAGCGGGTCGCTCTCGATCACGCCTGTGCTGCTCTACCTTGCGGGAATCTGTTGGACGCTGTTCTACGACACGATCTACGCCCATCAGGACAAGGAGGACGACGCGCTGATCGGGGTGAAGTCCACTGCGCGGCTTTTTGCCGATAATACCCCGCGCTGGCTGTTCATCTTTCAGGTGGCCGCCATGACGCTGCTGCTGCTGGCGGTCATCACCCCCGCAGCAATGGCGCAACTGCTGCCTGATCCGCTTGTTTTTCTCATGGTTTTCCTTGGCATCTGGGGGTTTGGCGCCCATCTGACCATGCAGTTGCGGCGGCTTGACATAGACGACACCCAGATTTGCCTGCGGCTGTTCCGCGCCAACCGCGAGGCCGGATTGATCCCTGTTCTGTTCTGGGCACTGGCGGTCCTGCTGAGCTAGCTTGAACCCGCGCCCGTGTTCATTTACATCAAACCCGTAACGCCAAACCGGCACCGGGGTTTTGAATGCATCGTACCGCACTACTGTTTTCTGCAATCGGATTCATTCTGGTTGCGGCGGGGTCTCTCTTTCTGGGCAACCGTGCGGCAGATTATATTGAAAGCACAACACAGGAACAGGTGGATACCGCGCTGCGGGCATCGGGCCAGAACTGGGCCACGATCCGCCCCGACGGTCTTGTGGTTCATCTGACGGGTCTGGCCCCTGACGAAGCCGCCCGCCTGCAAGCGATTGAGATCATGGGACAGGTGATTGACGCCAACCGGATTTCGGACCGCACTACAGTTTTGCAATCCTCCGAGATTGTAGAACCCCGCTTCTCGCTGGAAATGCTGCGCAATGTGGACCGGATTTCCCTGATCGGTCTGATCCCCGAACGGGTCGGACGCAGCTTTATTCTGGACCGCGCGGCCAAGATTGCCGATGGCGGCACAGTCACCGATATGCTGGAAAGCACCGAACACCGCGTGCCCTCGGGCTGGGCGCGCAATCTGGATTTCGGCCTCTCGAGCCTTGAACAACTGCCCCGCTCCAAAATCTCTGTCACGCCCGATAGCGTGCGCATCACCGCCGTAACCGAATCCCACGAAGAACAGCGCCGCGTAGAAAAAGCCGTGCGTGAGGCAAAACCCGAAGGGGTGGTCCTGCTGATGGACATCACTGCCCCGCGCCCCGTGATTTCTCCGTTCCGCTTTCGCGTGCGCATGGAGGAGGACGGGCTGGAACTGCAAAGCTGCTCGGCGGACACCACGGCTTCTAGGGATCGTATCCTGCGTGCGGTGCGGGCGGCTGGCGCCATTGACACCCTGACCTGTGACGTGGGCCTTGGCGTGCCGACCACCGAATGGGATCAGGCAATCATCCAAAGCGTGCGCGCCCTGAAAGAACTTGGCGGCGGCGTCCTTTCCGTGGCAGACAGCGACATCTCTTTGGTGGCACATGAAAACATCAGCCAGAGCCGTTTTGACACGGTGGTTGGCAGCCTTGAAAACGCCCTGCCCGAACTCTTTTCCCTGCACGCCATCCTGCCACCGAAAATCCTCGAAGACGGGGCGGAAACCACAGCCGAGCTGCCCGAATTCATCGCCACACTCAGCCCTGAAGGGCGGTTGCAACTGCGCGGCCGTATCCAGAGCGCCCTTGCCAAACAAAGCGTTGGCGCCTTTGCCCGCTCTCTGTTCGGATCAGACAATGTAGACAACAGAACCCGCATCGACCCCGAACTGCCTGACGGCTGGCCGGGCCGCGTTCTGGCCGGACTGGAAGGGTTGTCCGACATGCACCACGGCTCTGTTGTGGTGCAGCCCGAAAAGCTGACAAT
Source organism: Neptunicoccus sediminis (assembly GCF_001719615.1). GTDB lineage: Bacteria > Pseudomonadota > Alphaproteobacteria > Rhodobacterales > Rhodobacteraceae > Amylibacter > Amylibacter sediminis. The sequence continues at coordinate 72,353 of NZ_MDVX01000017.1, forward strand.
CCGCGGCATCAGTGCAAACCCCGACATCACATCGGACCTCAGCGGCTTGTTCGCAGAGCGTATCGGTGAAGGCGACAAATACACAATCTCGGTCAAACACGACCCCAAGCTGATCCCCAAAGCCTCCACCCTTGATCACCGCCAGTGCGAGGCACAGATCCGTGCGGTTCTGATCGACCAGCAGATCGTCTTTGCCCCCTCCTCCACCTCGATCGAGGCCGAAAGTCAGGGCGTACTGGATGCCATAGCAGACATCATCAAGGAATGCCCCGACGCGCCGTTTGAAATCGAAGGCCACACCGACAGTCAGGGCGGCGCCGAAATGAACCGCGACCTCAGCCAGCAACGGGCCGAAGCGGTACTGAACGGTCTGCTCGCCCGCCGTGTGCTCATCGGGGTCCTAACGGCAAGAGGTTACGGCGAAGACCAACCAATTGCAGACAACAGCTCCGAGGAAGGCCGCGCCGCCAACCGCCGGATCTGGTTCCGCCTGATCACAGAAGACACACCGGAAGAACCGGCCACCGAGGAAGAAACCGATGAATAGAACAGAACTGATCGTTACAATTGCGATTGTCCTGCTGTTAACCTTTGTCGCCGGTTGGGCGTTCCGCTGGGCCTATGGCCGCCTGAACAGCGTAAATTCGGTGAATGTCACAGAAATCGACGATCTGGCCAACCGGTTGCACGAAGCCGAAGAAGCCCGCGATCAGGCCATGACCTACATCCAGCAGCGGGAATGGGAATTGACCAACCAATTGACCCAATCCGAAGCGGAGCTCTCTGCCGCTATGGAAGGTCTTGGCGCGGCGCGGCGCGAAGCAGGCGAATTGCAGGCCCAACTGGACGCAATCCAGTCGCAAAAATAGGCACTCCGCCCCGTTTCAATGTTCCTGAAATACTCATAACCGCGACAACCACCGGCGCAGTCCGACCAGTCTACACCGCTACCAACGTTTCAGCGCAGCCTCGTCGTCCTCTTTGGCTTCCACCCATTTGGCCCCCTCCACCCCGTGTTCCTTTTTCCAGAACGGAGCGCGGGACTTAAGGAAATCCATCAGATAATCCGCCGCTTCAAAAGCCGCCTTGCGATGGGGGGCGGCGGCCGCCACCATCATAATCTGCTCACCGGGTTTCAGGGGGCCATAGCGGTGAATGATCAGACTGTCATTCAGCGCCCAGCGCCGCTGGGCCTCGGCTTCAATCTCTGCCAGTGCGGCCTCGGTCATACCAGGGTAATGTTCCAGTTCCAGCGCCGTCAGATTGCCGGTATCATCGCGCACTAGCCCTGTAAAACTGACCAGTGCACCGATGTCCGTGCGCCCTGCCCGCAAACGGTCCAACTCCTGCCCGAGATCGAAATCCTCCAATTGCACCCGTACAACCATTGCTTACCCCCCCGTCATAGGTGGGAAAAAGGCAATTTCGCGCACGCCGGTCAGGGGCGCATCAAAATCCGACAGGCTTTGATCCAGTGCCACACGTACCGCTGACACATCGCTGAAAGCCAGATCATAGCGATCCTCCCGCGCGCGCAATTCCGCCACCAGCTCGGCCACGGTTGCAGCCTCGGTTTCAACGGTTTCGCGCGGCAAGCCGATACGCTCGCGCACCCACGCAAAATAGACCACATCCAGTTTCATCGGCCCGGCTCCACCAAATGGGGACGCGCCTTGGAGAAGTAATCCCAGCCCGTCACAGCGGTCAGCACAGCGGCAATCCACAACAGCCCCACGCCCACAGTCCAAGTTGAATTCATTACGGTCCAATAGGACAGCACGCCATTCACATCTTCAATGGAACCGTCCATCACTCCGTTGTAAATCTCTGCATCCATGCCTTGTATCAGGTTCAGGTAATAATGCTCGAACACACCTTTCGCGAACAGCACCGCGATTGCGATCATCTGCACGGTGGTCTTGTATTTCGCAAGGTTCGTCACCGGCAGTGATCCCATCGACGCGCCGACGAATTCCCGCAGACCGGACACGAAGACCTCTCGGAACAGGATAATCGTCGCGGGCAGCAGGATCCACGGGTCCATCACCAGCTTGTCCGCTGTAGACAGGGCAACGATCACTACAAGCGCAATCACCACCATCGCCTTATCCGCAATCGGGTCCAGCATGGCACCGAACTTGCTTTCTTGTTTCCAGAGCCGCGCAAGGTAGCCGTCAAAGAAGTCAGTAATCGCTGCGGACACGAACAGCACCAGCGCGAACCAGTCCGCCAGAGGCCGCTGGAAATATAAAAACATGATCGCCACACCGGGCGCCGCGAAAAGGCGCATGACAGTCAACGTATTGGGGATGTTCCACTGCATCACAAGCCCTTCCAAATCACTTCAACGGTTCCACTCGAAGATGTAGCCAATGCCTTAGCCTTTGTCATGGAAGAAGTCATAAATCACCTGCGCCAGAGCGCTGGAAATCCCGTCAACCGCCTTCAAATCGGCAAGATCGGCGCGAGAGACTGCTTTGGCACTGCCAAAATGGGTCAGCAATGCACGTTTGCGCGAGGCCCCGACCCCCGGCACTTCATCCAGCGGATTGGCGAAAGTCGCCTTTGTGCGCTTGGCGCGGTGGGTGCCAATGGCAAAACGGTGCACCTCGTCCCGCAGGCGCTGCACAAAATAGAGCACCGGATCGTTAAAGCGCAGCGCAAAGGGACGCTGTCCGGGGCGGTAGAATTCCTCCTTGCCCGCATCCCTGTCAGTGCCTTTGGCCACACCGATGAAGGGCACATCGTCGATACCCAACTCTCCCATGATCTCGGCCACGGCAGACACCTGCCCCGCACCGCCGTCGATCAGGACAAGATCCGGCCAGTTTTCCGATTTCCGGTCCGGATCCTCCTTTAACAATCGCTTGAACCGGCGGGTCAGCACCTCTTTCATCATGCCAAAGTCATCCCCCGGCGTCAGATTGGTGTCCTTGATGTTGAACTTGCGGTAGGCGGATTTGATAAATCCCTCCGGCCCCGCCACCACCATGCCGCCAACAGCGTCGCTGCCCTGAATGTGGGAGTTGTCGTAAACCTCGACACGGCGCAGCGGTCCGTCCAGATCAAAGGCTGCGGCCAGCCCTTCCAGCAGTTTCACCTGTGTCGCGGTCTCGGCCATCTTGCGCGCCAGCGATTCCCGTGCATTGCGCAGCGCACCGGCCACCAGTTCGGATTTCTCGCCCCGTTGCGGGACGGAAACCTCCACCCGCCGCTCCAGCTTGTCGCTGAGCAGTTGCTCCATCAGATCGCGGTTCTCAATCGCTTCGGACAAGAGAACCAGACGGGGCGGCGTCTTGTTGCTGTAGAATTGCCCCAGAAACGCCTCCAGCACTTCTGCCCCGCCTGCGCCCGATCCGGTGCGCGGGAAATAGGCGCGGTTGCCCCAGTTCTGATTGGCGCGAATAAAGAACACCTGCACACAGGCCTGCCCCCCCTCCATATGAAGGGCGACAATATCCGCCTCGGCCACCCCTTGCGGGTTGATGCCTTGGGTCTGCTGCACCTGCGTCAGCGCGCGGATACGATCCCGCAGCGCGGCCGCCCGCTCAAACTCCATCGCGGCACTGGCCTTTGCCATGTCCTTGGCCAGCGTTTCCTGAACCGACGTGGAACTGCCCTGCAAGAACCGGCTGGCATCGCGCACCAATTCTGCATAATCCGCTTTGCTGATATGCCCGACACAGGGGGCGGAACAACGGGCGATCTGATATTGCAGGCAGGGCCGCGTGCGGCTGGCAAACATGGAATCCGAACAATTCCGCAGCAAAAAGATCTTTTGCAACTGATTCAACGTACGGTTGACAGAACCGGCGCTGGCAAAGGGGCCGTAGTAATCGCCCTTTTCCGTCTTTGCGCCACGGTGTTTGGTGATCTGTGGATAGTCGTGATCCTTTGTCACCAGAATATTCGGAAAGCTTTTGTCATCCCGCAACAATACGTTGTAGCGCGGCTTAAGCTGCTTGATCAGATTCTGTTCCAGCAGCAGCGCTTCGGTTTCCGTGCGGGTGGTCAGGAACATCATCGCAGCCGTTGCCGCGATCATCCGTCCGATGCGTGCAGAATGCCCGCGCCCCTGCGCATAGTTGGAAACACGCTTCTTCAGATTGCGCGCCTTCCCCACATATAGCACATCCCCCTTCTGATCGAGCATCCGGTAAACCCCCGGACTGTTGTCCAGCGTCTTTAGATAGCCCTGAATCACCTTCGCGCCGGTCGGGGTATTTTCGCCGGCCTGCCCTTCTTCTTCGGGCAATCTGTCTTTGGATGTGTCTGTCATCACACTCTTATGCCTGATTCCCCTGCTGGCTGCACCGAACAGCAAAGCTTAACAAGGTTTTCTTTGTCCACGATACCTGTGGATAACTCTGCGGATAACTCCTGAGCATTGGGCATTTTCCCTTTGTTTCAGCAGGTTTCGACGGTTTGCTCAATAAATAGGCAACCTCTGCACCCATTGATTTTAAACGAAAAATACTTTGTCGCGGGGCAAATTCCTGTAATCGTTAACAAATTTGTTACCCGAATTTAATATTCCGCGTTCCGGTGGACAAAACCTGTGAAGTCAACTGGAATTTTCACTGATTGCCCCCGCAAAGCCCTGAATATCCGGGGTTTGCCACCCTAAGTGCTGCCCCCCGTCAACGCACAGCAACTGCCCTGTGGTGGCCGGACTATCCAGCAGGTAGTTCATTGCCGCGACGATCTCTTCCGGATTGGAGCCCCGCTGTAAAACAGTGTTCTGCCGCTGGTTGGCAAAATGGGAATCGCTCTGCCGTTCCCCGATCATGGTCGGCCCCGGTCCGATGGCATTGACCCGCACCGCCGGCGCCAGTCCGCGGGCCGCAGTCTGGGTGAAAGCCCACAGCCCCATCTTTGCCAGCGTATAGGTCATAAATTCCGGCGTCAGCTTGCGAACCCTTTGATCTACCATGTTGATCACAGCACTGGTCGCAATCATCTCGCCGTTTTCAACCTTACGCGCTTCGGGGGCTTGTTCGGCAAAGGCCTGCGTCAGAAAGAAAGGCGCGCGCAGGTTGGAATTCATATGCCGGTCCCAGCCTTCGGGCGTGGCGCTCTCTATGCGGTCGTATTCAAAAACAGACGCATTATTGATCAGCACATCCAAAGGTTGCCCCAGAGCCTCTACCGCGCGGGGAATCAACTTCTGGGTATCTTCCAGTTCCAACAGGTCCGCCTGTAGCGCAACTGCCTTCACCCCCAAAGCCTGCGCCTCGGCCACGGTTTCTTCGGCTTCCTGCGCAGAGCCGGCATAATGCACGGCAACATCCACGCCCCGCTCTGCGAGGGCCAGAACCATAGCACGGCCCAAACGCCGCGCGCCCCCCGTCACCAGCGCCGCCCGATAGATCATGTCTTTCCTCCTGTGCCACCGCAGGGGCATTTCTCACCTGCCAGGGAATACCGCCCGCAGGATTTACATTTCACACCGGCCTGCACCCCCTTGCGTTTCAGCGATTTCGGCAATTTGGGCATCCGCAGACGCCCGAACATGGCCAGCACCAGAATAAACACCAGAAAGAGCGTGACGACCTTGATCATCCCTGCACCCCGTAACGGGACCAGAGCGTCTGATCCTCAACACGGCCCAGCACATCCTGCGCCGCTGCTGCCAAACCAAACCGCTGCAACAGAGATTTGCGCTGGCCCTGAACGTTGAACTTCACCTTATCGCCAAACCGTTCCTTCAGGAATGGCACCGGATGGGCGACCCCGTCCACCAGCCCGACCTCAACCGCCTTCTGACCGACCCAGATTTCACCCGTGAACAGATCGTCGCCCGACAGTTTTCCACCGCGCCGCGCTTTGACGTGGTCGATAAAATTGCCGTGGATCACCCGTTGCAGGTCTTTTAACCGTTCCACATCCTCTTCCCGTTCGGGGCGGAACGGGTCCAGCATGGATTTATCCTCACCCGCTGTGTGAACGCGACGCTCTACACCGTGCTTTTCAAGCAATCCGCTAAACCCGAAGGATGCAGAGATCACCCCGATGGACCCCACAATCGAAGAGGCATCCACATAGATTTCATCCGCAGCACAAGCGAGCCAATACCCGCCGGAGGCCGCCACATCCTCACAAAAAGCATAAACCTTGGTATCGGTTTCTGCCGCAAGCCGCCGGATCCGCGCACCGATCAACGAGGATTGCACCGGCGACCCACCGGGAGAGTTGATCACCAGCGCAACCGCCTCGGGATTTCCCTTGCGAAAGGCTTTTTCCAGCAGCGGCGCAACGCCGGCATCGCTCAGGCCGCTGCCGCCCAATCGGGAAGAGCCACCAATCACGCCGGACAGACGCACCACAGAAACGACAGGATGGCTTTTCAGCCCGGGAATATATTTTCTCATGGCAAAGACATAGGGTGAAACCGGCGGCGGTTAAAGTCCTGCCAGCCAGAAAGACAGCCCTGCGCTCTTTTTGGTCCAAATATCCAAATCCTGCCGACGCCGCCTGTCAGCAACGCCGCAAGTCATTTGGTTCAGATCCACTTGGCCATGGGCGGCAGGCTCATCAGGACCGCATCGGGATCATGCCCTGTTTCCAGCCCGAATTTCGTGCCGCGATCATAGACAAGATTGTATTCCGCATAGAGCCCGCGATGGACCAGTTGCGCCTCTTTGTCGGCATCAGACCACCCGTCATTGCGCCGCTTTTCCGTGACCGGCAGAAAAGCCTCCAGAAAGGCGCGGCCCACGTCCTGCGTAAAGGCAAAATCCGCTTCCCAGTCACCGGTGTTCAGATCATCATAAAAGATGCCGCCAACCCCCCGCGCCCGTTTGCGGTGGGGGATGTAGAAATAGCGGTCCGCCCATTCCTTGAAGCGCGGATAATACGCGGCATCATGCAGATCGCAGCGGGCTTTCAGGGCTGCGTGAAACGCCGCCGTATCTTCGGCATATTCAAGGCACGGGTTCAAATCGGCCCCGCCCCCGAACCACCAGCCGTGGGGCGTCCAGAACATCCGCGTGTTCATATGAACCGCCGGAGTCTGCGGGTTTTGCATGTGGGCCACCAGCGAAATACCCGATGCCCAGAAAGACGGATCTTCCGCCATCCCCGCCATTCCGGGGCGCGAGGCCATCGCCATTTGCGCCCGCTCTCCAAGCTGCCCGTGCACGGTAGAGATATTCACCCCGACTTTCTCAAACACCCGACCGCCCCGCATCACGGACATCAACCCGCCGCCGCCCTTGCCGCCGTCCCGTTCCGTCTTGCGCAGTTCGAACCGTCCGGCGGGCCTATCCGCAAAGGGACCACTGACCTGCGTATCTTCCAGCCCCTCGAAGGCGGCGACGATTTCATCCCTAAGGGCGGAAAACCAATCGGCGGCCCGTGTCTTGTTTTCTTCCATTGCCATTCTTCAGCATCCTTCCAGTCCAGCCGACCCGCAGTCTTTGGGCAGAGGTCATTGCACCCCTCGCGCCAAGAGTCTAGGTCTGTCACAGCGGCTTTACGACGACGCCCTCCGGCGCGCCTTGATCCAGATCAGGAAATGCCCGAAGAACCGAAAGACCTTTCATGAGCAATCGCAACAATTTTATTATCGGCCCCGGCCCCTCCCCCATGCCGGTGTCCGCCGGAAAAAGCAAAGACAACTGGCGCGGGTTAAAATGGATGATGCTCTCGGTGCTTTCATCCTCGGCCATGACAATCGCCGCCCGCTATGCCTCGCTGGAACTGGACAGCCGCGTTGTTGTGCTGATGCGGGGCGTGATGACGGTGGCCGTGCTGCTGGCGCTGCTGGCAGCATCCTCTCACATCCGCCAGAAAATCCGCTTTTCCCAGCCGATGGCCCATATCATACGGGGCGTGCTGATCACCGCCTCAACCCATTTCGGCTTTTACACCATCGCCACTGTCCCACTGGCCACAACCACGGTCCTGTTCTTTACCGCGCCGATTTTCGCGACGGTTCTGGCCGTGTTTATCCATAAAGAAACCATTGGCCCCCGCCGGATCGGGGCGATCTGCGCAGGGTTTGCAGGGGTGCTGATTATTCTGCGACCGGGCGTCGATGCGCAGGAAATCGGCCTGATCACCGCGATTCTAAGCTCCCTGACCTTTGCAATGGCGCTCACCATGTCGCGCAATCTGGCCAATGCAGACGGACCGATGTCCACCTATCTCTCCTCCACTGCGATTATGGCTGTGCTTTCGGTGCCAATCGCCGCGCCGGTGTTCACGCTGCCGGATATGACATTCACATGGTTCGCGCTCGCCGCGCTGGTGATCACCGGATCAGTGCGTGGCATTGCCGATATTGAGGCGTACCGCTACGCCGATGCCGCGCTACTGACGCCGATCACCTACCTGCGGCTCGTCTTTATCGGCACTGCGGGCTACCTTTTCTTTTCAGAAACCATCGACGGACCGACCCTTGTGGGCGCGTCGATCATTGTCGCCTCAACCCTTTATATCGCCCAGCGCGAACGGGCGCAGAAAAACAAGGACGCCTAAAACGACAAACGCGGGCCGATTGGCCCGCGCTCTGTTGCATGATTGGACAGGCATCAGGCCGCGACGCGGATCTTGCGCTTGGGCTGTGCCGTAAGAGAAAACCGCAACGGCGTGTGACGCAACCGCGTCATCACCGTGGGGATCGGGCTTCCAACCAGAGCGTAGACACGCTCTGACGCTGTTTCCGAAGCACTGACAACAACACTGGTCATCATCTCTCGTTCCAGACGTAGGGGAGAATTACTCATATTATACACCTCAACTCTACAGGTTCGGACACGGGAATTGCCGCATCCAAATCAAATATCCCAGAGCAAGGCGGCGCCAGATAGACTAATTTGAGACGTTTTCACGAACAATGATGATCAAATTGTGACGCATACATCCGGCTTCAATGTTCCCGAAATACTCATCCCCTAACGCCCGCGAATACGCGGGTCGAGCGCGTCTCTCAACCCGTCACCGATATAGTTCACCGACAGCACCGTCAGGGAAATCATCAGGCCGGGCAGCACGACACGTTCGGGGAATTCCTCCATCCGCGGCACCGCATCAGACAGCAGTTTACCCCATGTGGGGAAATCCGACGGAAAGCCCACCCCAAGGAAAGACAGCGCACTTTCGGTGATGATTGCCGTGGCCAGACCCAGCGTGGCAGACACCATAATCGGAGAGAGCACATTTGGCAGCAGGTGGCGGGTAATAATCTTGAAGGGCTTCGTCCCGATGGAACGGGCCGCCAGAATAAACTCCCGCTCTTTCAGCGCCAGCACCTCACCGCGCACAATCCGCGCGGTTTGCATCCAGCTTGTGATGCCGATGATGGCCACGATCAGTATGAACATACCTGTTTCTGGGCCAAAGTTCTTGCGCAGGGGCTGGCGGAAGAGGGTCACAGCCACCAGCAGCAGGGGCAGGATCGGCAGGGACAAAACCAGATCGGTAAAGCGCATGAACAACCCGTCCAGCCGCTTGAAAAAACCGGCCACCACGCCGATCACTGTACCGATCACAACCGAGATCAGCATCGCTGCCCAGCCCACCGCCATAGAGGCCCGCCCCCCCGACAAAAGATTCGCCAGAATATCGCGGCCCAGATTGTCCGATCCCAGCGGATGCGCCCAGTTCACCTTGGCATCCCCGTCCCAAAGCGCCGTATAAATCGGACGGATATCCTTGAAACGGATGTTCAGCTTTTGCGGGTCCACTGTCCATAGATAGGGCCCGACCAGCACAGCAAGCGTGATAAACACCAGAAAGCCACCGCCGAACAGTGCGCCTTTGTGCCGTCGGAACTGTCGCCACACATCGGCCCACTGACTGCGGGGCGGCGCGGTCGGGACCGGCTCGAATGACTTCGGGGTCGCGGTTTGTTCAGTCATAGCGGATCCTCGGGTCTAGCAGGCCGTAGAGAATATCGGCAATCAGGTTGAACACCACAATCAGTAGCGCAAAGATAAAGGTCAGCGTCTGCACCATCGGCAGGTCATTGGCAAACAGGGCTGTCAGCAGCAACTGCCCCACCCCGTTCACCTTGAACACGTTCTCGGTGATGATGGCCCCGCCGAAAATCGACGGGATGCCGAGCGCAATCACCGTGACCACCGGAATCATGGAATTGCGCAGCACATGCACCATCACAACCACGCTTTCCTTTAACCCTTTGGCCCGCGCGGTGCGCACATAATCCTGATTGAGATTGTCGAGCATGGAAGAGCGCATAAACCGACTGATCTGTGCTGTGGTTTGCAGCGCCAGCACCATCACCGGCATGATCATCTGCTGAAGCTGGATTTTGAACGAGGCCCAGTCCCGCACCACATGGGTGGTGTCATAGATCGACGGGAACCAGCCCAGACCAACCGCAAAGACTACAATCAGCAGCGGGCCGGTGAAAAACGGCGGGATCGAAAAGCCGATCATGGTGACAAACGTCCCCGCCTGATCGAAGATCGAATACTGACGGTAGGCGGAATAGATGCCAATCGGCAGCGCAATCAGGATACCGACCACATAGGCCAGCCCCACCACCCAAAGCGTCTGGGGAATGCGCTGGATCACAATATCCATCACTGGCGAACGGGTCTGCCAACTAATCACCCGCAGTTTTCCTTCGGAAAAACTGGTGTCCGGCAGCCAGCCGAGCAACCAAGTGTCCCGTGTCAGCCAGTCAACAAAAACCTGCGGTTCGACCCAGAAGAACTGGATCAGCCATTTGACATACCGGATGTGCAACGGCTCTCCGAGACCGAGTGCCTCGCGCATTTTCTGTTTCACGTCCGGGGGCACCGTCAGGGGCACCTGCGCCATCGGATCACCGGGCGCGAGTTCCAGAAGTAAAAATATGATCAAAGAAATAAACAGAAGGGTCGGGATAGAAAAAAGCAGACGACGGATCGTGTATGTGAGCATGAACGCCTCGGTTTATGTCTTTGCCGTGCAACCGGATAGAGGCCCCGCACCAGAAGGTGCAGGGCCGGTTATGCGGTTTACTCTGTGCGGTGCCAGTCGGCTGCGTTCCACAGCTCGCTGTCCCAAGTGTTCAGCACAACGCCACCCAAAGTATTGGAATGGGCGGAAACACGGCCACGATCCACCAGAGGTACAATTGTATATGTATCTTTGGTCAGCATCTCGTTCATCTGGATGCCGATCTTGCCACGCTCGTTCAGATCGCCGGTATTGGCCAGCTTGTCGATCAGCGCATCATAGGCCGGATCACAGAAGCGGTTGATGTTTTCACCCTGCCACTGGCTTTCGGGTTTGGGTTCGCCGCCACAACGATACGCCGCAAGATACTGCTGCGGGTCTGTGCCGTTGAAGTTGTTGGCATACATTTCCACATCTGCATAGAACTTCTGGAAGGTATCAGGGGAACCCGGATCACCGCCGAAGAACACAGAGGCATCAATGTTGCGCAACTCGGTTTCAACACCGATTTCGGACCACCACTGTTTGATCAGCGCCTGAAAGTCCTGACGCACGGCGTTCGTGGATGTCTGGTACAAAAGCGCCAGCTTCTTACCGTCCTTGTCCCGTACACCGTCACCGTCTGTGTCGGTCCAGCCGGCTTCTTCCAGCAGGGCTTTCGCGCCTTCGATGTCTTGCGTCATACAGTCGGTGTTCGGGGATGCGAAAACCTTTGGCGCAGGAACAAGGTTACAGGTCGGACGACCGGCCTGACCATAGCCCACTTCAACCAGCAATTCGCGGTCGATCGCCATAGACAGCGCCTTGCGTACTTTCAGATCCGACAGGATCGGGTGTGGCGCCTTGGTGGTAGAGCGGGTGTCCGCATCCAGTTCCGGCGATGGATCGGTCAGGTTCATTTCCAGACGTTCCACCAGCGAACCAAAGGCTGCAATCGGCTTGCCCTTGCCGCCTTCTGCCATCTTGGCAATCACGTCCGGTGCAAGTTGCAGGTTCCACGCATAGTCGAACTCTCCGGTTTCCATAACCGCACGACCCGCAGCCGCCGCATCACCGCCGCCCTTCAGGGTCAGCGTCGCAAAGGCCGGTTTTGCCGCATCGCGGTAATGCGGGTTGGCTTCCATCTGGATCACGTCATTGGGGCGGAAATCCGTCACACGAAAAGGGCCGGTGCCGATGGGGTTGAAGTTTGCCTCGGTACATTCCGGTGCCTTCGCCCCGAGACAATCGGCAAATTGCGCCGCTTGCAGGATCGGAGACTGACCGCCCATAAACGGACCATAAGGGTTCGGTTTGGGCTGGTTGAAGGTGACTTTGGTTGTCAGCTCGTCAATGGCTTCAACCGACACAACACCATCAAAGAAAGACGCCTGCGCGCAACCCCCTTCAGGGTGCATACAGTAATCCGCCGTGAATTTCACATCCGCCGATGTGACCGGTGTGCCGTCCGACCACTTCAAACCCTCTTTCAGCTTCCATGTGATAGACGTGAGATCCTCGCTCACACCGCCATTGGCAACTGTGGGAATTTCGTCAACCAGATAGGGCACCAGCGCACCGTCCTGATCATAGCGGCCCAGAGGCTCGATCACCAGCGAAGAGGCTTCCACGTCTTTGGTCCCTGCGGAGAGATAGGGGTTCAGAATAGACGGAGCCTGCCAGTAGATCACGTTCACATGGCCGTCAGAGCCGCGCTCTGCCTGACCCATGGTTGCCATCGAAAGCGCCAGTACGCTGCCAACGGTCAATGATTGAAATTTCATAGTCACTTAACTCCCAATTGTTGTGTTTTAGGTCTGAGAAGCTGCGCCAGCCTGCGCCCGACAAGCGCTGGATGCAAAGCTCACAGGGGCTGAATTCGCCAAAACCGGCAGTCGTTTTGATTGATCACTTAGAGGGGAACAAACCAAACAGAGGTTTTGCAACAGCTTCTCCTGATACGATTTTACGCCGGAATCGGTCTCCGGCCGACAGACCATGGCAAAGACTAAACCGATAAATTCCTATCACACAACGTTTTTTCTCAAAGACCTGCAAACAACCTGTTTTGCCGATGGCTTGCCCTTGGGGAAAACAGGGCGGATTTGCGCTTGACGCCCTGCCCCTGTCTTCCCACACTCCGGCCATTCCAAACAGGATGGTCTGAAGATGGCTGACACCTATACACCCCGCGAAATGCTGGAAAAACTGGTGGGGTTTGATACGGTCTCGCACCGCTCCAATCTCGAACTGATCGCATTCGTCGAACAATATCTCAGCGCCCACGGGGTAGAGAGCACGCGGGTTTATAATGAAACCCGCGACAAGGCGAACCTATACGCCCACATCGGCCCGCAAACGCCCGGTGGCGTGATCCTGTCGGGGCATACGGATGTGGTGCCCGTCGAAGGGCAGAACTGGTCCAGCGACCCTTTTACCCTGACGGAAAAAGACGGTAAGCTGTTTGGCCGTGGCAGTTGCGACATGAAAGGTTTTCTCGCGATTGCGCTGGCCCATGTGCCCCGAATGCTGGCCGCCGGACTAACCACCCCGATCCAACTCGCGCTCAGCTATGATGAAGAAGTCGGCTGTGAAGGTGTCATCCCGATGGTCAAGGAACTGGCGGGCAAGATGCCAAAGGCGGAGATCTGCATCGTCGGGGAACCGTCTTTGATGAAAGTGGTGACAGGGCATAAGGGCAGCATCGGCTTTGAAACCGAAGTGACCGGCTATGAGGTCCATTCCTCCCTTGCGCACAAAGGCGTCTCTGCAATCATGACCGCTGCCACGCTGGTGGAATGGCACAACGCCAGAAACGCGCAGGCCGTGGACAACAGCGATCCCGACTGCATATTCGAGCCGCCGTTTTCCACCTATCATGTGGGCATCATCGAAGGCGGAACCGCTGGCAATATCACCGCGAAAACCTGTCGCTTCATCAATGATTTCCGCCTGCTTCCTGCAGAAGACCCGATCAAAGCCGAAGCCGCCTACCGCGCCTTTGCCGCCGATCTGGAGGCTAAAATCAAAAGCGTCCGCCCCGAAGCGGGCATCAAAATCACCCGACAATACGACATGCCCGGCCTGAAACCGGAAGAAAACGGCAAGGCCGAGGCGCTCGCCCGTCGCCTCACAGGGGATAACTCCGACAATGTGGTCAGCTATGGCACAGAGGCGGGACATTTTCAGGCCGAAGGCATCTCCACCGTCATCTGCGGCCCGGGTTCAATCGAACAGGCCCATCAGGCCGACGAATACATCACAATCGACCAGCTCGATCAGGGAACGCAGTTCATGCGCGATCTGATTGACGCACTATCATAAGGAAACACCCATGCCACTGATCAACCGATTTGCCGAAACCCATGCAGACATCACCGCGATCCGGCGGGATCTGCACGAACATCCCGAACTGCAATTCGACTGCCACCGCACAGCCGGCATCGTTGCGGACAAACTGCGGGAATGGGGCTGCGACGAAGTGAAGACCGGCATCGGCCAGACCGGAGTCGTGGCTGTTATCAAAGGCAAACAGAACACATCCGGCAAGGTGATCGGCCTGCGCGCCGACATGGATGCGCTGCCCATCTATGAGGCAACGGGCCTTGACTATGCCTCCAAGACCGAAGGCAAAATGCACGCTTGCGGCCATGACGGACACACCGCCATGCTGCTCGGCGCGGCGCAATACCTGTGCGAAACCCGCAATTTCGACGGCACCGCCGTCGTGATCTTCCAACCTGCCGAAGAAGGCGGCGGCGGCGGGCGCGAAATGGTCGAGGAAGGCATTATGGAAGATTTCGGCATTCAGGAAGTCTACGGCATGCACAACTGGCCCGGCCTTGCCACAGGCGCTTTTGCCATCCGCTCCGGCTCTTTCTTTGCTGCGGCCGATCTGATCGACATCGAAGTGACCGGCAAAGGCGCACATGCGGCCAAGCCCCATGACGGAATCGATACCACAGTGGTCGCGTCCCATATCGTGATCGCGCTGCAAACCATCGCCTCAAGGGTGGCCGATCCGCTGGAATCGGTGGTGGTCTCTGTCACCAGCTTTGAAACCGAAAGCAAAGCCTTCAACGTGATCCCCGAACGGGTGGAACTGCGCGGCACCGTGCGCACCCTTTCGCCCGCCATGCGGGATATGGCCGAAGAGCAGATCAAACGCATCGCGGAAAACACCGCCGCAGCCTTTGGCGCCACCGCCAAAGTGAACTACCAGCGCAACTATCCGGTGATGGTGAACCATGACGCGCAAACCGAATTCATGGCCGAAGTCGCGAGGGACGTAGCGGGTGATTACAACGTCAACACCGATATGGAACCCACAATGGGCGGCGAGGATTTCGCCTTCATGCTGGAATCCCGCCCCGGCGCCTATATCCTTGTAGGCAACGGTGACGGCGCAATGGTCCACCACCCAGAATACAACTTCAACGACGAGGTTATTCCCGCAGGCTGTTCGCTCTGGGCACGGATCATCGAAAAATCCATGCCAGCCGCCTAGACAGAAAAAGCCCCGCTGACATCACACCAGCGGGGCTTCAATGTTCTTCAAATACTCAAAACCCTTACGGTTCCAGACGCACCGCCCCTTGCGAGGCATTGCCTACATTCGCCGCATAGACCCGCAGCGCCCGGCTCACCTTGCGCTTGCGCGGCTCTGCCGGCGCCCAGGGATTTTCCCGCGCTTCCATCGCAGCCCGACGCTCTGCCAGTTGCGCGTCGCTCAGTTTCACATTCATGCTGCGGTTGGGGATGTCGATCTCGATGATATCGCCTTCTTCGACCAGCGCGATATTGCCGCCCTCGCCGGCTTCGGGGGAAACGTGCCCGATCGACAGACCGGACGTTCCGCCTGAAAAGCGTCCGTCAGTGATCAGCGCACAGGCTTTGCCGAGCTTCATGGATTTGAGGTACGTTGTCGGGTACAGCATCTCCTGCATCCCCGGCCCGCCCCGTGGCCCTTCATAGCGGATCACAACAACATCGCCTTCCTTGACCTCTTTGCCAAGAATGCGGTTACAGGCTTCCTCTTGGGATTCACACACTACTGCGCGGCCTTCAAACTTCAGAATGCTCTCATCCACACCGGCGGTTTTCACCACGCAGCCTTCCTGACTGAGATTGCCGAACAGAACCGCAAGACCGCCCTCTTGGGAATGGGCGTGGGCGACTTCGCGGATCACGCCGTTCTCGCGGTCCAGATCCAGTTCCTTATAGCGGCGGGATTGGGAAAACGCTTTGGTGGTGCGTACGCCACCGGGCGCGGCGAGGAACAACTCGCGCACGGAATCATCATTGGTGGTGCGCACGTCCCATTTGGCAATCGCATCGCCAAGGGTCGGTTCGTGAATGGTGCCAACAGAGGTGTCGAGCATCCCCGCACGGTTCATTTCTCCCAGAAGCGCGAAAATACCGCCCGCACGGTGCACATCTTCCATGTGCACATTGGCAACCGCTGGTGCGACCTTGCACAGACACGGCGTGTTGCGGGACAGACGGTCAATGTCGTCTACGGTAAAGTCCACTTCCGCCTCTTGCGCCATCGCCAGAAGGTGCAGAATAGTATTGGTGGACCCGCCCATTGTAATGTCCATACGCATGGCATTTTCAAAAGAGGCTTTGGTCGCGATCCCCCGTGCAGAGACAGCTTTATTGCCGTTCACGTAGTAATCTTTGGTCAGTTCCACAATCCGGCGGCCTGCCTTGCGGAACAGCATCTCGCGGTCGGAGTGTGTGGCCAGCGTCGACCCGTTGCCCGGCAGCGCCAGACCCAGCGCCTCGGCCAGACAGTTCATAGAGTTCGCAGTGAACATACCGGAACAGGACCCACAGGTCGGACAGGCGCTTTCCTCAATCGCAAGGACTTCTTCGTCGGTGCGGTCGGGGTTGGCGGCCTGCATCATCGCATCCACCAGATCAATCGCCTGCAACTCCCCGTCGATATCGACCTTACCGGCCTCCATCGGTCCACCGGATACAAACACCACAGGAATATCCAGCCGCAGCGCCGCCATCATCATACCCGGTGTGATCTTGTCACAGTTGGAGATACAAACCATCGCATCCGCGCAATGGGCGTTAACCATGTATTCGACACTGTCCGCGATAACCTCGCGGCTGGGCAGGGAATAAAGCATTCCGTCATGGCCCATTGCAATACCGTCATCAACGGCAATGGTGTTGAATTCCTTGGCCACACCACCGGCTGCATGGATTTCCTCAGCTACCAGACCGCCAAGGTCTTTGAGGTGCACGTGACCGGGCACGAACTGGGTAAAAGAGTTAACAACCGCAATGATCGGCTTGCCGAAATCGTCATCCGTCATCCCCGTCGCCCGCCAGAGCCCGCGGGCCCCTGCCATGTTGCGACCGTGGGTGGAAGTTCTTGAACGATACGGAATCATAGGTCTGCCCTCGCGTGGAAATCTGATTTTCCACCGTGTTTTGCCCTAAGGCGTAAAGAATTGCCAGCCCCCGCGCCTTGTTATGGCGCAGGGAAGTTCAAATGCCTCCGGCGGTCATATCGTCAAGGCTATAACGGATAATTTTTCTTAGTTGGAATGCGTCAGATACAAAAAGCATCTACAATTTTATCTTACTCTTCGCGGTTGATGAAATGCTGACACATTTTAGCCCGTGACCCATACGCGTCCTTTCTCGGACGGCCTTAATCATGCATTGGCGGTAACGGTGAATTCTTCAGTGTTTTGGTGTGTAGTCGGGTGCAATGTTGCGAATTTTGGACATTTGTCGCATTTGTCTTGGTATTCCGCTTTCGAAGACAACAATTGTTCAGCTCGAGGTGACGTTTCCAACACTTGAAACACTGAAGCTGCGTTCAATTTCCAGGGTTGGTGGAGCGCGTAAGGTTTGCAGGATGACACAGCTTCGCTCTGCCGCGTCAATCAGTGCGTTTAGGTGCGGTTTTGAGTTCTCGCACTCTGTGTTCAGTTCAACCTTCAAGTGGGTCGTTTGAAATCCGACCGGCACATTGTCACCTGTCATCAACGCTCCGCGAACGTCGGCTCCCAGGCTGACCTGAACTTCGAGGCGGCTCAACTCTATGCCTTTAAGGTTAGCAATCATGCGGATGGCTGTATCAAGACAACTGGCCAAGGCCGCGGCCAGAATTTCGCCTGGACATGGAAAGTCGCTTTCGCCACCCACAGCTTTGTGGACGGACACTGGGATGTCCACCGGAATGCCTTCGCCGCAAACCACATGCCCGTGGAGCGGATGGTTTGCGGGAGCTTGGGCATCAACTGTTTTTGCATGATCGTACACCCAAGCTGCTTCAGGTTTACTATGATAACGCTTTCGCAATGGGAGTTGCCGGTCGAGAATGCGTGGTGGTTTAACATTTGTGAAAGACTGAATGTGGTGCAGATGTTTAGGATCCAATGTCATTTGGCCGCCCCCCGCCCAAATCTCGGAAGAAATGCAGGAACCTTGTTTTGATATGTGATGTAATCCTCACCGAACTGGGCAATCAGATCCCTTTCCTCAAGACGTAACACCGCGATGACGATGTATCCTGAGGTCACGAGCGTAAACAAAAGATGACCGACGGTCATGGTCGGCGCGGTCCAAAAGGCGATCAGAAATCCGGTCATGATTGGATGGCGCATGAAACGGTAAAGCCCGACTTCCATAAATCCCAGTTGGATTGGTTGGCGCTTTTTTAAGTTTGCGCAAACTTGTTTCAGCCCAAACAGATCAAAGTGATCAATCATGAAGGTTGAGGCCAAAACGACCAGCCAGCCGCCCCAAAAAAGACCGGTCAATGCTGTGCCGAGGACCGTATTTCTGACGTCCCATACAACCGCCGGAAGCGGCTGCCAGAACGCGAAAATCATAATCAGGGCACCGCTTGTCATGAGTATATACGTACTACGTTCGGCAGCTTGCGGGATAACTGTAGTCCAGAGTCGTTTGAATGCTGGACGCGCCATAATGCTGTGCTGAAGAGCAAAGACAGACAGCAATACCAGATTGATAATCAGCGAAGAGGCGATTGGTCCTTGCGCGCCGGAATCGATTGATTTTGGCACCAGCACATTTCCGACAAAGCCGATGGAATAGAGGAACGTCGCCAGAAAAATAACGTAGACGACGATGCCGTAGATAAATGTTAATGAGCGGCCCATGCCAAACCCCTTTCGATAAGAAATCTCTCAGAAAACCGGACTTGGTCATATGGTGCGCGCATCGTGCAACGGGGGATACTTCGCAATCCGTATCAAACCACTACGCAATCCGTAGTAGTCAAGTTGCCCTTTTTCGCTGTAGGCTTGACTGATGGACAGCAACTCAAAGAACGTTTCGGGCAGCTTGTGTCCGGCGATGGCCTCTGCCGAAATTTTGGGGGACAAATGGACTCTGCTACTTTTGCGCGAAATGTTTCTGGGTACAACGCGTTTTGGCGGTTTTCAAAAAGCGATCCCGCGCATGTCTCCTTCGATCCTGAGCAAACGGCTTAAAACCTTGGAAGCAGCAGAGATTATTATCCGGAAATCGGCGCCGACCACTCAAATAGCAGACTATAAACTGACGCGTTCGGGGCGAGAGCTTGGACCAATTGTCGAATATATGGCCATCTGGGGAATGCGGTGGCGCAAACGCAGTATCGCAGCGCAGGATTGCGATGTTGGTGGGTTCATGTGGGATTTCCATCGCACACTGAATACCGAAGGCTTGCCGGATGGAGACACGGTGATCCTTGTGCAAATTTCCGACCGTACCGATCTTAATACGTGGTGGGTAATTGCGAATGCCGTATCAGTTGATCTGTGCCCCACCGACCCGGGCCATGAGGTTGATGTGTACCTCACGGCGACGCTAGCAAACTTGATAGCCCTGTGGTTGGGGGATACGGACGTGCGGAACGCGGTTGAAGCCAAATCAATCTTTTTGGATGGGCCGAGGCATTTAATAAACACAGCGCAAGACTGGATGGCGCAGTCCCCACTCGTCGGGGTAAAACCGGCCCTCTCGGACTGAAGGCTTCTTCGCTTTAAGGGGCTGGGGTGACAACGGCCTTGTGCGAGATCGCGCGGCGCATCTCATAAACGAAATGTTGGCTGTTCTTTTTGATGGTGGCGGGAACCGAATCATCAAATAAGGAATCCACAAAAAGTAAATTCTACTGACAAGACCATCAAACATAAAACCGGTCTTCTAAGCTTGGCCGAGGAATTGGGTAATGCGTCGAAGGCTTGCCAAGTTAAGGGCATGTCGCGCGACACATTCTACCGTTACAAATCGGCAGTCGAGGCTGGCGGCGTTGAAGCGTTGTTCGAGCGCACGCGGCGCAAGCACAATCTGGCGTCCTGACTACTTCGACTATCATAAATATCACGACATCACTTCCATGACTGTGTTCGCGCACATCTAATGTAAGACATTCGAAACCACTCTTGAAGAACGCAAAGATGAGATATTACCACGGATGCGCAAGATACACATCGGGCTCTATGGTGATTGGATGTGGATGGATGATCAGATCGTTAAAGTCTTAAAAGAGATCTAGGACATTAGCCGCACGGAAAAGAACTGCGTCAACGTGATGACGGTACCTAGAATTGCTCAAACGTTCTCGCCTGATTTGGTCGCACCGATGTGTTGATTTCCGTTGAGAAGTGACCCGGTATTTTCACCGAGATTTGACCCACCCTTGTTTATGTCTCAGCGGTCATGTTGTGGTCAATGCTGGCATCTCCTTTCTTGTTTTCTTTGCCGCC
>NZ_MDVX01000018.1 GCF_001719615.1 Neptunicoccus sediminis
TGTCCAGTCTCTCACTTTCCCCCCCCCCCCCCACCAAATATGCGTCGCGGAATCACATTCGTCACAGACTCAATTGTCGGAATTATTCGGAAAGATCAGTCTGCACGCGGCCCGCAGCGGCCCAGTCCCGTTGTTTGCTGTTTTCCACCGCACCGGCCCGCACGGCGCGGATTTTTGTAAGGGCTGCATCTGCCGGTTCCCCCAGTTCCACCATCAGGCGCATGACCATCATACCCGACCGCCCGCGACCGCCAAAACAATGGGACAACACCTTGCCGCCGTTTTGCAACACACGCCGCGCCGCGCGGGAGGCTTCGGGCCAGTTTTCCTCGGTATTGCTTTTGGGTGCGCCGAAATCCGCTATGGGCAGATGTATCCACTGCACGCCAGCCTCTGCCAGACGGTCTGGCAGATCGTTTGATCCGGCCCGCTCCATTTCGGCGCGGGTGGTCATGGTCAGAACCAGATCTGGATTCCAGCGCAGCAGCGCAATCATATCCGCATCCATCCGGCCCCCGCGTCCGGGAAGCGGGGAAATGCCCAGCGTTCCGCGCGAAAGGGGGATCGGGTATATGGTGAAGTCTGGCATGATGCTTTAGGGTTTTGTAAGGGATACGAATCTAACGTGGTACAGGGTAGGTTATGACGCAAGAGGCAAACACAGGCTATCAGGTTCTGGCGCGCAAATATCGTCCCGCCACCTTTGAAGACCTGATCGGTCAGGATGCGATGGTGCGCACCCTGAAGAACGCTTTTGCAGCGGACCGGATCGCCCATGCCTTTGTTCTGACTGGGATTCGCGGCACTGGCAAAACTACGACAGCACGGATTGTCGCCAAGGGGATGAACTGTATCGGGGCGGACGGGCAGGGCGGGCCGACCACGGACCCTTGCGGTGTTTGCGATATGTGTGTCTCTATTTCCGAGGGGCGTCATGTGGACGTGATGGAAATGGACGCAGCCTCTAATACCGGTGTGGCCAATATCCGCGAGATTATCGATTCCGTGCATTACCGCGCAGCATCTGCACGGTTCAAGATTTACATTATCGACGAGGTTCACATGCTGTCCAATGGCGCCTTCAACGCGCTGTTGAAAACGCTGGAGGAACCCCCCGAACACGTCAAATTCATCTTTGCCACGACCGAGATTCGCAAAATTCCCGTCACGGTGCTCAGCCGGTGTCAGCGGTTTGATTTGCGCCGGATCGAACCGGAAGTGATGATCGCCCATCTGCAAAAGATTGCGGAAAAGGAAAACGCACAAGTGGCCGAGGACGCGCTGGCGCTAATTGCGCGGGCCGCAGAAGGTTCGGTGCGCGATGCCATGTCGCTGCTCGATCAGGCGATTGCCCACGGGGTTGGCGAAACCAGCGCCGATCAGGTGCGTGCCATGTTGGGGCTGGCGGATCGCGGGCGGGTGCTTGATCTGTTCGACATGATCATGAAGGGCGATGCGGCCGGGGCGTTGAACGAATTGTCGGGACAATATGCCGAGGGCGCCGATCCGCTGGCAGTGCTGCGGGATCTGGCGGAAGTGACCCATTGGGTTTCCGTCATCAAAATCTCGCCCGAAGCCGCAGACGATCCCACCGTTTCACCGGATGAACGGACGCGGGGCAAGACCGCTGCGGAAAGCCTGCCGATGCGGGCGCTGACGCGCATGTGGCAGATGCTTTTGAAGGCATTGGAAGAGGTCTCGGTCGCGCCGAACGGGATGATGGCGGCTGAAATGGCGATTATCCGGCTGACCCATGTGGCCGAACTGCCAAGCCCCGAAGATCTGGTGCGCCGTTTGCATAATTCTCCGCCGCCCCCCCCGATGCCCGGAGGTGGCGCAGGCGGCGGTGCAGGCGCCCCGACACAGGGCGGTAGCATCCCCAATGCAGGCACGATCGGCGGCGGTCCGGCGTCCGGTGCACCTGTTGCGATGATCGCCGGCGGCGGCGCTATGGCGTCGGGCCAGCCGGAATCCGAACAGGCGCTGGCGCGGTATGTGTGTTTTGATCAGGTGGTCGATCTAATCCGCGCACGGCGGGATATGAAGCTGCTGGTGGAGGTAGAAAACTATCTGCGACTGGCCAAATACACACCGGGACGGATTGAATTCCAGCCCACCGATGATGCGCCGACCGATCTGGCCTCGCGGCTGGCGGCGCGGTTGCAAACATGGACCGGGGTGCGCTGGGGGGTGTCGGTTGTCTCTGAAGGTGGTGCGGAAACTGTCGCGGAACAAAAGGCCGCCCATCGCAGTGATTTACAAGGCCGCGCCATGCAGCATCCGCTGGTGATGGCGGCGATGTCCCGTTTTCCGGGGGCAGAAATCCGCGATATTCGCTCTTTGGAAGAAATCACCGCCGATCCCGAAGAAGAACTCGAAGCGCAAATGCTCGACGATGACTGGGACCCGTTCGAGGACGATTGAGCCGGCGAAAGGCGCTATTGGGACAGCACAGGTTCGATGTAAACCGTGGCTTCCATCGGGAAATGGTCTGATCCCACATGCGGACCGCGCCCGAAGGACACCATTTTAACCTTTTCAGTCACGAAAAGCTGGTCGATGGGAAAGCGCAGCAGCGGATGTGTCGCATCAAAGCTGGAATAGAACCCGCGCCCCACACGGGGGTCGAGGAAATCGCCCTTTTCCTTGATGTGTTTGGAGGTGCGGGACCAAGCCACATCGTTGAAATCCCCCATGCAAATTACCGGAAGGCCGAGTCGGTGGGCGATGGTTGCCGCTTTTAGAAGCTGCGCATCCCGTTCGTCCGTGTCCTCGCCCGGAATAGGGGGTTTGGGGTGCAGCCCGATATAGCTGAACCGCGCCCCGTTCGGGGCCACCAGCAGGGCAGTTGCCGTGGGGGTGTCATTGCTGCTGAGAAGTCGGAAGGCGAATTCCTCCACCACAAGGTTTGTGGCAAAGATCATTCCGTAGTGGGTTTTGTGGGGGTGATATTCCACAGTTTCATACCGGGACAAGGCCTCGGCCAGTGATGCACGCCAGGTGTCATCCGTTTCCATCAGCAACAGAACCGCGGGCTGCTCTTTTTTGATGTAATCGGCAATCCGGTCGCGGTCTTCGTTTTCTTTCAAAACGTTGATCGAGGTCACGGTAAAGGTTTCCGCCTCGGGGTGAAGCGGCTCCAGTGCCAGTTCGCTTGGGTAAAGCGAGGTGTAGGGCATGATTTTGGCCGACTGGTAGCCAAGGATTGCAAGGCTGAGGATGGTGATCCACAAGAAACCGGCCGGACGCAGCCAGAGCGTTGCAAGGCAGCAGACTGCGGCCAATGTTGCAATATGTAAACGCGGAAAGTCCCAACCCCTGATCCACCACTCGTTTGACGGGATGAACGGTAGCGCTGTTGTTATGGCGACGGACAGAAAAACCAGCCAGAGCAGCGCCTTGTAGAGTGTGACCATTAACGAGCTTTCCTTTGTGTTTCGGAACCTTGGCTTCAAAAAGCTAGTGCGCTGGTGCCTTATAGGAAAGAGTTTTGCATGTTCTTCGTTAAATTACCTGCGTTTTGACGCGTTGCAGCGGTGTTTTGAGTATTTTTGGAACATTGAAGCCCTTGGGCGTCAGGCCGCGGCGGGCTTGGGGGCAGGGCGGAGCACTTCGGTGAGCGCGGCGCAGATCACCAGCGCCGATCCGGCCAGTTCAGGCCAGCCGAACGGTTCGGACAAAAAAAACGCGCTGGTGGAGATGCCGGAAATGATTTCGCCGGTGAGCAGAAAAGACAATAGTGTCGGGTTTAACCGTCTGGCGGACCAGAGCGTGACAACCAGCACGGGCGCGATGTAAAGCATGCCACTGGCGAGGGCGAGCAGCATGGGTTCCAACGGATCAGCCGGTGTTGGCAGGCTGTGGCCGGTGCCAAAGGCAAGGATGGCCCCGATCACCATGCCGCCGGTACATCCGAACAGACCAAGGGTTCGCGCGCCAATGTCCGGACCGGTGAAGATCAGGGCAGAACCAACGGCCCAGCACATCCCTGACAGCAACGCCAGCAAATCGCCGGCGTTCCAGTGGGACAGGCTGATCTGGCCCCGAAAGATCAGGGTGACGCCGCCTGCCGCAAGCAATAGCGCCAGCCCGTTGATCCAGCGCAGGCGGCGGCCCATGAACATCCATTCAATGGCAATGGCCCAAGCCGGTGCGAGATAAAACAACAGAACTGCGCGGACCACCGTGGTTTCGGTAATTGCGGCGGAATAAAGCATCATGGCTCCACCGATCAATGCACCGCTGGCCATGACCCGCAGATCAATGCGGCGGTTTGCGCGGCGGGCGAAGAATAACAGCAACAGGACCGGAAGCGCCCCTGCGTTCATGGCTGTGCCAGCCCAAGCCCCGTCCAGTCCGGATGATTCGAGTGCGCGCACCGGAAGCCACCACAGCCCCCAAAACAGGGCGCAGATGAAGGCGAGCCACACCGGAAGGTAGGAAGTTCTGGTCATTTAATATATGCTTTCGTCAATCGATGGCCGGCGACGACCAATTTTTGCAATAAAAACTTGTCAGGTGCCGGGCAACTCTATTTATATTGATTCATCAGTCAATAAAAACACAACAGGGAGAAACACATGAAGAAACTATTGTTGTCCGCCGTCTCGGTTATGGCACTTTCCGCTGCGGCGCAAGCGGCTGAACTGGGGGCTGTTGACGAGCCGATCAAACTGGCGGTGAATGAATGGACCGGTCAGCATATTTCGACCCATATGGCGGGGCGGATGCTGGAAGCGGCAGGTTACACCGTAGAATACACCACGGCGGGCTATATGAACATGTGGCAGGCGATGGCCGATGGCGAGGTCCATGCTGCGGTTGAAGTCTGGTCGTCCAACGTGTCCGACCAGTTTGCCAAACTGCAAGCCGAGGGCACTGTGACCGAAATTTCCGATCTGGGTCTGGTGGCACGGGAAGGCTATGCCTATCCAAGCCACGTAGAAGAAATCTGCCCCGGTCTGCCTGCGTGGGAGGCATTGAAGGACTGTGCAGGCAAGTTTGCCACTGCAGAAACCCTGCCGATGGGCCGTTTGGTGGATTATCCGGCGGATTGGGGCACACCGGGTGCAGATCGTGTGACGGGGCTTGGCTTGCCGTTCAAGGCGGTTCCGGCAGGGTCCGAAGGTGCGTTGATTGCGGAATTGCGGGCCTCTACCGAAAAGAAATCCCCCTTGTTGATCGTGTTCTGGCAACCCCATTGGGCGATGTCGGCTTATGATGTGAAATTTGTTGATCTGCCTGCGGCGGAAGAAGCCTGTTTCACCGATGCGTCATGGGGCGTGAACCCGAATGAAACCAGTGACTGTGATTTCAGCGCTTCGCGGGTGTTCAAAACGAGCTGGTCTGGCTTTGAAGAGAAATGGCCTGCGGCTTATGAAATCCTAAAGAATTTCAAGCTGGACACCGAAACTCAGCAACCGCTCATGGGGGCTGTAGATGTGGACGGCAACGCGGTTGAAGAGGTTGTCGCGGAATGGATGGCTGCGAATGAATCCAGCTGGAAACCCGTTGTAGATGCGGCGATCAACTAAACCATGACAGGGACAGGCGGGCCGGACACTCCGGCGATTGCGGTGGATGGTCTGTGGCAGGTCTTTGGCGAGGGTGCCAGACCTGCGCTGTCCGAGCTATTAACACCCGGTGCGGCCACAACGGATGGTGTGGCCCGCCGGTTAAAGGAGCAGGGGTTGATCCCTGCGGTGCAGGACGCCAGCTTTACGGTGAAAGAGGGCGAGCTGTTTGTGATTATGGGGCTGTCGGGGTCGGGTAAATCCACCCTGATCCGCTGCATGTCCCGTCTGGTGGAACCGACGGGCGGTAGTGTTCTGATGGCGGGCGAGGATATACTTGCCGCCAGCAAGCGCCGGATGATCGAATTGCGCCGCGAGAAGCTGGGCATGGTTTTCCAGCATTTCGGTCTGTTTCCGCACATGAGCGTCATCGACAATGTGGCCTTCCCGATCAAAATGAAGGGGGTTGGCCTGAAGGAACGCCGTGCGCGGGCGATGGAGGTGATCGAGCTTGTCGGGTTGGGCGGGCGCGAGGATGCCTACCCGCGTGAGCTTTCAGGCGGGCAGCGGCAGCGTGTCGGCATTGCACGGTCGCTGGCGGTGAATCCTGACGTGTGGTTTCTGGATGAACCGTTTTCGGCGCTGGACCCGTTGATACGGCGGCAGTTGCAGGACGAGTTTTTGAATATTCAGGCCACATTGCGTAAATCCATCGTGTTTATCACCCATGACATCGGGGAAGCGCTGAAGCTGGCCGACCGGATTGCGATCATGCGGGACGGGGTCATTGTGCAGATCGGCACGCCGAGCGAGATCGTTCTCAATCCGGTGGATGATTACGTGGGCGAATTCAGCCGCGACATTCCTAAGGGCCGCCACATGACCCTTGCCGCACTGATGGAACCTGTGCGGGGCGAGACCGATGCGGGCGGGCCGGAGTTGCGCACTGCAATGACACTTGATGACGCGCTAAGCGCCTGTGCCCTGACCTTCCAGCCGATGGCTGTGCGGGACGGGGATGGCAAAGTGGTCGGGGTGCTTCGCCCCGAGGCACTGGCCCGCGCGGTGGGCGAGGCGCATTCCTCATGACGGCGCGATCACCCCTGAAGGGGGCTTTGGACAGCAAGGGCAAACAGGCGGCGGCGCTGGTGGTGCTTGTGGGGCTGGTTTGTCTGCTGGCGACCCCCTATGCACCGTGGCTGGTGGCCTGGCCTTCGGTGCTGACGGTTCCGATGTCCGACTGGATTTCCCAAGGGCTCGGCGTGTTTTTCGAGGCTATTAAACCGGCGATGCGCTGGGTGAGCTGGGTGCTCGGCTTTGGCATGGCGGGGGCCAACTGGCTGCTGGTGTCAACGCCTTGGGTGGTGGTGATCGGCGTCACAACCGCCATTGGCTGGTATCTTGGCGGTCTTAAAATGGCGGCACTCGGCTTTTTCGGTCTGCTGTTTGTGCTGGCCTCCGGTTACTGGGTCGAAAGCATGAACACACTGGCGCTGGTGTTTGTCTCGGTGCCGCTGGCGCTGTTGCTCGGCACGGCGATTGGTATTCTGGCCTATGAGGTCAGCCGCGTGAAAAAGGCGGTTGAGGCGGTGCTGGACCTGATGCAGACCATCCCGACCTTTGCCTATCTGACACCTTTGCTGTTGTTGTTCGGCTTTGGTCCGGTGGTCGGGCTGATTGCCAGCGCGATCTATGCGGCCCCCCCTATGGCGCGAAATGTGCTTTTGGGGCTGGAACGGGTGGACTCTGACATCAAGGAAGCGGCTGTCATGTCCGGTGGCACCCGTGCGCAGCAGTTGTTTCTGGTGGAGTTGCCCAGTGCCATGACGCAGATCATGGTCGGCGTGAACCAGAGCCTGATGGCTGCGCTGTCGATGGTGATCATCGCCGCCGTTATCGGCGGATTTAACGATATTGGCTGGGAAGTCCTGCTGACCATGCGCAAGGCGCAGTTCGGGCAATCCTTTCTGGCAGGGCTGGTGATTGTGGTTTTTGCCATCGTGATCGACCGCATGTCCGGTGCCCTCGCGCAGGAGCGTCGCCGCTATTCCACACGGGTGGTCTGGTGGATCATCGTGGCCTCGCTTGTGGCGGCGATTGCCTTGCGGGACATCCTGCCTGCGGCTGGAACGCTCAGCTATTTTGGCGGTGTTGCGGATACGGTTGATCAGTCTGTCGGGGATTTTACCCGCAATTACGGGTCCACGCTCGATACTGTGAAGAACACGGCTATGTTTTATGTGCTGCTGCCGTTGCGGATCGGGCTGGATGATGCGGTTTTGCCCTTCACTTGGGGGTTCCAGTGGACTTCGGCCATGTCCGCTTGGGTCTATGCGATCGGTGTAGTTGTTGCGGCGGTGCTTGCCTGGCAGGGACGCCTGACGCTGGGACTGTGCCTGCTGGTGCTGATCGGGGTGATTGAAACCGGTGTTACACAACTGCCGTGGATTTTTGTGCTGGTGGGCGTCGGGGCTTTGGGATGGGTGTCTTCTGGCTGGCGGTTGTCGGTGCTTTGTGTCGGTCTGTTGGGGTTGATCCTGATTTCCGGCCTTTGGGACCGCGCCTTGCTGTCGCTTTATCTTTCGGGTGCGGCGGTGTTTACCTGTGCGGTGCTTGGCGGGGCGCTGGGGCTATGGGCCGCGGTAAGCACGACCGCTTGGGCGGTGATCCGTCCGGTCTGTGACATGTTGCAAACCATCCCACTGTTTGTCTTTCTGATCCCGATGCTGATGTTCTTCCAGATCGGAGAGTTCAGCGCCTTTCTTGCGATCATTGCCTATGCCATCGTGCCGATGATCCGCTACACACGGCACGGGCTGGTGACAACGCCGGACGACATGATCGAGGCAGCAACCTCAAGCGGGGCGACGGAGTGGCAGATCCTGCGCGAGGTGCGGGCACCTTACGCGGCACCGACGATCCTGCTCGGGTTGAACCAGACGATCCTTTATGCCTTTGCCATGCTGGTAATTGCGGCCCTGATCGGCACCACCGGACTGGGGCAATCCATCTACATTGCGCTTGGCCGCGCGGATGTGGGGCTTGGTATTACTGCAGGGGCGGCGATGGCTATGCTTGCACTGGTGGCGGACCGGCTGGTGCAGGGGTTTGCCGAAGAACGCCGCAACGCGCTGGGGCTGTAGCCTGCGCGGGCACTGAAATCATCGGGGGGGGGCTTGCGTCCCTCCCGAACCGCGACCCACAGGCAGGGTGAGGGTCGAAAGTGTTTACTTGGCGGAAATATCCTTTAAGAAGACCACAGGAACAGCGCAGGTGCGTATGGTTCCCGCCGGGGGATGGCCCTCGAAACATGCGCGATGACGGGATGACACGGGCTACATTGCTAGCTGCTGAAGCCCCCTCTCCAGAACCCCCGCCCGCTGAAGGGTGGTTAATCGAATAGGATGTTTGCGGCCCTGAGGCAGATCGGGAGAGCGGAGCATCTCTAACATGTTTGAGAAAGGAACACCGGATGGATAGCAAAACCTGTATCTTGATCGGCGCACCTGTAGATTCCGGCAAGCGCCGGCAGGGGTGTCTGATGGGACCGGATGCCTACCGCGTTGCCGGTCTGGCCGATACGCTGACGGCGCTTGGTTTTAACGTAGAGGATCGGGGTAATGTGGCGATGGGTCCGGTTGAGCCCGCCAGCAGCGAAAATCCCGAAGTCTTTGCGCTGGGCGAGACGATTGCTTGGACCAAATCCCTGAAAACGGCGGCGCGGGATGCGATGGCACAGGGGTTTCCCATATTTATGGGGGGCGATCACAGCCTGTCGCTCGGGACGGTTTCGGGTGTTGCTTCTTTTGCGAAAGAAAAGGACCGGCCGCAGTTCGTTTTGTGGCTGGACGCCCATAGCGATTACCACTCGCCGCTGACCACCGCATCGGGCAACCTGCACGGAACGCCGGTGGGGTATGTCTGCGGGCGGGACGGATTTGTCGGTTTCCCCGAACTCGAAGCGCCGGTGCCGCCGTCGCAGGTCTGCATGATCGGGCTGCGCTCTGTGGACGGGGCGGAAAAGGCGGAAATGGCCCGTCACGATTTTATCCTGCATGACATGCGGGCGATTGATGAAAACGGTATCGCGCCGCTGCTGCGGGGGTTCTTGCAACAGGTGGCAGAGCAAAACGGGCTGCTGCATGTCAGTCTTGATGTGGATTTTCTCGACCCCTCTATCGCACCTGCGGTGGGCACAACCGTGCCGGGTGGTGCGACCTTCCGCGAGGGCCATCTGGTGATGGAGATGCTTTGTGACAGCGGGCTGGTCAGCTCCCTCGATCTGGTGGAGCTGAACCCGATCCTTGACGAACGCGGCAAGACCGCCACGCTGATGGTGGATCTGGTGGCAAGCCTGATGGGACGGCGTGTCTTTGACCGCCCCACCGAGAGCTTTTCCGGCCTGAAAACCGGCCCCGGCGTGCATTGACGCGCCCTAAGACAAGATGACTGGAGATATGAAAATGACCAAACTGAACCCTTCAAAGCTCGCCATGGTGCCCTTTGTCAGCGTTGAAAACATGATGCGGCTGATCCATTACGTCGGGCTGGAAACTATGCTGACGGAAATAGCCGATTATATCGAGGAAGATTTCAAACGCTGGGAACTGTTCGACAAAACCCCCCGCGTGGCAAGCCATTCTTCCGAAGGGGTGATCGAACTTATGCCCACCTCGGACGGTGAGGTTTACGGTTTCAAATACGTAAACGGCCACCCCAAGAACACCAAAGAGGGATTGCAGACCGTGACGGCATTCGGCCTTCTGGCAAATGTCGGCAACGGCTATCCGGTGCTGCTGTCGGAAATGACAATCCTGACGGCCCTGCGCACGGCAGCGACCAGCGCGATGGTGGCTAAACATCTGGCGCCCAAAGGGGCGAAGACCATGGCGATGATCGGGAATGGCGCGCAATCAGAGTTTCAGGCGCTGGCGATGAAAGCCATTGTCGGGGTGGAAAAGCTGCGGATGTATGACATCGACAGCGCCGCCACAGCCAAAGCGATGAAGAACCTGGAAGGGCAGGGGCTGGAACTGGTGGCCTGTAAGACGCCGGAAGAGGCGATTGAAGGCGCAGAGATCATCACCACCTGCACCGCCGACAAGCAATATGCCACGATCCTGACCGACAATATGGTTGGTGCAGGTGTGCACATCAACGCCATTGGCGGCGACTGCCCGGGCAAGACGGAACTGCATGCAGACATCCTCAAGCGGTCGGATGTATTTGTCGAATACCCGCCCCAGACACGGGTAGAGGGTGAAATCCAGCAGATGCCGGAAGATTTCGCCGTGACCGAGATGTGGCAGGTGATCAACGGCACCGCCAAGGGCCGGAGCTCGGACCGTCAGATCACCCTGTTTGACGGTGTCGGCTTTGCGGTCGAGGATTTCTCTGCCCTGCGTTATGTGCGGGACCGTTTGAAGAATACGATGTTTTATCAGGATCTCGACATGCTGGCCGATCCCGACGATCCGCGCGATTTGTTCGGAATGGTCCAGCGGGCCGGATAACCGGACACAGAAAGATCCCCCTCCGGTAAGGAGGGGGATGCCTGCGGCGCGGATATTTGTCGAAAATGGAAGCGGAGTCTACCCTTCCACCGAGGCAAGCAGGGCGGCGTTGCCGCCTGCGGCTGTGGTGTCGATACAGATGTGGCGTTCCAGCTTGCAACGATCCGCCAGATCGTCGCCAGTCACCAGCGGGATCAGGCGGCCTGCACGGGCGGCGAGGGCGCGGCGGGCGGCGGTTTGATCTTCGGACGTGGACCACAGGGCGACGAGATCGAAGCCTTGCAGGGTTTTCAGGGCCTCCGGTGACAGGGTGCCGTCAATTCCGTTCGTAACTTTCGGTGCAACCTCAAGTGCTGCACATCCGTTCTGGCGGGCGATGCGGGCCTGATCGGCTGCGGCTTGCGCGGTTGGGCCAAGGCACAGGACTGTGCCCCGTCCAAAGACCGAGAGCTGGTTGCTTTCGCCCGTGGGTCCGGGCAGCAGTTCGGACGACAGGCGCGGGCGGCGGGTTGCATTCATCGTGTCGAGCGCGGATTGCACCGCTGACACCTCTGCCGCTGCACCGTCAGTGGCGGGCAGGTGGGTTGTTTTGGTCGCCGTGAACCGTTTGACATAATTCGGGCCGCCGGCTTTGGGTCCGGTGCCTGACAGTCCCTCACCGCCGAAGGGTTGGGAGCCGACAATCGCGCCGATCTGGTTGCGGTTGATATACATATTGCCCACATTCAGACGGGCCGTGACCTGATCAATCCGGTCGTCAATCCGCGAGTGCATTCCGAATGTCAGGCCAAAGCCGGTGTCGTTGATGTCATCGACAATGGCGTCGAGCTGGTCAGCGCGGTAGGTGGCCACGTGGATCACGGGGCCAAAGATTTCCTGTTCCAGATCCTTGATGCCGTTCACCTTTATAACGGTGGGTGCAACAAAGGTGCCAGTGTCGGGCGTACGCAGTTCTTTCAGCACGCGGCCTTCCTTGCGGGCAGCGGTGATATGGTCGCGAATGCCCTTGGCAGCGCCTTCATTGATCACCGGACCGACGTCTGTGGCGTAACTCCACGGGTTGCCCAGAACCAGTTCGTCCATCGCCCCGAAGAGCATTTCGAGGAAGGGTTCAGCTACGTCTTCCTGCACATAGAGGACACGGAGGGCCGAACAGCGCTGGCCTGCGGATTGAAAGCCCGAGGCGATGATGTCGCGCACCGCCTGTTCGGGCAGGGCGGTGCTGTCCACGATCATGGCGTTCAGCCCGCCGGTCTCTGCGATCAGGGGCGCATCAGGGCTGGCGTGTTCGGCCAGCGATTTGTTGATGGTTTGCGCGGTCGCGGTAGAGCCGGTAAAACAGGTGCCGTTAATCTGCGGGCTGCCGGTCAGCGCGGAACCGATGTCGCGGCCGCGACCGGGCAACAGTTGCAGCGCGGACAGGGGCACGCCTGCGCGGTGCAGCAGGGTTACGGCAATAAAAGCGGTCAGGGACGTGGGTTCTGCCGGTTTGGCAAGCACTGCGTTTCCGGCGGCTAGGGCGGCTGCGATCTGGCCGGAAAAGATGGCGAGCGGGAAGTTCCAAGGGGAAATGCAGGTGAAAATGCCACGGGGCTCGGTCGGGGCAAGGCGTTCGGCCTCATCCGCGTAGTAGCGTAGGAAATCCACCGCCTCGCGCAGTTCGGCAATAGCATCCATCGGGGTTTTGCCCGCCTCGCGGGTCAGAACCGCAAAAAACTCTCCGAAGTTGTCTTCATAGAGGTCGGCAGCTTTGCGCAGGGCTTCGGCCCGCTCAGAGGCTGGCGCGCTCCAGACCTGCGCCTTGGTGATAGCGGTTTCGGCGTCTTCGCGGCTGGCTTGTAGCACATGGCCCACCGTGTCTTCGGGGCGCGCCGGATTTGTGACCTCAAGGGATTCCTGTCCCTGCACATCGGCCACCAGCAGCGGTTTACCCTGCCATTGGTGATCCAGAAACGGGGTGCGGGCCGCGTCGATTTCCGCCAGATCGTCCAGATCGTGCAAATCCCAGCCACGCGAGTTTTTGCGGGGCGCAAAGATGTCCGTTGGCAGGGCAACCGGACTATGTGGCGTTGTGGCAAGGGCTGCAAAAGGATCGGCGGCGACTTCCTCTGGCGGGGTGTTCTCGTCGATAATCTGGTTTACAAAGCTGGAGTTCGCACCGTTTTCCAACAGGCGGCGCACCAGATAGGCCAGCAGGTCCCGATGGGCCCCCACCGGGGCATAGATCCGGCAACGGGTGCCTTCGTTTTGCAGAACGATGTCATGCAGCGCTTCGCCCATTCCGTGCAGGCGCTGGAATTCAAAGTTTGTCTTGTCCTCGGCCATTTCCAGAATAGCGGCGACGGTGTGGGCGTTGTGGGTGGCGAACTGCGGATAGATGCGGTCTGTCATCCCCAGCAGCTTTTTCGCGTTGCAGATATAGGCCACGTCCGTTGCGACCTTGCGGGTAAACACGGGGAATCCGGTTGTGCCTTCCACTTGGGCCCGTTTGATTTCCGTGTCCCAATAGGCCCCTTTTACCAAACGCACCATAATCTTGCGGTCCAGATCAACGGAAAGCTGGTACAGCCAGTCAAGCACTGCTGAGCAGCGCTTTCCGAACGCTTGGACCACCACGCCGAACCCGTCCCATCCTGCCAGATCGGGATCGCGCAGCACGGCTTCGATCACGTCGAGGGACAGCTCCAGACGGTCTGCTTCTTCGGCGTCAAAGTTAAAGCCCATACCGGCCTTGCGCGCCATTCGGGCGAGACGGCGGGTGGAGGCGGTCAACTCGCGCATGACGCGCTCGCTCTGGCCGACTTCGTAGCGGGGGTGCAGGGCGGAGAGCTTGATCGAGATGCCCGGATTTTCGCGGATGTCATCGGATTTGCAGTGTTTTGCCAGTTGGGTGATGGCATCGGCGTAGCTGTCGTAAAACTTGTCCGCGTCTTTTGCAGTCAGCGCGGCCTCACCCAGCATGTCATAGGAATAGGTGAACCCCTTGCGGGCCTTGGCACTGCCGCGAGAGACGGCTTCCTTGATGGTTTGCCCCAAAACGAATTGCGCCCCCAGTTCCCGCATGGCGCGGGAAACTGCGGTGCGGATCACGGGTTCCCCAAGGCGGCGCACGGCGGATTTCAGCGTGGCGGCGATACCGGGTTCTTCGTCGTGGAGCACCTTGCCCGTCAGCATCAGCGCCCATGTAGACGCATTCACCAGCGAGGAGGAGGATTTCCCCAGATGGCTGCCCCAGTCCGAGGGGGCGATTTTATCCTCGATCAGCGCATCTACGGTTTCGGAATCCGGCACCCGCAGCAGGGCTTCGGCCAGACACATCAGCGCGATGCCTTCATCTGTGGACAGACCGTATTCGGCCATGAACACTTCCATCATACCCGTGTCACCGCTGCTGCGAATGTCTTTGACCAGCGTGCAGGCGCGATCGGTGGCGGCCTGTTTTAATGCATCCGGAATTGCGCAGTCGGTTTGCAGGTCTGTCAGAATCCGGTTCTCATCCGCGAGGTGCAGGTCACGGATATTCTGGCGCAATTGGGTAAGAGAGGTCATGGCGTTTCACCTGAAAGAGTTATGCTGGGGTGATAATACCACGTTTGTTTCGGGCAGATTGCCTAATGTTATTGCCCCTGATCCCGAAATGATCCAAATATAGGCGGTAAATCAGTCCAAAAGGGTGTCGAGATGGCAGTTGATGGGCAAATAGACGGATTTGATCGAAAGATCCTTGCAGCCTTGCACAGGGACGGGCGCATGGCGATCACGGAACTGGCGGCTTTGGTGGGTTTATCCAAGACGCCCTGTCAGTTGCGGGTCAAGCGGTTGCGTGAAACCGGATACATTCGCGGATTTCGCGCTGTACTGGATCTGGACAAGCTGGGGCTGGATCACATTGCCTTCGTCGAGGTCACGCTTTCGGACACGCGGGAGGCGGCCTTGCAAGCCTTTAACGCGGCGGTCGGTGCGGTCACAGAGATCGAGGAGTGCCACATGATCGCGGGCGCCTTTGATTACCTTTTGAAAGTGCGCACCAGAGACATCAAAAGCTATCGCGCGATTCTGGGCGAGGTGATTTCCAACCTGCCCCATGTTGCAAACAGTTCAACCCATGTGTCGATGGAATCGGTCAAGGATGCGGGGCAAAACCCGGCGTTTTAAGGGGGAAACCTTTCCCGTTCGAAATCCGCGTCATGGAACTGTTACACAAACGCGGAACAAGTGTCACATAACTGCAATATGAGCGTCACATCGGCTGCGTATCACCGCCTCATCCGAGACGAATCGGACCGTATGAAAAAATGGGAATGGACCTCATGTTTACAAAAACGCTTTGCGTATCCGCTATTGCTCTGGCCTCTGCTGCTGCTGCGCCTGCTTTCGCCCGTGATCAAATCAAAATCGTTGGATCATCTACAGTATTTCCCTTCTCCACGACTGTTGCCGAACGCTTTGGCAAATCCACAGAATTTAAAACCCCCGTTGTAGAGTCCACAGGCTCCGGTGGCGGTCTGAAACTGTTTTGTGCGGGTGTTGGCGATGAAACACCGGACATCACCAATGCGTCCCGCCGGATCAAAGAATCCGAAGTGCAAATGTGCGCCGATAATGGTGTGACAGATATTGTCGAAGCGAAAATCGGTTATGACGGCATTGTTCTGGCCAACTCCAAAGAGTCCGCGCAAATGTCGATCTCTCTGGGTGATCTGTTCATGGCGCTGGCCAAGGATGTTCCAGGCGCAGCAGGGGAGACAACTCCGAACCCCTACACAATGTGGAATGAAATCAACCCTGATCTGCCAGCGGTGAAGATTGAGGTTCTGGGCCCGCCACCCACTTCCGGCACACGGGACGCCTTTGTTGAACTGGCTATGGAAGGCGGTTGTAAGACTGTTGATTGGGTCAAGGACCTGAAGAAGTCCGACAAGAACGCCTATAAATCCCTGTGCCACACCATCCGCGAGGACGGGGCCTATGTGGAAGCTGGCGAGAACGACAACCTGATCGTGCAAAAGCTGCAAGCCAACCCGAATGCCTTTGGTATCTTCGGCTACTCCTTCCTTGAACAGAATGCTGATGCGGTTCAAGGGTCCATGATTGACGGTATTGCCCCTGAATTTGAACTGATCGCTGAGGGTGACTACCCCGTATCCCGTTCCTTGTACTTCTATGTGAAGAAAGCCCACGTTGGCGAAGTTGCTGGCATCGAACAGTTTCTTGCAGAGTTCACCTCTGAAGATGCTTGGGGTGAGGAAGGTTATCTGGCGGACAAAGGTCTGATCCCGATGACCGAAGCAGAGCGTGAGCAAGGCGCAAAAGCAATCAACGGTCTGATGAACCTGTCGATGTAACCGACCTGAACTTTCGGGGCGCCTGACATCGGGCGCCCCTTAGCCAAGACCAAAGGATATGGCAGATGGCCACTTCTGAAAGCGCGACCATTGATCTGGTTCATTCCCAGCGCAAAAAAGGGTTTGAACTGTTTGTGATGGGGGTGTTGATCCTGTGCTCACTGGTGGCAGTTGCTGTCACAGTGGGCATTGTTTTGTCTCTCCTGTTTGAGGCTTTCCGCTTTTTTGAACGGATTCCGCTGACGGATTTCCTGTTTGGCACCCAGTGGAGCCCGCAAACCGCCCTGCGTGCCGATCAGGTCGCCGCAGAAGGCGCGTTCGGGGCGGTGCCGCTGATCACCGGCACGCTGCTGATTTCATTCATTGCCATGTGTGTGGCAACGCCGCTTGGGTTGATGTCCGCGATTTACCTGTCGGAATACGCCAGCAAGCGCAGCCGTAACCTGATCAAACCCGCGCTGGAAATCCTCGCCGGTATTCCTACGGTGGTTTACGGTTTCTTTGCAGCCCTGACCGTTGCGCCCCTGTTGCGCGCCGGCGGGGAAAGTGTCGGGCTTAACGTGTCCTCCGAGAGCGCGCTGGCAGCGGGGTTGGTTATGGGAATGATGATCATCCCGCTGATTTCCTCTCTGTCGGACGATGTGATCAACGCGGTGCCACAGGCGCTGCGGGATGCGTCGCTTGGCATGGGGGCGACCCATTCCGAAACCATTCGCAAAGTCGTGCTGCCTTCGGCCATTCCGGGAATTGCCGGTTCACTGCTGCTGGCGGCAAGCCGTGCGATCGGAGAAACCATGATCGTTGTGATGGCGGCGGGGCTTGCGGCCAATCTGACCGCCAATCCGCTAGAGGCTGTCACCACGATCACCGCACAAATCGTTGCGCTTTTGACCGGCGATCAGGAATTTGACAGCGCCAAAACCCTGTCTGCCTTTGCCCTTGGTCTGGTGCTCTTTGTTACGACGCTGGTGCTGAATGTCATCGCCCTGCGCATCGTCAGAAAATATCAGGAACAATATGACTGATTTCATCACTCCTTCCACCCAGTTAAAGAGCCGCAAATCGGCGGAACAGCGGTTCCGGTGGTATGGTCGCGGTGCGATCTTTGTCTCGCTTGCCTTTCTCGTCGTGATGGTCGGTTCGATCCTTTACAAAGGCTCCGGCGCGTTTACGACCACGGATGTGGCGATCGTCGTGGACCTTGGCCCTGATGCTGTGGACCCTGCCAACCCGCAGGACGCACGGTTTGAGAAAATCGTAAAAGACGCGCTGAAAGCCCGCTTTCCCGAGGCCACCAAACGGGCCGACCGGCGCAAACTTTACGGTCTGGTGTCCAATGATGCAGGATTTGAACTGGAGCGTTTTGTTCTGGCAAATCCGGATGCAATCGGCACACAGGCGCGGGTCTGGTTTCGTGCATCGGATGATTTTGACATCCTGTTGAAAGGGACTGTGGATCGGGATGTCGATGAATCAGAACGCCGGTTGAGCGATCAGGAAATCGGCTGGATCGACAGGCTGGTTGCGGATGGCGATGTGAAGCGCGGCTTCAACTGGTCTTTCTTTACCAACGGCGACAGCCGCGAGCCCGAGCTCGCCGGTATCCTGAGCGCGCTGGTTGGCTCGGCGTTGACCCTGCTGGTGTGCTTTTGCTTTTCCTTTCCTGTGGGCATTCTCGCTGCGATCTATCTGGAAGAATTTGCGCCGAAGAACAGGTTTTCCGACATTATCGAGGTGAATATTAACAACCTTGCGGCGGTGCCTTCGATTGTATTCGGACTGCTGGGGCTTTCGATGTTGCTCAACACCTTTGGCATGCCGCGCTCTTCGCCGCTGGTGGGGGGGCTGGTGTTGTCCCTGATGACATTGCCGACGATCATTATCGCCGCAAGAGCCAGCCTGCGGGCAGTGCCACCGTCCATCCGCGAAGCCGCCCTTGGCATGGGGGCGAGTCCGGTGCAGGCCACTTTCCATCACGTCGCACCACTGGCCCTTCCCGGTATCCTGACTGGGACGATTGTGGGCATGGCGCAGGCGCTGGGGGAAACGGCGCCGCTGCTGATGATCGGTATGGTGGCCTTTATCGTGGATGTGCCCCAATCCATTCTCGAACCGGCCACAGCGCTGCCGGTGCAGATTTTCCTCTGGGCGGATGCGCCGGAACGGGCCTTCCTTGAAAAAACATCCGCAGCGATCATCGTTTTGCTGCTCTCCCTGATAACAATGAACCTGCTTGCAATCGTCTTGCGCCGCCGGTTCGAAAAAAGGTTCTAAGAATATGTCGAAGACTGCCATTATCTCGGCCAAGGACGTGAACGTCTTTTACGGGGAAAAACAGGCGCTGGACAAAATCAATCTGGATATCCCCGAAAACAAGGTGACATCCCTGATCGGCCCGTCAGGGTGCGGCAAGTCCACCTTTCTGCGCAGCATCAACCGGATGAACGATCTGGTGGACATTTGCCGCGTGGAAGGCAGCATCACCATTAAAGGGCAGGATATATACGCGCCCGAAGTGGACGTGGTCGCGCTGCGGGCCAAAGTGGGGATGGTGTTTCAGAAACCGAATCCGTTCCCGAAATCTATCTACGAAAACGTTGCTTATGGGCCAAAGATACACGGGCTGGCCAAATCCAAGACGGATATGGACGAGATCGTGGAATGGTCACTGATCAAGGCAGGGCTCTGGAAAGAGGTGAAGGACCGGCTTGACCAGCCGGGCACCGGACTGTCGGGGGGGCAGCAGCAACGTCTGTGTATTGCGCGCACCATCGCGGTCAAACCGCAGGTGGTTCTGATGGATGAACCCTGTTCTGCGCTCGACCCGATTGCCACGGCGATCATCGAAGAGCTGATCGACGAGTTGCGCAGCAACTTTACCATCGTGATCGTGACCCATTCCATGCAGCAGGCCGCGCGGGTGTCCCAGCGCACCGCCTTTTTCCACCTTGGAGAACTGGTAGAGAGCGGTTCGACAAAAACGATCTTTACCTCTCCGGAAGATGAACGCACACAGAATTACATTATGGGCCGGATCGGCTAGGAGCAGAGACATGGAACACACGCATATTGTAACCCGGTTTGATACCGACCTGAAGAAAATCGAAGCGATGCTGGTGGATATGGCCGCAAAGGTGGGCGATCAGGTTCTGAACGCTGGCAAGGCACTGGTGGACGGCGATGAAGCGCTGGCCAAAAAGGTTGCCAAGTCGGACAGTGAAATCAACGCGCTGGAAAACAAGATCGACGACAAGGCGATCCGTTTGATTGCCCTGCGCCAGCCAATGGCCGAAGATTTGCGCAGCGCGATTACCACGCTGAAAATCTCCTCCTCGCTGGAGCGGATGGGCGATTATGCCAAAACCCTGTCTTACCGCGTGCGGGCGGTGGATGATTTCTCTGCAATGAATGCGGTCCTGCGCACCTTGTCCGAGACCTCGGGCAAGATCGCGGCGATGCTGGCGATGGTGATGGAAGCCTATGTAGAACGGGATCTGGCCAAAGCCGAAGCCGCCAGTGCGATGGATGACGAAATCAACGATCGCACCGACGCGCTGTTCCGCGAATTGCTGACCTACATGATGGAAAATCCGCGCAATATCGAACCCTGCACCCATTTGCTGTTCATTTCCAAAAACATGGAACGCTCCGGTGATCAGGTTAAAAACATAGCCGAGCAGGTGCACTATCTGGTTACAGGGGAATTGTACGAACAATGAGTGGTGGTCCGAAAATACTGGTTGTTGAGGATGAAGCCTCTCAGCTTGAGATGCTTGTCTATAACCTAAGCGTGGAAGGCTATGAGGTCTTCAAGGCAGAGACCGGCGAAGAAGGGCTGTTGATCCTCGAGGAACAGTCCATTGACCTGATTGTCTTGGACTGGATGCTGCCCGGAACCTCGGGGCTGGAAGTCTGCCGGCAGGTGAAGCGGAACAAGGACACCAAGACTATTCCGGTGATCATGCTGACCGCGCGGGGGGAGGAAGACGACAAGATTCGCGGGCTGGATACCGGCGCGGATGATTATGTGGTTAAACCCTATTCCGTGCGCGAGTTGATGGCGCGGGTGCGCGCCGGATTGCGGCAGGCCACGGGGCAGTTGGGGACCGATTTGCTGGTCTATCAGGGGCTGAACATGGACCTTGTGCAGCACAAGGTCACGCTGGCCGATGCGGTGATCCCGCTGGGCCCGCTGGAATTCAAACTGTTGCGGGTGTTTATGGAAGCGCCCGGACGGGTCTGGTCACGGGATCAACTGCTGGATCGTGTTTGGGGCGACAACCTGAACGTGGATACCCGCACCGTAGATGTGCATATCGGACGGCTGCGCAAGCAACTGGCCAAGGTCAGCGATCTGGACTTTGTGCGCACGGTGCGCGGCTTTGGCTATTCCCTTGATACCACCGCTTGAGAACGCCACGGTTTACCCCTAGCTTGCGCAGATGGAATGGCGCGATGAAGGGGTGATCCTGTCCGCACGGCGGCACGGCGAAAGCTCTGTGATACTTGAGGTTCTGACCAAGACCCACGGGCGGCACGCTGGCGTGGTGCGCGGTGGTGCGTCCCGCAAGCTGGCCCCTGTATTGCAACCGGGCAACCAGGTAGAGGTCGAATGGCGGGCGCGACTTGAGGAACATCTCGGCGGTTTTCATGTGGAATTGCTGCATTCCCGCAGTGCCATTATGGGCGACCGCGCCGCGCTGGCGGCCCTTGGTTCGATCTGTGCGCTGGGCGGGTTTGCGCTGCCAGAGCGTATGGAACTGCCGGAAATATACCAGCGCACCATTGATCTGGTCGATGCTTTGGAAACGGGGCAGGGCTGGCAGGCGGATTATGCCATCTGGGAACTGAGACTGCTGGAGGAACTGGGCTACGGGCTGGATCTGGGGTCTTGTGCGGCGACAGGTTCGACGCAGGAACTGATCTATGTTTCGCCCAAAAGCGGGCGGGCGGTAAGCCGCTCCAGCGGTGCGGCCTATGCGGACCGGATGCTGCCCCTGCCGGTATTCCTGCAACTAGAAGGGGCAGAGGCGGAGTCGCCGGAGATTCTGGATGCGCTCAAAACCACCGGTTATTTTCTGGAGCGCTGGCTGGCACCGGCCCTTGGCAACCGCCCCCTTCCAGAAGCCCGCGGGCGTCTGGTGCATCTGCTGGCGCGGCGCGCGAAAAAAGACGCAGCAGAGGATAGCGGAACGGGGTAATCACCCGAAGCGTTTATTGCAGGCGGTATTCCAACAGGCCGCCGGCGTCATTGGTTAACAACAGCGTGTCGCCCTTGCGCTCGACCATGGTCACTTCGCTGAAGGCTTTGAAATAACGTCCCTCAAGCTCCATTTCCGGACAGGCCCGCCGCGTGGCTCCAACAGCATTCGTATCAAACCACGGCAGCGGGGCGGTCTGTTCGCCAAAATAGCTGTTACAGGGCGCTTGCCCTGCAAGTCGGCCTTTTTCGGGGAAGGTCAGGGTGATCGGCACCTCAATCGCTTCTCCGTTCAGGCGCACCAACTGCCATTGGTCTTCAGGCCCGCTGACACCGGAGATGGTTTCATCCTTCTGGCAGGCAGACAGGGACAAGGCAAAGGCGAGGGAGGCGAGGAGAATTTTCATGGGGGGTAAGTCTCAAAAAAACCGCGCTTCAGCAAGCGCGGTTCACAAGGACCGGCGGAAATCCGCAGAGGGAGCTTGGCACTCCCGTCTGCGCCGGAATCGGGATCAGTTGCGGCCCACTTCAAGCAGGCGGCGGGCGATGACTGTCGCCTGAATTTCTGCGGCCCCTTCAAAGATGTTGAGGATGCGGGCGTCACACAGCACGCGGCTGATGGGGTATTCCAGTGCAAAGCCGTTGCCGCCGTGAATTTGCAGCCCGTTGTCCGCAGCCGCCCATGCCACGCGTGCGCCAAGCAGTTTTGCCATGCCCGCCTCAAGGTCGCAGCGGCGGTCGTGGTCTTTTTCCCAAGCGGAGTGATAGGTCAACTGCCGTGCGATCATGATCTCGACCGCCATCATGGCGATTTTGGATTGAATGCGCGGGAAATCCAGCAGTTGTTTGCCAAACTGCTTGCGTTCCTGTGCGTATTGCAGCGCGATTTCCATCGCGTTCTGCGCCACACCAATGGCGCGGGCCGCTGTCTGGATGCGGGCGGATTCGAAGGTCTGCATAAGCTGTTTGAAGCCTTGACCTTCCGCACCGCCAAGCAGGTTCTCACCCTTCACCTTGAAGTTGTCAAAAGCCAGTTCGTATTCTTTCATGCCGCGATAGCCCAGCACCTCGATCTCGCCGCCGGTCATGCCTTCGGTGGGGAAGGGCGCGTCATCCGTACCCGGTGTCTTTTCCGCAAGGAACATGGACAGGCCGGAGTAATTGGTGGTGTCAGGATCGGTGCGCGCGAGCAGGGTCATCACATTGGTGCGCGCGGCGTGGGTGATCCATGTCTTGTTGCCGGTGATCGACCAGTCGTCCCCGTCCTTGACCGCGCGGGTGCGCAGGGAGCCGAGGTCAGAGCCGGTGTTAGGCTCGGTAAAGACCGCTGTTGGCAGTGTCTCGCCGGAGGCAAGCTGGGGCAGCCATTTCTGTTTCTGTTCTTCGGTGCCACCGCCGATAATCAGTTCAGCCGCAATTTCCGAACGGGTGCCAAGCGAGCCGACCCCGATATAACCCCGCGACAGTTCCTCGGAGACGACCACCATAGAGGCTTTGGACAGGCCAAAGCCGCCGTATTCTTCGGGAATGGTCAGGCCGAACACACCCATTTCCGCCAGTTCCTTGATGATCTCCATCGGGATCAATTCATCCTTCAGATGCCATTCATGGGCGTATGGCATCACCTTGTCGTCGGCAAAGCGGCGGAACTGGTCGCGGATCATTTCCAGTTCTTCGTCAAGTCCGGTGGCGCCAACAGTCGCGGCACCCTCCCGTTCCAGCATCAAAGTAACCAGACGGGCGCGGGCGGCCTGTGTGTTGCCTTCCTCTGTCAGGGTCTGGACGCTCTCCACCGCCAAAGCCTTCTGGTCCTGTTGCGACAGGCCAAGATCCTGAAGCCGGACCACTTCGCCTTGGGACATGGGAATGCCGCCCCAGATCTGCCAGAGATATTCGCCAAAGCCGATTTGCAGCAGCAGCTGTTCCAGCTCGCTGAATTTGCCGTCCTGTTCCAGTCGCGCGGCCCATTTATGCATCTGCCGCAGGGATTCCAGATAGGTCGCGAACCACGCAAGCCCGTGTGTCGCGAACTGGTGTTCCTCAAGCGCTTTGCCGTTCAGACGCCCGTCGATGTTGACTTGCTCGGAAAGTTTCTGACGGGCGCGATCCACCACGTTTTCAACAGCAGGGATGGCAGCGGCGCAGGTGTTCAGCAGATTGGGCAACAACATATTGGATTCGTCCTTGTGAAGGCTTCAGGTGTTGCCGTCTGAAGTAAGTGGACTGCCGGAGTGGGTCAATGCTGCAACGCAATAAAAATGCTGTAATGCGGCAAAATGTGTAAGATTGTTGCGGCTCGTGGGTCCAGCGGTCCTGCGCTACAGGGCTGCCCGCAAAAGCTGGGCGGCAACGATCACGACGATTGACCCCGCCGCAAGTTCGAGAACCGGCACCGCCACGCGCAGCACCGGGGCAGAGCGCAAACCTTGCAGTGTGCTTTCACGCAGACCCACGGCAGCCAGTGCTACAGCGACTGTGACGCTGGCAGTGCCCAATGCCATTGCA
Organism: Neptunicoccus sediminis; assembly: GCF_001719615.1. Classification (GTDB taxonomy): domain Bacteria; phylum Pseudomonadota; class Alphaproteobacteria; order Rhodobacterales; family Rhodobacteraceae; genus Amylibacter; species Amylibacter sediminis. Next base: position 24,077 of record NZ_MDVX01000018.1, read on the forward strand.
AAGGTGCCCATGATGCCAGCGGTCACAATTCCCATCCGCCACGTCAGGATCAGCAGGAAGATCGCGCCGGTGCACGGACGCATTGCGATGGCCCCTACCAGCACCAGAAGATCGCGCAGCGAAGAAACCCGTGCTGCCTCTTCGGGGGTGGGGCCGTGTCGGTGGCCACAATCGGCGCAGACTTCGCCGTGCCCTGTGTGGTCATGGGGCTGAACATGGGCGGCAATGTGGGGCTGACGGTCACGCCAAAGCCTGCGCAATCCGCGCAAGACCAGCCACGCGCCCACCAGCAGGATCGCGGCATAGCTTGCCGGGGCGAAAAAATCCTCTGCCGCCCCGACCAGTTGTTTGCTGCCCCATCCCAGTATCAGAATACCGCAATAGACCAGAACAACCGCCGTAACCGCCTGCGCCAGACTGGACACCAGCGCAATTCCGGCAAGCCGGAGCATCGCTACACGCGCGCCCAACCCGTAGCCGCCGATCAGGATTTTGCCATGTCCCGGACCGACCGCATGGAAGAACCCGTAGGCAAAGCAGACCCCCATCAGGCCGAGCGTCGCCCCCGGATCTCCCGCACGCAAACCGCGCAGCGCACCAGCCATGGCGTTCTGGAAGTCCCGTTGCATGGAGGCGGCCCAAACAGCGATGGCGTCAAACCCGCCGCCGATCCACAAAAGAAGCATTGCCGCCGCCGCTCCAACGGCGAAAATCAGGAGGATGCGCATTCTAGAAATACCGTATCTGCAAAGAGTTCACCAACCTCGGGGAAGCTGTCATCCCCGTCATATTGCGCAGAGTTTTCGCCGTAGAGCAGGCTTTCGACTGCATCATAGGCTTTGGGTAAATCGGCGGCTGTGATGGCCAGTGAACAGGCGGGGTTGTCGATGACTTCGACCCCGTGATCGAGCGTATAGGCGCTGTAAAACGTGGGGTCGTAGACTTTGACTATGGTTTCGCCAGCTGACGGTTCGATACGGTTCAGCAGGGGACGGATGTGCCATGTCAGCAGGCGACCGTCCTCAAGCGCGGCTCCGGGTTCCAGCGGCGGGCCGAGCGCGACCGCGTCATCGTTATGGGTGACATAGAGATCGCCTTCAAAGCCTTCGACCCAATTCGTATCAAAACCGGCGAGTTTTTCCTGTTCTTCCACAGTGATGGTGCCGTCGCCGTCCTGATCGAGTTCCAGTTCTTCCAATTGGAGGAGGGAGTAAAATTCGTCATAGGACCAGAACACACGCAACGCGGCCAGCTTTCCATTGTCGTCAAACAGAAAATGGACACCCGCATCCACATAAACATGGGGATGGGTCACAGCCGGTAACGGGGTGAGAGCCAGCAGAGCGGTAAGGGTGAAACGTTTCATAGCAGAATTTTAGGCAGGCTGTGCGGTACGGGCAAGCGGAGAGTTCAGGACATAGGCGCAACACCGCTGGTCGTGCGGCGGCGGCGGTGAGGCGTAGATGAGAGGTGCTAGGGCCGGGGCGGAGTCATAGGGCAGGGGCGCTTGATCACCCTGCAAATATGAAGCGTCATAAATGAAGCTTCATAATAGAAGCTTCTTATATGAAGCTTCACAATTAAGGGTTTGTTAAGAAATGCGCCCCCCCGCGCAGGTAAGGGCTTCGACCGCGGCGGGTGTGTCTTTGTGACGGGCGCTTGACCTGACCGCTACAGCCTTCAGGACAGCAGCATCTGCCGTGTGGTGGGGATAACCAGCAGTACGACCAACAGGATCTGCGCAATCAGGATCAGGTTCAGAACCAGTGCAAACGGCTGTTTGCGGGTCTTGTGGCGCAACGCATATTGCCCCCATTTCGCCCCAAGCGATCCGCCAAGAATAGCCAGCGCCAACAGTGTATTTTCAGGCACCCGCCAGCCGCGTTTTTCGGCCTGCCGCTTGTCATGTTGAAACAAACCAAAGGTAATCAGATTGATCACGCCCATATAGGCGCCAAGCAGAAGGAAGAAATTTATCATGGCATCCGCAAGAAAAAATGGCCGGAGCAGAGACTCCGGCCAATTCAATTAACCGTCAGCGCAGGCTTAACCGGCTTTTACTTTTTCCGCCAGCACATCATCGCTCACATAGTCTTCGTATTGGGCGAAGTTGTCGCTGAACATCTGCACCAGCTTGGCCGCATTGCGGTCATAGCTTTCCGGATTGTCCCAGGTGCGGCGCGGATCAAGCAGGACATCTGCAACCCCTTCGCAAGAAGTTGGCACGTCAAAGCCAAAGTTTTCATCCTTGCGGAATTCCACATCCTTCAGCGTCCCGTCCAAAGCCGCTGTCAGCAAGGTGCGTGTGGCGTGGATCGGCATCCGCGAGCCGGTGCCATAGGCGCCCCCAGTCCAGCCGGTGTTCACCAGCCAGCAGGTCGCACCGGATTGCGCAATCCGGTCGCGCAGCAAGGCGCCATAGGCTTCGGGACGGCGCGGCATGAAAGGCGCGCCAAAGCAGGTAGAGAATGTCGGCTGCGGCTCGGTCACGCCCCGTTCGGTGCCAGCCACCTTAGAGGTAAAGCCAGACAGGAAATGGTACATCGCCTGCGCCGGTGTCAGCCGCGCGATCGGGGGCAGGACACCAAAGGCATCACAGGTCAGCATGATGATGTTGCGCGGCGTGCCGCCAAGGCCGGTGTCCGAAGCGTTGGAAATATAATGCAGCGGGTAGGCGCACCGCATGTTGGCGGTCAGGCTGTCATCGTCAAAATCCAGCTCTTTGGTGAACGGATCGTAAACCATGTTCTCGATCACGGTGCCGAACTTCTGCGTGGTCGCATAGATTTCCGGCTCTGCCTCTTGGGACAGGTTGATCGTCTTTGCATAGCAGCCGCCTTCAAAGTTGAAGGTGCCGTTGTCCGACCAGCCGTGTTCGTCGTCCCCGATCAGCACACGGTTCGGGTCCGCAGACAATGTCGTCTTGCCGGTGCCCGACAGGCCGAAGAAAACTGCCACATCGTCTGTGTCGTCCTTGGCGTGGTTGGCAGAACAATGCATCGGCATGACACCCTGATCCGGCAGCAGATAGTTCAGCAGGGAGAAGACGGATTTCTTGTTCTCGCCGGCGTATTCCGTGCCACCGATCAGAATCAGCTTCTTTTCGATAGAGATCGCAATGACCGTATCGCTGCGACAGCCGTGTTTGGCTGGGTCGGCCTTGAAGGACGGGCAGTTGATCACGGTATATTCCGGAACGAAACTGTCGAGCTCTTCGGGTTCGGGGCGGCGCAGCATGGTGCGGATAAACAACGAGTGCCAGGCCAGTTCGGTGATCATACGCACGTTGACACGATAGTCGGGGTCGGCGCCGCCGAACAGATCCTGCACGTAATAGTCCTTGCCCCCCATATGGGCGCGCATATCGGCGTGCAATTGGTCAAAGGCATCTGCAGCCATAGGCGGGTTGTTTTCCCACCAGATAGTGTCTTTGACCGATGGCTCGTCGACCACGAATTTATCTTTGGGGGAGCGGCCGGTGAATTTGCCGGTGGAGACGAGAATCGTGCCGCCCTGACCCAGCTCACCTTCGCCTTTTTTGATCGCAATCTCGATCAGCGCAGATTCCCGCAGGTTGTAATGTGCAGTTGCGACGCCGGTAATACCGGTTTTTTCCAGCGTCTGGGTCGGATTTACGCGACCTGCTTCCATATTAATGCTCCTCAAAGCGGGCGCGGGTTTCGCGGCCAGCACTTGAATTTAACGATTATGGTCGTTGGGGACCCATGGTTTTGTGCCGTTCCAGCACCGCGGTTTGTATAGCACCATCGTCTTTGAATGGAAGGCTCGGGGGCGGGCAATACCGCGCAGTTAACGTTAACTTTGCGAAAAAGTTTTTCTTCGAACGTTAAGAAAGTGTGACTCAAAGGACAAAATTAGCAAAAATTGTGGCGAAAAATAGACCACTTAACCCAAAACCGTTTGCTTCGTTAACCGAGCATAACCTAAATGAGCGTAATTATAAAAATAATGCAGGCAAGTATCGAGGGCAAAAATGGCACGAATTGCGTTGGTCGATGACGACCGGAATATCCTCACTTCAGTCTCTATGACGCTGGAAGCAGAAGGATACGATGTTTCTACTTATAATGACGGGCTACAGGCGTTGAACGCCTTCACGGACGAGCTGCCGGACATGGCCGTGCTCGACATAAAAATGCCCAGAATGGACGGTATGGATCTGCTCAGCCGCTTACGGCAGAGAACGGACATGCCTGTGATTTTCCTGACCTCCAAAGATGACGAGATTGACGAAGTGCTCGGTCTGCGCATGGGCGCTGACGATTACGTGCGCAAACCCTTCTCCCAGCGTCTTCTGGTGGAACGGATCCGCGCGATTCTGCGCCGTCAGGAAGCCAAAATTTCCGACGCCGGAAAGACCGACGATGCACCGAATGAAAACCTGATCGAACGGGGCGATCTGACGATGGACCCGTTGCGCCATGCGGTGACATGGAAGGGTAAACCGGTCAGTCTGACCGTCACGGAATTCCTTTTGTTGCAGGCACTTGCCAGCCGTCCGGGGTTTGTCAAAAGCCGCGACCAGTTAATGGATGTGGCCTATGACGATCAGGTTTACGTTGACGACCGTACCATCGACAGCCACATCAAACGCCTGCGTAAAAAGATGCGTAGTGTTGATGACGACTTCTCGGCAATCGAGACGCTCTACGGTATCGGGTACCGGTACACCGAGTAATGGCGTTGCTGGCGGACGAACATATAACGGAAAAACCGCGCGGGGGCCGGGGATTTTCGTTGGGACGCATAGCAAAAGCTATCGGATTGCGCGGCGGCTCCGGCTTGCTGCGCTCTTTCGGGTTGGAACATCTGACGCGCGTCCGCACGTCGGCGCTGGCGCGGCGCATTATTACCTTCAACCTGATTGCTTTGTGCATCCTTCTTGTGGGGATGTTGTATCTTAACCAGTTCAAAGGCGGTGCGGTTGTTGAAAAACAGACCAGCATGCTGATCGAATCAGAGCTGTATTCCAGCGTGATCGAAGCAAGACTGCTGGATGAACGCACGCCGAACAGCGCCCTGATCAGCGGTCTGCCGGTATCCGAAGGTTTGATCGCGCGGGTTTATCTTGGTGACAGTGCGCTGGCAGCGCAGGTTGACGGCGGACCAAGCCCGTTCAAGGCGGGCAGCGGTATTCTGGCGTGGCTGGGCCGCGCGATGGATGTGCTTCCCGGTTTGCGGAACATGGGGGGCGGGAATACCCGCATGTCCGAGCAGTTCTTCGCGGACGAACTGTCCCGCGCTGCATTGTCCGGTCAGGAACTCATCCGCCGCGCCTCAACCCAGAGCCACGAAACAGTGCTGGGGGTCGGGCGTCCGATTCTGGTGGACGGAAATGTGGCGGCGGCGATGGTGCTGACCTCGCAGCCGGGCTATCTGGACGGGTTGATCCATACGGAACAACAGGCCGTGTTGCGCCTGTTCCTGCTGGCGGTTGTTGTCTCGGTCGTGCTGTCCGTTGTTCTGGCCAATACGATTGCGAATCCGATCCATGATCTGGCGCGCGCAGCCGAGGCCGGAACCACCCGTGAAGGGCGTCAGGGCGATGCGGCACGGGTGCGAATCCCTGATCTGTCGGGGCGTCCGGATGAAATCGGCCGTCTCAGCCGTGCCATGCGGGACATGACCTCGGCGTTGTATGACCGGATCGACACCAACGAAGAATTTGCAGCCGATGTTGCCCATGAGATCAAGAATCCTCTGGCCTCGCTGCGGTCTGCGGTGGAAACCCTGCGGATTGCCCCCGAAGGCGATGGCCGCCAGAGGTTGCTAGATGTGATCGAACATGATGTGCGGCGTCTGGACCGTCTGGTCAGCGATATTTCCAATGCCTCCCGTCTGGATGCGGAACTGGTCAAGGAAGAGGAAGAACCCTTCGATCTGACGCTGATGCTCAGCCGGATTTCCGATTTCCACAGCCATGAAGCCAATGACAAAGGTGTGGAACTGATCTGGGATGCACCGGCCAAGCCGATCGTCTTTGACGGGATGGAGGCACGACTGGCGCAGGTCTTTGTGAACCTGATCTCCAACGCTGTGTCCTTCTGCGGCGAAGGCGATGCGGTGCGGGTTTGGGCACGGGAAAAAGACAACCGTGTGTTGGTCGTGGTGGAAGATACAGGTCCGGGCATCCCCGAAGAGGCCCTGACCAAAGTCTTCACTCGCTTTTATTCCGAACGCCCCGAGAGCGATTACGGCAATAACTCCGGTCTGGGGCTTTCGATCTCCAAACAGATCGTCGAAGCCCATAAAGGCGTGATCTGGGCGGAGAACATCCATCCGCAAGATGCTGAAGACGGCGATGCCCCGTTGGGGGCCCGCTTTGTGGTCGGCCTGCCGGTCTGATCCGGCGGCAATGACCGACTTGATTGAAAAAAGCCCTGTCCACGGCACTGCGGTTGCAGTCAACGGGCAGGGCTTTTTGATTATGGGGCCGTCGGGATCAGGTAAATCCGGTCTCGCGCTGCAAATGATCGCGCTGGGTGCCGATCTGGTTGCGGATGATCAGGTGCTTCTGACGCATCGCGCGGGTCAGGTCTGGATGTCCTCACCAGCCCCGCTGCACGGGATGATAGAGGCCCGCGGCATCGGATTGCTGCGCCAGCCCGCGGTACAAGCGGCCCGCCTGAGCCGTGTTGTCGATCTTTCAGCCGAACCCGAGACGCGAATGCCACACCCCCGAAGTGTTCACGTAATGGGGAGCAGAATTGACTTGCTAAAGGGGCGCAATATTCCAAATCTGGCATCTATTCTGCTACTCTTGGGACGTGATGGACCAGTCGATGGGCGTTAGGCGCACGACGGTCCGCCGCGCATTGGGCTGTTATGATTGAAAGACCGATCAAGGATGTGAACACGACGGTAGTTCTTGTCACCGGACCGTCCGGCGCCGGCCGCACCACCGCTATCAACGCCTTTGAAGATCTGGGCTATGAAACCATCCACAACATTCCGCTGGCGCTGTTGCACCGTCTGATCACGGGGCCGTCTGTCGGGCGGCCTATGGCGCTCGGGATTGATGTGCGGACTCGGGATTTCTCGGTCAGCGGTGTGTTTGAAATTCAGGAAGCCTTTGCCCAGAGCAGTGAATATGAACCCTCGCTGCTTTTTCTGGACTGTCAGGCCGACCGTCTGTTGCAGCGCTATTCCGAAACGCGCCGCCGTCATCCGATGGCGCTGGCCGAAACGCCGGCACGCGGTATTGAGCGGGAAGCTGAACTGCTGGCCCCGTTGCGGGACCGTGCGGATATACTGATCGACACCACGACTTTGACGCCTCACGAGCTGAAAGCGGATATTGGCGAGTTGTTCGGGGCGGAAAACTCAACCGGTCTGGCCGTTTCGGTCCAGTCGTTTTCTTACAAAAGGGGGGTGCCGCGCGGTGTGGACATGGTCATGGACTGCCGCTTTTTGCGCAACCCTTACTGGGATGAGTCCTTGCGCGGTAAAACCGGCATGGATGCAGAGGTGCTGACCTATGTGCGCGGGGATGCCCGCTATGAGCCGTTCTTTTCAAAGCTGAAAGATTTGACCTCACTGCTGTTGCCTGCCTATCGTGACGAAGGAAAAGCGCATTTCAGTATCGGGCTGGGATGCACAGGTGGACAACACAGGTCTGTGGCTCTGACAGAAGAATTGGCCAAAGCCCTTGCGGCCGACGGTTGGCAGGTGTCTAAGCGGCACCGGGAAATGGAACGGCGCAAAAACGCCTGAAGGTTTGTGAAGGAGTGATCCGGTTGATCGGGATCGTGATAGTTGCGCATGGGGGGCTGGCCAAGGAATATCTGGCCGCAGCCGAGCATGTGTTAGGTAAGCTGGAAAATGTCGAAGCCATTCCAACCGCCGCTGAGGTGGATCGGGACGCCAAGCAAAACGAGATTTGTTTGGCCGCGGACCGTGTGGACGAAGGCGACGGCGTGGTTGTGGTGGTGGATATGTTCGGGTCCTCGCCAAGCAACCTTGCCATGAAAGCCTGCTCCGGTTCGGGACGCAGGATCATGTATGGCGCCAATCTGCCAATGCTGGTAAAACTCGCCAAATCCCGCCGGTTGCCGCTGGATGTGGCCGTGGAACAGGCGATTACAGCCGGCAAGAAATACATCAACGCCAGTAATGGCCTTCAAATCCCTTAAAGAAAAGGTGCTCTGTGCGTTTGGATCTCGATATCATTAACGAAAAGGGCCTGCACGCGCGGGCTTCGGCCAAATTTGTAGAAACGGTGGAAGCCTATGATGCGCAGGCAGTCGTGGCCAAAGACGGCATGGAAGTGGGGGGCGATAGCATTATGGGTTTGATGATGCTCGCGGCTTCCAAAGGCAGTCAGATTACGATAGAGACCAGCGGAAACCAATCGCAAGAGCTGGCAGAAGCGCTGCGTGAGCTCGTGGGCGACTTCTTTGGCGAAGGAAAGTGATGACTGAAAAGCAAAGTGTGATCCTTGAGGCCACAGGCGGGACCGAACCGTATAAGGCCTCGGAGCTTACTTATGCAGGTTCATTCGATTCTCCCCTCAAGCGGATATTGATCCAGGTCATCGAGAATCTGACAGGGCGTCTGAAACTGTTGTGGCTGGTGCGCCAGTGGGAGCGGGACGAAAATCGTGATCCGGATTTTTGGAAATCGGTTCTGGACCGGCTGGACATCAAACTGACCACGCCGCAGGCGCAGCTCGATTATATCCCGAAGGAAGGTCCGCTGGTTGTGGTGTCCAACCATCCGCACGGGCTGGTGGACGGGATCGTTATGGCCCATCTTCTGAGCCATGCACGGGACGATTATAAAATCCTCGCGCGTGCCTTTCTGCGCCATGTGCCACGGATCGACAAATATCTGTTGCCGGTGGCCTTCCCCCATGAACCGGATGCCATCCAGACCAATATCCGCATGCGCAAGGAAGCAATCAGCCATTTGAAAGAGGGCGGATGTATCGCGCTGTTTCCGGCCGGTACCGTGGCCACCAGCGACACGTGGTTCGGCCCTGTGGTAGATCCCGAATGGATGCCCTTCACCGCGAAAATGATCCGCCAGTCCGGTGCGCAGGTCTTGCCGGTGTTCTTTCCGGGTGCCAACAGCCGCGCCTATCAGATTGCCAATAAATTGTCGGTGACGCTGCGCCAGTCGCTTTTGCTGCATGAGATCAAACACGCCATGCACAAGGATCAGGCTGTGGTCGTCGGAGAGCTGATTTCGCCTGAGGATCTGAAGTCTTTTGAAAAAGACGGCCCCGGTTTGATGAAGTTTCTCAAACAGAAAACCTATGATCTGAAACCGGCCTGAGGGTTTGAGTATTTCCGGAACATTGAAGCCGGTGGTTCAGATGTCTTGCGAGCGGTCGCCCAAGAGATAGCGGGGGCCTGTGCCCCGTGTGGCGGCCTTGTCAGCGGGATTATAGAGCGCGCAGGATTTCAGGGACAGGCAGCCGCAGCCGATACAGCCGTCCAGCTTGTCCCGCATGGCTTGCAGGGCGGTGATTTTTGCGTCGAGATGGCTTTTGAAATGGGTGCTGATCTTTGCCCAGTCCCGTTTTGTCGGGGTGCGTCCCTGTGGCAGCCGGTCCAGTTGCTGTTTGATCTGGGCGATGGAAAATCCGAACTGTTGGGCAATCAGAATGAACGAGACGCGTCGGATGTCGGCCCGCAGAAAGCGTCTCTGGCCGCCGGAATTGCGATTGGGGAACAGCAAGTCTTGGGATTCGTAGTAGCGCAATGCGGAAACGGCCACGCCGGTCCGTTCGGATAAGTAACCGATTGATATGGTTTTTTCGACTTTCGGGGGCATTGAAAAAATTCCTTGACCTAAAGTTAGGTTGAGGTCGTAGCCTAGTGTTGTCAAGCGATCAGATCAAGAAGGAGACTGTTATGGCCGAGGTAAGACTGGAACATGCAAATATTACCGTAAGCGACCCGGCACGGACCGCGAAGATGCTGGACGATATATTTGGCTGGAAGATCCGATGGGAGGGCGAAGCGATTGATGCGGGACGGTCCATCCATGTGGGCGGGACAGACAGCTATCTGGCGCTGTATCACAGTGGCACATCGCAAAATGCCGCCGGTGACAGTTATACGACAGTCGGCGGATTAAACCATCTGGCGGTGGTTGTGGATGACTTGCAGGCGGTGGATCGCAAGGTCCGCGCCGCCGGGTTCACCCCGGGCGAACACTATGACTACGAACCCGGAGAGCGGTTCTATTTCCACGATCACGACGGGATCGAATTTGAAGTGGTCAGTTACCGCTGACCACTTCGCAGTTCCGAACGAAGCTCTTGGAGCGTGGCCTTTGCCGAGTTGGATTTTGGTGTCCAGAGGCCGCGCTCGATGGCTTCGAGCAGCCTTTCGCAGATTTCGCGCAGGGCCGGGGCATTGTGGTCATTGATGAAATCGCGGGTGTCTTCATCCTCGATAAAGGCGGCGTGGACCAGATCGAAATGATGCGATTTCACCGCGCCTGTGGTGGCTGAGAAGGCAAACATGTAATCAACCGTGGCGGCGATCTCAAACGCCCCTTTGTAGCCGTGGCGTTTCACACCGTCGATCCATTTCGGGTTCACCACGCGGGAGCGCACCACACGGGAGATTTCTTCGTCGAGCGTGCGGATGACAGGGCGTTCGGGGCGGGAGTGATCGTTGTGATAGATCGGGCGGTCCTGTCCCTGAAGCGTGGAAATTGCCGCCGCTGCGCCGCCTTCGAACTGGTAGTAATCATCGGAATCGAGCAGATCGTGTTCGCGGTTGTCCTGATTCTGCACGATGGCTTCGGTTTGGGAGAGGCGCGTTTTCAACGCTTCCTTGGCGCGGGTGCCTTCGGTTTTTGCGCCATAGGCATAGCCGCCCCATTCAAGATAGGCTTCACCCAGATCGGCTTTGTCTGCCCAGAGCCTTTCGTCGATCATCGCCTGCAAGCCTGCGCCATAGGCGCCCGGTTTAGAACCGAAGACGCGGAAGGCGGCTTCCTCGGTGGCCTCGTCGCGCAGGCGGGCGGCGGCGGGGTTCTGATCGGCGGGTTCGTCCAATGCCATCACCGCGCGAGCTGCGGAATCCACCAGTGCCATTTGCTGCGGGAAGGCATCGCGGAAGAAGCCCGAGACCCGCAGTGTAACATCGACGCGGGGACGGCCAAGCACGGATAGCGGCAGGATTTCAAATCCGGTCACGCGGCGGTTTGCGCTGTCCCATTGGGGTTTGACCCCCATCAGCGCCAGTGCTTGTGCGATGTCGTCGCCACCGGTGCGCATGTTGGCGGTGCCCCATGCGGTGATCAGCAGGGTACGGGGCCAGTCACCAAAGTCTTGCAGGTGGCGTTCAATCAGCAGGTTGGCGGATTTCCAGCCGAGCTTCCATGCGGTGGGCGTGGGCACGGCGCGGGAATCCACCGAGAAAAAGTTGCGTCCCGTAGGCAGGACGTCCATCCGGCCCCGTGTCGGTGCGCCAGAGGGGGCAGGGGCGACGAACCGACCGCTTAGTGCTGTAAGCAGGCCCTCTGTTTCGGCAGGGCCACAGGCGCGGACGGTGGGGCGGATGTGGGTTTCGATATGGGCAATGACTTTGGCCGTGGTTGGCAGGCCCGTGACATCTGCGCCCGTGATCAGGCGGGTTGCGAGCAGTTCGATACGTTCCACCGTGTCGCCATTCGTGCGCCACGGGCTGTCATCCAGATCGCTTAACTGTTGCGGGCGCGGGCCGTTCCAAGGCTCGGCCATAGCGCAGTCCAGCGGATCAAAGCCGAGGGTCAGGTCAGTCGCAATCGCCCGTTGCAGCGACGCATCCCCGCCGGTTCCATCGCCGCGGGGCACGCGGGCCAGTGCTGCGATCAGGTCGGTTTCCAGCCGGTCGGTGGGGGAGGCGCCGAAAATGTGCAATCCATCGCGAATCTGGGATTCTTTCAGTTCGCACAGGTATTCGTCCAGTTTGGCGAGGTCGTTTTCCTCATCCCCAGAGGTCATGCCTGCGTCCGTGTCGATGCCGGTGGCCGAAGTCAGGGCCAGAATTTCGCGGCGCAGATGGGTCAGGCGGCGGGGATCGACCCCTGCGGCCTCATAGTATTCATCAACGAGGGCTTCAAGATCGCGCAGCGGGCCGTAGGTTTCGGCGCGGGTCAGGGGCGGTGTCAGATGGTCGATAATAACCGCCTGTGCTCGGCGCTTGGCCTGTGTGCCTTCTCCTGGATCATTGACGATGAACGGGTAGATATGGGGCATCGGGCCGAGGATCGCCTCTGGCAGACAGGTTTCAGACAGGGCCAGCGCCTTGCCCGGAAGCCATTCAAGGTTGCCGTGTTTGCCCATATGCACGATCGCATCGGCGCGAAACTGGTTGCGTAGGTAAAAGTAGAAGGCGAGATAGTTATGCGGCGGCACCAGATCGGGGGAGTGGTAGGTATCGGTCGGGTCGATGTTGTAACCGCGTGCGGGTTGCATGCCCACCACTGCGTTGCCGAAGTGGAAAATCGACAGGGCGAAATGCCCGCAGTCGAGTTCTCCGGCGGTGTAGAACGGGTCGGCTTCGGGTTTGCCCCAGCGGTCCTCGATTTGTGCCCGCACATCGTAGGGCAGTTGGGCATAGGCGATCTGGTAGTCTGCCATCGACATTTCCACGCCGCCCGTCCGGTCTGCGCGGTCGGTCAGCCAGTTTGTCGGGCCCGCCATGATCTGCGTCATCAGCGCATCGCTGTCTTCGGGGATGTTGCGGATGGTATAGCCTGCACTGTCGAGCGACTTTAGCGCCGCCACTGTGGAGGCAGGAGTGTCGAGGCCGACGCCATTGGCCAGCCGGCCGTCTTTGTTCGGGTAATTCGCAAGGATCAGGGCAGCGCGGCGGTCCTGTGTCGGGGTGTGGCGCAGGCTGGCCCAGTTTTTCGCCAGTTCGGCCACAAATTCTATCCGGTCCCCGACCGCGCGGTAGGTGGCAATGGGGCATTCGGTGGCTTCGTCAAAATAGGCTTCGCCCTTGAAGGACACGGCGCGGGAGAGAATGCGACCGTCCACTTCGGGCAGGGCAACGTTCATGGCGATGTCGCGGGCCGACAGCCCGTTCAGACCGGAGGCCCAGCTTTCTTCGGAAGCGCCCGAAAGGACCACCTGAAACACCGGCGCTGCGTTGGCAAAAGCTGCGGCAAGCGGGTTGGTCGTCGGTGCGTCACCGGCATGGGGGGAGCCGACCGCGAAAGATGTGCAGTTCAGGATCACCGCAGGCGGTGCGGCGGTGAAGAGGGATTCAAGCGTTGCGGTTGAGATCGGGTCTTTCAGCGAAGCCACAAAAACCGGCAAGGGGTTGAGACCGGCCCGCAGCAGGGATTTGGTCAGGCGGTTGATCGGGTGCAGCCCTGCGCCCTGCACCAGCGCGCGGTAAAAGACGAGCGGAACCACCGGGGCATCCGGTGTCCAGCTTTGCTGTAGGGTTGCGAGGTCGGCAATGCCTGCACCCGGCCAGTAGATACCAGCCCGCAGCAGGGGTTTGGCGGGGGCGGGTTTTTCGCTGCCCTGTACCATCGCATTGGCGTAGGAGAGGAAGTTGGCGTTATTCTCGGGGCCGCCTTCGACCATATAGGCCCAGAGGTTTTCCCAATCCTCGCGCGGGACGGTTGAGAGCCGCCAGAGGTCCTCGTCCGGTTTGTCATCTCCGGGGAGCGCGGCAAAGGGAATGCCCTGCTGCCCGAGGTGTATGGCGTATTGTTCCAGCCCATATTTCCAGTAGCCTGTACCGCCAAGGCATCGCGCAATGACCAGTCTGGATTTTGTTGCACAGTTTTCGATGTGCAGGTCCACAGACATCGGGTGTTGCAGGTGGGTCAGATTGGCCAGCCGCAGGGTCGGGGCGTCGGCCAGTTCTGCACGTGCTTCCGACAGGCCGGCCAGTTCGGTATCAGCGGCAGAGATGAACACCACATCGGCCGGGGTCTGGCCCAGATCTACGGGTTCATTGTCGTCAATCGTGCCGGGCTGGGCGTTCAATAGGTGCATATCGGGCAGGGCCTGTGTTTGGCGCGGGGGCCGGATTTGAGTATTTGTGGAACATTGAAGCGGGAGAGCCGCTTAAACTTTGCGTTCCATGAAGAGGCTGGCGGGGTGGTCGGGATAGTCGCCAAAGGGTCCGCAATAGGTAAACCCGTGCTTCTGGTAGAGCTTTTGTGCAGCGGTCAGCGTATCCCCCGTTTCAAGCCGGACCAGTGGCAGGTTCTGGCTCCGCGCGATTTTGACCAGTTCCGAGACGAGCGCATCGGCGGCACCTTTGCCGCGGGCCTCCGGGGTGGTGAACATGGACTTGAGTTCGCCGTAGCCGCCCTTGTTGGCCAGCGCCCCGCAGCCGATGGTGTCGGTGCCGTCCTTTACCACCAGAAAGGTGATTTGCGGCGTGCAAAGATCGTCGATTTCCAGATAATGGCAGCTCTCGGCGGGGAAGAGTTCGTTCATTAATGCGTGGCTGGCCTGAAGCAAACGGGTTGCTTCAGGGCTGCGGGGATCGCCTTTTAGAACGGTGAGGCTCATGCGTTGAGGGCCGTGGTGATGGCCGCCTGATCGAGACCGGATTCACCGATCACCACAAGGCGGGTTGTGCGGGTTTCTTGGGCCGTGAAGGGACGGTCGAAATAGGTGTCCACACGGGGACCAACCGCCTGAAGGGTCAGGCGCATCGGTTTTCCCGACACTGCAGCAAACCCTTTGAGGCGCAGGATGTCGTGCTGGCGGATCACATCGGCAACCTGCTTGGCAAAGGCGCTAGGGTCGGTGATTTCGGCCCGCTCAACCACGAAGGATTCAAACTCGTCGTGACCGTGGCTGTGCTCGTGGCTGTGCGCATGATCGTGGTGGTGATCGTCGTCATGATGGTCGTCTTCATCGTGATGGTGATGGTGGTGGATTTCGTGACGGGCGTCGAGGTCGTCCTCTGCGCCGATCCCCTGACCGAGCAACACGTCAACGGGCAGCGCACCCATAGAGGCTTTGACCACCTGCACGCCGTCGCGACTCTCGGATTTCAATTTGGTCACAAGGCTGGCGGATTCATCGTCGGACAGCAGGTCGGACTTATTCACAACGATCATATCGGCACAAGCGATCTGGTCTTCGAACAATTCGGACAGCGGGGTTTCGTGATCAAGGTTTTCATCCATTGCGCGCTGCGCATCCACCGCCGCCACGTTATGGGCGAAACGGCCTTCGGTTACGGCTTTGCCGTCGACTACAGTCACAACACCGTCAACCGTCACACGTGTGCGGATTTCCGGCCAGTTAAAGGCGCGGACCAGCGGTTGGGGCAGGGCAAGGCCGGAGGTCTCGATCACGATATGATCGGGGGCGTTTTCACGCTCCAGCAGCTTTTCCATCGTGGGAATGAAATCATCGGCCACGGTGCAGCAGATACAGCCATTGGACAGTTCCATCACATCGTCTTCGGTGCAGGTTTCATCGCCGCAGCCTTTGAGGATGTCTCCGTCCACGCCAAGATCGCCAAATTCGTTGATGATCAGCGCGATGCGTTTGCCATTGGCGTTTTGCAGCATGTGGCGGATGAGGGTTGTTTTGCCTGCGCCCAGAAAACCTGTGACGACTGTGGCGGGGATTTTAGCGGGCATGGAATGATCCGTTGTTGTTGGTGAATGGGGTTTGCGCTATGCGACGTCGGGAACGGGTCTAACGCGGGAGAGTGCTGTGCGCCATAGGGTGATTGTTTGCGCCACGTGCCGGAACAAGGGCGAGGCGGATTTTGCCGGACCGGAACTGGCCAAAGCGCTGCGGGACAGTTTTGCAGCGGACCCTTTGTTGCAGGATTTTACGGTGGAAACCCATGACTGCCTGTCCGCCTGTGCCAAACCGAACAGCCTGTCATTCAGGGCAGACGGCAAAGCGGCGTATCTGTTTGCGGGGGTCGATCCCGTGGCGGATCGCAGCGATATTGCGGCTTTTGCGCGACTGTATGCACAATCTGGCGATGGCTGGATTGAGGATGCGCGGCCCGCAGGCCGGTTGCGGTTCTGTCTGATCGGGCGAATACCGGCGTAGGCTCCACCTGTCGGGGTTGGGCATGTCAGCGGGCTCATGGGGCGTTAACTTGCAATTCGACCCGCACGGGTTGGCCGTTGACGTGGATCGGGCTGTGTGAATTGGCGTTTAGCTCTACGGCAATTACGTGATCCCCCGGTGTCAGATCGTCAAGGTGGAACCAGTTGCCGTAAAGCCGCGCGCGTTTTACGCCGTCCACATAAATATGCGCATGGCCGGTGTTGGGGGTATCCGCTGCGTTCACAGCATCCGGCGTGAAGGTGAAGTTCTGCGTTGTCAGTTCCAGATTGAAGCCTGAAACAGAATCGGGATGCAGCACCGCGCCAAGTGTCGGGGCCGTGCCGTCATCCGCCACGCTAAGAGCCTGCATCGCGCTGTGATCATGCGCTCCGGTCGCGCCGTGGCCGGTGGCATGGTCGTGCCCGTCCAATGTGATCCCCTGGGACGCCGCCCAGAGGAACCCGATGCCTGTTCCAAAGAACAGGCCAATGACGAGAAAGGCAATCGGATTGCGCATGGCTCAGGCTTCCTTGTTCCAGAAATAGCCTGCGAGCATGCCAAGGATTGACCAGCTTGCCAAGCCCACGCCAAGCGCACGGGCTGCGAAATGTGCGGCGATTTCAGGGGGCACAGGACCGGTGAAAACATCCGGTTCGGGGGCGCCGATGATATGAGGCACCGCAAGACAGAGCAGTGCCACCGCCCAGATTACCGGAGATCTTCCAAAGGCCACCAGCCACAGGCCAAGCGCGCTGAGCGCAACCGTGCCAAACCACCAGACCTGCCGTGCAGCCACATCCGCAGCAGCGGCACCGGGCAGTTCGGGGGGCAGACCCATCGCAGGGGCCAGTTGAACAGCAACGAAGCCGGCGATGCCCCAGAGAATACCCCTGCGCGGTGTGATTTCGTGGCCCTGTTCGCTGGCGAGTGCGATGCCAGCCACCAGCAGGAACGCATAGCCGGTGTAGATCACGGCGGTGAACAGGACGCTCAGCCCGTCGCGCAGGGGATCAAAGCCCGGCAGTTCCGTATGGGCAGGGGTTCCGGCACCCGATGTGCCGAAATGCTGCATCACGCCGCTTTCAAACAGTTCGGAGTGGAGCAGGAGGGGTTGGACAAGCAGGAACTGCAACAGGGCAGCGGCGAAAGCAGTGATAAATCCGGCGAAAATCGCCGTGGTCAGAATACGGGTCAGCATAATAAATCCATAGATGCCACAAGGATCGTCCCGCTCGGGATAATCCGCTTGCAGCTGTTACTGGAATCCGCAGACCGGCAGTACGCGCAGGACCAGAGGTTCACCGCGACGCATACACCGAAAGCCAGTACGCAATTGCGCGCTGGCTATCCTGTCGGATTGATGTTGTGAGTTGCGCCGGTGATCCGGCGCCGCTGCACGCTTAGTGGCAGGGAAAGCCGGTGGCGTGACGCACATCATGGGCGGCATCGTGCAATGTGGTCGCCTGCACATGGCCTGCAATTGCGATCAGCCCTGCGCCGACAAAGGCGGCAAAGGCGATTGCAAGAATGTTGCTGCCAACGCGGGCTTGGGATTTTACTGCGACTTTTGCTTGAGTATTCATATATTGGTCTCCTTGTGCCGCCACTCCCGACAGCATGGGTTAAGGTCCGGTGCCGGGCTGGTCTCCTGACTCGCGGGTCGTAACGATTGTGCGGCCTTCCCGGAAACACCCAGTGGCTTGTTTGCACATCGCTCTCCGCACACAGTCGCGGGGGCGGTTGTGGCGTCGGGCCCCGGAGTTCGGTCCGCCCTGTCCACATTCCCAATTAATCCCCGACGCTTCGCGCCTTAGTGGGGAACCTTGCCCTTTCTTTTTGACCGCAATCGGGGGGGCAGGTCAAGCTGCTTTGCGACAGGATGGACGAAAGCTGCGGCAGCCCGCGCCATACCGGTCCCGCATTGGCAATATATTGTGGATAACTTTGACGGGCGGCCCAAATGCAGGGGAAGGCGGTTGACTCGAAAGCCGCCGTTCCAGATTTTGGCGGTTCATAAAGAATCAACAAGGCTGGCCCGTTGCAGTTTTCCAAAATCCGTCTGACCGGCTTCAAAAGCTTCGTGGACCCGACCGAGTTAATCATCTCGGACGGGCTGACGGGGGTTGTGGGGCCGAACGGCTGCGGCAAATCCAATCTGCTGGAAGCCTTGCGCTGGGTTATGGGGGAAAACCGTCCGACCGCCATGCGGGGCGGTGGCATGGAGGATGTGATCTTTGCGGGTGCGGCCTCCCGTCCGGCGCGTAATTTTGCAGAAGTGATGCTGACGCTCGACAACAAAGAGCGGCTTGCACCGGCGGCCTTTAATGACGCGGACACGCTGGAGGTGGTGCGCCGGATCACGCGGGATGCGGGATCGGCCTATAAGACCAACGGCAAGGAAGCCCGTGCGCGGGACGTGCAGATGCTGTTTGCCGATGCCTCTACCGGTGCGCACAGCCCTGCACTGGTACGGCAGGGGCAGATTTCCGAACTGATCAACGCCAAACCCAAAAGCCGCCGCCGTGTGCTGGAAGAGGCTGCGGGGATTTCCGGACTGTACCAGCGCCGCCACGAGGCAGAACTGAAGCTGAACGGGGCGGAAAGCAACCTTGCGCGGCTTGACGACGTCATTGAACAACTCGACAGCCAGTTGAACGCGCTGGCACGACAGGCGCGGCAGGCGGCACGGTATCGCGCCATTCTGGAAGAGCTGCGCCAGTCCGAAGGGCTGCTGCTTTATCGTCGCTGGCGCGAGGCGGACCAGTCGCTTGCCAAGGCAGTGGAACAATTGCAACAGGCGACACAGCTTGCAGCGGCAGGGCAGGGCGGTGCGGCCAAGGCTGCGGCGCTGCGCAAGGAACTTGAAGGCAAGGTGCCGCCGTTGCGCGAAGAAGAAACCGTCGCGGGGGCCATCTTGCAACGGCTGAGCGCAGAGCGGGATGCGCTCGGGGATCAGGAGAGCCGTGCGCGGGCGACGATTGAAACCTTGCAAAACCGGATCGAACAGCTTGGCAAGGATATTGACCGCGAAACCGGCCTGAACCGCGATGCGGAAGAAACCATCAAGCGGCTCGACTGGGAGCAGGAGGCCCTGCTTAAAGCGTCTGAAGGGCAGGAAGAACGGATCGAAACAGCAGCAGCCGAGGCCAAAACCGCTGCGGCTGTGATGCAGGAAAAAGAGGCGGATCTGGACCGGCACACCGAAGACGTGGCCCGTCTTGCGGCCCGTCACCAGTCTGCCCACCGTCTGTTGCAGGACGTGCGCGGCGCACAGAAAAAACGTGAAGAACAGGCGGAAACCGCCGCCCAAGCAGTGACCAAGGCCAAAGAGGGTCTGGCACAGGCCGAGGCGCGTTTGTCCGAAGCCAGCAAAACCCATAGCGTGGCACAGGAAGCGGCTTTGCGGGCTGAAGCACGGTTGGGCGAAATCGAAATCCGCCGCGCCGAGGAACAAGCCCGCGACAGCGATGCCCGCGCCGCCCTGTCCGAAGCTGAAGGGGAGGCGAATGCCCTGAACGCCGAAGTGGGCGCTTTGGAGCGGGTGATCGCGCGGGACCAGTCGGGCGGTGCGCAATTGCTGGACGAGGTTCGTGCGCGCAAGGGCTATGAGGCGGCGCTGGGGGCGTCGCTTGCGGATGATCTGAAGGCTCCGGTTGTGGGGCCCGCGGGTGTGTCCGGTTGGGCGCAAATGCCCGATTACGAAGCTGCCGCCGCGCTGCCGCAAGGGGCAAACCCGCTGGCGGAATACGTGACTGCGCCCGATGTTCTGTCGCGCCGTTTGTCGCAAACCGGCGTTGTCGCGCGGGAGCAGGGCGCGGCCTTGCAGGGCGCGTTAAAACCGGGCCAGCGGTTGGTGAGCGTCGAGGGCGATCTGTGGCGTTGGGACGGCTACCGTGCGGGTGCCGATGACGCGCCGACGGCGGCAGCTTTGCGGTTGCAACAGGTCAACAGGCTCGAAGATCTGCGCGAGTCCCATCAGTCTGCCGCGCAAGCTGCTGCCACCGCGCGGGAGGTATTTGAAACCGCCCATGCCGCGTTGCAAGACACAATTGCCGCCGATCAGGAAGCCCGCCGCGCCCGCAAGGTAGCGGATGAAACCGCCAACAGCGCCACCCGCGCCATGAGCCGCGCCGAGGCAGATCGTGATATGCTGTCAGGGCGTGTCGAAACCCTGACCCAGACGCTGGCCCGTTTGCAGGAAGAAGCCCTGGCCGCGACCACAGCCGTGAAAGAGGCCGAAGCCGCCGTGCGCGAACTTGGCGATCTAGATGCGGCGCGGGAAACGGTTGAGGCATTAAAGGTAGCGGTTGAGGCGGCGCGGATGACCATGCTGACCAAGCGCAGCATCCACGACGAACAGCGCCGTGACGGCGAGGCGCGGGTCAAGCGCCGTCAGGAGATCACACAAGAAGTCAGCGGCTGGCGGCACCGTCTGGAAACCGCAGAGGCCCGTATTGCAGAGCTTGCCAGCCGCAAGGAAACCTCCGAGCAGGAGCTGAAAGACGCTACAGCAGCGCCGGACGAAATCCGCGCCAAGCGCGAAGAACTGGGCCGCGAGATCGAAAAGGCGCAGGAGCGGGTAAAGGCCGCGTCTGACGCGCTGGCGGTGGCGGAAACCAACTTGCGACAGGCCGAACAGGGCGAGCGGGACGCCGAGAGAGCCGCTTCCGAGGCCCGCGAAGCCCGCGCCCGTGCCGATGCCGTTGCCGACTCAGCCCGCGTTCAGGTGGACACCGCTGCGGATCGTATCCGCGAGGAGTTGGAAATCTCGCCAGAAAGATTGCTGGAACGTTTGCAGGCCGATCCCGAAGACATGCCCCCCGTGCAGATGATCGAAAACGATGTGGCCCGCTTGCGCCGCCAGCGGGATTCCCTTGGTGCGGTGAACCTGCGGGCTGAAGAGGACGCCAAAGAAGTGACCGAAGAGCGGGACACGCTGGTCACGGAAAAGGCCGATCTGGAAGAGGCAATCAAGACCCTGCGCTCTGGCATTGCCAGCCTGAACAGGGAAGGGCGCGAACGGCTTCTGGCTGCCTTTGACGAGGTAAACAGCAATTTCTCCCTGTTGTTCAAACATCTGTTTGGCGGCGGCGATGCCAATCTCGTTCTTGTCGAAAGCGACGATCCGCTGGAGGCAGGGCTGGAGATCATGTGCCAGCCCCCCGGCAAAAAGCTGAGCACCCTAAGCCTGCTGTCCGGCGGCGAGCAGACGCTAACCGCGCTGTCCCTGATCTTTGCGGTGTTTCTGGCCAATCCGTCACCGATCTGTGTGCTGGACGAGGTGGACGCGCCGCTGGATGATGCCAATGTGACGCGCTTTTGTGACCTGCTGGATGAAATGACCCGCCGCACCGATACGCGGTTCCTGATCATCACCCACCACGCCGTCACCATGAGCCGGATGGACCGGCTGTTTGGTGTCACAATGGCGGAGCTTGGTGTCAGCCAGTTGGTGAGTGTCGATCTGCAACAGGCTGAACGTCTGGTGGGGTGACAGGGCGCGTGTCGTTCTGATCGCCCTTGCAGTGGCCGCAGAGATAGACTCTAATTTGGCCAGCCACCAATACAGGAGCCGGCCATTTTCAGCAGCGTAACCCTTTCGCAAGCCAAAGCGCAGACATGGGATGTAATCATCGCAGGCTCAAGCTTTGCGGCGATGTTCTTTCTGCGCGGCCTGCCCGAAAACCTGCGGGTTCTGGTGGTGGAAAAAGGCAGCATCCAGCCCCACGCCGACCAGTTGCAGCAGGGTATCCTTGTGGATGAGGAAATTCCCGTCGATAACCGTTCCGGCTATCGCAAGCACTGGAAGGCGCATACGCTGTTCGGGGGCAATTCAAACTGCTGGTGGGCCTGCACGCCGCGATTTCACCCCAATGATTTCCGGCTGAACAGTCTATACGGTGTCGGGATGGACTGGCCTTTGGGCTATGACGAATTGGAGCCGCTTTACGGCGAAGTGGAACAGCTGATGGAAATCTCCGGCGGGGGATCGGATCATATCCTGCCCCGCAGCACGGCCTTCCCGTTTCCGCCCCACGCCCCGAGCCGGACAGATATGGCGTTGCAGGCTCATTCGCGCAACTGGTTTGCCCAGCCGAGTGCCCGTTCAAATGGCGGGCGGCGGGCGCAGTGCTGTGTGAACGGGATTTGCAATCTATGTCCGGTAAATGCGAAATTCTCGGTCCCAAACAGCGTTGATCTGTTTGCCCGTGAAGGCGTCTTTCTGTTGCTGGACAGTGAGGTTCGGGCCGTTGATCTGGCCGGATCGGTGGCAAAAGGGGTTCTGGTGCGTGATCCGAAAGGTGCTGAACATCTGTTGAAAGGCGATCTGGTGGCATTGGGGACCAATGCAATCTGGAATGCGGGCATCCTGCTGCGATCGGGTGTGCGATCTGCTGCGCTGGGCCGGTATCTGCACGAACAGGTTGCGGTGACGGTTTTGCTGGACCTCGGAGCGGGGCAAAGGAACTATTACGGTGGCACGTCGATTACCGGACACGGTTACGATCTTTATGACGGGGCGCATAGGTCGGACTACGGCGCGATACTGATGGAGAACCACAACGCCCCCGCTGCGCTACGGGCCGAGCCGGGGCGCTGGACAGAACGGATGCTCCTGAAACTGATTGCCGAGGATTTGCCCGTTGCCGACAACCGCGTGGTGTTGCGGGACGGCGAAGTCGTGACAGAATGGGGCGGGCATACAGACTACGGGTTCAAGGCGCTGGATGCGGCGGTAGCGAAACTGCCGGACATCCTGCCGTTTGACATCGAAGGACAGGTCGTCAGCCCGCGACTGATTTCAGAGGATCATATTCAGGGGACGCACCGGATGGGCGTTAATCCGGCGGACTCGGTGGTTGATCCGGAGTTAAAATGTCACGGCGTGCGCAACCTGCTGGCGCTCGGGGCGGGGGCCTTCCCGACCGGACCGGCGGCGAACCCGACTCTGACCCTGTCGGCCCTGTCCTTGCGTGCGGGGAGGGCGGTGTGATGAGTGTCTCTCGCAGAACCCTTTTGCTGTCCGGTGGGGCTGTCGTCGCTGCCGCAGGGCTTGCAGCTTTCACCTTTCGCCCGCAAGGGTTTGTTGAAATCGGACGCGCAGCGCTGCGGCGGGTTTACGGGCGAAATCTGCCGTCCGAGGTCGTTGAACCGTTTCTTGCCGAAGCAGATGCATTTTTGCGCAGAGAGACCAAACTGCCTTCTGCGCAAACGCTCTATTCCATGGATGGGGTCTTTGGCTTGCCCGAAGGCTATGACGGCGCGGACTGGATTGAGGCCTTTATGATCCACCGTTTCGCCATGTCGAGCACTGTCATTGCTGCGGGAGAAACAGGCGAGCCGGTGGAGTATACCGGCTTTTTCGACCCTCATGGTGCGCCCTGTTCCAATCAGCTTTCGGCCTTTAACGCGCCGCTTTAGAGCTTTGAGAGCAATCCGGTGGTGGGCCAAGCGTCTGCAGGAAGACCAAGGCGGATTTGTTCCTGACGCACGGCATCGCGGGTTTTCGCCCCCAGTATTCCGTCTACTTTGCCCACGTCATACCCGCGCGCCTTCAGCTTTTTCTGAAGGGATTTCATCTGGCTATCAGACAGACCCGGCTCGGGGGAGCCTTCGTCAAAACGCGGTGCGCCGGCAAGGCGGGTCGCGAAATAGGCAGCGGTGGTCACATAGACCAGCGACTGGTTCCATTCGAGATAAACCTTAAAGTTCGGCAGGGCCAGAAACGCCGGACCTTTGCGGCCCTGCGGCAGCAACAGAGAGGCTTGCAAGCTGCCGTTTGGCATGGTCACGCCGCGCGCTTTGACACCTGCGGCGGCCCATTCAGACACGCTGCGGCTGGTGTGCAGGCCGGTCTGCGCCCAATCGAGCGTTTGGGGCACGGTGACTTCGACCAGCCACGGTTCGTTCGGGCGCCATCCGTGGTGGGAAATCACATTGGCACCGGACATCAGCGCATCCGCGGCGGAGGTTTTCAGAGACACATGCCCGTCACCATCCCCGTCTACCCCCCGTTCGATTATGTCCTTGGGCAGCATCTGCACCATGCCGATTTCCCCCGCCCAAGCGCCTGTGGTCTTGGCAGGCGAGAAATCTCCCCGTTCAAACAGGGTCAGGGCTGCGAAAATCTGCGGACGGAACAGTTCGGGGCGGCGGCAGTCGTGACTAAGGGTGAGGAGCGCGTTCAGCGTGTTAAAATCCCCCTGCACCGCGCCGAAATCGGTCTCCAGCGCCCAGAACGCCAGCATGACAGCCGGATCAACCCCGTAGGTTTTCTGGATGCGGTCAAACACAGAGGCATATTTCTGGCGGTTCGCCTTACCTTTGGCCATGCGGTTTGCACTGATGACCCGTTTGGCGAAATCGGTGAAGTCCAGTTTGAACACGCCCTGCGCACGATCCGCAGAAATCACCTTCTGATCCTGCCGCGCATGGGCCAGAAACTGATCCACCTTGGCGGGATTGTGACCCTTGGCGACGGCTTCTTCTTTGACGCCAGAGAGAAAACTGCTGAACGAACCGCCACAGGACTGGGCAAAAACAGGGGTGACGAGGGTTGAGATCAGCGCGGTTGCCAAAAGGTATTTCATAAAGCAGTCCATCCTGTAACGGGTGAGAATTTGACGCGAAGGAACACAGGCACCCCCCGCAACGCAAGCACAATCGCACTGCGCGGCATCTGTCGGCAAAAGACAGCAAAGCAGCAGGCAGGGGCATCACTTTGTGCGTTTCAGCCTTGAACTTTCCCTTGCGGCATCCCTAACTGTAATCAAACGAACCAAATCACAGGAGAAGACCATGGGTTTGCGTATTAACGATGTTGTGCCGAATTTCACCGCCGAGACGGATCAGGGCACGTTCGACTTTCACGACTGGATTGGCGACAGCTGGGCGATCCTCTTTTCCCACCCGAAAGATTTTACCCCTGTGTGCACCACGGAATTCGGCGCCGTTGCGCAACTGGCCGATGAATGGGAAAAACGCGGCACCAAAGTGATGGGCGTGTCTGTGGACGGTGTGCCGGACCACAAGAAATGGAAAGTAGACATTGAGAAAGTCTCTGGTGCGAAAGCGGGTTTCCCGATCATCGCGGATGAGGGGCTGGAGGTGTCCAAAGCCTTTGATATGTTACCAGCCGAAGCCTATCTGCCCGATGGACGCACCCCTGCGGATAGCGCAACCGTGCGTTCTGTTTTTATCATCGGACCGGACAAGCAGTTGAAACTGTCGATGACCTACCCGATGACAGTGGGACGCAACTTTGCCGAAATCCTGCGGGCGCTGGATGCGCTGCAAACCACGGCGAAACACGGGGTTGCAACGGGGGCGAACTGGCAAACCAGCGAAGATGTGATCATTCCGCCGGCCGTTTCAGACGAGGATGCCAAAAAGAAATTTGGCGAATTTGAAACTGTTCTGCCTTACCTGCGCAAAACCAAACTGCCAGCATAACGCGCGTCATTATGCACGGCGGGTCCACCTGCCGTGCAACGCCTCACGGCTTTGGCCGTTTACGGGTGGAAAAATCCCAAACCCTGCGGTCATCCCCTGTTTGCGCCCTTTTCAACTGTGGCTTATAGAGACAGTTAACATCTGTGTGATCCAGCTGGTTGGCCGGGATCTCTACAGGATAAGGGGGGCTGTGTGCGCGAACTCTTCGTCACAAATTTTAATCCGAACTTCACCGGAGTCTC
This sequence comes from Neptunicoccus sediminis, assembly GCF_001719615.1. Lineage (GTDB taxonomy): Bacteria > Pseudomonadota > Alphaproteobacteria > Rhodobacterales > Rhodobacteraceae > Amylibacter > Amylibacter sediminis. The sequence goes on from NZ_MDVX01000018.1 coordinate 49,793, forward strand.
TGCCACGGCGGCAGGGGTTGTCGGGGTGCAGCAGGAACAGTTCGATCTGGCGCTGGTGGGTGAACCCTTGCCCGGATGTCCTGCGCCGATCAGTCGGAAAGCTGCGATAGCCGCCAGCAAGACGCCCCCGAAGGACCGCCCCTTTGCAATCTGGCACGTGCGTCGCAACCCCGAAATGCGGGTGGCGGTTTGGGCGCGGGATGTGTTGCGCCGCCCGATCCGGATTGTTTTCACCTCGGCGGCACAACGGTTTCATTCCGCCTATCCCCGCTGGCTGATCAACCGGATGGATGCGGTAATCGCAACAACACCCGAGGCAGCAAAATTCGTGCCCCATGTGCGGGCAGTGGTGCCCCATGGTGTTGACACAGAACGGTTTTCCCCCGGTTCGGATCGCGGCACGGATTGGGCTGCGCTTGGCTTTGGCGGCGGGTTCGGGATGGCCACGGTGGGACGTGTGCGGCCGGAAAAGGGGACGGACCTGTTTGTGGAAGCGATGATCCGCATCCTGCCGGATCACCCTGATGGCGTAGCGCTGGTCGTCGGGCGGGCGGCACGGGAACATCGCGGGTTCGCGCAGGACTTGAAAAAACGCGCTGCGGCTGCCGGATTGTCCGATCGCATCCTTTTCGTCGGAGAGCTGCCTCCCGAAAAGCTCCCCGCTTTGATGCGCGGAATTTCCCTGCTGGTGGCACTGCCCCGCTATGAAGGCTACGGAATGACCCCGCTGGAGGCGATGGCCTCGGGCGCGCCCTTTGTGGCGAGCGACACAGGCTATTACCGTTCCTTCAGCGGCGAAGGCGCAGCGGGTCGTGTGGTGGGGCAGGAAGACGTCGACGGTGCCGTGTTCGAAATAAACCGGCTGCTGTCGAGCCAAGACACGCTGTCCAGCATGTCCCGCACAGCAGTATCCCGCGCGCGGGAATTTCACAGCATCCAGGGCGAAGCCGACGGAATCGCACAAGTCTATGAGGCATTATGGCAGAACGGATAGAGACGCTGATCATCCATCTGGCCCGCGCAACAGGGCGGCGGGGGCAGGTGGACAGGTTGCTTTCGGATACTCCGTATCCTGCACGGGTCATTGATGCGGTGGAGGGCAGCGTTTTATCCGCTGAGCAGCAAGACCGCGTGCTTGCAGATCACCCCTTGTTCAAGCCCCGCTATCCCTTTCCCCTGAACGCCGGAGAACTCGGGTGTTTTCTCAGTCACCGGACAGTCTGGCAAATGATCGTAGACCAAGGGTTGTCTGCGGCGCTGGTTCTGGAGGACGATGTGGCGCTTGTTGACGGGTTTGACCGGGCCGCAACCTTTGCAGCACAGCATGTAAATACGCTCGGCTATATCCAGTTTCAGGTGCGACCCGTGCCGGAATGTAAAACGGTTGCGCGCGGCGAAAATGTCTCAATCGTTCAGCCGAAGGTCACACCACTGCGAACTTCGGCGCAGATGGTCAGCAACGCGGCGGCGGTCAGATTGCTTGCCCTGACAAAGCAGGTGGACCGTCCTGTGGACACGTTCTTGCAAAGCCATTGGCACACCGGATTGCAACTGGCTTGTGTTGTGCCTTCGGGCGTGGAAGACCGCACGGCACAATCTGGTGGCAGCACCATTTCTACCCGTAAGCCGATTGCGGAAAAGATGAAGCGGGAATGGATGCGGGCGCGTTATCGGGCGGCTGTAAAAGGACGTAGTAGAAATGGCTAACCCTCTGAGCAGGCTAGTATTTAACCAACGGCACGGCACGCGGATTAAAAGCGGGCGGGTTTCTTTGCGCGCGAAAATCGGCAAGGGTGTCAAGATCCAGCGGGGCAGTTACCTCGATCGGCACAGCGCAATCGGCGCTTACAGCTATCTGGGCAACAATTGCACGGTTTCGGTGGCTAGGATCGGGCGGTATTGTTCGATTGCGGACAGTGTGATCATTGGTCCGGGCGAGCATGATCTTGACGCGGTATCGACCTCTGCGGAGTTTGCCCGCGACGCCTTTGCAGAACTTACAGCCAGCCCCTGTGAGATCGGCCATGATGTGTGGATCGGAGCGCAATGTGTGATTTTGCGGGGGGTGCGGATCGGGAACGGGGCAGTTATCGGCGCCAATTCTGTGGTAACAAAGGATGTGGCACCGTTCGAGGTTGTTGCTGGCAGCCCGGCACGGGTTATCAAGAAACGGTTTTCGCAAGACCGTGAGCAAGCCATCGCCGCGAGCGAATGGTGGAGACTGGACCGTGATGCCGCTGCCGCAGAGATCACGCGGTTGGAGGCAGAGACATGATTTCGACCCGTATTCGCGGCGGGCTGGGCAACCAGTTGTTCCAGTATTGCGCCGGACGGGCACTGGCGCTGCGTCACGGAGTGGATCTGTCGCTGGACCTGCGGGATTATGACCGCCCCAAAGCCTTTAAGGTCGGGCTTGACCATTTCAACATCACAACCGTTCCGGCGGAAAACCTGCCCCCATCCAAAGAGGATGGGGCGTTAAAAGTGCTGTCCAAGGTGTTGCGCGGCGGCGGGATGAAAACCTACCGCGAAGCTTCAATGGGCTATGATGCGGGGTATGAGCATCTGGGCGATAACACCCATCTCAAGGGCTACTGGCAATCGGAACGCTACTTTGCGGATTTTGCGGCGCAAATTCGTGAGGATCTGCAGATTGTGACGCCTCCGAATGCCAAGAATACCGAGATGCTGGCGGAAATCTCAGGCTGTACGGCGGTATCCCTGCATATCCGGCGGGGGGATTACGTCAGCAACGAAAAATATAACGCGGCCCACGGCACCTGCGATCTGAATTATTACGTACGGGCGGCAGGCTTAGTTGCAGAGCAGGTGGAAGCGCCGGTTATCTATGCGTTTTCGGATGATCCGGCTTGGGTGGCCGAGAATCTGAAACTGCCGTTTGAAGTGCGCTATGTGGGGCATAACGACGGAGATACAAACTATGAGGATTTGCGGCTTATGGCGGCCTGCAAGCACCACATCATCGCCAATTCCTCGTTTTCATGGTGGGGGGCGTGGCTGAACCCCGATCCGGTGAAAACAGTTGTCGCGCCAAGCCGCTGGTATGCTGACCCTGACAAGAGCAACCCTGATATTCTACCGGACAGTTGGTTAACGATCTAGACGCCCCTGACCATCAGCCGCGTTTTTCCTTCATGCGTTTACGAAATCGGGCCATGCGCAGATCGAAACCGGGTGCGAGCGTAGAAATCCCGCGCCGAACGATCATTTCGGGGAGGCTGCCACGACTGCCCTTTTCCGGCGGCAGCGCACGTTCGGCGTAGATCATCCGCTTCGGTCCGGACGCTGCGGGTGTGTCCATCCCCTGTTTCGCCAGCCGCGCGAAAAGGCCAATCGTGTTGAAGTCCTCCAGCAAAAGCTGGCGGGTGCTGCGCAAGGTATCGAGCCTGTCTGACCACAGATCGTCCGCGCGGGCCTGCATCATCCGGTTGATCGCCTCTTCGGGGCGGTCCATGTCCAGCGGCACGATGGCGTCAGCGGGCAGTTCATCGGTCACATTGGTGCAGCCGACATAAAACGGCAGCGCCCAGCAGAGTAGCGGATCAGAGAGCTTCTCTGTCCAGCTATACCGCCCCGCGCCGTTTTCGAGCGCGAGATGATATTTATGGGGGAGAAGCGCGTCCATTTTGTCATCAACAGGTTTGAAACCGCGCCCGTAAAGTTCGATGTGTTCGGGGATTTTGTCTTTCAACACCTCAATAAACGCGAGACGTTTGCGGTGATATTCGGTGCTGGCCTTGGTGCTGGTGACGATGGAGATTTTGTCATCTTTGGCGGGCGGCTGTAGCGCTTTGAAGTGGTCATAGCCAAGTGCCCCGTCAAGATTGGCAAAGTCCACTCCGGCGAACCACAACAAGCAGTAATTGTGGTCGAGCCGTTCGGTTTCAAGCGGCTTTTCCCCCGGTGCGACAACCACGGCAAACTGGTTCAGGAAGGCGGCAGAATAGGGGTGAATTTCCTCCGGCTCTCCGGCAACGAAAAAGGTGCGGGCGCGGGGGAGGGTGGTTTGCAGTGACCATGACGCTCGGGTGTAGATAATCAGCACATCGGCAGCGGGATCTACTTCTAACCCGAAGGTAAAACGCACACCCTGAAATTCCGGTTGTTTGTCCGGTGTCTGCTTCAGGAACAGGCGCGGGTCTATGTCTGTCAGGATATGGGCGTGTGGGGGCATGATCGCTTTGGCATTGGGTGTGATTTCCATTGTTATAGCGTGGAAAACATGTGCTGACATAAACAAAAGGCCCTGCAGTGTGCAGGGCCTTTCGCAAATTCCAAACAGGGTGCCGGAAAGATTCCGGCGTGGCCTGTTTTATTCGGCTGCGGCGATTTCTTCGCCGGTTTCCTGATCGACAACTTTCATGGACAGGCGAACCTTGCCACGATCGTCAAAGCCCATCAGTTTGACCTTTACGGACTGGCCCTCGGAGACAACGTCTTTGGGGTGGCCAACACGCTCGTTTGCCATTTGGGAGACGTGCACAAGGCCGTCGCGCTTGCCAAAGAAGTTCACGAATGCGCCGAAGTCCATCACCTTCACAACAGTGCCGGTGTAGACGGTGCCTACTTCGGGTTCTGCTGCGATGGACATGATCATTTCGCGGGCGGCCTCGATTTGCGCACCGTTGGAAGAAGCGATCTTGATCACACCGTCGTCGTTGATGTCGACTTTTGCGCCGGATGTTTCGACGATCTCGCGGATCACTTTACCACCGGAACCGATCACTTCGCGGATTTTCTCCGGATTGATGTTGATGGTTTCGATGCGCGGTGCATGCTCGGAGAAAGCCCCTGTTTCGGACAGGGCTTTGTTCATCTCGTCCAGAATGTGCAGACGGCCGTCTTTGGCCTGTGCCAGCGCTTTTTCCATGATCTCGGTGGTGATACCGGCAACCTTGATATCCATTTGCAGGGAGGTAATGCCGTTTTCCGTACCAGCCACTTTGAAGTCCATGTCACCAAGGTGGTCTTCGTCACCAAGGATGTCTGTCAGAACAGCGTATTTGCCATCGTCTTCAAGGATAAGGCCCATAGCAACACCGGCAACCGGTGCTTTCAGGGGAACGCCTGCGTCCATCATGGACAGGGAGCCGCCGCAAACAGACGCCATAGAGGAGGAGCCGTTTGATTCAGTGATCTCGGACACAACGCGGATGGTGTATGGGAAATCAGTTGGCGCAGGCAGAACAGCCTGAAGGGCGCGCCATGCCAGTTTGCCGTGACCGATTTCACGACGGCCCGGACCCATCATGCGACCACATTCACCGACCGAGTAGGGCGGGAAATTGTAGTGCAGCATGAAGTTGGAGCGGAACATACCTGTCAGCGCGTCGATCATCTGTTCGTCGTCGCCGGTACCAAGTGTGGTCACAGCCAGCGCCTGTGTTTCACCGCGGGTGAACAGGGCGGAGCCGTGGGTCCGTGGCAGCAGGCCGGTTTCGCCAACAATCGGACGCACGGTGGACAGGTCACGCCCGTCGATCCGCTTGCCGGTGTTCACGATGTCGCCGCGCACAACCGAGCTTTCCAGCTTTTTCATGGCGGTGGACAGGTTTGCATCTTCGCGGTCTTCTTCGGACAGACCTTCGATGATTTTCTCGCGGGCTGCGGAAATCGCGGCTGTGCGTTCCTGTTTGTCCGTGATGGCAAAGGCTGCACGGATGTCGGCTTCACCGATTGCCGTGATCTTGCCAAGGATGTCGGAGTAATCCGGTGCCTCAAAGTCGAACGGCTCTTTGGCGCATTCTTCGGCCATGTCGATGATCAGGTCGATCACCGGCTGGATGGAGTCATGTGCGAATTGAACCGCGCCGAGCATTTCAGCTTCGGAAAGCTCGTAAGCTTCGGATTCAACCATCATCACGGCGTCTTTTGTACCGGCCACAACCAGATCAAGGCGCTGTTCAGGGTTGTTGCGCAGTTCGTGCATGTCATCCACAGAGGGGTTCAGCACATATTCGCCGTCTACGAAGCCAACGCGGCAGCTGCCGATTGGACCTCTGAAAGGGGCACCGGACAGTGTCAGCGCAGCAGACGCTGCAATCATTGCCACCATATCGGGATCGTTTTCCAGATCGTGGGACAGAACGGTCAGTGTCACCTGTGTTTCGTGTTTGAAGCCCGGAATGAACAGGGGGCGGATCGGACGGTCGATCAGACGCGCTGTCAGGGTTTCTTTTTCGGTCGGACGGGCTTCACGTTTGAAAAAGCCGCCCGGAATTTTACCGGCGGCGTAGTATTTTTCCTGATAGTTTACGGTCAGCGGGAAGAAATCCATTCCCGGCTTTTCTTTTTTGGCGAAAACAACAGCGGCCAGAACAGATGTTTCACCCAAAGTGGCGATAACTGTGCTGTCGGCCTGACGTGCGATCTTGCCTGTTTCGAGGGTCAGCGTCTCGCCGCCCCATTCAATTGATTTTTTGACTTCGTCAAACATACTTTTTCCTGTCTAGGCTACCGGGCCTTCCCGCATAGCCTTAGTTGTTTGGATGCCCCATTGCATCCCGCCCCGTACCATCGTTTGCAGCGGCGGGGCCGTATCACTGCATTTCAGATGGGCTCCCATACAGCAGCTTGACAAAAAAGGAAAGCAAAAGGGCGTTTCGGGCGGTATTGGTGGATCAGGGCTGCTTTGCCGCTTTGGAGAAGGCAAAGACCAGTGTCGGGGCGAGCACCATCGCCGCCATGAGTGCAAAGCCGAGCCGGTAGCTCTGCTCTGCGGGCAGGCTGGCTGTTTGCTGGATCACCACGCCGAACAGGGTCTGGAACGTGGGAATCGCTGCGACTGCGATGATCGTGTAGAGGCTGGTGGCGCGTCCGATCGCGGCGTCAGGCACGACTTGGCGCAGTTGCGCAATGAGCGGAACATAGAACTGCTGGGCAAAGATCATCACGAATAACAGGACGTTAGCGGCCCAAAGCGGCATATCCGGTGTCAGGGCAAGGACAGATAGGCTGGCGACCGAGGTCAGAGCCCCTGTCAGGATCACACTGTAGCGGGAAAACCGCCCCCAGCGGTCAATGAAACCATAAGCCGTACCAGAGGCCATAGTTGCGCAGAAGAACAGCATCTGGAACAGGCCGGTTTCTTCCAGCGAGAGGGCGTGAACGGCTTTGTAATAGGGACCACCCCAAAGGCCGGTGATCGCGGTGATCGGCGCCCAGATTACGCAGGACATGATCAGAACGGGGCGCACCCTGTCGTCTTTTAACAGGTCGAGGAATCCGGGGGCAGGACCGCTTTGATCCGGTTGATCGACAGGGTCTTTCTTGGTGACAAGAAACACCGCAGCAGCAAATGCGGCGGTAAAGACGGAGAGGCCGATAAAGACGTTGATCCAGCCGAACCGCGCGATGCCGACCGCCAGCGGATAGGTGGCCAGCAAGCCGCCAAAGCCGCCGAGTGTCACCATTAATCCGTTCAGGAACCCGAACTGGTTCGCCGGAAAATTCCGCGCCAGCAGCATATACATGCCAACGCCGCCCACAGACAGGCCAAGTCCCAGCAGGATGCGGGCGAGGATCAGGGTGGTGAAGCTGGAGGTGAAGGTGCAAGCCAGCGTTCCAAAGGCGAGGATCAGCAGGAAAAGACTGATGATGCGGCGGGGGCCGACTCGGTCCAGCAGCGAACCGATAAACCCTTGCGCGACGATATTGACGATAAAGATGACGGAAATCACCAGACCAAGCTGATCCGCCGTCAGCAGGTATTCATCCTGCCAAACCGGAGCAACAATCGCACCCGCAGCGCGGTGGAACTGGCCCATCCCGAACAGGAAAACACAAATAGTTATTACGATAAATGATTGTAAAGAAAATCGAAATCTATGGGTCATTTGCGGGACGCTACCCCCAAACGGAATACGCCGCAACGCGATAACACGGTGCGGCGTTCCCTAACTGTAATAGGCGAGAGCCTTAGCGGCGGATGCCCAGACGCTTGATCAGGTCCTGATAGCGTGCTTCGTCTTTCGCTTTGGTGTAGTCCAGCAGTTTCCGGCGCTGCGCAACCAGTTTCAAAAGACCACGACGGGAATGGTTGTCTTTCTTGTGGGTTTTGAAGTGCTCTGTCAGCGTGGTGATGCGGGATGTCAGGATAGCAACCTGTACTTCGGGCGAACCTGTGTCGCCTTCTTTGGTTGCGTAATCTTTCATCAGTTGAGCTTTATGCTCTGGAGTAATCGACATCGGGGTCTCCTTCTTAAGGTTAAAGGGTTATGGCACAAGCCGGGATGTCGTCCAGCAGGGCCCGTGGAGGCTCCGCCCGAATGGCGGATGGGGGTCTATAGGCGGGAATCACCGGAAAGAAAAGGAAAAAGCGTGAAGTCCGCCACATGCGCGTGAAATGGCCGTGTGGTGGTTAATGCGCGTTAACCATAAGTGGTTGAAATGCTGTATGTTTCTGGAATGTTCTGTTATTTAGTCAACAGGCAGCGCCGTCAGTCCGGCGCCTGTCCGCGCTGTAAGACGGGATTAATATGATCGAAGTTCTCATTCTCTCCATGCTGGGTTTGGCGGGTTCCGCGCTGGGCGGGGCCGTTGCCGATGATGATGTCGACAACAGCTTTGACGGGGAGGATCGTGACGATCCATTGCCACGGGACACCAGCCTGTTGATGCCTGAGGGCGCGGGCGAACCGGTAGTTGTCGCGCAGGATACTGGCAATGTGGCACCCGCCGATACGTTATCCGAAGATGCGCAATACGGTAGTGGCGCAGACGATCTGCTGACAGACTGGCACGGCGATGTTGAGCTTTACGGTGGCGGCGGTGATGACAAGCTGCAAGGCGGATTTGACGGTGATCGGCTCAGCGTGTTTTACGGTGGTGACGGCGACGACACGATCCGCGATGGCGACAATGCTGCGCTGATCTATGGCGGCGATGGTGACGACAGGATCACCAGCGGCCACGGACAGTCGGAAATTGACGGCGGTGCGGGGGATGATGTTATCGACGCCGGCATTCAGACCGATACTGTTTACGGCGGGGCGGGGAACGACAGGCTCGTCTCTGTTGGAAGCGGGGACAGCGACGATCCTGATCTGCTTTATGGCGGCGTAGGGGACGACGATCTTCACGCCTATGGCACGGCAAAGCTTTATGGCGGGGCGGGGGCTGACAGGTTCACCACATATGCAAACACTTGGGTGGAACACGCCCCTGTAATTGCGGATTTCAACCCCGCAGTGGATACCCTCTGTGTGGAAATCGACAGTCACGAAGGGATGCAGGAGCTGTCGGATTTTCAGGTGGAGGTTCAGGATTTTGCTGATGGAACAGGGGCTTCGGTCTTTGTAGACGGATATGAGGTGATGCGCGTTCCGGGCGGGCAGGGAATCCGGCTTGAGGATGTGGAGTTAAAGCTGGTTTAACAATTGCACGGATAGGGTGTGCCGATCCTGCAGGAAATGGATATTTGAACCAAAAAGAGCCGCTTGGTCGTAGTCTTAAGTCCCAGCGCAATTCGGGGTGGTTATTTCTGGTTGAACAAAATGTTGCGTTCGGCGTCTGTATGTGGACGGTTCGGTCGGTTGTCTTTGCCCAGATTGACACCCCGTTGTACGGCTGGCCGTTCCTTGATACGCGCACGCCAAGCGGCGACGCGGGGATAATCGTCAAGCGGCAGGCCCATAGCCTTGCCGATCAGCACCCAAGGCCAACACATCATATCGGCAATGGAATAATCTTCGATGATATAATCCCGTCCGTTGAGGCGGCGTTCAAGCACACCGAGGCAACGCATATACTCACCAGCATAGCGTTTGGCCGCATATCCGTCCCGTTCGCTTTCCGGCGCATAATTGTGAAAATGGCTGTGCTGCCCGGCCATCGGTCCCTGATTGCCGGTTTGCCAGAACAGCCATTCCAGCGTCTCTTTACGCTGCAGCGGATCGGTTGAGATAAATTTGCCAGTTTTTTCCGCCAGATACCACAGGATTGCGCCGCTCTCAAACACGGGGATCGGCGCTCCGTTCGTGTCGTGATCCACGATAGCGGGCATGCGATTGTTCGGGCTGATCGCCAGAAACTCCGGTTCAAACTGCGCGCCTTTGCCAATTTCCAACAGGCGGGTGGTGTAGGGCAGTTCCATTTCCTCCAGGCAAATAGAAACCTTCCAACCGTTCGGCGTGGGCCAATAGTAAAAATCGAGCGGGTCTGACACCGGATTATTCCGTCAAATGTCTGGCGCGGGCGCCCCGTTCGATCGCGGCCCCGTGTAGCCGGTCGATGGTCAGCTCGTACCGTGTTTCCTCAAGAAATCGCAGCTCGCTTTCGCCCAACCGTCCGTCCGAGGCCGCCACATCACAGCAGAGCGCATAGGCCGTCTCGTGGAACTTTTCGGGGATTGCTTCACGTACCATGCCAAACAGCGCGTCCAGACCGTCTTCTTCTTCCAGCAGGTCAAACACTGTCTGGGCAATGCCGCGAATCCGGTCGGCATCATAGGCGCCAAAGATGGGCAGATGGTTAACGATACGTTCGATCGACAGCAATTCCGCGGTGCGGATCAGTTCATCGGATACTGAAGTGGCAATCATCATGGCCACAAGCCCGTCCTGAAGGTTCCAAAGGCTGTCTGTCGGGTCTGTGCGGGTCATGCTTTCGCCCTTTAATGGTTAATCCGTCTGATAATATTGACGCAAGCGGGCAGGAGCAATAGGGAGTGGGCTTTGAACCCCTCTAAAACCGGATGATAAAAATGTCTGACCTTCGCAATCTTGCACTGAGCTCTAAAGCATGGCCCTTCGAGGAAGCCCGCAAGATTTTGAAACGGTACGAAAAGGCGCCGCCCGAAAAGGGTTATGTGCTGTTTGAGACCGGTTATGGTCCATCCGGCCTGCCGCACATCGGTACCTTCGGGGAAGTGGCGCGGACCACCATGGTGCGCCGCGCTTTTGAAGTGATGTCTGATATTCCAACCCGCCTGATCTGTTTTTCCGACGATCTGGACGGTATGCGCAAGGTGCCGGGCAACGTACCCAATCCTGACAGTTTGGTTGAACATCTCCAGCGTCCGCTGACCTCGGTGCCTGATCCTTTTGGCGAGTATGAAAGTTTTGGCGCCCATAACAACGCGATGCTGAACCGTTTTCTGGATACTTTTGGATTTGAGTATGAGTTCATCAGCTCTACCGAATTTTACCGTGACGGTAAATTCGACGAGATCCTGTTGCGTGCGGCGGAACGTTATGACGATGTGATGAAGGTGATGCTGAAATCCCTGCGGGAAGAGCGTCAGGAAACCTATTCTATTTTTCTTCCGATCCATCCTGAAACCGGACGTGTGCTTTATGTGCCGATGAAACATGTGGACGGCAAAAATGGCACGATTACGTTTGACGACGAGGACGGGAACGAGATCACCCTGCCTGTCACCGGCGGTAACGTGAAGCTGCAATGGAAACCGGATTTCGGCGCACGCTGGGCGGCGCTCGATGTTGATTTTGAGATGTACGGCAAGGATCATTCCACCAATACGCCGATTTATGATCGCATTTGTGAAATTCTGGGCGGCCGCAAGCCGGAGCATTTTACCTATGAACTGTTCCTTGACGAAGAGGGACGGAAGATTTCCAAGACCTCCGGGAATGGTGTTTCAATCGACGAATGGCTGACTTATGCCTCGTCGGAATCGCTGGCCTATTTCATGTACCTCAAGCCAAAGACAGCCAAGCGGATGCATTTCGACGTGATTCCCAAAGCGGTGGATGAATACCATCAGCAGTTGCGAGCCTATGAAACGCAGGATGCTGCGGCACGGCTGAACAATCCGGTGTTTCACATCCACGGGGCAGATGTTCCGAAAAGCGATATGGTGGTGCCTTTTGCAATGCTGTTGAATCTGGCATCTGTGTCTAGCGCGGAAACCAAGGATGCACTTTGGGGCTTTATCAATAAATACGCGCCCGACGCGTCCCCCGAGACGAACCCGACCCTTGATGCGGCAGCCGGATTTGCGGTGCGTTATTACCATGATTTCGTGAAACCAAGCAAAAAGTTCCGCGCGCCGAGCGCACAGGAGCGGGCTGCGCTGGAGGATCTTGCGGCGGCGCTGCGGGACGCGGATGTTGCCAAAGCGATGATCGACAAGAAGAACGCTGCGATGGGCAAAGACGAGGGATTGGTCGCGACGCTTGATTACAGCGATGCAGATGATTTGCAGTCGATCGTTTTCGCTGTTGGGAAAAACCACGGGTTTGAGCCGTTGCGTGACTGGTTCACGGCGATTTATGAAGTGCTGCTCGGGGCGTCGCAAGGGCCGCGTTTCGGCGGGTTTGTGGCACTTTACGGCGTGGATGAGACTGTTGCGCTGATCGAGGCCGGACTTGCCGGAGAGTTGGGGTAAGAGCAACATTGTCCGGAACGTGCAAGGTATTTGGGCGGTGGACTGCGGTTCATCGCCCTTTTTGCAGGGTTCGTGTAAGTGGCGACTTTTGAAAATTGGATATTTTTAGCCATAAGAAGCTGGTGTGCTAGATGAGATCGTCCGGCGATAGCTCATAGGCTTTGCCGAAACCGCCGTTAAGCGCGGCGGATGTGATTTCTAAGGTCACAAAGTTGAAATCTGCAAAATCAATGTAGAGTTTCGATTTCGGATGGCTTTGGAGATACAGACTGCGGATCGCGGCGTATTGTGCGGTGGATTTGTCCAAGAATGTTGCCTGAGCCTGAATGGAAATGCGCGGATGTGTGAGCGGATCGCCCTTGCTGCCCGGTTCTCCTAGAAGGAGGCCGCAATTGGGATCGTTGCGCAGCGCCTTGGTGTGGGCCGAGAGATCGGAAATCAGTGACACGGGGACGCCATCCTTTGTGGTGCCCACCGCCACCCGCGTGACGCTGGGAGTCCGGGATTTCGGGTCTATCACCGCGAGCGCACCGAAATTTGCGTTCCGGATCAATGACTTTGCCAGAGTAATTGCCTCTGCGTCCGTGGGACGGATCGGGTCTTGGGGCATGGTGCGGACCTCATGCTGGATTTTCGGGAATGGCTCTGACGGCTGTTGTAGTGATGCCGGTTTTCCAACAGGGGATCAAGAGCGGTTTGACCCAGTGCTGCGCCGGACTAGATTTAGAATATTACAGGGAGGTTTAGAATGCGTATTTTTACCTTTTTTGCGACACTGGCGGCGGTCGGAATTCTGTGGATGGCGCCGGTAAAGGCCCAGAACAGCGATATAGAAGCTGTGATCGGGGCGCAGATTGACTCATTTCTGAAGGATGATTTTGAAACGGCCTTCACCTTTGCGGCGCCAAATATAAAGCAGATGTTTCGCACAGCGGAGCGGTTTGGCGTGATGGTCCGGCAGGGGTATCCTATGGTCCATCGTCCTGCAGAAGTGATTTTCAATGAACTTCGGGAAGAAGACGGCGCCCTTCAACAATATGTCTCTATTATGGACCGTCAGGGGCAGTATTATATTGCCCGCTATTCTATGGCGCAGGTGGACGGGCGGTGGCAGATTACGGGTGTCAGTATCGAAAAGTCTCCGGCGGTAGGAGCTTAAAGCGCGGTTAATACCCCGTTAAGGCTGCGTTCGGCGCAGCGACAGTCTGTTCAGTTTTCTTTGATAACTCTCAATCCGATTGCGGCCTGCTGATGTGCCGGATTTGAGAGGATTTTTTATGAACAAAGCATTAACTGACGGTCTGCAACTGATGCCGCCTGCGTTCGAATTCGGGCTGGATGTCTGGTCACGCGAAGACGGCACACCAGGCTCAGACACCTACGACGGAGCGGCCAACGCTACGCTTATTGCGGCGGATGCGGATTTTGGCGGGTGTCTCGAACTGCTGAAAACCGACAATGTTCAAAGGCTGCGCTACACCGGCCAGACGCCGATGGAACCCGGATGTTACTGGCAGATTCGGGCGCGTATCAAAGCGGTGAGTGGTCCGCTGCCTTCTGTCCGCATCGCGGCCTGGGCTGGCAAAAGCGGCGGCGGGCATCTGTCCGGTGTGGTTGAAACCGGACCGTCCAAAGCTCTGCAAAACTACGGAGAGGTGGTTGAAGTCTCGGCCATCGTCGGTTCGGGTCATCGGGGCGGCGTTGATATGGTTTGGGGGCAGGAGGCCGTCTACGGGCATTTCGGCATTGACCTGACCGGTGTGAATGACGGCGTGGTGCGGATTGACGATCTGATCATTGAAGATGTGAGCAGCATCTACACTCGCTCCATGCTCGACGTGGTTGATGTCACGGATTTCGGGGCTGTCGGGGATGGCACCACAGACAATGTAGCCGCTTTTGAAGCGGCCGATGCGGTGGCGGACGGGCGGACGGTTCTGGTGCCCGAGGGCGCGTTCTATCTGGATAGCTCTATCACAATTGCGTCGGAAATACGCTTTCAAGGCACGGTTTTGATGCCAGATGATGCCCTTTTTCAACTTTTGCAGAATTTTGACTACCCCACGTATTTTACCGCTTTCGGGGATGAGGAGCTGGCCTTCAAAAAGGCTGTTCAGGCCCTGTTCAACTTTACGGATCACGACTCGCTGGATTTGTGCGGGCGCTCTGTTGATATTAGTGCGCCAATTGATGTGCAGGCGGCAGTGGGGAATAAAAGTTCTTATTCAACGCGGCGGGTGATCCGGAACGGCCGGATTTCAGCGTCCTCCAGCGCGCAATGGGATGTCAGTACGGTAACGCGTGCCGCGACCTACGACGCGAGCGATCCTTATACGCTGTCCGGCCTGTCCAATCCGGCGGGGGTCGAGGCGGGATCGCTGGTAACGGGCACCGGAGTCGGGCGCGAAATCTACGTACGGAGTGTGGATACAGCGACGGGCAAGATCACTCTGTCAAACCCCTTGTGGGACGCCCCGACCAGCCAGAGTTACACCTTCACGCGGTTCAGATACATGCTCGATTTTTCGGGATTTTCGAACCTGGCTCGCTTCACGCTGGAGAACATCGAATTTGCCTGCAATGGCCGGTCCAGCGGCATTCTGCTGGCTGACACGGGTTTGATTTTCCACGTGAAAGATTGCTTTTTTACCTCTCCGAAGGATCGCGGGCTGACCTCTGCGGGGCGCGGCTGTGCGGGAATGATGCTGGATCGCAATCAATGGTTGTCAAACGAACAGCCTTTGGCAGTGTCGGCCCGTGAAACAGTCGGCTTTAACTGCAATAGCAACGATTTAAAGCTGCGGCATAACAGGGCGCTGCGGTTTTTGCACTGGGCGGTGATCGGCGGTTCCGGCGCGATTGTGTCGGGCAATCACTTCTTTCAGGATGATCCAACCGGCGGCAATATTCGCTCGGCGGGGATCGTCATCACCAACAACCATCCGAAAATGACTATTGTCGGAAATTATGTGGATAACGCCTTTATCGACTGGACCAACGAGCATGACGCCACACCCAGTATCACCAGCGGATTTTCCTTTGGCGGGTTGACGATCACCGGCAACCATTTCACGGCTTCCGGCACAGCGGCGTGGTTTCGTTGGCTGTCGTTAAAACCCTATGGCACGGGGCATTTCATTAACGGGCTTAACATTAGTGGCAATGTTTTCAAGGCTTTCAGCGGTCCGTCGCTGCAAAGGGTAGAGATGGTCGATGACGCTGTTGCCGGACTGGACAGCAGTAAATTTCGCAATATTACGGTGGAGGGCAATACGTTTAACAATGTAGATGCCCCCTTCATGAACCCCGTCACGGTTGAGGTTAATCGTAATACGGTGGACGATCAGTGGCGCACCAGTTTGAACCAGCATATGCCGTTCGACGGGCAGGCGCGTTTTGTGACGGCGCTGGTGCCGGACGGTCCGATCCGGAATGGCTCCAACAGCAAAATCTACACCCAACCTTACGGAGAGGGGGGCGTTGGCACGGGCGGAAAAAGCTTTGACATAAATTGGTCGGAGCCTGTGAAAGGGACTGTACGGGCGACCGTTCGGTGTGACGATACGATCTAAAACCCCGCGCTGAAACAGGTAATACACGCGCCCGCCCCGATGATCGGGGCGGGCCGCAGTGCGATCAGAACTTTCGCTTCTGACTCTTACCTTTGTAAACGCGCGTTCCGGCCTTGCCAGCAGTCGAGCGGCCCTTGGATCTTTGCGCGGCCTCGGATGCGGCCTCTACTGCGGACTGACGGGCGAGCGGATCATCCGCCACCGCCAGTTCCACCGCCTCAAGCCGTTTCACTTCGTCCCGCAAACGGGCTGCCTCTTCGAATTCGAGGTTCTCCGCCGCTTTCAACATATCCTTGCGCAGCCCGTCGAGATGGGCCTGAAGATTTGCGCCGACCAAAGGTTTGTCGATTTTCGCCGTCACGCGCGACATATCGGTGTCGCCCTCATAGAGACCGGAGAGCACATCATCTACGTTTTTCTTGATCGTTTCCGGCGTGATCCCGTGTTTCACGTTGTAGGCATGCTGCTTTTCGCGGCGCCGGTTAGTTTCATCAAGGGCGCGTTCCATAGAGCCGGTGATCCGGTCCGCATACATTATCACGCGGCCCTCAGCGTTACGCGCGGCCCGTCCGATCGTCTGCACGAGCGAGGTTTCGGAGCGCAAAAAACCTTCCTTGTCGGCATCCAGAATTGCCACCAAACGACACTCTGGAATGTCCAGACCCTCCCGCAAGAGGTTGATCCCGATCAGCACATCAAACGTCCCGAGCCTCAAATCCCGAAGGATTTCAATACGTTCCAGCGTATCAATGTCCGAGTGCATGTAGCGCACGCGGATACCCTGTTCGTGCATATATTCGGTCAGATCCTCGGCCATTCGTTTGGTCAGCGTCGTCACCAACACGCGTCCGCCTTCTTGCGCGACCTTGCGCACCTCATCCAGCAGGTCGTCCACTTGGGTCTCTACAGGGCGGATTTCCACCGGCGGATCGAGAAGTCCGGTCGGACGGATGATCTGTTCGGCAAAAACGCCGCCGGATTGCTCCAACTCCCACTTTTGCGGGGTGGCAGAGACAAACACCGATTGCGGGCGCATTGCATCCCATTCCTCAAATTTCAGCGGTCGGTTGTCCATACAGGACGGCAGACGGAAGCCGTGTTCGGCAAGGGTGAACTTGCGCCGGTAGTCGCCCTTGTACATGCCGCCGATCTGGGGGACCGAGACATGGGATTCATCAGCAAAAACAATGGCATTATCCGGAATATATTCGAACAATGTGGGTGGAGGCTCCCCCGGGGCGCGCCCGGTCAGATAGCGGGAATAATTTTCAATGCCGTTGCACACGCCGGTCGCCTCAAGCATTTCAAGGTCGAAATTCGTGCGTTGCTCCAGCCGCTGCGCTTCGAGCAGTTTTCCTTCGCCTTCCAGTTGTTTGAGCCGTATTTTAAGCTCTTCCTTAATCTTTTTGATCGCCTGATTCATCGTTGGGCGCGGGGTCACATAATGGCTGTTTGCGTAAACCCGTACCTTGTCCAGACTGGTGTGTTTCTCGCCGGTTAGCGTGTCAAATTCGACGATGCTTTCCAGTTCTTCCCCGAAGAACGACAACCGCCAGCCGCGATCCTCAAGGTGGGCCGGCCATATCTCCAAACTGTCGCCACGCACGCGGAACGACCCACGTGTGAACGCATTATCATTGCGTTTGTATTGTTGCGCGACAAGATCCGCCATGACCCCGCGCTGGTCATAATCCTGTCCCGTGATCAGGTCGAGCGTCATGGCCGTGTAGGTTTCGACGGAACCGATACCATAGATGCAGGACACCGACGCCACGATGATCACATCATCCCGTTCCATCAGGGCGCGGGTGGCAGAGTGGCGCATCCGGTCGATCTGTTCGTTTATCTGGCTCTCTTTCTCAATATAGGTGTCGGACCGCGCGACGTAGGCTTCTGGTTGATAATAATCGTAGAAGCTGACGAAATATTCCACTGCATTATCGGGAAAAAACGATTTAAATTCGCCGTATAATTGCGCCGCGAGAGTTTTGTTCGGGGCCAGAATAATCGCAGGTCGTTGAGTTTCCTCAATAACTTTGGCCATCGTAAAGGTCTTGCCCGTGCCGGTCGCCCCGAGCAGGACCTGATTTTGTTCACCGTCTTGTACACCGGCAACCAGTTCGCGAATGGCGGTTGGCTGGTCTCCGGCAGGGCTGAATTCCGTATGCATAACAATTTTACGCCCGCCCTCCAGCTTTCCGCGATGCTGGGGAACCGGCGTGGTCAGGGGCATTTGCATATCACTCATGGAGACTCCTTTGACGCCATTAAATGATCGTCTTTTGTTCCCGTTCAAGGTTTGAATAAGGGATTTCCGGCACTTTCACCATTCCTCCGGCAAATTGACGGGCATTTAATGACAATATTTGTCAGTATTAGGCGCCGGTTTTCGGCCATGGTTAATCATTTGTTTACTTCTCGCTGGAATATTGGCGGAGGTCGGACCCATCCCGACCAAGATGACAGGTATCTTCAAACCGGGCAGTAACGAGTATGGCGCCTTGCGCAATTAAGAGTTGTGAGTGCGCATAAAATGCAACCCATTGGGGTATTTGTGATTGAAAAAAGGCAATTTTATGCCTGAATGGCCTTGCGATCAGCAAGACCGGCTATCGATCGGGTGCATATCAACCACCCACCCCTCGCTCCCTGCGTCCGGTCGATAGCCTCCCTCCAATTTTTGCAGCTTTAATTTTGTGATGCCAACGCGCAATTTCCGAACTTGTATACGATTTGGTAATCAATTGCCCCTAGCCTGAAGTGGAACAATCGCCGGGGCGATGCATGGAATATTTTGGTAGATATCATAATAGACTTGGTTTGGTTCTTGTCGCAGCCGCGCTTGGCGTTGCGGCTTTGGCCCTAACCGTTTTCAGCAACTGGACTGCGCCAAGGGTGGAGCGGGATCTGGCTGCCGAACTTGCGGCTAGAATGCTGACCTTTGAACGGGAATTGGGGTATGGCGGACTCATCCATAACTTTAAAAATTACCTGTTGCGGCCTGAAGAAACGGCTTATCGCGATGCTGCACAACAGAACGTGGATCGTTTATTAACGGAACTAGATGGATTGTCCGAGTTGGTACAACACCTCGATATGGTGCGGGGATTTGAGGCAACCCGTAACGTGATTAACCAGTATTCCGTCGCAATCAAACGGGTTGAAACACTGCACAGTCAAGGCCTCATACCGGCGCAGATTGATGATCGGGTGCGCATAGACGACAGTTCCGCCTTTGAAAACATCCAGCAGGTCGCAACCGCCGCCCGTGCGGAATTGGCCACACGCGCAACGGAACAGGCGCGGCGGACCGCGACATTCATCAGGGCTATCGTGCTTCTTCTCGGGGCATTTCTGATCTCGGTGGGGGTTGTCTTCGTATTCCTGATTGCGGAACGGCGCAGGCGTGCGCGGGAACTGGCCGCCGCCCACATCTACGCAGAGGAGCTGGAGGATATGGCCAGAATTGCGACCCACGACATCCGTTCACCGCTCAAACAGATTGCATTTCTGGTGCAAGAGGTGATCACCGATTGTACCGAGAACAAGGGCCGGCTGGGACTGGAAAGCCGCGATGATCTTGAGCTTATCCGACAAAGAACGCTGCGGGTTGATGCGATGGTGGAGGGGACCCTCGGGTTGATGCGGACCAGTGCACTGGCGGATCGGATTGAACTGGTGGATCTGCGGGTTTTGGTCCGTTCGATCATTGAGATGGACGCGCCGCCGCATCTGCCGGTGGTCATTGAAGGCGGCGACAGGATACGCATTGATAAGGCCAAATTAACCATCGTTCTGCGCAATCTGATTTCGAACGCGGTGAAACATGGAACCTCGGCCGATCCGAACCTGCTTATCCGGCTGGTGCAAAAACAGCAGACGGTTGAAATCTCGGTCGAATATAACGGCCCCGGTATTGCAGAGGAACATCGGGAGCGGATTTTCACGCTGTTCGCGACACTGGACGGGACGGGGCAGGAGGGCAAGATCGCGGGAATCGGTCTGCCGATGGTGCGTAAGATTGTCCGGAATCTGGGCGGCGAAATCGCCGTGGCGGGGTCTTCTTTGGGCGGGGCGGCCTTTTGTGTCACCCTGCCGCGTTAATTATACGTGCAAACCCTGCCGCCCACGCTATTATACGGATGAATAGTGTTGTAAAATGCCACGGAAACCTGTGCATTTTACCTTTTGTCAGTGCACATAATGCGCTAGATCATCCCGAAACGGGAGAGTTGAGGATACCCATGCTGGCACGAATTTATCAACCTGCACGCAATGCCATGACATCTGGTCAGGCAAAAACGAAAAACTGGGTTCTGGAATTCAGCCCGCAAGAGCCGCGCCAGATCGACCCGTTGATGGGCTGGACCAGTTCGAGCGATATGAACAGCCAGATCCGGTTGATGTTTGACAGCAAGGATGCCGCGGTTGATTACGCCTCTACCAACGGCATTCCCTTCACCATCGTTGACCCTAAAAACCGCAAGCAAAACGTGCGCAGCGGCGGTTACGGTGACAACTTTGCCACAAACAGACGGGTTGTCTGGACCCATTGAGGGGCTTGCAAACCACAGGTTTTTTGGTCAGAACGCGTTTAACGGTCCCATAGCTCAACTGGATAGAGCATCTGCCTTCTAAGCAGAGGGTTTCAGGTTCGAGTCCTGATGGGATCGCCACTTTCACAGGGCAACCGGTCTCGTACCCTGTGCTATCTATCTGTTTTTGCTATCGTTAACGCTGCTTCTGCAAGCGACCTACTCGTTTTGCGCAACGCGGCCCTTTTTCCATGCCCCTTTGCCGGACCTGTTTCGCTGGGCGGATGCGTCTTGATCCGACCATCTGCGTGAGTCCCCTTCTTGCGCAATATCCCCAGGGTTGCAGCGCTAAAACACCCTTTTTTCTGCCAGCTGTATGATTTGTTAACGAATTATTAACTTTTGCCGCTAATTGGCCACTTTTCAAATCTAGCTTAGTTTATAGCAAAGGATGGAGGACCTTTGGTGGAGACAAAAGCGGAACGGATCGACATGACACTATTCAAAGAAATTTTCGATGCGGCTTTTCAGAAGGCGGGGGTGGCCCCGACTTCGGAGGACTGGACGACCTGTGTATCGATCGTGGAAATCCGGCGCACAAGCCTGGCGCTTGCGGAACAATACCGCCAGCAGGGGGATCGGTTGAAGGTTAGGAAACTCGAAGAAAAGGCGCAGGAGTGCGAGCAGGTCTTTGCAGATCTGGCGGCCTATCTGGCAGAGGAACGGGCAGCCTAGGGCGCGGCCCGCTCCGGTCTTTCACGTTTAACGGGGCGCCATGCGGATCGCGCCATCCAGACGGATCACTTCACCGTTCAGCATCGGGTTGTCGATGATATGCGCCACGAGCGCTGCAAATTCCTTCGGGTCGCCAAGGCGGGACGGGAAGGGCACCTGTGCGCCGAGACTGTCCTGAACCTCTTGTGGCAGACCTTCCAGCAGCGGTGTCTTGAACAGACCGGGCGCGATTGTGGCAACGCGCACACCCTTATCCGCCAGATCGCGGGCCATGGGCAGGGTCATCCCGACGACCCCGCCCTTTGACGCGGCGTAGGCCACTTGCCCGACCTGACCTTCATAAGCCGCGACAGACGCGGTGTTGATGATCACGCCACGCTCTCCATCGGGTGCGGCGGGATCGGATTGCACCATGCCAGCCGCAGCATGGGATGCGCAGTAAAACGAGCCCAGCAGGTTCACGCCGATCACTTTGGCGAAGAGTGCCGGATCATGGGGTGCGCCCTTGGACACAGTTTTCGCCGCCGGACCAATTCCGGCACAATTCACCAGAATGCTTTCCTGACCCTGCGCCCCGCGTGCCGCGTCAAACCCGTCGGCAACGCTTTCGGCGTCGGACACATCGACCTGTTGCCAGGATGCGCCGATTTTGGCAGCGGTGGTGGCGGCGGCATCCGGATTCATGTCAAACAGGCAGACTTTGGCCCCGAGGTTTGCCAGATGGGTCGCAACCGCCGCACCAAGACCCGAAGCACCGCCGGTGACGATGGCTGATTTATTCGAAAGGCTGGTCATTCTCGCATATCCTTGAATGTTGTTTTCTCGGGGTCTTTATGAAAGATGTGAACATCAAAGTACAACAGGCAAGAGGACGCGGTGTCATGGTTTCAAGGATCGTAGAGGTTAACAACGCAGCGTTACACTGCCAGATCGAAGGCCCCTCGGACGCCCCTGTGGTGGTGTTTTCCAATTCGCTGGGCACTGATTTCCGGATCTGGGACGCGGTGGTGGCGGATCTCGCGCAGGACTATCGGGTGCTGCGCTATGACAAACGCGGGCACGGCCTGTCCGATGATCCCGAGGACGGCTGGAGCATGGGCGAGTTGGTCGGGGATCTGGCTGCGCTGATGGATCATTTCGGGGTTTCGGGGGCCACTGTCGTAGGGCTTTCGGTCGGCGGGCTGATTGCGCAGGGGCTTGCAGCGGAGCGTCCCGATCTGGTCCGCGTCATGGTGCTGGCAGACACAGCCGCGCGGATCGGCAATGACGATATGTGGAATGAACGGATCGCCAAAGTGCAGGCAGAGGGACTGGGTCCGATGGCCGATGGCATTCTGGAACGCTGGTTCGCGCCGGAGTTCCACAACCATTCCGACTTTCCCATGTGGCGCAACATGCTGGTGCGCACGACTGCCCAAGGCTACGCCCGTGTGTGCGCCGCCATTCGCGACACGGACCTGCTGGAAAGCACGGCGCGGCTCAGCCTGCCGGTGCTGGCTGTGGTCGGGGATAAGGACGGGTCCACACCGCCCGATATGGTGCGCGAAACCGCTGAACTGGTCAGCGGTTCCAGCTTTCAGATCATTCGCGGCGCGGGCCATCTGCCCTGTGTCGAAAAGCCTGAAGTCTTCACCTCCCTGTTGCGGGACTTTTTGAAAGCCCATTCCTGAGTCCCGCCTGATCCGGCCATATCCGTAGCGGTATTTCGGCAGGTCGCCCTTGCGCCTCTTGTGTATCTGGGGTTGGGTGTGGCGACTCTTGTACAGGTGATTTCAATGGCTTCTGATGTGCCGGACATGGATTATGGCCGCCCTTGGGTGGGGATCGGCTGGATGCTATTGACGGGTGTGCTGTTTGTCGGCGTCACCGGCATCGTGCGCTATGTGGGGGCCAGTGTGCCTGCGGCGGAAGCGGCCTTCATCCGGTATCTGTTCGGGGTGCTGTTCATCCTGCCTTTCATGGGCACCAAATGGCTGCACCAGTTGGACCGACGGCTGGTGGGCACCTTTGCGTTACGCGGGTTTTGCCATGCCATTGGCGTGATCCTGTGGTTTTACGCAATGGCGCGTATTCCCATCGCTGAGGTGACGGCGATCGGGTATCTCGCACCGATTTACATCGCAATTGGCGCGGCTGTGTTTCTGGGTGAGACACTGGCCCTGCGCCGTATTGCGGCGATTGTGATCGCATTCATCGGCGCAATGATCATCCTGCGCCCCGGTATCCAAGAGATTAACGCAGGCCAGATGGCACAGGTGCTCTCCGCGCCGATGTTTGCGGTTTCCTATCTGGTGGCCAAACGCCTGACTACTCAGGCCGGCCCGTCGCTGGTGGTCGGAATGCTGAGCGTTTTTGTGACCATCGGCATCGCCCCCTTCGCAATCGCCGTCTGGAAAACGCCGAGCATGTCTGAATTGTTCTGGCTGGCCCTTGTCGGGGCCTTGGCAACCACGGCCCATTTCACCATGACCAAAGCCCTCAAAGCTGCACCACTGGCCGTTACCCAACCCGTCACATTCCTGCAATTGATCTGGGCCACCATACTGGGGCTGGTGGTCTTTGGAGAGGCCGTGGATGTGTTTGTCCTGCTCGGCGGCGGCGTGATCATCTGTTCGGTCAGCTTCATATCCTACCGCGAATGGGTGCTGTCCCGCCGCGCTAAAACACCCCCTGCCGCGGCGGTGAAGGCTTGAAGTTATGCCAAATCTCCTTATGGGTATTGAGCACAACTAATGCGGTTCGTGACGAAACAAGACATCTAAAGCTTTTCCGAAATGTCGTAGCTGCCAAAAGCTAATAAATGATGAATAACATGCCACGGCGCACGGCTGCGTTGCGGTTTGCCTGTATTCCCTCGGATCGCACCTGAAAAAAGCACCCGCAGTTACGCGGCGCCCTTCCATTCTATTGGGGTCACATAGACAATGCCCTCATCCGCGCTGACCATCACTTGGCCATCTTGAATGTTAACCTGAATTTTCATTGCGCGGCTTGCGAGCTTGGCTAATGCAGCCGTGTCCGCTTCGGGAAAACACACAACCTGAAGATTATCGAAACGGGTGGTGCTGTTTTTGACTTTGTCCCACCACATCTCGGCCGTTCGACCGCCGTAGGGGTAGATCACCACCTTGCCGGCCTTGCTGCAGGATTGCCGCATCACTTTCTCGCTCGGAAGCCCCAAAGCCACCCAGACATCAAGCTCACCGCTTAGGCTTTTCTGCCAGATATCCGGCTCATCATCCGTGGATAGACCCTTGGTCATTTCCAGATGTTCATGGGCGTTCAGCGCAAAGGCAACAAGCCGCACCATTAGCCGTTCATCTGTTTCTGACGGATGTTTCGCCACCGTGAGCTTGTGGGTTTCATAGTAATGCCGGTCCATATCCGAAACCGAGAGCTCGACTTTATAAATGGTGGCCTTTTGCGCCATGATCTGTCCCAAACCTGTGATGATTGGGATGCCTACTCTGTCTGATGAACTTTGGAAAGCCACCAAAGCGCATTAACGGGCAAGCCGCGAAAGCAGGGCGGTAATGGGATTTCGCAGCAGCGTGCCAAAAGCTCTGCATTGCGCGGCATCCCCATGCCGGGCAAGGATCACCATGGACGTGCCGCGATCCTCGCTGACGAAACGGTAGTTGACCCTCGCCTGCATGTCAGCGGACAACTTCTTGGAAGTTCAGGTAGCGATCAGCCGTTGATGTTATTCCTTTTGGCGCGAACGTCCGTGTGACTGCGGCGGTAGATTTGCAGTCCTACACGTTCAACGTGATCACTTTCTTAAGAATTTTCCCGTCCTTTCGTTCAAGAGCGACCATCGAACCAAATTCGATGTTTAGCCATTCGTCGCCGTCCTCGGTCAGCGGCTCGGACGCGAAAATAGCGGAGGTTGCCTCGCCCTGTGGACAGGGATCGACCTTGTAGGATTTCGCATGATCCTGAAAGTTCTGTCCCATAAGCAGATACATCGGCTCTAAAAGCATGGAGAGCGCTATATCGTCCTGTCCCGGTTCAGACGGCCGCAGTTGTTTCCAATCGCCCTTAGGGTCGGTCTCTCCGTCGTGCCCGCATCCGTAATTGACCCCGATGATACGGTTAGTCGAAACCAATGCGATCTTCAGTTTGGTCAGCGCAGGTAAATCGAGCTTTTGCATCGCCTGAACAATGACTTCGAGCAACCGCTCGAAACCTTTTTGAACGTCTTCGTCACTGTCGCCCTTAAGCAGTGATAGAAGCAGGACATAAAGGAATTCCGTGTCCGTGGTGCCTTTCATCTGCTTGAGATAGCGATCTTCACAATGCGCCAGCAGTTCCCTTTGGAGTAATCTCCAATTCGGTAAGGCGCCGTTTTGGGCAATGATCCACGGCGTTTCCTTAAACGCAAACGGGTGACAATTTTCATCGGCCTGAACAACACTGGCATTATAGTCCGATGCTCTCACATGGGCGAGCAGGGTACTTCCCTGAAGGCTCGGGATAAGGCCTTTGGTGTTGTCGTCATAAAATGCTGCCTTGGGTCTGTGGTACAGCAAGGGTTCTTCCGGCTTGAGAAGATGTTCGCTCCACGCGCCAAATCCCCAGCCCGCCAGTTGCAGGTCTGGATGAAGCTCGGGATCCAAGCTTTGATTGATCAAGCTGTTTTCTGGATCAAGGAGCAGGCTCTCAAGGGGAATTTCAGGCCCGATATAGGCAAAGACGCGGCACATAGCTTTCCTAACGTGTTAAATGATCGCAAACCTCTCCGGCCTGCCACGCACTGGTCCGGCCCCGTGCAAAAGTCGCTGCAGTGCTACAGCAAACCTTGCCGGTTTACGCAGCGTTGGGCAAGGTGGGTGCGCGTCGGATCAGGCTTTGCTCCTAACTCTGCCAGAGCAAACGCGGCGACGACTGGAACGCCGTGTTAGTCACGGGTAGATGGCTTGCGCACATCTGCTCTAAGACCCTGTCTTTGCAACCCGTCGCAAGAAGGTTTTTGTGCGTGCATCCTGGGGGTTTTCAAGCAAACTCTCTGGCCTTCCCTGTTCAACAATCTGCCCGTCTGACATGAAGATAATCCGATCTGCAATTTCTCGGGCAAATTGCATTTCATGCGTAACGATCAGCATCGTCTGACGCTTTTCAGCGACGCGCCGCATCAGGTCCAGCACCTCACCGACCCATTCGGGATCAAGTGCTGAGGTCGGCTCATCAAAAAGCATCAGATCCGCATCCAGAGCCATTGCGCGCCCTATGCCGACGCGCTGTTGTTGCCCGCCAGAGAGCGCGGCAGGATAGGACGCAGCTTTGCCGATGAGACCTGTTTCACGCAATGTCTCATCCGCGCGGGCAATGGCTTTTGCTTTGGATAGGCCTTTCACGGTGATGAGCGCTTGGGTGATATTTTCACGCGCTGTCTTATTGGCAAAGAGGGCATAGTTCTGGAACACAAAAGAGGTTCTGCGCCGCAGTGCCAAAATGTCAGACCGCGATGCGCGGGCGGCATCTACGGTCAGATCTCCAACCCTGATCGTCCCGCTGTCCGGTCGGTCAAGATAGTTCAGGCTCCTTAGCAACGTGGACTTACCTGTACCGGAAGGCCCGACGATAACCACCCGTTCCCCCTGTGCAATGTCCAGTGAGATATTCTGCAGAACAGGGGTATCCCCGAAAGATTTGCTCAGCCCTTTGATTGATATAGCAGCATTGGATGTCATCTTGCATAGGCCTTGTTCAAGTAGGTTTCCAGGTGGCGTTGCGCGAAGGACAGCAGCTCAACCATGACCCAATAGATCGCAGCCACAACAAGAAAGGCCTCAAAGTAGAGAAAGCTGCCTGCCGCCTCTTTTTGTGTCGCGCCCATAAGTTCAGTGACCCCCAAGGTGAAAGCGAGCGATGTGCCTTTGATCATATCTATAAAATAGTTCACCAAGGTTGGCGCCGCCACTCGGGCCGCTTGCGGTAGGATAATTTGGCCCATCATTTGCGTTTGCGTCATGCCGACAGCTTGCGACGCTTCCCATTGGCTGCGGTCAACACCAAGGATCGCCGCGCGGATACTCTCGGCCATATAGGCAGAAAAATGCAGGGTCAGGCCCATAATCGTCGCTGTCACGCCACTGATTGTGGTCAGAAACGCCAGAACCTGCGGCAAGCCGTAGTAAAACAGGAACAACTGCACCAAAAGCGGGGTGCCGCGAAAGAAGCTGATGAAAAGGCGCACAAAACCGTCAAGGACCGGCACGCGGAAAACCCGCTCAACCGCCAGAAGCGAGGCCAGTATGAGTGCGAACACCATACCGACCAGCGCCATAAATAGCGTCAGGGGAACATACCCCAGAAGGATCGGGAGCAAGTCTCCCATGTACTCAAAGTCCAGCGCACGCATTGACCTACTCCACGGCCGAAATGTCGGTTCCGAACCATTTCTCGGAGATCTCGGCCAAAGTGCCGTTTTCTTTCAGTGTGGTGATTGCAGCGTCCATGCGGTCACGCAGTTCGACCCCGTTTTCGTCGTTACGGAACGGCAGCGCATTGCGGATTTCGCTGAACGGCGTACCAGCAAACGCGAGCGGCAGAGGGCTTTCTGCGATCAGTTGAGCAGAGGACACGCGATCCATGACGAAAGCATCAACACGGCCAAGCGCAGTGTCTTGGGCAATGTTGCTCTCATAGGTCCGGATATTGATGTCACTGGCGTTCGGAAGCGCGTTCAACAACTGCTCGAAATTAGAGCCGAGGTTCACCGCGACAGTCTTGCCGCTAAGATCCTCGACGCCCGTAATCGACCCTTCGTTACCCTTTTTGACCACGACTTGAGCGCCGTCAAAGACGTAGGGCTGCGAAAACGCAAATTTCTCCTCGCGCTCCGGTGTGATGGTGATCTGGTTGGCGATCGTGTCAATCCGTCCCGTTTCCAAAGCCCCGATCAGACCAGAAAACGACATCGTGACAAACTTCACTTCGTCCCCTGTTTCGGCTGCAATGGCATTCATAAAGTCAACCTCGAAGCCCTGCAATTTATCGAGCTTCACGAACGTAAAGGGAAAGTAACCGCCCGACATGCCCACGTTCAGTGTCTCTGAGTGGGCCGCGCTGAAAGTCACAGACAGGGCGAGTGCTGTGATTGCTAAAGACTTTTTCATTCTGATTCTCCGTTCATTTGAAGCGGAGGTAACACCTATAAATCGCGCTTCAATGGAGCATTCCAAGATAAGACCAGTGTCATAATTCTGTTGATGTGACAGGAAAACTGTTCTCCACCACACACAGTTTTAGGAATGAATGCGATGTCGTATTTTTCCCACGATACTGAGAAGTGAGAAATGAGCGTTTAGCAGCGCAATCGCGCACAGTTAATCGCACGGCTGAATGTAACGCGATAACGAGTGGCGGATTTGACGGCCCCAGTCCCGGTTCAGAACCTTCACTACAAGCAGAAGCTCGTTTTGCAAGTTTTTGCAGTGCGGATGACTACCATCGTCCAGCGCCGAACGGGACGCTGAGCTACGATAGTTTTTAGGAAGGTAGCGAACCTCTGTTTCACCAGCCTTAAGAGAAGGATTGCAGAGCGGTGAAAGCGCAGCGAAATGAATGGAATGAAGTTAATATGCCTAAATTTTGAGTCTCGCGTTTGCAAACAGTCCGATAAGTCATTGATTTTAATGGAGGCGAGTACCGGAATCGAACCGGTGTACACGGATTTGCAATCCGGAAAATTTTGCTGATTTTAAAGGGAAAAATTGTAAACGGACTTGTTTCGTTCAGGGTCACTTTTCAATAGGTTACGAGGCCCAAGTAAACGGTTTTTCACAGTCTCCCGCTCTGGCGAAAGGGCAAAGAAAAACCGCTGAGGGGGCGGCCACCCACCTCAACGGCATAGAAGAATATCTCCGTCCCAATACCTACGGCATTTCCGGTCTGACCTCAACCCAATTGGCGGTGAGATCATGAGCTGGCGCATCGCAAATGAATGCGCCGAGCGCCGCTTTGGCAGCGCCGCGCGCAAGCAGATCATCATGTTCCTAGCCGACAAAGCGAGCGACGATGGCTCTGGTATCTGGTGTTCGAAGGGGACGATCCAGCGCCACACAGAGCTCAGCGAGAGCACGGTCAAGCGCACCATCATCGACTTCCTGCGCGAAGGCATTCTGATTGAGACGGGGCGGCGGCACTGCAAGAATGGCTACACCGTCATTTACCGCATCGTTCTGGAGCGCGTGGCCGCGCTCGAAACCACGGCCGAGCCCGACATTGAGACGGGGTTCACAGTGACCCCCGTCCAGCCTGAACCCGGTACGGGGTCCACGGTGAACGGGGTACGGGGTTCACGGTGGACCCCAAACCATCCTAAAACCATCCATAAACCACCTACGCGCAGGCGCGAGGCGGCGGAGGAGGTTGAAGATCTTGAAGCTGAGAAGATCTTGGCGGCCTATCCCGAAGACAGGATCCGAGACCGGCGGACTACTCTGGGCCAGATCGCAGCGGCTGTGAAAGCCGGGATAGAGCCCGATGACCTGCTTCAGGCGGTCAAAGCCTATGCGAAGGAAAGCGAGGGCTTTACGCGCAGTAAGGTCTGTTTCTCGGACAACTGGTTCAAGATGCGACGATGGGAGAAGGGACTGGCCCAGATCCAGGCCGACCGTGAGAAGGCTCGAGAGGCCGAAGCCAAAGGCCGTGCGAGCCTCGCCGAGTGGATCCACGAGCGCCACCCCCTGTGCCGCCATATCACGAACCGCCAGATCGAAGACTTGATCGCGTCAAAGCTGGTAACGCCCGAACAGGTTCGCGCTGCGGGGCTGCAGGCATGACTCTCGAAGGAAGACAACGCAATCGTTTCGTTCGAGCAGACGCGTTGTATCAGTGTGGTGAGGTGACCGGGTTGTGTTTCGTAGTGGTAACCTTAATGCGCTCAATGTTCCACTGAGATAACATAAGGTGTGACTGGTGTGGCGGCGTTGGGTTATGGAGCTAAGCGATGAAATTTGACATTAATGTTTTCTCAGCGTAACATATGGGTGCTTAGTGTCGCTTGGAGATATCATTATGGCTGTTCCGATCAAAATACCCAGGGCGGCGCGTAAGGAGCTCGTGGCACTTGGGGAAAACATTCGCGTTGCGCGACTGCGCCGCAAATTGACCGCTGAGATTGTTGCGCAGCGTGCTGGCACAACGCGGCAGACCATCGCCAAGATCGAAAGCGGCAACCCCGCAGTCAAGATCGGCACTTACGTGGCTGTTTTGCAGGCGCTTGGCCTCCTGAAAGGCTGGGGGGATCTGGATGATCCGGTTGGCGAGCAGATGGCCCTGGATGACCTCCCGCAGCGTGCGAGACTGAAAAATGGTTGAGGTCTGGATCGACTGGAAGGGGCTGAAACAGGTCGGTTCGCTCCACCGCACAGCGGGGCGCGGCCGAGAGCGGGTGTCTTTTACCTATCATGACGACTGGCTTGCCGACGAAAATGCCTTTGGGCTTTCGCCGGACATGCCTCTCGTCAAAGGGCAATTCGTGCCTGAGGCAGGGCAGGACATGCTCGCACCGCTTGGGGATTCTGCCCCTGATACCTGGGGCAGAACGGTGATGCGGCGCTATGAGGGGCGCATGGCAGAGGCCGAAGGGCGACGTCCGAGAGTGCTGCAAGAAACCGACTATCTGCTTGGGGTGAATGACGAGACCCGTTTGGGCGCGCTGCGCTTCAAGGTTGATGGTGAGTTTCAAGCGCGCAAGGGTATCGGGGTGCCTGCGCTGGTGAGCCTCGGTGATTTGCTTCATGCGTCTCAGCGCGTTCTTCGCGGGGAAGAGACCGCTGAGGACCTCAAAATGCTGTTTGCTCCGGGAAGTTCCCTCGGGGGTGCTCGCCCGAAGGCCAGCATACTCGACCAACACGGCCGTCTTTCTGTCGCCAAGTTCCCGAAAGAGACCGACACCTATTGCGTGGAACGCTGGGAAGCCATTGCACTGGAATTGGCAAGACGCGCCGGAATCACGGTTTCGGATCACACGCTTGAGATGGCTGGCAACAAGCCTGTTTTCTTGTCCCATCGGTTTGACCGGAACGAGGACGGCAGGATCCCGTTCATCTCCGCTATGGCGATGCTGGGCGGCAAGGATGGCGAAAGCTACAGCTATTTGGATCTGGCAGACATTATCACCTCAGAAAGCGTCACACCCGATCAAGACCGCGAAGAGCTGTACCGGCGGGTTGCCTTTTCCATTCTTGTCACGAACCTCGATGACCATATGCGCAATCACGGATTTCTGCGTGGGCGTGGCGGATGGCACCTCTCACCGGCCTACGACATCAACCCTGTTCCGAACCAACCACGCATGCTCAAAAGCTACGTTGATGACGACAATCCGGATGCCAGTATTGCTCTGCACCGCGCGCAACATGAATCCTATCTTCTCGAACGCGGCGAGGCAGATCGCATCATTGCAGAGGTCGCAGAAGCGACTATGGCTTGGCGCGACGTTGCCCGGGCTTTGGGGGCTGCGGAGAGGGAAATCAAAGAGATGACGACAGCCTTCGAGCACGAGGAAGCGGATCTGGCGCGAGCGCAAACTGGGGCAGCTGTCGCCTCTCGAGGACAAAGCAACACACCAGTGTGAAACTTACGCTGAAGCGCAAATCTGGAAAAATTACGCTGCAGCGTAAGATGTCGAGAATAATGGCCGCTGCGATCCCAGAAGTTCCTGCGCCCTTTCGGAGCAGGTTGACGAGACCAGTTAAATTCTGAGTGCCAAACCCAGATCCTCAGTGCCGTGTTTCCGATTGCTGAACATAAGCGGGCAGCCGTGTCCGACGCGGGGCAAGCCCCCGCTTCAACAAGAAAATTCCCCTGCGCCAGCGCATTCCTCGCGAGGCAAGTTTCTCGCTGACAGCCCCTTCGTGCCAGCTTTGGTCATGTTCATCGAAACACTCAAAGTGAGGATCAAAAAATGGCTACTCAAACTCTGAAACTGAACGTCAAATCCGGTGAAAAAGACGGCAAGAACTTCTGGGACCGCTGCGGCGTCCTCTTCGTCAACACCGACGACAGCGGCAACATCACGTCGATCAACGTCAAACACAGCATGTTCCCCGACGTCGAAATGGTCGCCTTCCCACGTCGCGACGAAGATCCGGTCACCGAATGACCTCAATGCCAGGGCGGGGTTCCCGCCCTGGCTTTCTTTTGGGGCGATAGAGCTAAGCTGTAGTTCGGCTTTCAGGTGAAATTTCGTAAGCGGTGCGCTGGTCACACGGGTTTGGCGTAATTCCAAGGCAGCAGTTCGTTGATGTCGGTTTGTTTGTGTCCTTGGGCGATAGCTGTCAGGACACCTGACAGATAGCCGTGGGGCTCGATCCCATTGAGTTTGCAGGTCTCGATCAGGGAGGCGATGACGGCCCAGTTTTGCGCCCCGGCATCGTGTCCGGCGAAGAGCGCATTTTTGCGGTTGAGGGCTATGGGACGGATGGTGCGCTCGACTGGATTGTTGTCGAGTTCGATGCGGCCATCGGTGAGGAACAGGCACAGCCCGTCCCAGTATTTGGCGATGTATTTCAGGGCTTCTCCAGTCGGAGATTTGCTTGAGACGCGGGCGCGGCTTTGTGCGAGCCAAAGCTCGAAGGCATCGATGATGGGTCTTGAGCGTTTCTGTCGTGCAGCGCTGCGTTGGTCGGCAGACAGGCCGCGCAGGTCTTTTTCGATGCGGTAGAGTGCCTGGATTTGGTTCAGACCTTCCTGCGCGATTGGTGCCGCTCCGGATTGGGTAACATCATGCAGTTTGCGGCGGGCATGGGCCCAGCAATAGGCCAGCGTCACATCCTGCGTCGGACGTTTCAGCAAGCGGTTATAGCCTGCGTAGCCGTCCACCTGCAGGGTGCCGCTAAAGCCGTTCAAAATATTATCTGCGTGCTGGCCGGATCGTCCCGGGGCATATGTGAAGGCCACACCGGGAGGATCATCACCACTCCATGGCTTGTCATTGCGGGCAAGCGCCCAAAAGTATCCTGTTTTTGTGCGTTTGCGCCCGGGTGCCAGAACCGGCGCGGGCGTTTCATCCATGAAGAGCTTGGTGGAGCGTTTCAGGTCGTCCATGAGCGCATTATAAACCGGGGTCAATTCGAACGCCGATTTGCCAACCCACGCCGCCAAGGTCGAGCGATCCAGATCTATCCCCTGACGGCTGTAAATCTGTGCTTGCCGGTAAAGAGGCAGGTGATCCGCGTATTTGGAGACGAGCACATGCGCCAGCGTGGCCTCGGTCGGCATGCCACCTGCGATAATGTGGGCCGGTGCGGGCACTTGGGTGACCCCACCCTCACAGGACCGGCAGGCGTATTTGGGCCGCCGGGTGACAATCACCCGGAACTGCGCCGGAATGATGTCCAAGCGTTCGCTGACATCTTCGCCAATGACATGACGTTCAGTTCCACACGCGCATGACAACTCTGGCTCAATGACAACCTCCACCCGTTCCAGATGTTTGGGCAGTGATCCGCGATTAGTTTGGCGAGGCTTTGGGGGCCGCACAGGCGCGGTGCGCGCGTCGGCGTCGATCTCGGCTTCCACCTGCGCGATGGCCGTCTCGATATCTTCGAGTTCCAGCTCATATTGGGCCGGATCGATCTTCTCGGACTTGGCCCCGAAGAGCGCCTTTTTGAAGGAAGCGACCAAGGCTTCCAGCCGCGCATTCTGATCCTGCTGCGCACGGATGATCGCCTTCAATTCGGCAATGTCATCAGGCAATTCGTCAGGTGCAGTCATGACCGATACCATAGCAAAACAAGGGCCGAATGACCCGTGCAAACGTGCCAGTGAGTCACTCCGCCGCAGCTGGGGCTGCCACCTCCAGAGGCCGCACGCGCCGCCAGTCCAAACCCGCAAACAGCGCCTCAAACTGGGCCGGTTCCAGCCGCATCACCCCGTTCTTGATCGCAGGCCATGTAAAGCTGTTATCCTCCAGCCGCTTGTACGCCATCACAAGCCCGCTGCCGTCCCAATAAAGCAACTTCAGCCGATCCGCCCGCTTAGACCGAAACACATAGACCGACCCATCAAAAGGCTTCTGACGCAGTTGGCTCTGAACCAGAGCAGCCAACCCATCGTGGCCCTTGCGGAAGTCCACCGGATCACTGGCGACAAAAATCCGCACCTTGTGGGACGGCGTGATCACGTGACCAAAGCCCGGGCGATCTCAGCGATCCGTGTCGCAGTCGCCGCCGCATCAAGACGAACGGTGACATCGCCTTTGATCACATCAATCGTGCCGGAGGATGTCGCCGCCAGAGGCTGGGCCTCGGGCGCAGGCGCTTCAATCTCGACCGGCACAAAATCCATGCCATCCAGGTTTGGCAGAACCAGCTTGCCCTGGCGCGCCAACCGCCGCCAATCCGACACGGTGCTGGGGATCAGTTCGTATCGCTTCGCCACCGCCTTGACCGTCTCGCCTTCAATCAATGTCTCAGCAACAATCCGAGCTTTCAACTCAGACGGCCAATTCCGCTTCCCGTCCGCACGACGAGGCACCATTGCCAGAAACTCGCTTGTAGCTCCCATCGAGAAACTCCCCACAAAACAAAGAAGCCTCTGAATCGCAGATCAAGCGCTAAGCTGTAAGTGTGGGAGCGGCGCACCGCAT
Source organism: Neptunicoccus sediminis (assembly GCF_001719615.1). GTDB lineage: Bacteria > Pseudomonadota > Alphaproteobacteria > Rhodobacterales > Rhodobacteraceae > Amylibacter > Amylibacter sediminis. The sequence goes on from NZ_MDVX01000018.1 coordinate 84,608, forward strand.
ACGAAATTTCGTGGGCATGGCGGATTGATTCCGCGGTATTCACTTCGCTATCGGCTGGACTGTGAAGGTGTATTCGCACCCCGTCGCCGGTGCCCTTGGGTTTTGTGTCAAACGCTGTGTTGGACACAGTAACCTGAAACACGGTGTTTAACACAGTGTCGGCAAACACTTGCGAAAACACAAGGTCTCTACGAAATCGCAACAGATGGTGCGGGTGCAATCTGCTCAAACAAATCTCGCCACTGCTCTGGAGAGCGCCGCTTTGTAATGTCCACGGTCGCAATCGTAAGAGGAATCTCAGAGCCGGTTACAGACCACTGACGCAAAACGCCTTCCGATTTCCCTAAAGCTGCATGGTGAGGATACAGGAGCACGAGCCTCGGCATTGCTCCATCGGTCGCATAGCTGTGGCCATAGGCGAGCATCTGATAGATGTCCGGCTGCGCGACCCCGAGCCTTTGCGTGTCGGTAGGATCGAGTTGCTTCCACTTCGTATCAATGATCACCGGCTCATCAGTATAGTCGATGACAATATCGGGGATCATTCGGAAAAGTTTATTGCTCAAAGCGTGGTGCTGAAAATGCTGCTTATGAACGATGCCGCGTCCGAGTGTCTGTTGAGCGCGACGGGCGACGTAGCGTTCAAAAAGATCGTTCATTGGAAACAAGAGGGCCGTCCCAGTCGTGTTTCCCGACGTAGTGTTCTGCCAATCGCCTCTTAAGAACAGTCGCGCCAATGGCACCAAGTTGGAGAAAGCCGTAGCACTACGATCATTCTGAATTGGTTCCGCCAGCGGGTTTTGAGAACGACCAACGTCCCTAAATACATCTAGTATGATCTGCAGATTTCTTTGGGTCGCCGAACTCCGGCTGATGCCACGCAAACGCAGAGTAGCGGCTTTTAAAAGGCGGTTCATTGGTGTGTTTTCGGAGAGCTCGTCGAACTCGCAGAAGAGCTTTGTCGGGGCCACGGGCCGCTTGGTGAGTTGTTGCCCAATATTGATTGCCCCACGAACAAAAGGCAGGTCGTCCTCTTGACCCTTATAGCGCCTCTGGATGCCACCTTTTATCGCTTTTGTCAGCCTGCGGGCAAAGAGCGCGATGAGAAGTTCAAGTAAGTTTCGCCGCTGAGTTTGAAGTTGAGCCAATTCGCCATCTGAGACCCGAAGATCATTTGCAACAGAGAGCATTCGGACAAGCGCTAATCGGCTCTCTGACTCTGTGCTGTTAATCTTCGGAAGTATTTCCAAAGATCGGCCTTTGTAGCTCAGAACACCGCAGACTTGGCCCGCTTTGAGACCTCCAACAACACGGTTGAGCACAGCCCCTTGTGGCAATCGCAGCTCCCGGGCGGCCCGCTCACCCGCTTTGAAGAATGCCTCAGCCTCGTTCTGATGAATTCCATTCTCACCGATTGGGAATACACCCCACTCGCGCTCGATCAAAACCGATTGGTGATTAGCGAGTTTGGCCATTTAGGGTTAGCCCGACTGCTTCTGCTGAACGGACCCGATCAATTCATCGTATGCGTCACGACCGTACTGTCCGAGCTCAAGATAATTGTCTACGTATCTGTACCTTTCGTCTTCGTACGCTTCATCCACACCGGGTGGGGCCGTTAGCCGCTCTCTGCGCAGGAATGCATTTCCACCACCGAGTATGGCCCGAACGCGGCTAAGATCTTCATGGAAATACTCCTTCAGAAGCGGAATGATCTTGTTGGCGATGACCTCATCCAGCTGCTCCAAGCTTTCAACGCTCGTGAAGTATGCATGACCGATCAGGTGATCTGCGCCGAGATACCATTCAAGTCGCTTGTTGATCGCCTCGAGAACACTGTCCAAACCGATACCCTCAAGGACGATATCGCTCAGGAGTTCGGGGCGAGGAGGAATTTCTTCGAAACGAAACCGCCTACGAAGTGCTGTATCGAGAAGCGCAATTGAGCGGTCTGCCGTATTCATTGTGCCGACGATGTGAAGATTTGCTGGGAGCGCAAAGCGGTCCCCTGAGTATGGCAGAGTTACCGTCAATTCATTTAGGGCACCCGCACGCTTGTCTTCTTCAAGCAGAGTGATGAGCTCGCCCAGAACCTTTGAAATATTAGCTCTGTTGATCTCATCTATGATTAGAACGTGAGGCGGATGGGGCGCATCCTTCGAGGCAGGCTCTAAATAGGCAAGCAAATTGGGCCAGTTTATCTTATCGTGGAACAGCTGATAGATCGACTGTTGCGAGAGGTTACTAGCGTAGATGTCTTCGACCTCTATGCCGTTCTCGTCATCAGCGTGCCAGCGCCATTCAACGCCTCTTCGGTGCGGATGTCGTGCCTCTGGATCAAAGCTATAAGGCCCGGTAACTACGCCTGTTGATTTCCGTTGAGAAGTGACCCGGTATTTTCACCGAGATTTGACCCACCCTTGTTTATGTCTCAGCGGTCATGTTGTGGTCAATGCTGGCATCTCCTTTCTTGTTTTCTTTGCCGCCTC
>NZ_MDVX01000019.1 GCF_001719615.1 Neptunicoccus sediminis
GTTCTACTTCCGGACCACAGACGTGACCGGTACTGTTGAACTGCCATCCGGCACAGAAATGGTGATGCCAGGCGATAACCTGAAGTTCAACGTTGAACTGATCGCCCCAATCGCTATGGAACAAGGTCTGCGTTTTGCGATCCGCGAAGGCGGCCGTACAGTCGGCTCCGGCGTTGTTTCCAAAATCAACGAGTAATACACCAACCGGTTCGACGAGGGCCGGGCAATAGTGCCCGGTCCTCCTCTCAATCTTGAAAGGCATGAATATGCAAAGCCAAAACATTCGCATTCGGCTGAAAGCGTTTGATTACCGTGTGCTGGACGCGTCCACACAGGAAATCGTAAATACAGCCAAGCGGACTGGTGCGCAGGTACGCGGTCCTATCCCGCTGCCTAACCACATCGAGAAATACACTGTTCTGCGTGGTCCACACGTAAACAAGAAATCTCGTGAGCAGTTTGAAATCCGTACACACAAGCGTTTGCTTGATATTGTTGACCCGACTCCACAAACAGTAGACGCGCTGATGAAGCTCGATCTTGCTGCTGGTGTGGACGTCGAGATCAAGCTTTAAGGGGGCATGAAGATTATGTTGCGCTCTGGAGTTATCGCAAAGAAGCTGGGCATGACCCGCTTGTTCATGGAAGACGGCAAACAGGTTCCTGTAACCGTTCTTCAAATGGAAAACCTGCAAGTTGTTGCACAACGCACCGGCGAAAAAGACGGCTACACCGCTGTTCAGCTGGGTGCCGGTGTTGCAAAGGCAAAACGCACATCCGCAGCGATGCGCGGTCACTTTGCTGCTGCTAAGGTTGAACCAAAACGGAAAATCGCGGAATTCCGCGTGTCCCCTGAAAACCTGATCGAAGTTGGCGAGGAAATCATCGCTGACCACTATTTCGAAGGTCAGTTCGTGGACGTCTCCGGTACATCTATCGGTAAAGGTTTTGCCGGTGCGATGAAACGCTGGAACTTTGGTGGTCTGCGGGCAACACACGGTGTGTCCATCTCCCACCGCTCCCACGGTTCTACAGGTCAGTGTCAGGATCCCGGTCGTGTTTTCAAAGGTAAGAAAATGGCCGGTCACATGGGTGCTGCCCGCGTGACGACCCAAAACCTGCAAGTGGTTAAAACAGACAGCGAACGCGGTCTGCTGATGATCAAGGGCGCCGTTCCCGGGTCCAAAGGCTGCTGGGTCACTGTTAAGGATGCGGTTAAGAAGCCGTTCCCTGAAAGTGCCATTCTGCCTGCCGCACTGCGCTCTGCCGCTGCTGCTGCTGCAAAAGCCGCCGAAGAAGCTGCTGCCGAAGCCGCTGCAGAAGAAGCCGCAGCAGCCGAAGCTGCCGCCGCCGAAGCTGCTGCTGCTGAAGAAGCTGCTCTGAAAGCTGCCGAAGCAGAAATTGCTGCTGAAGCTGAGAAGAAGGAAGGCGAAGAATGAAACTCGACGTGATCAAACTGGACGCTGGTAAAGCGGGCTCGGTCGACCTCGACGAGGCGATCTTTGGCCTGGAGCCACGTAAAGACATTCTGCACCGTGTTGTGCGTTACCAACTGGCGAAACGCCAGCAGGGGACACACAAAGTCAAGACACGGTCCGAAGTCAGCTACTCCACCAAGAAGATCTACCGCCAGAAAGGCACCGGTGGCGCACGCCACGGCGCCCGTTCGGCTCCGATCTTCCGCGGTGGTGGTGTTTACAAAGGCCCGACGCCCCGTAGCCACGCCCACGACCTGACCAAAAAGTTCCGCAAGCTGGGACTGCGTCACGCACTGTCTGCAAAGATGACAGCGGGCGAGCTGGTCATTCTGGACAACGCCGATATGGCAACTGCCAAAACCGGTGATCTGGCGAAGGCTGTAAAAAACCTCGGCTGGAAGCGCGCGCTGATCGTTGACGGTTCGGAAGTGAATGCAAACTTTGCATTGGCTGCCCGTAACATCGACGGTGTAAACGTTCTGCCAAGCCAGGGTGCCAACGTGTATGACATCTTGAAAAGCGACACTCTGGTCCTGACCAAAGCTGGCGTTGAAGCATTGGAGGCTCGTTTGAAATGAGCGATAAAGCTGAACTCTACGACGTGATCCGCAAGCCGATCATCACCGAAAAAGCAACAATGGCTTCCGAGCATAACGCTGTTGTTTTCGAAGTGGCAATCGACGCGAACAAACCGCAAATCAAAGAGGCTGTTGAAAGCCTGTTTAATGTCAAGGTGAAGGCTGTGAACACATCCATCACCAAAGGCAAGGTTAAGCGGTTCCGCGGTCGCCTGGGCCAACGCAAGGACGTTAAAAAAGCCTATGTGACGCTGGAAGAAGGTAACACCATCGACGTGTCTACCGGTCTTTGATCGGATCTTGCGTGTGTCGGGCTGAAGCCCGACCTACGGTTTGAAATTGAGAGAGCCCCTGCTGTAAAGCGGGGGCTTTTTTGTTGGTGGCAATATGAATTTACAATCGCCGAATTGAAAATTACTTTAGATGGCAATGCCAAATCCGTAACGAGACACGAGGTTAATCTTCTTCATGAAAACTGTGCGGGTTTTGTTGAATTCCGAAGATTTCAATTTGAATGTTTATGCACCAGCAGAAATTCTAGGCGATTTTTTGGACAGCTTAAAGGCAATCCAAAAGTACCAAGGCCGGGTTCCCAGAGTGTATCAAGAAATCGTCGCCCTGCTATATTATCACGGACAGGTTTTAAACGGTGGCCATAACCAGTGGGTCGGGAATTTGTGTAACTTGTTGGACGCACAAGCTGACTTAGAGGGGGAGGCATTGAACAGGTTATTGGGGCCTCAGGTCGACGGGTTAATGTATGCCGCTCGGGAGCTAGGTTTGGGTGAGCTACATGAACTCTTAGTTGACGTTCTAAGCTGGTTGGCGATGCCTGGTGACCAACGTGATTGGATGAAGTTAAACGGATTTGATTCTAGATTCTACGGTTTGAAAATGAACCAAGATGCAATGGAGGTATACTGTAAAGCTGGTCCAAGACCTTTTCAAAAATGGTTTGAATTGGTGGGCGGTAAAGCGCACGTTGATGGAGTCCATGTCTACTATTTGGCTGTTGCAAAGTTTTTGCTTTTGGACCCAAACACGGACATCCTCTCGTCAGAGCCTTGGAACAAAGAACGTAGTAAGATCTTCGATGATCCCGAAGCCGTGGTTGCCAAGAAATTGAGTGCTTACGAGCTGGCCAAAAAATATATTCCATCAGATACCTATATAGCCTTGGTCACGGCTTTTTCAAAAATCCAAGATTCTGAAGGTTCGAAAGTTCGTTTTGTGAAGAAAATTCATGCCCTTTCTAATGGTAAGAACGGGTCTACTCGCTTTGTTGCGCAAACAACCAAGAATGTAGTGATTGTTGAAACAGATGAAGATTGCGTGTGTATCTATCAACGTAAATTACCTTGGAGCCGATTATTCAAGTGCGCTTTGGTCGAAGCCGGATTTGCGCTGAGGCTTTCGAGCGTTCAAGCCGTTACCAACGCACGTTGGGTTCGTGGCGAAGCCAAAAGTGGAAAGCTTCTGGCTAAAGCACAAATAAATCCAAAATGGCGAAAAATGTTCTTCGAATTCAAAATTCCGGAAGGGCTCATGCTGTCTGATGGCGGTGTTGAAGCACACAGCGGCATTCGAAACGGAGATCTAATTGCACTGGAGATTTCGTCTGAACAGATTGGATGGCAATATAAAATGTGGAATTCAAATTTAACAATTCGTGCGGATTCGCATACCGTTACGATCGAGCATAAGGAGTTGGGACGGTGCGAGACATTTTCTATGGATCAGCTGGATGAGTTGAGAAATAGCTTGCTGCAAAAATACGGGTCTGCTCAGAGCTAGTTACGCTAAGGTTTTTCCCTTTAACGCTTGACCCAAAGCCGCCTCTTTCCTACAAGCCACCATCTGCACCGTCCCAGATTCGTCTGGGGCGTTGTTGTTTTTGGCGGACAGTTTTTCGCCGACCGCAATTCGGGCACCTTCGGGGGCCTATACCTTGGAACCTTCGGGGTCCTTAACCATAGCAGGCTCCTTTGCCTGCGCTATATACGGAAGACAGTAAGAATGGCACTTAAGTCGTATAAACCAACGACGCCGGGCCAGCGTGGACTGGTACTGATCGACCGTTCGGAATTGTACAAAGGCCGTCCGGTCAAAGCCCTGACACAGGGTTTGACCAAGAACGGCGGACGTAACAACACCGGGCGGATCACGATGCGTCGCAAGGGCGGTGGGGCGAAACGCCTGTACCGTATCGTTGATTTCAAACGCAACAAAATGGATGTACCGGCCACGGTAATTCGGATCGAATATGACCCGAACCGGACCGCGTTCATCGCACTTATCAAATATGAAGACGGCCAGCAGGCCTATATCATCGCACCACAGCGTCTGGCTATTGGTGATCAGGTGATCTCTTCGGCAAAGGCTGACGTGAAGCCGGGCAACACTATGCCGTTCACAGGTCTGCCAATTGGTACAATCATCCACAACATCGAGCTGAAGCCAGGTAAAGGCGGTCAAATCGCCCGTGCTGCCGGGACTTACGCCCAGTTTGTTGGTCGTGACGGTTCCTACGCACAGATCCGCCTGTCCTCGGGCGAGCTGCGTCTGGTACGTCAGGAATGTCTGGCCACTGTTGGCGCGGTTTCCAACCCCGACAACTCCAACCAGAACTTCGGTAAAGCCGGCCGCAACCGTCACAAGGGCATCCGCCCGAGCGTGCGCGGTGTGGTTATGAACCCTGTCGATCACCCGCATGGTGGTGGTGAAGGTCGTACATCCGGTGGTCGTCACCCTGTATCTCCTTGGGGTAAGCCTACAAAGGGTGCGCGCACCCGCAGCAACAAGACCACGGACAAATACATTGTCCGGTCCCGTCACGCCAAGAAGAAGGGTCGTTAACAGATGCCTCGTTCAGTATGGAAGGGCCCTTTTGTCGATGCTTATGTGCTTAAAAAAGCAGAAAAGTCTCGGGAATCCGGCCGCAAAGAAGTTATCAAAATCTGGTCTCGTCGTTCGACGATCCTGCCACAGTTCGTGGGTCTGACTTTTGGCGTTTACAACGGCAAAAAGCACATCCCTGTCAACGTGTCAGAAGACATGATCGGCCAGAAGTTCGGTGAATACTCCCCATCGCGCACCTATTACGGGCACGCTGCGGACAAAAAAGCGAAACGGAAGTAAGCCATGGGAAAGTCTAAGAACCCCCGTCGCGTAGCAGAGAACGAAGCGTTTGCCGTTTCTCGTATGCTGAAAACCAGCCCTCAAAAGCTGAATCTTGTGGCGCAATTGATCCGCAACAAACCAGTTGAAAAAGCTCTGGCCGATTTGACGTTCTCCAAGAAACGCATCGCCGCAGACGTTCGCAAGACGCTGCAATCCGCGATTGCCAACGCAGAGAACAACCACGGTCTGGATGTTGACGAACTGATCGTTGCAGAAGCCTACGTCGGCAAGAACCTTGTCATGAAGCGTGGACGTCCTCGGGCACGTGGTCGCTATGGCCGCATCCTGAAGCCTTTCGCACAAGTCACTATTCTGGTGCGTCAGCCAGCAGAGGAGCAAGCATAATGGGTCAGAAGATCAATCCAATTGGCTTCCGTCTGCAAGTCAACCGCACATGGGACAGCCGCTGGTATGCCAATAAGGCAGAATACGGCGATCTGTTGCACGAAGACCTGAAAATCCGCGAGTTCATTAAGAAAGAATGCGCGCAAGCAGGTATCGCACGTGTGATCATCGAACGTCCGCACAAGAAATGCCGCGTGACAATCCATTCGGCTCGTCCGGGTGTGATCATCGGCAAAAAAGGTGCTGACATCGAAACACTGCGCAAGAAGCTGTCGAACCTGACAGACTCCGAACTGCACCTCAACATTGTTGAAGTTCGCAAGCCGGAGCTGGACGCGCAGCTGGTTGCCGAAAGTGTTGCACAGCAACTGGAACGTCGTGTGTCTTTCCGTCGTGCCATGAAACGCGCTGTTCAAAACGCGATGCGTATGGGTGCCCTTGGTATCCGTATCAACTGTGCCGGCCGTCTGGGTGGTGCTGAAATCGCGCGGACCGAATGGTATCGTGAAGGTCGTGTTCCACTGCACACACTGCGTGCGGACATCGATTACGCACGGGCCGAAGGTCTGACAGCTTATGGTATCATTGGCATCAAAGTGATGATTTTCAAAGGCGAGATCATGGAGCACGATCCATCCGCACGCGAACGTCGTCAGGCTGAAATGCAAGAAGGCGGGCCTTCGCGTCCACCTCGTCGCTAAGGAGACAGAGAGATGCTTTCACCAAAGCGTACCAAATTCCGCAAGGCGTTTAAGGGCCGTATCCACGGTCAAGCCAAAGGCGGTTCCGATCTGAACTTCGGGTCTTATGGCCTGAAAACAATCGAGCCCGAGCGGATCACTGCACGTCAAATCGAAGCGGCTCGCCGCGCGATGACACGTCACATGAAACGTCAGGGCCGTGTTTGGATCCGGATTTTCCCTGATCTGCCAGTGACCAAAAAACCAACCGAAGTCCGGATGGGTAAAGGTAAAGGTTCCGTCGAATTTTGGGCAGCCAAAGTTAAGCCGGGCCGGATCATGTTTGAAATTGACGGTGTGTCCGACGCTGTTGCACGCGAAGCCCTGCGCCTTGCTGCAATGAAGCTGCCGGTTAAAACACGCGTCGTTCAACGCGAAGACTGGTAAGTGGTGTCGGGCTGAAGCCCGACCTACGCTGAGAATTGAAAACCCCTGATCGTATGGTCAGGGGTTTTTTGCGTTTTGGGTTGGCTAATGCAGACGGGCGTGTACCTCATAGCCTTCGATTGTGTCCTCCCCGAGCGCGCGTAGCGCTTCGAGCCGGTGGTATCCCTCAATCAGGACATAGCCGCCGGTTTTGCCCTCGCGCACGCGGATCGGGGTGGTTTGGCCGTTTTCCAGTATATCTTCCGCCAGCGCTTGGACCTTCGCGGGGTCCAGCGTCTTTTTGCGTTTCACCGGAACGCGGATTTCGACTATTGGAAAGGTTTCTTTTATCGGCATGACCGCACTCTGCGCCCGAATTTCCGGTTTGCCCAGCGGTGTTTGCGGCGGGGCTTCACCGTGACGTGACTGGAGCGTGATCAAACAGCCTGCTAGGCGCATAGAAGACCCTTCGGAGAGACCCATGCAGGCTTACACCATTACCGGAATTTTCATTCTGATCGTTATCGCCAGCCTGCTGGCAGCCCCCCGGCGTGTCACGGTCGCCAGCTTCTATGGCGGACAGACGGGCACGGGGGCGCAACCGGCGCTTTGGACGCTGGTGCTTAGTCAGGTCACGACGTGGATATTTGCGCGGTCGCTGATGAATGCGGCGATCCTTGGGTATTATTACGGGATTGCCGGCGTGCTGGCCTATACCGCCTATTACGGATCCTTTCTGACTGGCGCGTTTGTCGTTGGCCGCTTGCGGGAAAGCGGTGCCGGTTCTGTGCAGGACTGGCTGACAGAGGGTTTCGGTCCCACAGGCACGGCCTGTTATAATCTTGTGATCGCCTTGCGTCTGCTGTCCGAAGTTTTCGCCAACCTGCTGGTGGTGGGGCTGATTTTTTCTGCGGTTCTGCCCCATCTGGCAGGGTATCAGGATTATGCGGTGATCGGTGTCGGGTTCATGGCGCTGGCCTATTCCGCCTGGGGCGGGCTGAGCGCTGCTTTGCGCAGTGATGTGGTGCAGATGCTGGTGTTTCTGGTGGTTTTTGGCGCGGCGTTTATCTGTCTTGTCACCAGTGCGTTTTTTAATCCGCTGGCAACACTGACAGCGACAGGTGTTTCCGGCAGTTACAACGGTTGGGTGCTTCTTGCAGTTGCCGGTCTTCAGGTGTTTTCCTATCCCGTCCATGATCCGGTAATGATGGACCGTGGTTTTGTCAGCGATCCGGATACGACGCGCCGCAGTTTTCTCCATGCCTTCTGGATTTCCGCGCTCTGCATTCTGGCTTTCGGGTTGTTCGGTATTCAGGCGGCACTGGAGGGCGCGGCCTATGAGAACCAGTTGCTCGGGACGTGGGCACAGATGCTGCCGTCTTGGGTGTTCTCTGCATTGATGGTGTCGCTGCTGGTGTCGGCTCTCTCTACGCTGGATTCCGCGCTGTCCTCTGCGGCGCGGCTGGTGGTTGAGGAATTGAACCTCGCGCCGCGCACACTGATAAGCGGACGGGTTGCCATGCTGGTGTTTGCTGCACTTGGGGCGGCGCTGACGCTTTGGGGTAATCAAAGCCTGTTTGACGCGGTAGCGGTATCGGGCACGGCTTCTATGTTCCTGACGCCGGTGCTGCTGGTCGGGTTGGTGGGCGGACGCCGTATCGCGCATTGGGCCTATCTGAGCGCATTCGCCGCTGCAATGCTGGGTGCTGCGGCCTATTTCCTGCGGGACAATGATTTGGTGTCACAGGTGCTGGTTGAGGGGCATAAATACGAACAGCTCTTGCAGATTTGTCTGGTGGTGCTGCTGGTCGGCTTTGTGGCGGTTCTGGCGGGATCATCCCGGCAAACGGCGCTGCGCAGCCGATAAAGCGCGTTGGCCCGCGCTTGTCCCTGCGCTATGCACAGAGCATGAGCCAGATTGATTCCCTCTTTGTGACCCGCCTGTACCGCGCCCAACTGACCGAGCTGGGCGCCGCCATTAACCCTGATGAGCTGGAGGCGACCTGTCTGTCCATCGCAGACGACGACGAGGCCGGACAGGACTGGTGCGAGGAGAACGATTTCCCCGGTTACACCAGCTATGCGAGCCTTGACGATCTGCCGTGGCGCTTTCCGATCTTTAAGGATCTGGTCGCGTCACTGGATGCCCATGTGGCCGCTTTTGCCGAAGATCTGGCCTTTGATCTGGAGGGGCGCGCCCTGCGGCTCGACAGTTTGTGGATCAATATTCTGCCGACAGGGGGGATTCATACCTCTCATATCCATCCCCATTCCGCGATCAGTGGTACGACCTATGTGGCGATGCCGTCGGATGCCAGCGCAATCAAATTCGAAGACCCGCGCCTTGCCATGATGATGGCCGCGCCCACCCGTAAGAAAGACGCAGCGGGCGATTTAAAGCCGTTTCATTACGTGGCACCGAAGGTCGGGGATGTGTTGCTATGGGAAAGCTGGCTGCGCCATGAGGTGCCGATGAATATGTCCGACGAAGAGCGGATCTCGGTCAGTTTCAACTATGCGCTGGTAGAGGCAAAGTAACGCTGCCCATTGGCGTTTTTGTGATCTCTGCCGCCCTCGACAGGGGGGCAGTGGATTGCTAGCCTGCGCCGAAACTGATGAAGACCAAAAAGATCAAGACGTGGGGGCAGTTCCATTATTAGCCGTTTCTTTACCGCTTTCGCGCTGGTGTTAACCCTCTTTCTGGCAGCCTGCGGGACACCCCCGCCGGACCGTCTGCCCCCTGTGCAACAGTCTGAAGTTGCCGCGCTGGAGGCCAGTATCCTTGCGCTGGGACCGAATGTTGACCCCGCTGAAGCGGCCCGCGCGGCCTCTATCGCGTTTCACTATCCGCGCAAACTGGCGGTGGAATACGGCGTCACCGACCCACCGCTCATTCACAATACCAAGGTGAATGCGGGCACCCGTCCGCGCGGTCTGTGCTGGCATTGGGCGGAAGATATGGAAAACCGTCTGGCGGCAGAGAATTTTCAAACGCTGGAGCTGCACCGTGCCATTGCCAATTCCGATGTGGCCTTCCGGATTGATCATTCAACAGTTCTGATCGGGCGTGTCGGCAGCACGATGGAAGAATCGATCATCCTTGATCCGTGGCGCTATGGGGGGCCGTTGTATTGGGGGACCGTGGCTGGCGACAGGAAATACAAATGGCTGCGTCAGGAAGATGTGCTGGCCCGCCGCGCGGCTGAACGGGCGGCAGGTTAGGGCAGGGCGCTGCGCCCCGCCGCAGTTCAAAGGTTCACTGTGATGTCCGAAACCGCAGGGAAGGGGCCGCCCTCTAGTGCTACGATCACATCAAAAGGATCGCTACCAGCGTTAACGAAGTTCAGGATGACGGAAGCGGTCGGATCTTCTTCGGTGCCTGTTTCTTCTATCCGCAAGCCGGTGTAGGTGGTGTCCTTACGTTTCCGCGTGTAATCGCGGAGAGATTGGCCGCAAGAAATTCGTCTGTTACCGGCACCGGCGTTGCATTTCGCGGGTGCTGACAGCGGATTGCATAGTGCCGGCGTCTTTGCTAATCATGGGCGAAGGTCCGGTCTTGTGATAAAACCCCTTGCCAGCCTGCCCTATCCAACCTATAGAGCGCGTTCATCATCCACTCCATTGGAATCAGGGTGACGTATGTGCATGCGAAAGTATGCGTCTATGCGGCCTGCCAATGATGTTGAAAAAAGGAAATGGCTATGGATGCCAACGAACTTCGGGGCAAAACCCCGGATGAGCTTCGTACGGAGCTTGTCAATCTTAAGAAAGAAGCGTTCAACCTGCGTTTTCAAGCGGCCACAAGCCAGCTGGAAAACACTTCACGTGTACGCCAGGTTCGCCGCGATGTTGCGCGTGTGAACACAATCTTGAACCAAAAAGCTGCTGAAGCAGCGGCTGAATAAGGAAGTGTGAACAATGCCTAAGCGTATCCTCACCGGCACTGTGACCAGCGACCAGAATGCACAGACTGTAACAGTTTCTGTTGAACGTCGTTTCACACATCCGGTTCTGAAAAAGACCATCCGTAAGTCCAAAAAATACCGGGCTCACGATGCGAACGAGCAATTCAAAGTTGGTGACAAAGTCCGCATTCAGGAATGTGCGCCAGTTTCGAAGACCAAACGCTGGGAAGTTCTGACAGACGCCTCCTGAGGCCCTGCCGAAACCATCAGTTAATCGAAACCCTGGGGCCTAGACTGCATTTAGGTCCTCAAAGGTCGGAGTATCTACCATGATCCAGATGCAGACCAATCTTGACGTAGCTGACAACAGCGGCGCACGCCGTGTTCAGTGCATTAAGGTTCTGGGCGGTTCCAAGCGGAAGTACGCTTCCGTGGGCGACATTATTGTTGTCTCTGTGAAAGAAGCCATTCCACGCGGTCGCGTGAAAAAAGGTGAAGTTCGCAAGGCAGTTGTTGTGCGCACCGCCAAAGAAGTCCGTCGTGAAGACGGCACAGCGATCCGTTTCGACGGAAATGCTGCCGTTCTCTTGAACAACGCTGGTGAGCCTGTTGGCACACGTATTTTCGGGCCGGTGGTTCGTGAGCTGCGTTCCAAGAACTTCATGAAGATCATTTCTCTTGCGCCGGAGGTGCTGTAATGGCTGCTAAACTGCGTAAAGGTGACAAGGTCATCGTGCTGGCCGGTAAGGACAAAGGGAAAGAGGGCGAGATTTCGTCTGTAAACCCGTCCACTGGCAAAGCTATCGTTTCTGGCGTTAACGTGGCGATCCGCCATCAGGCCCAGACACAGAACTCTCAGGGTGGTCGTGTACCAACCGAGATGCCGATCCAACTGAGCAACCTTGCTTTGGTCGATCCTAAAGACGGCGGCCCGACACGGGTTGGTTTCAAAATGGACGGCGACAAGAAAGTCCGTTTTGCCAAGAAATCGGGAGAAGTGATCAATGGCTGATTATACTCCACGCCTGAAGGCTGCGTATAAGGACACGATCCGCGCTGCCATGAAAGAAGAGTTCGGTTACAAGAACGACATGCAAATCCCCAAGCTCGAAAAAATCGTGCTGAACATGGGTGTTGGCGAAGCCGTAAACGACTCTAAGAAAATCCGCTCTGCTGTATCCGATATGGCCGCTATTGCCGGTCAGCAGCCTGTGATTACCAAAGCGAAGAAATCCATCGCTGGTTTCCGCGTTCGTGAAGACATGCCTTTGGGTGTGAAAGTCACGCTGCGTGGCGATCAGATGTATGAATTCCTTGATCGTCTGATCACAGTTGCAATGCCTCGTATCCGCGACTTCCGCGGTGTATCGGGCAAGAGCTTTGACGGCCGTGGCAACTATGCCATGGGTCTGAAAGAGCACATCGTGTTCCCGGAAATCGACTACGATAAAGTTGATGTCATGTGGGGCATGGATATCGCCTTCAACACGAACGCGAACACAGATGCGGAAGCGAAAAGTCTGTTGAAGCACTTTAACGTGCCTTTCACAAACTGATCGCGGACAGGAGAAAACATCATGGCTAAAGCTGCAATGATCCAACGCGAACTGAAGCGTCAACGTCTGGTAGAGAAATATGCTGCCAAACGTGCCGCGCTGAAGGAAATCGCGACAAACATGGATCTTCCTATGGAGGAGCGTTTCAAGGCGCGCCTGAAACTTGCGGAACTTCCCCGCAATTCCTCTGCCACCCGTCTTCACAACCGTTGCCAGGTCTCCGGTCGTCCAAAGGCGTATTATCGTAAACTGAAAATGTCCCGGATCGCGTTGCGCCAATTGGCGTCTGACGGCCAGATCCCTGGCATGGTCAAATCGAGCTGGTAAGGAGAAGTACATATGAACGATCCTATCGGTGATATGCTCACACGTATTCGCAACGCTCAGATGCGCGGCAAATCCACAGTGAAAACACCTGCTTCCAAACTGCGTGGCTGGGTTCTGGACGTGCTCCAGAGCGAAGGTTACATCCGCGGCTATGAGGCTGGTACAGGCGCTAACGGTCACCCCGAGCTGGAGATTTCTCTGAAATACTTCGATGGTGTGCCCGTGATCAAAGAACTGAAGCGGGTATCCACACCTGGCCGTCGCGTTTATGCGAACGTCAAGGATATGCCATCGGTTCGCCAAGGTCTCGGCGTTTCCATCGTATCGACATCCAAGGGTGTCATGTCAGACGCACAAGCACGCGCAGCCAATGTCGGCGGCGAAGTGTTGTGCACAATCTTCTAAGGGGTGACAGATGTCTCGTATTGGTAAAAAACCGGTCGAGCTGCCCAGCGGCGTAACTGCCTCTGTGTCTGGCCAGACCGTAGAAGTAAAAGGCCCAAAGGGTGTGCGCACCTTCAAGGCAACTGACGATGTAACGCTTACCGTTGAAGACAACGGTGTGCTGGTTACTCCTCGTGGCAAGTCCAAACGGGCACGCCAGCAATGGGGTATGAGCCGCACACAGATCGCCAACCTGGTAACAGGCGTGACTGAAGGCTTCAAAAAAGAGCTGGAAATCAACGGTGTTGGTTATCGTGCACAGATGCAGGGCAACACCCTGAAGCTGGCGCTCGGTCTGTCCCACGACGTTGAGTACCAAGTGCCCGATGGCATCACGGTAACAGCGCCCAAGCCGACCGAAATCATTGTTGAAGGTATCGACCAGCAAGTTGTTGGTCAGGTTGCAGCAAACATTCGTCAATACCGGAAACCGGAGCCCTACAAAGGTAAAGGTATCAAGTACAAAGACGAATATATCTTCCGCAAAGAAGGTAAGAAGAAGTAAGGAACGCATAACATGGCTATTAGCAAGAGAACTCTGTTCCTCAAGCGCCGTATGCGCAACCGGAGCAAAATGCGGAAGGTGGCTGCTGGCCGCCCCCGTCTGAGCGTACACCGCTCTTCCAAGAACATCAGCGTCCAGCTGATCGACGATGTGAATGGCGTAACACTGGCGTCTGCTTCCACTATGGAAAAAGATCTCGGTGTTGTGGGTAAGAACAACGTCGAAGCCTCTGCCAAAGTTGGCGCAGCAATCGCAGAACGTGCGAAAAAAGCCGGTGTTGACACCTGCTATTTCGACCGTGGCGGTTTCCTGTTCCACGGCAAGGTAAAAGCGCTCGCAGATGCAGCCCGTGAAGGCGGTCTGAAATTCTAAAGTCTGCAGGTGGGCCTTTCGGCCCACCTCGATGATCCGGGGGACGGTTTCGTCCCACCAGGATTGGAACATTTGGGGGAGACCCCACACTATCCAGGAGGCCAATGATGGCTAGAGATGACAACCGTCGGGGTCGCGATCGCGACGAGAACCCCGAATTTCAAGATCGCCTTGTAGCGATCAACCGCGTATCCAAAACAGTAAAAGGCGGTAAGCGCTTTGGTTTTGCTGCGCTGGTCGTTGTTGGCGACCAAAAAGGCCGCGTCGGCTTTGGCAAAGGTAAAGCCAAAGAGGTGCCCGAAGCAATTCGCAAGGCAACCGAAGCTGCAAAACGCAAAATGATCCGCGTTCCACTGCGTGAGGGTCGTACCCTGCACCACGACATGGAAGGCCGTCACGGCGCTGGTAAAGTTGTGATGCGGACAGCCCCGCAAGGTACTGGTATCATCGCCGGTGGTCCGATGCGTGCTGTGTTCGAAATGTTGGGTGTTCAGGACGTTGTGTCCAAATCCATCGGTTCGGCCAACCCGTACAACATGATCCGCGCAACTATGGACGGTCTGACCAAAGAAACCAGCCCGCGCAATGTTGCACAACGTCGTGGCAAGAAAGTTTCCGACATTCTGCCAAAAACAGACGCCCCTGCCGAAGCACCTGCTGGCGATGTGGCTGAAGAGTTGAAGGTATAAGATCATGGCTAAAACCATTGTTGTAAAACAGATCGGCTCTCCGATCCGTCGCCCTGAAAAACAGCGTCAAACGCTGATCGGTCTGGGCTTGAACAAAATGCACAAAACACGCGAGCTGGAAGACACTCCTGCTGTGCGCGGCATGATCGCCAAGATCCCTCACATGGTCGAGATCATCGAAGAAAAAGGTTAAGCGTTGTGTCGGGCTGAAGCCCGACCTACGGACCAATTGGAACGCCCCTGCATTTGTGGGGGCGTTTTTCGTTTCGGGGTGATGGAACATGGTAAATGGAATTCCAGCCTTGCTTTGTGCGCCTTGCCCCTCTATACGCCACCAATCTGGGAACCTTTCCAGAATCACATCGTAACGCCGTGTTTGCCCCTTTGTCGCTCATCGGGGGTAGTTCCGGCAAAAGGAGATAGCGACAATGAAACTGAATCAGCTTTCAGACAATCCAGGTGCAACTAAAAAGCGCAAGCGCATTGGCCGTGGTCCGGGTTCCGGCACAGGTAAAATGGGTGGCCGTGGTATCAAGGGTCAAAAGTCCCGTTCGGGTGTATCCATCGGCGGTTACGAAGGCGGTCAGATGCCATTGTACCAACGTCTGCCTAAGCGCGGCTTTAACAACATCAACGCAAAAACACATGCTGTTGTGAACCTTGGTCTGCTGCAAAAATTCATCGACGAGAAGAAAATCGACGCTGGCAAGCCGATCACAGAAGAAGTTCTGGTTGAATCCGGTCTGGTGCGTCGCGTGAAGGACGGTGTTCGTATCCTGAACAAGGGCGAAATCACCTCCAAAATCGACCTGACAGTCACTGGCGCGTCCCGCACTGCTGTTGCGGCTGTTGAAGCGGCTGGCGGCAAGCTGACCGTTGCGCAGGCTGCGAAAGCCGACGCTGACGCCTAAAGTGTTCTGGCTGTAATTTGGAAGGCCGGCCCGGTCTGGCGTTTCAAATAAAAGTCAAAACCCTTGAATTGGGCTTGTGAGCGGTGGACCTGCCGCTTACATAACTCACGATCAAGTTTTTCGGCGCCGCGCGACCCAGTTGATTGGTCCCGCGGCGTTTTGTTTTTGACGCATCACCCGGGACGCCGCGTGTGCGACTATATGAAAGGGACGTTCATGGCTTCTGCTGCTGAACAAATGGCCTCCAACCTAAGCTGGGGTGCCTTCGGTAAAGCGAAAGAACTGCAATCTCGTATCCTCTTTGCATTGGGTTTGTTGATTGTATACCGGATCGGGACGTTTATCCCCGTGCCCGGCATCGACGCCGGTGCGCTGCGGGAATTTGTCGAGGGGGCCCAGACTGGTGTGGGCGGTATCCTCAACATGTTCTCGGGCGGTGCGATTGGCCGGATGGCGATCTTTGCGCTGGGGATCATGCCCTATATTTCTGCCTCCATTATCGTCCAGCTTCTGACAGCGATGGTTCCGTCTCTGGAACAGCTGAAGAAAGAGGGCGAGGCCGGACGCAAGAAGATCAACCAATACACCCGCTACGGCACTGTCGCGCTGGCGTTCTTTCAGGCTTACGGCATGTCCCGCGGGCTAGAGGCTGGCGATCTTGCAACCAACCCTGGTTTCCTCAGCTTCCAACTGCCTGCGATTATCACGCTGGTCGGGGGCACCATGTTCCTGATGTGGCTGGGTGAACAGATCACGGCACGGGGCATCGGTAACGGTATCTCCCTGATCATCTTCGTTGGGATTATCGCGGAATTGCCTGCTGCACTGGCACAGTTCTTTGCGTCGGGTCGCTCCGGTGCGCTGTCCCCTGCGGTTATCGTTGGTGTGATGGTCATGGTTGTGGTTGTGATCGCGTTTATCGTGTTCATGGAACGCGCCCTGCGCAAGATCCACATCCAATACCCCAAACGTCAGGTTGGCATGAAGGTTTACGGGGGTGAGTCCTCTCACCTGCCGATCAAGATCAACCCTGCCGGTGTTATCCCGCCGATCTTTGCCTCTGCGCTGTTGTTGTTGCCAACAACGATTTCCACGTTCTCCGGCACGCAAACCAGCCCGTTCATGAACACGCTGCTGGCCTATTTCGGGCCGGGGCAGCCGCTCTATCTGCTGTTCTTCGTCGGCATGATCGTGTTCTTCAGCTATTTCTACACCGCCAATGTGTCGTTCAAGACAGATGACGTTGCAGACAATCTGAAAAAGCAGAACGGTTTTGTTCCGGGTATCCGTCCGGGCAAAAAGACAGAAGAGTATCTTGATTACGTGGTCGCGCGTATCCTTGTGCTTGGCTCGGCCTATCTGGCGGCGATCTGTCTGTTCCCGGAAATCCTGCGCTCGCAACTGGCGATTCCCTTCTACTTTGGCGGGACATCCCTGTTGATTGTTGTGTCGGTGACGATGGACACAATCACGCAAGTGCAGTCCCATCTGCTGGCCCACCAGTATGAAAGTCTGATTGAGAAATCCAAGCTGCGTGGCAAGAACCGCAGCAAAGCACGGGGCGGACGTCGGGGCCGCTAGACCCTCTGGACGTAACGTTTCAGTGACCTTTAGAAAGGCCGTATCGATCCCGACGCGGCCTTTTTTCTTGGTGTGAGGGGGCAGGGTGCCCAGCGGCTGCCTGCGACGTGTATGCGCAAGTATACGTTTCTTGTTTTCGCCCGGCATAAAATGAGGCTATAGCTGTGCGCGTGCTGCGATATGAAGGGAATCTACATGAATATTATTTTGCTTGGCCCACCGGGTGCCGGTAAAGGAACACAGGCTGCAATGCTGGTGGAAGAGCGGAATATGGTGCAGCTCAGCACGGGCGACATGCTGCGTGCGGCACGGACTTCCGGAACTGAAATGGGGAAAACGGTTGCCGGTGTGATGGACCGCGGTGAGCTGGTGACGGATGAGATCGTGATCGGTCTGATCCGCGAGCAGTTGGAAACAGCCAAAGCCGATGGCGGCTTTATCTTTGACGGTTTCCCGCGCACACTGGCACAGGCGGATGCTCTGGGAGAGCTTCTGGACAGTGTTGGCCAGTCTCTGGACACCGTGATCGAAATGCGCGTCGATGACGAAGCGCTCGTCTCCCGCATCACCGGCCGCTACACCTGCGCGAATTGCGGGGCGGGTTATCATGATACAGCCAAGAAACCGGCGAAAGAAGGTGTTTGCGACAAATGCGGCGGCACCGAGTTCAAACGCCGCGCAGACGACAACGAGGAAAGCCTCAAAACCCGTCTGATGGCCTATTACAAAGACACCTCACCGCTGATCGGCTATTACTACGCCAAAGGCCAGTTACAGACCATCGACGGCCTTGCTGCCATTGATGATGTTAAGGCGTCTATCGACGGGGCGCTGTCGAACAGCTGATCCGCGCAGCACATCGGATTTGAATGAACCGCTTGCCCTTGCGAGCGGTTTTTTCTTGGGGCACAGTTGGTCAGGGCACCGGCAGCGCGGGCAGTTTGACGGGCGTGAAAAGACGCTCTGGCAAGGCTCTGCTGTGTCAGAGGGGTTGACCTTATCCGGTACGGCGTGTATCGCACAGCTTCCTTAAGGAATCGGCCCGTTTCTGCTTATGCCAGTGATTCGTCTGATCCTTGTTCGGGAATGGCCCGATGCCGTGGTGGTGTTGGGCTTTTGTTGTGAAAAAAGGTTCTGGAAACACGGAGCCGCAACCATAAGGAAGAGCCCTTGGCACGTATCGCCGGCGTTAACTTGCCGACCCATAAACGGGTCCCAATCGCCCTTACATATATTCACGGCATCGGTAACACGACCGCTGCTAAAATTTGCGAAGAAACCGGTCTGGATGTAACCCGCCGGATCAACGAACTTTCCGATGCGGAAATTCTGAAAATTCGCGAATACATCGACGCTAATCTGGACGTAGAAGGTGATCTGCGTCGTGAAGTTTCCATGAACATCAAACGCCTGATGGATCTGGGTTGCTACCGCGGCCTGCGTCACCGTCGTGGCCTGCCTGTTCGCGGTCAGCGTACACACACAAACGCACGTACTCGCAAGGGTCCAGCCCGCGCGATTGCCGGCAAAAAGAAATAAGGAGGGCTTGAATCATGGCACGTGAAAAACTTCGCGCAAAGAAGAAGGTCCGTAAGAACATCACCACTGGTGTTGCTCACGTTAACTCCTCTTTCAACAACACAAAGATCCTGATTGCAGACGCCCAAGGCAACGCAATTGCATGGTCTTCCGCTGGTACAATGGGCTTCAAAGGCTCGCGCAAATCCACACCTTACGCGGCACAGATGGCTGCGGAAGATGCTGGCAAAAAAGCGCAAGAGCATGGCGTGAAAACGCTGGAAGTCGAAGTGCAGGGTCCGGGTTCGGGCCGTGAAAGCGCATTGCGCGCACTGGCTGCTGTAGGCTTCAACATCACATCCATCCGCGATGTGACACCGATTGCCCACAACGGCTGTCGCCCTCCCAAGCGCCGCCGGGTATAAGCCTAGCGTCAAGGATTATCGGGCCGGTTCAAAGGATCGGCCCGCGTTATTGTTAATACCCTCGGGCGTTCCCGATCAATCGGATCCGATCGGCGAACAGGAATGGAGGACTTATGATCCACAAGAATTGGCAAGAGCTTATCCGCCCAACTCAGTTGGAAATCAAACCGGGTGGCGACCCTCTGCGTCAGGCAACCTGTATTGCCGAACCGCTGGAGCGTGGCTTTGGTTTGACTTTGGGCAACGCGCTGCGGCGTGTCCTGCTGTCGTCCCTGCAAGGTGCTGCGATCACTTCCGTACAGATCGACAACGTTCTGCACGAGTTCTCCAGCGTTGCCGGCGTCCGTGAAGACGTAACCGACATCGTGCTGAACCTCAAAGGTGTGGCCGTTGGCATGGAAGCAGAAGGCACAAAACGTGTGTCGATTGCAGCCAAAGGTCCAGGGGTTGTGACTGCGGGTGACATCTCTGAAACCGCTGACATCCAGATCCTGAACAAAGATCACGTGATCTGTCACCTTGATGACGGCGCGTCCCTGTTCATGGAAATGACCGTTGAAACAGGTAAAGGCTATGTTGCAGCCGACAAGAACCGTCCGGAAGATGCGCCGATTGGCCTGATCCCGATCGACGCGTTGTTCTCGCCTGTGGTGAAAGTGTCTTACGACGTTCAACCGACCCGTGAAGGTCAGGTTCTGGACTATGACAAACTGACACTGAAGCTGGAAACAGACGGTTCGATCACGCCGGAAGACGCTGTGGCCTATGCTGCCCGTATCCTGCAAGACCAACTGTCCGTGTTTGTGAACTTCGACGAACCGGAATCCGCTTCCCGTCAGGAAGAGGAAGACGATCTGGAATTCAACCCGCTGCTGCTCAAGAAAGTGGACGAGTTGGAACTGTCGGTCCGTTCTGCAAACTGCCTGAAGAACGACAATATCGTTTACATTGGCGATCTGATCCAGAAAACCGAAGCAGAAATGCTGCGCACTCCGAACTTCGGCCGGAAATCCTTGAACGAGATCAAGGAAGTTCTGACCGGAATGGGTCTGCACCTTGGTATGGACATCGTGGATTGGCCACCGGACAATATCGAAGATCTGGCCAAGAAGTACGAAGACCAGTTTTAAGAATAACGTGGGTCGGGCGTAAGTCCGACCTACGCAAAATGCCCGCAGATGGCGGGGAATATATCGGGTAATTCTGCCCCAAGGAGTGCGAGACCCACGCAGGCTCGCCGGACAAAGCATAGAGAAGGAAAACTGAAATGCGTCACGCACGTGGTTACCGTCGCCTGAACCGGACTCATGAACACCGCAAAGCGCTGTTCTCGAACATGACAGGCTCGCTCATCGAACATGAGCAAATCAAAACAACTTTGCCAAAAGCAAAAGAACTGCGCCCGATCATGGAAAAACTGATCACATTGGCGAAACGTGGCGATCTGCACGCCCGTCGTCAGGCCGCTTCCAAGCTGAAAGAAGACCAGTACGTTTCCAAACTGTTTGACGTACTTGGCCCGCGCTACAAAGACCGTCAGGGCGGTTACGTGCGCATCATTAAAGCCGGCTTCCGTTACGGCGACATGGCACCTATGGCGATCATCGAATTTGTTGATCGTGACGTAGACGCCAAAGGCGCGGCTGACAAAGCCCGCGTTGCTGCTGAAATGGATGCAGCGGACGAATAAAAACCGATAAAATTCGGGACAGTAGGAACCCCGTCAGACCGTCCCGGTCTGGCGGGGTTTTTCTTTGAGTATTTGGCGAACATTGAAGCGGCGCTACATTGCGTCCGCAGGGTTTGCAGGCCAAACTGGGCATGGATTTACGTGGGGCAGGTGACGCGATGGCGGATCTTTTTGATGCACTGGATGACGGGACGAAGGGGCGGGCGGATGCCCCTGCGAAGAACGCGCCGCTGGCGGACCGACTGCGACCCCGTCGCTTTGTCGATGTGATCGGGCAGCAGCATCTGTTGGGCGAAGATGGCGCGTTGCGGGTGATGCTGGAAAGCGGGCGCCTGTCGTCAATCATTTTCTGGGGCCCGCCGGGAGTGGGGAAAACCACGCTGGCCAAGTTGCTGGCAGATGAAACCGAGATGGAGTTCGTGCAAATCAGCGCGATTTTTTCCGGCGTGGCTGATTTGAAGAAAGTGTTCGAGGCGGCCAAGCTGCGACAGCAGACGGGTCGCGGGACGGTGCTGTTTGTGGACGAGATCCACCGGTTCAACAAGGCGCAGCAGGACGGGTTTCTGCCCCATATGGAAGACGGGACCATCGTGTTGGTTGGTGCGACGACGGAAAACCCGTCGTTTGAGTTGAACGCCGCTGTGATGAGCCGCAGTCAGGTGATGGTGCTGGAGCGGTTGACGCTCGCGGATCTGGAACTGATGGCGCAGCGGGCCGAGCAACTGGTGCAGCGGGCTTTGCCCCTGACAGCGGATGCCCGCGAAGCCGTGCTGGAAATGGCAGACGGGGACGGGCGCGCCCTGATCAATATTCTGGAGCAGTGTTTTGCTTGGGACACCAAAGAGAAAGTCGGTCGTGACGAATTGTCAAAGCGGTTGTCCCGCCGTGCGCCCAAATACGACAAATCCGGTGAAGAACATTATAACCTGATCTCTGCGCTGCATAAATCCGTGCGCGGGTCCGATCCGGATGCTGCGGTTTACTGGTTGTGCCGGATGCTGGAGGGGGGGGAAGATCCGCGTTTTCTCGCCCGTAGAATCACCCGCATGGCGGTGGAGGACATCGGTCTGGCCGATCCGCAGGCGCAGGCTGTGTGTTTGCAATCCTGGCAAACCTATGAACGTCTTGGCAGTCCCGAAGGCGAGCTGGCGCTGGCGCAGGCGGTGATTTACCTCGCGCTCGCGCCGAAATCGAACGGCGCTTACAAAGCCTATAAAGAGGCTCGCAGAGCCGCACGGAAGACCGGATCAGAGTCACCGCCCAAACATATTCGCAACGCGCCGACCAAGCTGATGAAGGACGAAGGCTACGGGGTTGGCTATGAATATGATCACGATGCCGAGGATGGGTTTTCGGGGCAGAATTACTTTCCGGACGGGATGAAGCACGGGGTGTATTACGTCCCTGTGGATCGCGGATTTGAGCGGGAGTTGAAGAAGCGGAGCGAGTATTTCGCCAAGCTGCGCACGAGCCGGAACAGGGACGGCTAGGGGACTCTCTGTAGGGTTTAGTTGGCCTTCAGCGGCGATACAACTCTGGGTAAAAATTGCGTTCCGGTTTGCAGATGTCTCTACCCTATGGTTGAATGAGTGCAGGTAGCGTGTATTCCGAGGGGGCTCGATTCGTTTATGTATTGCCCGTTAGAGATTTGACTTTACAGGTTCTTTTTACTTGCAGATTGCATGCCGGGTTGTCACCCGAACAGGTGGAGCCGCTTCAAAAGGACATATGGAGCCGTTGCGCAGACCGCCGGATCGGGGGCTTTTTCCTGCGGTCCGACAGGCATCTTGTCGGTCTGTTCGAAGGGCCGGAATCCGTCGTTATCGGACAGGTGGACCATCTGATCCGCAAGCATAAGGTCGCATCGGTCTTTGTTGTACGCGAGGCTGTGCTGGATGACCGCGAGTGGACCAAGTGGATCGGGGATGTTTTCTGCCTGAATGACCTGCCCGACAGTGATCGCGACAGGTTCGAAGGCCTTGCGCAGATTGTCGAGATTGCTGTAGAGGCGGACCAGAGAAGCGGTCTGGACGCCTGATCGTCTGATGTGCCGCTTGCGGAATGGACCTGTGGTATACAGGTGCAAAAGCGCAGAGGTCTGGATGAATACTATTCTACAAATCGCTATCGGGGGCGGCCTTGGGGCCGTTATGCGATATGCCACGGTACAGGGCGCGGTGCGCCTGATCGGGTCAGGCTCTCCGGTTGGTGTCTTCGTTGCCAACCTTGTCGGGTCTTTCCTGATGGGGGCAGTAGCCGTGTGGTTTTTACACCGCGCCGGAGATGCGCGGATTGCTCCTTTTGTGATGACAGGGCTTCTGGGCGGATTTACCACATTCTCTTCCTTCTCTCTGGATGCGATACAGCTGTGGGAGCAGGGGCGGGGCAGTTTGGCTGCCCTTTATGTTTTTGGATCGGTGTCGGGCGGCCTTGCTGCCCTTCTGGCCGGAATGGGTTTAATGCGGGCGGTGCTGACATGAGTGGTGTGCAACATATAGCTGTGGCGGAAGATGCTGCGGATCAGAGACTGGACCGCTGGCTGCGCCGGATGTTCCCCCATGTCAGTCAGGGGCGTGTGGAAAAGATGTGCCGCAAGGGCGATCTGCGGGTGGACAAGGGGCGGGTCAAGGCCAACACCCGTCTGCAACCGGGGCAGGTGGTGCGGATACCGCCGCTGCCCGATCCCGGCACCGTTGCAGCCAAACCCGAGCCGGTGATTTCAGAGGCGGATGCGCGTATGTTGCAGGACGCCGTCATCTACCGCGACGATGATATTATCGTGCTGAACAAGCCCGCCGGACTCGCCGTGCAGGGTGGATCTGGGCAGACCCGCCATATTGACGGGCTTGCGGATGCCTTGCGCTTTGGGATGGATACCAAACCAAAGCTGGTGCACCGGCTGGACAAGGACACCAGCGGTGTCTTCGTGATGGCGCGGACAGGTCGTGCGGCCGCCGGACTCGCCAAAAGCTTTCACCTGCGCACGACGCGCAAGATTTACTGGGCGATGGTGGCTGGCAGTCCGTTTCCAAAAATGGGCACTGTGCGCTATGGTCTGGTCAAGGCTGCCGGTCACGGACCCCACGGCGCGGGGGAGCGGATGCACTGTATTCATCCCGACGAGGTGGAACGCACCGAAGGCGCAAAGCGGGCAACCACCGATTACGCGGTGATTGAGGCTGTCGGCCAGCGGGCGGCGTGGGTCGGTCTGGTGCCAATCACCGGACGCACCCATCAGTTGCGCGCCCATATGGCGGAAATCGGGCATCCGATTATCGGAGACGGTAAATACGGCACCAACAGTCAGGTGAACGAAGGCGATGGTTGGGGGGCGCAGCTGGGCGGCTCTGTCAGCCGTAAACTGCATCTGCACGCCCGTTCGCTGGCGCTGCCCCATCCGGTGACAGGGGCCAAGATGAGCTTTACCGCGCCATTGCCCGATCACATGGCGCAGACCTGGGCGTTTTTCGGGTTTGATCCGGCAGAAGCCCCGTCAGACCCTTTTGAAGAACAAGAGTAATTTGCGATGACTTTGGCTAGGAAGAAACGGTTCTGGAACACGGTTGATGTGGCGCAGACGGAGGCAGGATTTGTGATCCAGCTTGACGGGCGCACGGTCAAGACACCGGAAAGGCGCGATCTGCTGTTGCCCACACAACGGGCAGCGGAACTGGTGGCGCGGGAATGGGATGATGCCAGCGGAGAACTCGATCCCGCGCAGATGCCTGCGACCCGCTGGGCGAATGTCTCGGTGGACCGGATGGGCGACCAGATGGCGGCTGTGGTCGACATGCTTGCCGCCTATGGCGAGAACGATCTGCTGTGTTACAGATCCAGCCACCCCCAAGAGCTGATCGCCCGTCAGGCGGCGCTTTGGGATGCCCCTTTGGAATGGGCAAGCCGGACGTTTGACGCGCCGCTTCTGGTCACATCGGGGGTTATTCCGGTGGCGCAGCCGAATCAATCGGTGGCCAATCTGCGGCAGGCGGTTGCGAAGTTGGACCGGTTTGAACTGGCCGCGTTTCACGATCTTGTGCAAATTTCGGGTTCTCTGGTGCTGGCCCTTGCAGTTTCGCACCAACACATGGCGGCAGAGCAGGCTTGGGAGGTCGCGCGGGTTGATGAAATCTGGCAGGTGGACCAATGGGGCGTCGATGACGAAGCGGCCGAGGCTGGCGAAATCAAGCGTCAGGCCTTCCTTCTTGCCGAAGAGTTACTGTTGTCCGTGCGTAAAACGCTGCACTAAGGAAATTTTTAGTCAGCACTGCTGACGTATGGCTCAGCGGGAACTTGAAAGCATACCCTCGTGTTTGCAATATTGTTGGAAAATCAGGGAAATTCCAGTGGTTAAAATGGTCACATATCCTGACCCAATAACTTACCGAGGGTAAACTTTCGCTGCTTTTTCACTGAGATAAATACCTTGACCTGACAGACTCCAACTCACAGTATGGGGGCTACTTTTCCGGCTATGCTGGATCAGTAAGACAAGCTGGGTAAACTCCTAGCAAGCCGCCTTAACTTGGGCGGTTCATCAGGAAGAGGTAAAAATGAAAAAAACAACATTCTTCGGCGCTGTTGCCGCGGCCACAATGACTGCTGGCTTCGCCGCTGCCGGAACGCTCGACGACGTGAAAGCAAAAGGCTTTTTGCAATGTGGTGTTTCCACCGGTCTTGCAGGCTTTTCTGCGGCTGACGCGAATGGCAACTGGGACGGTTTCGACGTTGCCGTATGCCGCGCTGTTGCTGCCGCCGTTCTGGGCGACCCGCAAGCCGTTAAATTCACTCCGACCACCGGCAAAACACGCTTCACTGCGCTGGCCTCCGGCGAGATCGACATTCTGGCCCGTAACACGACTTGGACATTCTCCCGTGACGTTGACCTGAAGTTCACCTTTGTTGGTGTAAACTACTATGACGGTCAGGGCTTCATCGTGCCAAAAGAACTTGGCGTGTCCTCTGCCAAAGATCTGGACGGTGCAACGGTTTGTATCCAGACCGGCACAACAACAGAGCTGAATCTGGCGGATTTCTTCCGCACGAACAACATCTCTTACGAGCCTGTTCCAATCGAAACCAACGCCGAAGCGCTGCAACAGTATCTTGCCGGTGCGTGTGACACATACACAACCGACGCATCCGGTCTGGCTGCATCGCGTGCGACGTTTGAAAATCCCGAAGCACACACGATCCTTCCGGAAATCATCTCCAAAGAGCCTCTCGGCCCGCTTGTCCGTCACGGCGACGACCAATGGGCGGACATTGTGCGCTGGTCCTTGAACGCGCTGATCGCAGCCGAAGAGCTGGGTGTGACATCTGCGAATGTTAAAGAATCCGCGATGCAAGCTGGCAACAACCCAGAGATCAACCGTCTGCTGGGCACCGAGGGCAACCTTGGCGAGCAACTGGGTCTGTCCGCAGACTTCGCCAAAAACGCGATTGCTGCCGGTGGTAACTACGGCGAGATTTTCGCCAAGAACATTGGTGAGTCCACACCAATCGGTCTGGCCCGTGGCCTGAACGCACAGTGGACCGATGGCGGCCTGATCTACTCGCCTCCTTTCCGCTAAGATTTAGGAACGGGCGCGGCACAGGCTGCGCCCGTTTCCCTTCGGTGAGAACCGCAAACACTCCGAACTATACAAAAACAAGGTGCAACCAGTTCGCCACGCGTTTCGTGGAATTGGAAGTTGCTACCTCAATGACAGAACAAGGGAGCGTGGACACATGTCTGCAACCACCGATCCTCCAAAGGACGGCTTCCAACTCAGCCAATTGATATATGACACCCGCTATCGCTCTATGACGATTCAAATCGTGGCGCTGGTGTTGTTTCTTTTGGGCGTTGGATGGCTTTTGAACAATGCTGCGCAGAACCTCGCAGCTTTGGGGAAACCGTTGAGCTTTGGCTTTCTCGGGGAAGCCGCCGGATATGATATTAACCAGAAACTGATCGAATATAACAACCAGATGTCCCACGGTCGCGCGGCGCTGGTCGGGGTATTGAACACACTGCTGGTCGCGGTGCTGGGCTGCATCCTTGCGACGGTGCTGGGTGTGATCATCGGCGTTTTGCGCCTGTCCAGCAACTGGGTTGTTGCACGGCTGATGACGGTCTACATCGAAGCCTTCCGCAATGTTCCGGTGCTGCTGTGGATCGTTCTGACCATGGCAATCTTTATCGAATCCTTTCCCGCACCACGGGCGTTTCGCGGCGACAATGCCTCCGCTTCCATGAGCCTTTGGGATTCGGTCGCGCTGACGAACCGAGGGGTTTATATACCAAAACCGGAAATGTACGCCGGTTCCATGATCGTGGTTGTGGTTTTCCTGCTGTCCATCATCGGCATATTTGTGTTCGGGGCCTGGTCGCGCAAGCGGCAAGAGGAAACCGGACAGATACTGCCGAATTTCTGGATCAAGCTGGCGATCTTCTTTGTACCCGCACTGCTGGCCTATTTCGTTCTGGGCCGCCCCATCGGGTTGGAACTGCCAGAGCTGAAAGGCTTTAACTTTCAGGGCGGCATTTACATGCGCAACTCCCTGATTGCGCTGACCCTTGCGCTTGGGCTGTATACGGCGGCTTTTGTGGCCGAAAACGTCCGCGCGGGGATTATGGCGGTCAGCAAAGGCCAGTCCGAAGCGGCGTTTGCCCTTGGTCTTAGCCCGGGGCGCACCATGAACCTGATCATCCTGCCACAAGCGCTGCGGGTTATTATTCCGCCGCTGATTTCCCAGTATCTGAACCTGACCAAGAACTCCTCACTGGCGATCGCTGTGGGATATATGGACATCACAGGGACGCTGGGCGGCATCACATTGAACCAGACGGGTAAGGAGATGGAATGTCTTTTGATCCTGATGGGGATCTATCTGACGATCAGCCTGATCATCTCTTCCGTGATGAACTGGTACAATGAATCCGTTAAGTTGAGAGAGCGTTGATATGAGCGATACGCATGCACAAACCGTCGCTTATGTGCGCGACACAATGCTGCCCGAACAAGCGCCTCCGTCAACTGCGGCAGGACCGATCAAATGGATGCGGGATAACCTGTTTTCCAGTGTTCTGAACACGGTGCTGACCCTGTTGTCAGTTTACTTCCTCTGGCTTGTTCTGTCCCTTGTCCTGCCTTGGGTCTGGTACGGTTCATGGACCGCGACCTCTCTGAAAGAGTGTCGCGAGGTTGTTGCCGATTTGGGTCTGGCCCACGGCGCGGCCTGCTGGTCCGTCATCGGGGAACGTTATTTGCAGCTGATTTACGGGTTCTATCCGGCAGAGCTGTACTGGCGTGCTAATCTGGCTTTTGTCCTGATGATCGTGGCGCTGGCCCCTGTTCTTTATCCCAACCTGCCGCGCAAGATTCTGTGGTTTTCCGCACTTTATCCCTTTATCGCCTTCTGGCTGCTTTGGGGTGGGACGCTCTGGACTCCTGTCGTGGCGGTTGCCGGTTTCGTGCTTGGCTACTTTGCATTTGAGGCGCTTTACCGCTTGGCCGGTTCGCTGGTCGGCGTGATTGCCGCCATTCTTGTGCCTGTCATCTGGTGGCTGTTGCTGGCCGGACCTGTGGCAAACGGCTTGGCTTCGGTTCTGCCTCTGACCATCGAGACGGTTGAATCCGCGAAATTCGGTGGCTTTATGCTGTCGATCATCATCGGTGTGACCGGCATTGCCTTGTCGCTGCCGCTGGGCATTCTTCTGGCGCTCGGGCGTCAGTCGGACCTGATGATCGTCAAGGCGATCTGCGTCGGCTTTATCGAGTTCATTCGCGGTGTGCCGCTGATCACGCTGTTGTTTGTGGCCTCCACGCTGTTGAACTACTTCCTGCCTCCGGGCACGACGTTCGACATCATCTTGCGGGTGATCATCATGGTGACACTGTTCGCCTCTGCCTATATGGCCGAGGTGGTGCGCGGCGGTCTGGCAGCCTTGCCAACCGGCCAGTACGAAGCGGCAGATGCGCTGGGATTGGACTATTGGAAGGCGACGCGGCTGATCACCATGCCGCAGGCGCTGAAGATTTCCATTCCCGGAATCGTGTCCACCTTTATCGGATTGTTCAAAGATACCACGCTGGTGTCGATCATCGGTCTGCTGGACCCGATCGGACTCACCAATACCATCCGCGCGGATTCAAACTGGAACGGCATCGTATGGGAGCTGTACGGCTTCATTGCGCTGATGTTCTTTATCTTCTGTTTCGGCATGTCCCGTTATTCCATGTATCTGGAGCGCAAGCTCAAGACCGGCCACTAGTTAGGAGCCTTCAATATGTCTCAATTAGCAACTGATCGTGAAATTGATCGTAGCAAGATGGCGGTCTCTGACGAGGTCGCGATCCAGATCAACAAGATGAACAAATGGTACGGTGCGTTCCACGTTCTGCGTGACATCGACATGACCGTGCAACGGGGGGAGCGGATCGTTATTGCCGGTCCGTCCGGCTCGGGGAAATCGACCCTGATCCGCTGTATCAACCGTCTGGAGGAACACCAGAAGGGCGATATTATCGTGGACGGGATCGAACTGACCTCGGATCTCAAGAACATCGACAAGATCCGGCGCGAGGTTGGCATGTGCTTTCAGCACTTCAACCTGTTCCCGCATCTGTCGATCCTTGAGAACTGCACATTGGCGCCGATGTGGGTGCGCAAAACACCCAAGAAGGAAGCCGAGGAAATTGCCATGCATTTCCTTGAAAAGGTCAAAATCCCCGAGCAGGCCGACAAATACCCCGGCCAGCTTTCGGGGGGGCAGCAGCAGCGGGTGGCGATTGCGCGGTCCTTGTGCATGAAACCCCGCATCATGCTGTTCGACGAACCGACCTCCGCGCTTGATCCCGAGATGATCAAAGAGGTGCTGGATACGATGGTGGAACTGGCCGAAGAAGGTATGACCATGCTGTGTGTGACCCACGAAATGGGATTCGCCAAACAGGTCGCTAACCGCGTGATCTTTATGGATGCGGGCCAGATTGTGGAACAGAACGAACCGGAAGAGTTCTTCAACAACCCCAAATCCGAACGCACCAAATTGTTCCTGAGCCAAATTCTGGGCCACTAATCCGAACCTGCCTCAGCGAAAAACAAAACCCCGGCCGATGGTCGGGGTTTTTACGTTTCACGAGGGCTGTATGATCGGGGGGTGTGCGTCCTCGGGGATCGGGCATTCATAGGGGGTTCTGGACAGATGGGCGGCTTGCGCCGCTTTTGCACGGGCCAGCAGATCGGGGTTTTCGATCAGCATCCGTGCGGTGCCTGCCATCACCTTGGCCGCGTGGATCATCCCCTTATGGGCCAGCGGAGTCTTGCCGTGGGCCACCACCTGCCACGTGTGAAACGGTGTGCCGATGGCCCATGTCGCCCCCCAAAGCTGTACGGTCGGAACGGCCCAGCTGACATCTCCGACATCAGTTGAACCGGCGCGAACCTCGCCGTTGCGGTCCAATGGCAGGATGAAGTCGCACAGGGATGTGTCCTGATCGTCAGAGGGGGTGTAATCCATTGAGGCAAGCGTGCTCTCGACCGCGCCTTTGGGCAGGGTTGCCTGAATTTCAGCAGCGAAAGCGCGGTCGTCCGCATTAAACGGGGCCGGCCCGAGCCGTTCCAGAACGGTTTGCATCGCCTCTTCCAGCGGGCGGTTTGGCAGCAGGTTCGATACGCCGGAATAGACCTTCTTTTCCATCCGCGTTTCCGTCATCAGCGCCGCACCTTCTGCGATCTTGTCGACACGGGCGATCAGGTCTTTCAGGCCGGGCAAGTTGGGGTGCCGGATCAACTGGCGCACCCTTGCGCGGGCCTGAACCACATTTGCGGCCTCGCCGCCTGCATCCATATAGGCATAATGTACCCGCGCCGCATCGGGCATGTGTTCGCGCAGGTAGTTCACACCCACATTCATCAGTTCCACCGCATCCAGCGCAGAGCGTCCCATGTCCGGCTCGAAGGCGGCATGGGCGGCGGTTCCGTAAAAGGTGTAATCTATGCGAGCGTTGGCGAGGCTTGGCTCCTGATTGACCGCGAGATAGGGGGCAGGGTGCCAGCTTATCGCGGCATCCACATCGTCAAACAGCCCGTCCCGCACCATATAGGTCTTGGCCGCGCCCCCTTCTTCCGCAGGACACCCGTAGTAGCGCACCCGCGCCTTGATGTTATTCGCCGCAATCCAGTCCTTCAGCGCGGTCGCCGCCAGCAACGCGCCCGCGCCAAAAATATTGTGGCCGCAGCCGTGGCCGTGGGCCCCGTCCACTATCGGGCGCGGTTCGGTTTCACCGGAGTGTTGCGACAGGCCGGGCAGGGCGTCAAATTCCCCGAGGATAGCGATGACCGGACCTTCTTCTCCGGCCTCCCCGATGATGGCTGTCGGCAGGCCGCCAGCGTTATCGGTTATGCGAAAGCCTTGTTCTGCCAGTGCTTTGCGGTGGGCGGCGACGGATTTGAACTCGGTGTAGAGCGTTTCGGGCGTGTCAAAAACAGCGTCGGAGAGTTCGATAAACCGCCCGCTGTGTGCGTCAGCGCGATCCCAGATGTCATCGGTGTTTTTCATGACTGTGCTTCCTTCATCTTCGTCTGCGTTCAGGCGTCAAGCTCTCGGGGGACAACAAAATCGACGACCTGCCCGCTCCCCATAAAGGGCGTGGACCAGTCGGGAATGTCAAAGGACACCACCAGCGTGGCAGCCGTCGGATAAAGCCCGAATTTCGGGTGGTCCGGTATCGCGTTCGGGGCCAGCAGGTCATGGGCGAATTGCGCGATGCCCGGATTATGCCCCAGCATCATGACCCTATCGCCTTTCGCCTGTTTTAGCGCTTCGTATTGCGTGACAGGCGCGGCAAGATAGAGCCTGCGGTGAAAGGAGGGTTCCGGCGTTTCCGGCAGTTCGGCGGATAACAGCGCCCATGTCTCCTTGCAGCGCTGCGCATCAGAGCTGATGATCTGGTCCGGTACATGCCCTTGCTGCGTCAGCCAGCGCCCGATGGTGCCCGCCGCCTGCTGCCCGCGGGTATTGAGTTTACGCTCGTGATCCAGAAGGTTCAAATCGTCCCAACTGGACTTGGCGTGGCGGGTGAGGATAAGGGTTTTCATTAAAATGCTCTTGGTTTGTGAAAATACGTCATGTGATGGGCGGATTGCTCCGGATCGCGGTTGGCCCCCTTGCTGACCGGACAGGCACGGCGCGCGATGCAGCCCTGCGTCAGACAGGTTTCACCGGCGTCGCTGTCCAGATAGCTATGGCATGCGGCGGTATCATAGCCCTTCGCCGCACTTAATGCATCCACCGGACAGGCGGACAGGCAGGGTTTCGCCGTGCATTTGTCACAAGGACGCATTCCGGTCGGCGGCAGCTCCAGTCTTTGACGGAAAGCCAGTGCCCCGCGAAAAGACACCATCAGCCCGGCCGTGTCATGCACCAGCATCCCGACAGGGGAACTCCACGCCCGACCGGACTTGATGGCCCAGCTTAGAAACGGCGCATAGGGTGGCCCGCCAAAGGGCAGAAGATGCACTGCGGAAAGGTCGACTGCAAGCTGCGGAATAATGCGCGCAGACCAACGATCAATCGGATCGGGCATGGCATCGCGAAATTCGGCAGACTGGCGGAAAACGGGCCAGAAATCCGGTGCCGGACCCAATAACAGCAGGCTCTGGCAATCCGGTGGCAGGCCGTCCTCTGTGCCGCCGTGGAATCCGCCCAAAACAGCCAGCCCCTGTGCGGCGGCGGCAGAACAGGCGGCTGTATAGCTCATGTTTTGGTGAACGGCAGTTTCAGGGACCAGCCAAGGCGGTTCGGACGGTCGTCCTGCCACTGCAACCCGATGGTCATTTCGTCATGCCCCGCCTCGGGCTGTGCGATGTAGGTGCGAAACAAACGGTCCCACAACGAGATGGAAAACCCGTAGTTGCTGTCATGCTCAAAGCGCTTGTCGGAATGGTGCACGCGGTGCATGTCCGGTGTGACCAGAAACAGGCGCAGCACTGCGTCCACGCGGCGGGGCAGCTTCAGGTTGGAATGGTTGAACATCGCACAGCCGTTGAGCAGGATTTCAAAGACGATGACCGTCACTGCCGCAGGGCCGAACAGGTAGACCGCGCCGATTTTCAGCAGCATCGACAGGGCGATTTCGACAGGATGAAAGCGGATCGCCGTGGTGACGTCAAAATCCCTGTCCGCGTGGTGGACACGGTGCAGCCGCCACAACAACGGCACTTTGTGGGTGATCAGATGCTGCGCCCAGATCAGAAAGTCGAGGATCAGCAGACCCGCAAGAAACTCTACCCACAAGGGCCAGTCCGTCTGGTTGAACAGCCCGTAGCCCCGCTGCGCAGCGTCAAAGGCGGCGCCCACCGCAAGGGCAGGCACCGCAAAGGCAAGCAGGCGCAGGGTGGCCGTGTCAATCAGAACAATCGCCCAGTTTGTCACCCAGCGCCGTGATTTGCGCACCCGCAACTTGCGACGCGGCAGCAGATGTTCGGCCAGCGCCAGAAGCACGAACAGTCCGATAAATATCGAAAGACGTATGCCGGCCTCATTCTCCATTCAGGCGCGGATCATAGAGCCGGCACCATAGGTGGTGAACAGCTCCAGCAGGCAGGCGTTTTCCTGCTGCCCGTTCATGATGACAACCGCCTTCACACCGCCACGCACTGCATCAAGTGCGGTTTGGGTTTTCGGGATCATGCCCCCGGCGATGACCCCTTCGCGGGTCAGTTTCTCCACATGCTCGGCGCTCAGGCTGGTGATCACATCGCCGTCAGCGTCTTTTACGCCTTCAACATCAGTCAGCAGCAACAGACGGTCCGCTTTCAGTCCAGCCGCAATGGCACCGGCGGCGGTGTCGCCATTCACGTTAAAAGTCTCGCCGTTGGCGCCCGCACCAAGGGGGGCGATGACCGGAATCATGCCGTCATTGATCAGCGAACGCACAACCCGCGCATCCACGGTTTGCGGATCGCCAACCAGACCCAGATCGCCCTCGGCCTGTGTGCAGACCATCAGGTTGGCATCCTTGCCGGAAATCCCGACAGCACGCCCGCCCTGACCATTGATCGCCTGAACGATAGATTTGTTGACCTTGCCCGACAGCACCATTTCGACAACGTCCACCGTGGCCGCATCACTGACCCGCTTGCCGTTGACGAATTCCGACGGGATGTCGAGCTTCATCAGCATCTCGTTAATCATCGGCCCGCCGCCATGCACTATCACCGGATTAACGTTGCACTGGCGCATCAGCACCACGTCACGGGCAAAAGAGGCCATCGCCTCGGGCGAGGACATCGCATGGCCGCCCAGTTTGATCACAATAATAGAGCCGTCATGGCGCTGCATATGGGGCAGGGCGTCGGACAGGATTTTTGCGGTGGTAATACTGTCTCTTTTCACGGCTTTTGATTTCTCCATGGGGGCCTCTAAGTAGTGTCTGATCTGATTTAACCCTTTGCGCCCCGAGCGCCAAGGGGATACCGTCGCGGCAAAGTCACAAGGATGTGGAAATGGAACGCAAAAACCTGTTGTTGACCGGTGCAAGTCGCGGAATAGGCCATGCAACGGTAAAGAAATTCAGCGCCGAAGGGTGGCGGGTGCTGACCTGTTCGCGCCAGCCGTTTTCCGAACATTGCCCTTGGCCCGGTGGAGAGGAAAACCACATTCAGGTGGATCTTTCCAATCCCGAAAGCACGATTGAGGCCGTGGAACGTGTGCGCAAACGTCTGCCATCGGGGAAACTTGATGCGCTGGTGAATAACGCGGGGATTTCTCCGAAGGGACCGGAGGGCGAGCGGCTGAACACCATCGACACCGACCTGCGCACTTGGGGTCACGTGTTTCACGTGAATTTCTTCGCGCCGGTGGTGCTGGCACGCGGGTTGCAGCAGGAACTGGCCGCAGCGAAAGGCTCGGTGGTGAATGTGACTTCTATCGCAGGGTCGCGGGTGCATCCTTTTGCGGGGGCCGCCTATGCGACATCCAAGGCAGCGCTGGCGGCGTTGACGCGGGAGATGGCCCATGATTTCGGACCGCTTGGCGTGCGGGTCAATGCAATCGCACCGGGCGAGGTGGAAACAAGCATCCTGTCACCCGGCACGGAGAAAATCGTTGAGAAACTGCCCATGCGCCGGCTCGGTCAACCGGCAGAAGTGGCGGATGTGATCTATTTCCTCTGCACCGCGCCAAGCGCCTATGTCTCGGGGACAGAGATAGAAGTGAACGGCGGTCAACACGTCTGACCGCTGCGCGGGGGCGCAGGCCAAGGTTCTTGGATATTTTCCCAAAAAGAGCCTGAAGCGCAGGGCAAACTGGCTCTTTTTGGTTCAAATATCCAAATCCCGCGCTTGGCGTTATTCCGGTTGCCAGTTGTCCGGGTGGGCCGCTTGCACCGCATCCAGTTTTTCCAGCGCGGCAAAGGCGGCGCGGGTTTTGGGGAAGGGCGACAGGTCCACACCCCAGCGGTTCGCGTTGTAGATTTGCGGCACGAGGCAGAGATCAGCAAGCGTCACGCGGTCGCCAAAACAATATGTGCCGTCACCCTGCAACATGCCTTCAAAGCCTTTTAGCCCTTTGGGGATGAACTGGCGCATCCAGCTTTCCATCGTGATTTCGCCCCCCGAATGGGTCGCGGCGAATTTGGCGACCGACAGGTTGCAAACCGGATGGATTTCCATTGCGATTGCATAGGACAATGCGCGGACGCGGGCCTTGTCGAGCGCGTCTTCGGGCAGGAAGCTGTAATGTCCTGCATCCCCGAGATATTCGATCACCGCCAGCGACTGGGTTAGTGTATGACCGTCGATTTCAACCGTTGGCACCAGTCCTTGCGGATTGCGGGCGAGATTCTCGGCGCTTTGATGGGCGCCGGTCAGCAGGTCCACCGGCACAGCGTCATAGTCGATACCGGCAATGCCAAACGCGATGCGCAGGCGGTAGGCGGCAGAGGACCGCCAGTAATCGTAAAGAGTCGTGGTCATGAGTCTTCTTTCAGAAGTTTGAGAAGGGTGTCGCGGAAAGCGTCGGTGTCCGCGCCCATCCGCTTGAGCAAGCGCTGTTCAAATTCATCGGCCAGCGGTATGATCTGTTCCATCCGTGCATAGCCCTGTTCGGTCAGCCCCAGCTTGAGAAGGCGGCGGTCCTCGGCGTTGGTCTCTTTGGTCAGAAACCCTGCTTTTTCCAGACGGGAGGCCGCGCGGGAGACTTTGGATTTATCCATATCCACGCGGGCCTGAATTTCACGAATAGAGACCGGGCCGGCATTGTGCAGATGCACCAGCACCCGCCACTCCGGTACGGTCATATCAAAATGTTCCGCATAGATTTGCGAGAACTCGCGGCTGACCCGCGCAGAAACCACGGCGAGTTGGTAGGGCAGAAAATCGTCGAGTGAGAATTGGGACAAATCCGGTCGCCTGATATCGTTGCAAGTGATATGAGTATGCGACGGCGAAGGTTCGGGATCAAGGGGGGGATCGGTTTGGCCGCAGAAGATCGTGGCGGGGGTTCATGGGGCTGGCTGGTTCTGGAGGCGCAACAGGAAGGGGAGAGGAAATCACAACTCGGGAATTGACATCGTTGCATTTGCAACGATACAATAGCCTCAATCGAATCCGCCCATGGGAGAGTTGATATGAACAAGCAGACACAGCCGAAGGGTTTTGTTCAGGCCGCATCCAATATCGGTGTGACCGAAGGGTACATGCCCGGCTTTGGCAATGATTTTGAAACCGAGGCTCTGCCAGGCGCTCTGCCTGTCGGACGCAACAGCCCGCAGCGGGTGGAATACGGTCTTTATGCAGAGCAGTTGAGCGGCTCGCCTTTCACCGCGCCTCACGCCACGCTGGAACGGTCTTGGATGTATCGCATCCGTCCGAGCGTAAAGCACGTCAGCCGGTTCAAAAAAGTAGATATGTCCTACTGGAAGACCGCGCCTCATGTGATCGACGATGTGATCTCTCTGGGTCAGTACCGCTGGGATCCGGTGCCGTTCAACGATGAGAAACTGACCTTTGTCACCGGTATGCGGACCATGACTACCGCAGGGGATGTGGGCACGCAGGTCGGCATGGCAAGCCATGTTTATCTGGCCAATACGGATATGGAAGATGACTATTTCTATTCCGCTGATTCCGAGCTTCTGGTGGTGCCACAAGACGGTCGCCTGAAGATTTTCACCGAGTTTGGCATCATTGATCTGGAGCCGCTGGAAATCTGTGTGCTGCCGCGCGGGATGGTGTTCAAGGTGACGCTGCCGGACGGACAGGCACGGGGGTTTGTCTGTGAAAACTACGGTGCGAAATTCACCCTGCCGCACCGGGGGCCGATCGGGGCGAACTGTCTGGCGAATCCGCGCGACTTCAAAACGCCTGTCGCGGCCTTTGAGGAAAAAGAAACGCCCTGCCGCGTGACCGTGAAATGGTGCGGCCAGTTCCACACCTGCGAAATCGGTCACTCACCGCTGGATGTGGTGGCATGGCACGGTAACTACGCGCCTTACAAATACGATCTGCGCACCTATGCGACTATCGGTTCGATCAGCTTTGATCACCCTGATCCGTCGATCTTTACCGTGTTGACCGCGCCGACCGCCGAAGAAGGCACTGCGAATATCGACTTCGTGATCTTCCCCGAACGCTGGCTGGCCAATGAGAACACCTTCCGTCCGCCGTGGTATCACAAGAACATCATGTCCGAGTTGATGGGCAATGTGTACGGTGTCTATGATGCGAAACCCAAAGGGTTTATCCCGGGCGGGATCAGTCTACATAACTGCATGCTGCCTCACGGGCCGGACAACAACGCGTTTGAACATGCCACCAAGGAAAGCTGGGATCCAGTCAAGCTGACAAATACAATGTCCTTCATGTTTGAAACCCGCTTCCCGCAACAACTGACCCGCTTTGCCGCAGATGAAGCGCCGTTGCAGGATGATTACGTAGACTGTTGGGACGGGCTGGAGAAAAAATTTGACGGCACGCCCGGTCTGAAGGATTGAGCCTGCACCTACAGGGTCTGATCGGTGCTGCCGGTCTGTTGTGCCTTGTGGCAGGCGTCGTCTGGTGTATCGGCTGGATGCAGCAGCGATCAAGAAACGATGCGAAGGGCGGCTCTGAC
The DNA here is from genome assembly GCF_001719615.1 of Neptunicoccus sediminis. Taxonomy (GTDB): domain Bacteria; phylum Pseudomonadota; class Alphaproteobacteria; order Rhodobacterales; family Rhodobacteraceae; genus Amylibacter; species Amylibacter sediminis. The sequence continues at coordinate 37,712 of NZ_MDVX01000019.1, forward strand.
ACGGATGCCGCCTCGCAAGACTGAACAAGCGGCCCTCTCAGGCTGCAAAATGGAAGGAAGAGAACCTTGGGTTTGAAGAAAAGTTGGGTAGAGTCTGCGAACTCTGCCGAGAGCCAGTTTCCCCTGAACAACCTGCCTTATGGCGTTTATCTGGATGAGGACGGTGTCGGCAGCCCCTGTGTGGCTATTGGCGACATGATTGTTGATCTGGGCGTTCTGGAAGACGAAGGCGTGATTAATGCAGGTGGTGAAGACCCTGTGTTTGACGTGCCGTTCCTGAATGAATTCATGGATCTTGGCTCTGACGCGTGGAAATCCGTGCGGGCGCGCCTGACGGATCTGCTGGCTGAAGGCGGTGACGATGCGCTGTCGGGCAACGAAGACCTGCGCAACGCGGCCATGATCGCCCAAAGCGATGTGGAAATGGGCATGCCCTTTGTTGTTGGCGAATACACAGACTTTTATGCAGGCCGCAATCACGCCCAGAACGTGGGCGAGATGTTCCGTGGCAAGGAAAATGCCCTGCCGCCGAACTGGTTGCACATCCCGATCGGCTATAACGGTCGCGCCAGCACAGTGGTTGTGTCAGGCACCGATTTTCACCGTCCGAACGGCCAGTTGAAAGGCCCGAATGACACGGTTCCTTCCTTTGGTCCGTGCAAGCGGCTTGATATTGAACTGGAAATGGGCGCGGTTGTGGGATCCGGCAACAAGATGGGCCAGCCTGTCAGCGTGGCCGAAGCCGACGAGATGATCTTTGGCTATGTATTGTTGAACGACTGGTCCGCACGGGACATTCAGGCGTGGGAATACCAGCCGCTCGGCCCGTTTCAGGCCAAGGTTTTCGCCACCACGATCAGCCCTTGGGTTGTGACCAAAGAAGCGCTGGAACCGTTCCGCTGCAACACGCCAGAGCGTGAATTCGAGCTGCTGCCTTACCTGCAAGAGCCCGGCCCGATGCTGTACAACATTGACCTGGAAGTGGCCCTTGCCCCTGAGAACAAGGACGAGACTGTCATTTCGCGCACCAATTACAACGAGATGTATTACTCCTCGGCGCAGCAACTGGCACACCATGCCAGCGGCGGCTGTGAGATGGGTGCAGGTGACTTGCTGGGGTCCGGTACGATTTCAGGTGTGGAAAAGCACCAGCGCGGCGCGTTGCTGGAAATCACTTGGGCGGGCGCTGATCCGATCACGCTCGACAGTGGCGAGACCCGCACCTTCCTTGAGGACGGCGACACAGTGACCCTGCGCGGTGCGGCCAAGGGTGACGGTTTCACCATCGGCTTTGGCGACTGCGCCGGCACCATCCTGCCAGCGGTGAAATTCCCGTAAGGCAGTGCGGCGCCCTGAAAGGGCGCCGTTTTGAGTATTTCAGGAACATTGAAGCCATCAGGCTTCGCGACAGTACACGTAAGGACATAACAATGGCTAAGGCATTCGCATCGCAAGGCGATACGGCAGAAAAGAAGATCAGCTTCACCGAAGTAGGTAAGGATCTTTGGGCGTTCACCGCCGAGGGCGATCCGAACTCCGGTGTGATTATCGGCGACGACTCGGTCATGATCGTAGAGGCGCAGGCCACACCCCGTCTGGCCAATATGGTCATCGACAAGGTGCGTGAGATCACCGACAAGCCGATCTCTCATGTTGTTCTGACCCACTATCACGCGGTACGCGTATTGGGTGCTTCCGCATTTAACGCGGATCAGATCATTATGTCTGACGTGGCCCGTGGTATGGTTATGGAGCGGGGTCAGGAAGACTGGGATTCCGAATTCCAACGTTTCCCGCGCCTGTTTGAAGGCCATGAAAGCATTCCGGGTCTGACCTATCCGACCACGACTTTCAGCGATTCCATGACCGTTTACCTTGGTAACCGTAAGGTAGAGATCAAACAGATCGGCCGTGCGCATACCGCAGGCGACAGCGTTATCTGGGTGCCGGACGAGCAGGTTATGTTCACCGGTGACATCGTGGAAAAACACTCTGCCTGTTATTGTGGCGACGGCTATTTTGGCGACTGGGGCAACACGCTCGACAACGTCAAAGCCTATGATCCGCAGTCTATTGCACCGGGGCGCGGGGACGCGCTGGTTGGCCGTGAAGCCGTGGATGAAGCCATCGAGCTGACCCGCGATTTCGTCAACAGCACCTATAAGCCGGTTGCACAGGTTGCCGCGCGGAACGGTACGCTCAAAGATGCTTGGGATGCCTGCCGCGAGGTTTGCGACCCGAAATTCAAGGACTATGCCATTTACGAGCATTGCCTGCCCTTCAACGTTGCCCGCGCCTATGACGAAGCGCGCGGCATCGCGCATCCGCGCATCTGGACCGCACAACGCGATCTGGAGATGTGGGAGGCGCTGCAAGGCTAATCACAGGAGGACGATATGCCACCACTCAACACTGCAATACTGACCTTGATGGGCATCGTTTTTGCCGTTTGGGTATTCCTGATGTTCCGGATGCTCGGGCGGCTGACACGCCAGTCCGTGCGGGAGCATGATCGCACAGGTGGTGGCTTTTCCGTCTGGATGGGCCATATCTTTCGCGCATTCGGCGGGTTCTTCAGTGACCCGTCGGTCGCAACAGAACGGCGCCAGTTGATCTGGGTGACAATCCTTTTGATGCTGGTGGTTCTGGCCCAACCCTTTGTATTGGTGCCGCGCGGGTGACAGAACATTTCGTAAAGATGGCCCAGAACAACGCATGGGCGAACGGGGTGCTTTACGATGCCTGTTCTGCCCTGTCGGAACCTGCGCTTTGGGCGGCGCGTCCGGGGTTTTTCGGCTCTGTCGGGCGCACGCTCAACCATATTTACGAGGTAGATCTCTATTACCTTGATGCTTTGGAGCAGGGGGGCAAGGGGCGTGCTGTTTATGACCGCGAGGATTTCGTCACCCTGCCACCACTGCAACAGGCGCAGGCCGGCGTGGACGCGCGGTTCATTGCATTTGCGCAAGGGCTTGCATCCGAAGACCTGCTCAGTACGCGGATGACGGAACGCCCCGACGGACCGCAGGAGGAGCGGGTGGACTGGCTGTTCCTGCATCTGGTGCAACATCAGCTGCACCACCGAGGGCAGGTGCATTGCATGCTTAGCGCGGCGGGGATTGCTCCGCCGCAATTGGACGATTTTTATCTGGAGTTTGGTCGCGTGCAGAGTGCCGCGCCCTATTGGGAGTGACCCATGGTTGATGTAAGATATGAAACAGCGTTCACGCTGTACCCTTATGCACGGTCTGCGGATCAGGATGCTGAAAACCCCGCACGCCACCCTGTGGTGATTGTCGGCGGTGGCCCTGTCGGAATGGGAATGGCGCTGGAACTGGGACTGAAAGACGTGCCTTGCGTGGTTCTGGATGACCACGACGGGGTCGGTGTCGGCAGCCGTGCCATCTGCTTTGCCAAACGCACGCTGGAAATTTGTGACCGTATGGGTGCCGCCGATCCGATGGTGGATTTGGGCGTCGTGTGGAACGTGGGCCGTGTCTTTCGTGACGAACGGCAGATTTACGATTTTAACCTGCTGCCCGAAGAAGGCCACAAGCGCCCCGCTTTCATCAACCTGCAACAGCCCTATTTCGAGAAGTTTCTGGTCGAACGCATCCGCGCGGTACAGGCCGAAGGCGCGCCGATCGAAATTCGTGGCAAGAACCGTGTGCTCTCGGTCGAATCCCACGAGGATCATGTGGTGCTGGAGGTGGACACACCGGAAGGCCCGTACCGTATGGAAGCGGACTATATGGTGGCTTGTGACGGTGCGCGTTCCCCCGTGCGCACCATGCTGGGGCATGATTTCACAGGGCGCGTGTTTGAAGACAACTTCCTGATTTGCGATGTGAAAATGACTGCGGATTTCCCCACCGAGCGCTGGTTCTGGTTCGATCCGCCCTTTAACCGCGGCCAGTCTGTGCTGCTGCACAAACAGCCCGACGACATCTGGCGCATCGACTTCCAGCTTGGCTGGGACATTGACCGCAAGGCGGTGGTGCAGCCGGAATATTACATGCCAAAGGTGCAGGCGATGTTGGGCGAGGGTGTAGAGTTTGAACCGGAATGGGTCAGCGTCTACACCTTCCAGTGCATGAGCATGGACGAGTACCGCCACGGCCGCGTCTTCTTTGCCGGAGACAGCGCCCATCAGGTGTCCCCCTTCGGTGCACGGGGCTGTAACGGCGGCATTCAGGACGTGGACAATCTGGGCTGGAAACTGGCCGCAGTGATCAAGGGCGAGGCAGGGGAACGCCTGCTCGACACCTATCAGGAAGAGCGAAAGCACGGGGCGGATGAGAACATCCTGAACTCCAGCCGCACGACTGATTTCATGACGCCCAAGACGGAGATCGCGAAACTGTTCCGCGAAAGCGTGCTGGATCTGGTGGAGCACACCGATGCCATGCGCCCGCTGGTGAATTCCGGTCGTCTGTCGATGCCCTGTGTCTATGACGGATCGTCCCTGAACGGGGCCGATGACGCAAGCCTGCCACAACGGACCCGTGTGGGGGCAACACTGGCGGATGCGCCGACGGATCAGGGCTGGCTGATTGACCGGATTGGCGGACGGTTCCAACTGTTCACCGTAAATTCGGATTTCAAACCCGACGGGCTCGACCTTGATCTAGTGGATGTGATTGTGGCGCCGGACGATTTGATTGCCGAACGTTATCTCGGCAGGGCTGAACAGGCGGTCTATCTGGTCCGGCCCGATCAGGTGATTGCGGCCCGTTGGGTCAATCCGACAACCGCCGATGTATCTGCTGCTTTGAACACCGCAATGGGAGGGTAAACCCGTGGACAAACTCTTTACGCCGAATATCGAAGATGCAGACGGGTTTTACGCCGAACTGCTGGCGGCCCACGAAGGGCTGAGCGAGGCCGAGAGCCATGCGCTGAACGCCCGCCTTGTGCTGCTGCTGAGCAATGTGGTCGGGGACCGCGCGATCCTCAGTCGCGCGTTCGAACTGGCCAAACAAGCCGGATAAACAAAAAAAACGCCCGCCGGATCCTCTCCGGCGGGCGTTTCTGTCTGTGCCTGACTGATCGATTCGGGCTGCGGACCTATCCCTCGCGGTGGACTTCGGCGCGTCCATGCTCGGTCAACTCCCAAACACCGCTGTCATCCAGCACCACCGCCGAGAGCGTGTTGCCATAGGCCGCACCTGTGTCAATATTCAGGCGATTGCCGTAGTGGGTGACGATCTCGACGGGCGTATGACCGTGTACCACCAGCTTTTCAAAGGGGCGGGTGTGGGCGTGGAACGGTGCGCGTATCCAGATCAGGTGATCCTCGATCTGGTCGGGAAGGGGGGTGTTCGGCTCTATCCCTGCATGGGCAAAATAGGCGCGGGGCGTGTCGTGAAACGCCGGCAGGTCGCGCAGATAGTCGCGATGGGCGGCGGGCACTTTGGCACGGGCCTCTGCCAGAATTTCCTTTTCCTGCGTGTGATCAAATCCGCTGACGCCATAGCTTTCCAGCGTGGTCAGCCCGCCAAGACGAGGATGCAGCCACGTCAGGTCTTTGCGCAGGACCGGATCCTGTTCCATATGGTCCAGAAACAGCGTCATCATCCGGTCGTGATTGCCTTTCAGAACCACCCAAGGCTTGCCCTCTTGTTGGCCCGTCATCAGATGGTCGATCACCTGACGGCTGTTGAAACGCCGGTCCACCAGATCCCCGATATGGATCACTTCATGGGGGCCGACGGTGTGGGTTGCGATGTCTTCGGCAATCCGGTCGTGTATCATCAGCATTTGGTCCAGATCGCCGTGAATATCACCGATGGCATAAAGAACTGGATCGGACATGGGCAGGGTTTCCTTAAGAGTAAAGCGCGTGTTAGCTGTTTCATATGCAGAGTTTACGCGAATTTGAACCCCTCCTTCCCGCAGAGCGACGATTGGTTGAAGAAGCCGAGACCGGCGCGCGGGTCATCATCGGTGACGGAGAGCGTCCCGCCCCGCAAGCGGAGGAGGTTGAAATCCGCGCCGGGCTGATCCGCCTGATCCTGCTGGAACTGGACCTGACAGCAGTGCCCCACGCCAAAGGCATCCGGATTCGCGGGGCGCGGATCACCGGCACGCTGGATTTTCAGGGGGTGGATTGCGCCAACGATCTTAGCCTGTCGCGCTGTGTGATGGACAAGACGCTGGTGTTTGTGAACGCACGGATGCACGGCGTTTTCCTGTCGGGTTGTGTGTGTCCGGGGATCGCGGCGGATAATGCCGTGTTTGACGGATCGGTCTATCTGCGCAACGGATTTGTCTGCACCGGAGAAATTGCGCTGCCCGGTGCGCGGATTTCGGGAGATTTGCAAATTTGCGATGCGCAACTGGACGGGGGCGGGCGGGCTGCGCTGTTTGCCAACTCCATGCGGGTGGGAGGATCGGTCTACCTTGGGGATTATCCCTTTGATGCGGATGACACCGAGCTGCACTGCGAAGGGGCCGTGATCCTGTCAAACGGCGACATCGAAGAGGATTTCTACTGCCGCAATGTGGCGATTTCCGCAGCCGGTAACGGCGGAAAGGCGGTGGCGGACGGGGCAGAGGGCAGCAATTCGATTGCCCTGTCCCTGACCCGCTGTGAAATTCGCGGGGTGCTCTATTTCAAGCAGAACCAGATTTCCGGTGGCATCATCAATTTCTCCGGCGCCCAGACCCGCCGCCTGAACGACGAGCCGGGCGGCGCGGGCGGTGGCCATGCGGTGCGGCTGGACGGATTTGAGTATCAGGATTTTGCCCAGCATACGGATATATCGGTGAAAACCCGTCTGGACTGGCTGGCGCGGCGCCCTGCGGGGATAGATTTTCGCGCCCAACCCTATGAGCATCTGGCACGGGTGCTGGAACGGATCGGCCACAGGGAAGACGCAGAGAAGGTCTTGATCGAAAAGGAGCGCCTGCAACGGGCCGCAAACCGCGCTGTGGCAACCGGTGGGATGCGGTTGGTTATGACGGTGCGGGACGGGCTGGGGTGGTTTCTGCTGGCCTATGGCTATCGCCCCTCGCGGGTGGTGCTTTGGGCGGTGCTGCTGATCCTCGGGCTGGGGTTCTATTTCCAGAAAACATGGGAGGCCGGGGATATGACTCCGGCCGCCGCGCCGATCCTGATTTCAGCGGGCTGGGTCTCTGCCACGCAGGAACATCCCCGAAATCCGGGGGCTTTCTGGGCGATGCGGGGGCAGGCTGGGCAGGACTATGAGACGTTTCAGCCCTATGCCTATGCCGCTGATTTGCTGGTGCCGATTGTTAATCTGGGGCAGGAAGAGGCGTGGGGGCCGTCCACTTCGCGCAGCGCTTGGGGCTGGCACGGCTGGTGGATTCGCTGGGTCGCCAAGATCACCGGCTGGGTGATCACAGCGCTGGGCGCAGCGGCTGTAACAGGTGTAATCCGGCGGGGATAAACCCCGCCGTCATCCGGTGAATTGTCTCTTAAACCAGCGATTTCGATCCCATATCCAGATACTTCTTGCGGCGACCCTTGCGCAGCGTATCGGGTTTTTTCTTTTCCAACTGGCCAAGCATTTCGCCCAGAGCCTCTTTTACGTTCTGGATCGTATCCTTGGTGTTGCGCTGTGCGCCGCCGATCGGTTCGGGGATTACAACGTCCGCCACGCCCAGTTCCTTGAGGTCCTGTGCCGTCAGCCGCAGCGCCTCTGCCGCTTCGCGCATCTTGCCAGCGTCCTTCCACAGGATGGACGCACAGCCTTCGGGCGAGATCACGGAATAAACCGAATGTTCCAGCATGGCGAGCCGGTCTGCCGTGGCAAAGGCCACCGCACCGCCGGACCCGCCTTCCCCGATAATGATCGAGATCAGCGGCACGCCAAGCGAGAGACATTTTTCAGTGGATCGGGCGATGGCCTCGGACTGGCCGCGCTCTTCGGCGCCCTTGCCGGGGTAGGCACCCTGCGTGTCCACCAGCGTGATCACCGGCAGGCCAAAACGGTCTGCCATATCCATCAGGCGGATCGCCTTGCGATAACCTTCGGGACGGGCCATGCCGAAATTATGGTGAATACGGGATTTGGTGTCTTTGCCTTTTTCGTGGCCGATCACCATCACCGGTTTGTCATTAAGACGGGCCAGACCGCCCATCACCGCATAGTCATCGGCAAAATTGCGATCACCGGCCAGCGGAGTGTATTCGGTGAAAATTGCCTCGATATAATCGCTGCACTGGGGCCGGTCCGGGTGGCGCGCCACCTGACATTTGCGCCAAGGGGTCAGTTTCTGGTAGAGATCCACCAGAAGATCCTGCGCTTTTTTGTCGAGCGCCTGAGCCTCTTTTTCCACGTCCATTTCGGGATTCTGGCGTGCCATAGCACGCAGTTCTTCGGCTTTGCCTTCGATCTCGGCCAGAGGCTTTTCAAACTCGAGGTAGTTTTGCATTGTCACCCGCGTCAGCGTTGTTTTTAGATTGGCATTATATGGCCGTGCTGGCACAAAATTGCAATGGGGTGCAAAAGCGCAAGCAGCTTGGGCAGGATGTCTCCGGCGGTCATATCGTCAAGGCCACAATGCATAATATTATTTGCTCGGAATGCGTCAGATACAAAAAGTATCTACAATTTTGTCTTACATTTCGCGGTTGAAGAATTGCTTACACATTCCGGCTGGAGATCCATGCACATCGTTTCTCGGTGGCCTCCGTCGTGAATTGGCGGAGACGGTAATTATTTCAGTGCCTTGTCGTGTAGCCGTACCTCAAGGGCGGATTGCGAACATTCGCCGCGTTGCACCCAGCAACTCACTACTTTTTTTACAGCGGACACTCAAGTTTCCCGTGTTGAGAAACCATGAGAAGCAATTGGCGCATTCTATAAGTTGAGGATTGAAAATCCTCGCGTCGGTGGCTCGATTCCGCCCCTGGGCACAATTTAACATACTGATATGTTTGTATTTTTTGCTCATGATTGATCCTCGTTTCGGTCAGGTTTGACGCTTTTCTGCGAAGGTTTGACAATTTTTGCGCGCTTTTCGTTTTCTTTTTCCAGCGTCGCCATGGTTTCGCGGTTCTTTTCGGCAAGGTTGGCCGAGCGGGAATAGTGCCGCGCCTTGGAAGGTGTCTTCGGTCCTAGAAGGTCGGCGATGCGGCGTTCATCGAGCCCTGCTTCGCGCAAAGTCGTGGCGACGGTGTGCCGCAAGCCCTTGAGGGTCAGGCCTTTTTCAATAAGGCCTTCATTCTCAAGGGCGGTTTTGAAGCGGTGCCAAACAGTCGAAAAGCCGTTGTATGTCCATACCTCACCGCGCGAATTGGAAAGCACGGTCTCGGCGTCGTGGTTATGCATGCGTTTAAGCGCGGCCTGAAGGGTCGAGCTGACCGGAATCGCAACCTCTTCGCCTGTCTTGCCGCGTACGCCCCAAATTGTCCCGTCATCGACCTGATCATTCCGTAATCGTAGGGCGTCGGACGGGTCCAGGCCGGTGTACATCATCAAGGCAAGGGCCACGCGCACATGGGGCTTGGCCTTGCCCAAGACGGTATTGCGCTCTTCGATGGCCCAAGGGCGGTTGGCATATGCACGGTCGCGCGGGCGTCGCTTGGGAATGACGTCTTTGGCGAAGTTGGCGGAGATGAGCCCCTTCGGGATGTTGTAGCGAAATACCTCGCTGAGAAGCGTACGGACCATGTTCGCCCGCCGCCAGCCAATTTTCTTTGCGGCCTTGTCGTGGATGCCTGCTATCAAAGGCGTATCAATCACATGGATCGGGGTGTCGCGGATCGGTTCAAGGAAATCGGCGCACTTGCGATAGTCGCGCCGGGTCGCCTCAGCCAGGTTCTGATAGTGCTCAGTCTCAAAGTAGGACTGGATCAAACCGCCAAGCGTTCCAGCCTTTGGTGCCTTCGCTCGCTGTGCCTCGGCGATGGCGCGGATCGTCTCGCATTCGGCGAAGAACTCGGCAGAACCAATCGGTGCGTGGGTCAGGTCAACCTTGTGGCCGGTCTCTCGGTGGTAGCATCGCTGCTTGCCGTGCCGGTCCTTGAAAATCTTGAAACCCTTGACCCGCACCTGTGTCATCAAAGGCGGTCCAGAATGGTGTCGCGGGTGTCGGTCACGGCCCCGGACTTCACATCATCAATCCAGAGATCGAGGTAACGGCGATCCCAAAGCAGCGTGCCTTGCTTCAACTAAACGGGGCGCACGGGACAAGCCGCCTTGAAGTGCTTCACCGGCAACCCGGCATAACTCGCGGCCTCAGACTGCTTCAGCATGCGCTTTTCGTTCACGCTGATATTGAGATTGGTCGTCGCCATAACCAGACACCCCCCGTCAATTCGCCACCGAGCCCTCGGCCCTTTTGACCTTGGTCGCGTTCTTCTGGAATCGCTCCCAGCCGCTCATCGTCAGCATCTTGGTCTTTGATGAAATCTCCACAAATTCCAGTTTGCCGGTGTTCATCAGCGCGCGAATTTGCGCAGGGCAGAGCCCAACGATCTCGCTGAGCTGTTTGGGTGAAAGCAGGCGTTCTTGGGTCAATTTCGGCACCATCGCTGGATATGAATAGAATCGCTTGTTCTGCACCTTATGACATGCTCAGATGGTTCAAGGGCAGGAAATACGTCATTTCGTGCAGTTTCGCTCGTTATGGCGATTTCGCCAATAGGGAACCTTGCATGCGGCAGGACGCAAAATCAGTTTTCATTGCTATGGGCGCGCGCCTTGCTATCGCGCGCAACGAAGTAGGCCTGAAACAAACAGCAATGGCGGAGGCGATTGGCGTCTCACATCGCGCCTATCACAGCTACGAAAAGGGCCAACGGGGTCTTCCTGTGGAGGCGCTTGTCGCGATGTCAGACCGGTTTGAAGTAGATGCTGCGTGGATATTGCTCGGAACGCAGACAGTCCGTGCATCTCATGACTTTGAAGCCTTGAAACAGATTGAGACCTCACTCGATCAGCACCTCAACGAAGAAAACATGAAGATCAAAAGTGAGAAGCGCGGGGCCATCGTCGCGCGCTGGTATCAGTCACATCTTGAGGGGCGGGAAGTCAGAGATGATGACGTTCACACTTGGATCGAACTGGTAAGGGATTAAGCCGATGCAAAAGCCAAGCGACAACTGGAAGAAACTTCGGCGCGCAACACTGGAGCGTGCACGCCGCAACGCAGTCGCGCCGTTGGAACCGCTCAATACGGTACTCTTGGTTGCCAGCGCCCTCTATTTGATCGGTTTCCTAAGGCTGAGTTTCGGGGGGCAGCCTCATGATTTTACGTTGATATCCGGCGCGGCCATCTTTGCGGTTGCACTATCTGGAATTTTGGTGCCCATTCTTTCGGGTTCCGTCATCACGTTGCGGCTTGCAGACCGTCAGCTCAAAAAATTGATTGAAGAATGACACGATGCATTAAAGCCCCTCGCATTGATACCTCTGCGGCCCGCCCTGCGGCGTACGCCAGCGAAATTTGTACATTTGCACGCTCTGAGCGCGCGCCAACTTAGGACTACCAATAGATGCCACTGACACTCGCCCAATTGGAGCGTCACCTTTTTAGCGCTGCAGACATCCTTCGCGGCAAGATGGATGCCTCGGAATTCAAAGAGTACATTTTCGGGATGCTCTTCCTGAAGCGCTGTTCGGACGTGTTCGAACAGGCCCGCTTGGAGGTGGTGCAAAAGCGTATCGCGAGCGGCGTGGCCCCGGAGCAGGCCGCAGAAGAAGCGGAGAACAAGGTTTGGTATGGGCGCAGCGGTACGTTTTGGGTTCCGCCGCAATCGCGCTTTGGTCACCTAGTTGACGAAGCGCACGAGAACATCGGCGACAAACTCAACAAAGCCTTGGGTGGCGTCGAGTCCGAAAACATCGCGCTCGAAGGTGTCCTCGACCACATCGATTTCACCCGCAAAGTTGGCCAAAGCAAGATCAGCGACCAGAAACTGCGCCAACTCATCAATCACTTCGGTGAAATCCGGCTTCGCAACGAAGACTTTGAATTTCCTGACCTTCTAGGCGCAGCATACGAATACCTGATTGGTGAGTTTGCGGACTCCGCCGGCAAAAAAGGCGGCGAGTTCTATACCCCGCGTTCGGTCGTCCGGATGATGGTGCGGCTGCTCAAGCCAACGCTCGAACATGACATCTACGATCCCTGCTGCGGGTCCGGCGGTATGCTCATCGCGGCCAAGGATTACATCGACGAACATGGCCAAGACGGGCGCAGGGCTAACCTTTTCGGTCAGGAAGCTGCTGGCACTGTTTGGTCCATCGCGAAGATGAACATGCTGCTCCATGGCATCAACAGCGCCGACTTGCGGAACGAGGACACCTTGGGCGAACCGCAGCACGTTGAAGACGGCGAGTTGCGCCGCTTTGATCGGATCCTCACGAACCCGCCGTTTTCGATCAACTGGGGTTCCAAGGACAAAGAACGCTCTGGTGAATACACGTGGCAGCCCAAGTTCAGGGAACGCTTCTTCCATGAGGTGCCGCTTGGCTCGAAGAAGGCCGACCTCATGTTCCTCCAGCACATGTTGGCCGTCAGTCGTGACGGCGGCATGATCGCAACTGTTATGCCGCACGGGGTCCTGTTCCGGGGCGGAGACGAAGGTAAAATTCGTCAGAAGATCATCGAGAGCGACCAGATCGAGGCGGTCATCGGCCTCGGCCCGCAGCTCTTCTACGGCACCGGCATCCCGGCTTGCGTGATCGTCCTTCGCCAGCGGGTGCACCATGGCGCGAACCTCGTGTCGGGCAAGCCTGCCGAACGGCAGGGCAAGGTACTCTTCATCAACGCCGACCGCGAATTTTTCGAAGGCCGGGCGCAGAACCACCTGCTGCCGGAGCATATCGAGAAGATCGTCACCACGTTCGAGGAATACCGCGCAATCCCCGGCTTCTCGGCCATCGTCGACATCGACACGCTGCGCAAGAATGACTTCAATCTGAACATCCGCCGCTATGCCGACAACGCCCCGCCGCCCGAACCGCATGACGTGCGCGCGCACCTTGTGGGCGGCATCCCGATTGCAGAGGTTGAGGCCAAGACCGCGCTCTTCCAATCCCACGGGCTTGACCCGATGGACCTGCTGATACCGCGCGATGACAAATACCTCGATTTCGCCGCCAGCCTGACCGCCAAGTCAGACCTCAAACCCGCTATCGAAACCAATGCGGGCCTCACCGCGCGCGAAGCGGAGATCAAGGACAGCTTCAACGCGTGGTGGGACGCGCATCGGGATAGCATCAAATCCCTCGCCGGGGCCGAAGACTCCGCCGCGCTAATCACCCTGCGGGATGAACTGCTCTCCAGCTTTTCCGACACGCTCGAAAGCCTCGCCATGCTCGACCCGTTCACCGTGCGGGGCATCATCGCCCAGTTCTGGAACCAGTCGCGGTTTGACTTCCTGACCCTCATGGCGCGTGACACCAAGGGCGTGGTGGATGCCTGGCGCACCTCTATCGTCACGGCGCTGGAGGATAAGGGAAACAAGGAAAACCCGCTGGATCACAAGCTGGTCGCCTTCCTCATGGGCGGTTTCGTGCGCGAGATTGCCGAGCTTGAGGCGCGCAAGGCGGAACTGGATGCACAGTTAAAGGCGGCGACGGCCAAGCCCGAGGAGGACGAGGAAGAAGACGAGGCCGAACCGGTGGACGAGGCGCAAATCAAGCGCTGGAAGAAGGAGCTGAGCGAGGTCAAGAAGACGCTGAAGGCCAAACAGGCGCAGTTCACAGACGAGATCAACGCAGGCGTTGACGGGCTGTCATCCGAGGAGGCGGCGGAGCTGCTGCTGAAAATCTTGCATGATGACATGCAGAAAATCCTGACCCGCTACATCGGTGCGCAACGCACCCAGATCGTGGCGGCGTTTGAGAACTGGTGGGACAAGTATCGCGTGACCTTGACCGAGATCGAGGGCGCACGGGCAGAGGCGACGGAGAAGCTGGCTGGGTTCTTGAAGGGGTTGGGGTATGTGTGACTCAACCTTTGAAAGGGTGGAACTTGGCGATATCGCGGAACGCTCAGAAGGTAGTTTTGTAGACGGTCCATTCGGATCGAGTCTCAAATCCGACGAATACACTGAAGAAGGTGTGCGCCTGATCCAGCTTCAGAACATTGGGATAAATGAGTGGTTTGACGCTAACCAAAAATTCATTTCTGAGCGCAAATTCCTATCACTCCAGCGCCACGGAACCGTTCCAGGTGACATTGCGATTGCCAAGATGGCCGAACCCGTTGCGAGGGCCTGTATCGTACCGCCCGTTAGCGAGCAGTTCGTAGTGGTCGCGGACTGCATCCGTCTCCGACCAGACACGTCTCGCTTTGTGCCGTCATACATCGCAAAGGCAATCAACAGTCCTTACACGCGACTTGAAGCTGAAAAGAAGGCCATTGGATCGACCCGCGTCCGGATCAATTTGACTACGCTAAAGACCGTTGGCTGCTTGGTTCCTTCGTTCGAAAGACAATCCAAAATCGCCGAGGTGCTGGATACGTTGGATGCGGCGATCCGGGGGACGGAGGCGGTGGTGGCGAAGTTGAAGGCGATGAAGCAGGGGCTGCTGCATGACCTACTGACCCGCGGCATCGACGCAAACGGAGACCTCCGCCCCCCACACACCGAGGCCCCCCACCTTTACAAAGAAACCTCACTCGGCTGGCTCCCGAAGGAGTGGGATTGGGGCAAACTTGAAGACCATTGTTCCCGTATTTGTGTCGGTATCGTTATCAGGCCCGCCGACTACTACGTATCTGAGGGAGTGCCGACATTCAGATCGGCAAACGTCCGGGAAGGCCAACTCACTGGCACTGACCTCGTGTACATTTCTCCGCAGTCGAATGCGATGCTCCACAAAAGCCAAGTTCGCAAAGGTGACATACTGACGGTGAGAACCGGATATCCTGGAACGAGTGCTGTGGTGCCTGATGAATATGACGGCTGTAATTGCGTAGACATATTGATCACTACGCCAGCCGGTTCGATCTCCGCTGATTTCTTGTGTCGATGGATTAATTCGCCGTTTGGAAAAGAGCAGGTCTTGAATGGGCAGGGAGGGCTAGCACAGCAGCACTTCAACGTTGGTGAAATGCGGGAACTGATCGTTGTTGAACCTAGTATCGTTGAGCAAGACGAGATTTCACGAAGGCTTGCTGCCGCAGAGAGTAAACTTGAAGAAGAGCTGAAACTGCTCGACAAACTCCGCCTCCAAAAATCCGGTCTGATGGACGATCTTCTTACCGGGCGGGTCTCCGCTGCGCCTTTGCTTAAAGAGGGGGCTGCACATGGGGCATGAACTCGATGATGTGGAACAGCCCTTCATCGACCAGATTGTCGCCATGGGCTGGCAGGCGCAGACCGGCAATATGGACGATCCCTCCCTGACCGGGCGGAACAGTTTCAAGGATGTCATCGCCGAGGCCACGCTGCGCGAGCGCCTGCGCGCGATCAATCCCGGCCCCGATGGCAAACCCTGGCTCGACGAGGCGCGCCTGTCCGAGGCTGTCAGCGCGCTCACCCGCCACGGCCAGCGCGGGCTGATGGAGGCCAATCAAGCGGTGACCGAATTGCTGCTCAAGGGCCTGACGGTCGAGGGTCTGCCCGGCTGGGACGGCGGGCGCGGCCAAACCATCCGCTACATCGCTTGGGACGATGTGGGGGCGAATAGCTTCACCGTGTCCAACCAGTTCCGCGTCGATTGCCCGCCCGGCCATGACGTGGGCAAGGGTTTCATCATTCCCGATGTGGTGATGCTGGTGAACGGTATCCCGGTGGTGGTGGTCGAGGCCAAAAGCCCCGGCATCCCCGAACCGCTGGCCGAGGCGGTCAAGCAACTGCGCCGCTATCACAACGCCCGCAAGGCCGCGCTGGAGGTTGACGAGAACGAAGGTGCGCCCGCGCTCTTCGCCTCGGTCCAGCTTCTGATCGCCACCAGCTTTGACGAGGCCCGCGTAGGCTGCATCGGTGCGGGGCTGGAGTATTACGGGCAGTGGAAGACGGTCGTGGGGCCGGACGGCAAAGGCTCCGAGGATGAGGTGGCTGCGGCGCTTGGCAAGACGCGCCTGTCCGAACAAGAGCGCATGATCGAGGGCATGCTGCGCCCGGCGCATCTTCTGGATATCCTGCGCCACTACCTGCTGTTCATGAATGTGGGCGGCCAGACCATCAAAACGGTTTGCCGTTATCAGCAATACCGCGCCGTGAACCGCGCTCTGGAACGCCTGCGGACCGGCAAGACGCGGCTGCAAGACGGTGAATATGATCGGCGCGGTGGCATCGTCTGGCACACGCAAGGCTCAGGTAAGAGCCTGACCATGGTCTTCATGATCCGCAAGATGCGGACGGATTTGGACCTGCGAAAGTTCAAGGTGATTATGGTCACCGACCGCAAGGACCTGCAACGGCAACTGTCTGAAACGGCGACGATGTCCGGTGACGTGGTGGAGCTGGCGACGAGTAACAGTTCCTTGAAGCGGCTCGCCCGCCGTAAAGGGCCGGGTTTGGTCTTTGCAACGATCCAGAAGTACCGCACAGATGAGGACGTGGCCGAGGTCACGAAGGGACCGGCCTTTGACGTGCTGAACGAAGATGACACGATCCTGGTCGTGGTAGATGAGGCACACCGGACGCAGGCAGGCGATCTACATGCCAACCTGCTGGCAGCGCTGCCGAACTGCGCGCGGATCGGTTTCACCGGCACGCCGATCATCATGGGCGAGAAGAAGCGTTCGACCGAGATTTTTGGCGATTTCATCGATCAGTACACGATCAAGGAAGCCGAGGCCGATGGGGCGACTGTGCCGGTGCTCTACGAGGGACGGACCGCAGAGGGGGCCGTGAAGGATGGGGCCACCCTAGACGTCCTGTTCGAGGATATGTTTCGCGGCCGGTCGGACGAGGAACTGGAAGCGATCCGCAAAAAATACGCGACCAAGGGCAACATCCTGGAGGCCAAGGAACTGATCGGGGAAAAGGCCCGCGACATGCTTCGGCACTACGTGACCAACCTTTTGCCGAATGGGTACAAGGCGCAGGTCGTGGCCTACAGCCGCACAGCGGTTGTCCGGTATAATGCGGCTTTTTTGGAGGCACGTGATGAGCTTTTGGCCGAAGCGGCGGCTCTGTGTGACGCTGACAAGTCGTTGGACGACGAAGAGCTCTGCATCAGAACCGCAGAGCTGCAGGCGTTGGTTCAGGCTTGGCGATACCGCGATACGCTGGAGAAGATTGAGTTTGCGGCGATCATGTCCGGTGGCAACAATGATGATGCTAGCTGGAAGCAGTGGACCGAAGGCTCAGCGCAGGAAATGCGGATCAAACGGTTCAAGAAACCTTTGTTTCACAAGGATCCCACGAAGGCGGACCCCCTTGCGTTTCTGATCGTGAAATCAATGCTTTTGACGGGCTTCGATGCGCCCATTGAAGGTGTGATGTACCTTGATCGATCAATTCGTGAAGCCGAGCTGCTGCAGGCCATTGCCCGTGTAAATCGAACCGGTTTCGGCAAGACCTGCGGGATCGTCGTGGACTATTTTGGTGTTGCCCATCACCTCAAGTCGGCCCTTTCCGCCTATTCGGATGAAGACATTGACGGAGCGCTGGTCAGCCTCACAGACCAAATTCCCATTCTGCGAGATCGGCACATTCGGGTCGTCGACATCTTCAGGCGCGAAGGCTTGGATGATCTGTCGGACGACGAAAGCTGTCTACAAGTGCTGGCAACTGAAAAGGTCAGGGCCGAGTTCACAGTGAAGCTGAAGGACTTCCTCAAGTCCTTGGAAATCGTGCTTCCAAGGCCGGAAGGTCTGCCATTCGTAAAGGATGCAAAGCGCCTTGCCTATATCCAGGCGCGCGCGCGGAACAGGTTCCGCGATGTCGCCGTCATCGGTTCCGATGTAGGTGCTAAGGTTCGAAAGCTGATTGATGACCACGTGATCTCGTTGGGTATCGATCCCAAGATACCTCCCGTTCAACTTACGGATGCCGAGTTTGAAGACCAGGTTGGGCAAGCAAGCGGTGCGCGCGCCAAAGCTTCGGAGATGGAACACGCGATCCGTTCACATATCCGCAAGAAGCTCGAAACTGACCCTGTTCGGTTCAAGAGGATGTCCGAGCGCCTTAATCAGATTCTAGATGGCTTTGGACATCAGTGGGATGAAATCATCGAGCAGCTTCAAGCGATTATTGATGAGCTACGGTCAGAGTCCCAATCAACTGGCGAAACTGAATTCGATATACCGGAGATTTATGTCCCCTTCCTTCGCACCGTTCTCGAAGAGGCGGGAGCGGACGAAAACACACCGGCACAACATCTTCAGGCTCTGCATCGTGTGACCCAAGAGATCGTGGATCGCATTGTCGAAGAAGTTGTTGCCAATCGCTCAATCTGGAGCACATTCAAGATGGCTGACCAAGAAAATCTGCGATCTGAAATCTTCGAAAAACTGGTTGATGCAAAGATCGAGGGGCTTGGTGTTTTGGACGCAGAGCGGTTGTCGGAACAGTTGATGCAGCAAGCCAAGGCCAGTGAGGAAGCCTTGAGGGAATTCTGATGCCCAACCTCCCGCTTTCACCCATTCGCACAGGGGGCCGCTCAGTCCGTTTTTTCGACCAGCATTTGGACGTAGATGGCTTGTCGTTCAACATACGACGGAGCGATAGGAGAAAGACCCTCCAGATTACCGTGGAGAGATCGGGCGAACTTGTAATTCTCGCGCCGCCGGAAGCAACAGAAAGTGACTTGGTCGAGTTCGTTCAGGAGAAACTGCTTTGGGTGCATACCAAGTTGGAGGAAAAGGCGCGACTTCAGCGAAGGGCCCCTATTAAGGAGTTCGTCGATGGCGAGGGGTTCCTGTATCTTGGTAAAAGTTATCGCCTTCGCTTGGTCGACCGTCAGCTTGTGGATCTGACATTAAAGAATGGACGCTTCTGTCTTCGAACGGCCTCGGTCCATAGAGGCCGGGAAGTCTTTATTTCTTGGTACGTTCGCAAGGCACAAGCCTGGTTCGAGAAGCAAACCCTTCAGCATTCAAACCGCATGGATGTGAGCATCAATGAGGTCAAAGTCCAGGACCTAGGCTTCCGGTGGGGTTCGTTTGGATCAGAGGGGAGGGTTTCCTTTCATTGGAAGGCCGCACTTTTGCCGCCGAGGATCGCGCAATACATCATCATCCATGAACTGGCGCATGCCCATCATCCCGACCATTCGGCGAAATTCTGGATCAAGGTTGAGCAACATCTCCCTGATTGGAGGGCCCGCAAGGAATGGTTGGCCGAAAATGGGATGCAAGTTGAAGGTTTGTGAACGTTTCGATTTTGCTGAGGCAGTCCCTCAATCAACTCGAAGCAATAAAGTTGTCAGTTGACAACTTAAGGAAAGAGACCTATTTAATGCCTAGAAAGTCGCACAAGTCCAAGGAGATCGAAGCCGTTCTGCGTGAGCTGGAGACCTTGGGCTGGACGGTCACTCTGCGTTCTGGGCGCGGTCATGCGTGGGGCCTGATCCGATGCCCGAACAACGACCCAGACTGCCGGTGCGGTGAGTTTTGTCAGATGGGTGTCTGGTCGACGCCTCAGAATCCGGGCCGCTTTGCGCGGCAATTGAGAAGTCGGGCACTTGGTTGCACGAAGCTCAACGACACGAACGAAGGCCCGCAAGAGGATGAATAATATGGCAGAAATCGAGTTCGAACTGATCTTCGCCCTTCCAGAGGGTGAGCATGAAGCGTTCGATCTGATGGACGCGGTCTTCGAGGCTGGCTTCGAGGATGCCATCGTTGGCACCGGCTTGCCTGGAATGCTCGGCGTTGCGCTGGAAGCTTCAAGTGATCGCGCCGAGGATGCGATCCTAGATGCAGCGCGTACGATCCAAAAGCAGTTACCGGAGGGCTCGGTTTTGCGGGAAGTGCGGCCTGACCTCGTCAGCTTGGCGGATGTGGCAAAGCGGTTAGAAGTCACGCGTCAGTCTCTGCAAAAGCGCAAGATGCCCCCAGTCAGCCAAGGTGGGTTGTTCCGGATGGAAGAGGTTGCTGTGGTCATCATGAATGCGGTTGAAGGCAAGGGAGCTGGAGCCCGCAAAGGGCGCTTCGCAGTGGACAAAGCAGGGAAGTGGCTGAGTGCGGGGAAACCGGCGCGTCGGGTGAACGCGGGCCTTGCCGTTGGCGCAATTGACGTGGCTACGCTGGAAGTGCGGGACGATGCCAAGCAATTCCTCTACGCTGATGAGATGAGCGCAGAACCCCGAACTGGCGCGGCCTGAGGAAGTATCCGGCGATGAGTTTGTTTGAAGACCCTGTGCACCCCGGTGACCTCCTGAAGGAGCTTTACCTAGATCCCCAGGAGTTGGGGGCCATCGCGTTTGCGCGGCGTCTGGGCGTGCCTCGGACGCGGATCGAGCGGTTGATCAAGGCGACGACCGGGATCACACCCGACTCAGCGTTGCGGTTGGCCCGCGTGTTCAACACCACCCCGGCCCACTGGGTGAACTTGCAGACCAACTATGACATGGCGCTGGCGGCAAACGAAATCGCTGCTTCAGCCGACCTGCCGCTCGTTGCGACTTGTCCCTCTAAAACGACATTTTCTGAAGAAGAAACATGAACGACGTTCGCTTTCATGGTGCTTCTGGCCGTTATGGGTTCCTTTCAAACTTCTCAGCCTATGGGTTTCGAGTCGACGAAGTGTTTTGGCCAACCGTTGAGCATTACTACCAAGCATCGAAATTTGAAACCCCTGACAAAAAACAGGAAATTCTGAACTGTGAAACGCCTAGGCTGGCCAAAAAGCTTGGGGGGCAAGTAGACGGAATTCGTAATGATTGGCTTGAAGAACGGGTCAGTGTTATGAGGTTTGCTGTGCTGAAAAAGTTCCAACAAAATGACGACATTGCGCGAAGCCTCTGTGAAATAACCGGACAAATTTTTGAAATCTCAGAAGACGATTGTTTTTGGGGTGTGGGAGCAGAGGGCACTGGAGAAAATATGTTGGGGAAGATTCTTATGGGCGTCAGAGAACAGGTGTGTGAAGCATGAACTCAGACTGGCAGCCGCTACTGGTCGCCCCAATTTCAGGCGGTGTCTTGTCTCAACTCATCTCAATCTCGTTGGGCCGATGGTTTTCTAAACGTGACCAGCTTGATGAATGGATGCGAGATGAGAAGTACAAGGTCTATAGCCAAATCATTGATATCACGTCCAAGTCCAATCCTGATTGTGGCTATGAAGCGTGGCCAGGTTTAGTCAGGTCTTTGAGCCAAAGAATATTCTTGCTGCACGAGTCGGGATATCCACCCAAAGCAATTTCAGATCCTCTAGAAGAGCTATTTCAGTTTGCGATCAAATGTCGAAACGCAAAGGATGATATTGGTGAAGAAGACCGACAGAACTTCAGGCAGTCTGGGAACGCGTTGAGAACGGCGTTAGCGAAGTCGCTCCATGAAAAATAGATACTTGTACAAACACAGACCGCTCGAGGACGATTTTCAGAGGAAAATCGTTGCAGACATAATATCCGGAAAAATCTTCGTAAGCGCCAGCTTTCACTTCCTTGATCCTCTTGAAAATCTTCACTTAACGGATGATGGGTTAAAAAAACTGGATGGAAATTTTGGTATAGTTTCTTTTACTGATGACCCCCTCCAACCTGAAGTTTGGTCAAAATACGCTTTTTGGCATCGCGGCGTTTGCTTTGGCTTCTGCTCGCAGGTTGCCCCGCAGTTGCGCAAAGCGAAAGCGGTCGAGTATGTTGAAAACTATTCCTCAAGTGAAGCAGTCAGTTTAGAGGAAAAGCTGCTTGTGAAACCCATTCAGTGGCAGCAAGAAGCTGAATGGCGAATTGTATATGGGGAGCGGCAAAAAGAGTATAACGAACTGCCTACGTCCGCGATACTTGAAGTGACTTTTGGAGCTGCGTGCACAGATGACAGCGAAGCATTCGTACGCGAAAAATTGGAAGAGCAGGACCTGCAGCCAACCATGTATCGCTGCGAACTTGCGAACACGGGAGGTTTCCTTACCAGAGCGTTGATCGAGTAAACGGTAACCGAGCCATTGGCACCGCCTGCCTGAGGCTGGAGCGATGATCTAAGAGTCGTCGCTAATGACGTCATTACTGACGTCTCTTATGCGGGGCCTGTGATGCGTGGCGAAATTCTTGGGGCGGAGCGGCGACGCTTTTGGCATGACGACGACAAGCTTGAGATTGTCGCGTCGGTTGGGATTGCCGGGGCGAGCGTGACGCAGGTTGCGCAGCGCCATGAGATTAAGCGACAACAAATTTACGCGTGGCGGCATGAGCTGAAGAAGAAAGGCTTGTGGTCGCCCGATGGCGGGGCGCTTTTCTTGCCGCTGGACATGCCCGTAACTGCAGGAGTGCCGGTGGCGCAGGCCCCGGTCGCTGAGCTGCCGCCTCCAGTTGCTGTTGAATTGCGCCTGCGTGGCGGGCGCAGTTTGCATTTTGAAAGCACGATTGATCCTGCTGCGCTGTCGGCGCTGATCCGTGTGGTTGACGCTGCATGATCGGCCCGGGCACCGGTGTGCGTGTGTATCTGGCCTGCGGTGTCACGGATATGCGCAAGGGGATCGCAGGGCTGGCGGCGCTGACCCAGGACGTGTTGCGACAAAAACCTACCAGTGGGGCGGTGTTTGCGTTTCGAGGCCGTCGGGGTGATCGGATCAAGCTTCTGTTCTGGGATGGGCAGGGCTTTTGCCTCTATTACAAAGTGCTCGAACGGGGCCGCTTCCCTTGGCCGAGCGCCAAGGATGGAGCTGTGCGACTGACCTTGGCGCAACTTGCGATGTTGTGGGAGGGGATCGATTGGAGGCGTCCAGATTGGGGCGCTCCACCCGCTCGGGTGGGGTGATTTTGCGTCGGGATTTGCGTTATTTATATGGTGCTTTGACATGACTTTTGGTAGTCAGGCGCATGCCTGAACACGCCGAAAACCTCCCCGATGATCCCGCCGTTTTGAAGGCGATGATCGCGGCTTTGCAGGCAGAAAACGCCAAGATATCGGCCACGTTGCGCGTCCATGATCAGTTGGTTCAGGCGCTTCGCCTACGGATCGCCAAATTGCAGAAACTGGCTTTCGGCAAGTCCTCAGAAAAGATCGAGCGCGAGATCGAACAGTTGGAGCTGGCGCTCGAAGATCTGCTGGTCGCGGTTGCTGAGGAAGATGACGCGCCCATCAACGAAGGGCAGGATGAACCGTCACCGGAAGCTGCCGATGCACCCGCTTTGCGCCGCCGACCACGTGTCTCGGGTACGACCCCGCGCGAACGCCGTGAACTGGACCCCGGCACCTGCTGCCCTGACTGTGGCGGTGATCTGCGCGTAGTGGGTGAGGATGTCAGCGAACTCCTTGACATGATTGCTGCCCAGATGAAGGTGATCCAGATCGCCCGGATCAAGAAATCCTGTCGGCGCTGCGAGCGGATGGTGCAAGAACCTGCACCCAGCCGCCCGATCCCGGGCAGCATGGCCGGGCCGAACCTCTTGGCACATGTGTTGGTCTCAAAGTTCGACGATCACCTTCCCCTCTATCGCCAGCATGAGATCTTCGCCCGCATGGGCGCGGACATTCCCGAAAGCACGCTGGTCGGCTGGTGCGGGCGGGCCATGAAGACCCTGCAGCCGCTGATCGCACGTATTGAGGCTGACATCATGGGCAGCGACCTGCTGCACGCAGATGACACACCGATCCGGGTGCTGGATCGCAGCATGCGCGACAAGGGTCTTGGCAAAGGGGTCAAGCAAGGCCGGATCTGGGCCTATGTGCGCGATCAACGCCCATGGGCGGGTGCATCGCCACCGGGGGCCGTCTATCGGTTTGCACCGAACTGGAAGGAAGAGCACGTTCTCAGCCATCTGGCCAACGCCCGCGGCATCCTCCAGGCTGATGGCTACAAGGGATATGCCAAGCTCTATGCGTCTGAACCCGATGGTAAACCGCGCTTGCGCGAGGCGGCCTGTTGGGCCCACCTGCGTCGTGACTTCCACGACTTTTGGACCTCAACCAAATCCGAGATCGCCCGCGAAGCGCTCGACCGGATCGGCAAGTTCTATGACATCGAGCGCGATATAAACGGCCAGCCCGCTGACGTGCGTCATGCGACGCGCCAAAAGCTGACCCAGCCAAAAGTCGCGGCCTTCTTCGCCTGGTCTGAACAACAGCTCCTGCGCATCCCCGGCAAAAGCGATCTGGCCAAGGCGTTCCGCTATGGTCTCGCGCGGCAGGAGGCCCTCAGCTTGTTCCTAAGCGACGGGCGTGTGGCCATTGACAACAACCCCGCTGAACGCGCCCTGCGCCCGATTGGAATAGGACGGAAAAACTGGCTCTTCGCGGGTGCCGATACCGGTGCAGAAACCCTCGCGCGTGCAATGACCGTCATTGAAACCGCCAAGCTGAATGGTCTCGACCCACTGGCCTATCTCGCCGACATCCTCGACCGTATCCACGATCACAAGATCAACTGGCTGGATGAATTGCTGCCGTGGAATTGGGTGCCGCTGGACACTGCCCATTCACAGGCCACCTGATGGCTGCCGTGACCCATGTCTACAGCATCGACTACGTAGCCAAAATGTTGGGCGAGGATGCCGAACTTCTCGAAGCGATCATCTCCAACGACGACAACCTGACCTATGGAAACATCGTCAGCGTTTACGTCGGACCCGACGAAACAAGCACCGCACTGACCGATGACGGGATCGAAGAGCTGATGGACATGATCCGCGCCGCTCGTATCACCAACAAAACCTGGCATGAGTTCCTTGATGACTTCGTGCATGACACCGATCTGATGGCACGCATCAAAGCTAAATCGCCGCGGTAACAATGGCGCGGTTACAGTAAACGACAATTTTTTCACAAATTAATGCCGCAACCCCCGCTCCGCATGCGCCTCCTGGCTGTCTAGCTGTCCCTCAACCTCTCGGCGGCGGCCTTCGCTAAGGTCAAGCTCTGCTGCAAGTTCTCGTTCAGCGTCTTGTAGTTCGCCTCGTCGTTCAGCAATCCGCTCAAGGCCTTCATGGATGCGGCCTGCGAACGTATGAGCAAGGTCACGCAGTCTTTTAAGCCAGCCAGCTCCCTCTCGATCCTGCCAGTCGAGCGTGTCTCCAAGGCGGTCAAATCCTTCGCGGAGACCTCTGAGGCCGTCACCAACCGCTCGACGCAGGCGAGCAAGTCGCGTTCCAAGGCTGTCAGTTGGGTCATCTAGGTGACATGTCGTTCGCCCATCGTGCAGGTCCTGAGCCGCGTCTTCGATGGGTCCAGGATCAGCCAGGTCCCCTCGGGCCGCTCGATCCGCGTCAGGCCCATCTCTGTCAGTTCCGAACGGCTCAGATGCACTGTCCAGAAGAAGCTCGCGGCCATCATCGAGGCGATCCCCGTCAGCACCATCCCCGCGATCAGCCAGGGCGAGATCGTCAGCCAAAGGCGGATCGAGCTCAGCCGCGTCTCGAACAAGCTCTCCGTCTCGGTCTGAAACCGGCGCGTATCGCTCACGATGGTATGCTGCGCGGCGCCCACAATGTTCTTCAAATCGATCCTGAAGCTCTTGAGCTGGGACGAGATCGAGGCGACGTGCTCCTGCCTGATCTCGTCGAGCTCCGTGTAGATATGTACGGACTCTCGGGACACTTCCTGCGCATAGCTGCCCTTGACTTACGCTTCAGCGGAGCACGGATGTCGACCCAAAGACCTAACCGCGTCCGCATTTCCGCCCCACCTTTGAACCAGGTTTTAAACATGTCCTGCTAGGTTGTGACAAATCGTTAAGAAAGGAAAATACATGACGATTGATCGCATTTTGAGGCAGAAGGAGGTCATGCATCTGACGGGTTTGAGCCGGTCCACGATTTACCGCCGGATACAGAGCGGGGAGTTTCCTTCCCAGATCAAACTGACAGCCCGCCTTGTGGGGTGGCGGCAGAGTGATCTGCAGCGCTGGCTGGACACGAGAGAGGACGCCTGACGAGTGCAATTCGTCTGAACCGTTTCCAGAAGAACCTATACCCAACCAGCATATCCATACACTCTATTCTCAGGGCCCGAACGCGGGCCCTGTTTCATTTTCATCGTCGGGCATTGGCTCTTCCGGTTCGAAGAGGGTCTCCAAATCGTCGATTACCTCTTCCTCACTAACGTTATCGGCGGAGGGTGCTTCCTGCGCAGGCAGGTCGAACTCATGCTTGGGTCTCTCATTAGACCGTTTTTGATGGTCTGGAGCGCCCTGTGTTGGCCGCTGAGACCTCTTTGCAGGTGTCAGGGGTGGCGGAGCAGGCAGTGGCTTCTGCGGGCGGCCCAGCGTGGCCTTGATGCTGCGGCTCCAGTTCTTGAAGAACCGGAACAGGGCCTCCCAGCCATCCCCGTCTAGGAAGCTCCAATCCAGAACGCTATGAGCGTGCCCAACATCCCCAGCTGGGGTATTCCGAGGGCGATCTGCACTATCAACAGCCTGCGCTGTCCTGATTGCGTTTCCCTTGCCCGTTTGTTGATCAGACTGCTCAGGGCTTTCTGCTGCTTGTGTATTTCCGTCTGGGCGTTCGCCAGTGCTTTTAAACTCTGCTTGATCCGGTCCGTACTCTCCCTTTGTGCTTGGAAGGTCTTCTCCACCTGATGCAATGACTTGAGTGTCGGGTGCATCGCTTGCTCCATGAGCGTTGGCATCTCGGCGATCCGCGCCTGCGTCTGTGTGTTCGACGCGCGGGTCTGTGCCAATGCTTCCTGTAGTGGCGCGGCCAAGGCTGCGCTCTTTTGCTGCGACAACTGCCGGAAAGTCTCTGTCTGGCTCATAGGAAAATCCTCTTTCTGTTAAATTCTTTAAGGTGAAGCTGCGGCCGAGCTTGGAGGCCGATATGTGATGCCCCTCAAGGCCAAAGGAGAAGCCAGAGAGCCTGCCGGTCGTTTCGGAGACGTTCGGGCGCACATCCACGCCGCAGGCCTCTAACGCCTCTACAAAGTCGGTGGCGGTGATCGGCGCGGAGGTCAGATCCTTCAGCAAGCCTTGCAACTGGGCCTTGGTGGAGATCACACCTTGATGGGCCATCTCGAACTCACCGCGCGTTGGTGCTGCGATATGATCCCGCGCCTTGTCAGGGTCCAGCAAATGGGATGGTTCCACGCGGACCAGATCAAACCGCTCTTCAATCTCACGGATGACGGCTTCACTGCGGCGATAATCATGGGAGTCGCTGACCACACTGCCATCGAGACGGATACGGCTGGCTGCAATGTGGATGTGATCCCCGTGGCAGACGGTCATATAGCCTTCAAAGCCCATCCGTTCGGCCCAGAGGTCGCCAATCTGTGCCCACTCTTGGTCTCTGAGTTCCCGATCCTCTTGCGTCAAAGAGATCGACAGATGGACTACGTTCCGGTTCAGGCTGGGGCGCAGGTTTTTGAAAGCGTCCAGATGGGTCTTGGCGGCATCCTCTTCAAAGCCGAGCGTTCCCCCAACAATATCAGCGCGGTGCCGGATCTCGCCTTTGTGGTCGTGTTCTGCCAGCAGATATTCCACTAGTCCGGCTGCACTTCCACCTTTGGTCAGGTTACCGATTGCCATGGATGCCCCCGATCAACCCGGCGCGGACCTGTTCGAGATTCCGCTGCAACAAAGACAGAAGGGGCAGAATGCGGTCGACTTCGGGGCGAGTGCCCGTGTTCAGGTGATAGCTCATCTGGTTCAGGTTCGAGGCCGTCCGGCTGAGCTCAATCCAAGCCTGACGGTTTACGAGAGGAATCTGCGGCGTAGTTTCTTTGCTTAGACCAAGCAACCGATCCCGCACCAGAGCCGCGACACTGCTCCCTGAGGCCGCTTTCTGAAGCTTTCGATACTCGCGCTCGGTCAACCGCACGGTGATCTGATGATCCCGCTTGTTCCTTACACGCGGCCTCCCGCCTTTGCCTTTGGTTCCCATATCCATTTCCCACCAGTTGGCAGACAAGGTGCAAGCACAGCGCGCACCGCATCCGACTCGAGCGCCGCGAGGGAAGGCGAGCGTTTTTGCATTGCAAAAACATGGCTCGCTATCCGCTAAACAACGTCTCTGGGAAGGCAGGTGGTTGGGCAGGGTTAAGGGGGCGTAAACTGGGGGATATGAGATCAAACTGCACTGCCGAAGAAGCAAACAATATGAGCTAAAAATACCCGTCTAGTTTACGTTAACGCCGAAACAACTCAAAGTGTTCTATGATCGTGAAACACACGAACGTCTCCATTTAATCCCAGTCAGATTTTTTCGATTTCTGTGCCTTCAAAGGATTTTGAATGGAGCGGAGTACTGCTGCGCTAGATAACGGTATTCGCATTCAGAATTAATGGAGGCATTTTCTGCGGAACTTTTTAGCGGTATCTGGGGTTAAATCGGAGGTACAATACTAGATGCAGGCGCTGCAGATGACATTAGAAAATCTGATATTGTTAATAGTTGAAGACGAGTTTCTGATTGCTTTGGATTTGCAGGAGATTTTTCTTGATGCCGGCATTACGGATATCAAGATCGCTGCTTCAACCAACGAAGCGCTTGGAATTCTGTCTCGCGATTCAGTAACGGTTGCGATTCTAGATATCAATTTGGGAAGCGAGTCGTCGCTTGAAATCGCCTTGAAACTTGACCAGATGAAAATTCCTTTCCTATATCACTCCGGTGAAGCGGGCTACTTGGATAAAGAGTGGCCGAGTGCACCTGTTATTAGCAAACCCGCACTTCCCGGGGCTTTGATTTCTGCTGTCTCAGAATTGAACAAAAGCATTAACTAATCCGCAGTGGTGCTAGCAAGAAAATATGTTGCGTTGCCAACC
>NZ_MDVX01000020.1 GCF_001719615.1 Neptunicoccus sediminis
GAGAGAATTCTTCACGTAGACGATGAGGAAGATATCCGTTTTATCGTTCAAGTGACACTTGAGGTAAATAACGGTTATGAGGTCTTATCTTGCGCTAGAGGCTCCGAAGCTATCAAGTAAGCGTTGGATTTCAATCCGCAACTTTTTTTACTTGATTTTATGATGCCTGAAATGAATGGGGAAGAAACTTGGAAGGGGTTGTGCTCGATTGAAGGCTTATCAGATGTCCCAGCAGTCTTTATGACGGCGAAAACTGAACGCAGTATTATTGACCATCTCTTCACTCTTGGTGCAGCTGGTGTTATACTAAAACCATTTGAACTAGAGGATATTGGTCAGTTGTTAGAAAGTTTTTGGCAGAAGAAAGAAGCGTTTATTTAGAGATGCTTAGCTGAAAATTCAGGGAGCCGGTAATAGTTGATTGCGAACTACACTTGTTGTCAGTAACGAACGGACCGGTCTCAAAGTTATTAGAGGGTATAGGGAAGGTATTTTATTGAAGCTTGATTTGATTGGGCGTCCGGTGTGCCCCCACACCGAACGTGACCGATTTTAGCTTTGACACAGGTAGATTTCCCGCGATCCAACTCTAATATCAGTCCCCACCAATCAAGTAACCAGCCCAATCCGCCAAATATGGTTTGCGGCGTTCCAGATAAACAGCGCGGTTGTAGGCATCTTCCACATCATTGACCGCGAAGTGCCCGAGGCAGGCCTCAGCCACCTCCCGGGCGCATTCTGTGCGTTCGGACAGCCATGTGCGCAATGTAGCGCGGAAACCGTGGGGACGGGCTTCCAGGCGGCGCTCTACCATGTAGTTGCGCATGGACATCTTATTCAGCGGGCCGCCACGACTGTTGGGAAAGAGATAGCCGTTTTGCTCAATCGCGCGGGCGAGGTCAATCACCCGCAGGGCTTCACCGGACAGAGGCACACGGAAGGGTTTGGTAAAGCCCTTGCGGCCTTTGACATGCTCTACAGGCACCGTCCAGATGTCCCCGGTGATCTGATCAAGCCGCATATTGTTAACCGCGTCCGAACGCACACCTGTCAACATTAGCATGCGGAGCGCAAGTTCTGCGGGCGCGAACTCTCCAAGCGATTGGTAAAAGACTGGCGCCTCAGCCCAGTCGAGCGCGGCAATGTGGGTGACGGTGTGTCTTGGAGCACCGAGCAGGATGCGTGCCTGGTCAATGATGCCGAGGTTCACGTCAAAGCCCTCTGCGATTGCATAGCTCAGGATCACCTTTAGTCGGGACAAGGCCTTCTTTGCTGTGACGGGAGAGGTCTCCCAGCCACGGGACAGTGCCTGTTTAATGTCATGCTGGTCAATCTTGACAACGGGCATCATTCCCAGATGGGGCAGAAGATGGTTCTTGATCGGGCTGAACCACATCCCGTCCGACCCTTCATGCTTCAGCGTGGAGCGATGGGCTTCAAAAGCAGCATAGGCCAAAACATGGAACCGACCTTCCTGGGCGCTTGCATGGTTTCTCTGCCGCCGCTTGATTTTGATTGGATCATCCCCGTTCGCCACAATCCGCCGCACATCATGAGCTGCTTTTCGGGCCTCTGCGAGAGACAGGAGGGGATAGGAGCCAAGCCCCATTTCGCGCTGCCGTCCGAACAGGGAAAACCGGAAGGTCCATTGTGCCCCGCCGTCTTTCCTCTTAAACAACCATAAGCCCTGTCCGTCGCAATGTTTGCCAGGCGGCAGAGACTTTAATTGTGCAACTGTGAAGAAATTGGATTTTGCCATATGTGTACCTCCGAAATATCTACAAACGCAGATGGCACTGCCCGGGAATTACCGGACCGCGCTGAGACGCTACCGCACTCTTATTAAAGCACGATTTAAATCTCAGAGCGTTTGTGAAAGCGCTTGATACGAAGGATATACCCCTCCGGCAGGAGTATTTTACGGAACATTGAAGTGGCAGTGGATTGGCGCTTAGGGTTTGGGGGGGCGGCTTTTGTAGACGGGCAGGCGCCAGCCGAAGGCTATGGAGCCGGCGCGCAGGATCAGGGTTACGGCTGTGCAGGCAGCGAGGGGGGCGAGTATGTGGTCGGTCACTCCGGCCGTCAGCAAGGCGGCCACTGCGCCGGCGAAAGCGGCGGTGACGTAGAGTTCCCCTTGTTTGAGCGCCAGAGGCACTTGGTTTGCGACCACATCGCGCATCAGGCCGCCCATGGTTCCGGTGACAGCGCCCATCAGGGCGACGATAATCGGGGATTGGCCGGTGGCAAGCGCCACACCCGCGCCGGCGGCGACCGCCACGGAGAGGGCCAGCGCATCGAGCCAGAGAATCAGGCGCATGCGGCTTTCAAACCTGTGGGCTGTCACAAAGACAAGTGCAGCGGCTGCGCAGGCGATCAGGATATAGCGGGGGTCTTCGATCCAGAAAATCGGATTCTCGTAAAGTAACAGGTCGCGGATGGTGCCACCGCCAACGGCTGTGAGGCTTGCCAGAAAAGCAAATCCGATAATGTCGAGCTGGGCGCGGCTGGCGGTCAGTGCGCCGGTCAGGGCGAAGACGAAAACAGCAGCGTAATCAATGGCGTCGAGCGGGGTCATTTCGGTTTGGCAGATTTCTTGGCCGGTTTGAAAGGTTCCATTCCCTGCCGCGCCAGTTCATCCGCCCGTTCGTTTTCCGCGTGTCCGGCGTGACCCTTGATCCATTTCCACGTGATGTTGTGCCGTTTGGTGGCGGCATCCAGCGCCTTCCACAATTCCTCGTTCTTCACCGGCTTTTTAGCGGCGGTTTTCCAACCGTTCTTTTTCCAGCCGAAAATCCATTTGGTGATCCCGTCTTTGACGTAGTTGCTGTCGGTTACAAGCGTGATGGTGCTGGGCTTTTCCAGCGCTTCGAGTGCGTTGATCGCGGCCAGAAGTTCCATCCGGTTGTTGGTGGTTTCAGGTTCGCCGCCATTCAGCTCGCGGGTTTTCAGGACGGTGTCGCCCTCGCGGGCGATCAGCATTGCGCCCCAGCCTCCGGGACCGGGGTTTCCAGAGCAGGCACCGTCTGTATAAGCGAAGAGTTCAGGCATGGGCGGTCACAATTATCCACGGGGAGGTTTCACCGGACAACCCTGTATCAGAGCCGCTGTCAGAGGCAACAGGGCGAAAGCCCGCGTCGCGCAAAAGCCGGTCCAGTTCGTCCGGTTCATAGTAGGTATACCGGCGTCCGATTGCATCCCTGCTGGTGCCGGTTCCGGTTTTTACGCCGATCACGAAAACCCCGCCGGATTTCAGCGCCGTATGAATGGCCTTCAGGTGTCGGGGCATATCCTGCCGCGCTGCGTGCAGCAGCGAGAAACTGGCCCAGACACCGTCAAAGGCCACATCGTCAAAGGTGCCAAGGGTAATGTCCAGACCGTATCGCGCGGCGCCGAGTTCTACCATTTTCGGGCTGGCATCAAGGGCTGTCACCGTGAAACCGGCATCGCGCAATGTGGCGGCGGCATTGCCCGGTCCACAGCCAAGATCGAGCACTGTTCCACCTTGGGGCAGGGAGTCTATAAAGGCGCGCAAGTGGCGTGAGGGTTCGTCGCGTGTCACGAGTCTGGCGTATTCGCCGGCTTTCTCGTCATAGATGTCTATGGTTTTGCGATCCATTTGCGGTCCTCTAGCGGTCAAGCTTTTGTGTCATGGAATCCGTCTGGAAATCAATCGGTGCCGGTGGGCGATTGTCAGATGCTCAGCCGTGTGACGCTCAGGCAGGCTATGATCACCAGTGTTGTAGGGATGCGCAGGGTCAGCCACCAGCGCGGGGCGAGGCGCGAATGCTGGAAGGATGTGTCGATGGTTAACAGGGCCGGAAAGCCGAACATAAGTGCCTCCAGTTTATCGGCGTCGGTTCCGACCACGGCGAAAAACACATACAGCACAGGGATCGCGCCGGTGATATAGGCGTAAGAGGACTGGCCTTTTGGCGAATGGGAGGCAAAGCCCCAGAGGATGCCGGTCAGGAAGGACAGCACGATGATGCCGAAATGGATGATCGTCTCAACGCTGCTGTAGGGGAAGGGCGTGAACACCGTGTCGGTCGCCGCCCCGATTGCTGCAATAACAAAAGGGGCGGTTCCAAGGGTTGCCAGTGCCAGCGGCGTGCGCGGCGGTAGCGCCAGCGCCATCAGGCGGCAGAGTCGCGCAGGACGCGGGGGACTTTGAAGCTGACGTTTTCGACGGCGGTTTCCACCACTTCGCTGGTTACGTCATAGCGATCCTTGAAGGCGTCGATGACCTCGTTAATCAAAACTTCGGGGGCGGAGGCGCCGGCGGTGATGCCGATGGCGCTGATCCCGTCGAGGGCACGCCAGTCGATGTCCGTCGCCCGTTGCACCAGTTGGGAATAGCTGCAGCCGGCGGTTTTGCCCACTTCGACCAGCCGTTTGGAGTTGGACGAATTCGGCGCGCCGATCACCAGCAGGGCGTCGATCTTGGGTGCGACCGCCTTGACCGCTTCCTGACGGTTGGTGGTGGCGTAGCAGATGTCTTCCTTATGGGGGCCGACGATGGCCGGAAAGCGGGCTTTCAGCGCATCAACGATTTCAATCGTATCGTCCACCGACAGGGTTGTCTGGGTGATATAGGCCAGTTGTTCGGGATCGCGGGGCGCCAGTTTCGCCACATCCGCAGGGGTTTCCACCAGCAGCACCTCGCCTTCGGGCAGTTGGCCCATTGTGCCGATGGTTTCGGGATGGCCGTCGTGACCGATCATCACCATTTGCAGACCGTTCTGGTGGTGGCGTTCTGCCTCTATATGGACCTTGCTGACCAGCGGGCAGGTGGCATCGACAAAGACCATCTCGCGGGCTTGTGCGGCGGCGGGGACGGATTTTGGCACACCATGCGCCGAGAAGATCACCGGCCGGTCGTCAGGGCATTCGGACAGTTCCTCGACAAAAACCGCGCCTTTCTCGCGCAGCCCGTCCACCACATATTTGTTGTGCACAATTTCGTGGCGCACGTAGACAGGCGCGCCCCACTTCTCGATCGCCATTTCAACGATCTTGATGGCGCGGTCCACACCGGCGCAAAAGCCCCGTGGTGCGGCGAGATAGAGGTTCAGGGGTGGTTTTGTCATGGCTCTGGCTTGTGTTTGGATGCGCCCCCTATCTAGGTGAAACCGCGCCTCTGGTCGAGCCTGACTTCGTTAATAAATGTAGCGCCGGTGGGATGTTGCCGTAGTGGGGGACAGATTCGGGCTGTGGCTACGGGCAACTGTGGCAATTTTGTGTCATGGCAACGCGAAAAGTGTTAAAGGATTTTAACCTTTGCGTGTATTTGCCGATCAGATGTATCCTGAAATAATAAGGGGTCTTTCAGTAAACTGTTTTTGGTTCGCCGGTTCCGGAGCAATCGCGCCGGATGCGCGGCGCTGTTACATCAAGGTGGGCTGATGAAAATACTAATTGTGGATGATGATCCGGAGATCATCGAAATTCTGGAGGCGTTTCTCGCACATGCGGGTTATCAGAATGTGGTGTCGGCCGGGTCCGGTGCCCAAGCTCTCGCGCTGTTAGACGCGGCTGCGGTTCCGTTCGACTGCTTCATTCTCGATATTCAGATGCCAGTGATGAGCGGCACGGAATTGCTGCGAAAGCTGCGCGAGATGCCCGATTACCAGAACGCACCCGTGCTGAAACTGACGGCGATGGGGGATGCCCGAAATATACAGGGGGCTTTTGCGGCAGGTGCGCTGGATTACATTACCAAACCGTTTGAGTTCTTTGAGGTCGAAACCCGCCTGCACGCGGCGGAAACCCGCTTGGCGAGCTTGCGCAACCTGCGCAATGATCCCGCCGCAGGCTTGCCGGAAATGGAACGGGCGCTGGTGGCTGCGGTTGAAAAGGCGGGGCGGGCCAATACGGGCAGCAGCAGTTTAATCCCGAAAGACGCGTTTGAGAATTTTCTGTTCCAGTTAAAGCAGAACCATCCCGAACGGCTTAATATTCTGGCGCTGAAGGTGAAGAACCTGCCAAGCTTGCATATGCGGCTGAGCGCGGAGGGCTTTCGCTATTATCTGAGCCAGATGATCCGTGTGCTGGCAAAGACGGTAGAACAGGAAGGGTTTCTGTTTACCTATCACGGCGATGGCGCGTTTCTGGTGCAAAACACCAGTTCCACACCCGCGCAGGTGGCTTTGCTCTGTGACAGGTTCAGCAAGGCTATGGCGCGGATGGATGAGGCGTTCATCTCGGTGGATTACGTCAAAAGCCGGATCGCTTTTGGCCACTCCAGCCACGAATGCCCGCCAGAGGCGTTCCAGCCGGTGCAGATGTTGGAAACAGCTCTGTCACAAGCGCAGGCCGCATAGGGGCTGCGGCCTGCTGCTGACAGTCGGTCAGGTCGGACGCTGGGCGGCGATCAGTTTGTTGGCATGGGCAAAAGACAACAGGCGGCGCTGGTCTTCGTCCCAGAGATGCAACCTTGCGCAGTGAAAGCTCTCGGCCAGAGTGATGATCTGGATATGGGCCAGTCTGGTATGGTCGCTTAGCACTTCGGGCAGGCGATAAAACGGGATGCGACAGTTCAGGTGATGCACGTGATGCACGCCGATATAGGCGGTGAGCCAGTTCAGCAAGGCAGGCAGTTTGTAATAGGAACTGCCGTGGAAAGCGGCGTCCTGAATGTTCCAGGCATCGTCCCTGTCCCAATGGGTTTCTTCAAACTGGTGCTGCACATAAAACAGCCAGACGCCCGCAGCCGCAGCCGTCATCACCGTTGGCGCAAACACCAGCAGCAGCGGCCAGATGCCCCCGAAATAGGCGATCAGACCCAGCAGCAGCGCAAGCACGGCATTGGTGCCCATAGCGGAAATCCAGTAGACGCGCCCTGCCGTCATCAGGCCGATGGGCAAGCGGTTCTGCAAAACAAACAGATAGACCGGACCAAGGCCGAACAACACAAAAGGAGAGCGGTAGAGCCGGTAGCCGAGTTTCTGCCAACGGTTCAGTTCGGCATATTCGGCAACGGTTTTTGTGTGGACATCGCCCATGCCGCGATGGTCCAGATTACCCGATGTGCTGTGGTGGTGGGAATGGCTTTTGCGCCAGACCGCATAGGGGGTCAGCGTCAGCACGCCCAGACAACGCCCGATCCAGTTGGAGGCTTTCGCGTTTTTGACAAAAGCACCGTGGCCGCAATCATGCTGGATCGCAAACAGCCGGACCAAAAAACCGCCGTTGATAATGGCAATCAACACCGCAAGCACAGCGCTGTGGGGGATCATCCACCATGCCAGCGCCCAAAGACCGATAAACGGAAGCAGGCTGGCAGCCAGCTCGTAGATGGCGCGCGGGGTGTTGGGTTTGCGGTATTGCGCAAGGCTTTGGGCCCAATCGCGCGCGGATTTGTCGGAGGGTTGTTGTGCATCCGCCCGTTTTGGGGTGTCCATGAAGGAGGGATTCCTTGCCTGATCGTTATGAGTTGTGCAGGGGTGTAGGCTACGGGGTTGTCTTAAGCAACCTTGCTTCGCTTCAAAGCGGATGCAAACCGAACACAATCCATCTACAGGCCCAGTTCCGCCCGCTTCTTTTTGGTCAGTTTGGCCACCACCATATCGTAGCTTTCCCGCAGGTGCGCCTTCAGTTCCTCGTCCGACAGGCCCGGTTTGCCGTAATGCTGCAACCATTTTAACCCGCGGGACGCAAGATAGGGGGCGGGGCGGATGCCGGGCTGGTCGGAAAGAACCTCAAAGGCGATGGGCTGGGCCTTGAAGGTGAACGCATCCTCGCCCTCCTCCCAGCCACACAGGGCAAAGACCTTGCCGCCCACTTTCCAGACATCGGAATTGCCCCATTGCACCACATGGGTCGTTTGGGGCAGGGCGGCGCAAAAGGCGTTAAACTCGTCCCGGTTCATCCTGCCACTGTAATATCGGCTATGGCCTGCTGACAATCAAAGGATTGCGACCGCCCGAAAAAAAAGGCGCCCGCAGGCGCCTTTTTCTATCAGTTTTCGACTTCGTATTCCGGCTCGCTGCGCTGGTCTTCCCCTTCGGGGCGCGGTGGTCTGCCGATCACGTCCCGCAGTTCGTCCAGTTCGATAAAGTTATCGGCCTGACGGCGCAGATCGTCCGAGATCATCGGCGGCTGGCTGCGAATGGTGGAAACGACAGAAACCCGGACACCGTTGCGCTGCAGGGATTCAATCATCGGACGGTAATCGCCGTCGCCGGAAAACAACACAATGTGATCCACATGCGGAGCCAGCTCCATCGCATCGACGCAAAGCTCGATGTCCATGTTGCCTTTCACCTTGCGGCGTCCCATGCTGTCGGTATATTCCTTGGCCGGTTTCGTCACCATGTTGAAACCGTTATAGTTCAGCCAGTCCACCAGCGGGCGGATCGGAGAGTATTCGTCACTTTCCAAAAGGGCTGTATAGTAGAATGCACGCAGAAGCTTGCCCCGACGCATAAACTCCGATCTGAGAAGTTTGTAGTCGATGTCAAAGCCGAGGGCTTTGGCCGCTGCATAGAGATTTGAGCCGTCAATGAACAATGCCAGACGCTCGTCGCGATAGAACATAATTGATCCTTCCAAAATGTCTATTCAGCCGGCGCGGTGTCGGTTATTGGCGTGTTGTGATCCGGCTGAAACTCCGCAGAAAATAGGTTCTAAATTTGGTACTGCAACAACAAAATGCCCGAGAAGATCTTTCAAAGTGCTTAATTGCTTTGGGTTCGAACCTGTCAAACGAAATTGGCGCTTCAGTGAAAATAGTAGAAGCCGCAATTGGTGACTTGTCAAGTATCGGGCTATTTCCGGTTGAAACCAGCAGATTTTTTCGCACGCCGGCTTTCCCCGCCGGCGCAGGTCCGGATTTTGTAAATGCGGTTGTTTATTGCGAGACTGCGCTCTCTGCCAGCACGGTACTGGAGGGACTACATAAGGTTGAGAAGCGCTTGGGCCGTACCCGTGAAAAACGCTGGGAAGCGCGGGTCATTGATCTGGATTTGATCGACTTTGACGGGCAGATTCTGCCCGATATTGCGACCTTTTCACAATGGCGCGATTTACCGAAAAAAATTCAGATGGAGCGCGCTCCGGAGCAAATTATCCTGCCACATCCCCGAATTCAGGACCGACTCTTCGTACTGATTCCCTTGCGCGATGTGGTGCCAAACTGGCGGCATCCGGTGTCAGGGGCCACGCTGGATCAGATGATCGGGGCATTTGATCCAGAGGAACAGGCGGAAATCGTGCCTTACGGCGACATCAGCGGTGCAGGGGTGGGGTAAACTCCTGCCGCATGGCCCTTGCATTCCTGCCTGAAAGCGGCTATTTGCGCACTCTTGATATCCCCAAACCGCCGGAGTTTTCCAATATGGCACGTGTTACAGTTGAAGATTGCGTAGATAAAGTACCGAACCGTTTCGAGCTGGTTATGCTGGCTGCACATCGGGCGCGTGAGATTTCAACTGGTGCGGAAATCACCGTGCCGCGCGACAACGACAAAAACCCTGTGGTTGCCCTGCGCGAAATCGCTGAGGAAACACTAACCTCCGAGCAACTGCGCGAAGCGGCCATCGAAAGCTACCAGACCCAGATCGAGGTGGACGAGCCGGAAGAAGATCAAATGGCGCTGTTGATGGGGACAGAACAGGACAAGCCGGATGATGATATGTCCGAAGAAAACCTGCTGCGTGCGCTTATGGAAGCGCAAGAAATGAAATAAGGCTGAATGGGGCCTTCTGTTCATACCAATTCTGAAATGGTCCCTGCCCAGGTTCTTGTGGATCTGGTCAGGACGTATAATCCGAACTGCAACGTGGAGCGCATCGAGGCGGCCTATGAATATGGCAAGCTGATGCACACCGGGCAAATGCGTCATTCCGGCGAGCCCTATTTCACCCACCCGATTGCCGTTGCGATGATTCTGGCCGAACAACGGCTGGATGATGACACGATCATCACCGCCCTGTTGCATGACACGGTAGAAGACACAAAATCCACCTATCAGGCTGTTGAGAAACGCTTTGGCACCGAGGTTGCCCAACTGGTGGACGGCGTGACCAAGCTGACCAATCTGGAACTGTCGTCGAAAGACAACAAACAGGCCGAGAACTTTCGCAAGCTGCTGCTCGCCATGTCCAAGGATGTGCGGGTGATCCTTGTAAAGCTGAGCGACCGTCTGCACAACATGCGCACCATCCGCCATATGGTCGGCCCCAAGCAGGAACGCAAAGCCCGCGAAACAATGGAGATCTATGCGCCGTTAGCGGGACGTATGGGGATGCAGTGGATGCGAGAGGAACTGGAAGACCTGTCCTTCCGCGTTCTAAACCCCGAGGCACGCAATTCGATCATGCGCCGCTTCCTGACCCTGCGCAAGGAAACGGGTGATGTCACACCGCAGATCACGCAGGACATTCGCGATCTGTTGAAAAAGGCAGGGGTCGAGGCCACGGTTCTGGGGCGCGAAAAGAAACCCTATTCCATCTGGCGCAAGATGGAGGAGAAGAAAGAGGGTTTCTCGCGGCTGTCCGACATCTTCGGCTTTCGGATCATCACCAAGACAGAAGACGATATTTATGCCGCGCTGGGGCTGGTACATCGCCGCTGGCGGGCTGTTCCGGGGCGCTTCAAGGATTACGTCAGCCAGCCGAAATCAAACGGCTATCGCAGTATTCATACCACCGTGTCGGGACGCGATGGCAAGCGGGTGGAAATTCAGATTCGCACCCAGCAGATGCACGAAGTGGCCGAGTCCGGCGTCGCGGCCCATTGGTCCTATCGCAACGGCGAGCGGGCCGAGAACCCCTTTGCCGTTGATCCGTTCAAATGGCTGGAAGAACTGACCGAGCATGTAGCCAACAACGACATGAACGAGGAATTCCTTGAACATGTAAAGCTGGATATGTTTGCGGATCAGGTGTTCTGTTTCACGCCCAAAGGGGATGTGATCAAACTGCCCCGCGGCGCGACACCG
Organism: Neptunicoccus sediminis; assembly: GCF_001719615.1. Lineage (GTDB taxonomy): Bacteria > Pseudomonadota > Alphaproteobacteria > Rhodobacterales > Rhodobacteraceae > Amylibacter > Amylibacter sediminis. The sequence goes on from NZ_MDVX01000020.1 coordinate 10,940, forward strand.
ATTGACTTTGCTTATGCGATCCATACCCGCATCGGCTCTGCCTGTGTGGGGGCCAAGGTGGACGGGCGGCGGGTGCCGCTCTGGACGCGGTTGCGCAACGGACAATCTGTAGAAATCACCACGGCCGAGGGGCAGCGCCCGCAATCCACCTGGATGGATATTGCCGTAACGGGGCGGGCCAAATCCGCGATTCGCAAAGCCCTGCGCGAAGAACATCGCGACGGTTTTGTGCGGCTTGGACGGGAACTGGCGCGGGTTGCGCTGGAACGGGTTGGCAAGAAAGCCACAGATAAGGCGCTGGGCACTGCAGCGGCGCATATGGGCCTCGGGTCGGCGGAAGAACTGCTGGCCAAGATCGGCAGCGCCGAGATGACCGGAACCGATCTGGTCGGCGTGCTTTATCCCGAACTGGTGCGTGTGGATGATCCCGCACAGGAAGAACCTGCAGAACGGATCATCGGGCTTGAACCTGACCAGTTCGCCCAGACCAGCGCTTGCTGCCAACCCCTGCCGGGGGAGCGGATCGTCGGCATTGCCACACGGGGCAGCGGCGTGCTGGTGCACCGTATTGATTGCGAACGGCTTGTGGAGTACGAGGACGCACCGGAGCGCTGGATCGACCTGCGCTGGCTGGACGGTAAACGAATGGCCGATCAGAAAGCCACCATCGAGGTCACAATGGCCAATGATGCGGGGGTTCTGGGCCGTATTTGTACCCTGATCGGAGAGCATAACTCCAACATCTCAAATCTGGAATTCACTGATCGTAAACAGGATTTTTACCGAATGACGATTGATATAGAGGTGCGTGATGTGGAACATTTGATCCACGTCCTCACAGCCGTGGAAGCTGATTCGGACGTGGCGCAAGTGTTGCGCAAAAACCGAAATCACCAGACAGAGTGATCTGCGGGTTCTGGTGCCATAGCGCCAAGGGCGCTAAGTGCAGTTCATTGTTACCAAAAGGCATCCCGGGTGTTCAAACGCAGAAATCAAAGGACGTGGCTGCAAACTATTGCAGAGTTCTTCTACCCCAAGTCGGGTTGGAAGCGCGCTTTTGGTTACGTAAAACACCGGATCAAGCGGCTGCCCGACACGCCCCATAAAATCGCGCTCGGAATAGCCTGCGGCGCCTTTGTCACCTTCACCCCGTTTTTCGGACTGCATTTCTTTCTGGCAGCCGGACTGGCCTTTGTGCTGCGGGGGAATGTGCTGGCGGCATTGCTCGGGACATTCGTTGGCAACCCGATCACCTTTCCGTTTATTGCGGCCACCAGTTACCGGCTGGGGTTGTGGATGCTGGGGGAGGGCCATGAAGGTCGCGTCTGGCATCGGGTGAAACACGGCGTTGTTGAAACGTGGAGCACAATTCTTGATAACGCCAAAGCCCTGTTCGGGTATCCGCCAAGCCCGTGGCACGGGGTAACTTCGTTCTTTTACGATGTGTTCTGGCCCTATCTGGTGGGCGGGATTGTTCCGGGGTTGATCTGCGCTTTGGTTCTGTATTTTGTGTCCAAGCCGATGATCTCGGCCTATCAGCACCGACGCAAAGGTGCGTTGTTGAAGAAATTTCACGAACTGCGGGCCAAGCGCCAGCAGAAGGCGGATTAAGCAGACTGGAAGGAATGGCGGATGGCGACGGGCAAATTGCGACTGGGTGTGAACATAGATCACGTGGCAACGGTTCGGAATGCGCGGGGGGGCGATACGCCTGATCCGCTGCGCGCGGCCCTTTTGGCGGAACAGGCCGGTGCGGACGGGATCACCGCCCATCTGCGCGAAGACCGCCGCCATATAACAGATCCCGACATTGAGGCGCTTGTGGAGGGGCTGACTGTGCCGTTGAACTTTGAGATGGCCGCGACCGATGAAATGCAGACGATTGCCTTGCGCCACAAACCCCATGCGGTGTGCATCGTTCCCGAAAAGCGCGAGGAACGCACCACCGAGGGCGGACTGGAAGTGGCGCGGGAAGAAAACAAGCTTGCCCATTTCATCGCGCCCCTGCGGGAAGCGGGTTGTCGGGTCTCTATCTTTATCGCTGCCGACAGGCCCCAGATCGAAGCGGCGGCGCGGATCGGTGCGCCGGTCATCGAATTGCACACCGGGGCCTATTGCGATGCCCATGCCGAGGGGCGGTTTGACGAACGGGACGCGGAATTTGCACGCCTGCGGGACATGGCAGCTTTTGCTGCCGATCTCGGGCTGGAGGTTCATGCGGGCCACGGGCTGACCTATGACACGGTGAAACCCATTGCCGCCCTGCCGGAAGTGCAGGAACTCAACATCGGTCACTTCCTGATCGGAGAGGCGATTTTTACCGGACTGGAAACCGCCATTCTGCGGATGCGCGTCCTGATGGACGAGGCACGTTCGGGCTTATGATCCTCGGCATCGGAACCGATCTGGCCAACATCGACCGGATTGCCGGAACGCTGGAGCGTTTCGGGGACCGGTTTCGCAACCGCGTCTTTACCGAAGTCGAACAGATGAAGGCAGAGCGGCGCCGCGACACCGTTGGCACCTACGCCAAGCGCTGGGCCGCAAAAGAGGCCTGTTCCAAGGCGCTTGGCACCGGATTGCGGATGGGCATCGCGTGGAAGGATATGTCGGTGCGCAACATGCGGACCGGACAGCCGGTGATGGAACTGACCGGATGGGCGGCGAAACGGCTGGATGAACTGACACCGCCCGGCCACCGCGCAGTGGTGCATGTTTCGCTGACGGATGACCATCCGTGGGCCCAAGCCTTTGTGGTGATAGAGGCTACACCAGTTGACTAAACCCCTTTGACAGGCCATGTAGCCAGCATATTTGAACACAGGCGGCAGCAATGGCAGATAAAAGCGAAAAATCAGGCGGAATCGCAGAGACTTTCAAGACCATATTCTGGGCTTTGTTTCTGGCAGGCATAATCCGCACCATTCTGTTCCAACCGTTCTGGATTCCGTCAGGCTCCATGAAGTCTACCCTGCTGATCGGGGATTTTCTCTTCGTGAACAAATTCACTTACGGCTATAGCTGGGCGTCCTGTCCCAGTATCCGCGGTTTCAATTTCTGTGGTTTTGCAAAGGATTGGGACGGACGGCTGTTCGGTGGAGAGCCGGAGCAGGGCGATATTATCGTATTCAAACACCCCGCCAGCGAAGCGGATTACATCAAGCGTCTGATCGGCCTGCCCGGTGACAAGGTGCAAGTGGTGAACGGTCAGGTGGTCCTCAACGGTGAGCCGGTTCCAATGGAGCCAGCGGGGACTTTCGTAGAGACCTATGATTCCCAAGGGCCAATGGGCAATCTGCCCGCCTGTGGCAACGGCGCTGTGGGAATCGGGGCGGAATGTGTGAAAGAACAGTTTGTGGAAACCCTGCCCAATGGCGTGTCCCATCTGACCCTGAACATCGGGGATCGCGGCGGGGATAACACGCCGGTTTATACCGTACCCGAAGGGCATTATTTCTTTATGGGCGACAACCGTGACAATTCCACCGACAGCCGCTTTCGCCAGCCCAATGGCGTTGGCTTTGTGCCGGCGTCTTATCTGATCGGCCGCGCCGACCGGGTGATGTTCTCATCGGCGGGCAGCTCCATTCTGGCCTTCTGGACATGGCGTGGTGATCGTTTCTTCAAGGCGCTCCAGTGAAGCTGGCAGCCGAACTTCGTGACTTTAGTGCCCGTTTGGGGCATGATTTCGCAGACATCGAACTTTTGGTTCAGGCTGTGACCCATTCCTCGTTGTCCTCGGCCACGCGGCCGGACAACCAGCGGCTGGAATTTCTCGGGGACCGTGTGCTGGGTCTTGTGATCGCAGAGGCGCTGTCGGACCGTGATCCTACGGCGTCTGAGGGGCAAATGGCGCCGCGTTTCAATGCCTTGGTGCGTAAGGAGACCTGCGCGGATATTGCCCGCGAACTGGATCTGGGGTCGGCGCTGAAAATGGGGCGCTCCGAGATGATCTCGGGGGGGCGGCGCAAACAGGCTATTCTGGCGGATGCGATGGAGGCAATTCTTGCCGCTGTCTATCGTGATGCCGGTTTTGAGGTGGCCCGCGCCCTGATCCTGCGCCTGTGGGACAGCCGGATAGACGCGGCCAAGGAAGACGCGCGGGACGCCAAGACAACCTTGCAGGAATGGGCGCAGGCCCGTGGCATGAAGCCGCCGCAATACGTAGAAGTGGGTCGCACCGGACCCGATCACGCGCCCAAATTCGAGATCGAGGCCCAGTTGGACAACGGGCTGCGCGGCCGGGGTGCCGCAGAAAGTAAACGCAATGCGCAACAGGCCGCCGCAAAGGCGGTTCTGGCGCAGTTGGAGAAACAGAATGACTGAAACACGGGCCGGATTCGTGGCGCTGATCGGAGAGCCGAACGCGGGGAAATCCACGCTGATGAACCGGATTGTGGGGGCGAAAGTCTCTATTGTGACCCATAAGGTGCAAACCACACGGGCGCGTATTCGTGGCATCGCCATCGAAGGCCAGAGCCAGATCGTCTTTGTCGATACACCGGGTTTGTTCCGCACACGGCGCAATCTGGACCGTGCGATGGTGGCCGCAGCCTGGGCCGGGGCAGGGGATGCGGATATTACCGTTCTTCTGGTTGAGGCCCATCGCGGCATGTCGCCGGGTGTTCGGATGATTCTGGAAGAGCTGGGCAATAAGGTTGGCAAGAACACCAAGGTTGCGCTTGCGATCAACAAGATCGACAAGGTGGAATCTGCGCGGCTGTTGGCTTTGACGCAAGAATTGTCCAACGCCTATCCTTTTGAAGAGGTCTTCATGATCTCGGCTGAAAAGGGCCACGGTGTTAAGGATCTGACAAAGTATCTGGCGGAAAACCTGCCAGAGGGCCCATGGCTCTACCCCGAAGACCAGATCGCGGATGTGCCCCTGCGCATGATCGCAGCAGAAACCACCCGCGAAAAGCTGATGCTGCGTCTGCATCAGGAACTGCCCTATTTTCTGACGGTGGAAACCGAGAATTGGGAGCAGAAGAAAGACGGCTCTGTGCGGATTGATCAGGTGATCTATGTGACCCGAGAAGGCCACAAGGGGATCGCTGTCGGGCCGAAAGGAGAGACCATCAAGGCGGTTTCAATGGCCTCGCGGCAGGAGCTGAAGGAACTGGTTGGCGCCGAGGTGCATCTGTTCCTTCAGGTCAAGGTGCGTCCGCGCTGGGAAACCGAAGCAGAGCGGTTTACCGAAATGGGTCTGGATTTCAAAGACACGCGGGAGTGAACCGTGGTCCGTGTGACCGCAGAGTTCTGGGTCAAAGCTTATCTGCGGCGTCTTGCGCTGGCGGATATTGCGGCGTTCGTCACCGCCCGCGGCGATGCCACAGCGGGGGCGGTTCTGATCAAACAGACGCCGCTGGACGGCACGGCAACGCTGTATCAACGCTCTTATGATCTGGATGGCAACCGTGTCTGGGTCACATTGTCCGAAGGGGCAGAGCAGGACGTGGATGACGCCGTGCGCCGCCAACGCTCCTTTGATCCTGATATTTGGGTAATAGAGGTCGAAGACCGCGCCGGACGGCATCTGCTGGATGAGGATGGCCTGCGGGAATAGGGCGGCGGTGCTGTGGGTGTCGCGGTGCCTGAACGGTTTTAATTTCTGAATATTTCAACACATTGGTATTGCTGGAGAAAAGTGATGACCCTGCAAATATGAAGCGTCTTATATGAAGCTTCATATAAGACGCGTGATGTATGACGCTTCATAAATGAAGCTTCGTGACAGCAGGGTGATTGGGCAGGATCCGGCGGCGAACTGCACTTGGCGGAAACGTTTTTGGCAAAACCGGAGTCCGCCCACATCCCGCTTGCCAAACCCCTGCAAAGCGGGGAACACTGCCGCCATGAACGCAGCCTATCTGAACACGCCCGTCGGCACCCTGACGCTGATCGCACAAGATGACGCGATTACCGGACTTGTGTGGGACCGCAGACAGGACGGTCCCTGCACGCCACTGTTGCAGGAGGGGCTTGACCAGCTTTCCGCCTATTTTGACGGGCGGCTTGCGCAGTTTGACCTGCCCCTCGCGCCTGCGGGCACAGAGTTCCAACAGCAGGTCTACACCGCCATGTCCGCGATTCCCCGTGGGGAGACCCTAAGCTATGGCGATATTGCAACAGCCCTTGGCGTGTCACCGCAACCCGTGGGGCAAGCCTGTGGCTCCAACCCCATTCCCGTGATCATCCCCTGTCACCGCGTGGTTGGCACCGGCCATCTGGGTGGATTTTCCGGCGCAGGCGGGGTGGAAACCAAAGTTAAACTGCTGCAAGGCGAAGGTGCCTATTCCCTGCTGATCTGAAAGTTCGCCTATGTCCGTCGCCGTCTTTGCCGCCGTTTTGTTCGCGGCCCTGCTTCATGCCAGTTGGAACGCCATAGTCAAGTTCGGAGAGGACAAGTTTCAGGGCATGGTCCTTTTGTCCATTTCCCACGGTCTGATCGGTTTGGTGATGATTGCAGTCTTTCCCGCGCCGGCACGGGAGTCGTGGTGGCTGCTTGCGGGATCGGTGCTGTGTCATCTGATCTACAAATCCTTCCTGACCATCGCATATATGCGCGGCGATCTCAGCCGTGTTTATCCCATCGCCCGAGGCACAGCGCCGATGATTGTGCTGGGGGTCAGCCTGTTGATTCTGCCCGATGTCGTCACCGGCACACAGGTCGGGGGGATTTTACTGGTGGGGCTTGGGATCGTTCTGATGGCGAAAGGGGTGTTCACCCACGGCGAGGAACGGGCCCTTATTCCTTATGCGTTGATGGCCGCGATTGGTACGGCGGGGTATTCGCTGTTTGACGGGATGGGCGCGCGCGCGTCCGGTCATGCCTCGGGCTTTGTCGCTTGGCTGTTCTTTCTTGACGCCTTCCTGTTTACCCTTGGCGGGCTTGCCCTGCGCGGGCGTGCGGTGCTGCCCCGATCGGGGCGGGTCTGGGCGCTCGGGATGGTTGCGGGGCTGGCCTCGGTCGTTGCGTACTGGATTGCTGTTTGGGCCATGACGGTCGCCCCCATCGCGGTTGTCACGGCGCTCAGAGAGGTCTCGGTGCTGTTTGCGGTGCTGATCGGGATATTCTTTTTTAAAGACAGGGCAGACGCCGGCAAGTTGCTTGCCGCCGTCGTCATCGTCCTTGGTGTGATCGCGATCCGGATTTGAACCGCGGTCTACATCAGGCTTTTTGCGGAAAGATCTGTTGCAGGATACCGGCCAGCAGCAGATAGATGCTGGTGCCGGCCAGAACCACTGTCACCAGCGGGCCGGGGTGGAAGTCCACCCAAGCCGCGATGCCCGCAGCAGCAGTCCAGACCAGCGCCACAGGCAGGCTCAACCAGCGCCAGCGTTCGGTGCGCACCGGATGGATGAATTTCAGCGGCGTAAACATGGTGATCGCGCAGGCGACCACCAGAAACAGCGTCACCCAGAAATTCGGCTCGGTGGCAAAGATTACCAAAATCAGCATGTTCCACGTGGCCGGAAAGCCTGAAAAACTGTTGTCTTTGGTCTTCATCCGCGTATCCACCATATACAGCGCAGAGGTGAAGGTGATGACAAGAATGCACAGCCAGCCGGTCCAGTCGGGCAGCAGCCCGCTCTGGAACAGGGCAAAAGCGGGGATGAAGATATAGGTCAGATAATCAATGATCAGATCGAGCACCACGCCGTCATATTGTGGAGAGTGGGTTTTCACATCATATTTCCGCGCCAGAGGCCCGTCGATCCCGTCCACAATAAAGGCCACCACCAGCCAGAGGAACATCATGTCCCATTTGGCTTCTGCGGCGGCAAGCATGGCGAGCATGGCAAACACCGCGCCGGTGGCAGTAAAAAGATGAACGGAAAGAGCTTTGATCTGATGTGTCATGGGCGGCTTCATATAGATTTTTGTCAATAAGGCGACGATTATCCGCCTTTCGGGTGGGCTTTTCTGTAGACGGCCATCAAATGGGCCTGATCCAAAGCGGTATAGGCTTGGGTCGTCGAAAGCGAGGCATGGCCCAGCAATTCCTGTATTGCACGCAAATCTCCGCCGGCTTCCAGAAGGTGTGTGGCAAAGGAATGACGCATGGCGTGGGGGGTTGCCGTGGCTGGCAGACCAAGCTGCATGCGCGTCTGTTCCATCACTTTCTGGATGTGGCGCGGGTTCAGAACCTTGCCCTTTTTGCCCAGAAACAGCGGCGTGTCGGGGGTATGGCTAAAGGGGCACAGCGCAAGATAGCTGTCGACCGCCTTGCGGGCTGTCGGCAGTACCGGCACGATGCGGTCCTTGTCCCCCTTACCGCGAATGCGCAGGGTTTCCCCCAGAGGCACCGCAGCGAATGTCAGGCCCAGCGCTTCGGAGATTCGCAGCCCGCACCCGTAAAGCAGTGTGATTACCGCCGTATCCCGCGCGCCGGTCCAGCCGTCCAGTGTTTGCAACTCTACCGTTTCGATCATGGCCTTTGCCTGATCTTTAGCAACGGGGCGGGGCAGTTGGGCTTTGAATTTCGGGGCACGGGTCGCCAGCGGTGCGGTGACTTCAACGCCCTCTGCCTCTCCGAGCCAGCGATAAAAGGATTTCACGGCCGAAAGCTCCCGCGCGAGGGAACGCGGACCCACACCGCGCCGCCGCTCATGGGCCATCCATGCCCGCATGTCGGTGATTTTAACCGCGCCGAGTTTGGCTTTCCCCAGATCGCCGCCCAAATGGTTGGCCAGAAATCCGAGAAACCCCGACACGTCCCGCTGATAGGCTTCAACAGTTTTGGCAGAGGCGCCTTGCAACGCAGTGATACTGGCCAGCCAGCGGCCCAAAAGATCAAAGGCGCCGCTTTGCGCCGACATCAGTTTAGCCAGCGGCGCAGCACACGTTCAAAGGCGCTGGCGAAAAAGACCAGAAGGTCCGCGCCTTTTTGCGGGGTGAACTGGTCGTTGCTGGCAGAGCCGAGCACCAGCATCGCCGGAAGATTGCCCTTGCCCAGATCAAGCCGTAGCAGGGCTTCGGATGTCACTTTTTCGGCGGCATCCCCAAAGAGCACCGGATCGGGATCATGTATGGTGCGCAGGGTCACGGGGCGCACCGATGTGCTGCGCCCGCGCGAAATGTAATCGTTGACGGCACCCGGGGCGCAGAAACACACACCGCTGCCAAATTCCGCCTGAAGCTGGTCTTCCATATCGGGCGTTGCTGCCGGACTTTCCAGCACCAGACGGGCCGAAGCCACATTCAGGATGCGGCCCAGTTCGTCCTGAAGGAGAACCAGAAAATCCGCGAAAGTTTTGGGTTCGAGAATGGCGAGCGTGGCCCGATGAATCTGGTTTGTGCTGGCCAGATTGTCATAGGCCGCAGCGATCACATGGCGGTGGGTGTCTTCCAGCCGGTTCAGACGGGCCTCGAGCCGCTCCAGCGCGATAGCGCGCAGGTCGATGACATTCTTGCCGCGCGCCACCTCGTCTGCCGAGATAAGCGCGCGCATGATGTCACGGTCTTCGAGAACCTGAATAGGGTCGGATAGGATATGTTCACGCACCGCGTCTTGCGGTTTCGCTTGCTCTGCCATTCGCTACGCCTCGTAACTACTGCGGGTGTTACAGGATCTTTTGTCCTGTCTTTGCCCAATCCTTCATAAATGCCTCAAGACCTTGATCTGTCAGAGGATGTTTTGCAAGGTTTTGCAGCACATTTGGCGGGGCAGTCACCACATCTGCGCCAATTTTGGCACAATCGGATACGTGGTTAACCGTGCGGATCGACGCTGCCAGGATCTCTGTTTCATAGGCGTAATTGTCGTAAATCACGCGAATATCCTCAATCAGTTGCAGCCCGTCGGTGTTGATGTCGTCCAGCCGCCCGATGAACGGAGAGATGAAGGAAGCACCCGCTTTGGCCGCCAGCAGCGCCTGATTTGCCGAGAAACACAGGGTGACATTTACCATAGTGCCTTCTTCGGACAGGGTTTTACAGGTCTTCAAACCGTCCCAAGTCAGCGGTACTTTCACGGCGATATTTTCCGCGATTTTGGCCAGCTTGCGGCCTTCCTTGATCATGTCGTCATAGTTCAGAGCCACAACCTCGGCGCTGACCGGACCGTCAATCATGCCACAGATTTCCTTGGTCACTTCCAGAATGTCACGACCCGATTTCATGATCAGCGAAGGGTTGGTTGTAACGCCATCCACAAAGCCCAGATCATTCAGTTCAGCGATTGCATCCACATCAGCGGTATCAACAAAAAATTTCATCTTTGGGGTTCCTTGTGTCCGGTTGGTTTCTTGCGCGTGGCTTGCGCAGGTGTCATGTTGGGGTTTATCGCAACACGCCGTGAATGAGAACCCCGCTTATCGTGCCCGAATACACCGATCAAAGCTATTTTGAAGCGGGTCAGCTTGTGGCTGTCCTGACCACGCAACCGCTTGACCGGCTGCTGGATTACAAGGCTCCTGCGGGGGGCTGTTTTCTGGGCGCCTATGTGGAGGTGCCCCTTGGTCCGCGCAAGGTGATCGGCGTTGTCTGGGGCGCAGGGCAGGGCGGGTATGACCCGAAGAAAGTCCGCTCTGTCATCGGGGTGATAGACGTGCCCCCCATGCGGGAAGAAATGCAAAAGTTTCTGGCCCGCGTCGGGGATTACACGCTGACGCCGCTGTCGGCCATGCTGCGGCTGGCGACCCGTGCGCCCGGACTGACCGATCCGCCCGGAATGCGCAAGATTTACGGGCTTGGCGATAAGGAACCGGACCGGATGACCCCTGCGCGGGAAAAGGTGATCGGCGTTCTGGAAGACCACGGCGGTGTGCGCTTCACCGCGGGGGAGCTGTCCACATTGGCGGGGGTGACGTCCTCGGTGGTGAAGGGTCTGATGAAGCAGGGGGTACTCGTCGAATACGAAACCCCGCGCGATCTGCCCTATCCGCATCTGGACGCCCGTCACGCCGGTAAGGAATTGACCGGCGATCAGGCGCGGGTATCGGCGTTGCTGCGGAATAAAGTGGCCTCACAGCGCTATGGCACCAGCCTGCTCAAGGGGGTGACGGGATCGGGCAAGACGGAAGTGTACCTTGAGGCGGTGGCCGAATGTCTTGCGCAGGGGCGGCAGGCTTTGGTGCTTCTGCCGGAGATTGCCCTGACGGTGGAGTTTCTGGACCGCGTAGAGCAACGCTTTGGCGCACGCCCTGCGGAATGGCATTCGGGCGTCACCGTGACAGAGCGGCGGCGCTGCTGGCGCATGGTGGGCGAAGGCAAGGCGCAGCTTGTGGTGGGGGCGCGTTCGGCGCTTTACCTGCCGTTCCAGAATCTGGGGCTGATCGTCGTGGACGAGGAACACGACCAGTCCTACAAGCAGGAAGACGGCGTGCTTTATAATGCGCGGGATATGTCGGTGCTGCGGGCTTCGATCTGCGGGGCTTCGGTGGTGCTGGCCAGCGCGACGCCGTCGCTTGAAAGCTGGGCCAATGCACGGGCGGGGAAATACGAACGCTTTGATCTGGCGCAACGGTTCGGCGCGGCAGAACTGCCTGAAATGAAGGCAATTGACCTGCGCAAGGAAGAACTGCCGAGTGGTCGCTGGATTTCCGACAGTCTGGCGCGGGAGGTGTTTTCGCGGCTGGAGCGCAAGGAACAGTCGCTGCTGTTTCTGAACCGTCGTGGCTATGCGCCGGTGACGGTGTGTCGGGCCTGTGGCCACCAGATCGGCTGTGACGATTGCGATGCGCGGATGGTGGAACACCGCTTTCAGGGTCGGCTGATGTGCCACCAGTGCGGTGAGACAAAACCGATGCCCGAGGTATGTCCCTCCTGTCAGGTGGAAGGCAAGCTGGCAGCGGTCGGTCCGGGGGTGGAGCGTCTGGCCGAAGAAGCGGTCGAACGCTTTCCCGATGCGCGGATTGCGGTGCTGTCCTCGGATATGTCCATGACCGCGCGGAACCTGAAGGAGCGGATCAAATCCATTGCAGAGGGCGAGGCGGATATTATCATCGGAACACAGCTTGTGGCCAAAGGGCATAACTTTCCGCTGCTGACCTGCGTGGGTGTGATTGATGCGGATCTGGGGCTGCAAGGCAGTGATCTGCGTGCGGCGGAGCGGACGTTTCAGTTGATCCGGCAGGTGGCAGGTCGGGCGGGGCGCGCTGATAAGAAAGGCACGGCCTATATCCAGACCCTGCAACCGGAGCATCCGGTGATACAGGCGATTCTGACCGGCGACGAAGAGGATTTCTGGGCCGCCGAAGCTGCCCAGCGCGAACAGGCTGGCGTGCCACCTTTCGGGCGGATGGCGGGGATCGTGCTGTCAGGGCCGGATCTGGCGCAGGTGTTTGACGTGGCGCAATATATGGTGCGCAACGCTGATCCGCTGCGCCGGATCAATGCGGAAATCTTCGGACCTGCGCCGGCACCCATTGCCCGTGTGCGGGGCCGCCACCGCGTGCGTATTCTGGTCAAGGCGGATAAAGGCACCGTGCTGCAACCCGCGCTGGCCGCCTGGTATGCCAGCATAAAGCCGCCCAATAATCTGCGCATCAGCATAGATATCGACCCCCAGACCTTCTATTAAAGCCTATTAATGCTTTATCAGGGGGGGCTGCGCCGCTAAACACGGGCGCAGAATACCAAAAGGATAACGTGAGATGACGGCGCGCATTCAGCCACAACCGGGCATTATGGACATCGAACTTTACGTGGGTGGCAAGGCCCATGTGGATGGTGTGTCCAATACGGTAAAGCTCAGCAGTAACGAAAACCCGTGGGGCGCAAGCGAGAAGGCCAAGCAAGCCTATCGTTCCGTTGCGGGCAATTTGCATGTCTATCCGTCCTCCGATCACAGCGCGTTGCGTGCGGCCATCGCCAAGGTGCATGATCTGGATGCAGAGCGGATCATCTGCTGTAACGGCTCGGACGAGCTGATTTCCTTTCTGTGTCAGGCTTATGCGGGGACAGGGGACGAAGTTCTGTTCACCGAACACGGCTTTCTGATGTATAAACTCTGTGCGCAAGCGGCAGGCGCAACGCCTGTTTCCGTGCGTGAAACAGAACGGACCACGGATGTGGATGCCCTGCTGGACGCGGCGAACGAGAATACCAAGCTGGTGTTCATCGCCAATCCCAACAATCCCACCGGCACGATGATCTCCGAAGCAGAGGTCGCGCGGCTGGCAGACGGGCTGCCCGAACAGGCGCTTTTGGTGCTGGACGGGGCCTATGCAGAGTTTGTCGAAGGGTTTGACGGGCACGCGGCACTGGTGGAGCAGCGCGACAACATCTTCATGACCCGCACCTTTTCCAAGATCTACGGGCTGGGCGGTGTGCGGATGGGCTGGGGCTATGGTCCGGCAGAGATCGTGAACACGCTGCAACGGGTGCGCGGTCCGTTCAACGTCAACGCCGGTGCGCTTGCCGCAGCTGAAGCCGCCATGCTGGATGTGGACTACACGGCCAAATGTCAGGATCTGAACAGCCAGTGGCGCGATTATCTGCAAACAGAGCTGACCGCGCTGGGCATAGCTTGTGATCCGTCTCTGGGGAATTTCGTGCTTGCCCGTTTCGGATCAGAGGCCGAGGCCGATGCGGCGGACCGCGCGCTCGGGGCTGAAGGGCTGATCGTGCGGGCGGTGAAAAGTTACGGCCTGCCAGAGTGTCTGCGGATTACCGTGGGCAAGGGGGCCGATTGCAAACGTGTGATCGCTGTTCTTTCCGTCTTTAAGGAAGGCTGGGAAGAATGACGCAGCTTTACAACAAAGTCGCCCTGATCGGGCTGGGGCTGATCGCGGGGTCGATGGCGCGGGCCATGCGCCGAGCAGGTCTGGCCGGTCAGATCGTCGGCCACGCCCGATCTGCAGAAACACGGGCGACTGCGCTCGACATCGGGTTGGTGGATGACGTGTTTGACACCGCCGCGGAGGCTGTACAGGGCGCGGATCTGGTGGTGCTCTGTGTGCCGGTCGGGGTGATGGGTGCAGTCGCGCAGGAAATCGCCCCACATCTGGCGCAGGATGCCACGGTTTCGGATGTGGGGTCGGTCAAGAAAGCCATCATTGATGCGGTGCAGCCCCATATGCCCGATCATGTCCATTTCATTCCGGCACATCCGCTTGCAGGGACGGAACACTCCGGCCCCCACGCTGGCTTTGCCGATTTGTTCAAGAACCGCTGGTGCCTTTTCACCCCGCTGCCGGATACCGATCCCGCCTATGTGGAACGGTTGCAAAAACTTTGGTCCTTGATGGGCGCGAATGTTGAGCAAATGGATGCAGAACACCATGACCTTGTGCTGGCTGTCACAAGTCATACGCCGCATCTGATCGCCTATACCATGGTGGGTGTGGCCGATGATCTGCAACGGGTGGCCAATAAGGAAGTCATTGATTTCTCTGCTGCGGGTTTTCGCGATTTCACGCGGATCGCGGCCTCTGATCCGACCATGTGGCGGGATGTGTTCCTCAATAACAAAGAAGCAACTTTGGAAATTCTCGGGCGTTTCACCGAAGAACTGTTCGATCTACAACGGGCCATCCGGCGCGGTGACGGAGAGCAGTTGTTCGACCATTTCACGCGCACCCGTGCGATCCGCCGCAGCATCATTGATGCGGGGCAGGACACGGATGCGCCGGACTTCGGGCGCGGCCCGAAACTGGGAGACTGAACATGACGCGATGGCGGATACCCTTGATGGCCTGTGCAATCGCAATCGCAGGGGCCGCTGTCGCGCAAACTTCACAAGACCGCCCGCAGTTGCGTCCCCTGTCGCTAGCGCAGAAATTCAATCGCAGCGGTGCGCCCCTTGTTGCACCCCGCCCGCAATTGCGCCGCTTTGATACGGGACGGACAGCCTCCAGCATTGCGGTGCAAAAGGTGGTTCTGGAACAGACGATCACCGAAGACGTGGTGATGCAGAAACTGACCAAAGCCGCGGTTGTGACCACCGGAATGGATGCGGGGGACGGGATCGGGCAGACCGTGACCCTGTCTTCCCGTCAGATCGTAGCGGACGGTCTGGCCAAGTCCCCGCGTCCGCAGACCCGACCGAAAGATTTGCAACTGGCCATGTCGGTGCGCAAGGATCGCGGTGCAAAATACAGCAAGAAGGGCTCTGTTTGCGGTTTGCGCGGCATTCGGGGCTATTCTGTGAAACGGGTGCGCGGCAAGGGCGCTTGCGGCATTGCGAAACCTGTGAAGGTTTCCGAGATCGACGGCGTTAAACTGTCCCGCGAGGCATTGATCGGTTGTGATGCGGCCCGTGCGCTTTATCGCTGGGTGCATGATTCCGCGAAGCCGACCGTGGGCAACAAAGGCGGCGGGCTGGCCCAGATACAGGTTGTTGCCAGCTACGCCTGCCGCAACCGCAACAGTGCCAAACGGGGAAAGCTGTCCGAACATGCCAAGGGCAATGCGGTGGATATTGCGGGTTTCGTGCTAAAGAACGGCACCAGCATGAGCGTGCTGCGCGGCTGGCGTTCCGGAGAGGACGGGCCAACCCTGAAACGCCTGCACAAAACGGCCTGTGGTCCGTTTCGAACCGTACTTGGCCCCAAGGCGAACCGCTTCCACCTTGACCATTTCCACTTTGACGTGGCCAAGCATCGTGGCGGCGGGGCCTATTGCCGCTAGACCCTGCGCCGTGTGTTGCGGTTAGGGATTGATGCGGAATTGCGGCGCGCGGCCAATAGGAATCGGACCGAGTGACATCACGCGGTTCTGGAACGACAGCGGCGCATCAATCGTGTCGGGATTGCCCGAAAGTTTCGCCAGCAACCCAAGTCCGCCTTCCAACGTGGACTGAAGCTCCGCAGGAATCAGCCCAGCACTGACCCCAAGATCCAGCATGTCCTGCCAGTTCTTCGCCCGCACCGAAACCTTGCCGGTGGGATAGCCCTCCGCGTCCAGATCAAGCGTGCCTTTGGCCTGAAAGTTCAATTCCCCCCAAGTGGCGTTAAAATCCTTGATGTTGAGCGAGGTCAGTTCCGGTTTGCGCCCCTCAACCGCGTGCCGGTCCCAAGGTGCGTCAAATCCGGCGGTGGCGTCCAGCCGCACGGTTTCAAACAGGTCGGGCAGCAGGTTGTCAGGGTCGATAATATCCTTGAAAATCCGTGCCGGTTTCAGATTTGTGGTCTGAAAAAACACATCATGGGAATTATCCTGACCCGCAGTCTGGCGCGTGGATAGCATGGCAGCATCCATTTCCGTCACCCAACCGGCATTAGAGGTCAGGGTCAGGTCCTTCACTTCGGCTGTGGCCGCGTTGAGCGAAAGATCGGTGTTGGCGTCAAATTTGATGCTGGCCTTCATGTCCTGCGAATTTACGTCGATCCGTTCCTGCGGTGTGGCGATGGTCTGTGTGTCCGGCCAGACGGCAATGGCGTGGTTCGGTTTATAGCTGAGCATCAGAACCTCAAACTCCGGCGCCTGCCACGCCCATCCGGTTGTAGGATCTGCAAGATTGAGGTCGGTGACACGGGTGTCAAAGCGGCTTGGGAAGCCCTGCACATCCAGCGTTTCATAATCCGCCACCCATCCGGCAGAACGGCGATCCTCCAGCCAGGCAGACAGCGCCGTTTGCTGCGCGTTGGAGCCGACCCACCAATAGCCAAACCATGCCAGCGACACGACAATCAGGATTCCAAATAAAGCACGAACCACGGGCAGCCCCTTTTCTTTTCCGTTTCGCGCGGGTTATAGCACCCTGAAAGGGGTGAACCAGTGACAAATATTGATAACGGTTTTTGGGTGTTCGGCTACGGCTCTTTGGTGTGGCAACCGGGATTTGACTTTGCCGAACGGGAAATTGCGCGGATGGACGGGTTTTCCCGCAGCTTTTGTATGTGGTCGATCCACCACCGCGGCACAGAAGCCGATCCGGGACTGGTGCTGGCCCTTGATGCTGCGCCCGGGTCCTGTTGTGACGGGGTCGCCTTTTTCGTGCCGCCTGAAACCGCGCAACAAACGATTGATTACCTGCGAGATCGCGAACTGGTTTCAGCGGCATATCTGGAGCAGGTCCATCCGGCGAAACTGCGGGACGGTCGCGTTGTAGACTGTGTGTCTTATGTGGTGGACCGCGATCACGTGCAGTATTGCGGCGGCCTGTCGCTGGAACGTCAGGCCGAGGTGATTGCCAAAGCGGTCGGCGGGCGCGGTCCGAACACAGAATATTTGGTAGAAGTGAATCGCCATCTCGGGGAGCTGGGACTGCCCGACCCCGATCTGGAATGGCTGACCCAGCGGGTGCTGGAACTGAGTGTAACCGCCTGAGCCGTTATACCGGCTCCACCTTCAGAACCATCCCTTCGGCGGCGCTGACCCTGACGGTGCTGCCGATTTCCGCAGTGGCACCAACAGCCCATTCCGCCCGCCAGCGCATGCCCTCGATTGTGACGGCACCGCTATGGCTGGCCGGATGAAAGTCGATAACCGTGGCCGTGCGCCCGATCAGATGGTTGGAGCGCTGGTTCAACGTATCATGGGCCGCTGCCCCGTCGCCAAAGCGTTGAACCACCCAGCGCCCTGCAAAGGTCAGGCCAACAGACAAAGCCGCAAATATCGTGATCTGCATCTCTCCCGACAGGCCCGGCATCAGCGCATGCACAACAGCCATGATCAATGCGGCAAGGGCGATCCAGATCAAGACAGCGGTGCCCGTGACCATCTCTACAGCACCAATGACAAAGGCCGCAGCAACCCACCACCACGGCGACAGATCAACGAGGAAATCGAGAAAAGGCATTCGTATATCCTTTACGATTTATCGGCGGAGGTGACGGCTTTGGCGATGTCGGCAATCCCGCTGATCGACCCGATCAGAGAGGATGCCTCCAGCGGAATCATAATGGTCTTGGCCGAGGGGCTGGCGGCAACATCCCGCAGGGCTTCGGTGTATTTTTGCGCTACAAAATAGTTCACGGCCTGTATGTCACCGGCGGCAATAGCCTCGGAAACCATCTGCGTTGCCTTGGCTTCGGCCTGTGCCATGCGTTCGCGGGCTTCCGCGTCAAGGAAAGCGGCTTCCTTGCGGCCCTCGGCTTCACGAATTTGGGCTTCCCGCTCACCTTCGGCTTTCAGAATGGCAGCCTGTTTCATACCTTCGGCCTGCAGGACCGAGGCGCGCTTGTCCCGTTCCGCCTTCATCTGGCGGGCCATCGCCTCGTTAATGTCCGGCGGCGGGGCCAGATCCTTGATTTCGACGCGGGTGACTTTGACGCCCCACGGATTGGCGGCTTCGTCGATCACCGTCAGCAGCTTGGCGTTTATAATCTCGCGGTTGGACAGGCTTTCGTCCAGATCCATAGAGCCGATAACCGAACGGATATTGGTTTGCGTCAGATTGGACAGCGCACGGTAGAGGTCGCGGACCTCATAAGCGGCGGCGGCAGCATCGACCACCTGATAGAACGTCACCGCATCCGTCACCACCATCGCGTTGTCACGGGTGATGACTTCCTGACTGTCGATGTCCAGAACCGTTTCCATCATGTTGATCTTGGCGCCCACCTTATCCATGAAGGGGATCAGAAAGCGCAGGCCGGGTTTCAACGTGCGGGTGTAGCGGCCAAACCGCTCTACCGTCCATTCCTCACCCTGCGGGATGGAACGAACCATCATGAAGATCAGGATGAGCGCAAACACAAACAACGCAACCGCTGTCAGGCCCACGGATTCAAATCCAAGTATTTCGTTCAAAACAACCACTCCGGCAAATCAGGTTTTCATATTTATATTTGGGCAGTTCACGGCTTTTTTACAATGGTTTAGTTGGGAAAACAGCTTTCAGGACCGGCGAACATACCATTTGGCATCCCAAGTCGGACAGGTTAGGGTGCACTCAAGCAGGGAGCAGGCCCCAGAGAATGTTGAAGGCAGACGCGAAGATCGACCCGCACTTTACCCAACCTGTGCGGCAAATCCTTATGATGCTGATGTTCGTCGTGATCGTCGCCATCGGGGGTTTTCTGTCGTATCAGTCCCTGCTGCCGATTTTCATGGCCAACATCTACCTGAACGGCTTTATCGGGCTGGTTTTCATCTTCGGGATCATCGCCTGTTTCTGGCAGGTCTTTACGCTTGTCAGTTCGGTCAGCTGGATCGAAGGGCTGGCGCTGGACCGGCCCGGACATGAATTTGTGCAGCCTCCCGGTCTGCTGGCGCCATTGGCGCATCTGTTGCGCAAACGCTCTGCGCGGGCATCGCTGACGTCGACCAGCACACAAAGCATTCAGGACAGTGTGGCAACCCGGCTTGATGAGGGGCGCGAGATCACCCGTTATGTGATCAACCTGCTGATCTTTCTCGGTCTTTTGGGGACGTTCTACGGGTTGGCCACAACGGTTCCGGCTGTTGTGGACACGATCCGCTCCCTTGCGCCGCAGGATGACGGCAGTTCGGTCGATGTCTTTGACAATCTGATGTCCGGTCTGGAACGTCAGCTTGGTGGCATGGGCACAGCATTCGGGTCATCCCTGTTGGGGCTGGCGGGATCGCTGGTGGTAGGGCTGCTCGATCTTATGGCCGGACGGGGGCAGAACCGCTTTTACCGCGAGTTGGAGGAATGGCTGTCCTCGATCACGAGAATCGGCGTGGCTGCCGGTGAGGGGGATATGGGCGGCGTGGAGAATTTCGCGCTTGCCGACATGCTGGAGCATACCACCTACCAGATTGAAAACCTGCATGACCTGCTGCGCCAGAGTCAGGAACGCCGTGCCGAAACCGACCAGCGGGTCGAGCGGCTCTCGCAGGTGGTGGAACGCCTCGCCGATGTCGCCGCCACAGGGCAGGGGGATCGGGACCGTATGGCCGAGCAAATCGCCTATGGCCAGAAACAACTGGTAGAGGCGGTGCAGGCCCTGCCCGAACAGATGGCTCACCCCCAAGGGGATGAGGTCTGGGATGCAGAGGCAAAGATGCGCCTGCGCAATATCGACACCCAGATGTTGCGCATCCTCGAAGAGATGACCGCCGGACGGCAGGGGGCGATCAGCGAATTGCGCAGCGATCTGCTGGGGCTGACATCTACCCTGCGTGCCGCGATCTCTGTCCCTGACGAGTCCGGTGACAGGGGGTAATCCATGGCCCTGAACCGCCGCTCTGCGAACCGGTTTTCAGCCAATATCTGGCCCGGTTTCGTGGATGCCATGACCGCGCTTTTGCTGATCCTTATGTTCGTGCTGACCATTTTCATGGTGGTGCAATTCACCCTGAACGAACGGATTTCCGGTCAGGACAAGGAATTGGATGCGCTCTCGGACGAGATCATCGGCCTGTCCGATGCGCTGGGTCTGGCGCGGAACCGTGCCAGCGGGCTGGAACAGGATGTCGGTCGGTTGAACGAATCTCTGGCCGAGGCGCAGGCCCGTGCAAACCGGCAGGACTCTCTGATTGCGGCTCTGAATGCGCAAACCTCCGATCAGGCGGCACAGATTGCGGGATTTGAAGAACAGGTGGCGTCGCTGCTGGCACGCAATACCGATCTGGATTCCCGCCTGTCTGACAGCCAGTCTCGCGTGTCCGTGTTAAGCGGGCAGGTCGAAGACCTTCAGGGCGATGTGGCCGATGCGGAAAGCCGCGAAGCTGCACTAGAGGACGAAAAACGCCTGCTGCTGGCGGATAAAGAGGCGCTGGAACGGGCCAATCTGACAGTCATTTCCGAAAAAGAGGCGCTGCAACTGGCACTGGCACAGGCGCGGGACGAAATCGACGAAAGCACCGAGGCGGCCCGTCTGGCCGCGGCGAAACGGGAGGCATTGGAAGGGTTGATTGCCGATTTGCGGGCAGATGTCAGCAACAAGGAAGGCTCCCTTGCAGAGGCGCTGGCCCTCTTGGCGGCAACGCAGGACGACCTGTCCGACACCCGTGGCTCGCTCAGCGATGCCTTGGCGCAGGTCAGCACCACCCGTGCAGAACTGGCCGAAAGCCGCAGTGCACTGGGACAGACCCGCACCGCACTGGAGCGGGAGCGCGCAGCGTTGGCGCAAGCAGAACAGGATGCAAGCGATCAGGCGCAGGCATTGGAAGAGGCGCAGTCCGAACTGACCGCCCGTGGCCTGACCGAAGAAGAATTGCGCGCGCGGATTGATGCGCTGGTCAACAGCCTGTCCGAAGAGGAAAAGGCGAAACTGGCCGAAGCCGCCGCCGCCGCTGCGCTTCGGGAGAAGCTGAAAGGGGCCGAGGACGAGCTGACCGCCATGACCCTGTTGCTGGAGGCCAAGCGCAAGGAAGCCGAAGACACGTTGACCCTGCTGGCCGCGACCCGCGCCGAACTGACCGAGGCAGAGCGCGAAGCGGCACAAAACATGAGCGAAGGCGACCGGCAGGCAGCACTTTTGTCCGTGGCACGGCAGGAACTGGCCGCAGAGAAAACCGCCAGCCGCGAAGCCACGCGCAAACTGGCCCTGCTGAATGAACAGACGGTGGAACTGCGCAAGCAATTGGACCGTTTGCAGGGCCTTCTTGATGCCTCTAAGGCGGCGGATGCGGCCAGTCAGGTCCAGATCGAAGCACTGGGCGCAAACCTGAATACCGCGCTGGCCCGTGTCGCTGCCGAGCAGAAAAAGCGTCTGGCAGAGACCGAGAAGCGCATGGAACTGGAAGAGGCAGAGCGCAAACGGCTGGAGGAGGAAGCCAACGATCTGAAGAAATTCCGCTCCGAGTTTTTTGGCCGCCTGCGCGATGTGCTCGGGACACAGGAAGGCGTGCGGATTGTCGGGGACCGGTTCGTGTTTTCCTCTGAAATCCTGTTTGGCGCCGGTTCCGCCACGCTCGGGGAGCAGGGCAAGGCAGAGATCGCAAATGTGGCCAGCATCATTCTGGATGTTGCGGACCAGATCCCTGCCGAAATCGACTGGATTTTGCGGGTGGACGGGCATACCGATAAAACCCCCCTGTCCGGTTTCGGAGAGTTCCGCGACAACTGGGAACTGAGTCAGGCGCGGGCGCTATCGGTGGTGCGGTATCTCAACACGGAACTCGGGGTGCCGGCAAACCGGTTGGCGGCCAACGGGTTCGGGGAGTACCAGCCGATTGCCGAAGGGGACAGTCCTGCGGCGCTGGCGCAGAACCGTCGGATTGAATTAAAGTTTACCGAGAAATAGGTTTTTGCGCTCCGCGCGGGGAGTATTTGCGGAACATTGAAGCCGGTTAGCGCAGGGCACGTCCCTTTAGGATGGCGTCCTTGCCGAATCTTTGGCGGATTGCGTCTGTGGCCCGTTCTGCCTTGGCCCGTTTTGCGGCGTCCTGTTCCAGCAAGTCCATATAGTGATCGGCCTCTTCGGGGCGGGTCAACTGGCTGATGCCGATACCGATCAGGCGGAAGGGGGCCTTGTCGATCACCCCGTCAAGCATCTGGCGTCCGTGGGAATAAATCCGGTCCGCCATCTGGGTCGGCTCGGGCAGGGTAACAGAGCGGTTCAGGGTTTTGAAATCCGCTTTCTTGACTTTCAGCGTCACGGTTTTTCCGGCGTATTCCTTGGCTTTGGCGCGATCTGACACCTGTTCGGCCAGCCGCCAGAGATGTCCGTCCAGCAGGTCGGCATCGCCAGTGTCTTCAAAAAAAGTGGTTTCCTTGGAGATGCTTTTCACCGGATCGCGCCCCGAAATCCGGCGGTGATCGAGACCCTGCGCCAGATGCCAGAGCCGGTCGCCCATAGAGCCGTAGCGTTCACCCAGCGCCTTGCGGTCGCGGCGGCGCAGGTCTGCGAAGGTCTGGATGCCGTCACTTTGCAATTTGCGTTGCAACACGGGTCCGGCGCCCCAGATTTTTTTGATGGGGAGCGGCGCGAGAAGGTCCAGTGTTTCCGCCTTTCCAACCACGGAAAACCCCCGCGGTTTGTCCAGATCAGAGGCAAGTTTGGCAAGGAACTTGTTGTGGGACAGGCCGATGGAACCGGAAATCCCCAACTCGTCCTCCATCCGTTTCACCAGCCGTGCAAGCATGACCGCAGGCGGGGCGCCGTGCAGTTTTTCTGTTCCGCTTAGGTCGATGAACGCCTCATCCAGTGACAGCGGTTCCACCACGGGGGTCAGGTCTTGCATCATTGTGCGGATGGCGCGGGAGACCTCTACGTAGGCGTCCATACGGGGTTTCACCACCACCGCTTCGGGACAGAGTTTCAGCGCCTTGAACATGGGCATGGCGGAATGCACCCCGTTGATCCGCGCGATATAGCAGGCGGTGGAAACCACGCCCCGTTTGCCACCGCCGATAATTACCGGCTTGTCGCGGATTTCCGGATTGTCCCGTTTCTCCACGGATGCATAAAATGCGTCGCAATCCATATGGGCGATAGAAAGCGAGAACAATTCCTCATGGGCCAGCACGCGCGGTGAGGCACAATGTTCGCAGCGCGGTTTGAGCGCGCAGCGTTTCAGGCAATCTCGGCAGAAGGCGGGTTTTGGCATAGGGTCTTATCCCGCAGTTCTCCTGCCAATACCAGTCAGGACGTGATGTCAGCTTGGGAATTTCCGGCATGGATGGCAGGGGCGGCCATCAGGGTTGCGTCAAGGGGCAGCGCTTTGACGTGGGTGGCCAGCAGGCCGGTAGCGATCAATGCGGTGAGTCCGATTTTCGAGAAGATATCCATAAGAGGCTCCGTTAAGGTTCGGTCTTCTGGATCGCGCCCAAACCTTAACAGTGCGTTAAAGATAAAATTGAAGTTTCTGGTATTTTAGGCGTTTGCCATCACAGCGCGGTCAGTTCCGTAAGGATCGCTTGCGCTGCGGCTGCGGGATCGTCGGCCTGAATGATCGGACGCCCCACCACGATGTGATCCGCCCCGTCCCCAATCGCGCTGGCCGGTGTTGCAATGCGTTTCTGATCGCCCGAGGCCGCCCCGGACGGGCGCACACCCGGTGTCACGATCAATCTGCCAGCGGCTTCGGGCAGGGCGCGGATCAAAGCGGCCTCCTGCGGGGAGGCGATGACCCCGTCGGCACCGGCCAGAAACGCGGCGCGGGCCCGCTCTAACACAAGGTCTTGCAGATCGCCGGACTGGATCAGGCAATCGTCCAGATCGCTCCGGTCGAGGGAAGTCAGGATTGTAACGGCAAGGATCTTGAGGCCGCTGTCGCCCCGTCCGGCCACCGCTGCACGCACCACATGGGGGTCGCCGTGGACGGTCAGAAAGTCGAGATCATACTGCGCAATCCCGCCCACGGCCCGTTCCACAGTGGCCCCGATGTCAAAGAATTTCATATCCAGAAAGATGCGTTTGCCCTGTTCTTTCAGCTCATTCGCGAGCGCGAGTCCGCCCCCTGTCAGCATCCCCAAGCCGATCTTGTAAAACGATACAGTATCCCCGAGCTGTTCGGTGATGGCGAGGCCATCCAGAACATTGGGAACATCAAGGGCAACGATCAGACGGTCATCAGCAGGCATATCAGGGCTCCGTTGGCTGGTTTTTCGGGGTTTGGGACGGTGGCGCGTGAAAGTCAAGGCAACAGGGGGTGTTTGCGCCTGATCGGGGGGCGTGGTATTTGCAGGCTATCCGAACAAAGAGCTTTCCCCGTGTTCACTCCTACCTCTCCGCCGCGTTTCGTGACGCTTGTACTGCTGACTGCGATTTCGGTGCTCTCGCTGAATATGTTTCTGCCATCCCTGTCGAATATGGCGCGGGACTTTGAGGTGGATTACGCGGTGATCAACCTGTCGATTGCAGGATACCTCGGGGTGAGCGCGGTTTTGCAGATCGTTATGGGGCCGTTGTCGGACCGCTGGGGCCGCAGACCGGTGCTGCTGGCGGCTATGGCGATCTTTACGGTGGCGTCGATCGGGTGCTGGCTGGCGCCGAATGTCTGGGTGTTTCTGGGGTTTCGTCTGCTTCAAGGGGCGGTGATTGCAGGGATGGCCCTAAGCCGCGCGGTGATCCGCGATATGGCCCCGCCACAGGAAGCGGCGAGCATGATGGGCTATGTGGCGATGGTCATGGCGCTGGCACCGATGGTGGGGCCGGTTGTTGGCGGGCTGCTGGACCAGATGTTCGGCTGGCGGGTGACATTCCTGTTGTTTGCAGTGCTTGGTGCGGGTATTTTTGCCTTGTGCTGGCGGGATCTCGGGGAAACCAACACCAAGAGATCGGATACATTACTGGCCCAGTTCAAAACCTATCCGGCGCTGCTGCGCGCGCGGGAGTTCTGGGGGCATGTGGCCTGTCAGGCCTGCTCGGTGGGGGCGTTTTATGTCTTTCTCGCCGGAGCGCCGCTGGTCGGGGAGGCCCAGTTCGGCCTGACACCGGCCAAGCTCGGGCTTGGTATGGGGGCGATTACGATGGGGTTTGTTTTTGGCAATTACCTGTCGGGCCGCTACGCCAAACGCTATGCGCTTTCTACGCTGATGATAGCGGGACGGATTGTGGCGCTGACAGGATTGGGCGGCGGTTTCGTTCTTTTGGTGGCGGGGATTATGCATCCGCTGGTGTTATTCGGGTCGGTGGTGTTTGTCGGTCTTGGCAACGGGCTTACTCTACCGGCGAGCAATTCGGGTGCGTTGTCAGTGCGTCCCGATCTGGCGGGCAGTGCATCTGGACTGTCTGGCGCGGTGGTGGTGGGGAGCGGTGCCATCCTGACCTCTGTGACCGGCGCGGTCCTGAACGAAACCTCTGGCGTTTTTGTGCTGATGTCGATCCTGTTCGGGGTGACGATCCTCGGGCTGGTGGCGGCCTATGATGTGCGCACCACCACACGACGCTGACGCAGGCGGTTATACCAACGCAGGGTTGCCGGATTTGCGAATTGGCAAGGGCTGAAAATTCCCCTACCAGTTGGGTCAGCAATTTTTAAGAAGTGGAATACTGCCATGAATGCTGGCATCGTCTTTCTTGTACTGGCCTATGTCATGAGCCAGTTTTACAGGGCTTTTCTTGCGGTTATGGCACCTGCGCTCGGGGCGGATATAGGGGCAGGGCCCGAGGATCTCGCCTTTGCGAGCGGCATGTGGTTTCTGGTTTTTGCAGCGATGCAGATACCCGTGGGCGAGGCGCTGGACCGGATCGGACCGAGACGGACCGCCAGTATTCTCTTTGCCCTTGGCGGCGGGGGCGGGGCGGCGGTTTTTGCACTGGCAACCAGTCCGCTGCACATCACGATTGCCATGATGCTGATCGGTGTCGGGTGTTCGCCAGTGCTTATGGCGTCTTATTACATCTTCGCCCGCTCCTATGCGCCGGCCGTTTTTGCCACCCTTGCGGGGGTGACGCTTGGAATCGGGACGTTCGGCAATATCGGCAGCGCCCTGCCGCTGACGCTGGCGGTAGAGTGGTTCGGATGGCGGGGAACCATGTGGGTGCTGGCGGCTGTAACCTTGGCCATCGCGCTGATGGCGGGGATTTTCGTGCGTGATCCTGCGCGTGTGGAGGTGCAGCAGAAGGGCTCTGTGCTGGATTTGCTGCGGATGCCCGTGCTCTGGCCGATCCTTGCGATGATGGGGGTGAACTATATCTCTGTTGCCGGGTTGCGGGGGCTTTGGGTTGGTCCTTATCTGGATGAGGTCTTTGCCGCCACGCCCGAGGTCATCGGGGTTGTGACCCTTGTGATGAGCTTTGCGATGGTGGCGGGGAATTTTGTCTACGGGCCGATGGACCGTCTTATCCCGTCCCGTAAGACGATTGTTTTGGGCGGCAACCTGATCAATCTTTGCTGCGTGGTACTGCTGATCCTGTTTGCGGGACACTCTGTTGTGGTTGCAACTGTGCTGCTGGCAATGATCGGTCTGACGGGGGCGACCTTTGTGGTGATTATTGCCCATGCGAAAACCTTCTTTCCGGAGCATCTGACAGGGCGGGGTGTGACCCTGCTGAACCTGTTTGGCATGGGCGGGACGGGGCTGTTGCAATCCTTGTCGGGGCGACTTTACGGCACGGTCGCGCCGGACAATACGGCAATCGTCGCCTATCAATGGCTGTTCGGGTTTTTCGCCCTGTGTCTGCTGGCGGGGTGTATCGCCTATGCCTTCAGCCGCGATGGTCGGAATGTGCGGGCGTAGGACGAGTATTTCCGGAACATTGAAGCGGTTCTGAAACACAACGGGTTTTTCGCTGTGGCTCTTGTCGGCTGCGCGGCGGGTTCCTATCTTGTTGTCAAGGCTTGCACCCTGACGTGCCGATTTCGGGCGTCATAATTTTTTGCAGGCGCTTGAAAAAGGAGACGACCCATGAACTTAGAGAAGTTCACAGAACGGTCTCGGGGGATGATTCAATCGGCCCAGACCATTGCAATGCGCGAGGATCACCAGCGCTTTACACCACAACACCTGTTGAAGGCCCTTCTGGACGACGAACAGGGGCTTGCGGCCAATCTGATCAAGGCAGCGGGGGGCAATCCGTCCCGTGTCCTGCAGGATCTGGACGTGAACCTTGCGAAAATGCCCAAAGTGTCCGGCGACAACGGTCAGATTTACATGGACGGGCAAACCGCCAAGATTTTTGCCGAGGCCGAGAAGCTGGCGCAAAAAGCCGGCGATTCTTTCGTGCCGGTAGAGCGGATGCTGACTGCGCTGGCGATCGTGAAATCCGATGCGGCGACCATTCTGAAAGACGGCGGTGTGACGGCTCAGGGGCTGAACGCAGCTATTAATGATGTGCGCAAGGGGCGGACAGCCGATAGCGCCAGTGCCGAGGACGGTTATGACGCGCTGAAGAAATACGCCCGCGACCTGACCGAAGCGGCACGGGACGGCAAGATTGACCCGATTATTGGCCGTGACGAAGAAATCCGTCGTGCCATGCAGGTTCTGTCCCGCCGCACCAAGAACAACCCTGTGCTGATCGGGGAACCGGGTGTGGGTAAAACCGCGATTGCCGAAGGGCTTGCCCTGCGCATCGTGAACGGCGACGTGCCTGAAAGCCTTCAGAATAAAACGCTGATGGCGTTGGATATGGGCGCTTTGATTGCTGGCGCGAAATATCGCGGCGAGTTTGAGGAACGTCTGAAGTCTATTCTGACCGAAGTCACCGAGGCTGCTGGCGAGATTATCCTGTTCATCGACGAGATGCACACGCTGGTCGGGGCCGGTAAATCCGAAGGCGCGATGGATGCGTCCAACCTGCTGAAACCTGCGCTGGCGCGGGGGGAATTGCACTGTGTTGGCGCGACCACGCTTGATGAATACCGCAAGCATGTGGAAAAAGACGCAGCCCTTGCACGGCGGTTCCAGCCTGTCATGGTACAGGAGCCGACGGTCACGGACACGATCTCTATTCTGCGCGGCATCAAGGAGAAATACGAACTGCACCACGGTATTCGTATTTCCGACAGTGCGCTGGTGGCTGCGGCCAACCTGTCCAACCGCTATATCACCGACCGGTTCCTGCCGGATAAGGCGATTGACCTGATGGACGAAGCGGCCAGCCGGTTGCGCATGGAAGTGGACAGCAAGCCCGAAGCGCTTGATGCGATTGACCGCGAGTTGTTGCAAAAGCAGATCGAGGTCGAGGCGCTGAAAACCGAGAGCGATGCGGCCTCTAAGGACCGTCTGGAGACTTTGCAGAAAGAGGTGTCCGAACTGCAGGAGAAATCATCCGAGATGACGGCCCACTGGCAGGCGGAGCGGGACAAGTTGGCGAGTGCGCGTGACATCAAGGAAGAACTGGACCACGCGCGGGTGCAATTTGAAACTGCGCGGCGTGCCGGTGATCTCGCTAAGATGGGCGAGCTGCAATACGGCGTGATCCCCGATCTGGAGAAAAAGCTGTCGGAAGCCGAAGGCCGTGAGGACGATGTGATGGTGGACGAGGCCGTGCGCCCCGAACATATCGCAAGCGTGGTTGAGCGCTGGACCGGTATTCCCGTGGACAAGATGCTGGAAGGCACCCGCGAGAAACTGCTGCGCATGGAAGACGAGCTTGGCAAACGGGTGATCGGCCAGCGCGAGGCGGTTACGGCTGTATCGAATGCGGTGCGCCGGTCCCGTGCGGGCCTGTCCGATGAGAACCGTCCGCAGGGGTCTTTCCTGTTTCTCGGCCCGACAGGTGTCGGTAAAACCGAGCTGACCAAGGCATTGGCAGAGTTCCTGTTTGACGACGATCAGGCGATGGTGCGCATTGATATGTCCGAGTTCATGGAAAAACACGCTGTGTCCCGTCTGATCGGTGCGCCTCCGGGCTATGTCGGCTATGACGAAGGCGGTGTGCTGACCGAAGCCGTGCGGCGCCGGCCCTATCAGGTTGTGTTGTTCGACGAAGTTGAAAAGGCGCATCCTGATGTGTTCAACGTGCTGTTGCAGGTGCTGGACGATGGTGTTCTGACCGACGGGCAGGGGCGGACTGTGGATTTCAAACAGACGCTGATCATCCTGACCAGTAACCTCGGGTCGCAGGCGCTTAGCCAGTTGCCCGAAGGGGCAGACAGCAACAAAGCCAAGGCAGATGTGATGCAGGCGGTTCAGGCCCATTTCCGGCCCGAGTTTATCAACCGTCTGGACGAAATCGTGCTGTTTGACCGGCTGAGCCGTGAAAACATGGACGGGATTGTGGACATCCAACTGGATATTCTGGAACGCCGTCTTTCGGGGCGCAAAATTGCGCTGGAAATGGACGAAGCTGCGCGGACCTGGCTGGCCAATCAGGGCTATGATCCGGTCTATGGTGCACGTCCGTTGAAACGGGTGATCCAGAAAGCGGTTCAGGACCCGCTGGCAGAACTGCTGTTGTCGGGCGAAGTGCTGGACGGGTCCACCGTTACAGTTAGTGCCGATGACAATGGGCTGGTGATCAACGGCGTCGCGCAGGCGGCCAAGCCGCCTGCCGATGCACCGGTCCATTAAGCACCTTGGTTCAGGTGTAAACCCACTCTACCGCCCCGCAGGTTTCGCATCTGCGGGGCGGTTTGCAATCAGGCACAAACAGCAAGGGGCGCGTTATGTTGGCCAGATTTATACGGATCATCCTGTTCCTGTCGGTGCGGCTGGCTTTTGTCGTCTGGCCCTTTACGCTGGCCGTGGCGGTTTTTGTCTATCTCAAGTATTTTTGAGCCCCCGGACCCCGCTTGGTCTTTTGCCCTGCGGCCGCTACATTTCTGTCAGCACAGATAAAAGCGCCCGCTTGCACGCATAACCCTACGGAGTTTCCCGTCCCATGTTCCTGATGAACCTTGTCTCCACCATCTTCTTTTACTTTGCGATCGCCTTTATCTGTGCGGTCGGCATCGGTTTTGCCGCCGTGGTGGTGATGTTCATCATCGACCGCAGCCAGACCAGCGATGCGGTGCGGCGGAACTATCCGGTGGTGGGACGGTTTCGCAGCCTGTTCACCGAGTTGGGTGAATTCTTTCGCCAGTATTTCTTTGCAATGGACCGCGAGGAACTGCCGTTCAACCGCGCCCAACGCAATTGGGTGAAACGGGCTGCATCCGGTAAGGGCAATACGGTGGCGTTCGGCTCTACCCGCAACCTCACGCTGCCGGGCACGCCGATTTTCGTAAACGCCGCCTTTCCGCCGCTGGAATCACAAGCGGCGCGGACCGAACCGTTGCAAATCGGTCCATACGCCCGCCAGCCCTATGACGCACCGTCCCTGTTCAACATTTCCGGCATGAGCTTTGGTGCCCTGTCCCGTCCTGCGGTGCGGGCCTTGTCCCGTGGGGCGAAAAAGGCGGGGATCTGGCTGAACACGGGGGAGGGCGGTCTGTCGCCGTTCCATCTGGAAGGCGGCTGTGATTTGGTGTTTCAGATCGGCACGGCAAAATACGGCGTGCGGGATGCCGACGGCAGCCTGTCGGATGATCGCCTGCGCGCCATTGCCGCCCATGAACAGGTGCGCATGTTTGAAATCAAACTGGCGCAGGGGGCAAAGCCCGGCAAAGGCGGAATTCTTCCCGCGGCCAAGGTGACACCGGAAATCGCAGAGATCCGTGGCATTCCGGTGGGTAAGCCCTCTATTTCGCCGAACCGCCACCCCGAGATCGGCAGCATGTCAGAGCTGCTCGACGCGATCCACCACATCCGCGAGGTGACCGGTAAGCCGGTGGGTATCAAAACCGTGGTGAGCGACGAGTCTGCCCTGCGGGAACTGTTTGCCGAAGTCCACAGGCGCGGTGTCGAAACTGCGCCGGACTTTATCACGGTGGACAGCGGCGACGGGGGCACGGGTGCCAGCCCTATGCCGCTGATGGATCTGGTGGGGATCACCATCCGCGAAAGCCTGCCGCTGGTGTCGGACCTGTTGGTGGAAACCGGCCTGCGCGAGCGGATTCGCCTGATTGCCAGCGGCAAGCTGACGAATCCGGGCGATGTGGCCTGGGCGATTGCGGCGGGTGCGGATTTCGTCACGTCGGCGCGGGGCTTTATGTTCAGTCTGGGCTGTATTCAGGCGCTGAAATGCAACCGCAACACCTGCCCGACAGGGATCACCACCCATGACCCGCGTTTCCAGAAAGGGCTGGTGCCGGAGGATAAATTCGAAAAAGTCGCGGCTTATGCAAAGATGATCACTAAGGAAGTCGAGATCATCGCCCATTCCGTGGGCGTTACCGAACCCCGCGCGATCCGGCGACATCATGTGCGGATCGTGCAGGACAACGGAAACTCGGTTCCCATGTCGCAAATCTGGCCCCGTCCGGTGCCGATGCAGGGTCTGTCCCGATAGGCGGCTTACAACGTTGTAAGCCCGCAATTCTGTACCCTTTTCTGTAACCTTTCCAACAAGGTCGTGAACCCGCGTGTTTTGATTTGGATTTGCGCTAGGTCTAAACCAATCTGAATACAGACATTGTAGAGGGAGGGTCTTTATGGGCCGCTTTAAGACCGCGCTGAAATATTCCGACGTGACGCCAAAGGCTGATTTTCTCAACCGCCGCCAATTGATGACAGGGGCTGCAGGCTTGACCCTTGCGGGCGGAATTGCAGGCGGGCTGACAACGCCAGCCGCGGCGCTGGATGTGGCTAAAAGCAAATGGTCCACAACGCAAGAGCCGACCTCTTACGAAGACATCACCAGCTATAACAACTTTTACGAATTTGGCACCGGCAAGGGCGATCCCGCCCAATACGCCCACGCGCTGACTACGGACCCGTGGTCGGTTGAAATCGGCGGGCTGGTGAACAATCCGGGCAATTACGCACTTGAGGATATTCTCAAGGATATGACACTGGAGGAACGGATCTACCGCCTCCGCTGTGTCGAGGCGTGGTCGATGGTGATCCCTTGGGTTGGTTTCCAACTGTCCGATCTCCTCGCCAAAGCCGACCCGCAAGGCAATGCGAAGTACGTTGCTTTTGAAACCCTGATGCGCCCCGAGGAAATGCATGGTCAGAAAAACGGCTCTTTCCCTTGGCCCTACGTAGAGGGTCTTCGGCTGGACGAAGCCATGCACCCGCTGACCCTGATGGCCACGGGCCTCTATGACGAGCCGCTGCCAAACCAGAACGGCGCACCGCTGCGTTTGGTGGTGCCTTGGAAATACGGATTCAAATCCATCAAATCTATTGTGAAGATCACCCTGACCGAAAAGCAACCGCCCACCACGTGGAACCTGATCAGCGCACAGGAGTACGGCTTTTACAGCAACGTGAACCCTAATGTGGATCATCCGCGCTGGTCCCAAGCCTCTCATCGCGTGATCGGGGCAGGGCTGTTTGCCGGCAAGGAACCGACCGAGATGTTCAACGGGTACGGCGACGCGGTTGCCGGACTTTATGACGGCATGGATCTGTCAAAGCACTTTTGATCTTATGTCGGACACATCCAATACAGGGCAGCGCATGTCTGTTGCCCAATCAGTAAACGCGGCGGTGCGGGGGATTCCTGCATGGCCGCTTTATCCGCTCTTGCTGCTGCCGGGGCTATGGTTGTTCTGGTCGGTTCTGCAAAACCCCGGCCCCAATCCGGTGGAGACACTGGAACACGGACTCGGGGAATATGCGCTCAAAGCGCTGATCCTTGGCCTGCTGATCACCCCGCTGCGGGATCTGCTTCGCATCAACCTCGTCAAATACCGCCGCGCGATCGGTTTGATGGCCTTCTTCTATGTAGCGGCCCATCTGGTGGTCTATCTGTTTCTGGACCAGCAGTTAAACTGGGGCGCGATCTTTAGGGACATCACCAAACGCCCCTACATCATCGTCGGCGTTCTCTCCTTTCTGATCCTCATCCCTCTGGCGCTCACCTCTAACAACGCATCCATCCGCAAACTCGGCCCTTTAGTCTGGCGCAGGCTGCACTGGGGTGTGTATCCGGCGGTGATCCTCGGGGCGGTGCATTTCGTTCTGATGAAGAAGACGTGGCAGGTCGAACCGCTCACCTATCTCGCGATATTCTGTGTGCTGGTGGGCTATCGCGGCTGGAAAGCCCTCAGACGCACCTAAAGTGCGCGATTCCCGACTCAGAGCCGGTGATTCCGCCCATTGGGACGAGTCGCAGCGCTTGCCCCAAGGTTAATCAGGTGATTCACCCCCCGCTGAAAGGTTTTTTAGCGAAAACAGCAGAGTAGAGGTTAATATCCCGGTAATTTTTGGCACGAATTTTCCGGATTTGGCAAATTTTATAACCCCGACATCTGCGGAATCCGGGAATTTTACGGTTTTGTCAAAAAAAACCAACATTTCTGTAAAAAGGGGTTGCGGGTCTCGGGCAGTCGGCCTAAACACCGCTTCACCGGAGGCAACGAGGGACAAACACTCGGAACTGACGGTAACAAGGACTGGACGCGGACGGCAGGGTTTGCTAGAAGCTAAGGTTCCAAAATAGAGGCATCGAGTGGCGGGCGCGCCTAAAGTTATGGGCGCATCGGTTGTTTATTGTCTCTGGCTCTTTGAAATTGATAGTATCTGAAGAGATATGTGGGCGGTCAGGTTTCGTTTCGACGGACGGACT
>NZ_MDVX01000021.1 GCF_001719615.1 Neptunicoccus sediminis
GAGAGAATTCTTCACGTAGACGATGAGGAAGATATCCGTTTTATCGTTCAAGTGACACTTGAGGTAAATAACGGTTATGAGGTCTTATCTTGCGCTAGAGGCTCCGAAGCTATCAAGTAAGCGCCCGATTTCAATCCGCAACTTTTTTTACTTGATTTTATGATGCCTGAAATGAATGGGGAAGAAACTTGGAAGGGGTTGTGCTCGATTGAAGGCTTATCAGATGTCCCAGCAGTCTTTATGACGGCGAAAACTGCACGCAGTATTATTGACCATCTCTTCAGTCTTGGTGCCGCTGGTGTTATACTAAAACCATTTGAACTAGAGGATATTGGTCAGTTGTTAGAGAGTTTTTGGCGGAAGAAAGAATCGTTTATTTAGAGATGCTTAGCTGAAAATTCAGGGAGCCGGTAATAGTTGATTGCGAACTACATTTGTTGCTAGTAATGAACGGACCGGTCTCAAAGTTATTAGAGGGTATAAGGAAGGTATTTTATTGAAGCTTGATTTGATTGGGCGTCCGGTGTGCCCCCACACCTAACGTGACCGATTTTAACTTTGACACAGGTAGATTTCCCGCGATCCAACTCTAATATCAGTCGCCACCAATCAAATACTTCGCCCATGCCCCCAAGTATGGCTTTCGACGTTCGAGATAATCTGCACGGTTGTACGCATCCTCCACATCGTTGACGGCAAAGTGGCCAAGGCAGGCTTCAGCCACCTCCCGGGCGCATTCTGTGCGTTCGGACAGCCATGTGCGCAATGTAGAGCGGAAACCGTGTGGTCGGGCTTCTAGGCCTCGCTCGACCATGTAGTTGCGCATTGACATCTTATTGAGCGGGCCGCCACGGCTGTTGGGAAAGAGATAGCCGTTTTGCTCAATCGCTCGGGCGAGATCGACCACCCGCAGGGCTTCACCGGACAGAGGTACCCGGAAAGGTTTGGTAAAGCCCTTGCGGCCTTTGATATGCTCTACAGGCACCGTCCAGATGTCCCCAGTGATCTGCTCAAGCCGCATATTGTTGACCGCATCCGAGCGGACACCTGTCAACATCAGCATGCGAAGCGCAAGTTCTACGGGGGCGAGTTCTCCAAGGGATTGGTAAAAGGCAGGCGCCTCAGCCCAGTCGAGCGCGGCGATATGGGTAACCGTGTGTCTTGGTGCTCCAAGCAGGATGCGTGCTTGGTCAATGATGCCGAGGTTCACATCAAAGCCTTCCGCGATGGCGTAGCTCAGGATCACCTTTAGTCGAGAAAGAGCCTTCTTTGCTGTGACGGGAGAGGTCTCCCAGCCACGGGAAAGGGCCTGCTTGATGTCATGCTGGTCGATCTTGACGACGGGCATCATTCCCAGATGGGGCAGAAGATGGTTCTTGATCGGGCTGAACCACATCCCGTCCGACCCCTCATGCTTCAGCGTAGAGCGATGGGCTTCGAATGCAGCATAAGCCAGAACATGGAACCGACCTTCCTGTGCGCTTGCATGGTTTCTTTGCCGTTGCTTGATCTTGATTGGATCATCGCCATTCGCCACAATCCGCCGCACATCATGGGCCGCTTTCCGGGCCTCTGCGAGAGAAAGCAGGGGATAGGAGCCGAGCCCCATCTCGCGTTGACGACCGAACAGTGAAAACCGGAAGGTCCATTGTGCCCCGCCGTCTTTCCTTTTAAACAACCATAACCCCTGTCCGTCGCAATGTTTGCCGGGCGGCAGGGACTTTAACTGTGCGACTGTAAAGAAATTGGATTTTGCCATATGTGTACCTCCGAAATATCTACAAACGCAAATGGCACTGCCCGGGAACTTCCGGACCGCGCTGAGACGCTACC
The DNA here is from genome assembly GCF_001719615.1 of Neptunicoccus sediminis. Classification (GTDB taxonomy): domain Bacteria; phylum Pseudomonadota; class Alphaproteobacteria; order Rhodobacterales; family Rhodobacteraceae; genus Amylibacter; species Amylibacter sediminis. The sequence goes on from NZ_MDVX01000021.1 coordinate 1,834, forward strand.
GCACTCTTATTAAAGCACGATTTAAATCTCAGAGCGTTTGTGACAGCGCTTGATACGAAGGATATACCCCTCCGGCGGGGATATTTGGGGAAAATGAAATAGGCGGGGCAGCGGTGCTACCCGACAGCAGTGCGGGTGGTGAGGGGGCGCAGGTTTTGGACTTGCGATCCGCAGTGTTCAAGCCGGGTTTCAGTGAGATACCGGCGGTTGCGCATTTGGTCCGGCGGCAGGGCGCGCATCAATCTGTGGTTGTCCAATAGCACGGCTTCACCGGGTTGCAGCAGCAGATCGACGGTCAGATCCGGATGTTTTGCCAGTTGGATGAACTGCCGGTAGGCCGCGTAAAATGGCGGCAACTTTGCGTAAGGCACCTCTGTCACTGGCGTAACAAAACGACTGTCATAGCGGACTGAATGAAGCGCGCCGTCCGGAGCGATCCGGAACACCGGAGCTGCGGCGGTATCAGTGGTGCAACTGTCCAGTGCCCGCCGATACCGCAGGGCATATCCGGACAGCAGATTGAACCCTGACAGCGATTTGTCCCGCAACTGTTCCGCCAAACGGAAACCGTCCAGCAACCGGAGGGTCACAGTTTCGGGTGCGCATTTGCAGAGCCGGATTAAACTGTGACAAGGCGGAATGGCGAGATAGGGTTGCGCGGTATAGGGCGCTGTTCCAAGCTGCTCGGATGGCGCGATTGCGACAGTCCGGTGATCGATGCCTTGCATAAACACGACACCAAAGCGTTTCAGGCGGGCCTCCCGACCTGTATCATCGGAACGCCAATTGCAGAGTTCTGTTGCGAAGATGTGGTCCCAAGTCTCTACAGCTTCGGGCAGGTGAAATCCGGCGATCTGATCCGCGTCATAGGCGTAACGCTGCAGCCACTCTACAGAAAGATGTGTTGAGACGCCGTCAGGTGCAAAGGAAATTTCAACCATTCCTTGCAACAGCTTAGCCGAGCGTATCCGGACATCCACCGGAATTTCGGAAACCTTACCCAAGAGAGATGTTTCCGCAATATTGTCACGCAACCAAACGGCGTGAAACCGGTGCTGCATCCCGTCCGCGAAACGCAGCCTCAAGTAATCGCCTGTTGCTGAAACCGTCACACTGCCGTCCATCTCTCCCCCTCCTCAGTCGTTTAAACTTGCACAAATCCTGCGCTGTCAAAAAGCGGCAGAGGGTGTCACCGCCGCCCTACCCAACTTGACGTGTACAAGCCCCACGTTGCATCAGTGTGACAGACGCGCTGCATTTCCGTGGCAAATGACTGGTCTGAGACGGTGCTACTCCGCTGTCGGGGTTGACCGCTGCACCCGCTTTACGCTCTATGACAGAAAACGGACGGGACAGAGAAAATGATCAATTTGACGCTGGAAAACGGCAAAACCATTATGGTCGGCGTAACGAGCCTGCAAGCGGCCATCACAGGGGCGACCGGCTCCGGAGCGCTGATCGTTCTGGGCGGCGGGATTACCTACGACGTGCGCGAAAGCCCCGCCGAAATTGCGGCGCTGCTGGATGAATATAAAGCGAAGAATAAATAATCCCTTCAGCTTTGCGACCGATTTTTGGGATTTGGAGATATAAAAAGGCCCCGCAGTTTGATTGCGGGGCTTTCGATTTGGTTGACGCTTGGGTGCCTCCGGCGGGGATATTTTACTGAAAATGGAGCCGTTAGGACCGTGGTCGCACGTTTTGTGGATCGTAGAGGCAAGGCTCGGTCAGGGTTGCGCTGACGGGTTTGCCAATGACCTCTACCTCGACGTTGCCACTTAGATCGGGCGTTACAAAGGCCATTGCGATGCTTTTTGCTGTGCGATGGCCCCAGTCCGCGGATGTGACGGTGCCCACGACCCTGCCGCCCTGCAAGACGCTGTCGCCGGGCTGGGCGGGGGCATGGGTGCAGTCGAGCGTCAGGGTCACGAACTTGCGGCGCGGACCGGTTTTGACACGGGCTTTCACAGCTTGTCTGCCGATAAATTCCCCTTTGTCGAAGTGCACGAACCGGTCCAATCCGGATTCAATCGGGTCGAACTCTGTGATCAGGTCGGCTTTCCAGTGGCGGTAGCCTTTTTCCATGCGCATACTGTCCACCGCGCGGGCGCCGAACAGGGTCAGCCCGTGGCGTTCACCGGCTTTGCGCAGCGCCAGATAGGCGGCGTAAAGCTGGGCGTTCGGGACGTGAATCTCATAAGCCAGTTCACCGGAAAAGCTGACCGACATGACCACCGCGGGGGCAAAACCGATGAAGGCATTGCGCACGGACAACCACGGGAAGGCTTCGGCGGACCAGTCGGCGCGGGAAACCTCGCTCAGGACGGCGCGGGCCTTTGGACCTGCAAGAACCAGGATCGTATGCGCGTTGGTTAGGCTGCGGATCTGGACGTCTTCGTCCTCGGCAATGTTCTGGGTCAGCCAGTCCATATCATGGTATTCGGACGCGGCGGCGGAACCGTACCAGACCCGTCCGTCCGGCAGGTTTGCAATTGTCGCCTCGCCCTTCACATTGCCCTGATGGTTGAGCAGATAACCAAGCCCGACGCGGCCCGCCTTGGCGGTGATCTTGCCGCAGAACATGCGATCAAGAAAGAGGCGCAAATCTGCGCCGGACAGTTCGAACCTGTTGAAACCGTTGACTTCCGTCAGGCCAACGCCGGTTTGTACGGCTTTGACTTCGGCGGCAACCACATCGAATGTTTCGTTAAAGGAATAGCCGTGGGTCTCTTTGAAATCCGGTGCCGGTTTGATGTAGTCCATCCGCTCCCAGCCGTTCACCACGGTAAATTCCGCGCCTTCGCTGGCAAGGATCGGGGTCAGCGGTGTCGTTTTCGCCGGACGACCGGCGGGGCGGTGTTCATGGGGGAAATGGAAGCGGAATTCGTTCTGGTAATCCTCAATCGCCTTTAGCGCGGTCAGTTCCACATTGGCATGGCCGGTAAAGCGGCGCGGGTCGATGCACCATGTGTCATAACAGGCCGTGCCATGCACGATCTGCTGGGCCAGCAGCCAGCCGTGGCCACCGCCCTCGCCAATTCCGGCCCGCAGGCCGATAATGCAAAAGGCGTTGCGTTTGTTCGGAATTGGCCCCACCAGCGGCGCACCGTCAATCGTATAGGTGATCGGCCCGTTTACAACCGTATGGATGCCGGTTTCCATCAGGGCGGGCATCCGCGCAAAGGCGCCTTCCAGCACATCGGTCACACGGTCCAGATCGTCCGGACAGAGCGCATTGACGAATTTCGGGTCGATCCCGTCCATTCCCCATGTCTTGCAGTCCTGTTCGTAAAAGCCGACCAGCAGTCCGTTTTTTTCCTGACGGCAGTAGTAATCGCTGATCGGACAGCGCAGCAGCGGCATCCTGTGGCCTGCCTCTTTGATCGCTGGGATTTCTTCGGTCAGGAAATACTGATGCTCCATCGAGGTCACGGGATGCTGGACGCCCATCATCGACGCCACTTCGTTCACGCGGTAGCCACAGGCATTCACCACGATCTCGCAATCAATATCGCCTTTTTCGGTGTGCACGGTCCAGCTGTGATCCTTGTGCTGGGTCAAGCCGGTCACAGGCGTATTGCGGTAGATTTCGGCACCGGCCTTGCGCGCCCGTCGCGCCAGCGCCTGACAGAGCTGTGCCGGATCAATATCCCCGTCCATCGGATCCCACAGTCCGCCGAGCAGATTATCAGTGGAAATCAGCGGATGGCGGCGGGCGCACTCTTCTGCGTCGATGATCTCAAACTCTACGTCCATGCCCTTGGCAACACTGCGGAAATGGGCGTAACCGTCCATCTGCGCCTGTGTGTTGGCAAGCCGGATACCGCCATCCCCGTGATGGTAGTTGATCGGATAATCCGGATCATTGGCCAGATCCTGATAGAGCGCGATGGAATGGCTTTTCAGACCGATCATGGTCTGGTTCATGCCAAAATTCGTCACTTGCGCCGCCGAATGCCATGTGGTGCCCGAGGTCAGTTCGTCCCGTTCCACCAGAACGACATCGCTCCAGCCTTCTTGTGTCAGATGATAGAGTGTCGAGCAGCCAGCAATGCCGCCGCCAATCACAACAACGCGGGTGGTAGATTTCATAATGGCCTCTTTAATCTGCGATTTCCCGTAGATAGGCCGCAGCGCCCTGTCCGCGTCAACGTTCCCCCGCAGTTTCAGATTTTCCGATGGATGCGGTTTTTGTTTGTGAAACTTTGCGCGGGATGGGAAAAGGGGGCAAATCGCGAAAGGCAGCCGTCATGAACCACCTCACCATAGTCGATCACCCCCTTGTGCAACACAAACTGTCGGTGATGCGCCGGACCTCTACGCCGTCCAACCAGTTCCGCCAGTTGCTGCGCGAAATCAGCCACTTGCTGGCTTATGAGGTGACGCGCGACCTGCCGATGACCACGGAACGCATCGACACGCCGGTCTGTGCGATGGATGCGCCGATGCTGGACGGCAAAAAGCTGGCGCTGGTGTCGATTCTGCGGGCGGGCAACGGTTTGCTCGATGGTGTGCTGGAACTGATCCCTTCGGCCCGTGTGGGGTTTGTCGGGCTGTACCGCGATGAAGAAACACTGGAGCCGGTGCAGTATTATTTCAAAGTGCCAGAGGGCATGGACGAGCGGATGGTTATCGCCGTGGACCCGATGCTCGCAACGGGCAATTCCTCGGTTGCTGCGATTGACCTGCTGAAACAGTCCGGTGCGACCAACATAAAATTCCTCTGCCTGCTGGCAGCACCCGAAGGTGTTGCGCGGATGAAAGAGGCCCATCCCGACGTGCAAATCGTTACTGCTTCGCTGGACGAACGACTGGACGAAAAAGGCTACATTGTTCCGGGGCTCGGAGACGCGGGCGACCGGATGTTCGGCACCAAATAAGGTTACGGAGCACGGATTTGCGAATTTGGCAGGGATGCCCCTTCCCTGCCATTATTACTCAGGCCGCGATTACAGATTGATCGAGGCCCAAACCGCTGCAAGTGCGCGGTTCTTGCAGCCGATTTTCAGGAATGAGGATCGAAGATGTGATTTCACCGTGGCCTCTGCAATCCCGAGTTCGAGCGCAATCGCCTTATTCGACGCGCCGAGCGCGAGGAGTTGCAGGACTTTCTTTTCACGGTCCGAAAGGCTGGCGACAACGCGGTTGTCCGGTTCACCCTCTGCCACACCGGTGTCTACCAGCTCTGACGGTTTGACCTTGTGAATGGCGTCGCGACTGATGGACGCCGAAATGGTGAAGCCTTCGCTAACCATAATGACGGCGCTCAGGAAAGCTTCGGCAGAGCTGCCGTCAGGGATAATCGCGGCGACCGTATTGTTAAATTCAGCGAAATAGACTTCCAACTGTTCGCTGGTTGGAACCAAAATTATCTTAAGATTGGACGTGGCCCGATGCAGCGTCTCAATATCCGCTCTGGCCTCCGCCACGGAGGTCGGATCGTGCAAGATAACAATGTCTCCATCGCCGGTCGCGCCAATCGCGCTTGCACTTTCACAGACTGTTTTCACTTGTTGACTACGCGACTCCAGAATTGAGGCTATCATGTCGCGGATCAAGTGATTTTTGGAAACAACAAAAATCGACATCCCACATACACCGTTTTACAAAATGAAATTCGAAACAAAGTAATGTCTATTTATTAAAACCAGCGTGCACTAAATCTTTTGGAAATTCAAGGTTCTAACGGTTCGCGTCGCCGTTCGTGGGTTCGTGATTCCGGCCAGGGCTTTTTCAGAAAAGGTCAGAAAAATGCAGCTTATTAACCGTTTAGTAGGTTTTTTGTGCAACGAATCGGGATGCCTTTCACACAACTTTGACGATATTTTTATCTCAGCCGTCTGATAGGGTCTAATCTGAACGGATTAATCCGTTTGCCGGATTTCACAACCACAAGCAGAGTAAGTCGTAAGCCGCCCGCTGCGAATCACACGAAGGGTCTAGGTCGTGTGCACAAAAGATTCCGTCATTCCCTGTGGTATAGTCGACAAATTGATAGATCAAATTTTGACATTTATATGACCAGAGGGAGGTTGAAATGAATGTTTTTTGTAACCCCACCCATGCGGGAGGGGTCGTTAAGCGGTCCGACAAGTTCAGCCGGACAATGTTAGAGTTCTCAGACGCGGCAATTGCACATGTCCGTCACGGTGAAGATAAAATCATTCTTTCCACACACATCTTTGAAACAGATGATCATGCCGAACCATTCAACCTAGCCGGCGAAATTCCATGTCCGGGGCGCCAAATCCGGTTTTCATCGACGCGGTCAGCGGGTTCGCACAGTTCTGCCATTAAATCCTACCTCTCAAAAACCGTTCAAAGCAGCACAGACGCAAAGTGGCACAGCTATGAGTCCTGCTTTGCAGACGGTTCCATTGATCACATAGAGCTCCTCCAATCAGGCGACAGTTGCCCTGCCCACTCCGAAAAACACCTTCAGTACATCTGGCCTCTATTAAGAGAGGATTGTCTTTCGGAATTGTTAACGGACGCAGGAAAATTTGTTGACGATGCTTTGTTGTGGATCATTACAGATAAAATTGCCTCGGCGGTACTGGTTCTGGATCAGCACTGCAGGCTGGTTCGCGCAAATACAGCCGGTTACGAACTTTTGAAATCTCAGGACATCCTGCGCTCTCAGGGGGACGGCATCAGTTGCGCCAACAGCGGTGAGACGGCCCAGTTTCGCAAAACCGTCAGAGAATGCGCCGACAGTTCCGCGCCCAATGGTCTGGAAAAAATACTGATGCTTGAGAATAAGGCCACCCAAAGCCTGTCTCTTTTGTCCTTGCGCAAATTTGAATGCGGTCCGGCGGCCACGATGGTGATTGCCATGCTCCCCGCCCCGCCGGATTCCAAAAGGATCATGATGCTCGCCCGTGAAATGGGGCTGACCAAAGCAGAAGCACGTATTGCTTCGCTCATGCAGATGGGTCTGTCCAATCGGGAAATGGCTGTGAAAGCCAAGTTAACTGAACAAACCTGTAGCACCTACTCAAAGCGGGTTTTGAGCAAGTTGAATGTCAATTGTCGCGCAGAAATGGCGCAGCGTCTGACGTGGCAGGCAGGTTGAGGAGAGAGCAATGAACCATATTAACCAAAGAGCCACGACCAACGCCACGGCGGTCGAACCGGAAAAAACACCGTTCCAGGGGCCCAAACCGAAACCAAGACCGAACCTTAACGCGACCTCGCGGGCCTATTCGGAAACCGAAGCAAAGATTTTGCAAGGGTTTCTGGTCTCCGGGGAAAAGCCGATTGCCAAACGTGAAGATGTGATCGAACTGTACAATCGCATGGTCACATTGCTGCGTGCACTGAATGAAAGCCTGACAGAAAAGAATGACGCGCGGACCAAAACAGAGCGCACCCATCTGGACTCCCGTTTTGATCGGATCGACGGCGCGGTGAACAGCATGGAGGGGGCTTTGCGCATCGAACTTGCCCCCCTGCTCGGCCAGATTGTCGAAGAGAAACTTCAGCACCACACGAAAGCAACCACCAAAAAATCGAGGTCAATGCTGGGCCGGATCTCTTTGATCGCGGTCGGTCTGGCGGCGGGCGTTTTCCTGTCGGACACCATCCTGTCCGAAGCCCAAAATGTGACGGCAATTATTCAGGGTTTTATCGTTAATAATTTTTAGTTTTGTCCCGGAATGGGGGCAGTTTGGCTTCTTTATTTCTGTTGAACTGATCCTAGGACGCGAATTTGTAGCGTTTTACGAGCTGGTTATTTTCAGCGCAATCAAACGGTTATTGCGGGACGTCAATTATTTTAATCTTGCATTAACCTTATCCATTAGGAGGTTTAATTATGTCAACTGATCCAAGAGTATGGCCCGAGTGCGAGCCGGAATGCATTATTAATCTGGACAAGCCATTTAACAATCAAGTCACAGGCACCGGCACACATGGCGACGAGTTTGTAGACCTGAATCTCAACGGGTCTCCGGACAATTATGACTTGGGCTCCGGTGACGACAGCGCGGTCGGTAACTCAAAAAACAACGTTATTGACGGTGAAGACGGCTGCGACACCATTCTGGGTAACGGCGGCGACGACAAGATCCTCGGCGGTGGCCACAATGACGTTCTCGTCGGTGGCAATGGCGCGACGGTCTGGGGCGGCCCTTATCCGCCGATCCCTGGTTTTGCTGACAACGATTACATCGACGGCGAAACCGGTGATGACCTGATTTACGGCGAAAACGGCGAAGATCAGATCAAAGGCGGCGAAGGCCACGACGAGATTTACGGCGGCGACGGCAACGACGTGATGATCGGTGATGACGGCGACGATCTGTCTCTGGATGATGGCAACGACGATATGTACGGCGGCGCTGGCGATGATTGCATGGCCGGTGAAGGCGGCGACGATTGCATGTTCGGCGGCACTGGCGAAGATGTCATGTACGGCAACGAAGGCAATGACGGCATGTCCGGCGGCGACGATGACGACCGTATGACAGGTGGTCTTGGCGACGATTTCATGACAGGTGATGACGGCAACGACGAAATGTACGGCGACATCCGTCAAGGCAATGTTACCGATCTGGACACTGGTTCTGACACTTGGGGTGGCAAAAAAGTCGACTTCCGCGGTGGCAGTGACTGCATGTACGGCGGTAACGGCGAAGACATCATGGATGGTGGTGCCAAAGCCGACGTTATGTTCGGTGGCGCTGACGAAGACCTTATGTTTGGTGGCCGTGGTGCGGATCACATGTCCGGTGGTGCGGCTGATGACTCCATGCAGGGTGACGGTGCCCGTGACTGGATGAAAGGTGGCTCGGGCGACGACTATATGCGCGGCGGCTCCAAAGGCGACACCATCTACGGTGACCACGCTGGCGGAAAAGACCCGATATGCGAAGGCGACGACTGCATCGATACTCCGAAGGAAATTGACGACGGAGAAGAAGGTTGCGATCTGATCCACGGCGGTTCCGGTCATGACAAAATCTACGGCGAAGGCAATCACGACAGCCTTTACGGTGGTAACGGTCGCGACAAAATGTACGGCGGTACCGGCGATGATGTGATGCACGGTGACGCGGACAACGACACCATGTGCGGCGATGACGGGAACGACCAAATGTTCGGCGGTCACGGCGACGACATCATGAAAGGTAACGAAGGCGACGACTGGATGTCAGGCGGCATTGGCAACGACAAGATGTCCGGCCAGCTTGGTAACGACATCATGTATGGTGACGACGGTCATGACACAATGTCTGGTGGCGATGGTAACGACTGGATGTCTGGTGGCAACGACAATGACACCATGGACGGTGACGACGGCGCTGACACCATGTTCGGTGACAATGGCCATGACACCATGTCCGGTGGCACCGGCGAAGACGAAATGCACGGTGGTGAAGGCGACGACCATATGAACGGCAACGATGACAACGATGTCATGTATGGCGACAATGGCAACGACTGGATGGGTGGTGACGACGGTGACGACCAACTCTTTGGTGGTGACGGCAACGACGATCTGGAAGGCAACGAGGGATCGGATTACCTCCACGGCGGGGCAGATGATGACCTGCTTGAAGGCGGTGCCGGTGATGACGCACTGGACGGTGGCTTTGATGAGGACATCATCATTGGTGGCGAAGGTGACGATTTGCTCACCGGCGGGGCTGACAAGGACATCTTTGTCATAGACCTGACCTGGGACGGCAAAACCTTCAGCTCTACCGATGGCCATGACACTGTGACCGACTTTACCATGGACGGTGATAATGATGTTCTGACCTACCGTATCACCGACCTGACCGGCACGGCATCAGACACCGATCTGTTTGATGCGCTGGAAGCGGCAACATCGGTTGTGGACAATGGCACCAACACCAAGGTTTCGGTTGGCGGTTCCACAGTGGATCTGCTGGGTGTCTCCACAGGCGTTGTCACTCCATTCACTGTGTTTGACCACCTTGGCAACGATGCGGATGGCTTCGTCGGGGTCGGTATCAATGGCTACTCGCAGGGGAACTACCTGTATGAGGCCGTCGATATTGTGATCGTATAACCGACAACGAGATGGGGGTGGCAAGATAGCAGACATCTTGCCACCCCCGATTTTGGCCCAGGAGTTTCAAAGCGGGCCATCCCTCGGCAGACTTCGAACACTCTTGGGTCAAAGTTTCTGTAATTTAGTGTTGTATTTAATAGAGGCAGAATTATGGGGTCAAAAAAGGTATTTTCAGGGCAGCGCGGCTTAATTGCAGCGATCTTTCTGGCCAGTGTTTTTATCAATCTACTGGTTCTGACAGCACCGCTTTACATGCTTCAGTTGTTCTCCCGTGTTATGTCTTCGGGAAATGTCAGCACAATGATTATGCTAACGATCGGAGCGGCAATCGCTCTGATCTTTTTTCTGGCGTTTGATACCATCCGCCAGCGCCTTGCGGCCCGTCTGGCCACGCGGCTGGAAGGCAATCACGGCCCGAGTGTTCTGCACGGACTGGTCACAGGGACCAACCCGAATGATACACAGGGCGCCCGTCCCGTCCGCGACCTTCAGGAAATCCGCGCATTCGTGAACAGTTCGGCGTTTATCGCGCTGCTGGACGCGCCTTGGTCCCTGCTGTTTGTCGGCGTTATTTTTCTATTCCATCCCATCTTGGGCGTTATCGCCACTATCGGGCTTTTGTTTCTGTTCGGCCTTGGGATCATCAGCGAACTGGTCAGCCGGGAACCGACGGAATCTGCCAGTGACGCGGAACAAAAGGCAACGGGCACCATTGAGGAAATGCTGCGCAACGCCGAAGTGGTCCGCTCTATGGGCAAAGCCCCCGCGCTGATCGAGCGCTGGAAGAAAGAAACATTTGTCGCAATGGTCTTTGGCGCAATCGCCACGGATCGCATCGCATTACTGACCTCTTTTGCCAAAATGACCCGCATGGCGCTTCAGATCGCCTTGTTGGGCGGCGGGGTTTTACTGGTCATTCAGGGGCAATTGTCGCCCGGAATGATGATCGCAAGTTCAATCCTTTTGGGACGGGCTGCGGCCCCTGTGGAGCAATCCATCGCAGGCTGGCGCCAGTTTTCCCAAGCGCGTATGGCGATGCGTCGCCTGAACGCGCTTTTCGCCTCTCAGAAAGAGGCCGCGAGAACAATGGATCTGCCAGAACCGAACGCCCGTCTGTCCGTTGAGAACGCAACTGTGGTTGTGGCAAACAAACAGGCACCGTTGCTGCTGGATGTATCTTTTGAGCTGCGTCCGGGCGATGCGCTCGGGATTATCGGGCCAAGCGGTGCTGGCAAAACCTCTCTGGCGCGGGCGCTGGTGGGATTGCAACCGCTGTCGCGGGGTTACATCCGGGTGGATGACGCGGCGCTGACGGACTGGCCTGTGGACCAGATCGGACAATATATCGGCTTTCTGCCCCAGCGGGTGGAATTGTTTCAGGGCACGGTGGCGGAAAACATCGCCATGATGGATGAGGAGGCCTCTCCTTCTGCAATCGTCGAAGCGGCAAAACGGGCCGGTATTCACGAACTGATCCTCTCGCTTCCGGCTGGCTATAATACGCAGGTGGGACTGCGCGGAGAGTTGCTCTCTGCGGGTCAGCGGCAACGGATCGGTCTGGCCCGTGCCTTCTTCGGAGACCGGCGTATCATCGTGATGGACGAGCCAAACGCCAACCTCGACCCGGCGGGCGAAGAGGCTCTGTCCCAAGCAGTCCAAGACGCAACGGAGCGCGGCTGCATCGTCATTCTGGTCACGCACCGCATGAGCATCCTGCGCGGCGTCAGCCACGCCGGTATCATGCAGGACGGCCGTATGGTGCGCTTCGGTGCATCCAAAGCCGTCTTGGACAGCACGGTCACACCCGTGTCGAACCGGACAACCGACGACCCGAAAGTCGCGGTGCTTAAACCCCGTAAGATCATCAAACGGACTGCCAAAACCGGAGGCGCCAAATGACACGTTCTTCCTTAACAGCAGCTAAAAAGACGCCGGTAGCGCTGGCGGATCGTATGCCCAGCAACAAGGTCACAATCGTTCCGCCCACCCGTGTGCGCGGACTGGTCCTTACTCTGGGGTTTCTCAGCCTCGGGTTGTTTGGCGGTCTGGGGTCATGGGCCGCAATTGCCCCGCTGCGCACCGCGATTGTTGCATCAGGTGAATTCAAAGTTCTGGGCGACCGCCAGATCGTGCAACATCTGGAAGGGGGCATTGTTTCAGGTATCTTTGTGCAGGAAGGCGGCGTGGTTAAAGAAGGCGACCTGCTCGCCACTTTGCAGGATACACGGGTGAAGGCCCAACTGGGAATCCTGCGCGGTCAACTGGCAAGTGCGCTGGCACAGGAAATCCGCAGCGCCGCAGAGTTTTCCCAACAGGAAGAATTGCAGCTGAGTGATGAGTTCAGCCGTTTGCTGGAGGAAGACCCTGATCTGATCGAAGTTTTTAACACGCAAAAGAATATATTTGCCTCCAACAAACGCACCGATGCGGGTCAGGAGGCTATTCTTCAGGACCGGCTCAATCAGCTTGACGAACAGATCGAAGGCACCATGCGCCGCGTGCGTTCGCTGGAAGAACAGATGGAACTGGTTTCCAGCGAAACCAAAGACCTGACCGCACTGTTTGAAAAGGGTCTCGTGACCAAAGGGCGCTATGTGAACCGGCTGCAGGCAGAGTCCCAGATTTTTGGCGACCTCGGCACCGCGGAATCGCAGGTCCAAAGCCTGCTGCAACAGAAATCAGAGATCCGCGAAAGGGTCATCCATGTGCGCCGCGAGCGGATGCGGATCGTCACCGCCGAGCGTCAGGCGATACAGGATCGGGTCTATGACATCCGGCAACGTATCGCAGCAATGGATGACGTGCGCGAACGGCTGTCTATCCGGGCACCGATTTCGGGTCGGGTTGTGGGCCTGGACATCAACACCATTGGCGAGGTGATCGAAAGCGGTCAGAAACTTCTGGATATTGTGCCCGCCGACAGCAGCTTTTTCATCGAAGCGCGGGTGCGCCCCAGTGATATTGACGAAGTGGTCACAGGGGGGGAGGCCCGCGTGCGCCTGACCGCCTACAGCTTCCGCACCACGCCGGTTGTGGAAGGCACGGTGACGAATGTTTCTGCGGACAGCTTTGTTAGCGAAACTGATGGTTCGTCCTACTATAAAATCACCGTCAATGTGCCGGACGAGAAGCTGAAGACGATGGAAAATGTGGATATTGTTCCCGGAATGCCCGCACAGGTTTTGGTCTCCACCGGAGAGCAGACCCTTTTGACCTATATGCTTGATCCGGTCATTGGCGGTTTTGGAACGGCGTTTACGCCGTAACCCCCCGCCCGCAACGCACGACACCGACCGGGCGGGGGTCTTTATGAGTATTTATGGAACATTGAAGCGGCGAGTCCCGAGCTGATCACGGTTCGCCGCTTTGGTTTTGACGCGCCAGTCCGGCGACAAAATCCGCGACTTCATGGGCGTGAACCTCTGCGGCGCGGACCAGATTGTCGAAATGCCCGACCATCGTTGTGATCGTATAAGTGGCATTCAACAACAGGTAGATTTCGCCGGCATAGATCGCCACGCGCTGGTAGCCGAAGATGGTGTAGGGCATGGAAAACCGGGCGCTGCCATCAAACAGATAAAGCCGGAAACCCGGATAGAGTTCCCGCAGCAATTGTTCCATATGGGCAAGTTGCCGCTGTCTTTGCACCTGTGACAATCCCGACCAAATGCCGTGACCCGCAGCAAAGCTCTGCAGGGTCTGCAGCGGCATTGCCACTTCCATATCGGTTTCGGGCAGGCGGGCATAGTCGCGCCTGTACCCGTCTTGCAGGCGCTGGCTGTCGTCGGGCGTGGTTTTGGTGCGATGTTCGTATTGTGCAATCGGACCGTCGCGCAAAAGATCGGGCAGACCGGCGGGAACATAGCGGATTTTTGTGCCTCGCGCCTCTTCGTGCCATTGCACCAGAGGCGAGCGGTCAAGGCTGTCGGCACCGCCTGCGATTTCCAGCATATCGCGGGTTTCCAAGGTGACGCCGCGATCTTCCGAAAGCCCTAAAAGCCAGTCCACCGAGACCTGATGGGTACGGGCCAGTGCCACGAGTGTATCTGCACGGGGCAGCCGCGCCCCTGCCCCGCCCAACAGTTGCGAGAGCGCGGAACGGTCGATCCCCAGTTCAGCGGCAAAGGCGGATTGGCGCAAGCCGCTATTGCGCTGAAGCTCGCCCAGTCGAGCGCGAAAAATGTCTGATGTTTCCCGCCGGTCCATGATTACTTTCAACAGATTTGTTTACTAAAAACAACAAAACTCTTGCTTTGTGACAGTTCTCCCGTTGTTGGCGCCGAAATCTCTGCCGTAAAATCGTTTGAAAACAGGAGGTTTAAGATGCAGCGCAAAGGTTTCTCACGGACCGCCCGAATTGAATGGCAAACCCTGAGCCTGATTTTTTCAACCTATGGCCTGTGGGTGTTTATCGGCTGGCAGGTCTACCCGCATTTTCCGGTCACGGCCCTGTGCCTGCTCGCCCTGTTGAACGCGCTGCATTCCTCGCTGGTGCATGAAGCGCTGCATGGTCATCCCACCCGCAAGCGCCATCTGAACGAGCTGCTGGTTACGGCCAACCCCGGATTGATCTGGCCCTATCGTCGCTATCGCACCCTGCATTTGCGACACCATGCGGATGAGACGCTGACCGACCCTTTCGACGATCCCGAAAGCTATTACAGGGCGCAAGGCTATTACGCGGCGCTGCCCCTGTGGGTCCAGCGGGTGCTTGGTTGGTCAAACACCTTGCTTGGGCGGCTGGTGCTCGGCCCGCCATTGTCTTGCATTGCCCTGATCTGCGGTGACATCTCGGCCTTGCGCCACGGTGAGCGGGATGTGGCAAAAGCATGGTTACTTCACGGGCTTGGCCTGATCCCGGTCCTGTTCTGCCTGTTCGTTCTGTTCGAAATTCCACTGTGGCTCTACCTTGGGACGGCCTGTTGGGGCGGGGCGGCGCTGATTTCCCTGCGTACCTTTGCTGAACACCAATGGCATGAAACACCGGAAGGCCGCACCATCATCGTTGAGAAATCGCCTTTCAGTTTTCTGTTCCTGAACAATAACTTGCATCTGGTTCACCATAAGAACCCCGCTGCCCCGTGGTACACACTGCCTGCCCTCTATGCGCAGGACAAAGACCACTGGCGGCGCATGAACCAACATTACGTTTTTCCAAATTACTGGAAATTAATCCGCACCTATGCTCTGATAGCCAAAGAACCTGTCGTTCATCCCGCCTGGCACCGGAGCAAGGAGGCTCAGAGTGACCCGATACCGCGCAGCCCTACCAATGTATGACCTGCCAGAGTACAAGGCAGAGACGGACAGGTTGTGGCAAAACGTTCTGGCCGGATTGCACAAACGGGGCGCTGATCTTTTGGTGGATTTCTACCGCCCTGAAACCGATCACGCCGCGGATGAACTGCTCGCCCATCCCCGTTTGTTATTGTCCCAGACCTGTTGGGGTCCGATTTCATGCGGTGTCGCACCGGAATTGCACATTCTTGCCCAGCCGGATTTTTCCGACGTTCCAGGCGGTCAGGGGCCGCTGTATCGTTCCGCAGTGATTGCGACCGGAAAAGGCATCAACCAATCGCCGCCGGACGACCGGAAAGCCGTCCTGCCCGTTGACGCCCTGCGCGGTAAACGGCTGGCCTTTAACGACCGCGCGTCCCTTTCGGGCTATCTGTCCATCACCGCCGACATGACCGCCGCCACCAAGCAGCGTAAGGCGTTTTACAGCCACGGGGAACATTCCGGCAGCCACCGTCATTCCGTGCAGATGGTGGCAGAGGGCAAGGCTGATATTGCCGCAATCGATTGTCGCACATGGGCGATGTTGCAGGAGTGCGAACCGGCGGCGAAACAGGTGCATGTGATCGGCTGGACGCAGGCCCGCAAAGGATTGCCCTATGTGTGCAGCCCCAAGATCGAACCTGCGCTGCAGAACATCCTGTCAGACACATTGCAGGAACTGGGCGCCCATGCGGTTTGAAAGCCGGCGGCGTTAAACCCCGACCCGCATGCAGGTTGTTGATCCGGTGGCATAGATCTTGCCGTCCTCCACCCCGCGCAATTCCGCATCTGCGACCCCAGTGGTGCGCCCCACATGGCTTGCCACGCTGACGGCTTCCACTTCCATGCCTTCAGGCACGGGGCGGATGATGTTCACCTTGTATTCAAGCGTGGTGTAATGTGCGCCCTTGCCGGCTTTCGACATGATCGCACAGGCCATCGCACTGTCGAGGATTGCCCCGTACCAGCCACCATGCGTGGTCCCGCCGGGATTAAACGCCGCGTATTGCGGGATGCCCCGAAACACGGCGCGGCCGAATTCCACAGCTTCCAGACGGAAATTCATCAGCCCTGCGATGGGCGGGGCCGCGACCTCGCCGGTTAGGGTCTTTTGCAGATACTCCAGTCCGGTCCAGTCCTTTTGCTCCGGTCCGGGCAAATCGTCAGGGGTTTTAGCATAGTTCAGGTCGCGCATGGCAAAAGGCTCTCCGGTTGATTGTGATCAAACCGTAGAGCCTTGATTGCCAGTGCTTCAAGCGTTCAACCGCTCAGGCAGAGGCTTGCAGTTCCAAATGACGTGGCGTTCTTCCGATGGCACGGCAGACATCTGCTGTCAGGGTCGGGTCGTTCAGCGTGTAAAAATGCAGACCGTCCACGCCCTCGCGCAGCAGGGTATCGCAGGCTTCCGTGCAGATCGCCGTTGCAAACAGACGCTCTGTGTCTGCGGCGGCGGCATGGCGAAAGCCTTCTTCCATCCAGTAAGGGATCGGGATCGCACACGGCGCCGCGAATTTCTTGGTTTTCGCCCAGTTTTCGATGGGCAGAACCCCCGGAATGATCGGCTGGGTGATGCCAGCAGCAGCGCAACGGTCACGGAACCGCAGGAAATCTTCAACCTCGAAGAAGAACTGGGTGATGGCGCGGTCTGCACCTGCATCGAATTTTGCCTTCAGGTGATCCACATCGGATGTGTCGCTGGTGGCATCGGGGTGGCGGTTCGGATAAGCCCCGACCGCAATGTCAAATCCGCCCAGTTCGGCCAGCGCCTTGACCAGTTCTACAGAACCGGCGAACCCGTCTTTCACCGGCTGGAAACCGGCCTGCGGATCAGAGGCATCACCACGCAGCGCAACCACGCGGCGCACGCCTTTGGCTGCATAACCACGGGCCACAGACAAGGTTTCTTCGCGGGTGGCATCCACACAGGTCAGATGACCCGCCACCGGCATGCCGTAGTTTTGCGCAATCACGCCAGCCGCCGAACAGGTCAGATCCCGCGTCGATCCTCCGGCGCCATAGGTGATGGACACGAAATCCGGATCGAAAACTTGCAGGGTTTCCACCGCAGACCACAGCCGGAAACTGGCCGCCAGCGATTTGGGCGGGAAAAATTCAAAGGACAGATCGAAGTCTTTGGTCATCTCGGGTGCTTTCAGTTGTGTTGTTCCCTAAAGATAGCAGTTTGCAACTTGAAGCAAATTCATATTTCTAATAATAATAACGCGGATCATTCATACAGGCTGCCATGTATCTCGAATTTCGCCATCTCCGTTCTATCCGCGCCATCCACCAACAAGGCGGGCTGGCCCGTGCTGCCGAAGTGCTGAACGTGACCCAATCCGCCCTGTCCCACCAGATCAAGGCACTGGAAGAACAGGTGGGGATGGAACTGTTTCTGCGTCGCTCCAAACCGCTCAAACTGTCCAAAGCAGGGCACAAGCTGTTGCAGCTTGCGGATAAGGTCCTGCCCCAGATCGACGCGCTGGAGCAGGATTTCGCAGAACTGATTACCGGAAAATCGGGCCGGATGCACATCGCCATCGAATGCCACGCCTGTTTTGAGTGGCTGTTCCCCGTGCTGGAAGATTTTCGGCAAAGCTGGCCGAATGTGGATGTGGACATCCGCCCCGGTCTGGCCTTTGACGCCCTGCCCGCCCTGCAACGGGAAGAAGTAGACCTTGTGGTGTCTGCCGATCCCGAAACCATTGACGGTGTGGAGTTTATTCCCCTGTTTGACTATGCGCCCACCTTTGTCTGTGCGCGGTCCCATCCGCTCGCCACCAAACCCTTTGTCGAGGCCGAGGATTTCCGCAACGAGGTTCTGATCACCTATCCGGTGGACAAATCCCGCCTTGACGCCTTTACCCAACTGCTGACTCCGGCGCGGGTTGAACCCCGCTCCATCCGGCAGGTGGAACTGACAGCGGTGATCATGCTGCTGGTCGCTTCGGGTCGCGGAGTAAGCGTCCTGCCGGACTGGGTGATTGCAGAGGAAAAATATGGTCATGACTTTGTCGCCCGCCCGATTACAGAGCACGGGTTGAACCGCAGGCTTTATGCGGCGATCCGCAGCAGCGAGGTGGACAACGGCTATATGCGGGATTTCGTGATGATCACGCGGGACAGGCAGGCCGATGCCGATAATCCGCAGGTGGCCTGAAAAACGTCCGAATCCCCTTGGCAATAAGGCAGTCAGCGCCTAAACAGCAAAATTCCACCACCAAGGATGCACCCCCATGTCGCAAATGTCTGCCAATATGAACATTATGATCAAAGCCGCCCGTCGGGCCGGCCGGTCCCTGATGCGCGATTTCGGTGAGGTGGAACATCTTCAGGTCAGCGCCAAAGGTCCCGGCGATTTCGTGTCCCGCGCCGATCTCAAGGCAGAAGAAATCCTCAAGGAAGAGCTGACAGAGGCCCGTCCGAACTATGGCTGGATGGCCGAGGAGAGCAAGGAAATCGCCGGTGAGGATCCGACCCGCCGCTGGATCGTTGATCCGTTGGACGGCACAACGAACTTCCTGCACGGCCTGCCCCATTGGGCGATCTCTATCGCACTGGAACACAAAGGCGAAATCGTCGCGGCGGTGATCTTCAACCCTGCGGGCGAGGAACTCTTCGCGGCGGAAAAAGGGGCCGGTGCATGGCTCAACGACCGTCGCCTGCGGGTATCGGGCCGCCGCGAAATGATCGAGATGATCTTTGCCACCGGCCTGCCGTTCGGGGGCCGTCCGGACCTGCCGGACACCCTGAAGGATCTCGCGCGTATCCTGCCCGGTTGCGCCGGTGTGCGGCGCTGGGGATCAGCCTCGCTCGATCTCGCGTATGTCGCAGCGGGCCGCTATGACGGCTTCTGGGAACGCCGTCTGAATGCATGGGATGTGGCCGCCGGTATCCTGCTGATCAAAGAGGCCGGCGGATTCGTGGAAACCATCACGCCCAATGGCAACCCGATCACCGATGGCTCTATCATTGCCTCCAACGATCAGGTGTTTGAACGTTTCGCAAAACTGGTGCGCAACACATAAGCACCGAAGCGGGGCTTACCCCGCTTCCGGCAGGGTGACAGTCGCGTCACCCGCCTGCATGTCGCCCTTCACCCGATCAAACCGCAGATAGGCAATGCCCTGCCCGCCGCTTTGGGTGTAGAGCGTGCCAGCCGCCTTGCCATCACTGCGCAGCTCGGTCCCGACCGGCGCTGCGCCATCGACATTCACCGTGGCCAGCCCTTTGCGCAGCTCGGTCTTGTGCTTCATCCGCGCGGTCACTTCCTGCCCCACATAGCACCCCTTGCGGAAGTCCACGCCGTTCAGCCGCTCAAAGCCGCATTCCAGAATGAACGATCCATCCGCAATCAGCTCCACATCTGTTTGCGGCACGCAATGGGCCACCCGCACAGCATCCCAATCCACGGCATCCGTCTCCTGCGGCGTCTGTGCAAACATCCGCCAGCCCAGCGCCGGATGGCGCGGATCAGCCATCGCACCATCAGGTCTTTCCCCGATGCCGCGATGCACAAACAGACCCGCATCCGCGATCCCCACATCCGCCCGCAACTTGTACATGGTCAGCCGCTGCACCAATGCGTCAGCGCGCCCCGCATCTACATCCAGCAGAATGCTATCACCGTCCGCGGCCAGGAAAAAGTCGAACAGGTATTTCCCCTGCGGCGTCAGCAAGGCGGCATAGACCAGACCATTTTCAAGGCCCTTAAGGTCATTTGTCACCAGATCATTCAGGAATCGCGTCCGGTCGGTCCCTGTAATACGCAGTACGCGGCGTGTTTCCTCACTCATGACATCACATCCTTCAATTTTATTCGCCCTTTGGCGGTTAACCGTTTATGTAGCCTCCAGACACCGCCGTGACCAGAACCATTCCGACAGCCCATGCCCGCACCCATCACCGTTATCATCCCGACCCTGAACTCCGCCCAAACCCTCGGCCCGACACTGGCGAGCGTCTATGAAGGGATGACCGCAGGGCTGGTGCATCAGGTGATCTTTGCGGATGGCGGCTCTACCGACGGGATCGACCACATCGCTGAAGAGTCCGGTGCGCAGTTGCATCACTTCTCCGCCGGACGCGGCACCCAGATGGCAGGCGCAGCACGCAGCGCCACAACCCCGTGGCTGATGTTCCTGCACAGCGACACAGTGCTTGGCGAAGGCTGGACAACGGTCGTGCGCTCCCATGTGGAAACCCGCACCGATGCCGCCTATTTCAAACTCCGCTTTGACACCGGAGGCGTTGCCGGAACGCTGGTCGCGGCTTGGGCCAACCTCCGCGCGAGAATTTTCGGGCTGCCCTATGGTGATCAGGGCTTGTTGCTGCCCACAGCGCTTTACACCAAAACCGGCGGCTTTCCGGAAATCCCGCTGATGGAGGATGTCGCGCTCGCCCGAAAGCTACGGGGCCAGCTTACCGCGCTCAGGGCCACCGCAACCACGAGTGCTGTGAAATACCGCGAGGAGGGCTGGCTGAAACGGGGCGGCAGCAATCTCGTGACCCTGTCGCTCTATTTTCTCGGGCGCTCGCCGGAAGAACTCGCACGGCGTTACAAAAAAGGCTGAGTCTTCTTCTGGCCCGAAATATCCCGGGGTGAATGCGCGCAGCGCAGAGGGGCAGCGCCCCAATACCTGCTACAAGGGGCTGTTTGAATTCCCCATCCCGACAAAGCGGCTGACCATTTCCATCAACCCCCGCTTGCGCTTGCGGGTCGCAAAAGACCGTGGTCGCTTGCGCCGCCCCCCTTCGGCTTTCATATCGAATTGCAGATTGAACAGATCGGCATAAATCCCGCCCCGTTTGAGCAATTCGTCATGGGTGCCCTGATCCACGATACGCCCCTGATCCAACACAACGATCTGATCCGCATCAAGGATGGTGGCCAGACGATGTGCAATCACAAGCGTGGTGCGCCCTTTGGACAGCGCATCAAGCCCCTTGCGGATCGCCGCTTCGGATTCCGCATCCAGCGCAGAGGTCGGTTCATCCAGCAGCAGGATCGGTGCATCCCGCAACATGGCCCGCGCAATGGAAAGGCGCTGGCGCTCTCCGCCGGAAAAGCTGGATTTGGAGGGATCAATCCGCGTGTCATAGCCCTTTGGCAAGGCGCTGATGAATTCGTCCGCAGCGGCGGCTTTGGCGGCCTCGATACAGGCTTCCCGTGTGGCGCCTTCGCGCCCGAAACCGATGTTCTCCAGAACCGTGCCGGACAGCAGCACGCTGTCCTGACTGACCACGGAAATCTGGTTGCGCAGGGATGTGATCTGATGGTCTGTCAGGTCGTGACCGTCGATCAGAATATGGCCTTCGCTGGCGTCGAACAAACGGGGCAAGAGGTTGAAAATCGTCGATTTCCCCGCACCCGAACGCCCGACAAAGGCATAGGTTTTCCCCGCTGCAATATCCAGATTGATGTCATGCAGCGCGGTATAGCCGTCCGGATAGGTAAAGCCGACATTGCGGAACTCGATATGCCCTTCGGGTTTGCTTCCCTCGGGGTAGGTAAAGCTACCGTCGGCAATGTCGTTTCTGGTGTCATAAAGCGCATAAACCCGCTCCAGCGCGGCCATGCCTTGCAAGCCTACCGCATAGGCCCCGCCCAGTTTGCGGGCCGGATTGGTCGCAACGCCCAGCGCCGTGATCAACCCGATAAAGCCGGCCAGATCAATCGCGCCCGACTGCATCCGCCAGGCCACCAGAAACAGCAGCACGGCAATGGCGACACCGGCCAGCACTTCGATCATCGGCGTGATCAGCGCCTGCCATTTCACCAGTGAAATCCGCAAGCCGACCAGCCGGTCAAACACATGGTTGGAGGTTTTCTTCAGAGATTCTTCCAACTGATAGGTCCGCACCATGCGAATTCCGGTTAGACCTTCGTTCACGGATTCCGTCATATGGGCGATTTCGCTCTGGGTGCTTGCGGAAATGCGCCGTATGCGGGCACCCGCAATGCCAATCGGCCCAAAGGCCAGTGCAAACACCAGAACCAGCCCGATGGCCATAGCCCAGTCGATGGACAGCATCACCACAATCGCAGCGATTAGGGTTAAAATATCGCGGACCGATCCGAACACCGTGATTGATGCCTGCCGCACCAGTTCAATATCCGCCGAAAACCGCGCCGCCAAAGCAGCCGGGGCCTCGGCCAGCAGATAGGCCAGATCCATGTAAACCAGCCTGTCATACATGTATTTCTGCATATCCGCCTGCACACGGCTAAGCACACGGTTCTGCACCACCTGTTGCAGATAATGGGCGATCCCTTTGCTAAGGGTCAGGCCGATAATCCCCGCCGGACCCCACCAGATAACGCTGGAGTCCTTACGCTCAAGCGCGGAGATAACCCACTCCATAAACTTCGCATAGCCGGCCGTGGACAGCGCAACCACCAGCATGAACAGGGTAGCCAGAACCATTTTGGGCCAGTGAGGTGCCAACCAGTCCCGCCAGAGGCGGCCATAGGCGGCACGTGCATTCAACTGCGGTGTTTCAGCTTCGCTCATAGAGACCTTTGCATGTTGCGGCCACTGGCCTGCGGGCCGACCTTGTACCATCTGCACCCCTGCTGTCCATGCCCAGCTTGCACAGCCCGCCCCCGCCCCTGCCGCAACGACGCATAAATTGGTTTTGACCTTTCAAATAGGCAAGAGTACCCATTTGCCTGAAGACCTCTTAAGAAAGCCTTATTCATGTCGCTCAATTTCGGTCGCGCACAATTGTCCATCCCCGGCCCTTCTGTCATTCCCGACCGTGTGTTGAACGCAATGCACCGCGCCTCTCCCAATATCTATGAGGGCGATTTGATCGACATGACGGCAACCCTTTACCCTGATCTGAAAACCGTGGCGCAGACGCGCCATCACGCCGCCGTTTATATCGCCAACGGCCACGGCGCTTGGGAGGCGGCCCTGTCCAACACCTGTTCGCGGGGGGATAAAATCTTGGTGCTGGTGACGGGGCGGTTCGCGCAGGGCTGGGCGGATGTGGCAACGCGCACGGGCATTGACGTTGAAACGCTGGATTTCGGAATGCAGGACGCGGTTGACCCAGAGCAGCTTTGCGACCGGCTGAAAGCGGACCGTGGCCATGAAATCCGCGGCGTGTTTACAGTCCAGACCGACACAGCCTCCTCGGTGCAAAACGACATAGCCGCGATCCGCAAGGCGATGGACGCCGCCGGACATCCCGCCCTGTTGTTTGTGGACTGTATTGCCTCGCTTGGCTGTGACCGTCACGAAATGGACGCTTGGGGCGTGGATGTCATGGTGACAGGCTGTCAAAAGGGGCTGATGACCCCCGCAGGCATGTCGTTTGTCTTTTTCAACGACAAAGCGGCAGCAGCACAGGCAAAGGCGGATCTTGTAACGAATTACTGGGACTGGCATCCCCGTGCCAATCCTGCGCGGTTCTACCAGCAGTTCGGCGGCACCGCACCGACCCATCACCTGTTCGGCCTGCGCGAAGCCCTGAACATTCTGGTGAAAGAAGAAGGTATCAAACAGGCTTGGGCGCGGCACCAGACCTGTGCCCAAGCGGTCTGGGCGGCGGTAGAACGCTGGGGCAGTCTGCGGCTGAACATTGCAGTTCCGGCAAAACGGTCCCACGCGGTGACGACCGTGCGCTCTGACGGGGATGAATGTGGCCGTCTGCGCCACTGGTGCGAACATCAGGGCGGTTTGACGCTGGGCATCGGGCTTGGCTTTGCCGAAGAGGGAGAACCCGGATGGAACAGCGTGCTGCGCATCGCCCATATGGGGCATCTCAATCCGGTGATGCTGATGGGGGCGCTTGGCACAATGGACACGGGCCTCAAGGCGCTGGGCATTCCCCACGGCAGCGGCGCACTGGAGGCGGCGGGCGCAGTGCTGGCGCGGCATCCGGTAGGGTGAACGGCACGGCTCGCAAGCCAAGTGGACCGCGAACCAGACTAAACCGCAACGTTTCTGCGCCTTTGCCCTAGACCTGACCGCGATAAGGGATACCCTTACAGTAACGACTTTATTGCAAAGGCCAGTGCTTTATGAACACCCCGTTTTCCAAGTTCGGAATTTCCCAATCTGCCACGCGCGTCGAAGACATACGCCTACTGACCGGACACGGCCGCTACACCGATGACATCGCCCCTGAGGGCGCATTGCATATGTATGTGCTGCGCGCGCAGATGGCCCACGCAAACCTGAGCGGAATTGACACAACAGAGGCAAAATCCGCCCCCGGCGTTCACGGGGTCTTTGTGGCGGGCGATCTGGAAGGCGTGATGGAGAATGCCATGAACGCCATTCCGGTCAAAAACCGCGACGGGCGCACGGCTGCAGTGCCCCACCGCCCTGCCCTTGCCACAGACCGCGTGCGCTTTGTCGGGGAAGCCGTCGCCGTGATTGTGGCCGATACCTTGCAACAGGCCCGCGATGCAGCGGAAATGATCCTTGTGGACTATGACGATTTGCCCGCCACTACCGAACTCGAATTCGGCGGCCCCGAAATCCATCCCGAAGCGCCGGAAAACCTTGCCTATGACTGGGCGCACGGTGATGCAGAGGCCACCGAAGCTGCATTCCGCTCTGCCACCCATCGCGTGAAACTGCGGGTCCATTCCAACCGCGTGATTGCCAATTCGATGGAGCCTCGCGCCTGTTATGCGGAAATGGAAGGCGAGCGCCTGCATGTCTGTTTCTCGGGCCAAGGGGTCTGGGGCGTAAAGCGGCATCTGGCGGGATCTTTCAGGATGGCCCCTGCAAACATCCGCGTCACCAACCCCGATGTGGGGGGCGGATTCGGGATGAAAGTTCACGCCTATCCTGAATACCTGCTCGCTGCATTTGCGGCGAAAACCCTTGGTCAGCCGGTACGCTGGACGCCGGATCGCAGTGAATCGATGCTAACGGACAATGCCTGCCGCGATCTTTATTCCGATGCGGAAGCGGGTTTTGACGAAAACTACAAACTGGTGGCGTTGCGGGTGAACGCCGTGTCCAATCTTGGCGCGTATAGTTCCGGTTTCGGGCAGAACATCCAGTCCGAACTGGCACTGAAAGTCTTTCCCGGTGTGTATGACGTGCAGAACGCCTATTTCGGGGTGCGCGGCATTTACACCAACACCACGCCGGTTGATGCCTATCGCGGCGCCGGACGGCCCGAGGCGATTTACGTGCTGGAGCGGTTGTTTGACCATGCTGCACGCCGCTTCGGGCTGGACCCCTCCGACCTGCGCCGCCGCAGTTTCATCCGTGCCGAGCAGATGCCTTATAAAACAGCCGCCGGAGAGCTATATGACGTGGGCGATTTCGACCGCGTGCTGACACGGGCCGAAACCGAAGCGGATGTGGCAGGCTTTGCCGCCCGCCAGCAGGCCAGCGCTGCGAAAGGCAAATTGCGCGGGTTAGGGCTGTGTTTTTACATCGAAAGCATCCTCGGCGCGCCGCAGGAAACCACGCGGATCGAATTTGCCGAAGACGGGCAGCTGAACCTTTATGTGGGCACCCAAAGCAACGGACAGGGCCACGAAACCGCCTATACGCAACTGCTGTGCGAGAAAACCGGATGGGATCCGGCCAAAGTGCGCATCATTCAGGGCGACAGCGACGCGATCCCCGCGGGAGGCGGTACGGGTGGGTCACGCTCTGTCACGATGCAGGGCAATTCCATCTATAAAACCTCTGATTTGATGATTGAACGGCTGAAACCGCTGGCCAGTGACGAACTGGAAGTCCACCCGCAGGATGTGATCTTTGACAAGGGCGCCTTTGCAATTATCGGCACGGACCGGCGGATTACCCTGCCCGATGTGGTGAGCAAAGCCCGAGAGTCCGGACAGAACGAACTGCTGGATCATTCCGTTGAATACGACTTGCCCGCCCGCAGCTATCCCAACGGTGCCCACTTCTGCGAGGTGGAAATCGACCCGCATACCGGACACACTCAGGTCGTGAAATATACGATTGTTGATGACTTCGGCCTGCTGATCAATCCGATGCTGGCCGAAGGTCAGGTTCACGGCGGCGTGGTACAGGGCATTGGTCAGGCCATAACCGAACATGCGATTTATGATGAAACCGGACAGTTACTGACAGGCAGTTTCATGGATTACGGCATGCCCCGCGCCCGTGACATTCCCACGATGGCGTTTCATACCGAACTGGTGCCCTCCACCGCCAATGAGATCGGCATGAAGGGCTGCGGAGAGGCGGGAACCGTTGGTGCGATGGCCGCCGTGATGAACGCGGTGCAGGATGCACTGTGGGATCGGGGTATCCGGCAGGTTGACATGCCCGTCACGCCGCTGCGTATGTGGGAATGGCTGCAACAGGCGGATTGATCCGGCAGCAAATGAAAGCTTGGAGGTGAAAGCGGTTTGAGACAGAAGGAGGCAGGCAAGGGATGAAGCAGAGCAACGGCGCAGAGGGCTTTTGGGGCAAACTGGTCACGCAGCTGAAGTCCAAGCTGCGCTTCCCCCGCCGCACCGAATTACCGCCGCCCCCCGAGCGAGAGCCAAAGTCCCATATCCTGATCATTGACGGCACCCAAAGCCGTCTCGCGGACGGGGAAGAAACCAACGCAGGCCTGCTCTACAAACTGCTGCTGCAAGCCCATGACCCGCAAAACGCAACGATCTGGTATCATCCGGGCATTCAGGGACACGGTTTTCGCAACTGGGTAACGATTGCCTCGGGCTGGGGGATTAACCAGCTTATTTTTGACGGTTACGCCCAGCTTGCCGCGCAATACCAGCCGGGCGACCGGATATTCCTGTTCGGCTATTCCCGTGGGGCCTATGCGGTGCGCTCTATTGCGGGGATGATCGGGCGCGTCGGGCTGGTGCGGCAGACCAATGTGACCAAAGCCAATCTGCGCTTTGCTTTCCGGCTGTATGAATCCCAATCCACCTCACAGGCCCGCGCCGCCTTCAAGTCCATTCACTGCCACCCTGACACCCCGATAGAGATGATCGGCGTCTGGGATACGGTAAAGGCGCTTGGCATCCAGTATCCCCTGCTCACCTATCTTGCGCCGATGGCTACCGAATTTCACAGCACCACGATTGGCGGCTCGGTCAAGGCAGGGTATCAGGCGCTGGCGCTTGACGAGGACCGCCGTGCCTATGCCCCCGTGATGTGGGACACCGAACCGGGCTGGTCCGGCCATCTGGAGCAGGTCTGGTTTCGCGGCGCCCACGGCGATGTGGGCGGCCATGTCTACCGCTATCCCCACGCGCGACCGCTGGCCAACATCCCGCTGGTCTGGATGTGTGACAAGGCCGAAGACCACGGGTTGACCCTGCCCGAAGGCTGGAAATCCCGCTTTCCCACCGACCGCAACGCCCCTGCGATGGGCGCCAATGCGGGCATTGGAAAGTTCTTCCTGCTGCGTGCGCCACGCGTGCTCGGGCAGAAGCCCGGAGAGGCGATGCATATCTCTACCGGATCGTCGCGCCCGCTGTCCGGCTATAGTGAAGCGGCAACAGCTGCGGGCGGATAACCCGAATTTCGCAAGGACTGCGTTGCAGCCCCTTGACGATTGTGGCACTACACGATTCAACTATACGCAGTTCCAGCACGAAGGCTTTGCCATGACTGATTTCTCAGCCGCCCGCACCACTATGGTGGATTGTCAGGTCCGCCCGTCCGATGTGACCAAATATCCGATCATCGACGCGCTTCTGACGGTCGAGCGTGAGGAATTCGTGCCAACAGCCAAACGGGGCATCGCCTATATGGGCGAACACATTGACCTTGCCCCCGGTCGTGTGCTGCTGGACCCGCGCACCTTTGCCAAGATGCTGGACCTTGCGAATATCCAGCCCACAGAACTGGTGCTCGATCTGGGATGTGGCTTTGGCTATTCCAGCGCGGTCATCGCACGTATGGCAGAAGCTGTCGTCGCGGTTGAACCGGATGAACAAATGGCACAGGAAGCTGCCGAACTGCTGTCTGGCAGCGGTGTAGATAACGTCATGGTGGAGCAGGCTGAACTGACCAAGGGCGCCCCCAAACACGGCCCCTATTGTGTCATCATGCTGCAAGGCGCCGCAGAGCAAATCCCTGCGGAAATCACCGACCAATTAAAACCGGGTGGCCGGATCATCGCGATCCGTCAGTCGGGTAACACCGGTCATTGCAAGATCGGGTACAAGCACGACCACGGTATTGACTGGCGCAACGCATTTGACGCAACTGCGCCGATCCTGCCGGGGTTCAACAAAGAGCAGGAATTCACCTTCGGCTAGGTGCAGTGCATCCGGTTAGAAAAGGTGCAAGAGAGACAGGATAGACCATGTTTGGACGCCTTAAGCTTACCGGAATCGCCTTTGCGATTACTCTTTCATCCCTTCCCGCCCACGCGACAACGCTCGCGGATGCGCTGGTGCAGGCCTATTTGACCAACCCGCAGATCCTCGCACAGCAGGCCGCACTACGGGCAACAGATGAAGGCGTCATCTCGGCGCGGGCCAACCTGCTGCCGACGCTGACGAACACGCTGACAATCGGGCGCCAGTCCGATTTCAATGACCCGAGCGCTGTGCGCAATCCGACAACCGTGTGGAACAACAACACGCAACTGACCATCCAGCTTTTTGACGGCGGGGCCGACAGGCTTGGCGTTGAGGCAGCCCGCATGGCTATTCTGGCCGGACGGCAGGCCCTGCTGCAAGTAGAGCAACTCGTGCTGTTTGATACGGTTCAGGCCTTTATGAACGTGCGCCGCGACCAGCAGTTTGTCCGCCTTGCCCAAAACAACGTCCGCGTTCTGGGCGAACAGGTCCGCGCCGCCAAAGACCGCTTTGAAGTGGGTGAAGTGACCCGCACCGATGTGGCACAGGCCGAGGCCCGCCTTGCCGCCGCGCGTTCCCAGCTTGAAACCAACCGTGGCAACCTGCGCCGCTCTGCAAGCGCCTATACCGCCGTGGTCGGCACGCCGCCCCGCGACCTGCGCAATCCGCCCCCCGCGCCGGTCCTGCCCGGTTCCCCCGAAAAGGCCGAAGCGGTTGCCCTGCGCAAACATCCCCGCATCATGCAGGCCCAGTTCAACGCGAAAGCTGCGGAACTGACTGCCGAAGCCACAACCAAAAACCGCCATCCGAACGTAAGCGGCCAGCTTAGTTATGATTTCGGAGGGCGGGCCGGTAACAGTGATCTGACCACCGAAGAACTGAACGCCCGCATCGTCGGTCAATGGACCCTGTATCAAGGGGGCCGCTTGAACAGCAACCGCCGCCGCGACGTGGCCCTGTTGCAGCAGGCGCTGTCCAACGTGCAGCAATCCGGCTACCTGACCCGTCAGGGTCTGCGGGACGCCTATACAAACTGGCAAGTGGCCAGTGCCTCTATCCAGTCCAACCGCGAGCAGGTACGCGCCGCCCAAGTCGCTTTTGACGGTGTGCGTGAAGAGGCCAAGCTTGGCGCGCGGACCACGCTGGACGCCCTTGATGCAGAGCAGGAACTGCTCTCAGCGCGTTCCCAGCTTGTGACCGCGATCCGCGATCAATATGTGGCGCAATATCAGGTGCTCGCAGAGATGGGGCTGCTCACTGCGGAACATCTTGGCCTTGGCGTGCCGATCTACAATCCGGACGTGAACACCGCTGCCTCCAATCGCAAGCAACTTGGCATTCTGGGTGACAGACGCATCAAACTGTTTGAAAAGCTGAAAAAAAGAAACGGCAACTGACAGTTAGTCAGCAGTTGCCCGAATCCGCGTTCGCCAGTAAACTCCGAGCCGAGGCAAAAGGAGTGGATAAATGTCCGAAACAGGCAGAAAGATGGATGTCGAAGACGTCCTATCGTCTATCCGCAGGCTCGTATCAGAAGAGGCGCGCAGCGCTCCGGACACGAAAACCCCTGCGGCATCCCAGAAATCAACCGATGCAGAGACGCGACAACCCGATACACCGAAGGGTCCCGACAAGCTGGTCCTGACGCCGTCTCTGCGGGTTAGCGAGGCGCTGTCTCCAACGCCGGTCGCTGCAGAAATCGAACAACGCATTGCCGACATCGAATCCCTTGTTATGGCCGAAGCCGTGGAAGCCTCTAAAGAGGAAATTGCCCGCGCTGTAGAGGTACAGGGCAGAGAGGAAGACGGGGAAAACTCCGGCGGCGATTACGACGACCCTGCCGCACAAATGGCAGAGCTGGTCGGCGCCGCGCCGCGTCGCCCCCAAACCTTTCCGCAATCCGTTCCCGAGAGCACCCCGACAGCGGAGCAGGAGGCTGCTGCCGAACGTGCGCTGGAACGGCTCGACCTGCCAAGACGGGACTATACCCGGAACGAACCGCCGCTTTCAGCCAACCGCGCCGAGCCGCCCCATCAGGCGCAATCCCAGGACCCGGCCCCGCAAGCCTTTTGCGGACAGGAAGAAACCGGCGAAGACGTGCCTCAGGATGCCCCCGTCCGTGAAGTGATGGAAGGCATCGTCAGCTTTGATTTTGTCGAAGCCGAAGCCGGTGAAGACGACGAACTGGACCGTTTTGACGGGGATGAGGCGGATCACACAGCGCGAAGCGCAGAGGACGACGCGCATTTCCCGACGCAATCCGCTGCCCAGCCGCGCGACTTTGACCAATCCGAAGACACGTTCGAGCCACAGGAAACGGTGAAAGAGGCTCCTTCAAAGGCAGAGCCCTTCATCGACCGCGCCGATCCCGTTAGCGAAGAAAAGGAACCGCAGGATCCAGCCCCAAGCCGGCCCCACGCGGACAGCGCCCTGTTCGACGAGCCTGTCGATTACACCGAAGGGGAAGACGGTTTCCTTGACGAAGAGGCGCTGCGGGAAATGGTTTCTGACATGGTCCGCTCCGAACTTCAGGGGGAACTGGGCGACCGGATCACTCGCAACGTGCGCAAACTGGTCCGGCGCGAAATCCACCGCGCCCTTGCCTCTCGCGAGTTTGAATAAAACGCAAACCCTGATCTCTGGCACGGGGGCCGCTTTGCCTTGGCCCCCTGCCCGCCTTCCGGTCTACTCCGGCTCAGCCACATCCGCCGCCAGCATCCAGATCATCTCGACATCCAGATGGGCCTCTATGTGATCGGCCAACGCGTCCAGCGTTTCATCCACCACATCCTCATAGACCAGATTGCCCGGCGTTACCCCCATCGTCGCGAGATAACCGCGCCGGAACTCATCCGCGATGAACAGACCGTGCACATAACACCCGCGCACCAGACCGTCCGCCGAGGTCGCCCCCTCTTCGCGCCCGTCAATTTCAAGCCACGGACGCCCGCAATCCGGCCCCGATGTCTCACCGATGTGAATTTCATAGCCCGAAACGCCCGAGCCGGAGCCAATGTCGCTCCCGACCACCGAGGCAAGCCGCTTGTGTGGTGTCATCAAGGTAGAGACATCCAGCAACCCCAAGCCTTGCACTTCCCCCGCCGGCCCTTCGATGCCTTCGGGGTCCATGATCGTCTGTCCCAGCATCTGATAGCCGCCGCAAATGCCAAGCACCTGTTTGCCCCGCTCAACGTGGCTCATCAGGTCGGCATCCCAGCCCTGTTCGCGCATATAGGCAAGATCACCGATGGTGGATTTGCTTCCCGGAATCAGCACAAGATCCGCATCCGACGGCAAACGCTGCCCCGGCTCGACGATCACCACCGACACGCCTGGCTCCAGCTTTAACGGGTCAAGATCGTCGAAATTTGCGATGCGCGACAGTTTCGGAACGGCAATTTTGAACGCCCCTTCCCCGCCACTATGAATATCCGCGGCATCTTCGGCCGGCAGTTTTCCGGCATCCTTGAACCAAGGCAAAACCCCCAGCCCGTGCCATCCGGTGTGATCCACTGCAACCTGCAACCCTTCGTCAAACAGGGTCGGATCACCGCGAAACTTGTTGATGATAAAACCTTTGATCAAAGCGTTGTCATCGGCGTCCAGCAGTACGTGGGTGCCCACCAACTGTGCTAAAACCCCGCCCCGATCAATGTCGCCGGTCAGGATCACCGGCACATCCGCAGCCCGCGCAAATCCCATATTGGCAATATCTCCCTTGCGCAGATTGACCTCCGCAGGACTGCCCGCCCCTTCCACCAGCACAATATCCGCATGGGCGCAGAGCCGGTGAAAGCTCTCCAGCACCCGTGGCATTAATTGCGCCTTCATCTTTCCGTAATCTCTGGCCTTGAGGGTCGTCACACGTTTGCCCTGAACCACCACCTGTGCGCCGGTTTCGGTTTCCGGTTTCAAAAGAACCGGATTCATATCTGTGTGGGGCTTCACGTTGCAGGCTCGCGCCTGAAGCGCCTGCGCACGGCCGATCTCTCCGCCGTCCATCGTGACGGCGGCATTATTGCTCATGTTTTGGGGTTTGAAAGGCAATACCTTCAATCCCCGTCGCACAAAAGCGCGGCACAATCCGGCCACGATCATGGACTTACCAACGTTCGATCCAGCCCCCTGGATCATAATGGACTTCGCCATCCCTCACCCTATTCTCACCGCTCCGAACCAAAGCCCGCAGCGCATCCGACGCATTTTGTGATCTGTCAGAACAAAACATCCGCCGCCCGCCAAACCGGAGAACGGCGGCCCTACGAACAGCCCTCATGTGGAATTTATAACAGATTTTTCCAAGTATTGCCTGTAGATTTGGCACAGGTTTGTTCACGGAGCGTCAACAAAAAGGAATTGGACACCGCCCTTCTCCCTGATTGCGACACAATCCAGAGACACCCCCACATTCCTGCCGCATTTGTCCCGACAGCGCCGGGAATCGCGTCGCTGAGAATGAGAATCGCCCACCCCGAAAAGAGCCGTCCGACCCAATGCCACGGCCCGAAGGGTCAGGTTTCAATCCCAAGGCATAAAGCTGCGCTCCATTCACAAAACCGGACTGGACAACCCCCGAAAAAACCGCAATAAGGCCCCTGAACGAAGACCAAAGCGGGTGTCCACACCACACACCCGCAACCCCGTTCAAAAAGGCGAGTTGGCGGAGTGGTGACGCAGCGGATTGCAAATCCGTGTACACCGGTTCGATTCCGGTACTCGCCTCCATTTAAAAACAATCACTTACATCACTCCTTGCCGTGTTTGAGGCCCCGCGTTTACAGGGGCGTTTACATTTTTGTGTCTTGAGACAGTGATTTTGCTCGATTGAGCTTACGCAAAACCGCATCGCTTTCGTCCGGGCTAACCTGCGCATAATGCTCGATAACTTGCGCCGCGTAGCGAACCGACCACCCCATCAGCACCGCAATCTGGCGCAAAGACAGATCGGCATTTAGCAATCTTGTCGCCGCCGTCCCGCGTGTGTCAGACAGAGTCTTCTCCCTGCCGTCGATCCAAGGGGGGATCTGAGCTTCGCGCCGCCACTTGGTGATCTGGTTCGACGCCCAACGGGCCGTCAAAGGCCTACCAAGCTCTGAAACCAGCAGCACCTCTTGGCCTTCCGGCGTCTCCGCGATCAATTTCTCAAGTGCCGATGTGGCCGGGATATATGCGATCTGGCCGCGCTTACTGGTCCTAAAACGAAGGCGCTTGCCGTGCGGCGTGTCTTCGAATTGGTCCATTTTGACCTGAACCAAATCGGCCGCTCGCAAGCCGGTTTCGCATCCGGCGGTCAGGATCCTTTGGACCCACTTGGGTGCATGTTTATTGAACTGGGCTATGTCGCCGCTCGTCCAGATGATTTCTGTGCGGTTCGATTGGTAGAGCTTCTTGAGCTTGTGGCAGTGATGCTCTTTCAGTTTCCCCTCTTCCACCGCCCAATTGAGGACGCGCGTCGCATGGGTGCCCGCCATATCGTGCTGCTTGGGCGAATGAAGCCACTTCTTGCGCCAATTGTTAACCTCGCCCCTTGAGGCACGCTCTTCGAACATCGCGACAGGATCGGCACCGAACTCCTCGCGGAACAACTCCAGCCATTTGCGGATATCAGCCTTTGAACGCTCAGCCTTGGGCAAGGACGCGCTGGACAGAAAATCGTCGACCAAGTGAGTCGTCAGATATTCGGCCGAGCTCACGGGCGTACCGCATTGCGAAAACGCATGGAAGAATTCGGGTTCTTTTGGGTTTGGGTCCGTCCCTTCCCAAAATTTGGGGCCGCCCCGCCAAGCATAGAAATGGTAGCGAACACCGGACACAACCTTTCGTCGGACACGGTGGACGCCCTTGGGAAGGTTACTTCTGGGCACGGCGTGCTCTCCGCTGTGCAACGAGGCTCGGTTGCGAAGTGGCTTCGCGTTCTGCCGCGCTGATGCCCTGAACAGCATCCAATCGCGCGCGAATGAGTTTCGGGTCATACCACCCGCGCCGCCCTGGCACCGGAGCGATACCCGTCCTACGGCAGAAGTCATAGAAGGACGCGCTCGGCTCGTCGTAGCCGAAGAGAAGCGCGAGCTCTGGGGTTGGAATCAGCTGAATATGGCTTGGGCTCATTTTTCAGCCCTCTCACCCACGGCTTCTTGCCGCGACATGGCTGCCCGCAAACAAGACACCACCTGAGCGCCCTGTGAGCGTAAGTTCCGCACAGCTTCCTCTTCGAGCCAGGCTTTCACGTCCGCTGGAAGGTTAAGTTTGAACTGGGTTGTCTTCATATTTACACCTCAACAAAAGGACATAAAATGTCCATATCATTGAGGACAAATATTGTCCATCATGCAATCATGAAAGAAGAAGCCTTGGTCCAATTCAAACTCTTGCTTCCTGCCGCGCTCAAGAAGCGTCTGGAAACGCATGCCACACTGAACCGGCGCAGCCTGTCGCAGGAAATCGTCGTCGCTCTTGAGGAGAAGTACCCGGCCGCAGAACCGGATGCGACGTCGGATCCAGCGGCGCGGCTGCTCTTCTGGCTCGCCAAAAGAATACGACGCAGAACGCCTAAACCGGGCTCGGCGAGGGAGCGCCAAGCGGCGCTGTACGAGAGCATCGCGAGCGACATTACCGCTCGGATGGAGGCAATTCATCAGAGCAATCAGAAAGGCGGCAATGGTTAGCGAATTGAACGTTTAACCTATAGAATCTGCCGAGATAATAATGCCCAAAACACTTTGGCAGCGCACGAAACACGTTGCCTCAACCTATACTTGGACCTTCATAGTTGTGATGGTCCTCAATCAACTTCTATTCTTCGGCTTTTGCCTCAATCCAATTTGTTTGATCGCGGCTATGCCGCATGTTCTTGCTATCACAGTGGCGTTGGGTAGCTGGTTCAACAAAATCAATGGCTGGGGCGTTGGCGACCAAGAAGTGGAGCGCCCCCCCCCTTCAAGGAGGGTCGTTCCAAAGAGAGTCCCAGCAATTGGGCCCAGTTCAGAGTATTCAGATTGGCGCAGCGCTTGGTCAACATCCATTGAACCGAACAGATGGATCCCCAAAGGTGAAGCCGAGAACATTGTCCGACGCTTTCCACCATTTAAGAACGGGCGCGAAGAAGCTGAACCCACTTCGCAGTATCCGCATTTTCAGAAGGCACTTGCAAAGGAGTTTGATGCGGCCAACGCCGCTTTTGGCAAAAAACAGAAAGAACGGTTGAGCGATTTTTTTTCGTCAATCGAGCGGAACCCGCTCACCGATGAACAAATGGATTGCTGTATCTGCATGGACAACGCGCTTCAAATCGTTGCCGCCGCAGGATCCGGTAAAACATCAACTATCGTTGCACGTGTCGGGTATGCCCTAAAGGAAGGCTTGGTCCCACCTGAGGAGATTTTGATTCTTGCGTTCAACCGATCTGTAAAGGAAGAACTGGAAGCTCGTATCAAAGAACGCCTTGGTGATTTTCCCAATGTCCAACGCATTAATGTAAAGACATTCAATGCTTTCGGCCTGGAGGTAATCGGAAAGAGCACCGGGCGAAAGCCAAGGTTGGCTGACTGGGTTGAACCAGGTAAAGACGTTCAAGCCATCTCAGAAATTGTAGAAGATCTTCGCCAACGCGATCCCCGCTTCCGGCTTGACTGGGATCTGTTCAGAACGGTCTACGGTCGCGGCATTGATGAGTGGGACAACCTCAAACAACCGCAAACCGACGTCATAGGTAAAGGCAGCATTCCAACTGCAGACGGAAAACTGGTGAAGAGCCAAGAAGAGCGCATGATCTGCGATTTTCTCTTCTACCACGGCGTGCCATATGAGTACGAACGAACATACGAACACGACACTGCCACAGAAGCGCACTCCCAATACCATCCTGACTTTTATTACCCCCGCTTACACCTCTACCACGAGCATTTTGCGCTAGACGCGCATGGCAAGGCACCGGCCCATTTTTCCGGCGACTATGTCTCCGGTGTCCTCTGGAAAAGGGCGCTACACGACGAAAAAGGAACCCAGCTATTCGAAACCACCTCGCATGGCTTGCGAAACGGTAACGACTTGGATCGGCTGAAAGCCGAACTGGAGAAACACGGCGAAGTTCTAGAGTTCGACGAAAACCGCAAATCCACCGGCCAAGAGCCAATTCCAACCAAGCAACTAGCCTCGACGATCCGTGCTTTCCAGCAGCATGTCAAAAGCAATGGATTGAGCCCGAGGGGCTTGCGCCAGAAGATTGCTGATCATGAGCGTGGCCACCGCGACCGACTTACGCGCTTCGTTAAACTCTACGAAAGAATCGCCGAGGAATGGCAACGGCGTCTTGCTGTCGAAAACTGCATCGATTTCGATGACATGTTGCTCGATGCGATCAAGCACTTGAAAGAAGGGACATATCAAAGCCCCTTCAACATGGTTCTTGCGGACGAGTTTCAGGATGTTTCTCAAGCAAAGTTACGTTTACTCAAAGCCCTCATAGAAAGCGCGGGGACCTCCTCGAGCTTGTGCGTTGTTGGCGATGACTGGCAAGGGATCAACCGCTTCGCTGGTGCCGATATTTCTGTCATGACCGGTTTCGAGCGAACATTCCCGAATGCCACACAGCTCACACTAAGCAAAACGTTCCGATGCCCTCAGGTTTTGTGCGAAGCGTCCAGCGACTTCATCCAGAAGAATCCCATCCAAATAAGAAAGACCGTTGTAACCACCAACACTTATGAAAGAGCCGGACTCCATACATTTGCAGCTGAGACGATGAGTGGTGCTCTTGAGCGCATCGAGAAAGATCTTAAGCAGCTGCATGGTGCTGCCAAAAATGGCCAGCTTGACGTTCCCGACGGCAACAAGCTTACCATCATGCTCTTGGGCCGTTATCACAAGGATAAGCCCGCCAGCTTGAACAGTTGGAAGCGCGCCTATGGCGATCAACTTGAGCTCAGCTACTCTACTGCCCATGCAGCAAAAGGCCTCGAGGCTGACTATGTGATGCTTCTCAACGTCACTGAAGGCCTGATGGGTTTTCCAAGCCAAATCGTTGACGACCCTGCATTGCAGCTCGCGATGCCAGAGCCCGATGACTTCCCGCTGGCTGAGGAGCGCCGCCTTTTCTATGTTGCCCTGACACGCGCCCGCCGACAAACGCGCATCTACACATTGCAAGACAAGCCTTCGAGATTTGTCGTCGAGCTCGCCAAAGACGGGCATACCGAGATCAAAAGCGAAAAGACTACGTTGAAAGTCTGCCCAAAATGCGGGGCTGGCACACTAAGTCAAAGGAACGGGCGATTTGGGCCGTTCGAAGGGTGCAGCGCGCATCCAGAATGTGATTATACCAAGCGACTACTTTCGGTTGGTAGAAGCAGTGCTTCATCGGTGAAATCCATTCGACTAAAAGACCCCATAGCTGAAGGGGCGAAATGCCCAACATGCAATCAAGGCACCATGGTTCTCCGACTGGGGCAAAACGACGAACCTTTCCTTGGGTGCTCTTCCTTCCCTCTTTGTCGAACAACAGCACAAGTCACCAAACGGCAAAACGGGAACGGAAAAAGGGGCACTAGGCCTTAGTAGGCCACCCACTCATATCCGTGGTTGCCCTCGTGATCTTCCCATTCGACACCGACTCCTCTTCGCCAATTTGATGATGAACAGCGCCGTGACGGCAGAACCCATTGCGGGGCGGCGGCTGGTGTCGTGCGTTGCCAGCCGAATTTGCCCTGGGTGCCGTAGGTCCCGAGGCGCATGCTGTAACTCTCAGAACAATCATCGTCGCGACCACGTTCGCGATGGCTGTAGTGCCGAACATCCCAGACACGGATCGAGCGCACGAAATCGAATTCCAGACCGCTGATGTCGATATCGGCACCGCCTTCAACCACCTGAGCCAGAATGACTTGGCCGAGTGTCTGACCATTTTGGTTGCTGGCCTCCCAGATTTTAGGGGCCATGCTTTGCAGGGGCGCACGTTCAGAAACACCCATCGGGCAACGCCAGATTTGCAACGGCGGTTCAATCGGCCAGGGCGTGATCCGGCGGATAAAAACGGCCCGGGCATGGGCACATTCTGCGGACGCGGGCCACCCACCAGCCAGGCAAAGCAGAATGGCGCAATCGACCTGATAGGCCTTTGCCGCCTGCGGTGCCACGGTTGAAA
Source organism: Neptunicoccus sediminis (assembly GCF_001719615.1). Taxonomy (GTDB): domain Bacteria; phylum Pseudomonadota; class Alphaproteobacteria; order Rhodobacterales; family Rhodobacteraceae; genus Amylibacter; species Amylibacter sediminis. The sequence goes on from NZ_MDVX01000021.1 coordinate 40,570, forward strand.
GCAGAGCCACGACAGCTCCGGCGCTCCAATTTCTGATAAGTCTGGACCACATATCAATAAATGCCTCATGATAACGATACTGCATTATTGATACACTACCTCCAACCCGGAGCTTCACACCATATGCGAGCATAGGGTTTATGATGTTCGCGCGCGTTTTGTGGAATATATTCCGTAGAGCGGTTCTTGTGATCTGGCCGAATAGAGGCCATGAAATTACGGGAACGAGTAGGGTTAAATGTCAGGAATCTAAGAAGTTCCAGAGGATTGAGCCAAGAACAGCTAGCGTTGGCTGCGGATGTAGATCGCAGCTATATCAGCGAGATTGAACTCGCCAAAAATTCAGCGTCAATCGATGTTCTGGAGCGTATCGCGGATGCTCTCGAGGTCGATCCCAAGGAATTGTTTAACGAGAGGGGCTAGTTTTGCCCAAACTTGAGAGTTTTCGCTCAAAGGCCGAAGCCATCGGTCGTATTTCATGCATCCAAACAGGCGAAGAAATCGGTCTGCTGTATCAGTGGGATAACGGCGAGACGCAGGCCGCGCTTTATGTAGACGGCTCAAGCAAGCCGCCAAGCTTCCAAAATCAGGCTACTGAACCGAACCTTGGCGCAAAACGCGGCTAGCGGCTGAATGCCGTACAAAGTGCGCTCGCCAGAACGGATCCATGCTTCACGCGCACGCGCCGGTCTAGCCGCCCAAATCAAACATTACGTTCGTTGGAAAGTAACGTCGCCTTGTTCCGCGGCTTGAGGCTCTTAGTAAATGGGAAAAGGGCTACCTAACGGCGCAATATTGGTTCAGTCTACGGAAATTACCAAAACCATATTGGTGTTAAATTGACAGGACACAATCATTACCCATGGTGCACATGCGGATGGTGCGTCGGCGGAGGCAACCGAAACGGTGGAGGCGTCTCCGCCGCGCCAGCAACAAAGTCCCCTCAGCCGGTCTATTCCGATTATGAAAAGCGTCAAGCGACGCAAACGCTGAAAGGCTACGGCGCAACAAGCTACTCTCGCTGCTTCGTGAATCCCAATGCATTCTGCCCCGTCTGCGGTCAGCCCGTCTATTTTTATGCCAATGAACACGGCGGCCGTGTATTCTTTGATGAACTCGGGAAACCTTGGGCGAAGCACCCTTGCACGGACAACGAGCGCACTGCCTCTGGCTCTGTGCGTACTCGCCCCTCCAGTCGACCAGTTGCCGAAATCAAAGAAATTCTCGGTGCCGAACAAAAAATCGAACAGAGAATACTACCTGTAGGCCGGAAAGCGAGAAGAGATTCCTGGAAGCTTGCGGTGGTTGTTGAAGTCCACTTCGCTAACTTCGGCATGGACGTTCAGATTGAAGACCTTTCAAGCCAAAATCACCAGAAACATCGTTTTTTCATCTACTGTGACCAGCCGCTTTTGGTTGAAGGTGACCTCGTCAGTCGCCGTAGGCAGACTTTCTCATTTCTCCACCCGCAGTCACTTGAAGACACTACCGTTGTCAACGGTGACCGGCTTGTAAACTTCGAAGCGCTGGAAAAGGATATCGATCCTAGCCAACTTCCTGGTGAGGTTTCAGAGCTAATGCCATCCGAAAGAAGGCACTTTGGGTCGGGAAGCGGCATAACTGCTAAGGCTTCAGGCACATTGAGGTCAACCCTCGAAGATTTCGCCAAAAAGGGAATCGTGGGGCCCAAACTTGTTTCTCACTATTTGAATGAAACCGGCCGTACGACTGCTGATGGCTCGCTTTGGACACCTCGCCTTGCCTTTTTTCTGATTGCCCTATCCGGCGTCTCCCAAGAAAAACCGGTTAGGCAAAAGAAACGAACCGCAGGTAGCAAACCTCAAAAGGCTCGGAAGCCGCAACCACATGCACGCGCCAAGAAGCGCCCACGTTCATCTGGAACCCTGTCTGGCAATTCGGTTTCGCAATCAGCCAGAAAAACCCACAAGCCACGTTCCGAACCCGCAGCTCGGCTCTCCACCGATGTAGATGAGTGGGCACGTATGCTCTCAAGACTTGGGCGGGTTTCCAGAAAAGACGACGACGGCTGATGATTGCCAGGTGCTACGATTGAGCGCTGCTAGCGGTCGCCCACCCTTTTGAATTCGGAGCAGCTTGGCGATACGACTATCAGTCCTAGCGGCTTTACTCTGTACTCATTTGACCGATGACCGCGCCGAACCAAAAGCGACACTGGCTTACTGCCACTTTGAGGCCTCACAATTGGCGATCGGTCGGGGACTTGTTCCACCCAGAAAGAACAGCAGAATTGTCCACTTTCCCACCTTCGATACAGCCTTTTCGAAAGGCCGTTTTCTTTATGCGATGACGGGTATCAATTTCTCATGTCATCCAGGAACTCCAGAACGCGCGCATGGTCTTCACTGACCTCGCGGGCCTGCTCAAAAACCTCCCGTCGCTCCTGATCCAGGCAACGGAAGTACCGCTCAACATCGTCAAAATACGCCTCGGCATCGCGCTTCAAAAGGTCAGCATTGGCTCGCACTGTTGATTTCCGTTGAGAAGTGACCCGGTAGCCTACAAAATTTTCACTGAGAATTGACCCATGTGAACACATTGCCCTGACGAATTTGTTCAGGGAGATATGGAGTGATAGACATGGGATTT
>NZ_MDVX01000022.1 GCF_001719615.1 Neptunicoccus sediminis
AAATCCCATGTCTATCACTCCATATCTCCCTGAACAAATTCGTCAGGGCAATGTGTTCACATGGGTCAATTCTCAGTGAAAATTTTGTAGGCTACCGGGTCACTTCTCAACGGAAATCAACAGCCAAGGTCTATCTGCAATCCGATGCCGCCACGGCCAACACAGAGGCCTTGCGCCAAGTGGTCGATGATCTGGCTGACACCGAATACGAAAAACACCGCGCGACAGACGTGGATGGCGAGACCGAGCGGGGTCAGGTCCATTGAGCGCCGCCATGGGAAAAGCGCGGATCGCAACAGGGATCTTTCTGGTAACGCTGGTGACCGGGGCCATGGGTTATACCATCGCCTCGGCGGTGCTGACCTACCAGGATCTCGGCTTCGGGGCCGAGATCGACTTTGCCTATATCGCGCAGAACTATCTGGCGATCCGCGATCGCCGCCCGGAGGACGCGCAACTTATTCACCTGATCATCGGCAGCTTTGCCGCCGCCGGCCTGATGCTGAGCCTCGCCCTTTCGGGGTCCGCCCTGACACGCTTTGGCCAGACCCATTGGCAGAGTGCGCGCGAGATGAAGGCCAATGGCTTCTTCGGCGCGCCCGGGACCGGGTTCATCCTCGGCAAGCTGGGGCCGCCGGGCTCCCGCGCCAATTACATTTGCTCCAAGGTCTTCCCCCACGCGCTGATTGTGGCCCCCACGGGCCGTGGCAAGACCACGGGCTTTGTCATTCCGAATCTGCTGACCTGGCAAGGCTCCGCCGTAACGCTCGATGTGAAGGGCGAGTGTTTCGAGGCCACGGCCCGGCATCGCGCAGCCCAAGGCGACAAGGTCTATCGCTTTGCCCCCACCGATTGGGAGGGCAAGCGCACCCATCGTTACAACCCGCTCTTGCGCATTTTTGAGCTGAAAGATCCCGCGCGCCAGCAGATGGAACTGCAGCTTCTGGCGACGCTGTTCCTGCAGAGCGATAATGACCGCGTGCAGGGCCTCCTCAAAGGCGGGATCGATCTCTTCGTGGCGGCAGGGCTCTTGGCCTTCCAGCGCAAGCGCCCGACCTTGGGCGAGATCTACCGCATCGCGGCCTCGGGTGGGAACAAGCAGAAGGAATACTTCGCGCGGGGGCACGAGGTCGACAACAGGGCCGCCAAGCTGATCTTCACGCGGCTGGCGTCGACCAACAACGACACGCTGACCTCTTACGTCTCGCTCCTGA
>NZ_MDVX01000031.1 GCF_001719615.1 Neptunicoccus sediminis
AAGAGCTCGTTCACCCGTGTCCGCACGGTCTGGTCGTCAACGAGGCTCACATAGGGCAGCATATGCGCGAGGCGGGTCTCGCGCGCATACCAGTCCGGCGTCATTGTGCGGGCATCGAGCGCAGCATCACGGGCGTCATCACGGGGCATAGCTGTCCCCGCCATGGATGGACCTGTTGCGCGTGGGTGGCGTCTCCTGCAGCGCCGTCATCATCACGTCGATGAAACGCGGGTCCCAATCCGCGGCCTTCCACAGCACCGGATAGAGAAGGGCGGCGACACCCAGCACCGCGATATGCTGGACCCAGACGAACAGGAGCACCGAGCCAAAGAGCCAGACCATCGCATACATGATGGGCAGGCCCAGAAGCTTGGGCGGCCGCACGAGGCCGAGAAAGAGAGGCGCGCGCTCAGCCACCGGCAAAGACCGCGGCAACGATGGTGGGGGCAGCCGCGACACCAGCGATGCCCACGAGGACCCAAAGCGCTTGGCGCAGGTCGATGATGTTGAAGAACCAGCTCAAGAAAACGCCGAGGACCGCGAGTGTGGCGATGACCACACCAAGAGGTCCGGTCAGCGCATCGACAATGCCCTGCAACAAGCTCTGGATCGGGGAAAGATCGATGCTCTGTGCAAGGGCGGGCTCGGCAATGAATAGGAATAGCGCCAGCGAGGCGACAAAGAGGTTTGAAATCCAACTTGTTTGGAAAAAGCGGTATCGCCAATGCACTGCCGCGCTGCGCGCTCTCGTGACATTGCCGATAAGTGTTTTGAGGAATGATTTCCAAAAAGGTTGGGACATCATGAATTTGATCCTTCCAATCGGGCCACGACAGCCATGACGCGGGCCACGTGGTTCTGGGTTTCTCTGTAAGGGGGAATGCCACCGTACTGGCGTACGGCGTCCGGCCCGGCGTTGTAGGCTGCCAGCGCCAAATGCGGATCGCCGAAGCTTTCCAGCATCATTGTCAGGTAGCGGGCGGAGCCGTCGAGGTTCTGCAGCGCGTCATGAGGATCCACACCGAGATCTCGGGCAGTAGCAGGCATCAATTGGCCCAGACCAATGGCGCCCGCGCTCGAGACGGCATTCTGCCTGTAGGCGCTTTCCACCTCGATATTGGCCCGGTAGAGAGCCAGCCAATCCGTGACGGACAGTCCCGCGCGGCGCAGGCCGGGATGGCCGACATAGCGCAGGGCTGTTGCCTCGATGCCCAAGAGAACGTCTGCGCGGGGCAGGGGTGCTGGCTGGGCGAGTGCCGCAAACGTCAGCGAGTCAAGTTCGGAAGCTGCTTCAGTCTCACCAAGAATGGCCAAACCATCGGACGCCGATCCCAGACCAACGCCGTCATTGTAGTTTCGAGCAAAACCGCTCTGAGACCGCGACGGGGTCAGAGAGCCGTCGCTCTCCATGATCAGGACCATTTGCGCTGAGGCAGGTGCTGCGACCAGACAGAGACAGATGAGGTTAGTTGCCAGTGCCCAAGTCTGATGGGGCTTTGTCTGGCGGGGCGAGTTTATGCGTACGGCTTGTACCCGCCTCAAGCGGCAGGTCGACATGCGCAAAGCCAAGGCCAATGAAGAAAGACACCACGCCGGAGATCGTCTTGAATTCGCGGATCTTGATATCGTTGTAGGTCGTCCGCGTGCGGGCGGTGACGAGGAGCTTTTCCACGCCGTCATCAGAGACAACGCGCATGATCCAGACCCCGTAATAGCTGGGGCCTTTCTTATGTGCCGACTCCTGGCACAGGATTTCTGCGCTATAGCCGCTTTCCACGAGCTCGCGGAACCTGGCTTCCGTAACCACATTTGGTGCTTCGATGTCCCAGTTCATGGCCCGGCTCACGCTTTCTCCAATGGCGCGACCCTGGGCATTCCTACTTGAAGCCCAGAGTTACGATAGTATACTATCAACCGCAAGATGTAATATCATGCTTTAGCTGTAGTTTGGTTACGCAAACACTAGTCACGGCCAGTGTCCGCGATCAAGGAGATAACAGGTTTGAGAAACCCAAGGTTGAGAGGCCAACACCTATTGGCGGCTGTATCGATACTCCTGGTTGTCCCTGGCGCGGGTTTCGCAGAATCCTGCTTCGCCCCGGCCCGTCCTTTCCTGCCAAGCGATTCGCAGGCAGCGCGGGACTATGCAGACATCATCCGTGGCGATTTCGAAGATTACATCCAGGATATCCAGAGCTACTTCCGTTGCCTAGACGGCGAACGGGCCCGCGCCTTCGAGGAAGCGCGCGAAGTCAGCGAGGACTATGGCCGATTTCTGCAATTGGTAGGGGATTGATGGGCAACCTCGGGAGCATCAGACTTGCAGCCCATGGAAACCAGACGCCGATAACACCCTCAAATATCTACTTTTTAGATAACAGATTTCATCCGCTAGCGACGTCACAAAAGGTATGTGACGCGTGGCAAAGACAATCAGAAGCACTGGACAGGTGGCACTCTGCCAAGCATTGGTCGACGCCCGCATCAAGGCGGGCCTCGGTCAGGAGGACTTGGCGGTCAAGCTCAAGTGCCATCAATCCCTCGTGGCGCGCATTGAAAGCGGTCAGCGCCGGGTCGACGTCGTCGAGCTGGTCGTCCTCGCCCGGGCCATCGGCTTTGACCCCTTCGATGTTCTGGCGATCGTTGAAGCA
>NZ_MDVX01000032.1 GCF_001719615.1 Neptunicoccus sediminis
CCACGGAGCCCGACCACCGGATTTGAAGCCAATGAATTGTTGAGAAAACAGGAACCTATTTCCCCGGTCTGATGATCATTCCCTCATCGAGGACCAATTAGCCAAAATCAACGAAGTCCGGCGCGCGGTCGTAGTGAACGCTCTGCAACCCCACGCCGCATTTCGCAGCGCCACAGTGCAGGAAGTCAGTAGACAGTGAACGAAGATGAGGTCGAAGGCGTCGCGATTGCCAATTTGATCGGGACGGATGAACGCAGTGTTGTCGGGTGGGTATACCAATGGAATACGGGCGCGCTCGCAGTGCGGTGGGACGTCAACGGTCCGAAGCGGGTGTCGAAATGTCAGCCTGACCTGAGTCATGCGCAGAAGCGAGAAATTGACTTTGAGCGTTGGACGAAACTCTGACCTCGTGGCAGCGGTTAACGATCGCGATCCCGCGATACTTGTCGCAGCGTAGCCCGCATAGACGGTATTGACCGCCGAGGAATGTGCTTGCGATCTTGCGAGAGGTTTGCACTGGGCACAGCTCGATTACTTAGGCTCAGTAGTTCACCTGCTCGAACCCGTAATTGCCTTCGTAGTCGCGCCAATCGACGAAAACGGACCGGTGGTAGATGCTCGGGCAATGTTGCCCCCAGCGTTCAAGGCCCACGTGGGCCGACGGAAGGGCGGCTGTGGAAGATCTTTGCCATGAGAAGTCACCTTGGGTGCCGTAAGTTCCGAGGACGACTGTTGCACTGCGGTTGCAGTCGCCATCTCTCCCGGACTCGTGTTGCCGTGCATATCGAACGTCAAAGACGCGGATGGATCGGACAAAATTGAACTCCGGACCGCTGATATCGATGTCCGCCCGATCTTGGACAAGGCGAAGCACGAAGTCTGCCGGATTGCCGTCCGTTCCGGTTTCTGGAGAGCGCCAAACGGCATTTTTTGATCTTGCTTCGACGGCAACATCATCGCCTGGAAACGATTGGCGGGGCGAATAGTCCTCGTCGTGAAACAAGGCTTCGAAGATTCGGTCTACATTGCTCGGATGTCGTTTGGGCTCATAAGATGCGCCCATGGGACAGCGCCAGATTTGCAGTGGTGGTTCCACAGGCCAAGGCGTGATGCGACGGATAAACTCGGCGCGGGCACGGCTGCAAGGCACGGAAGCGGGCCACCCCCCGGACAGACAGAGGAGGATTGCGCAGTCGATTGGGTAGGTTTGAGCCTTTGTGATGCTCGGCAGCACACCGGTTGCCAAAGCGGTTACAGCGGTTAGGCATAGAGAAAGTCGTCTAAGTTGAAAGCGCATGGTAGGGGCCCCTCTGTCGGACACCACCTTACCTTCAATAATATACTATCGCAACATTAAGTATATTACACGCATAAGCAGGGTTATGTAAATTACAGTCGTATTTTACATTAAGTGCTCGAATAATCGCCATCGACCACGCGACAAGATGTAGAAGCCGAGCAATCAATCTGTGTCAAAAGAAACTCCTTGAAGCTCTAGTTGGTAGAGGTTCTATGGTACATTAAAAGCCGTTTCTCGTGTCACGGCATTCGCCAGACAAAGCTGGAAGAGTATAGTATGCTGACTAGACGACATTTCGTGATGACCACCGCCGCCCTCTTTTCTGCCCCGGTTGCCAGCCCGGTGCTGGCAAATACCTGGCCGACCGAATCGCAGAAGGTTGCCTGGGACGCACAGGTGACGCCGCCCGGCTTTGACCCGGCAACCTCGAACCCCTGGGGCTTACATCCGCGGTTTCTCCCGACCCGGGTGGCCGCGAAAGACGGGCTGACACCGGGTGACATTCATGTCGATGCGGTTGCGCGCTACCTTTATCACATCGAGGAGGGCGGGACTGCCATGCGCTATGGCGTCGCCATTGCTCGTGGTGATCTGTACGAACCAGGTACATACACGATCAAGCGTAAAGTCAGATGGCCGCATTGGCAGCCGACGCAGAACATGATCGACCGCGACCCAGAACTCTACGCTGATATCGCCGACGGTATGGAGCCCGGACCTAAGAATGCGCTTGGGTCGCGAGCTCTCTATCTCTTTCTCGGCGACCGGGACACTTATCTCCGCATTCACGGTACGCCACAGCCGAGAAGCATTGGCGGTCGTGCAAGTTCCGGCTGCGTCAGAATGGTCATGGCGCACATAAACGAGCTTTATCCCAACGTCGATATTGGTTCGACGGCTTTCCTCTACTCGGCCGAGGACAGTGTCACTGCGGGAAGCTGAGGCCGTGTACCAAAGCACCATCGGTCAGGGAAAGTGACGGGAGTTTATCCTAGCCGGGGAGCACTTCGGATTATTGAACCCCGCTAGGCCGCCGGCGCGGTACAAATCGGATTTCCGCGAGGGGTTCGGAGCGGCACCAGGGTAACTTCCACGGGACCGTTGTGCAGATACCAGTAGCAGCCGTCTTCCGGCAAAAGGCGCGCGGACTGAAGATCCTGACCCGTTGCGGCCATAGCGACGACTGCCTCCGGCAGTGGTCTGTTTTGTGCAGTGTCGGGCCCGCCAGGAATAGAAGCGGAACACGCTCCCAACAAAAACGCTGCTGGGAGAAGTAAGCCAAGATGAATTCGCATATTTAAAATTTCCGCCTTTAGAACAACTTAACCTGAGTACCGACCTCGGCCAATCCAAACAACTCTTCGATATGTTCGTTGTAGAGACCGATGCAGCCGTTCGACGATTGTCGACCGATCTTGCGCGTGTCACCGGTGCCGTGAACGCGGTAGTACTGCCATGACAGATAAAGGGCGTGTGTTCCAAGGGGATTGTCGGGGCCAGGGCCAACGAAATCCGGCCATTCGGGATTGCGCTCCTTCATCGACGGCGTAGGTCGCCAGCTCGGGCCATCTACCTTGCGAACCACCGTGGTATATCCGCGCCTAGTCAACTCCTCTGTCAAAGGAACGCTGGACGGGTAGAGCTTGTAGATGCTTTCGTCTTCCGACCAGAATTGGACCGCGCGGGAGTCGATGTCGCAGAGGATTGCGCCGTTTCTCAGATCGTCGAAATGGTCTTGCCAAGATGCAACCCTGAACCCGGAAATATTGCTCCGCACTGCCGGTGCCGCCAGACCCTCGCTTGTCTGTGCCATGGCCCTGCTGGTCGCGAGAACCAACCCACTTGCTGCTGCACCAAAGAGTGCAGTCCGGCGTGTGAACGGTCTGTCGTTCGCTCGTCTCATCAAGGAAACCTCTGGTCTTGTTATTTTTTCCGGTTCTAAGACCTACACCCCCTAGAGCTTCAACAGGCTGCCACTCACAAAGCC
>NZ_MDVX01000033.1 GCF_001719615.1 Neptunicoccus sediminis
GAGATCAGCTGTCCTTATGCTGTCAGAGAAACCTGCGGGTTGTGCGGAGGTAGCCTCGGTATGGGTCCCCGTAGCGATCAATCAACCAGCGCTCTTCAGCGAAGGGCGCGAGTGCCAATGCAGTAACGCCGGTGATAATCACCGGCCACGCGAGGATCGAGGCGGAGAGCAGTCCGATCCCGATGAGGATCGCCATGTCAGCCACATACTGAGGATTGCGGGAGAAGCGGTAAAGGCCACGGGTCCGCAGAACGCCTTCATCACCACTCGTCACCGCTATTCCAAGTTGCATCACACCGGACCAGACAACGGCATTGCCCAGAACGATCAGACAAAGCCCTAGACCCCAACGTATGATCCATGGGAAGTCGAGCTCACCCCATTCTAGCAGACCCAAAACGATGGCAGATCCGAAGCCGACGCACGTAAGTCCCCAGACGACAATCTTGTGGGCTCCTGTAGAGTGAATCGGCGGCCAGACACGTCGCTCCGGTTGGAACATGGACCAGAGTATACCCGCGACCAGCAACAGATTGGCCGCACAACCCAGGACGAGAAACACGGTTTTGAGGTCACCCATGACCATACCTGTCTGCGTCCTGATGTTTGGTTGCTGAGCGTTCAAACTCCAACGTTGAATGGTCGATCCCGAATTCCTCGTCGAGGCGGGTCTTGATTGCCGTCTTGATGTTTTCGAGGTCATCCCAGCGGTCCTCGGCGATTACGACGTGGGTATCGAGCGCCGCACGATGCTCCTGCATCTGCCAAAAATGCGCGTGGTGGACTTCCTCGACACCGTCCACGTCCTCCACGGCTGCGATGACCTTGTCCGTGTCGATATCGGGTGGGCTCCCCAGCATCAGGGTGCGGATCGGGCCGCCTATCTCGCTGAAGGCGAGCCAGAGGATGTAGGCAGCAATCCCGATGGTGATCGCAGGATCAACCCAGCGGATATCGTAGAGCAGGATGAGAACGCCACCGACGATCACGGCCACAGACGCCAGCGCATCGCTGAGGTTGTGGAGGAACAGCGCCCGGATGTTCACGCTGCCTTTCTGCATCGAATAGGTCAGCCACGCGGTGAGGGTATCGATGAACAGCGCCACACTGCCCAGGATGACCACGGTCCAACCCGCGACTTCGGGCGGATCAACAAACCGCATCGCGCCCTCATAGACCAGATAAAGGCCGATGATGATCAGCGAGGTATAATTGATAAGCGCGGCGACGATCTCGACCCTGCCATATCCGAAGGTCATTTTCGCATCGGCAGGGCGGCGCGCGATCTTGCGCGCGCCGAATGCGATGACGAGCGACGCCATGTCGGAGAAGTTATGGATGGCATCCGCGATCAGCGCCAAGCTGCCGGAAAGTATCCCTCCGACAATCTGCGCGACCGTCAGGAGGCCGTTTGCCCAGATGGCAATGGCAACCCGCCGGTCGCCTTCTTTAGGCTCCATATGGGCATAATCATGCGGCACGAGAAGCCTCCTCATGGCCGTGGTTTGGCCGGCTGAGCCCTGGAACGCTTGGCAAACGACCAGCGCGGATCGCCCTGACGCGGGCATTCATCCAATGGCGAATGAGGTGCCGATAGATCCAGTCGCGCAGCGGGCCTAACGCCTGACGATGGTGCTCATAAAACATGTCAGGATTATCGAGTGTTCCAAAATCGCGGGCGATGCCGGTCTTCTGGATATATGTACTCTCCCCCGTCCATCCGACTGGCGGTGCGCTCAAGCAGTCGGTCCCGGCACCGTAGCCGCATAGGGACTGAGTCCCGGGAAACGACCGTTGCAAGGCCAACAGGAAGGATGTGTCGAGGATGAAGCCCTCAAGATCGACCCATCCTGCCTCGGTCTCGACCTCGATCCATGAGTGGAGGATTTCTGCGGGTGCGATCGGATAGATCAGTTCAGGCACGACGCCCCGTTGCAAAGCTTTGTGGATTGTGAACCCGTGCAAGCGACATCTTACGCCGACAGCGCGTAGAAGCGCCATCAGCAGGGTTCCCTTCGTGTTGCATTGTCCATACCCGTCTTCGAGTACTTCGGAGGCAGGAATGTCGTCGGCGCGGTTATAGCCAAAGTCGATTTCGTTTCGCACGAAGTCGTAGATTGCACCAATTCGATCATGCAGCGGCAAGGTTCCCCACCCCCGGTCGGCGATCAGAGTGGCAAGTGAAGGATGCTTGAAATCCAAGAGTGGCGTGGACGAAATCAGCGGGTCAACAGGGGTCATGAGCGTTTCCTAGAATCAACTATGCAGAGATGATAGTTTCTACAGTCACTGTAGCTTCAACCTTTATCTTGTCGCGACGCGAGAGACTATTCTGGTTGGTGATTGTGAACTGCCTTGTGATGCTCGTCATGCGCGTCCCGCAGGATGCCTATGCCGCCCCACGCCGCGATGCCAGCCACCGCGACCCCGACAACGAGGTCGGGCCAGTTGCTGCCCAACCACCAAACGAGACCGCCCGCAATCAGGATGCCGCCGTTCGATGCGAAATCGTTGAGGCTGAAGGTGTTGGCGGCCCGGATGTTCACGTCCGGTTCCTTCAGTCGCCCGAGCAGCCAGATGCAGGCGAGATTGACGACGGCGGCGATCAGCGACATCGCAATCATCAACGCTCCGAGCGGTTCGGAACCGCCGACATAGCGCCGCCAAGCGTCAATCAGAATGCCAACCGCAAAGATCAGAAGCAATCCGCCGGATACGTTCGCGGCACCCCGCTTCCACTTCGACGACCGGGACAAGGCCAGAAGGCTGATGCCATAGACGAGACTGTCGGATGTGTTGTCGAGACCATTGGCGATCAGGGCGCTGGAATCGCCGATGGCTCCCGTGGCGAAGAACCCCGCAGCGATTGCGAGATTGAGACCGAGAACAATCCAGAGCGTCTGGCGCTCTTTTTCATTCTTCCCGCTGAATTTGCTTTCGACCATCGAACTGGCAAACCTTCCGATTTCTAAGAGAGGGGGCAGAAACGCCCTCTTCTGATGCAGCTGTCAAAAAGATATATAGAACCTCTAGCGACTGTAGATCCAGAATAGCTTATTTACGTCCCTCTGGGCACCGAAAGAATAATCGCGGCACCGATCAAACAGATGGACGTCCCTATGAAGTCCCACCTGTCAGGTCGCTGGCCCTCGACGAACCACATCCAGAGTATGGAGGCCCCGATGTAGATGCCGCCATAGGCTGCGAAAGCGCGGCCCGCTGCGCTGGTTTCGACCTGCGCCAGCAACCAGCCGAAAAGCGCGAGCGCGATTATGCCGGGTGCGAGCCAGAGCGGTGATGCCCCAAGACGCCACCACGCCCAGATGGCGAAACACCCGCTGATCTCCGCGACAGCAGCCAGCGGATAGGCAATTGCGGCGTTCAAGCCCCAATCTCGTCGTGCTCGGTGAGACATTCCGCATGGTCTCGAAGGACCTCCAGAACCTTGCACTCCGCAACGCTGTCACCGTCGCACTCGGCGACCATGCGTTTCAATTCCTTCTTAAGCGCTTGCAGACGCTTGATCCGCTGTTCGACTTGGTGGAGTTGCCGACGCGCGATCGAATCCGCCTCCGCGCAGGATTGGGACGGGTTGTCCGAGAGGTCCAGCAGCTCCCGGATGGAGTCGAGCGAAAATCCGAGCTGGCGTGAGTGCCGGATGAAAGCCAGCCGGTCGAGGTCCTTTTCAAAGTACCGGCGCTGGCCGCCTGCGGTCCTTCCGGCCTCGTTCATCAAACCGATTTCTTCGTAGTAGCGGATCGTCTGAACCTTGGTTCCGGTTCTCCGCGAGAGTGTTCCAATTGCCAGCATGTGCGATCCTTCAATCTACAAACACTGTAGCTTACTGAAGAGCCAACTCCATTGAAAAGACAAAGGTTTCACTTTGGTGTGACTTCGGACAACAAAAAGTAACTTTTCGCTTGAACCTCTATCTGCTGTAGCTTGTATCCCGCGCACAGACAAACTGAACAGGTGGGTAGCGCAAGCAATGAAGAAGGTCCGGATAGTTCTCTGGTCGGCAGTGGTTGTCGCTGCGGCGGTGTCAGCCACGCTTTGGATGACTGAACGCAATCAGGGACCGGTCGCCGCGCGTGTTGATCCTGAGGCCGAGAGTTTCACTGCGGATTTTGAGCTGACGGACCATACCGGTATGGTGCAGACCGACGAGGATTTCCGAGGGCGCTGGATGCTCGTCTTTTTCGGATTTGCGAACTGCCCCGACGTGTGTCCCATGGGGCTCGCAACCATCGCGCAGGTCATGGACGAGCTCGGCACCCAAGGTTCCGCCGTCCAGCCCCTGTTCATCACGGTCGACCCTGAAAGGGATACGCCAAGCGCACTGGCCAACTACGTTCCCCAGTTTGGTCAGGGAATCCTTGGGTTGAGCGGACCGCCGGACCAAATCGAACGCACTGCCGAGACCTTCAAGATCTACTACCAGAAGATCAAGGAAGCCTCGGCGCCCGACGGCTATACGATGGGGCATACGTCGTCCTTCCTTCTCTTCGATCCGGAAGGCGAATTTGTCCGCATCTACGAATACGACGAGGAACCCGGACTGATCGTTACTGATCTTCGCGAAAGGATCGGCGCGTGACAGCTGGCCCAGACGCAACGCCACGCGCCGCGAGCCCGGTAGCTTTCCTCTTCGCGGCATGGTTCGTCGCCTTGTCCGCGTCGCTTGCCGTGCTCTTCATCGGAGAGGTTCTGGGGCAGACCCCCTGCAATCTGTGCTGGTTCCAGCGTGCCTTCATGTTTCCGCTCGCGGTCATCCTCGGGGTGGCGGCGTGGCGCGCCGACCTCTCGATCTGGCGCTATGCCGCGCCGCTCGCGGTTCTGGGTGGTGCCGTCGCCCTTTACCATTCCCTGCTTTACGCAGGGATCGTGCCGGCGCCGATCGTCCCCTGCACGGCGTCCGGGCCATCCTGCACCGATGAC
>NZ_MDVX01000034.1 GCF_001719615.1 Neptunicoccus sediminis
CCTTGGCCTGCCAATCCCTCTGCTCTCCCTGCTGACGTTCGGGGCGATCCTTGTCCTTCTCATTCAACTTCGACGGATATCAATATGAAACGAAAGACACTTTTGCTTGCGATACTCACTCTGGTACTGGCCGTTTTCGTGGCTGGTGCCTGGTTCGTATCGCGCCCCGATCCGACCCCGGTGGCGACAGCCGCTCCGCTGGAACAACAGGATCGTCTTGTTCGGTCCTATTCTCCCATACTCGGGCGTGAGGATGCGCCAGTGACCATCGTGGAGTTCTTCGACCCAGCCTGCGAGGCCTGCCGCGCCTTCCATCCCATCGTGAAGCAGATACTGGCGCAATATCCCGACGATGTGCGCGTCGTCATGCGCTACACGCCGTTCCACGGCGAGGGGTCCGAGCTGGCAATCAAGGTGCTGGAAGCGGCTCGGTTGCAGGACTTTTTTGTTCCCGTGCTAGAATCGCTGCTCGAAAATCAGCCCGCCTGGGCCTCTCACGGCGCTCCGGCAGCTGAGCGCATCATGGAGATCGCCGGAGCGGCGGGCTTGGACACAGACGCCGCCGCAAATCAGATCATGTCACCCAGCATCGTCGGCGTCCTCAATCAAGACCGGGCAGACGTCGAAGCTGTCGGAATCCAAGGCACACCGACGTTCTTCGTCAACGGTAAGCCTTTGCCAGAGTTCGGTGCGGAGCAGCTCTTGTCGCTCGTCCAAGCCGAAGTCGAGGCTGCGACAACAAACTAGAACGAACAGGAGACCCAACGTGTTCAAAACCTTCGCAAAGGCAATCCAGAGCCTGTCTGTCGCTCTTCTGATGGGCTTGCCAATGGCATCCTCAGCGCAGCAGTTGTCAGAGAACGCATCGATTGTGGTCGAGAGCCCCTGGGCGCGCGCGAGCCTTGGGATGTCACGGCCCGGCGGGGCCTATCTGACCGTTCGGAACGAGGGCAGCGATCAGATCTCCCTTATCGGTCTTCGCGCGGAGATCTCCGGCATGGCTTCGATCCACGAAACCAGAACCAATTCTGACG
>NZ_MDVX01000035.1 GCF_001719615.1 Neptunicoccus sediminis
CATGGCTCCGGCGGACGATATCGTGATCCCGCCCGGGGGTATGTTCGCCCTTGAACCCGGCGGATATCACGCCATGCTGATGCAACTGCAATCTCCGCTCGTCGAGGGGGAGACCTTTCCGCTGACCCTGCTCTTTTCCGATGGAACAGAGCTTGAAATCACCGTCCCGGTCCTTGGCATCGGCGCACGCGGCCCCGAAGGCTGATCCGGCTGATGATGAGGGTGGCCAAAATCGCAGCGATCGGAGCGGCGGCGGTCTTTGCCGCCCTGTTTGTCGGCTGGTGGCAGGTAGATGGGCCTGGCGCTGACTCCGCGCGGGGCAAGCGGTCTCTACCGCTGACTGCTATGGAATTCAGCCTGACGGATCAGGATGGTCGGGATGTCGGCCCGGAAACCCTCATCGGCGAGCCGAGTCTGGTCTTCTTCGGATTCACCTATTGCGCCGACGTTTGCCCGACGACCCTCTCGGACATTTCCGGATGGCTCGACGAGATTGGGCCGGACGCCGAAGACCTGAATACCGTTTTCATCACAGTAGATCCGGACCGCGACACGGTCGAGACCATGGCCGAGTATGTCTCGTATTTCCATCCGCAGATACAAGGATGGACGGGCTTGCCAGACCAGATCGCGGCCATCGCCGATGGTTTCCGTGCCACCTATGAGAAGGTTGAGGGGGAAAACGGCGAATATACGATGAACCACACGGCGGGTGTTTTCCTGTTCGATGCGACAGGTCGCTTCGTCACCACCATCGACTATCACGAACCACGCGAATTCGCCGTGCCGAAGATAAGGCGCGCGATGCAGAACAGAACCGAGAGGGCAGAATCTTGAAACTGAGACATATCGTTCTGGGAACGACAATGGCCGCGGCAGCGGTCAGCACGATAGCGAGCCGGGCTTTGATCCTAGAGGCGCCGCCCGAGTACATCTTTTCCGAGGCTCCGGTAGCCTTGGACAGTCCACCCGAACCTCTCGATGGACCAGGCGTCAACGCATCTGGCGAGACGATGCCGAATATTCTTCCGGCCGCTTTTCAGCCGCCTGAGTTTCCCGCACTCGAACGGGCCGAGCCAGATAATCTGATGGCGCTTGTTCAGGCCCTCGCCATGCCGCCTTGGGAGGCGACGGTCGAGGCGGGTGACACATTGGACGTGCTTCTCTCTCTCGCGGACATGGATGCGCAAACACGGGCCGAAGTCGCACTGGCACTGGCGGTTGAATACGACCTGCGCCGCCTTCGACCGGGCCATCGTCTCAGCGTCGACTTTCGCCCGGACGGCACGCCATCCGTTGTGACGTTGGCTGTCGATGACGGTGTGCGGATCGAAGTCACCCTGGACGACACCATTGCGAGTCGGACGGTAACGCCGAGCGCGTTGACAGTCGAGCGTGCGAGCCAGCTGCTGGTAAACGGGTCGATCTACGCTTCGCTGGATCGAGCAGGCGTCCCGGCCCGTTTTGCCGTCGATCTCGCCCAAATCCTCGGGGAAACGGTCGACTTTCGCAGGGATCTTCAAGGCGGAGAGACCCTGAATATCCTTTGGGGTCAGACCGTCCTTCCCGATGGTTCAAGGGTCGGTCAACCGTCAATCTCCTATGCGGCCCTCGATCTGGCCGACGACCGCTTCGAAATCCTCTGGTCAGCCGAAGACAGCGGGCGGGCAACGGTCTATTTGAATGGTGAAATCCTGCGGACGGTCGCGCCGCCGGTGGAAGGCGCACGACTGTC
>NZ_MDVX01000036.1 GCF_001719615.1 Neptunicoccus sediminis
CGGTCTTCGGGCAGCGCAAGCATCCGATCTACGGCAATATGCGGATGCATACAGGCGTCGACTACGCTGCCGCTGCGGGGACGCCTGTGGCGGCCACCGCGCCCGGACGGGTCTCCTTCATCGGATGGCGGAGCGGGTATGGCCGGGTGGTCGAGATCACGCACGGGTCCGATACCATGACCCGCTATGCGCACCTCAGCGCTGTGCCGGAGGGTCTGGCCGTCGGAAACCGCGTGGTCGCGGGCGAAACGATTGGCCAGGTCGGTGAGACAGGCACGGCGACAGCTCCGAACCTTCACTACGAAGTGCGCGTGGACGGTCGACCCATCGATCCGCTCGGGGAGGAATTGCTCGCCTCTGCGGAAAATTTCGACACTGCGGATGCCACTGAAATCCTTGAAGAGACGCGCACACGGTTCGCGACCTTTCTTCGCGAAGACACATGACTGATTTGAAAGGAATTCCGATGAAAAACAGGTTTCAAACCTTGGCCGCTGCGACCCTCATGATTGCTGCCGCGACGGCAGTAACCGCCCAGACCGCTATCCACGTCGGAAAGACGCGCGGCTGCGGTTGTTGCCTTGCCTGGATGGAAAAGCTGTCCGATGCCGGGTTCGCTCCTGAAGGTGAGAATATGGGCGGGGCGTTGATCCGTCTGAAGATGGACCGCGGTATTCCCGTCGATATGTTTTCCTGTCACACGGCGACCGTCGAAGGCTACACCATCGAGGGTCACGTTCCGCCAGCCGATATTACTCGACTGCTTGAAGAACGTCCCGATGCCATAGGCCTGGCCGTGCCCGGCATGCCCATCGGCTCGCCCGGCATGGATTTCGGCGACGATGCCGAAGCCTACGATGTCTTTCTGGTGAAATCCGACGGCTCCACTGAGATCTTTTCGTCCTATCCGGCGAGTTAAAGTGGAGCAAATCACAACACTCTCACCAGTCGCACTGGGCTTTCTAGGCAGCCTGGCCGCCGGTCTCATGACCGCCGTCGGGGCGACGCCCGTACTTCTCGGCAAGACCCCGTCACGCAAATGGCGCGATATTTCGCTCGGCTTTGCCGCCGGGGTCATGCTTGCCGCGTCTTTCTTTTCTCTCATCATACCGGCACTCGACGCAGCGGAGGGCCGATACGGGGATGGCGCGATACCGGCGCTGATCGTCTGTGCTGCGATCCTGATGGGCATGGGCGCGGTCGCCATGATGAACGAAATGATCCCGCATGAGCATTTCAGCAGCGGGCGCGAAGGCCCGGAGGCGGTCTCGCTGCGCCGTGTCTGGCTCTTCATCATCGCCATCACGATCCACAATGCGCCGGAGGGTCTGGCCGTCGGCGTTGCGTTCGGAGCTGATGGTTTTACAGGCGGATTTCCCGTCGCTCTCGGGATCGGATTGCAGAATGCGCCTGAAGGGCTGGCTGTTGCAGTCGCCCTACTGGGCGAGCGATACTCGGCGGGCCGTGCGTTCGGCATCGCGGCACTGACCGGTCTGGTCGAACCCGTCACGGGCTTTCTCGGTGCCGCGGTGATCGTCGTGGCGCAGCCTCTCTTGCCCTGGGGTCTGGCTTTTGCGGCGGGCGCGATGCTTTACGTCATCAGCCACGAGATCATCCCGGAAACCCATCGCAGCGGCCACCAGAAGCAGGCGACGACCGGGCTCGCGATCGGCCTCGTCGTCATGCTGTTCCTAGATGTCTGGTTGGGGTGATTCATGGCAATTCGTTCCATTGGCATTTGTGCAGCTGTCGCGGCACTTGCCGCCGATCAGGCATCGAAGGCGTTCGTGCTTGCGAACGCAGAAGCGCTCGCCCCCGGCGTCGCTGTATTCCCCGGCTTCAACCTGATCTTCCACCGCAACTACGGCGTGACCTTCGGGTTCTTTCAGAATGTGCCGTGGTGGGTCCTTGCATTGGTCGCCACCACCATCGTCCTGTTTCTTGCCGTCTCGCTGATCCGGGCAACGCGGGCAGCCGAGGCGGTTGCCTACGGCATGGTGATCGGCGGCGCTCTTGGGAATATCGTCGATCGTCTTCGCTTTGGAGGGGTGACCGATTTTCTGAATTTCTATCTCGGAACGGCGCATTGGCCAGCGTTCAACCTCGCGGATGTCTTCGTGGTCTGCGGCGTCGGGATTTTGCTGATCTTCTCGGGGCGCGAAAAGGTCGCTGCGTCCGAAACCTCAAGATAGATCTCGGTGATTTCAATCGGCATCACTGTTCTCCGCATTTCCAGAATGTCAGGTATCATCCTCACATTCTGTGCATTCGGTCTCGGCGCTTTGGCGGTTCTCGCTCTGCCACCATTCTCGATGCCGGTGCTTTTGCCCGTCGCGTTTGGCGCGCTGTATCTCCTCACGGTCGGAGAGAGCCGCATGCGGGCCGGACTTGCCGGATGGGCGTTCGGCGTGGGCTTCTTCCTGTTCGGATTGTCCTGGATCGCGGAGAGCTTTTTCGTCGACGCGGAGCGGTTCGGCTGGATGGCCGTTCCTGCGGTGGCTGGACTGGCCGCCGGCCTTGCGCTGTTCCCGGCGGCGGCAATGGCAGCGTTCGCATGGAGCAGGACGAAAGGTGTCTCCGGCGCATTGATCTTCGCGGTCTGCTGGTCGGTTTCTGAATGGCTGCGCGGCACCATGCTGACAGGCTTCCCCTGGAACCTGATTGCCTATGCATGGGCCGACTACGATATTCCACGCCAAATGGCCGCATGGGTTGGCAGCTACGGACTTGGCCTCCTCACAGTTCTGCTGTCGGTCCTGCCCGTAACGCTCCTCATGCGGAATCGTCGGCAAAATGCGTTCGCCGCATTTGTTTTCATGTCGGTGGTGGGGGGTGCCGGAACCCTCGGTACGGTTCGCCTTATGGCCACCACACCGCCAACAGACACAACCGTCAGGATCGTTCAGGGAAACATTCCTCAGACGGAGAAATGGGACCCCGCGTTCCGCGGCCGGAACATATCCCGCTATCTGGATCTGTCCGCGCAGTCTGGCAGGTTTAACGTCCTTCTCTGGCCCGAAAGTGCATTTCCCGGCTATCTTGATGAGAATCCTGGAATGCTGGATCGGATTGCTGACCGTCTGCCTGAAGGCAGCGTTCTACTGACCGGCGCCCAGACGCGAGAGCCGGGCGGGACGGGCACACGCTATCGAAATTCGATCCTCGCGGTCGATCAGACCGGACGGATCGTCACGCGATACTCCAAGCATCATCTCGTGCCGTTCGGGGAATATGTTCCCTTGCGGGGTTTTCTTCCGATCCAGCGACTGACCGCAGGGCTTGGGGACTTCACGCCCGGTCCCGGCCCCCAGACCGTTGAGCTACCCGGTTTATCTCCGGTCGGCCTTTCGATCTGCTACGAGGCCATTTTTCCGGGACGCGTCGTAGACGCCGCTTCGCGTCCGGACTGGAT
>NZ_MDVX01000023.1 GCF_001719615.1 Neptunicoccus sediminis
ACCTCGGGGCTGGATCAATGGCAGAACCCGGCCATCGATGAGGCGACGGCGGTGTCGGACTTTGATTTCCGCACGATCCGCAAGAAACCCTTCTCGGTTTATCTCGTCGTTCAGCCGTTGATGGTAAAGCCGCTCGCACCCCTCATCCGGCTGTTTTTCTCCGATCTCCTCTCCGCCATGCAGGAAAAGGATCCCGGACCGGATGAGCCCTGGCCGGTTATGATCATGCTCGACGAGTTCAACCGTTTGGGCAAGATGCCCATTGTGGTCGAGAGCATCGAGACCCTGCGTACCTACCGCGGCCACTTGGCCGTGGTTACCCAGACGATCCCTGCCCTCGATGAAATCTATGGCGAGAACACCCGCCGTGCGCTGCAGGGCAACGCGGGCGTGAAGCTCTACCTGACGCCCTCGGACGAGAAGACCGTCGAGGAGCTGAGTAAGGCGGTCGGCAAGACGACGAAGACCGTGGTCACGCGTTCGCAGTCCATCGGCAAGAACCCCTTTGAAGGGCGCAGCCAATCAACGCGGACCGAAGAAAGCTCCTTGCTGCCTGAAGATGAGGCGCGCCGCCTGCCGCTCGACGAGATAGTCATGGTGATCGATGCCCAGATGCCTGTCCGGGCGAAGCGGATCCAGTACTTCGACGACCGGCTGTTCAAGGCAATCCACGCGGCGCAGACGGGCGAGTTGCCGTTTCCGGAGCTGGGGGGAGGGGGATCGCAAGACGCGCTGCCGCTGAGCATGCACGCCATGCCGATGACACCGCCACCGGACGGCCCCTGTGGTTCTGAAACTGATGTGGAGCGGGCACGCGAGGGCGTTGACGGTCAACCGTCAGGGCAATCTGATGTTGTTCCAAAGAAGACCACGCCTGTCGTTCAAGCCGTTATCGCCGAGGAACAGCGCCAGATGGAGATGGATTTTGGGGGACAGCTTGCGGATGCCGAGACAGTGGGGGTGGATGATGAGGCGCAGATGCGCTCTGCAGTCGATGGCTTAGAAGAAATGGAAGCGATGCTGCAGGAGGAGGGTGGCAAAAAGCCAATTCATCGGTAGGGCGGTGGGCATGGTCTGACGGTCATAGAGGGCGGAAGGACTAAGCCGCTCCGCGGCATTGGCGCTCTTGGCTGATGGCGTACAACGCCCGTAACGGGGTGGATTTTGCGATTTTTCTGACCTGCCTGATGATTGGGGTCTTCTCAATCATCACACAGGAGGTTCCCATGGCAGAGGAGAGAGTAAGCCCGCTACGCCAGCGAATGATCGAAGACATGAACATTCGGGGTTTGGCCGAGAAGACCCAGAAAGCCCATATTCGCAACGTGAAGCATTTTGCGGCGTTTCTTGGACGGCCGCCCGACACGGCCACGCCGGAGGAATTGCGCGCGTATCAGCTCAAAATGACCGAGGACAGCGTGTCGGCCAGCACGTTCAACGTGCGGATCATCTCGCTTCGCTTCTTTTTCGGCACCACCTGCGGACGTGAAGACATGAAGCGGTTCATGCAGTTTCACCGCAAGCCCCGTAAACTACCCATAGTTCTAAGCGTCGAAGAGGTAGCTGATCTGTTGGCCGCCGTTCCCGGCCCGGGGCTCAAGTATCGCGCCGCCCTTGGCATCAGCTACGGGGCGGGGCTGCGCGCCTCCGAGGTGTGCCACCTCAAGGTCAATGATATCGACAGCGCCCCCTCTCGCACATGCAAGCATGCGCTGCCGGGCAGCGGGATGCTGATCCATGTCGATGACGGCAAGGGCGGTCGGGATCGCAAAGCGATGCTGTCGCCCAATCTGCTCGCGTTGTTGCGCGACTACTGGTGTGAATCCCGTCCGGAGGGATGGCTGTTCCCAGGCAAGCCCAAGATCAATCCTCTGTCGCCACGCCAGTTGAACCGGGCGTTCACCTCGGCCAAGCACATGGCGGGCATCAAGAAGGCGGCAACGCTGCACACGCTTCGCCACAGCTTCGCGACCCATCTGCTGGAGGCGAACACGGACGTGCGAGTTATTCAGGTGCTTCTTGGCCACGCCAAGCTAACAACCACTGCGCGTTATGCCCATGTGGCCACCAAGACGATCCGCAGCACCGTCAGCCCCTATGAGCAAATTAAGCTGCTGCAAGACGAGACCCTGCGACGAGGAATGCAATAGCGCCCGGGACCAGTGGCCCAACCAAAGCTGGAGATCGCTGACATCTTTCGACGATACGGTTCTACATGGCGGCAGGCCAATGCGGGGCATGTCAGCCTCTCCCAGCTCAAAGTGATGTCGGCGATTGAAGCCTGCCGAACCGAGGCGCTCGGCGGGCATGTGGCGGGATGCACCAAGTGCGGCCACCATCATATCGCCTATAACTCTTGCAAGAACCGGCACTGCCCCAAGTGTCAGGGACCGGCCGCGCGCGACTGGATGGAAGCGCGTGCCGAGGACCTGCTCCCGGTGGAGTATTTCCACGTGGTCTTTACCCTGCCAGCCGAGATCGCGCAGATCGCCCATTGGAACAAGCGGGCGGTCTACGGCCTGCTGTTCAAGGCATCCGCTAAAACGGTGACGACCATCGCGGCAGACCCCAAACGCATGGGTGCGCGGGTGGGTATGACCAGCGTGTTACACACCTGGGGCTCGGCACTCACCCACCACCCGCACATACATATGATCGTGCCAGGCGGCGGCCTGTCACCCGACGGCACACGGTGGGTCGCCTGCAAACCCGGCTTCTTCCTGCATGTGCGGGTGCTGTCGCGGCTGTTCCGACGCCTGTTTCTGCAAGGGCTGATGGATCTGCATAGCGCGGGCAAACTCACCTTCTTCGGTAATCTCGAAGGGCTGGCTGAAGCCGATACATTCGCCACCTGGCTCGCCCCGTTCCACAAATCCGAATGGGTGGTCTACGCCAAACCGCCCTTCGGTGGTCCTGAGGCCGTGCTGGCCTATCTGAGCCGCTACACCCACCGGGTGGCGATCTCGAACGCCCGTCTGGTCAGCGCCGATGCCGAGACGGTCGCATTCCGCTGGAAAGACTATCGCATTAAATCCGGCAACTGCCGATCCGTCATGCGGCTGGCCACGCCCGAGTTCATCCGCCGCTTCCTGATCCACGTCCTTCCAGATGGATTCCACCGCATCCGGCATTACGGCCTGCTGGCCAGCTCGGCCCGCAAGGCCAACATCAGAACGATCCGCTCCCTGTTATGTATCGAACATCCGGACCAAGCCCCCGCATCAGGATCCAACGCCGAGATCATCCCACTTACGCTGCGCGAACCATGCCCCTGCTGCGGTGGCCCCATGCGCATCATCG
>NZ_MDVX01000024.1 GCF_001719615.1 Neptunicoccus sediminis
GATCTTCCGGCGTGGGCAAAAACCAATGTCGCGCGCACCACCCAGGGAGCAGGCCGCATGATAAATCTCCTGTCATCGATCCCCTTTTACAGAATGGCACCGGCTGCTCCCTGCAAAACCCGGCCAGGCTGGATTGTGCCTGCCGTCACCGGTCAGGCCCCTCGGGTGCATTTGCCCCCAGTCCCTCCGTGCTGTTGGAGCAATCAAAAGGCGGATCGGTCGCCAGCCACGCTATCAGCCGCACCCAAATCCAATGGTTGCCCCAAGCGTCCGCGCACTTTCCCCATAGCCTGATCCAAGACCCCCGCGGCTTCCTCCTTCCGAGGTTTGTCAACGCGGGCCGCCACCGCAGGATGGCCACCGGTGCGCCGCGGCCCGCATCGAAAAACCTTCAGGATTCCGGACTTTCGCTGCAATCTAAACCAATGTCGGCTTTACGCAGGAAGCTGAAGCTGCCGACCCCAAAACTGCATCCAGCAACACTCTTTCCGAAGCAGGCCTGAAAGGCACCGCTAGCGGGCGAGAAGCCTGATCTGACCGATGGTAAATCCCGCCCGAATGTGGCTATGGTTGAAGGCCGGAACAACAGAACCAGTAAATTACCAAGTCAAATCACTGAGGCGAACGGATGAAGATCGAAGTTGCATGCAGAGCAGACGACAGTACCAAAGCAAAAGGCGACTTACTGGAAGGTTTAGCGACCGACCTTCTCTCGGCTCAAAGCTTCAAAGTAATTAAAGAAATTCGTGTTACAGGAGCTGAACTCGATCTCCTTTGTAAGCACGAGGTC
>NZ_MDVX01000025.1 GCF_001719615.1 Neptunicoccus sediminis
CGGCAAGGAAATTTACGTTGAATGCAAGGCTCAGACCGCAAACATTGGTGCCCCGATACTTCGGCAGCTCAATGGAACCGTTGACGCCTATGACTACGCTGAAGGATGGCTTGTTTCGACCGCTGAGTTTGGAAAGGAAGCTAAGGGTTTCGTAGAAATGTGGAAAAAGAAGCCCGCTGAAAAAGCTTCTCGGCTCAGCTTTTACACGCCCGATCTTATCGTTCAATCGCTCAAAAAGGCATCCGTAATATGTGACCCGCCAACTGAATTGGCATCAGAGTTTGCGGGATCAAGTGAAGCTGTTGGGGAGTGGACACTTGTGATTTCCCCGTTTGGACGATTTTGGGCTGCCTATACTCTTTTGGGAGGAGCACCTCATGGGGTTATCTTTTTTGGAGCGAAAACTGGCCAACGGATATCGGACAGCGAAACACTGAATAATATTTCTACATTAGATAGCGTCTTGTGCGACTATGACGTTGCGATTGGGATCGACGTTCTGGATGAAACAAAGAACGTAGCCGATAATACTCCACCCAACGTGGTTGAGGTGCAAACCGGTGAATCGTGGGATGATTATCGTCCTGCTAGACCGCAAGATTTCATCGGTCGAGATGATACACAAAAGCACATATTGAGTTTCTTAGAAAATGCTCGTACGACAACCGATGCCACCAGAATATTTGCCATTACAGGGAATTCTGGCTTAGGAAAAAGTTCGCTAGTAGCCAAGGTTCGAGATCGAACCAAAAACAAGCACTATAAGAAGAAGCTTTTCACGTTTGCTGTAGACATGCGAGGCGCGCGGAACCCCGCATACGTCTCCGCTTCCTTGATCAAGTGCTTGGAGCAGGCACAAAAATCCGGCTTTGGGGAAAAGATAGATATTCAGCTCTCAAATCCAAGCACTCCCCTATCTTCTCCAAGCATATCTGAATACCTGGAGAGCATAAAAAAGGAGGGTAAGTTTGTTTGTCTCATTTTCGACCAGTTCGAAGAGCTTTATTCGAAGCCTGAACTATTCAGTGTTTTCACAGCCGCAAAAGACCTTATGATTGATGTCGCCTCCTTCAAGGGAGCCATCGGCTTGGGCTTTGCTTGGAAGACAGACAGTACAACGCAGCAGGACCATCCCGCCTACCATATCTGGCACGAGCTTTCTGATCACAGGAGAGAGTTTAAGCTAAATAGCTTCAACAAAGGGGAGATTGCCAAGGCAATCACTGCATTTGAAAAACAGGCCGATTTTACGCTACCTGCAGAAATCAGGCATCAAATTTCGCATTCAAGCCAAGGCTTTCCATGGCTGCTCAAAAAGTTGTGCATTCATCTTTATGAAAACCAGGACCAGCAGAACGGAACCAACTCAACCCTCTTAGAACTGGATGTCAGAAACTTGTTTGAGAACGATCTCCAGACGCTCGATCAAAGGGAACTCGCCAGCCTAAAGCTCATCGCGGACAAAGCGCCAGCGGACTGGAGCGAGATCATTGAAATCTCAGGGGTGGCAACCGTGAATGGTCTCGTTGCAAAAAGATTGGTCATCAGGAGCGGTGATCGCTTGAACGTGTATTGGGATATCTTCAGAGACTATCTGTTATCTGGGAACGTGCCGGTTGTGCCCTTTAACTATATCCCTTCATCCGACATCACAGCCATGCTTAAAGTGGGTGAAGTGTTAGAAAAGGACCAATTTCAAACCTCTGAGGGTATCGCTAAGAAGGCAAGCCTTAATGAACGAACTGTTTGGAATATTGGTGCTGACTTAGTGCTGTTTGGAGTAGCTGAGAGGCAAGGAACTTCTTTTAAGCTTCATCGTGACATGGCCGATAGAACCGTTCGAGGTATCCTGTCAAGAATTAGAATAAAGATCGACAAACACTCTCTGAAAATTGACCTCTATCGGAACCATGCGGGTCAAACAATTGCAAAATCCGAAATCCTCAGTGGGCTGAAAGACTGCCTTCCAAGCGAGAAGTTCACAGAAAAAACTTGGGGAATTTATACGAACAGGTTCGTCAATATCTTCATTCAGGTAGGATTTTTGGCTCGTTCAGGACCAAGGTTCACTGTGCAAGATTCTGGGAGTGTTGTTTCAAAAGTTGCGAGACGTTATAGAAGTAGTGAAGTGTTTTCTGCTATGGCATCGCCGGCGAGTGTCTGCGATGCCTTCGATGTTCTCCAACAAAATGCAGATGTGAAGAACGCCAACTCTTCAGGTTATAGGAATTCAGTTTCCGTGTTGAAGCGGTTCAACCTTGTTGAGGTAGAAAATGATGTTGCGAAACTTAACTCTCAAGCGCTTGCAAAGTTTGGGGGAGTTCGCGAAGCGGTATGGACCTCTGCAAAGAATGAAGTAGCTATCAACAAGTGTATAGAAGCACTAAAGAAAAATGGGAATCTTTCTGGTCCGGAGTTGGGTGCTTTCGTTTCTGACGAGTTCAATTTGAACTGGACCGATGCATCCAAAGCACGAACAGGAAACGCACTCAGGCAATGGGCAAACTGGATCATTGAGGGAAGTGAAGGGGACCATATTCCGGAACCACCAGGACGCAAAAAGCCCTCTGATGCTGGTTCCGTATAACCCGTAGCTTTGGACATGATTTAGAAAATCGCGACACTAGTGTCCATCACGCCCAATCCGTTCTTACAGCGGTCGTTAGGCGTGTTTAGCACGAAGGTCGGCAATGGGCCGTTCGCGTCGATTGACACAACGGGCGGATTCCGGACCTTCTCTGCGCGTGCGAACCGAGCTCGGCCAGATGAAGGAAGCGGACACTCGGCCAGGATTGCGCCGCGGAACCCTAGGCCACCTACAGGTAGGGCGGAGAGCGGCCATTCACTGCCGTTGCGCAATTCGGTGGAGGCCGAAGTAAAAGGGCACACGCACAAAATGGCGCAACGTTCACAGTTGACGGAAATACTTCAAAACGTTTCCAGGAGTGTCTGGAGAAACCGTGATGCCAGCCTCAACGCGTTTAAACACTTGAATAGCCATGTCCGGCTGTGGAATTAAGACATTATTATTAAATCCGCGTTGAATTTGGTCCGCTTTACTGATCTTGGCTTGGGCGTAAAAGACATAAGATAAGTGCTTCACAAACGGATGATCACCAACATCCAAGAGACACGTCCGATCGCAGCCATCATAGAATGAACTGATATTTACAAGAAGGTTCAGGCCGTGCTGACATGTGTCATTGCACACAATGAACAGATGTTTGTCTGGCCCAGAGGGGACCAGCAGGGTTCCTCTCCGATAAACCAACTCTAAAGCGACGCCAGGATATCTTGGGCATTCTGAAGGCTCTGATATTCACGAGCGCGTTTTTCAGATTCGTTCACACCCACTGCCTTCATGATCTCTTGCAGACTGATTTTGCGGGATGATCCTTTAGGATCTTTCCATTCCGGCACATTTTCGGCCACATGCGTCCAGTCGCGCAAAGCCCACTTGTTCATGCTGCCAAACTGGGTCCAGATGTCCGCAAGGATAGCCAGTTCCGCTTGGCTGAGTTCATCAAGGTCATCAACAGATATGTTGGTGCTGGCCAAGCCCACGTTGTGGTCTTCGCGGTCCTTGAGAAAATCAGCCCATCCCACGCCCTCGGGATCATATGCGCCGCTAAGGTAGTCATAGGTGATAGAGTTTACCGGACCATGCGGCATGGATACCCGGGATTCATCTTGAATCGGGTGCCCCCTGCGCTTCACACTTTCACGATCAGCGAGATAAACTAACTTCACTGCCTTCAAGACCGATACAGTTGATCCACCCGACTGAAGGGCAAAATATGCAATCGTTTGCGCCGCTTTTCGTGGATTGTAAGTCACTGCTTCGGTTCCTTTGTGTGCACAATACATGCACACGGAGCTTAGGTTAGACAAGAGAGGTTAGTAAAATGTGAACGTTCTTAAAGAGTATCGAGGACACACTTGGGCTGGTGGAGCTATTTTATCACCAGACAACATCAACGAACCGAGCCTGCATATAGCATTCCTTTCGGCGAGTCAACAGCGGCTCTAGGGAAGCTGCGATGCGGCATCAATCTTGGCGCGAACGGCAGCTGTGGGCCGCTCGTGTACTTTGCAATAAGGGCGGTGAACCGCCAATCACAGCCACGGTATCGGTCACAAAACCTCAGTTGTAGGTGTGCGTATCCGAAATGCTTTGGTTCAGTTCTTTCCCGACCGTCAAACCATTCACCCGTTCCACGATGGCAGCCGCGTCAATGCCGTGGTGGCGATAGAGATCAGCGATGGTCCCAGTTTGGCCAAAATGCTCGACCCCCAACGGAACCGTCTGATGCCCCTGAACACTGCCGAGCCATGACAACGTTGCGGGATGACCATCGATGACGGTGATGACTTTGCAATGCGGTGGCAAGTCGGTCATCAGGGTTTCAATATGGGCCTGCGCTGCCTTGTTTCCCCGCGAGCGCGCTCGTTGCGCCGCAGTCCAACCCGCGTTCAGGCGGTCCGCCGAAGTAACGGCGAGAACGCCTACATCGCGCCTCGCTTCACCGATTATACCCGCTGCCTTGATCGCTTCCGGCGCAACGGCTCCCTGATAAGCAATGACCACTTCACAATTCGGCCCCGGCTTGCGGAGCCAATAGGCACCATCGATGGCACCTTGACGGAAATCCTCATCCCTCCGTTTCCCAGGCTGCTCAATCGGATTGGTGGTCAGACGCAGATAGACCGATCCCCCGGTTTCATCGCGCAACCATGTCCGCTCATCCGGGTCGCCCTCGCCGTCGCGCTGTAGATAGTCGAAAGCCCATTGCATGATCACGGCCAACTCATCTGCAAAGGCGGGTTCAAACGATGCCAGCCCATCCTGAGACATCCCGATCAGTGGCGAGCCCACAGATTGGTGTGCGCCGCCCTCGGGCGCCAACGTCACGCCGGAAGGTGTGCCCACAAGGATGAAACGTGCGTCCTGATAACAGGCATAGTTCAACGCATCGAGCCCGCGCGCCACGAAGGGGTCATAAACCGTTCCGATGGGGATCAGCCGTTTGCCAAAAACGCTGTGGCTCAAGCCAGCAGCTCCCAGCAGCAACATGAGGTTCATCTCCGCAATGCCGAGTTCTATGTGCTGACCTTCGGGCGTGAATTCCCATTTCGCGGTGGAAGGGATGCGATTTTCGATAAAGGCAT
>NZ_MDVX01000026.1 GCF_001719615.1 Neptunicoccus sediminis
TGCCTGCTCCGCGCGAGAAAAAAGCTTGCGGCGGTTCACCCAAGGGCCGAGACTGGTGGTGCCAGTAACATCCGGTGATGAGGTGACGATCCGCACGGCCAGATCACTGTCACGCTTGGACAAGTCATCAAGAATCTTACCGAATGCCATTTGGGTCGAGATTTCTCGCGAGGTGTCGATTTCAATAGCGGGCACGGCCAGCTTGGCATCGCTGTAGCAGCGCGTCCCTTTAGCGAAGAACGGCACTTGTGACAGGAAGTCGCGAAGAGCAACGGGATCGTCAACGGTTGCCATAAGCTCCCATTCCTCCCCTTTTGCAACGGCCATATGAGCCTGCCAATCGGCAAACTGAGTTTTGCTCATCAGCCCGCCGTGGTTGTCTTTGTGACCTGCGATTGGTGTGCCCCAGCCCTTAATTGTATACGCAAGGAAACAGGTCGGGCGGTCATGATCGATGGCATTGAACGTATCGGCCATAGTCTCGACGCAGTTGCCTCCGAGGTTCTCCATCAATTCGGCCAGTTCATCGTCGCTGCGCCGTTCAATCAATGCGCTGACGTCGCCCTGATCACCCAGGTCATCCAAAAGCCGTTTGCGCCAAACAGCCCCGCCCATGTAAGTCAACGCCGAGTATTCTTGGTTCGGGCAATCGTCGATCCAGTCACGCAATTTGTCTCCGGCCGGTTCCTGGAATGCCGCACGCTGCAATGCACCATGTTTGATCCGCACCACGTCCCAACCGAAGGCATCAAAAATCTTCTCGAGACGCTCGAAAAGCCCTTCACGCACGATCCCGTCGAGCGATTGGCGGTTATAGTCGATCACCCACCATGTGTTGCGCAGATCGTTCTTCCAGCCCTCTTGCAAGGCTTCGTATATATTGCCCTCATCCAATTCTGCATCGCCCACCAATGCGACCATGCGGCCCATCGGGGCATCGCCTCCCCAGCTTTTGGCTTTGATGTAATCCTGAATGATGGAAGCAAAGGACGTGATCGCCACACCCAATCCCACCGAACCGGTTGAGAAATCCACATCGTCGATATCCTTGGTGCGGCTGGGGTAGGATTGCACACCACCGAAGCCGCGGAAGTTTTCCATCTTCTCGCGCGTCTGGTTCCCCATGAGATACTGCATCGCGTGGAAAATCGGCGAGGCATGGGGTTTCACAGCCACTCGATCCTCTGG
>NZ_MDVX01000027.1 GCF_001719615.1 Neptunicoccus sediminis
GAGAAGTAAAGCGCAGTCATGATCGATACCATCGACGCCGACGAGGCCTGATGACCGCCGACTTTGATCCCGTCCACCTTGGGCCGCACGTGATTGGCGTGATGAATCATCCAATGCGACAACCACAGCAGGCGCTGTTCAATGGTTTTCAGATGGGTCAGATCAGGACGCATGGCGCTATTCCTTATTCGGCTGCATGGCGTTCCGGCATCGGCAGGGCTTGCTCCAGATCGGCAAGAATGTCCTCGACCTCTTCCAACCCCACGGACAAGCGGATCAAACCGTCGCTGATATCATGTTCGGCGCGTTCTTCGGGCGTGTAAGTAGAGTGGGTCATCGAAGCAGGATGCTGGATCAATGTCTCAGCATCGCCCAACGACACCGCTCGCTGGATCATCTTCAGCCTGTTCATAAAGGCAATACCCCCAGACATACCGTCATCGATTTCAAACGCGATCATTGCGCCGGGTTGATCCATTTGCTGCTCTGCCAGCTTCTGCTGGGGGGAGTTTTCCAACCCCGGGAAATACACGGCCTTTACTGCAGAGTGCCCTTCCAGGAATTCGGCAACGACACGGGCTGAGGCGCAGTGGCGATCCATACGCAGCGCCAGCGTTTTTAGCCCGCGCAAGATCAACATCGCGTTGAACGGAGCCATCACCGCGCCGGTCATATCTTTCATACCCACCAA
>NZ_MDVX01000028.1 GCF_001719615.1 Neptunicoccus sediminis
ATTTCGGCAACCTGCTCTGCACTGCCTGCAACCAGCCCGGCCACCACATCGCCATGACCGCCAAGGTATTTGGTGGCAGAATGCACAACAATATCGGCGCCCCTCTCAATCGGGCGTGTCAGGTAAGGCGTGGCATAGGTGTTGTCGACGACCACCTGCGCACCCGCTGCGTGGGCAATCTCGGCCGTGGCCGCGATATCCACCAGCCGCATATTTGGGTTAGCCGGGGTTTCGAAATAGACGACACGGGTTTTGTCGGAGATTGCTACGCGTAGTTTTTCCGGATCGGTCATGTCTATATGGGTGATCGTGATCCCCCATTTTGCCAGCCCATGCTGCATGAAGGCAAAGGTGCAGCCATATACAGTTTTATCTACAATCACTTCGTCACCTGGCGAGAGCAGCGTCCATAGTACGGCGGTAATCGCGCCCATGCCACTGGCAAGCGCCAAGCCAGCCTCGGCCCCCTCCAACGTGGCAATGCGACGCTCCAACAAATCGCAGGTCGGGTTCGAAACTCGGCCGTAGACATGCCCCTGCCGCTCACCTGCGAACATCTCGCCACCAGCCTCGGCAGTCTCAAAGGCAAAGGTCGAAGTCAGGTGCAGAGGCGGCGTTAGCGCTCCTTCGTTTTGCATCGGATCATAGGCGTGGTGAATAGCGCGGGTGGCAAAGCTAGCTGGACGGGTCATAAGTGGCTCCTGAATCGATATCATGCCATTATGCGCTATCCACGACGTAATTTAATTGCCAATTATGTCCTAACTTACATATAAATTGGCACAATCTGCCAATCAGGGGGCGCAATGGACACCAAAGACAGACAAATTATACGCGCCCTCCAGCGTGATGGGCGGATGACCAACCAGGATCTTGCCGAGGCCGTGAACCTGTCGCCATCCCCGTGCTTGCGCAGGGTAAGAAACCTGGAGGCCAAGGGAGTCATTCAGGGATATAGCGCCGAAGTTGACCCGGCCGCCTACGGTCTGGCCATCACTGTTTTTGTGCGAATTAAACTGGAGCGGCACAATGAAGAGGATGTCCAAAAATTTGAGAAACGGGCCCGGCTAATTGATGAAGTGCTCGAATGTCACGTGATGACCGGGGCGATGGACTATCAGTTAAGGGTGCTGGTCCCTGACCTGGAAGCCTATGAGAACTTTATCCGCAACCGGATACACCCCATCGGCGGCATCGCCTCCATCGACACGAGCTTTGTCTACGGAACCGTCAAGAGGACCGCCGTCTTCCCTTTGTCACGTTAGTTCAGGCTTGTCTGACGTCAGCCCCTGCTGGGCAGATCTGAGCATTAATGAGGGCACAGCGACTATCCGAAACGTCCCCACACTGACGTTTGAGCCGACAAAATTCTGCGCTCTGTATGAATGGCCGCAATGGCGGACCGCATTGCAGCATTTTGAATTGGTGGGCAAGGTCCGGTTTGGGCCGTCACCGTCGTCCAAGTCGACCCAGTCTCGCCAGCTGCGCCAGCATTTTTGACCCCGAGTCTGCGGATCCTGTGCCTCCTGCGGAACCCGTCTGCCCCATGCCTTGTCTCACGGGCATCTGCTGCACGCCGAAGAACTGCCGCGCCCTGAGGGCGGCGTACTCCGCGCCACTTGCCCCGCCGATCAGGTAGCGATTGTAGGCCTGCTGGCTGCCCATTGCGGCGCGGGCAAAGCTGTAGCCGCCGCCGAGACCACCGGAGAGGGCGGGCATCATGATGTTTCCGGAGATCGCGCGGACGATGAAGGGCGTGGCAATGATGAAGCCCTTGGCCATGAGGACCATCATGAAGAAGGGGATGAGCGCGCCTATGTTTGAAGCCCCTTCCGGGTCGCCAAGCTTACCGATCAGAGCGGAAGAGACGCCAGTGATCGTTGCGAACACCCCTGCGACGACGATTGGGTAGAGTGCGAAGGAAACCAGTGCCGACAGCCAGCGTGCGAAGTAATCTTTGGTCACCTCGAAGAGGGTGAGGAAGATCATCACCGGCGCGA
>NZ_MDVX01000029.1 GCF_001719615.1 Neptunicoccus sediminis
CCCGATTAGAAGTGCGATCACCAGGCGGGATGCCACAAGGATGAAGGCGGCCAGCCCGCCGAGTATCGAGAGCAAGAGGACCCCGACAATGTCTAGCATGGCGCCGGCCATCCAGTTCAGTTCTGATCCAGCTGCATTGAGGTAGTCGCCGAGTTCAGCGATCAGTCGGTCGAATTCTTCCGCGAAGGTGCCAGAAGGGCCGGGAGTTCCACCACCGACCGAAGCCACGAGCGCCCCCGCAATGCTGTCGATGCCGGCCAGGATGGCGGAGGAGAGGGTGTTGAACTGCACCCAGTTGGTCGCGAATATTCCGATCAACCCGATCTTGACCGCGAGCCAGAAGGCCGTGCGGCCGTCCATCGCCTTGTATTGGTAGATCATGTTCAGGAAGACGAGGATTACCACAAGCGTTGTTCCCAGCACCAGAAGCGTGCCAACCGTTGCCGCGACCGATCCGAACTGGGTTTCTGCGGCTGTGTCGAGATAGCCTTGGGAGGTTTCAACGAAGTAGGTGACGACGCTCATAGCGGGGCTGCCTTACCAATTGCCCGCGGCTTCGCAGATGGCCGTAGCCTCGAGGCGAACGTTGTTGGCGCGCCGATTGTAGGCGTCCGAAGCTTCCAGCATTTCCCAGCGTTCGTCACTGGCGTGGCGCTCTCGAAACATCGCCTCGGCCGCGTCCCAAGATGGGAAGCGGATTTCGCAGTTGCAGCTTTCGGTCTCGACGATGCGCTCAAGATTCTGGGCGCGGTAGATATCCTGGACCAACACGCGTTGATAGGCTTGGCGCAGGGGAATTTCTTGCATCCAGCTGGGTTCGACGGGCCGGTCTGGACAGACGTTGAAACTGCGCTCAAGGCTCGGCACCAGGTTGCGCTCAGCGAAGGCTGGTGAAGACGTCATGCCGAGGACCATCCCGGTCAAAGCAAGGGTTAGCCGTGCCAGCCTCATGCCGTGGCTCCGATGACGGTGGTTTCGCGCTTCAGGAAGACCGTGTGCCCGACATTGGCAAATTCCGAGGAGCTGATCGACACTACCTCCCAGCCTTCGGCCCCCTTCGCGTTCAGGCTGGCCTGCATGTCGGTGAGACTGGTTTTTCGGGTCATGGGAAAGGACAGGATGTTGTATTCAAAGGTCTTCATGGGGAAGTTCCAATCTCAGTTGCGCCGGGCAGGTAGAATTCGGTGATGCCGCGTTTGCCATCATGGCGACCGGCCTGGATGATTACGTCGATGGAGTTCTCGATGTACTGGATCATGTCGGC
The DNA here is from genome assembly GCF_001719615.1 of Neptunicoccus sediminis. Lineage (GTDB taxonomy): Bacteria > Pseudomonadota > Alphaproteobacteria > Rhodobacterales > Rhodobacteraceae > Amylibacter > Amylibacter sediminis. Next base: position 1,265 of record NZ_MDVX01000029.1, read on the forward strand.
ATAGGTCATCGGGATCTCGGTCTTGAGTGCGGCGATGGCCAGACGCTGCACGGCAAGTTGCGGGGTTTCTGCGTGCAGCGTGGTCATTGAGCCGCCATGGCCAGTGTTGATCGCCTCGAGGAAGGTCATGGCCTCCTTGCCTCGCACCTCGCCCAGGATGATCCGGTCGGGGCGCATGCGCAACGTTGCGGTGAGCAGCACATCGGCGGTCTGGAACTCCGCATCGCGATTGGCGATGAGGGTCACGGCATTGGGCTGGGTCGGCAGAAGCTCGGCGGCTTCCTCGATGGTGACGATGCGTTCCTCGGATGGCACGTGCGAGAGGATCTTGCGCGCAGCCACGGTCTTGCCGGTGGAGGTGCCGCCAGAGACGATCATGTTAAGCTTGTTGTCGACGCAAAAGGCCAGCGCATCGTCGATCACGCCCGCGGCCACCACATCGCGCAGTTCGTGGGTTTTCTCGAGGCGGAGTTCTTCAAGCTTGCGTTCCTTGCCAAAAAGGAAATCAAGCGCAATCCCGTCAAGCGGCAGGCTTGAGAAGAACCGAAGGCTGATCGACATGGCCGAGAGCACGGCAGGCGGGGTGATGACCTGTGCGCGGATCGGGCGCCCCTTGTAGGTGATCGAGACCGAGACGATCGGGCGGTCCTTGCTCAATGTTGTGTTGGCGGAGGAGGCGATCTGGTTGCCGAGGTCTTTCACTTCGATTGCGGTCAGCGCCTGGGCCAGCTTTCGCATGAAATGATCGCCCTGGAATTCGCCCCAGCAGGAGCCGTCGGGGTTGATGCAGATCTCGATGACATCGTCGCGGGCGGCGGCTTCGATCCGGTCGAGGGAGGTTTCGAGATAGCTCAGCGACATGGGCTCAGAATATCTCCAGATCGCGGTCGACCATCACCGTGACGCGCGCGCCCTGGTCGACATAGATGACCGGGCCGATCGAGAGGTAATCGCCAATCACACTGTCCGTGGCATCGGCAAGATCATCGCCCACGTCTTCGAGCACATCCGCGGCGGTTTCGTCCTGCACATTTGCAGCGGCTGCACTAGGCGCGGCGGAGATCAGTGAAATCAGCGCGGCCGAGCCGAAGCGCTCGTCAAAGCGCGTGTCGACAAAGCCGGTGACGCCGGAGCGACCCAATTCATCGCCCCCAAAAGAACTGATCTGGATGGTCTGGTTGTCGGGCAGAATGATCCGGTCCCAAGCGATCGTGACCCGGCGCTGCGCGATATCAACGCCCGAACGATAGCGCCCGATGAGGCGGGATCCACGCGGGATCAAGAGCCGAGAACCGTCGAAACTGAACACGTCTTCGGAAACAACGGCCCGGGTCTGGCCGGGCAGAGAGCTGTCGAGGGCTGTTTCCATGACGGCCTGGATCATGGTGCCCTGTAGAATCGTGTTGGAGGGATTGGCGATCACCTCGGCCTGCGTCACCGTCGAGGGCAGTGCACCGTTCAGCACGAAATCCGTCACCTCGCCGAAGGTGCGTTCGGTCAGAGCCGTTTCATTCGCTCCGGACGTGCCGCCAAACGCGATGGTGGGCGAGGCGATGCGCCGCTCCTGGAAGGCGCGTTCCTCCGCGGCGCGGCGCTCCAGCTCGGCCATGCGCCGGGCTTCTTCCTCGCGGCGCAGTCGCTCTTGCTCGCGTGCGCGCAGCTCATCCTCCGTGGGGCCCGCTGGGGCGGGCTGGGGTCGGCTGGCCTCGAGTTGGGCCAGTTCCAGATCCATGCGTAATTGCTCAAGGCTGCGATCCCGCGCCGTCAGTTCGTCCTGGAATCGTTGCTGTGCGGCTTCCGAGGCGGCTTGTAGCGCAGCGATCTGAGCGGTCAGCGCGTCGATCGCCTCTGCGGCGGCGGTGTCTTCCTCGACGACCGGTTCGGGGGCGTTGCGTAATTCCTCGATCTGAGCCTGCAGCGCGGTGATCTGCGCCAGAAGCTCCGCGTTGGGCTCGACTGGATCCGGTCCGACAAACACAACCTCGGGCTCGGGCGGGGGCAAGGTCTCGATGGCGCCAAAGCCGTCCCCCTCGTTTTGGAAGACGTCCGGGGTGGCCGTCGGCAAGGCTTCCTCTTCGTCAGGCTGTGAGAGGAGAAAAAGCAGGGCACCACCCGCGCCGATGATGAGGACCACGATCAGCGCGAGAAGGGGCGACCGGCGCTGCGCCGCCGTGGGGGCGCGGGCACTGCCTTTCTCAAGGGCGGCGAGGCGCCTTTCCAGCTCGGTGTTCTTGGTATCGCTCATGAGGTGGCCTCCGCGGGCGGGATCGCCTCGATGCAGACCACCTCCTCGCCAAGTCGCAGGACCCATTGGCGATTTACGCCGCTGACGCGGATCACGCCGTCTTCAGGGGTTTGCGTGTTGACCGTGCGCTCGCGGCCGCCCGCGTAGCGGAAGATCGCGGGGACAGGCGCGTTTCTGGGAAACGCGAAATACGTGAACTTCCCGTCATCCCAGATGCGCGTTGGCGTGAACTCGGTCCGCGCGCTGGCGCCGTAGTTGTAGTTCGGCGCTTGGGCGGCGATGGCCCGGGTCGGGCGCGCATCGTCCTCCGGATAGCGGAACTGCACCACGTAGAAGGTTGGGCTGCGGACCTCCTGGACGTTGAAGTAGTAGCTCCGGCGGTTCGTGTAGACCGTCACATTGGTATGAACGCCGCGCGCGACGGGCTTGATCGCGAAGGCCTGGCCGCCCGGCACGCCGTCGATCTCAAACCCTTCCGTGTCGCCTGCAATAATCGAGCGGATGCTTTCGCCGATCCCGAACTCGATGGTGGTCACATGGGTGAGCGACACGCTGAGACGGTAGACCTGACCCTCCTGGTAGGTGGCCAAGCGCACCCGGCTGTCGTTGGGACCGCCACGCGGGATGGCTTCGGCAGAGGCGAGGCCGGGCAACAGGGCAATGACAAAAATAAGCGATCTTATAAACAACAACGTCAGTTCTCCAATCTGTCGGAGCGGATGGAATATTCGAGGACGGTGAAGCCGAATGGATTGGTCCAGACCTCATCGATGGACCGGCGGGTCTCGGGGCGGAACTCGAAGAGAAGGGTCGCGGTGAAGATCCCGGTCTGGGTGCCGTTGATGGAGGTCAGACGCTTGCGCAGGCGCACCGTGGCGCGGTTGGTGCCGATCCGGTTGATGCTGAGGATTTCCACGTCGAGCCGGGCATTGGGGCCATAGACTGTCGGCGGATAGTTTTCATTTGCGCTGTTCCAGATCTGGCGCAGCCCGCTCTCGGCGGCCCCGTCCGAGCGGCGCAGGACGCTGCGGATGCGCAAATCGTTGTCGAGCTGGTTGTAGACTTCGCGGTCAGTCACATAGCGGAACACCTCCGCCTCGATGATCGCCTGGTTGGCGGTCACCGAGGAAGCGCCCACCGAGGCCTCGGGGAGAGCAAAGCCGGTGGCGGGATCGTAGGGAACAACGACGGGGGGTGGGTCGACATCGAGGATCGAGACAGCCGCTGCGCTCAGACAGCCGATGATGCCGAAGACAAGACCTGTCAGACCAAGACGCTGCCAAAGCCGTTCGCGGCGCAAGGCACCGTAGACCAGTTCTTCCTCGATGATTTCTTGTTCAGTCGCCACCCGTCATGCCCCCACGATCAGTCTGCCCGGAGGTCCGGTAACGTGAAATCCATGAAGTGCTGTTCTTCGGCGATGGTGGCGGCATCGATCACGCCGCCGGTGCCATCGCCCACGGTCTGGATGGCTTCGAGTTGCCACATGGCGACCAGCGCAATGGCGAGCTCCGCGGTCACGCGCGTGTTGAGATCGATGCTTTCCTTTAGTTCGTCCATGTCGTCGATGAGTCCGACAAGGCGGTCGACCCGCTCGAGCGACTGGCCGGCATCTTCATAGCTGTTCTGGGCGGCGGCTGAGACGAGTGCGCCGGTTGTTGCCTGCGTGGCCACACGGTTGGCCCCGGGATTGCCG
>NZ_MDVX01000030.1 GCF_001719615.1 Neptunicoccus sediminis
CGTGGCCATTTCCGAGAGGGTTTCCTCGTCAAAGCCGAGGTCGGCCAGCACCCGGTCCATCTGGGTTTCGATCTCGCCTGCGCCAGAACCGGACAGGCCGGAGAAATTCCCCGTCTTGATCGCCTCAATCGTCGCAAGGATGTCGCCAAATTCTTGGTCGAGCAGACCGTTCAATTCATCTTCCATTTCCGTGCGGATGATATCCGGCAGTTCGGCAAGGCGGGTGAGCGCATCATAGGTTCTTTGCAGCTCCGCGAGTTGGTCCGTGAGCGTGGCAAGCTGTTCGCGGAGCTGCGTCAGCTGCTCGTTTTGCAGAATCTCGTCCTCGATCATCTGCCGGAGCTGCTGGATGTTTTGCGCGATGTTCTGGGTGTCGACGACAGGCACGCCTTGCGCGAGGGCAGGGGATAGGGCGCCAAGATGCAGACCGATCCCAAGTGTCGTGGCCAAGGCCGTCCTCACGAGCAAAAGTCTCATCATTCAATCTCCCTGATCGTAAAATCCATGAACGCGCCTTCGGCCATTCGGGCGCTGGCTTGGGCTAGTTCCTCGGCAGAGAGGACGCGGGTGCGTGCTGCCTGAAGCCGGATGCGGGCAGCGACGAGGCGCACGAGTTCGGCGCGAGCATAGGTGTTGAGCGCCATGCTCTCCTGCACGTCTTCAGTCTCTGAAATCCGTTCGACGATGTCGGAAATGCGTAGGGCGGCTTGGCGGATCGCGGCTGGTGAGTTGCTGCCATAAAAGGCCGCCCCATGACCCGTGAGCGAGAGGTTGGCATTGGCGAGAAGCGCCGGATCGATCGTGCCAAGCGCATCGATCCCGCCGATACGGCTTAGATAGAGATTGTAGCGTTCAGGGATGACCGACACGTAGTGCTGGGTCTCGCGGAAGGGTGGCACGCCGCCATACTCGAAAACCCGGCCGGGTCCGGCGTTATAGGCCGCGAGGGCGTTGATGATGTTGCCATCGAATGTGTTCAGCTGGGTCGCGAGATAGCGCGCGCCGCCATGCACCTGCAGATAGGGGCTGTCATAGTATTCCGGGTTGATGCCGAGATCGCTGGCCGTTCCGGGCATGATCTGGGTAAGGCCGAAGGCACCGACGGGCGAGCGAGCGCCGATGGTGAACCGGCTTTCCTGCCAGATGAGGGCCTGCAGAAGGGCGCGCCATTGAACCGGGGAGAGACCCGCGCGGCCCACGCCTGCAAAGCCGCTGGTTTCCTGGGCAACGCGGATGATGAGCTGCTCGATGTTCTCAGCGGCGTCGCCGAACATCTGCGCACCACCGGGATTGGGATCGATCTCGGCACTGCCATAGACGGCTTCCACTGCGCGGTCGGGATCCCCGCTGCCGTTTTCCAGCCCCGAGACCATAGCCGGCAAGCCCTGACCCCCGAAGCTTGTTTGCGCATCGAGGATGCGCTGCAGGGTTTCCAGCTGCTCCCGTTCGATCTCGGCAATGAGTTCGCGCACGGCAAGCTTGTCCGCCTGAACGGCCAAGTCAGCCTCGCGATCGCCAGTCTCGACGATGTCACGCGCGGTCAGCCCACTGTCATTGGTCGGCACGCCTTGAGACACGGCGAGACCGGGCAGCAGGCAAAGTGCCAGGATATGAGGCAGGCTAGACTTCAATGTCGCCCTCCGGCGCGCCAAGGGGCGTGAAGGTGCAATCAGGCGCGACGGGGGCAGTCGAGGCCAGGAAGGAGAAGCAATTGGCCTGCGGTTCCTGATACTGGGCGCAGGAGGCCAGCGCGCCGAGCGCAGCCAAAGCGATAAGAATACGGATCATGAAAGCCTCCAGAAGTCCGGGCGGTCGCGGTAATCGGCGCCGACGAGCGCCTCGCCTTTCTCCATGCCGCCGAGGATGGTGAGATTGGGCCCGAGAGCACTGAGATCGGCATCGACGACGATTGAGCCCTGGTCGTCGCGGATCAGCGCCAAACGGCTGTTGCTGCCCGTGTTGAGAAGGACGTCGAGCTCCTTCTCCGTTAGGTTCAGCATGGCGTAATCCGCAGGCTGCGCGCGGATATTGGGCAGCAGGATCTGCGTCGGCACCGCCTCGATGATGGTCTTGCCAGTTCGGGTGCGCTCGAGCTGGCTTGCGTATTGCGTCATCATCACCGCGACGGTGTTCTGCTTGCGCGCGGTCACGAGCCAGTTCGACAGCCGTTCGGCGAAATACGCGTTGTCGAGCGCCTTCCAGGCCTCGTCGATCACGATGATGGTGGGGCGGCGATCCTCGATCTCGCGTTCGACCCGGCGGAAAAGATAGGAGAGAACCGCCATCCGCTCCTTGTCGGCCTCGCTGTCGAGAATGCCGGTCAGATCGAAGCCCACCACATCCCCTTTGAGCGAGAACGTGTCCTCGAGGCTCTGCCCGAAGATCCAGCCATAGCGGCCGTCTTCGGTCCACTCGAGCAGGCGCTGGTGCAGATCGCCGCCATCATCGGTGGACACAAAAAGCGACGCGAAATCCCGCCAGTTCCGCAGGGCCGGATTGGAGGCCTGCGCGTTCTGGCGCACCACTTCCTGGATGCGATTGGTCTGTGCTGGCGTCAGGGGCTTGTCGGCGCGATAGAGCAAAGTGGTGAGCCAGTCCGACAGCCATGCCGTGCCGCGCGCATCGGTCTCGGTCCAGAGCGGGTTGAGGCCCGTGGGCTGACCGGCGTTCAGGGACGCGTAGCGCCCGCCATTGGCGCGGACCGCCATCTCCATACCGGATCGGTAATCGAAGACGAAGACCCGGGCGCCCGCGCGACGGGCTTGGGTCATCAGAAAGGCCGAAAGCACCGATTTGCCCGACCCGGGCCGTCCCATGATCAGGGTATGGCCGCTAGTGGGTTCTTTGTCGGGCGAGCCTTGTTCGTGATAAGAAAACCGGTAGGCGCTCTGCTCCGGCGTGGGCAAATAAGTGACGACCCGGCCCCATGGGGTTTTCGCGGCGGGTTTGCCGAGCTGTGTCCGGTGAAAGGCCGCAAAATCCGCGAAGTTGCGATTGGTGACGGCGCTGGCACGCACGCGCTTGGGCTGGTTGCCGGGATGCTGGCTGAGGTAATGGGCCTTTGCGGCGACCCGCTCACCGATCATCTTCACGCCTTCGGTCGCGGCGGCGTTCACGATCTCGGCGCTGAGCGTCTGCAGCTCTTCGAGCGTGTCGCAAAAGAGCGTCACGACCATGTGATGCTCGCCGAAGCTCTGGCGCTTGGCTTCGAGATCATCGGCGGCGATGTCGAGGGCTTCCATGAGCGAGAGGGCCGCGTCCTGGCTCGCCTGCATCTGCCGCTTTTGCCGCTTGATGCGGCCCGCCATGAGGTTCGAATTGATCGGCGTGAAGGACTGCGTGACGATCATGTCGACCGGCAGGTTCAGCATGTCGAACATGGTGCAGGAGGTGCCTTCGGAATATTCGCCGATGGTGAAGCTCTTGCCGTAGCGATGGCCCACGACGCCTTCCGAGAGCTCGAAATGGTCTCCGTGAAAAGTCACCCGGGTATTGGCGACGTTGAAGGACAGAAAGCCGTAGGTATTGGCAGGGTAGAGCGGCAGCTCGGTTCCCGTGTTCAGCGCGCCCAGAAACCCCACCAATTCCCCCGATGCAGCCGACAGCAGGCGCGGCTTGAGCTCGGTGAGGCCCGAAAGGAAGACGTTCACGGCCTCGCCGAGGCGCTGCAGGCGTTTGCGAGTCTCCTCCCTCAGTCGGTCTGGCGCGCTGCGGCTGAGGAACGGCAGGAGGCTTTTGGGCGGTGGGCGGTGAATGACGGTGAGCGTCAGCGTCTTGTCGCGGAGCCCGCTGGTTTCGAGCTTGGCGCGCCAACGCCGGTCGACCTCGCCCGCGAAGCTGTCCTCACGAATTGGGTCCAGATCCGGTTTGATGGCCTTTGAGACCTTGTGGACGTAATAACTGAATTCTGGCCCAAGCTGCGCGACGATACGGGCAAAAAGCGCCGTCACCTTGTCGAGATAGGCGTCGTCGGTCGTATAGCTGTTGATCCCCTCGAGCCGGATGCA
>NZ_MDVX01000037.1 GCF_001719615.1 Neptunicoccus sediminis
CCGCGCAAATGCTTGGATTACCGGACACCGGCGGAAGTCTTTGAGACCAAGCTGATGGAAATCCAGAACCGTCTGGAATAAAACGAGATATTAGGAACTGCACTTCACCGTGAGCTCACAAAAGTTTGAAAGCTTACTTAGTGGAAAATTAACTGTTCCCTGTTTCAATCACGCCAACCAAATGGATGATGCTACAGTGATACACACGCGCGCCTCGGCGGCTGACCAGCTGCTCTATAAGATCACCCATGATCTGTCTGAAACAGTTCGCGCACTTGTCGAGCTGCCGAAATGGATTTCCGAAGACCTTGTGGACGCCAATACTGTCGTGTCCGCTGATGTTCAGGAAAATCTGGATGCGTTGATCGTTAATGGCACGCGTCTGGAGTCCTTGATTAACGGATTGCGCATGTATTCCCGTGTGGGTCTGCAGCAGCGGCTTTCAGTTCTGAACCTACGGGCCAAGATGCTGGAATTCCGGCAGGAAATTGCCCTGCCCGCCGGTATCGAACTTCAAACGTATCACAACACTGATCTGATTCAGGTATTCGAGCCTGATTTCTCAAATCTCTGCCTCGCGCTATTGGGGAATGCGGTCAAGCATCGTGATGGACAGACAAGCCATCTCGAACTCTCTGTTGTCTCTACAGAGCGTTGGCTGGATATAGAGATGACCGATGATGGACCGGGCATTCGTGAGGAACTGCGCGGCAAGGCTACGCAGGTTCTCACGACTTTACGATCCAAGGATGAAGTGGAAGGCAGCGGTATCGGTCTGGCACTGGCCCAGAAAGTCGCGGAATCCTATCGCGGTAGCCTTCGCCTTGAAACGGCCTGTCCCGACACTGGCCGTGGCCTGCGCGTGCGCGTGCGTCTCAACGACCCTGAAATCGGGTCAGGCCAAAACGTGAAAGAAAGCGTGTCTCGATTAATAAATTCTTAGAGATCTGGGGCCAGTATGTAGAAAGTTACCCACACGGAGATCATAAATGTCAGCAGACGATTACGCCTTTTCGACCGAAGACACTTCGACCACTTCTCAACCGTCTGAAACCATCGTTCAGGCATTGATTTTGGACGACAGCAACTTTGATCGAAAACGATTGCGCAGGATCGCAAAACACACAGGCGTACCCATCGAATTTACCAGTTGTGCATCGTTGATCGCCTTTGAAAAACTCATTCAGAATGCGGAATTCCACATTGTATTTATCGACTATCGTTTGCCGGAAGGAAACGGCCTCGAAGCGTTAAAAATACTAGAGAAATATGAAAAAAACGCCAATGCGTCACCCATTCTTATCGCCGGTGATCTTGACGGGGATGTTGTGGCATCAGCCTTCAAAGCGGGATGCGTTGATTACATTGCCAAGCGTAAAGTCGACAAACGCCAGCTTCGTCACTCAATCCTGAGCGCGCTGACACAAGCCGGATTTCCGCAGGACCAGACCGCCCCGAAAAAATAGCATGGTCAGCTGAAAAAATTGCCAAGTTTACCAATGGGAAACCCCTTTCTACCAATTGACTTATCGTCCGTGTTAGCACAATTTGAGGCGCTAAAACTGGTTGGAATGGACCCTCGTCTTGACAGATACTGCCGCGCCCGTGATCGAGCTTCGGAATATTCACAAAAGTTACGCTGATCTGGAGGTGATCAAAGGGGTCGATGTAACCGCCCGTAAAGGGGATGTAATCGTGCTGATAGGCTCCTCCGGTTCCGGCAAAAGCACGCTGCTGCGCTGCGTGAACCTGTTGGAAACCGCCCAACAAGGCGACATCGTCATCTCAGGAGAGCCGGTAAAGTGGAAAAACCCCGGCCCCGACCGTGTCCCCGGTGACAAGGATCAGGTGCGCAGGTTCCGCACCAACCTTTCTATGGTATTCCAGCAGTTCAACCTTTGGTCCCATCTGACAATTCTTGAAAACGTCATCGAAGCGCCGGTGACCGTGTTGGGCACAGAGCGAAGCATCGCAAGAGAGCAAGGCCAGCGTCTGCTGGACAAAGTTGGCATTGGTGACAAATCCGACCGCTATCCCGCCCTGCTTTCCGGTGGGCAACAACAGCGCGCCGCCATTGCCCGTGCACTGGCGATGGAACCGGCGGCTATGCTGTTTGACGAACCCACCTCCGCGCTTGATCCGGAGACTGAAGCCGAAGTCGTCAATGTTATTAAAGACCTCGCCGCAGAAGGCCGGACCATGATTCTGGTGACCCATGATATGAAAATGGCACGCGATGTGGCGAGCCACGTTATTTTCCTCCATCAAGGTGTCATAGAAGAACAAGGCAGCCCGGACGAGGTGTTCGGCAATACCAAATCAACGAGGTTGCAGCAGTTTCTAAGCTCAACCCACTAAGTGTTTCAATTCCAACTAGGAGAAAAACAATGAAAAAACTGATACTTGCAGCAGCCCTTTCCGCAATGGCAACTGCTCCGGCTCTGGCGGATCCTATCCGCTTGGGAACCGAAGGCGCCTACCCTCCGTATAACTTCATCAACGACGCCGGGGAAGTAGACGGTTTTGAGCGGGAATTGGGTGACGAAATCTGCAAACGTGCGGAACTGGAATGCACCTGGGTCACAAACGACTGGGACAGCATCATTCCAAACCTCGTTTCGGGCAACTATGACACCATCATTGCTGGCATGTCTGTCACGCCAGAACGGGATGAAGTTATTGATTTCTCAAGCGAATATTACCCACCTTCCCCGTCGGCCTTCATTGGCCCGGCCGGTATGGACATTGACCTGTCCAGCGCCATCATCGCCGCACAGACCAACACGATTCAGGCCGGTCATGTTTCTGAAATGGGCGCGACACTGGTAGAATTCGCGACGCCGGATGAAACCGTAGCAGCGGTGCGCAATGGCGAAGCCGATGCTGTTCTGGCAGATAAGGATTATCTTGCGCCGGTTGTAGCGGAAAGCAATGGCATGCTGGAATTCATCGGTGAGGATGTTTCTATCGGTGGCGGCATCGCCATCGGTCTGCGTGAGAGCGACACCGAACTGAAGGCAACGCTCGACAAAGCCATCGATTCGATGAAAGCGGACGGCACGCTGAATGCTATGCTGGCAAAATGGTTTGAAGACGATACGCCTCAGTGGTAATGCATCCGGGGTGGGCAGATATTTGCCCACCCTACCCTCATTCTTTTCTTCAGGTGTTCGGGGCCGCGACAGATGTTTGATTTTTGCGCTGATCCCAAGGCGATTGAGGGCCTACAATGGCTGTCGTGCTATCTGACCACGCCTAAACACGCGGCGATGTATTACAGCATCCTGACTGTGCTCGGGCTGCTAATCGCTGCGGTTCCGCCAATCCTGATACTCGGTTTTGCGGGCGCATTGGCCAGACGCTCCGGCTTTGCACCGATACGTTGGATCGGTCTCGGCTACACCTCGATCGTGCGGGGCGTTCCCGACATCGTATTCTTCCTGTTTTTTCCAATCGCGCTTGATCAGGCTGTTGAGGTGATCCGTCACAAGATAAAATGTCCCGATGTGGTCGGTTCGGTCTATCAGGGCAATGATTTCGTGGTTTGTCAGGCGGCAAAAATGCCGCTCGGACCCTCGCCGCAATGGGTGCATGAGGCATGGGGCTTCGCGCTTGCGGTAATAACTTTCGCGATTGTTTTCGGCGCATTTACCGCAAATACGCTGCATGGGGCGCTGGCCGCAGTTCCAAGAGGCCAGTTGGAAACGGCCCGCGCCTTTGGTATGACGGACAGACAGACGTTCTGGCGCGTCCACCTGCCACAGATGTGGGTTTATGCGCTGCCAGGTCTGTCTAATCTCTGGATGATTTTAATCAAAGCGACGCCGTTGTTGTTCCTGCTCGGGATCAAAGACATCGTGTATTGGGCGAAGGAACTGGGCGGTATGAAGACGCAAGCCTATTCCTACCCCCATCCCGACTGGCGCGTCTGGTATTTTGCCGCGCTTCTGGTGTTCTATCTTCTGCTGACGTGGATCAGCCAGCGTGTGTTTGACAAAGTGTTCGCGCGTGCGTCCCGTGGCATGGCGGTGGCGAAATGAGCTGCGCTGAATCCTTTGCCGCCTACGCTTTCCGTGCCATCGGCTATGGTGAGCGGCTCTTGCCAAAATCCGATATTTCCCTTTGCGATCAGATATTTCTGATCGGCAGTGGCATGATGTGGAACGTTTACTTCGCGGTCGTTGCGATCCTCTTTGGGTTTGTGTTCGCCACCGCACTTGCCTTCGCACGGGTCAGCGGACCGGTCTATCTCCGCTGGCCGGCTGAGGTTTTCGTCTTCGTATTCCGCGGCTCTCCACTCTTTATCCAGTTCTTTTTTGCCTACGAATTGTTTGTCCAATTGCCCCGTGTCGGGGTGGAAATTCCTTTGGGATTTGCCACGTTGACGGCAAGCACCAGTTGGTTAACCAAAGCATGGCTTGGCGCGACACTGGTCCTTTTCCTGAACACATCCGCCTATAGCGCCGAGATTTTCACAGGGGCGCTAAAATCCATCCCCCGCGGCGACATCGAGGCAGCAGATGCTTTCGGCCTGTCCGGTTTTAAGAAATTCCGCCGTATCGTGTTTCCAACGATGCTGCGATTGGCTTGGCCGTCCTATTCCAACGAAGCGATCTTCCTGTTCCATTCCACCGCGCTGGTGTTCTTTTCCGGCTTTCCCGCATGGCGCAGAGAAGCGGACGGTCTGTATTACGCCAGCTATTTTGCCGAAGCGACTTTCAATCCATTCGTACCCTACCCGATTATCGCGGCCTATTTCGTGTTCTTTACCCTGCTGATTGTCGGATTTTTTGGCTTGGTCAGCAAACGTTTGAACCGGCATGTAGCAGAACCACAAAAAGTAAAATTCCGGCTGGGTTCGATGCTCACCCGCTGACGGCGTAGTGTTTGTGGTTGCCCCAAGCCTCTAGAAACGCGGATTTTTCTACCGAAGTAAAAGAGCTTATTGGCACAATATGTGTGTGGATCCCGAAGACCAGATATTCGGTTTTCGGGAGGTAGACCAGTGATTGCCGTTCCACCCTCACCCACTTGCCGGTCGTTTGATCAATGGCTTCCTCGCGGTTCGGCTGAAAAAGATTGGCCGTGGCGTAAAGCAGATAATTCGCGCGCCAAACGGGATTACTGTCCCCGATGTTGTCAAATATCCGTTGTACCCGCACCGCGAGTTCTGGGCTATAACTTTGAACCGGCGCGTGAATAGCTGACATGGGGTGGTCCATCTTATCAGCCAAGCGCCAGCTTGACGGAAAGCACAGCACCGCGCCCCGCAGGACATGTTCGCTCTCTGCGCGTTCCAACAGGCAGAAATCCTGCTGAACCAGTCGGCCTGCCACAGCCAGCGGATGATCGTTGTCCAACGCAATCGTCACACCATCCGGACGGGTGACGTGGTCTTGCGCAACGGTGTACCCCTGTTTGGTGGCAAGGTTTTCGCAGATTTTACCGAGCAATTCTTGGCTCGCCTCATCTGCTTTGGGGGTCACGTCGAACACCTCCCCGCGATTTTCTGACAGCAGGTAATCCCGATATTCCATCTGGCGCGAATGGGCGTCATCCACCAAAAGCCAGTCGTCCCAATCCAGCAGGTTAACACCGGGCAGCCGATTTGTGGCTGGCTTCAACCAAGGCTCTACATAGAGTTTCGACTGGGTGATGGTTTCCAGATGAAGGGGCATTTTTCTTTTTCTTTCAAACGTATCAGTCTGTGTTGAAACTGCGTTGAAAAGGACTAATTTGCAAACCGGATTGTAATAAATCTTTTCAAATTCGAGGCTCTGAATACGAAAACGGCGGGGAAAGCCCCGCCGTTTATTGTTAGTCTATTTTTCGTTAGCTTGCGGTCGCTGCTTCTTCTTCTGCGTCCGCATAAACGATCAGCGGTTCCGCCTCACGGCGCACGGCCTCTTCGTTCACCACAACTTCGCGAACGTTCTCCAGCCCCGGCAATTCAAACATGGTGTTCAGGAGAATATCTTCCATGATAGACCGCAGCCCCCGCGCACCTGTTTTGCGCTCAATTGCACGTTTGGCAATGGCAGACAGGGCGTCTGGAGTGAACTTCAGCTCGGCATCTTCCAGTTCAAACAGACGCTGGTATTGTTTCACCAGCGCGTTTTTCGGTTCCGACAAGATTGTCACCAGCGCGTCTTCATCAAGATCAGTCAAGGTCGCAATCACGGGCAGACGACCAACAAATTCGGGGATGAGACCGAATTTCAGCAGGTCTTCCGGTTCCAGTTCGGTAAACACCTCACCCACGCCGCGGGATTCTTCCTCTTTAACGTCAGCGCCAAAACCAATGGCAGAGCCTTTGCCCCGCTGACCGATAATCTTCTCAAGACCCGCAAAAGCGCCGCCGCAGACGAACAGGATATTCGTTGTGTCCACCTGCAGGAATTCCTGCTGTGGGTGCTTGCGACCACCCTGAGGCGGCACCGAAGCAACAGTGCCTTCCATGATCTTCAACAGCGCTTGTTGAACGCCTTCGCCGCTGACATCGCGGGTGATCGAAGGGTTGTCGGATTTGCGTGTAATCTTATCCACCTCGTCAATATAGACGATGCCCCGCTGCGCGCGTTCCACATTGTATTCAGAGGCTTGCAGCAGCTTGAGGATGATATTCTCAACATCCTCACCCACATAACCCGCTTCGGTTAATGTGGTTGCATCCGCCATCGTGAACGGCACATCGAGAATCCGCGCGAGCGTTTGGGCCAGCAGGGTCTTACCACAACCGGTTGGACCAATCAGAAGAATGTTGGACTTGGCCAGTTCAATCTCAGAGTTTTTCTCAGCGTGGTTCAACCGCTTGTAATGGTTGTGGACCGCCACGGACAAAACCCGTTTCGCCGTTGCCTGACCGATCACATAATCGTCCAGAACCTTACAGATTTCCTGCGGTGTCGGCACGCCTTCACCGGATTTCACCAAACCGGATTTCGCTTCTTCGCGGATGATATCCATGCAAAGTTCCACGCATTCATCACAGATGAATACTGTCGGTCCTGCGATCAGTTTGCGCACTTCATGCTGGCTCTTGCCGCAAAAAGAGCAATACAGCGTGTTTTTCGCGTCTCCGCCGCCTGAATTTGCCATCTTAATACTCCGCTATTTTTGCCCGAACGTCGCGCCAGTTGGCACTTTCTACCAGCGTTCACCCTGGCTTTTTCCCACCGTATGGCAGAATTTACCTGTGTACAATGCCAATATTCCCCCATGGAATTTGGACCAACACCCTGCGGAATGACGCATTCTCATGCCGCAGGGATAACAGGAAAGTGTGAAGAAATACCTTAGACCGGATTATGGTGCGTCCGGTTCATTCTCACGGTTTTGTACGATCTCGTCGATAAGACCCCAGTCTTTTGCCTCTTCCGCCGTCATGAAATTGTCGCGGTCGAGCGCCTTTTCCACCGTTTCAATGTCTTGATTACAGTGTTTGACATAAATCTTATTCAACCGATCCTTCAGTTCCAGAATCTCTTTGGCGTGCAGGGCAATATCAGACGCCTGCCCTTGGAAACCGCCGGACGGCTGGTGCACCATAATACGGGAGTTCGGCAGCGAGAAACGCATGCCGGGTTCACCCGCAGCCATCAGAAGCGAGCCCATTGACGCCGCCTGCCCGACACAAAGTGTGGACACTTTAGGACGAATGTATTGCATCGTATCATAGATCGACAGACCGGAGGTCACGACACCGCCCGGACTATTGATATACATTGCGATGTCTTTTTTCGGGTTTTCTGCTTCGAGAAACAGCAATTGGGCCACGATCAGCGTGGACATACCATCATGCACCGGACCGGAAACAAAGATGATCCGTTCTTTCAGCAGGCGCGAGAAGATATCATAGGCCCGTTCACCACGGGATGTTTGCTCCACCACCATAGGGACGAGCGTATTTGCGTAAACTTCGAGGGGATCTCTCATTTTCAGAAGGCCTGTATCTTGTGTGTCTTGGGTTCGGGTGACTGTAGTTCGGGTCTTGGAGGGCTTCAAGGTGTGAATTGCGTATTCCCCGTGGTCAAGCCGATTGGCGATCACACAAAGGACACGGGCCTGTGACACCCACCGTAACCTGTCAAAGTTGACACTTCGTTAACGTGGAGAAGCACAGAATTTTCGAAACAAAAAGGGCGCCACTGGCGCCCTTTCCATCAATCCCATAGGGGATGTGATTATTCGGCTTCCAGCTCTTCAACAGCTTTTTGCAAACCCTCTTTTGTTGTCTCTTTTTCAGACACATCAGACTGTTCGATGATGTAATCAACGACTTTGTCTTCAAAGATGGGGGCGCGCATTTGCTGTTGCATTTGCTCGTTTTGCTGAAGGAATTCAAAGAACTGACGCTCTTGACCGGGGTATTGCTGGGCTTGCTGCATGGCAGCTTGCTGCAGTTCCTGATCGGTCACTGTGATTTCCTGTTGCTGACCGATTTCGGCAAGCAACAGTCCTAGACGCACGCGGCGCTCGGCCAGTTCTTTGTGCTCGTCCGTTGTCTCGATTTCGGGATGGTCGTGGCCCTGAACATCGGGGTTTTCTTCGTGCCACAGCTGATGCGCGATCTGCTTGGCTTCGTTTTCAACCAGAGTCGGCGGCAGCTCGAAAGAAACAGCTTTGGCCAGCTCGTCCATCAGCTTGCGCTTCATTACCATACGGGCAGCGTTGCCGTATTCGGCTTCCAGACGCTCTGTGATTTGTTTGCGCAAATCGGCAAGATCTTCGGCACCGAATTTCTGCGCCAGTTCGTCGTTGATTTCAGCAGCAGCAGGTGCTTTTACAGCGTTGATTTTGCATTCAAAAACAGCGTCTTTACCGGCCAGATGCTCTGCACCGTATTCGTCAGGGAATTTAACATTCACTTCAACGTCGTCACCAGCTTTGGCGCCAACCAGTTGCTCTTCAAAACCCGGAATGAAAGAGTTTGAGCCCAGAACCAGCGGATAATCGTCAGCCGCGCCGCCTTCAAAGGCTTCACCGTCGACTTTACCAAGGAAGTTGATCACAACCTGATCGCCATCTTCGGCTTTTTCACCGTCTTTGCGATCTTCAAAATTCTGTGCGCTCTCAGCCAGATTGCCAAGCGCTTCATCTACGTCGGCATCGTCGATTTTCGCGACCAGTTTCTCCAGTTTGATCTTGGAGAAATCAGTTTCAGGAACTTCCGGAAGACACTCATAATTCAGGGAAACTTCAACGTCGTTACCCTCAACCCAGTCTTCGTTTGTCATTTTTACGTCAGGCTGCATCGCAGGCTTGTCGCCGGAGGATTCGAAGTGCTCGTTCATCGCGCCGTCGATGCTTTCTTGCATCGCTTCGCCCAGTACAGACTTGCCGAACTGCTTTTTCAGCAGAGCCATCGGAACCTTACCTTTACGAAAGCCCTTCATCTCGATGGTTGGCTGCGCTTCGGCCAGTTTCGCGTTCACTTTCTCTTCCAGCTCTGCCGCTGTGACGGTGATCGAATAGCCGCGCTTCAGGCCTTCGTTAAGTGTCTCTGTTACCTGCATTTTTCATCCTTCAACGTGCTGGTCATGGGCCAGTCAGCCATAGTCTGACACCCGCGGTTCGGGGTATCATTTGGTGCGGGTGAAGGGACTTGAACCCCCACGCCTTGCGGCGCCAGAACCTAAATCTGGTGCGTCTACCAATTCCGCCACACCCGCAAAACTCAAGGGCAGCCCAAGGACTGCCCGCAATTCCGGCGCCCTTCTAACAAGTGTTTCTGCGCTTGGCGAGTGGAAAATGCGCAAAAACCGGCAGCGGACCGCCATTTAACAGTCGCAAATTAACGGGCAGGACGAATTTGCAAAATTTTAACGTCTTGGATGCAAAGATGGGGAAACTTGAAAGGAATCACCTCAGGACACAGCCATCACTTTCCCAAGCGGCGCAGGACTTCGGGCACGATCTCCGGCAGATCCTCTGCGATCAGTCCCGGACCAAAATATCTTGCGCATTCCGTGTGCAACCACGCTGCCTGTTGCGCAGCATCAAATACATTCCGCCCCCGCGCGAGCAGTCCACAAATAAATCCGGCGAGTACATCGCCTGATCCGGCTGTGGCGAGCCATGGTGCAGAACGTTCGTAGCGGGCCGCATGAACTGCTGTGCGGCCATCAGGATCGGCTATGACCGTATCCGCCCCTTTGAACAAGATGACACAGCCTGCACGCGCTGCGGCCCGTCGCGTGGCATCAATCTTGCTGTAAGCTGGCCCCTTGGACGGAGGTTGGGTCAGAATCTCATGAATATCAGGAAATAGACGCTTAAATTCCCCCTCATGAGGGGTAAGAACGCAAGAATTATGCAGGTGCGTGAACAGTTCCTGTGGATCATCGCTAAAGGCTGACAGGGCGTCGGCATCCAGAACGGTTTTCCGCTGCGCCTTTAACACTGCCTTAACGAACTGTCCCGTATGCTCTGGATTAGGGGTGCCGTCTTTCAGCACCCTAGAAAACCCAGGACCAAGACAAACAGAGGAGATCCGATCATCCGCAAGCAACTTCCTGATATCATCCGCCGTGTCGCATGGTTTCAACATAACCGCTGTCAGATGCGCTCCGTTTTCTTGCAAGGCGTCGCGCGGGCTTGCGATCGTTACCAACCCCGCCCCAATGCGAAGTGCCCCGCGTGCCGTTAAACGGGCTGCTCCGGTTTTGCTGGCCGGACCCGAACACACCAGCGCGTGGCCATGATCAAATTTATGTTGGGAACCGATTACGCCCGCCCCGTTTGATTGAGCAGATGCAGATGGCTTGTCAAACACTCCCGTAGTCGCTGGATAAGTAACCAGTTTCGCCGCCTTGTCCTGCAATGCGACTGACCGTCTATCCAACCCGATAGGCCGCACATCAAGGCACCCACAGAGCGCCGGACCATCGCAAAGGTAATGTCCCATTTTTGCGCGGTGAAAGGTAACAGTCAGTTCCGCTGGCAGGGCTGCGCCCAACACCCTGCCGCTGTCCGAACACAGACCGGACGGCAGATCCACTGCCACAATGCGCATTCCTTGCGATAGCTCTCCAGTGGACAAATGGGAAAACACCTGAGCCCATTGCGCCGATATCGGACGCGAAAGGCCGGTCCCAAACCCCGCGTCCACAAGCAATGTCGGACTGTCTGCACGCGGTGGTTCCAACAAGCGGCTGTGAGAGACATCAGCCAGCGCGAAGGCGGGACCCATTTCACACCATCGCGCCCGATTTCTCTGTGCATCCGGAGACTTGGACGATGGTTTGCCATCACAATAAACCTCAACCTCCCAACCTAAATGCGATAACAGACGCGCGATCACATACCCGTCGCCGCCGTTATTGCCAGGCCCGCAGATTACAACGACCCGACGGCTGCCGGCGGTATACTCTGGCCAGCGTTCCAGAATGGCATCGACAACCCCCTGCCCCGCTTGCTCCATAAGTTGCAGGCCGGTCACTTGGCCACTGGCAATTCCCTCGCTTTCAGCGTGACGCATCTGCGCTGCGCTTAACAATTCCTCCATACGACTTCCAACTCTGCACAGTAATCAGTCATTGCGCCTATTTTATAGGCACTGACGGTGGTTTCAATTCACCGCCCACTACACGTCATTCCCGTTCGATTGCCAAGACTGGGCAAACCTTGTTTCTACCCTAGTTAAGTCAAACGCACTGAGGAGGCCGCGCTATGAAGAAGATTGAAGCGATCATCAAACCGTTCAAGCTGGATGAAGTCAAAGAGGCGCTTCAGGAAGTCGGTGTTCAGGGCCTCAGTGTGATCGAGGCCAAAGGTTTCGGCCGCCAGAAAGGTCACACCGAACTCTACCGTGGTGCTGAATACGTTGTGGATTTCCTGCCCAAAGTCAAAATCGAAGTGGTCATCTCCGAAGATCAGGTCGAAACGGCCGTAGAAGCCATCATCGCAGCCGCCCGCACCGAAAAAATCGGAGACGGAAAAATCTTCATCTCATCCGTAGAACAAGCCATCCGCATCCGGACAGGCGAGGAAGGACCAGAAGCGCTCTGATCGGGGCGAGGTCCAACAAGAACAACACTAACGAGGAATGCTAAAATGAGTATTAACGACGTCATGAAATTGATCGCAGACGAAGACGTGGCCTACGTCGATGTCCGCTTCACCGACCCGCGCGGTCGATTGCAGCATGTTACTGTGATCATTGACGAAATCGACGAAGAATGGTTTGAGGAAGGCTTCATGTTCGACGGTTCCTCCATCGCCGGCTGGAAATCCATCGAAGATTCAGACATGAAACTGATGCCGGACACAAAAACCGTCTACATCGACCCGTTCTACGCTGAAAAAACACTCTGCATTCACTGCTCTGTGGTTGAGCCGGATACTGGCGCATCCTACGGCCGCGACCCTCGCTCTACTGCTGAACGCGCCGAGGCTTACCTGCTTGCTTCGGGCATCGGGGATCAGTCCTTCTGGGGACCGGAAGCGGAATTCTTCTTGTTTGATGATGTTCGTTTTTCCAACACAATCAACAAAGTATCCTACGAAGTTGATGCTGCGGACGGCTCTTGGAACAGTGATACAGCCTATGAGATGGGCAATATGGGCCACCGCCCGGGACTCAAAGGCGGGTATTTCCCAGTGAACCCGACCGACAGTTCCCATGACCTGCGCTCAGAGATGCTGTCCACGATGAAATCCATCGGTATGAAGGTGGACAAACACCATCACGAAGTCGCGTCCTGCCAGCACGAACTTGGCCTAGTGTTCGGTTCCCTGACCCATCAGGCGGATGAGCTGCAAAAATACAAATACATCGTCCACAACGTGGCCCACGCCTACGGCAAATCGGCAACCTTCATGCCCAAGCCGATTTCCGGCGATAACGGTTCTGGCATGCACGTAAACATGTCCATCTGGAAAGACGGTAAGCCCCTGTTTGCCGGTGATAAATATGCGGATCTGTCGAACGAGGCGCTGTGGTTCATCGGTGGTATTCTCAAGCATGCCAAGGCGTTGAATGCGTTCACCAACCCGTCCACAAACAGCTACAAACGCCTGATTCCGGGGTTTGAAGCCCCTGTTCTGCGCGCCTATTCCGCCAGCAACCGCTCCGGTTGTGTGCGTATCCCTTGGACTGAATCCCCCAAGGCGAAACGTGTAGAGGCCCGCTTCCCCGATCCGGTAGCAAACCCATACCTCTGCTTTGCGGCGCTTCTGATGGCGGGCCTTGACGGGATCAAAAACAAGATCAATCCGGGCGAAGCGCAGGACAAAGACCTCTATGACCTGCCACCCGAAGAACTGGCCGACATTCCAACCGTATGCGCATCACTGCGTGAAGCTTTGGAAGAACTGGAAAAAGATATGGACTTCCTTCTGGAAGGCGGCGTCTTTACCCGCGACCAGATCGAAGGCTATATCGCCCTGAAATGGGAAGAAGTCCACAACTACGAACAAACACCCCACCCGGTGGAGTTCGGCATGTACTACAGCTGCTAAGAGATTGTAACCAAAAGAAAAGGCGCTCAGTGGGGCGCCTTTTTTTATAGCGTATCGCCAAGCTCCACATCCGGCTTGAACTCGATCACTTGGCGCACCGCACGGTAATCGGATTGCTCGTGTTCCAGGATCAGCTGTGCCGCCCGTTTCCCGATTTCAAACCTGTAAGCATTCATTGTGGCGGTCAGCATCGGCATCCCGTGGCGCAGGTCGAGCCCGTTAAATCCCGCCAGCCCAAGCTGATCCGGCACCGAGATATTGTTCATAATGCAATGCATCAGCCCGCCACAGGACATGGTGTCCGATGAATAGTAGATCATGTCCAGATCCGGCGTCCGCTCAAGCAGCTTCTCGGTAAGCTGCCTACCCAGCAACAGGGTTGATCCCCCTGTGTACAGTTCCTGATCCGCAAGGGTCACACCAGCCTCGCCCAAGGCTTTCTGAAACCCCTCAAACCGTTTCGCGGCTCGATGATCCAGTGGGTATTTCGTACCGATAAAGCCGAGCTTTTTGTATCCGCGCTCCAGTATCGCCTTGCCGGTTTCATAGCCTGCCCGGCGATGGGAGACGCCAACATTCAGATCCACCGGATCGCCGTCCACGTCCATAATCTCGACAATGGGGATACCGGCGTTCTGCATCATTTTGCGCGCGGCATCGGTATGCTCCAATCCGGCAACCACCAACCCTTTGGGCTGCCAGCTCAGCATTTCTCGAATAACGGTTTCCTCGGTCTCCAGATCATAATCCGACACACCAAAAACGGGCTGCATGGTGGTGGTCTTCAGAACGTTAGAAAGCCCGGTTAAAACCTCTGCAAAAACAAAACTGCTGATGGACGGCACCACCACCCCCACCAGATCCACCGATTTGGAACTCAGCGACCCTGCGATCCGGTTGGGAACGTAACCAACTGATTTTGCGGCCGCCAGAACCCTCTCGCGGGTCACGGCAGAGGCTTCTCCCTTGCCCCGCAACACGCGACTGGCAGTCATTTCGCTTACATTTGCGAGCTCTGAAATATCTTTGAGGGTTGGCCTGCGCGCCATGATTTGTCCTAACGTGAAACAGCTTTGACAGCATTACACCGTTAAAAATACGTCACGCAAGCCGCTTAACGTTAAAAACGCCGCAAACTCTCTTTTTGGGACAAATATCCAAATCCTGCACCCACAGACCGAACCGTCAGATCAGTTGAAAAGCTCGTTGCAAAGCTCCAGCGCACTGACCAGTTTGTCCACTTCCTCGGTGGTATTATACATTCCGAAAGAGGCGCGACAGGTGGCCGAAACCCCCAGATGTTCCATCAAAGGCTGGGCGCAGTGATGCCCTGCCCGCACCGCGATCCCCCGTTGGTCAACCACGGTGGAAATATCATGCGGGTGGGCGGCCCCTTCCAGCGTGAAAGAGAAAATCGCGCCTTTGGTTTTGGAGTTGCCCTGAATGTTCAGCCAGTTCAATCCGGCTAGTTTTTCCTGTGCGTAATCGCGCAGCATGGTTTCATGGGCCGAGATGTTCTCCATCCCCACACCCATCATATAGTCCAGCGCGGCGCCCAGCCCGATCATTTGCACAATACCAGGGGTGCCCGCCTCAAACTTGTGGGGTGGATCGTTATAGCTGACCGCGTCTTTGGCAACTGTCCGGATCATATCGCCACCGCCAAAGAACGGGCGCATTTCAGCCTGACGTTCACGGCGGATGTAGATCGCACCCGACGATGACGGACCATAGAGTTTATGACCCGTAATCGCGAAGAAATCCGCACCCAGATCCTGTACATCAACCGGCATATGCACAGCGGATTGGGAACCGTCCACCAGCACAGGAACACCCTTTTCACGAGCCGCTTTGGTGATGGTTTTTACATCAACCACGGTGCCCATCACATTGGACATTTGGGTGATCGCAATCAGCTTGGTCTTCGGCGTAATCCCATCAATCACCGCCTGCGGGTCCAGATCGCCGTTCACATCGGTATCAACCCACTTCAGAACCACGCCCTGCCGTTCCCGCAAGAAATGCCAAGGCACGATATTGGCGTGATGCTCCATCACCGACAGGATGATCTCGTCTCCGGCCTGCAGGCGCGGAGCGGCCCAACCGTAGCTGACCAGATTGATGCCTTCCGTGGTGCCGGAGTTAAACAGGATTTCATCTTCGTGAGCCGCGTTTAAAAAGGTTTTAACCGTGGCGCGCACGGCTTCGTATTTCTCGGTCGAAAGATTCGACAGGTAATGCAGCCCGCGGTGCACATTGGCGTAATCCTCGGCATAGCCCCGCGTCACCGCATCAATCACCGCTTGGGGTTTTTGGGCCGATGCACCGTTGTCGAGATAGACCAGCGGCTTGCCATTCACCTCACGCGAGAGGATGGGAAAGTCGGCGCGGATTTTCTGGATGTCGTACATGGTTATTTCACCGTCTGCATAGGAAGTGTGGCGCCCATTATGCTGAACAGCAACAACATCACGAACCCGAGGGCAAGTTGCACCCCTATGATACCAAGTAATACGGGCATGATTTTCGTAAAGCCGTGAAGCTCCATAACCTGTGCGGTAATCTGGATCATCGCAACAATCAGCACCAGAAGCATAACAAGCCCCGAGGTTTCAGCACTGTGCAATGTCGCAAAAGGCACCGGTATCTGGACGAGAAATAGAACGAAGTTCAGCCAGATCACGGTTTTCAGACTGTTGTCGAAATCCCCTGTTCCGCCGAATGCGCGACCGACCCGATACATCAGAAACGCCCCGCCAAACAGTGTCAGGGCCAGCATGACTACACTGCTGCCAAGGGGGAGCGATTCCGCCTGCCCGACCGCTTCGGGATAGATCAGCAGGCCCGCCAGAAGGGAAAACATCAGGTTCAGAACGATCACGAACCAACCGGCGAGGATGATCTCGTTCCGGTTGGCCGGTATGGCCAGAATCTGGCGCAACGTGGCCCGGGGTTGGGTCAGCGACTGGATTGCCAATGGCACAAAATCAATCAGTCGCTGTGGGGTCATCCGATCATATCTCCTGCACCGACCAGCAATGTTGCTACGGTTAAAACGAGTGCGAACAACGACATAGCCATGAACGTCGGGCTTGTCATCCGGAATTTATGGGCTTCTGCGGTCCCTGCTGCAATATACCACACGAAAGGGATCAAGCCGAGCCAGTAGACCGGCAAAGCCAGCCATTTATTGCCCAGAAACGGCAGTGCCGGTTCATACATGCCCATCACAGCCGCAATGACTGCGGCGGCCAGACCGAAGGGCGCAGAAACAAATGCCCCCCAGAACACCGCCGTGCGGGTTTCCTTCCAGCTTGCAGCGCCGTTGAATATTCTGGCAACCACCTGAACCACAAGGGAAAACAGATACATCAACGCGGTGCGCAACATCAGCGCCGCCATCATCAACAGACCGATTTTATCCGCCGAAATGATCCCGCCCGCGATAGAGGCCGGTGCCACCAGCGTTTTCAGCGACCAACTGGCGAAAAACACCATATCAGAGACGAGAACATAGAAAATCAACCGCCCTTCGCTGGGCCTTTCACGCAACAGCCTACGGGTAGAACTGCGCATATCGCGCCAGGCATCACTGACCCGATCGACGAGTCCATTGCGTTCAAGTTGAAAAACGCCGTTACCGGCTTCGAATTCGTCTTCGGAATGTGTCATATGCCCGCTCTGTTTTTTATGTTGTTTATCAACACTTAATCAGGCCGTGACCCTGCGGGGAAATTCAACTGTTGCAAGACATAAGGCCCATTGCCAGCAGAAGACCACAGCGGTGAGCAGTGTGGCAACCCAAAAAACCGGAGGCGGTGCAAAGACTTTGGAAGCGCCGCTGATCAGCACCAGTGGCGCTGTCACCAATGCCGCCCACATCAAGGCCAACCGTGCTTCCTGCCATGTGGCCTGCCCGCCGAACGGCCGCAGGACCAGATGGGACAGCGCCGCAATGATATAGAGAAACAGCGGTCCCATAATCACCGAAGATACAAACAGCGTGGCAAAACGCGCACGCATCATGGCCGGATCATCTTCGGCCAGAAAAGAGATGGCCGCCAGATCCGGCATCCGCGACACATAGTTCAGAAAACAAGCGGTGAACCCCAGCATCAGAATGCGGGGCTCTGTCATAATAGACACCTGATGGGCCATTTCACGGCGCGGCCCGCGATAGGCCGCGCCAATATCTGCCAGCAACGACATCAGCCGTGCCGCCGCGCCATCCAACCTTCGAGCAATGCCCGCAGATCGTCAGCCAGCGTTTCGTCTTCCACTTCGTCGATGGCTTCGCCAAGGAAGGCCAGCGTCAGCATGTCCTGCGCCTCTTTGTGGGGAATCCCCCGCGAGGTCAGATAGAACAGCGCTGTTTCGTCAATCGCGCCAACGGTAGAACCGTGGGAACAAGCCACATCATCGGCGTAGATTTCCAGCTCCGGTTTGGCCTGAAAGGTGGAATCCTCATCCAGCAGCAGACCCTGACTGATCTGGTAGCCGTCGGTTTTCTGCGCATCCGGTTTCACCAGAATCTTGCCCTGAAACACCCCAACAGCCCCGTTGCGCAGGACTTTCTTGAACACCTGACGGCTTTCACAGTTGACCGCATCATGGGTGACAAAAACCGTGTCATCATGATGGAAGGCCCCGTCACCGGCACAGGCGCCAGCAACTGTGGCATGGGCATCATCGCCGGTAAACTCGATGATCGCGTCATTGCGTGTCAGCACACCGTTCACCGTCAGGGTGAAGGATTTAAAGCTGCTTTCGGTGCCAAGCCGTGTGAAAATATGGGTCGCAGTGCGGCGTTCGTGGTCCCGCCCTTGGGCGCGCACGTGATGGAACGCCGCTTTATCCGCAACTTCCACTTCCATAACCGCATTAATCCGCGCCGCTGCCGGCCCGTTTTCCAGAACTGTCAGATCCGCCCCTTCGTCGAGCTTGATCGTGTGGTGGATCACCGCGTCGGAGGTTTCGCTTTCGTGCAGATAGATAAAGCTGACCGGCTTGGCTGCTTTACCTGTTGCACGGATCACGAAACCCTGTTCTGCCATGGCCGTGTTATAGGACGCCAGCGGACGGGACACAGGGTTCTGGCCCCTGCCCTCTAGCACGCCGTAAACCGAACCGGCCCAGTGAATATCCTTCTGCGCCGCATCCGCCAGCGTTTCGATTTCAACACCGGCCAGTTCCAGTGCATCGGATTGTGCGGCGTCATAGACACCGTCCACAAACACGATCTTCACCGCATCGACATCGGCAAACGGCAGGGCTTCGTCGCTCTCAAAGATCGCAGCCGGTGTTGCTTCCGGTGCGGTCAGCGTGGACGGATCGGTGTATTTCCAATACTCGTCCCGACGGTGGGGCAGACCTGTTTCCGACAGCAGATCTGCAGCGGTTTGACGGGCCGTTGTGACCCATTTTCCGCCTTCCGGCACGGTAATAGAGGGCACGACGCCCTTGTTTTTCAGCTTGGCAGACATTTTACGCCACCTCTGCCAGAATATCGGTGTAGCCGTTGTTTTCAACTTCCAGAGCCAGCTCCGGCCCGCCGGTTTTCACGATTTTGCCGTCAGCCATAATGTGCACCACATCCGGTTTGATGTGGTCCAGCAGACGTTGGTAGTGGGTGATCACAAGGAAGGAGCGGCCTGCGTCCCGCAGGGCATTCACGCCATCGGCCACCAGCTTCATCGCATCCACATCAAGACCGGAGTCAGTCTCGTCGAGGATACACATTTTCGGTTCCAGCATCGCCATTTGCAGTATCTCGTTGCGCTTTTTCTCGCCACCGGAGAAACCGACGTTCACAGGGCGTTTCAGCATATCGGCGTCGATTTTCAGGGACTTCGCCTTTTCGCGCACTACTTTCAGGAACTCGGCCGCGCTCAGCTCTTCCTCGCCACGGGCCTTGCGCTGTGCGTTCACGGCGGTGCGCAGGAAGGTCATGTTCCCTACACCGGGAATTTCAACCGGATATTGGAACGCCAGAAACAGACCGGCTGCCGCGCGTTCTTCGGGTTCCATATCCAGAATATCTGTGCCTTCCAGTTCTGCAGAACCGTCTGTTACCTCGTACCCGTCCTTACCGGAAAGAACATAAGACAGCGTGGATTTACCTGAACCGTTCGGCCCCATGATCGCATGGACCTTACCGGATTCCACAGTCAGGTTCACCCCTTTGAGGATTTGCTTGTCCTCATCTTCAAGTTCGACGTGCAGGTTTTTGATTTCCAACATTTTATTATCCTTGATTATAGCAGTGCCGCCCCGCAGGTGCGGCGAATTTCGAGTGTCCGGCGGGCTGGATCAGCCCACCGATCCTTCCAGAGAAATGGCAACCAGCGCCTGTGCTTCCATTGCAAATTCCATCGGCAGCGCCTGCAACACGTCCTTACAGAACCCGTTCACCACCAGCGCCACAGCTTCTTCTTCATCCATGCCCCGCTGACGGCAGTAGAACAGTTGATCGTCGTCCACTTTGGACGTGGTCGCTTCGTGTTCAACCCGTGCGGAGTTGTTCTTGACTTCGATGTAAGGCACTGTATGCGCACCACATTTATCCCCGATCAGCAAGCTGTCACATTGGGTGTAGTTCCGCGCATTCTGGGCTTTAGGGTGCATAGAGACCAGACCACGATAGGTGTTCTGCGCCTTGCCCGCGCTGATGCCTTTGGACACGATCCGGCTCTTGGTGTTTTTACCCAGATGGATCATCTTTGTTCCGGTATCGGCCTGCTGCATGTTGTTTGCGATGGCGATGGAGTAGAACTCTCCCTGACTGTCGTCGCCGCGCAGGAT
The DNA here is from genome assembly GCF_001719615.1 of Neptunicoccus sediminis. GTDB lineage: Bacteria > Pseudomonadota > Alphaproteobacteria > Rhodobacterales > Rhodobacteraceae > Amylibacter > Amylibacter sediminis. The sequence goes on from NZ_MDVX01000037.1 coordinate 20,263, forward strand.
GCAAGACGGGTATTTCCACGTCACCGCAGAGCCGGTTTCAACCTGTGTCCACATCACTTTGGAACGGTCGCCACGGCAATCGGCCCGTTTGGTCACAAAGTTATAGATGCCGCCCTTGCCTTCTTCATCACCGGGGAACCAGTTCTGAACGGTGGAGTATTTGATTTCTGCATCGTCCAGAGCCACCAGTTCCACCACAGCCGCGTGCAACTGGGCGATGTCCCGTTGGGGCGCCGTACAGCCTTCGAGGTAGGATACATAGGACCCTTTTTCCGCGACGATCAGCGTGCGTTCAAACTGGCCGGTGTTTTCTGCGTTGATGCGGAAATAGGTGGACAGTTCCATCGGACATTTGGTGCCTTCAGGGATGTAGACGAACGATCCGTCGGAAAACACGGCAGAGTTCAGCGTCGCATAGTAGTTGTCCGACTGCGGCACCACAGTCCCGAGGTATTTCCTAACCAGTTCGGGGTGATCCTGAATAGCCTCGGAAATCGAACAGAAGATCACACCGGCTTTGGCCAGTTCATCCTTAAAGGTTGTGCCCACAGACACACTGTCAAACACCGCATCCACCGCAACGCGGCGATCGCCTTCGGGGGCTTCCACACCCGCCAGCAACGCCTGTTCCTTCAGCGGGATACCCAGTTTCTTGTAGGTTTCCAACAGCTTGGGGTCTACCTCATCGAGGGATTTCGGTTTCTCGATCATGGATTTCGGACGGGCATAGTAATACTGGTCCTGAAAATCAATTTTCGGGTAATCCACCATCGCCCATTCCGGTTCTTCCATCTGCAACCAGCGACGATAGGCAGTCAGACGCCATTCCAGCATCCATTCCGGTTCGTTGTTCTTTTCCGAGATCAGGCGCACGATGTCTTCGTTCAACCCTTTCGGGGCGTATTCCATCTCGATGTCGGTTTCAAAACCGTATTTGTACTTTCCACCCACGGATTGAACCGCCTCGACGGTTTCCTGATCGACACCTTCTTTGACTTGTACGTCGTCTAAAGCAGCCATGTTGCTGTCCTCATTGTTTTTGCCCGCCGCTAGGCTGCGCGGGCTATGAATTTCCTGTATCGGGCCAGCCAAGCATCGGCAAACCCCATCACTTCGTCGCGGGTGGTGGCGGGGCCAAAGCTGACCCTGATCGCAGAACCTGCGGTCGTATCGTCAAAGCCCATGGCCTTCAACACCCGACTTTGCTTTACCTTGCCACTGGAACAGGCCGACCCTGCCGAAATGGCATATCCGGCCAGATCCATCTGCATGACCTGCGTTTCGCCCTTCCAACCCGGAACGGCGATGCAACTGGTATTGGGCAGACGACTGGTCTCCTGCCCGATGATTACGGCCTCCGGCGCGTCTTCGGCAATCCGGGCCTCCAGCGCATCGCGCAGGGTCTGGACCTCTTGCCACAGGCCCCGATCAAGGTCCCGTTGCGCGGCTTCGGCCGCCGCTCCAAATCCGGCGATACCGATCACATTCTCGGTTCCCGACCGCCGCCCCTGTTCCTGCCCGCCACCTTTCACCAGTGTCGGGACATCGTGGCCCTGTTGCAAAACAACCGCGCCAATCCCTTTGGGACCGCCGATCTTATGGGCCGACAACAGGGCAGCCTTGGCACCGGACCATTCAAAGGCTAAAGGAACCTTGCCAAAGGCCTGCACCGCATCACACAGAGCTATGGATTCAAATCCGCTTTGCAAGATGCCGGTCTCACTGTTGGCAGCTTGCAGCGCCGAAGTTTCGGGCGATGTGACCTGCACAGCGCCGTCTGCATCCACTGGTAGGTCAGGGTCGCACCACGCGTGAACGGCATCGTGTTCGGTTGCCCCGCAGGCCACACCGCCACGGTTCAGCACCAGACCAGCGCCTTCGGTGGCGCCGGATGTGAACACCACATCGCCCGAGCCGACCCCGAAAGCCGCTTTGATCTGCACCCGAGCACGTTCGACAATAGCCAGCGCCTTGCGGCCTTCGGCGTGAACGCTCGACGGGTTGCCGATGGCATCCATCGCCGCAATTATCGCATCCCGCGCCTCATCACGAAGGGGGGCGGTTGCGTTCCAATCCAGATAGGTCCGGTTCATTTTTCACCCACCGGAGTTTCTTCCACCAGCTTTTCATCGACAAGTTGGAACAAGGAGGGCACCGCGGGACAGGGCGCCATCTGGTTGGTGATGATGTCGCTCAGGCGGGCCTGATGCAGAAAGACATAGACATGGGCCGACAGGCTTTCCCAAAAGCGGTTGGACAGACTCTGGGCCCGCGACCCCGAAGACGCACCGGATGCCCCTGCGCCCTTGCTGAGCGCGTCCATCGATTCATCGACCGCTTCAAGGATCAATGTCACGCGGATCGCATCAGCAGATTCGGCCAAGCGATAGCCGCCCCCCGGCCCGCGTACGCTCTCAACGATTCCCGCGCGGCGCAGTTTAACGAAGAGCTGCTCCAGATAGGCCAGAGAAATATCCTGACGGGCTGCGATCTCGCCAAGCGAAACAAGCCCGCCCTTTGATTCCAGCGCCAGATCAACCAGGGCAATCAGGGCATATCTGCCTTTTGTACTGAGTTTCACAGCCGTTCCACCATAGCAAGTGTTGACGCGCGGGGTATGAGGCCTTAACTCCTGTTCAGCTTGGAGTGCGGCCACCGCGCCCAATTTAGAATTGTTCTAGGTTTTCCGAGAGGAATAGTCAACCATGTCTCTGACTGGTAGAAGACTGTACCAAAAGACGGAAAATCCTGCCCTAACGGAGCCTGTTTGCACCTATGCCTGAAGTAATTTTTCCCGGACCTGACGGTCGCTTGGAAGGCCGCTACCATCCGCAAAAGCAAAAAGATGCGCCGATTGCGATCATCCTGCACCCGCACCCCCAGTTCGGCGGAACGATGAACAACAAGGTTGTTTATAACCTGCATTATGCGTTCCACAAAATGGGCTTTACTGTTCTGCGCTTTAACTTTCGCGGTGTTGGCAAAAGCCAGGGCGAATATGATCAGGGCGTCGGTGAACTGTCCGATGCGGCCTCGGCACTTGATTACCTGCAAGCGATGAACCCCAACGCGAAACATTGCTGGGTCGCAGGTTTCTCCTTTGGCGCATGGATCGGCATGCAACTGCTGATGCGGCGTCCGGAAATTTCGGGGTTTATCAGCGTGTCGCCCCCTGCGAATATGTATGATTTCTCGTTCCTCGCCCCTTGTCCGGCCTCCGGTCTGATCATCAACGGATCAGGCGATCGTGTGGCACCGCCTGCAGACACGGTGGATCTGGTGGAGAAACTGCACGAACAGAAAGGCATCACCATCACCCACGAGGTTCTGGAAGGTGCCGGTCACTTCTTTGAGAATGACCACATGGATACGATGATTGACACGGTTGACGGCTATGTGCGCCGCCGCTTGACGGAAACCAGCCGTTAAACCGCGTGTCATCTAGTGATTTCCCTAAAGCCGCTGCCTTGCGGCTTTAGGATGCCCCGCTCCGCTCGGGGGATATTTTTCCCAAAAAGAGATGCAGCTTCAGGGTTGGCTGTACCGCCCGCCGATGGCTGGTGCCTTGCAGCCGGTTGTGGCGGGTGCGGACAGCGGCAGGCCCCTATAGCTGCGCACAGCAAGATAGGCGAAGGCCTGTGCTTCGAGCATATCCCCGTCAAGCCCGAGCTCTTCTATAGAGGACACCCGCCCTTTCAGGCGGTTTGACAGTTCCTGCATCATGACCGGATTGCATGCGCCGCCACCGCAGACGTACCAGTTTTGCGGTGGCAGGGTCAGATGGCTCTGATTGGCAGCAACACAGGCGGCGGGCAAAGCCGTGAGCGTCGCCGCTGCATCCGCATCACCCAACCTGTCCACAAGGTCTAGCACATCGTGAAAATCATGCCGGTCCAGAGACTTCGGCGGTTTTTGGGCAAAGAACGCCCGTTGGAAAACGCGGGTGAGCACTGTTTCATCCACCACGCCAGCGGCGGCCAACGCCCCGTCTTCGTCGAAATCCCGCCCCAGACGCGCCGTCATCAGATCGTTCAACGGTGCGTTTGCAGGGCCGGTGTCAAAGGCAAGCAGGGCGCCTGTCGTTTCAGGCGATGGTTTGGAGGGATCAACCACCGTGACGTTGCCCACCCCGCCAAGATTGAGAAACGCCGCGGGCGCGGTAAGTCCGGCCCATTTCGCACAGGCAAAATGAAAAAACGGCGCGAGCGGTGCGCCCTGCCCGCCCATGACCATATCGTTGCTGCGAAAATCCCAAACTGTCGGGATGCCGCTACGCTGTGCCAGATCAGCCCCGTCACCAAGCTGGAATGTGCGCCCATTGTCGGGATCATGGTTTAACGTCTGCCCGTGAAACCCTACGAGCTCGATGGTGTCAAACTCCAGCACCAGATCCGTATGGGCGGCCTGAACCACCTTTAGCGCCGCCTGCAATACATCGGGCTTCTCACCCGGCCATAACCCCTGCGCTGCCCGCAGGGTTTCAGCCTCTGACGGGGTGAAGGGGCGAAAGGCGCTCTCCCCGAAGTCGTGGATCTCTACCCCGTCCGTAGTCAGAACCGCCCCGTCCACACCATCCATGGAAGTGCCCGACATCAGGCCAAGCGCACGGATCGGTTTAAAATCTGTCAATGGTCTTTCCTTTCCATGGCTACGCGTTATACGTGACCCCTCAATTTCCTAGCAAAGAAAGACAAAGACCGATGACTTACAAGCCCAAATCAGAGTTTCTGCACGTGATGCAGAGCCGGGGCTTCTTACAGGACTGCACAGACCTGGAGGGGCTCGACGACCGCCTGCTCAAAGGTATCGTGCCAGCCTATATCGGCTTTGACGCCACTGCAAAATCCTTGCATGTGGGCAGTCTGATCCAGATCATGATGTTCCGCTGGCTGCAAAAGACCGGCAACAAACCGATTGTTCTGATGGGCGGCGGCACCACCAAAGTGGGTGATCCGTCGTTCCGCGCAGATGAACGCCCCCTGCTGACGGATGATCAGATCGACGCCAATATCGCGGGAATCAAGCAGGTGTTTTCCTCCTACGTGACCTTCGGGGACGGCGACACCGATGCGATGATGCTAAACAACGCAGAATGGCTGGACGGGTTGAACTACCTTGAATTCCTGCGCGACATCGGGCGGCATTTCTCGGTGAACCGGATGCTGTCTTTTGAAAGCGTGAAAAGCCGGATTGACCGGGAGCAGAGCCTGTCGTTCCTTGAGTTCAACTACATGATCCTGCAAGCCTACGACTATATGGAGCTGAACCGGCGCTACGGTTGCGTGCTGCAAATGGGTGGCTCGGACCAGTGGGGCAACATTGTGAACGGGATCGACCTGACCCGTCGTGTGATCTCGAACGAGGTTTACGGACTGACAACGCCGCTGCTGACCACGTCGGATGGCAAGAAGATGGGCAAAACTGCGGATGGGGCGATCTGGCTCAACCCGCAGATGCGCTCTCCTTATGAATTCTGGCAGTTCTGGCGCAACACCACGGATGCGGATGTGGGGCGGTTCCTGAAGCTCTATACCGAAATGCCGCTGGACGAGTGTGAACGTCTTGGTGCGCTTCAAGGCAGTGAAATCAACGAGGCGAAGGCGATTCTGGCCAATGCCGTGACCACGCTGGCCCACGGGCCAGAAGCGGCTGCCACGGCCGAGGCCACTGCCCGCGAGGTCTTTGAAAAAGGCGGCGTCGGGGATGATTTGCCAACGGTCACATTCAGCGCGGGCGATGTGGGGGATGGAATCTCGGTAGTGCAACTGCTGGTGAAATCCGGTCTGAGCGGTTCTGGCAAGGAAGCCAAGCGCCTGATCGCGGATGGCGGTGCCAAGCTGAACGATGAGGCCCTGACAGATGCGGGGTTGATCATCTCGGCGGATCAACTGCGCACTGCGGTGAAGCTTTCGGCTGGTAAGAAACGTCACGCGCTGGCACGGATCGAAGACTAATCTGACAGGATTAGTGTCGCCCTGTTGTTAACACAGGGCGGCATGTCCGGCCTGTGGGCCATTCTAACAACCCGTTAAAAATCTGTGGAAGTTCTGGATCGACGGGCGACAATCCGCGCGTCCGGACCAATGCGGCGGGGTCGCCCCGCCCGCAAAAGATGTCCGCGCCCCGGTTACAGGGGCGCGACGTTTTATTCGATGTCGGCTTTGATCTGAACAGACTTCATATAGTCCGGTTCTGCCACAGCACCATTGGCGGACTGGTCGCCTTTTTTGATGCTGTCTACCACGTCCTGCCCCGAAAGCACCTTGCCAACAACAGTATACTGACCGTTCAGGAAAGGTGCAGGTGCGAACATGATGAAAAACTGCGAGTTTGCAGAATTCGGGTCCTGCGAACGGGCCATGCCCACAACGCCAGTTTCATATTCAATGTCCGAAAACTCTGCCGGAAGATCGGGAAACGCCGAACCGCCGATGCCTGCATAACGCAGATTAAAGCCTTCGCGCTGGCCGTGTTCCACATCGCCGGTTTGGGCCATGAAGTCGGGAATCACGCGGTGGAACACCACGTCATCATAAAGTCCGTCACGGGTCAGCCGTTTGATCCGCTCTACATGGCGCGGGGCCACATCGGGCAGCAGCTCGATTTCAACTGTACCGCTGGTTTCACCCGCGACTTCGATGACGAGCACATTTTCGTCCTCAGCCGCGAACAGCGGTGCAGCGGCAATTGTGGCCGCTGCAAGAAGGGTTTTGAACAACCGCATTATACGTCAGCCGCCACTTTGACCGAAATCATCTGATCAGGCTGCGCCGGTGGCTCGCCCCGTGTGATCGCGTCAACATGTTCCATGCCTTCAATGACCTGACCGTAAACAGTGTATTGACCGTTCAGAAAGTCATTGTCGCTGAAGTTGATGAAGAACTGGGAGTTCGCGCTGTCAGGGTTCTGGCTGCGGGCAGCACCGATAGAACCGCGTGCGTGTGGTACCTTGGAGAATTCAGCCGGAACATTTGGCAGATCAGAACCGCCGGTCCCCGCCATGCGCAGGTTGAAGTCGTTGTTTGCATTGCCGTTTTTCACGTCGCCTGTTTGCGCCATGAAGCCATCGATCACGCGGTGGAACACAACGCCGTCATACTGGCCGCTGCGAGCGAGTTCTTTCATTCGGGCAACGTGTTGGGGTGCAACATCAGGGAGCAGGTCGATTTTTACATCGCCGTCTTTCAGTTTGATGATGATACCGTTTTCGGGATCTTTGAAATCAGCCATTCGGGCCTCCGCAGTTTGATTTTGCGGCACCCTAATAGATGCAAATCCCAAGGGAAAGGGCGCTTTCGTCCCCGCTCCCCTAAATTGGCAGGATCACGCGTATTTTTTGCGCACGGCGGCGGCAACGTCCGGCGTGACAAACCCGTCAATATCCCCGCCAAGACGGGCGATTTCCTTTACCAACTTGGAGGCAATCGACTGGTGTTGCGCCTCTGCCATCAGGAAAACGGTTTCAATATCGTCATTCATGGCGCGGTTCATGCCCACCATCTGAAATTCATATTCGAAATCCGAAACCGCCCGCAAACCGCGGATAATCACCGAGGCGTTTACCTCTTGGGCGCAGTGGATCAGCAGGTTTTCAAAAGGATGCACCACGATTTCAATGCCCTTTTCCCGCGCAATATCCCCGCAGGTGGCTTCTACCATCGCAACCCGTTCTTCAAGCGTGAACAAAGGCCCCTTATCGCGGTTAATGGCGACACCGATGACAAGCCGATCTACCAGAGAGCAGGCTCGCCTGAAAATATCCAGATGGCCGTGGGTGACGGGATCGAAGGTGCCGGGGTAGAGTCCTGTGCGCATGGGTCGGGCCTTTTTTCGCGTTAATCCCACATTGGATGATCTGTGGTTCTGAAAAATGCAAGGTAAAACGTGGCGTTACAAAATTTTGCCAATGGCGTGCGGCCAGTTCGCAAGACCGGCATTGGACGGGTTTGTCTGTGGGGCTAGCGCCCCATGATCATGTCCTGCATGGCATTCTTTTCGGAACTGACTTCGGCAAGACGGGCACTGACAATATCCCCGATGGACACGATCCCCACCATCCCATTGTCTTCCATCACCGGCATGTGGCGAAAGCGTTTGTCGGTCATGGTTTGCAACACGCTCTCGGCGGTTTCGGCGGGTGTTGTTGTGATAATATCGGCGGTCATCAGATCACCGACCACATCTGACATACAACTGCCGCCCCGTTTGCCCAGCTCCCGCACGATGTCGCGTTCTGACAGGATTCCCAGCACATCCGATCCGGTTTCAGAGACCACCAGCGCCCCGATTCCGTGGGTGGACAGCAGTTTTGCCGCCTCGCTTACCTTGTCTTTGGGTTTCACAGTCGCAATCTTTCCCGCAGACTTTCCGGCAAGGATCTGTTTGATCAACATGGGCACAACCTCCTGTAAACTGTAGGATTCTATCGTGCGTTGCGCAGGCTTGTTCTGTCAAGCAGCAGCTTGCAGACGCCTGATTTCCTGCCGGATTTTTCCCGTCAAAAGCTGGGCCACACGGTTCAGCCGCTCCACCCGGCGGTCGTCACTGTGGCGCACAAGGTAAAACGAGCGGGTCAGCGAGATTTGATCCGTCAGGATACGCTCCACATCGGGAAAGGTCGGGATGGCGAAATCATGGACAATGCAAACCCCTGCCCCGCGCCGCGCCCAGTTCATCTGCACCGAAAAACTGTTTGATGTCAGCGGAGCACGAATGGCTTCACCCATTTCATCCATATAATCGAGTTCATCGTCAAAAATCAGGTCGTTGATATAGCCGATCAGCCGGTGATTCCCGAGGTCTGATTTATCCCTGATCGGCGGATGGCTGGCCAGATAGTCCTTGGTCGCAGCCAGATGCAGCGTATAGTCGGAAATCTTTTGCACGCTCAACCGTCCCGCCTTTGGGGGGGAAACTGTAATCGCCATATCCGCCTCGCGCTTTGACAGGTTCAGCACACGGGGCACGGCAAGGATCTGCATGTCCAGCCCCGGATTTTCATCACAAATCTCGGCGCAAACCTGTGGCAGCAGAAAATTCGCCGCCCCGTCCGGCGCACCGATGCGGATGGAACCGGACAGGGTGTCGTCCTGATCCTCGACCTCCCCCTGGGCAGATCGAACGGCCAGTTCCATCTGCTCAACATGGGTTAACAGCCGCTGCCCCCGTTCGGTCAGGTGGTAGCCTTGCGGACTTTTGGCAAACAGCCGCGCGCCCATGCCTTCTTCAAGTCGAGCAATTCTTCGGGACAGGGTTGCAGGGTCCATGCGAAGAACCTTGGCACCGGCGGTCAGGCTCTCGGCCTGTGCCACATGAAAGAACACCTTCAGATCATCCCAGTTCGTCTCTTTCGCCACGGCTTCCCCACCTATGTTTCATCACAGGGACAGAGATAGCACGGGCTGAACCATTTTGCAAAAATGCAAAACGATCTTGGAGATTACCCTATAGACCGTGCAATTTTGCGGGGTTAATCTCTGCGCAACTGTTTACACACACTCACGGGAGATCGAATATGGAACAGATCGGACATTACATCAACGGCGAGCATGTTGCAGGCACCAGCGGTCGCACCGCGGATGTTTACAACCCCGCCACAGGTGAAGTGCAGGCGCAGGTCGCACTGGCCAGCAACGAAGAGATGGCGAAAGCTGTCGAAATCGCAAAAGCCGCGCAACCGGCTTGGGCCGCCAAGAACCCGCAGGTTCGCGCCCGTGTGATGATGAAAATGGTCTCCCTGCTGCACCGTGACATGGACAAACTGGCCGAAACCCTGTCCCGCGAGCACGGCAAAACCTTCCCTGATGCCAAGGGCGATGTGATCCGTGGTCTGGAAGTTGTGGAATACTGTATCGGTGCGCCGCAACTGCTGAAAGGTGAATTCACCGATGGGGCCGGTCCGGGCATTGACATGTACTCCATGAAACAGCCTTTGGGCGTTACGGCGGGGATCACCCCGTTCAACTTCCCTGCCATGATTCCGATGTGGATGTTTGCCCCTGCAATCGCCTGTGGCAACGCCTTTATCCTGAAACCATCCGAGCGTGACCCTTCCGTTCCGATGATGCTGGCCGCCCTGATGGAAGAAGCCGGTCTGCCCAAAGGCATCATTCAGGTGGTGAACGGCGACAAGGAAGCGGTTGATGCGATCCTTGACAATGACGTGATCCAGTCCGTCGGCTTTGTCGGCTCTACCCCGATTGCCGAATACATCTACGGTCGCGGCTGTTCCAACGGCAAGCGGGTCCAGTGCTTTGGCGGCGCGAAAAACCACATGGTCATCATGCCGGATGCCGACATGGATCAGGCGGTTGATGCGTTGATCGGTGCCGGTTACGGCGCGGCCGGCGAACGCTGCATGGCGATTTCCGTAGCTGTGCCTGTTGGCGATGAAACAGCCGACCGTCTGATTGAGAAACTGGCCCCACGGGTCGAAGCCCTGAAAATCGGGCCTTATACAGCGGGCGACGATGTGGATTTTGGTCCGGTTGTCACGGCTGCTGCGAAAGAGAACATACTCGGGCTGGTGGAAACCGGCGTGAAAGACGGGGCCGATCTGGTGGTTGATGGCCGCAACTTCAGCCTGCAGGGCTACGAGGACGGTTTCTTTGTCGGCGCCTGCCTGTTTGACAATGTCACAACAGATATGGACATCTACAAAAAGGAAATCTTCGGTCCGGTTCTGTCCACCGTACGGGCGCAATCCTATGAAGAGGCGCTTGGCATTGCGATGGATCACGAATACGGCAACGGCACCGCGATTTTCACCCGTGACGGTGACACAGCACGTGATTTTGCCAACCGGATCAACATCGGCATGGTCGGCGTGAACGTGCCAATCCCTGTGCCTTTGGCCTATCACACCTTCGGCGGCTGGAAGAAATCCGCTTTTGGCGACCTGAACCAGCACGGACCCGATGCGTTCAAATTCTATACACGCACCAAAACTGTGACCTCCCGCTGGCCTTCGGGCACCAAGGAAGGGGCGGATTTCTCCATCCCGACTATGGAGTAAACTGACAGAAATCGGGCGGGGTCTTTCCCCGCCCTTTTTTGTGCAACGCACGGGGGGAGCCGGCGTCTGGCGGCGAAATAACGTCAGGAAATTCAAGAAATATCCGGTTTCTTTCCCCTTGCAAAACTTTCGTAACAATTGAAAGTTAACGCACGTTCAATTCCCCAAAAACCGGAGCCCTTCATGGATTTTGCACTGAGCGAAGAACAAACAGCAATTTTTGATATGGCCTATGCCTTCGGGCAAGAAAAAATCGCCCCATTTGCCCAACAATGGGAAAAAGACGGCACGATCCCCAAAGACCTCTGGCGCGAGGTCGGTGAGCTCGGCTTTGGCGGGCTTTATGTGTCCGAAGACTCCGGCGGCGCGGGTTTGACACGTCTCGATGCAACGCTGGTGTTTGAAGCACTCGCTATGGCCTGCCCCTCTGTGGGGTCGTTCCTGTCGATCCACAATATGGTCGGCGGCATGATCGACAAATTCGGCACAGCCGAGCAGAAAGCCAAATGGCTGCCCGACCTGACATCGCTCAACAAAGTGTTTTCCTATTGCCTGACCGAACCGGGTTCCGGTTCTGACGCCAGCGCCCTTCGTACCAAAGCCCTGCGCACCAATGAAGGCTACACGCTGAACGGCACCAAGGCGTTTATCTCCGGCGGTGGCTACTCTGACGCCTACATTGTGATGTGTCGCACTGGCGAGGATGGCCCCAAGGGTATTTCCGCCGTGGTTGTAGAAAACGGCGCGGAAGGTCTGTCCTTTGGCGCGCTTGAGGATAAAATGGGCTGGCGCTCCCAACCCACCAGCGAAGTCCAGTTTGACGATTGCAAAATCGCCGCGGACAATCTGATCGGTGAGGAAGGTCGCGGCTTTGCCTATGCGATGAACGGTCTGGACGGCGGACGTTTGAATATCTCCGCAGGGGCGCTCGGGGGCGCACAGGCCGCGCTGACGGCTGCATTGAACTACACCGGAGAGCGTAAGGCCTTCGGCAAGACCATCGACCAGTTTCAGGCTCTGCAGTTCAAACTTGCGGATATGGAAATCGAACTTCAGGCCGCCCGTGTGTTCCTGCGTCAGGCTGCATGGAAACTCGACAATAATGCACCGGATGCCTCCAAACACTGCGCTATGGCCAAGCGGTTTGTCACCGACACCGCCTTCCAAGTCGCCAATGACGCACTGCAACTGCACGGCGGCTACGGCTATCTGGCGGATTACGGGATGGAGAAACTGGTCCGCGATCTGCGGGTGCATCAGATCCTTGAAGGCACCAATGAAATCATGCGCCTGATCACCGCCCGTCACCTTCTGGCGGAGCGCGACTGATGGATATACATATTCGCAAAGACGGTTGCGCGGGTCGCATCACATTGCAGCGTCCCAAGGCCCTGAACGCGCTGACCTACCAGATGTGTCTGGACATCGAAGCCGCGCTGGACGACTGGCGGGACGACAGCGACGTATCACTGGTGATCATCGACGCAGAGGGTGACAAAGCCTTTTGTGCCGGTGGTGACATCCAGAAACTCTACGACACGGCCAGTGCCGGCGATTACGATTATGGCCGCCAGTTCTGGCGCGACGAATACCGCCTGAATGAAAAAATCTTCAACTACCCCAAACCCTATATCGCCTTCATGCAAGGCTTTACCATGGGCGGCGGTGTTGGCGTATCCTGTCACGGCTCCCACCGGATCGTCTGTGAAAACAGCCAGATCGCCATGCCCGAATGCGGCATCGGCCTTGTGCCTGATGTGGGCGGCTCCCTGATCCTTGCCCGCGCCCCGGGACGGCTTGGCGAATATCTCGGAACAACCGGGGAGCGCATGGACGCAGGCAACGCCATATACGCAGGCTTTGCCGACAGTTTCATCCCGCGCGACGACTGGCCCGCGCTTATTGAAAAACTTGCCAGTTCCGGTGATGTGGGCGCAATCGAGCGGGCCGCACGCCCCGCGCCCTCCCCGTCTCTGCAAGGGAAACAGGCCGAAATCGACCATCATTTCGCATGGGAGGCTGTGACCGATATTCTTGACTCTCTCGCTCAGGACGGTTCGGATTTTGCCCGGAACACCATCAAAACCCTGCGCAAGAAAAGCCCGATTTCCGTATCCTGCACCCCCATCATTGTCCAGCGGGTGCGCACCGGAAACACAATAGAACGGGCGCTAAAAGAGGAATTCCAGTTCACATTCCGCGCCGCCGAACACGGGGATTTTGTCGAAGGTATCAAAAGCACAATCATCGACCGGTCACACACACCGGTCTGGACCCGCCCCGATCTGGAATCGGTGACGGAAGCGGATGTGGAGCGTATGCTCAAGCCGCTGAACAAAGAAATGCTGTAGGAGGAAGCAATGAAAATCGGATTTATCGGACTGGGCAATATGGGTGGCCCGATGGCAGCCAATCTTGCAGCGGCGGGCCATCAGGTCCACGGCTTTGACCTAAGCGCAGACATGCCCGCAGGCGTAAGCAAAGCGGACAGCGCCACTGCGGCAGCACAGGATAAGGACGCGGTGATCACCATGCTGCCCAACGGCAAGATCCTTAGCGATGTTGCCAGTGAAATCATCGAGGTGATGGGCAAAGGCACCGCCTTTATCGACTGTTCCACAGTGGATGTAGACTCCGCCCGTCAGGTAGCCGAGGCCGCCACAGCCTTTGGCCTGCTTGCCGTAGACGCGCCAGTTTCGGGCGGCGTCGGCGGGGCAACGGACGGCACGCTGACTTTCATGGCCGGCGGCTCGGCCGAGGCTTTTGAGAAAGCCGAACCCCTGTTTGACATTATGGGCCAGAAAGCCGTGCATTGCGGCGACAGCGGCGCCGGACAAGCCGCGAAAATCTGCAACAACATGATCCTTGGCATCACCATGATCGGCACCTGCGAGGCCTTTGCCCTTGCCGACAAACTTGGCCTCGACCGTCAGAAAATGTTCGATGTTGTTTCCACATCTTCCGGCTACAGCTGGAGCATGAACGCCTATTGCCCTGCCCCAGGTGTCGGACCGGACTCCCCTGCGGATCGGGGCTATCGTCCGGGCTTTGCCTCTGAACTGATGCTCAAGGACTTGCGGCTTTCCCAACAGGCGGCAGAATCCTCCAATGCGGACACCCCCCTCGGCAAGCACGCGATGGAGCTGTACCAGAAGTTCGTCGAAGAAGAGGACGGCAACGGCAAGGATTTCTCTGCCATGCTGCCCCGCTTTGAAAAACGCGGCCGCGCCTAATTTAGAACCAACACATCTCGGGTCTGCCGTCCTGCGCAACGGGCGCGGTTCGGCAGACTTCCGCCCTTTAGGAATTGATTGCGAACTTTCTGTAGCTTCCGCGCGTATTACACCTGATAGAACGCAAAACCGGAAGGAAGACCCATGCGCAGAACCACAACCACCCTGCTCGCCGCCGCAGTAGCTTTGATGCCCGTAATCGCAGAAGCGAAAAAAGACGATTACCACAAACAGCAAAAAAAGCTCGAAAAAGCCTACAAAGAGCACGAAAAGGCCCATAAAAGGATCAACAAGGCTTATGAGAAAGCCGATAAGGAATGGCGCAAACACCACGGACATTCCCACGTCTATCACCGTGGCGACGTGATCGAGCGTAACTACCGGCGGATCAGCAACCCCGTGGCCTACGGCCTTGACCCGAACCAGGCCTATTACCTCGTTGCGGACCAAATCTACCGCATGGACCCTGAAACCCGTAAAGTTCTGGCAATCGTCGGTCTGGCCGCCGAACTCCTGAACTGAACCAAACACCAGACCAAAAAACGGGGACTGGCAAAACCACTCCCCGTTTCAATGTTCCCTAAAATACTCCCGCCGGAGGGGTATATCCTTCGTATCAAGCGCTTTCACAAACGCTCTGAAATTTAAATCGTGCTTTAATAAGAGTGCGGTAGCGTCTCAGCGCGGTCCGGCAATTCCCGGGCAGTGCCATCTGCGTTTGTAGATTGTTGATTTCCGTTGAGAAGTGACCCGGTATTTTCACCGAGATTTGACCCACCCTTGTTTATGTCTCAGCGGTCATGTTGTGGTCAATGCTGGCATCTCCTTTCTTGTTTTCTTTGCCGCCTC
>NZ_MDVX01000038.1 GCF_001719615.1 Neptunicoccus sediminis
AATCGCGCCGTCCATTTGCGCCGCACCGGTGATCATGTTTTTCACATAGTCAGCGTGGCCCGGGCAATCAACGTGGGCGTAGTGACGGTTCTCTGTTTCATACTCAACGTGAGCAGTGGAAATGGTGATACCGCGTGCTTTTTCTTCTGGCGCGCCGTCGATCTCGTCATAGGCTTTGAACGAGTCGGAAAACTGCTTGGTGATCGCAGCCGTCAGAGTCGTCTTGCCGTGGTCAACGTGGCCGATTGTACCGATGTTACAATGCGGCTTCGTGCGTTCAAATTTCTCTTTTGCCATCTTATGGCTCCTTTTTTCTCTGCGGGTGGCGGGGTGAACCCCGCCCTACGGGTTATGGTAGGGCGGGGTTCACCCCGCCGCACCGGTTAAGCGAATTTCGACTGGATCTCTTCAGAGATGTTCGACGGAACGGCTTCGTAGTGGGAGAACTGCATGGTGAAGTTCGCACGACCCGAAGACATGGACCGCAGGGTGTTGATGTAGCCGAACATGTTGGCCAGTGGAACACGTGCGTCAATCGCGATTGCGTTGCCCCGTGTGTCCTGACCCTGAACCATCCCGCGACGGGAGGTCAGATCGCCGATGATACCGCCGGTGTATTCTTCCGGAGTAACAACTTCGACCTTCATGATCGGTTCGAGCATCTTCGCGCCGGCTTTCTTCATGCCTTCGCGCATACCCATACGGCCTGCGATTTCAAACGCCATGACGCTGGAGTCAACGTCGTGGAATTTACCGTCAAGCAGCTCAACCTTGAAGTCGATAACCGGGAAGCCGGCCAGAGGCCCGCTGTCCATCACGGACTCGATACCCTTTTGAACGCCAGGGATGTATTCTTTTGGAATAGCACCACCAACGATCTTGGATTCAAAGGAGAACCCTTCGCCAGGCTCGGTCGGGATGATGTTCATCTTGACCTCAGCGTACTGACCCGAACCACCCGACTGTTTCTTGTGGGTGTAGGTGATTTCAGCTTCGTGAGAAATTGTCTCACGATACGCAACCTGAGGCGCACCGATGTTCGCTTCAACCTTGAATTCACGCTTCAGACGATCAACCAGAATGTCCAGGTGAAGTTCGCCCATGCCTTTCATGATGGTCTGACCGGATTCGAGGTCAGTTTCCACACGGAAGGAGGGGTCTTCAGCAGCAAGACGGGCCAGACCCTGAGACATTTTCTCTTGGTCGGCTTTGGTTTTCGGCTCAACAGCAATCTCGATCACGGGATCGGGGAATGTCATTGTTTCCAGAACCACCGGATCGTTCACAGCACAGATGGTGTCACCTGTTGTTGTGTCTTTCAGACCCGCCAGCGCGATAATATCGCCTGCGAATGCTTCGGTGATTTCTTCACGCTCGATCGAGTGCATCATCATCATCCGGCCAACACGCTCTTTTTTACCCTTGGTAGAGTTGAGCATGGTGTCGCCTTTGGTCAGCGTACCAGAATAGATCCGTGTGAATGTCAGCGATCCGACAAACGGGTCGTTCATGATTTTGAACGCAAGGCCAGAGAACGCCATATCATCGTCCGCACGACGCGGGATGTTACGTGTTTCTGTTTCGTCGCCCGGCTTGAAACCCATGTAATCTACAACGTCCAACGGGGACGGCAGATAATCCACAACAGCGTTCAACAGAGGCTGAACACCTTTGTTTTTGAACGCAGAGCCACCCAACACAGGAACGAATGCCATAGCCAGAGTACCTTTACGCAGCAGTTTGCGCAGGGTCGGTACGTCAGGCTCTTCGCCTTCGAGGTAAGCTTCCATCGCGTCGTCGTCTTGTTCGACAGCCGCTTCGATCATCTTACCGCGCCATTCGTCAGCCATGTCTTTCAGGCTGTCACGGATCGGAGCCTTAACCCAGGACGCACCCAGATCTTCGCCCTGCCACAGCCATTCTTCCATGGTTACGAGATCAACAAGACCCTCGAGTTCTGACTCAGCGCCGATTGGGATACCCACAGGTACAGCAACTGCCCCCGTACGCTCTTCAATCATTCTGACACAGTTGAAGAAGTCCGCGCCGATTTTGTCCATTTTGTTCACGAAAACCATCCGTGGAACTTTGTAACGGTCAGCCTGACGCCAAACGGTTTCGGTTTGGGGTTCTACACCTGCGTTCGCGTCGAGCACACATACCGCGCCATCAAGAACAGCAAGGGAACGTTCAACTTCGATGGTGAAGTCAACGTGGCCCGGAGTGTCGATGATGTTGAAACGGTGCTTTGGCGAATCCGGTGACTTACCGTCTTCTGTCCGTTCCCAGAATGTGGTTGTCGCAGCAGAAGTAATCGTGATGCCACGCTCCTGCTCTTGCTCCATCCAGTCCATGGTGGACGCACCTTCATGGGTCTCGCCCATGATGTGGTTTTTGCCTGTGTAAAACAGAATCCGCTCTGAGCAGGTTGTCTTACCCGCATCAATATGCGCCATAATCCCGAAGTTGCGGTATAGTTCTAGTGGATATTCACGTGCCATTAGACGGACTTCCTCTTACCAGCGATAGTGGCTGAAGGCTTTGTTCGCCTCTGCCATTTTGTGGGTGTCTTCGCGTTTCTTAACCGCGGAACCACGGGAGTTCACAGCATCCATAAGTTCGGATGCGAGACGCTCTTCCATAGTGTTCTCGTTGCGGGCGCGGGACGCTTTGATCAACCAACGGATCGCCAGAGCCTCACGGCGCTCGGGACGAACTTCGACAGGTACCTGATAGGTGGCACCACCCACACGACGGGAGCGAACCTCCACGGCAGGTTTGATGTTGTCGAGCGCTTCGTGGAACACTTCCACAGGCGCGCGTTTGGTTTTGTCTTCAACGCGACCCAACGCGCCATAGACGATACGCTCGGCGGCAGATTTCTTGCCGTCCAGCATCAGGTTGTTCATAAACTTAGACAGAACGCGGTCGTGAAACTTGGCGTCTGGCAGGATTTCTCTTTTTTCAGCGCGATGGCGACGTGACATATCTTGTTATCCTTACTTCGGCTTCTTCGCGCCGTATTTCGAGCGACGTTGTTTACGGTCTTTAACACCTTGGGTATCCAGAACACCGCGCAGGATGTGGTAACGGACACCCGGAAGGTCTTTTACACGACCGCCGCGGATCAGAACAACAGAGTGTTCCTGAAGGTTGTGGCTTTCACCAGGGATATAAGAGATGACCTCGAAACCATTTGTCAGGCGCACTTTGGCAACCTTACGCATAGCCGAGTTCGGCTTCTTAGGTGTTGTTGTGTAAACGCGTGTACATACACCACGTTTTTGCGGGCAAGACTGCAAGTGCATCGACTTGGAGCGTTTAACTTTCGGCTGGCGCGGCTTGCGGATCAGCTGTTGGATTGTTGGCATTCGGAAACTCCGTTTTACCTATTTCAAACTCGAATAGGTGCATGATCTATCGATCAAACACCGCGAACACGGCAGCCCGCACGAGTGTGAATGGGCTACCGCGGTTAAATTCCAGAGGATCGGGGCACAGGCCCGGATCTTGACCGCCAATGTATGGCTAGAAACGATTCCCAAAGCAGACAATCGTAGCTGTGAACGCGCGTATAAGGGGAGTCGGCAAGCCTGTCAACAGGCGTGGATTACGGGCTTTTCAATACAGTCGTTGTTAGCCCGCTTCACCCCAAGGTACAAGCATCCGCAGGCGCCCGGCCCTAAAACCCGACAAAGCGCGCCATGTTTTCTACGGGGCGGCGGCGAGATATGACACGATTGGCCTCAAAGCTGTCATCCGGCCAGCCGAGCGCTACACAGGTCATGATCACCTGATCCTCTGGTATGCCTGCATGTTCGCGCACCACGGGGGATTGCATGATCCCCTGCCCGTTGATGACTGAGCCAAGCCCCTTGGACCACGCCGCCAGCACAAGACCGTAGGTGACGGCCCCAAGATCAAAATGGGCGATGGTGCCCTCTACCAGATCCCGATCAAGGCAGACCACAACGGACACAGGCGCATCAAACTGGCGAAAACCGCGCATCACCCAGTCCTGCCGCTTTTCCTTGTCGTGGCGCTCAATGCCCATCGCCTCAAACAGTTGCACTGCGATTTCAACCTGACGGTCGCGGTGCACCCCTTCATAGGCGCCGTGATCGACGATCTCTCGCACGGGGGGCACCCCGCCGAGCATCCGTTCGGAATTGCCTTGCCGCACAGCCTCTAGCGGTGCGCCCGTCAGTACGTGAAAATGCCATGGCTGCGTATTCATCGAACTGGGCGCGCGGTTGGCCAATGCGATGAT
Organism: Neptunicoccus sediminis; assembly: GCF_001719615.1. GTDB lineage: Bacteria > Pseudomonadota > Alphaproteobacteria > Rhodobacterales > Rhodobacteraceae > Amylibacter > Amylibacter sediminis. The sequence continues at coordinate 4,271 of NZ_MDVX01000038.1, forward strand.
CTCTTCCAGAAGTTCACGGTCTACCGGCGCGTTTTTGAAACCGCGAATGCTGCGCCGTCCCTGCATAGCCTGTTCAAGTTCCATTGCCCTACTCCCCTGTGTGTGTCGCACAAAACTTTTGCCGCACGTCGACGTCCCGTCAATACAAGAGGATTAGAGCATGCAAACTCCGTTACGTCCCTGCCCGCGTAGCCTTACCGTTAAGTCACCTCTGTTCAGATGCACAGCAGGGCGATAGGCTTTCCGACATGGCCAGTATAGATCAACCCGCCCTGTCCCCTGCAACCCGCGCCATCGGCTATCGCGTCCGGTTGCTCTATAGCCATTTTTCCATCCAGTTGATGACACTGATCCTGCTGGTCGCGATCATCTACACCGCGCTGAACTGGGAACCGCTGTTCCTGTTGCTGATCCCCGCAGGGATCGGCGGGCAGATGCTGACAGAGTATTCCATCCACCGGCATATCTTTCACCTGCCGCCGCCCCGCAATCAGCGGCTGTTTGATCTGCTCTATCTCTGCCACTACGGGCATCACGATTTTCCGACCAACACCAAGCTGTTTTTCGTGCCGATCTGGTTCATGCTGCCGGTTCTGGTCGCGGGTTTTCTGATCTACTGGGCAATCTTTGCCCTGCTCGGCTTTGCCAGCGCCCTGCCAATGGCGGTGGCCTTTGTCTTTGTCGGCCATGTCCTGACCTTTCTGGGGTATGAGTGGTATCACATGACCGCGCACCTCAATATTCGCAAATTCGCGCCCGAAGTGGCCGTAACCCGCCGCCACAACATCCACCACTTCAAGGATTTCACCCGCATGTTCCATGTCAGCTATGGCGGACAGATTATCGACCGTGCAATGGGCACCGCGATTGATCCGGACACGCGCGAGCGTCTGTCCCGCTCCGAGTTTATCCGCACCTTAGGTATGAAACCGGATGATCCCCGCCTGATCCGCGCCCGCGCGCGGTTCGCAGGCAAGCTCGGCCTGACGGAACGGCAGATCCAGTCAGCGCGACGCTGATCACAGGGACCGATCCCAAACTGTCTGTTTCACGTAAAAAGACAATCGGCTAGGCTGCGTCCAAAACGAAAGGATTGCCCATGCCTATTATCAACCGGATTTCAGAGTTTCACAGCGATATGACGGAATGGCGCCGCCATCTGCATTCCATTCCCGAACTGGACTTCGACCTGCCAAAAACTTCTGCTTTTGTCGCAGAAAAATTGCGCAGCTTCGGGGTGGACGAATTGCACGAAGGCATCGCCCAGACCGGTATGGTCGCCATTATCAATGGTCAGTCCGAAGGCCCCACGATCGGGTTGCGGGCCGATATGGATGCCCTGCCTATGAGTGAAAACAAGGACCACCCCCATAAATCAACCCACGCAGGCAAGATGCACGCCTGCGGCCATGACGGACACACGACCATGTTGCTGGGGGCGGCCCGCTATCTGGCGGAAACGCGCAATTTTTCGGGTCGTGTGGCGCTGATTTTCCAACCCGCCGAAGAAGGCGGTGGCGGCGGGCGGGTGATGTGCGAGGAAGGCATCATGGACCGTTTCCACATCACGCAGGTCTACGGCATCCACAACATGCCCGGCGTAGAAAGCGGAACCTTCGCGCTGAACTCCGGCGCGTTGCTGGCGGCAGCGGACACGTTCACCATTCAGATCAACGGATCGGGTGGTCACGGGGCGCAGCCGGAAAACACCAAAGACCCGCTGATCGCCGGAGTGTCACTGGTGCAGGCGCTGCAAACCATATCCTCGCGCAATCTGGGCGGGCTGGACCGCGCGGTGATCTCGGTCGGAGAGTTTGTGTCGGGAACGGCCAGCAATATCGTACCGGACACCGCCCGTATCTGCGGTACGGTGCGCACCTTTGACAAGGACGTTCAGACCACCATCGCCAAACGGATGCAGGCAATCTGTGACGGCATCGCGGCGACCTTTGATGTGAAGGTCGATCTTGACTTCGATTACGGCTACCCGCCCACAATCAACCACGCCGCAAATGCGGAAATGGCCGCCGAAGTCGCCCGAACGATTGTCGGAGAGACTATGGTGGATGCGGATACAAAACCGATCCTCCCCGCCGAGGATTTCGCCTATATGCTGGAAGAACGCCCCGGCGCCTACCTGTTTCTCGGACAGGGCGACAGCGCACCGGTGCATCATCCGGATTATGATTTCAACGACGACATCTCCCCCATCGGCGCAAGCTTTTTCGCCAGAATGGTGGAAACGCTGCAACCCAGAGGCTGACGTCGCGGGGCGGTTCCTACCGCCCCCAGCTTTCCAGATCCGTGCGTTTCAGATCAAAGGCCGTGCGCAGTTGCACGTCTACTTCGGTCTGGCCGAGCAGTTTGGTTTCGCCGGTGAACTCCGGCTTACTGTCGTTGTCGCGGTGGATCGTGCGCAGCCAGCTTGGGCAGTCCACGTCGGAAAACGTGGTAAAAAATGCAGGCAGTTTGCGGTGGTTGCGGGAATAGATATTTTCATGGGCGCCGGTGCGCGTGATCATGGCTGTGCCCACGGACAGGGGCGTGCGTTCTACCGCGTCAAAGATATGGTTCTTCTGCTGGCCGATCTTCAGATACAGCCCGCGATTGAAGGACATCACCACGGGGGCGGCATCGTCTTTCACCTGTGCCAGCTTTACCGCACGGGCCCTGATCCGCTCGATAAATGCCTTATCGAGCATATCGTCATCATCAAGCCGGAAGGATGTGAAATAATCCGCACTGGAGTCCTGCAGCGCATCATAACAGGAACGGATCGCGCGGAACTGGGGCATGAAGGGTTTCTCAACCACCTGCGCCGGTTCCCAGCCGGACACCAGATCGCGCAACCGGTCCTTGTAGTTTTGCGGAAAGCTCTGGGTGATCAGGAACACAATGCGAAAACCCTGATCTGTCTGGTATTTCAGGCTGCGCAGGGCGAAATCTTCAAACAGACGAAAGCGGCGCTCCATCCGTTCCGGCGCATAGATCATGGCCTCCTGATCTGCCTGACTGTCGTGACTATGGGCAAATCCCCCTTTAGAAATATAAGAGAAACGCATCACGCCGACGATCTGGTTTTTATCCGCTGTCATATTTCCCCCTATGCAACTTCGGGTAGTCTACTGTTAAAATATCGCGGATCAAACGCTTTGCAAAAAATGCGTTGGTCTGCAGGCTGCTGCGCCGTAAGCTCGGCAGAATTTAATTGAGGGTATCATGCAAGTTATCGGCCTGACACGTTTTTCCTTTGCCACCATCGGCGGCTTTCAGATCCAGCATGACACGCTGGAGGACCACATTGCCTACCTTTACGGGCAACAGCGGATGGAGGAGCGGTTTACCTATTTTGAACACCTCTGCCTGCCCGCGCTAAAACGCCAGAGCCACCCTGACTTTACCCTTGCCGTGCTCGCCTGTAGCGAGATGCCCGCGCAATATCTGGAACGGTTGCAAGACCTGCTGACGGACCTGCCCCAAGCGCGTCTGTTCCTGCGCCCCCCGGCCAACCACCGCGCTGTGATGGAAGAGATCATCGGCCTGTGCAAACGGGAAAACGCGGAATGGATCGCCCATTTTCGCATGGATGACGATGACGCTGTTGCGTTGAATTTTATCGAGGACGTGCACGATCTGTTCCCGCGCCTGCGGCCGATGGCGGAACTGAAACAACAGCTCGGTCTGGACTACACCAACGGTTATGCCCTGCGCAAAGGCGATGCCGGACTGGAGATCAACACACGGCAAAAGGCCAACTGGACGCCGGCGCAGGTGATCTTTTTGCCCGCCAGCGATACGCGAACCCATGTGCATCTGCCCCACCAGAAGCTGAACCAGCTTATACCGACCGTCACCCTGCCCCACCCGCTGATGTTTGTGCGCACGCAGAACGGGTCAAACGATTCCGGCGATGTCTTCCCGAAACATTTCGCCCCGATGGAAGATGAACACCGCCGCAAGCTGAAGTTCCGCTTCGGGGTGAATGTCAAAGAATTCCGTCAGGCCATAGAGAGGCTCTGAAACGCAAAAGCCCGACCAAATGGCCGGGCTTTCGCAATTCTATCAGGCTGGAAATCAGCTTGGCTGTTCGGTGCCGTCACCGCCGTCACCAAAACCCACACCCAGATCTTCGCCCATAACACCGTCTTCGGCATCAGAGACATCAAAGCCGGACATGTTGTCATCCCCCACCGGGCCGAGGAGTGCAGCGGCTTCTTCTGCTGCTGCCTTGTTTTCCTCGATGACTTTGGTGTCACGATCAGACGCGATTTTCTTGATCTGATGGGTTGCCCCGCCAGTACCAGCCGGGATCAGACGCCCGACGATCACGTTCTCTTTCAGGCCGATCAGCTTGTCACGTTTGCCCTGAACCGAAGCTTCGGTCAGAACACGCGTGGTTTCCTGGAACGACGCCGCCGAGATGAAGGAGCGTGTTTGCAGCGATGCTTTGGTGATACCCAGAAGGATCGGACCGCCTTTGGCTGGCTCCAGTCCTTTGGCTTCCGCCTTGGCATTCACTTCGTCAAACTCTGCCTTGTCGACCTGCTCACCCTTCAACAGAGTGGTGCCGCCGGAATGGGAAACTTCCCATTTTTGCAGCATCTGGCGCACGATCACTTCGATATGCTTATCGTTGATCTTAACACCTTGCAGACGATACACGTCCTGAACTTCGTCGATCATATAGTCGGCCAGAGCCTCGACACCCATAATATTCAGGATGTCATGGGGCGCCGGATTGCCGTCCATGATGTATTCGCCCTTCTGGATGAAATCACCTTCCTGAACAGGAATGTGTTTCCCTTTAGGCACCATGTATTCAACCGGCTCCAGACTCTCGTCTGCTGGCTCGATAGAGATGCGACGCTTGTTCTTGTAGTCGCGGCCAAAGCGCACGTAACCATCGATCTCAGCGATGATCGCGTGGTCTTTCGGACGACGGGCTTCGAACAGTTCGGCAACACGCGGCAGACCACCGGTGATGTCTTTTGTTTTCGCACCTTCACGCGGAATACGCGCAACAACGTCACCGGCTTTTACGTCTTGACCGTCTTCGACCGACAGAATCGCATCTACCGACATGGCGTAGGATACAGGGTTGCCTGCATCGTTGCGCACCGGATCGCCGTTTTCATCCATGACGATGATTTCAGGCTTCAGATCGTTGCCTTTTGGCGCGGAACGCCAGTCGGTTACGATCTTCTGGCTGATACCAGTTGCGTCATCGGTTTCGTCACGAACCGAAATACCGGCTGTCAGGTCAACAAACTTGGTTGTACCATCTTTCTCGGCAATGATCGGCAGCGTGTAAGGGTCCCATTCATAGAGCTTGTCGCCCCGTGAAACCTTGTCCCCGTCCTTCACCATGATTTTTGTACCATAGCTCAGTTTGTGGGACGCACGCTCGACACCGTTTTCGTCAGAGATCACGATCTCAACACTCCGCCCCATAACGATCATTTCACCGTCACGGTTTTTCAGAATGTTCGGATTGCGCAGATCAACTGTACCGTCAACGCTGGCTTCCTGGAAGGACTGCTGACCACCCTGCGCAATACCGCCAATGTGGAAGGTCCGCATTGTCAGCTGTGTACCGGGTTCACCGATGGACTGCGCTGCGATGATGCCCACGGCCTCACCCGGGTTCACTTGCGTACCCCGTGCCAGATCGCGGCCGTAACAGGTCGCACAGATACCGTCTTCGGCTTCACACGTCAGCGGCGAACGGATCTGCATGGTGTTGATGCCCGAGTTCTCGATCAGGTCGGCCATGCGTTCGTCGATCAGTTCACCCCGCGGGCAGATCAGCTCTCCGGTGGCCGGGTTGAGGATATCCTCGTTGGTGACACGACCAAGGATGCGCTCGGACAGGGAGGCAACAACCTCACCGTCGTTAACAGCCGCCGTCGCGGTGATCCCGCGCTCGGTTCCACAATCGATTTCCCGCACGATACAGTCCTGCGCAACGTCAACCAGACGTCGTGTCAGATAACCGGAGTTCGCTGTTTTCAAAGCGGTATCTGCCAGACCCTTACGGGCACCGTGGGTGGAGTTGAAGTACTCCAGAACGGTCAGACCTTCTTTAAAGTTGGAGATAATCGGCGTTTCGATGATCTCGCCGTTCGGCTTGGCCATCAGACCGCGCATACCGCCCAGCTGTTTCATCTGTGCAGGGGAACCCCGCGCACCGGAGTGCGCCATCATGTAAACGCTGTTCGGTTCCATTTCGGCACCGGCATCGTCCACTTTCATGGCCGAGATGTCGCCCATCATGGCATCCGCAACCGCGTCGGAACATTTGGACCAGCTATCGACAACTTTGTTGTACTTCTCACCCTGAGTGATCAGACCGTCGAGGTACTGTTGTTCAAACTCTTTTACCTGATCGCGGGTATCGTTCACGATCGCCCATTTGCTGTCAGGGATAACCATGTCGTCCTTGCCGAAGGAAATACCGGCCTTGAACGCTTCACGGAAACCAAGGGTCATGATCTGGTCACAGAAGATAACCGATTCCTTCTGACCGCAATAACGGTAGACGGTATCAATTACCTCGCCCACTTCTTTCTTCCGCAGCAGACGGTTGACGATGTCAAACGGCGCTTTGGCGTTCAGAGGCAGCATGGCGCCCAGACGGACACGGCCCGGCGTGGTTTCATAGCGTACAAAGATGGTGTTACCTTCTTCGTCCACCTGCTCCATCCGGCAGTTGATCTTGGTGTGCAGGTGCACGATGCCCGCGTCCAGCGCGTGGTTCACTTCCTGCTCGGACGCAAAGGTCATGCCCTGACCTTTCATGCCCTCACGTTCCATCGTGATGTAGTAGAGACCCAAAATCATGTCCTGCGACGGAACGATGATCGGCTTACCGTTGGCAGGCGACAGAACGTTGTTTGTGGACATCATCAGAACACGCGCTTCCAACTGGGCCTCAAGGCTCAGTGGAACGTGAACCGCCATTTGGTCGCCGTCAAAGTCGGCGTTAAACGCGGAACAGACCAGCGGGTGCAGCTGAATGGCTTTACCTTCGATCAACGTGGGTTCGAATGCCTGAATGCCAAGACGGTGCAGCGTTGGCGCACGGTTCAGCAGAACAGGGTGTTCACGGATCACTTCATCCAGAATATCCCAAACTTCTGGACGCTCTTTTTCAACGATCTTTTTAGCTTGCTTCACAGTGGATGACAGGCCTTTGGCCTCCAAACGGCTGTAAATAAACGGCTTGAACAGCTCCAGCGCCATCTTCTTGGGAAGACCACATTGGTGCAGTTTCAGTTCCGGACCCGTCACAATCACCGAACGACCGGAAAAGTCGACCCGTTTCCCCAAAAGGTTCTGACGGAAGCGGCCTTGTTTACCCTTCAGCATGTCGGACAGGGATTTCAGCGGACGCTTGTTGGCACCAGTGATCACCCGACCGCGACGGCCGTTGTCAAACAGCGCATCCACAGATTCCTGCAGCATCCGCTTTTCGTTGCGCACGATAATATCAGGTGCACGCAGTTCGATCAAACGTTTCAGACGGTTGTTCCGGTTGATCACACGACGGTAAAGGTCGTTCAGATCGGAGGTGGCAAAGCGGCCACCATCCAGTGGCACCAGCGGGCGCAGCTCTGGCGGGATCACGGGGATCACGGTCAGGATCATCCACTCCGGACGGTTGCCGGATTCCAGGAAGGATTCCACAACTTTCAGACGTTTGATGATCTTCTTGGGCTTCAGTTCACCAGTGGCTTCGGCCAGATCGGCACGCAGCTGTTCGGCTTCTGCTTCCAGATCAATGTTGGCCAGCATTTCACGGATGGCTTCCGCACCGATACCTGCGTTGAACGCGTCTTCGCCATAGACATCTTGCGCGTCCATGTACTCTTCTTCGTTCATCATCTGACCGTAGTTCAGGTCCGTCAGGCCCGGCTCGATCACAACGTATTGTTCAAAATACAGAACACGCTCCAGCTCGCGCAGGGTCATGTCCAGCATCAGACCGATACGGGATGGCAGGGATTTCAGGAACCAAATGTGTGCAACAGGTGCCGCCAGTTCGATGTGGCCCATACGCTCACGGCGTACCTTTTGCAGCGTAACTTCAACACCACATTTCTCACAGGTCACACCACGGTATTTCATCCGCTTGTATTTGCCGCACAGACATTCGTAATCTTTGATCGGGCCAAAGATACGGGCACAGAACAGGCCGTCCCGTTCTGGCTTGAAGGTCCGGTAGTTGATTGTCTCGGGCTTTTTGATCTCACCGTAGGACCAGCTCAGGATCCGCTCTGGCGAGGCCAGAGAGATCTTGATTTCGTCAAAGGTTCGAGGCGCCTGGACGGGGTTAAACGGGTTGTTCGTGATTTCTTGGTTCATTTTTTGATCCTAATCTCGATTTCCAAAGGGAGTAAGGCGCGGGCGCCTTACTCTGTCTCCGCGTCCAGCAGCTCGACGTTCAAGCCAAGCGAGCGGATCTCTTTCACGAGAACATTGAACGATTCCGGAATACCGGCCTCGAAATTGTCCTCGCCTTTGACGATGGCTTCATAAACCTTGGTCCGGCCTGCAACGTCATCCGATTTCACCGTTAGCATTTCCTGCAGGGTGTAAGCGGCGCCGTAGGCTTCCAGTGCCCAGACTTCCATCTCACCGAAGCGCTGACCACCGAACTGCGCCTTACCACCCAGCGGCTGCTGTGTAACGAGCGAGTATGGCCCAGTCGAACGGGCGTGGATTTTGTCGTCCACAAGGTGATGCAGCTTCAGCAGGTATTTCACGCCGACAGTTACAGGGCGGGCGAATTGCTCACCTGTGCGACCGTCAAACACGATGGACTGACCGGAGGTTTCGAAACCGGCACGGGTTAGCGCATCGTTTACGTCAGCCTCTTTGGCCCCATCAAATACCGGCGTTGCAATCGGAACACCGTTGGTCACGTTGCCAGCCGCCTCCAAGAACTCTGTCTCGGTCATGTCTTCGATGACTTCGGCATAAAGATCGTCACCATAAGCGGTTTTCATCGCGTCCCGAACAGGGGTCATATCCCCGGTGCGGCGATAGTCGCGCAGGGCTTCGGAAATGCTCTGACCCAAGCCGCGTGCGGCCCAACCCATATGCGTTTCCAGAATCTGACCAACGTTCATCCGCGAAGGCACACCCAGCGGGTTCAGACAGAAATCAACCGGCGTACCATCGGCAAGGAACGGCATGTCTTCGATCGGAACAACGCGGGAGATAACCCCTTTGTTGCCGTGACGACCGGCCATTTTATCACCCGGTTGCAGCTTGCGCTTCACCGCGATGAAGACTTTGACCATCTTCATCACACCCGGTGGCAGGTCATCGCCGCGACGGACTTTTTCCACCTTGTCTTCAAACCGTGCTTCCAGAGCCTTCTTCTGCACTTCGTATTGTGCATTAAGGGCTTCAACCTCGGCGGCTTCCTTGTCGTCGGACAGGGCCAGTTGCCACCATTGACCGCGGCTCAGGCTTTCCAGCAGTTCTGCATCAATGGTCGAACCGGCTTTGACACCCTTTGGACCTTTGACAGCAACCTTGCCCTCAACCATGGAACGCAGACGCGCATAGATGTTACGGTCAAGAATGACCATCTCATCGTCGCGGTCGCGGCTCAGGCGTTCGACTTCTTCACGCTCGATTTGCAGAGCACGTTCGTCTTTTTCAACGCCGTGACGGTTGAACACACGGACCTCAACAACAGTACCGTAGTCGCCGGGTGGCAGACGCAAGGATGTATCCCGAACGTCGGAGGCTTTCTCACCAAAGATGGCACGCAGAAGTTTTTCTTCCGGAGTCATCGGGCTTTCGCCTTTTGGTGTGATCTTACCAACCAGAATATCCGCAGGACCCACTTCGGCACCGATGTAAACGATACCGGCTTCGTCCAGATTGCGCAGGGCTTCTTCACCTACGTTCGGAATATCACGGGTGATTTCCTCTGGGCCAAGCTTTGTATCACGAGCCGCCACTTCGAATTCCTCAATGTGGATGGATGTGAACACGTCATCCTTCACGATCCGTTCGGAGATCAGGATGGAGTCCTCATAGTTGTAGCCGTTCCAAGGCATAAACGCGACGAGGATGTTCTTACCCAGTGCCAGTTCCCCCAGATCGGTGGACGGACCATCGGCAATAACTTCGCCACCGGAAACCTTGTCACCCACCTTCACCAGCGGACGCTGGTTGATACAGGTGTTCTGGTTCGAGCGCTGGAACTTGCGCAGACGGTAGATGTCTACACCCGGATCGCCCGGTTCCAGATTCTCAGTGGCACGCACAACGATACGCATCGCGTCAACTTGGTCGATGATACCACCACGGCGGGCCGTGATCGCAGCACCGGAATCCCGTGCAACAACTTCTTCGATGCCGGTCCCCACGTAAGGCGCTTCGGCCTTCACCAGAGGAACAGCCTGACGTTGCATGTTCGAACCCATCAATGCGCGGTTGGCGTCATCGTTTTCAAGGAACGGGATCAGCGAGGCCGCAACAGACACCAGCTGTTTTGGCGAAACGTCGATATAGTCGATGTTCGACGGCTGGGTCAGCATGTATTCACCGGCCTGACGGGAAGACGCCAGATCGTTGGTGAACCGGCCTTCTTCGTCAAGCTGCGCGTTGGCCTGCGCCACAGTATAGCGCATTTCCTCGGTCGCGGACATATACTGCACTTCATCCGTCACCTTGGAGTCCGTCACTTTACGGTAAGGTGTTTCGATGAAGCCGTATTTGTTCACACGGGCAAAGGACGCCAGCGAGTTAATCAGACCAATGTTCGGACCCTCGGGCGTTTCAATCGGACACATACGACCGTAGTGTGTCGGATGCACGTCGCGCACCTCAAAGCCGGCACGTTCGCGGGTCAGACCGCCTGGCCCAAGCGCAGACAGGCGGCGCTTGTGTGTCACTTCGGACAGCGGGTTGGTTTGGTCCATGAACTGGGACAGCTGGGAAGAGCCGAAGAATTCACGAACGGCCGCAGCCGCCGGTTTCGCGTTGATCAGGTCTTGCGGCATGATCGTGTCGATTTCGACAGAGGACATGCGTTCCTTGATCGCGCGCTCCATGCGCAGCAGGCCAACACGGTACTGGTTTTCCATCAGCTCGCCAACGGAACGCACACGACGGTTGCCAAGGTGGTCAATATCGTCGATGTCGCCCTTGCCGTCGCGCAGATCAACCAGCGCCTTGATGACGGCGATGATGTCTTCCTTGCGCAGCGTGCGCTGGGTGTCTTCCGCATCCAGTTGCAGACGCATGTTCATTTTAACACGGCCAACAGCGGACAGGTCGTAACGCTCGGAATCAAAGAACAGCGTGTCAAACAGCGCAGAGGCTGCTTCAACGGTCGGTGGCTCACCCGGACGCATGACGCGGTAGATGTCCATCAGCGCCGTGTCGCGGTGGTGGTTCTTGTCCACAGCCATCGTGGTGCGGATGTACGGACCAACGTTGACGTTGTCGATGTCCAGAGTCGGAACGTCGGTCACACCGTTTTCCAGCAAAAGCTGGATGGTGCCGCCGTTGATTTCGCCGTCTTTGTCATATTCCAGCGTCAGCTCGTCACCGGCTTCGACCCAAATCTCGCCGGTTTCTTCGTTGATGATGTCTTTGGCTGCGAAACGGCCTGCCAGATGCTCAAACGGGACGAGGATTTCTGTAACCTTGCCTTCGTCTTTCAGCTTTTTAACGGTCCGCGGGGTGACTTTTTTGCCAGCTTCGGCAATCACTTCGCCGGAGTCTGCGTCGATGATGTCATAAGACGGTTTTGTGCCACGAATCCGGTCCGGGAAGAATTTGGTTGCCCAACCCTTCTGCCCTTTGACCAGACGGAAATTCACCGTGTCATAATACGCATCACAAATGCCTTCCTGATCCAGACCCAGCGCATACAGCAGGGTTGTCACGGGCAGTTTGCGGCGACGGTCGATCCGTGCGTAAACCACATCTTTGGCATCAAATTCAAAGTCCAGCCACGATCCGCGGTAAGGAATGATCCGCGAAGCAAACAGCAGTTTACCGGAGGAGTGGGTTTTACCCTTGTCGTGGTCAAAGAACACACCGGGGGAGCGGTGCATCTGGGAAACGATCACCCGCTCTGTGCCGTTCACAACGAACGTCCCGTTTTGCGTCATCAAGGGCATGTCGCCCATGAACACGTCTTGTTCCTTAATATCCTTGACGGATTTCGCGCCTGTATCCTCGTCGATATCGAACACGATCAGACGCAGCGTTACCTTCAAAGGTGCGCTGTAGGTCATATCCCGCTGCTGACATTCCTCAACATCGTATTTCGGACGTTCCAGTTCGTATTTCACGAACTCCAGAATGGCGGTTTCGTTGAAGTCCTTGATCGGGAAAACCGATTGGAATACGCCTTGGATACCCTCACCGTCGGTGTGGGTGTCCTGATCGCCGGACCGAAGGAAAAGATCGTAAGAGCTTTTCTGCACTTCGATCAGGTTTGGCATATCCAAAACTTCACGAATTTTGCCATAGTATTTGCGGATACGTTTAAAGCCAGAATGGGTCTGAGCCATGCGCGTCGTCACCTTATCATATGTCCACCAGTCACAATCGTTGGGCACCGATTGATCATGATCCCATCAACACGAGATAATTCCATTCTTGCGAGAGTTCCCAAACCTTCGCACCCGAATTATTCCCGCGTCTTTCAAGAGGTCTGGGGGTCAGGCCCCTTGAAAGACGCGTCGTTATGTGTCCGATACCGGCTTGCACCTGCCACAGACGTGAGCGGCTGAACCCGCAAATTTGCGGATCCAGCCCTATTTTCAAAACACCGAACCGAAGTTCGGGCCGAATTACTTGAGTTCGATCTCAGCGCCAGCTGCTTCCAGCTTGGTTTTGATTTCTTCAGCTTCAGCTTTGGTTGCGCCTTCTTTGACAGCTTTGCCGCCAGCTTCAACCAGGTCTTTTGCTTCTTTGAGGCCCAGGCCAGTGATGGCGCGAACTTCTTTGATGACGTTGATTTTCTTGTCACCAGCAGATTTCAGGATGACGTCAAACTCGTCTTTTTCCTCAGCAGCAGCGCCACCAGCGTCTGCAGCACCGGCAACCATTACGGCGCCACCAGCAGCAGGCTCGATGCCATACTCGTCTTTCAGGAGAGTTTTCAGTTCTTGTGCTTCCAGCAGGGTCAGACCTACAATGCTTTCAGCGAGTGCTTTGATATCAGCCATTTGATATTTCCGTTTCCGTTAGATTGTGTTTTCCGGTGTGGTTTACGTATTGTCCCACCGGCCTCACATTTGCAGTTATTGTTATGCAGCCTCTGCCTTTTCCTCGATCGTCGAGAGGATACTCGCGATGTTGGAGGCAGGCGCGCCAATCGCACCGGCGATGTTGGAAGCAGGTGCCCCGATACAACCAACGATGGAAGCAATAAGCTCCTCGCGGGATGGCATCGCAGCAACGGCTTTCACACCGGCAACGTCCAGAAGGTTATCCCCCATAGACCCGCCGAGAATAACGAGCTTGCCGTTATCCTTTGCGAAGGCTTCTGTGGCTTTCGCCGCAGCAACCGGATCTTCGGAGTATGCAAAAACGGTCATACCTGTAAGCAGGTCTTTGACGCCTTCACATGGGGTGCCCTCAAGAGCGATTTTGGCGAGCTTGTTTTTGGCAACACGCACAGAACCACCGACGTCACGCATGCGCGCACGGTAGTCCTGCATTTCTGCAACTGTAAGACCGACATAGTGGGATACGACCACTACACCAGAGTCCGTGAAGATTTGGCCGAGTTCACCGACCACTGCTTCTTTTTGGGCTCTATCCACAGTATTGCTCCAAATTATGGAAGGCTTGCGCCCTCCGGCTCGTTTTCACCAGATTTGCCGAGGCATTTCTGGCACTTAGGGTCCTTAATTACGGTTCCCTCCCAAAACACCCGAGGCTTCCACCACGTGTCTTTGTTCGTTCACCGTCTCAGGCAAGAAATTAAGCAGGAAACCTGCACTCACCGTCTTGGACGAAAGCAGAAAAAGCGCACGACGAATCGCACGCTTCACTGCGTTGCCTTACCTAACCGCCCTGAGCCGGATTGCCAAGCCCCCAACGGCGGGAATACGCCGAATGGTTAAAATCCGCCCCGAAATCGCGGGGCGCATGCAGAGGCTTGTTGTTTTTAACGTGCCGTGCGACCAGATTTTTCCGACGCGACCCCTTAACGACGGGACGGGCGGGCGTTCCAGCGGAGATCCACAAGCCCGGAAACAGGGTTAAAATCTCGTTCACACGTTCTAACCCGATTGAATATAGCGCCTGCCGCCCCGTCATCAAGGATTCCGTCGGCATACCGTTGGCATAGATCACTTCGTGACGGTCCAGCAGCAGATGATAGTAGGTCACGACGCCACCCGCCGGACCCAGGGACACCCCATCAAGACCAAGCAGAAACTTTGCTGCAACAAAGACCTCCGTATTGCCGGTCATGCGCGCCACGATGGGAGAGCGGACAAGTATCCGGTGCTGTTGGGACACCACCAGATCCTGCGCCGGCAGGTTCACCCCCAAGGCCCCGATCCTTATACGCACAGGTCGCAAACCGCCCGTGGCCATCCGGCGGGCCGCGCCGGTCCAGCGGATCGCTTGCAGACCGTGATCCTGCGTTCGCACCAGATCCCCTACCGCCAGATCCTGAACAGCCCTCTGCCCGTGTTGCCCGGCGATCATCACGTCTTTGGTAAAACACGCGACATAATTTGCCGTTTCGCGGTTCGCGGCCAGACCGAGGCTCGCCCCCTCCGCGAGGCTGTCGAGCGTCAGAGAGCGGATTGGGCCGGCTTCCAGCGCAGCCTGATCCGCATTCGCGCTAAACTCCGGTGCCAGATAGGTGTTGCCTTCCGTGTCCTGAAAGATGACCGCCGTGATAGCTGCCGTGGTGCCGTCCGCATAGCTTACGGTCGCGTTATAGACGGCCGAAGCATCGAATATCTGATCCGGTCCGCCGTCGATGCGAAATGTCTCTGACGGATTGTTGGTCTGGTCATAAGCCCCCGAAATCCCGCCGGAAGACCCCGTGGAGCCGGACGAAAAAGACTTCACCTGATGGACCAGCGGATCACCCGCCTTGCCGAATGTCAGCCCGACAAGCGCGTTTGCATTTTCAGCCGTAAAATTGCCGTCCTGCGTATCAATATCTGCAAGGTTCCCCAGATAAAGAACGTTGAACACTTCTGCCATTGGTCTTTTCCCAAAACTCTGCCCGCCACGCAGAGGGGAATAGACCCGCAAATTATTGTGAAACTCTTTACGATCCGCAAAAAAACGCGGGTTTTCGAATGCACAGAATAAAATTCGCGAGGCAAACGGCGTAAAAGACTGATATTTATAGACTTAGGAGGGGTCTGCTTTCTTTTGAAAGCTTTAGCAAAATTCGCAGCATCTTCGGGTGATGGGGAATTTTTAACGTGTCAGGGGGCAGCCTATGCAGCCGCCCCCGACAAAAACTTTAACCGGCTTAGTCTGCCAGTGCGCCTGCAACATCAACAGAAACACCCGGGCCCATTGTAGAGCTGAGGTTGATCCGTTTCATGTAAGCGCCTTTGGAACCGGCAGGTTTGGCTTTCTGAACCGCAGAAACAAACGCTTTTACGTTCTCAACCAGTTGCTTTTCGTCGAAAGAGGCTTTGCCAACGCCAGCATGTACAACACCGGCTTTTTCAACTTTGAACTGGACTTCGCCACCTTTGGCAGCTTCCACAGCGGATTTAACATCCATTGTCACTGTGCCAACTTTAGGGTTCGGCATCAGGTTGCGCGGACCAAGCACCTTACCCAGACGGCCAACGATAGGCATCATGTCAGGGGTCGCGATGCAGCGATCGAATTCGATCTTGCCGCTTTGGATGGTTTCCATCAGGTCTTCGGCGCCAACGATGTCTGCACCGGCTGCTTCTGCTTCTTCTGCTTTTGGACCACGGGCGAATACAGCAACACGTACTGTTTTGCCTGTGCCGTTTGGCAGGGTCACAACGCCACGAACCATTTGGTCAGCGTGACGTGGATCAACACCCAGGTTCAGCGCGATTTCAACGGTTTCGTCGAATTTGGCGTTGGCATTGGATTTAACCAGAGAAACCGCTTCTTCTACAGAAATGTTTTCTTTGCCAGCGAATGCCTCACGAGCGGCAGTCGTTCTTTTTCCGTACTTAGCCATTACTTCACCTCGATGCCCATAGAACGGGCAGAGCCCAGAATGATTTTCATCGCGGATTCGATGTCATTCGCGTTCAGGTCTTTCATTTTCGCTTCTGCGATTTCTTTAACCTGTGCAACAGACACGGAACCGACAGTCTCACGACCGGGCAGTTTCGCACCGGACTTCAGCTTCGCAGCCTTG
Source organism: Neptunicoccus sediminis (assembly GCF_001719615.1). Classification (GTDB taxonomy): domain Bacteria; phylum Pseudomonadota; class Alphaproteobacteria; order Rhodobacterales; family Rhodobacteraceae; genus Amylibacter; species Amylibacter sediminis. The sequence continues at coordinate 20,643 of NZ_MDVX01000038.1, forward strand.
CGCAGATAGTAGGACGCAGGCGGAGTCTTGATGTCCATAGTGAAGGATTTGTCTACGAAATAAGTGATCACAGTCGGACATGGGGCGCCTGGCTCCATATCGGCTGTTTTCGCGTTGAACGCCTTACAGAATTCCATGATGTTAATGCCCCGTTGACCCAGAGCAGGGCCCACAGGTGGGGATGGGTTGGCTTGACCAGCTTTAACTTGCAGCTTCATCGTGCCAGCGACTTTTTTAGCCATTACGGCCTCCTTTGTCATCGGTGGACTGGCGTCCACCCTACAAGCAGTGACGCGTCACTGCTCTTTGGTTAGCGTGGTGCGGATCCCTGCGCGCGCGCAGATCACCTCCCACAAATGAACGGGCCTTCACCCGCTAGGCAGGGCTCCCCCTGCCGTCCACTCAGGTTTGTTTGGAAACCTGTGTGTATTCCAGTTCGACCGGCGTTGCGCGGCCAAAAATCGAAACCGTAACTTTCAGACGGGAGTTTTCTTCGTCCACGTCCTCCACCATACCGGCAAAGCCCTCAAACGGTCCGTCTGTGACATTCACGTTCTCGCCAACCTCAAAGGAGATCAGGGTCCGTGGACGTTCCGCGCCTTCTTCTACCTGGTTGAGGATCGCAGCAACTTCGCGGTCGCGCATCGGGCTTGGTTTGCCGGGTTGCCCCAGAAAGCCGGTGACGCGGTTGATGTTGTTGATCAGGTGATAGCCCTTCTCGGACATTTCCATGCGCACCAGAACATAACCGGGCATAAAGCGGCGTTCGGTCGGAACCTTCTTGCCACGGCGCACTTCGATCACTTCTTCGGTCGGGACGAGAACCTCTACGATTTCGTCCTCAAGCCCTTCCAGAGCAACCGCTTCTCTGATCGCTTCGGCAATCTTTTTCTCAAAATTTGAGAGCACAGAAACCGAATACCAACGTAACGCCATTTCGCCCGACACCTTTGCCATGGCGGGACATCCCGCCAGAATTCATTAAAATACAGATGCTTGCACATCCCGAACCCGACAGAAAAAGGGCGCACAATCCGAATCTATGCACGCCTTTTCAGTTGGGATGGGGCCATCTACCCCGTCACAGCCCTTAATTCAAGCCGCCAATGACAGAATCGTTGTCAGAACAAACTGGGTGATCTGGTCCACGCCAAAGAAAAACAGGGCGAACAGAAAGGCCATAACAAAGACCATGCCGGTTGTAATCATCGTTTCACGGCGGGTCGGCCAGACGATTTTCGCCACTTCGGCCCGAACCTGCTGTGCAAACTGCATCGGATTTGTAACAGCCATGTCCGGCTCCTCTTTTACATGCAAGGGTGCAGATACGCCGGAAAACCACAAAGTTCAAGGGGCCGCGTGCGTTCTGCCCCGTTTGGGTGCGCTGTTTCTGGTCAGGCCATCCCCTGTCCGAGAAGTTCCGCTTCATGGGCCTTCAGGCTGAACCGCGCCGCAGGACCATAGGCAGAGGGCGCGTCGGCCAGTTCGGGGAACAGCGCCAGAATTTCGGCGCGGGCGTCTTCAGTGACCGCATCAAGCGCCTGTTCGCCGGGATGGAAGCTTTCGGCGGGGGCGCCATTGGCGTGGACAATCTGGTGGGTGTCAAACAGCATGTGGAAATACTCCACCTCTGGCATCTCGGCGCGGTAGACTCCGTCCCAGCTCAGCAGGTGTTTGGCCGGTACCAGCACTTCCTTTTCGCAAAACAGCAGCTCCGCAACCGGACCTGAAACCAGCACGCGGTGTTGCGGGCTGACGATAAGATCGGCATGATTGCCCAGAACGCCTTTGGAAATCACGACAGGGGCAAAATCCCCCACAGCAGGCACCCTGCGTGACCCAATCCAGCGGATTTGCTGCAACCCGTGGTCCAGCGTCAGGATCTGATCCCCTTCGGACAGGTCTTCAATCAGCGCCTCGCCGCTGTGGGTCAGGATGCGTGTGCCACGGGCAAAGCAGATGATATTCTCGATCTGCGCGAAATCCACCCGCGTGCCATCCAGCAGGAACGCATAGCCGGTCAGACCGCCACTGGCATCATCGGCATCAGTGATAACCATAGAGCCTTTTTGAAGCTGTCCGGCAAAGTCAATCGTATCGCCCGCGCCGGTTTCGTCGCCTTCGCCACCGAAAATCGTGATCGGGCCGGACTGGTCCTGTGTCACGTCGATAGAGAAAGTGTCGTCCCCGTCCCCGCCATAGGCCAGATCGGATTTACCGAGGTACAGCACGTCGCTGCCTTCATCCCCGTGCAGCGTGTCGGCCCCGTCGCCGCCCGTTATTGTATCCGCACCGGCCCCGCCATAAAGCAAATCCGCCGCCGCGCCGCCGTCGATCATATCGACGTCGTCGCCACCATACACTGTGTCAGCACCGCCACCGCCGTTCAGCGTATCCGCTCCAGCACCGCCATAGATCGTGTCAGCGCCGGCACCACCATCAATGCTGTCCGCACCCGTGCCACCGTCAAGGGAATCACCGCCAGCGCTGCCGACAATGGTGTCGTCCCCGCCGCCGCCTTCAATCGACACGCCACTGTTAGACGCCGAGGCATCGACCGTATCCGCCTGATCCGTCAGGACGAGGATTTCCATGTCAGAGAAGGTCGCTGTGTCCGAACCGTCTGTCAGCGTGCCGGCCTCATCGCCGGTGTAGTTCACATCAACGCCGGTTGTCAGCGCTGAGGCATCCACAGTGTCATTGTCGCCACCACCCTCGCCGCCCGAGAGCGTATCATTCCCAAAGCCGTCACCAAGAATGAACGTATCCTGATCATCGCCACCAAACAGCGTGTCGTCCCCGCCGAGTCCGGTCAGGACGTCATTGCCCGCGCCGCCGTAAAAGATATTGGTGTAATCCGGCCCCTGCCCGTCATAGCCCGTCAGAACATCGTCAAAAGCAGAGCCGATCAGCCCGTCGATTCCACCATAGACATCACCCTGCGCATCGCCGCCTGTACCGGTGCCTGTGGTCAGATCAACCGTCACGCCCGATGCAGAGCTGCTGTAGTCGGCGTAATCCATGCCTGAACCGCCAAAGAGCGTGTCCGCCCCGCCGCCGCCCGCCAGCGTATCGTCGCCCGAACCACCAACCAGCGTGTCCGCAGCAGAACCGCCGGTCAGGGAATCGTCCCCGTCTGCGGCATTGACCGACACAGACTCGGTGCTGAGGGAGGCATCAACCGTGTCGTCCTGCGCGGTCAGAACCAGTTCTTCAATTTCCGAGAATGTGGCGATCTGGCCGGTGGCATCATTAATCGTGCCCGACTCGTTGCCGGTGTAGGTGACATCCATGCCACTGGTCAGCGCCGATCCGTCGATTGTATCGCTATCGGTTCCGCCCTCGCCGCCAACGATGCTGTCATTGCCAAGGTTATCTCCCAGCTGGAACACATCCGCATCATCGCCACCATAAAGCGTGTCGTCGTCTTCGCTGGCGTTGATCGTGTCCGACCCCGAGCCGCCATAGACCGTGTCGCTGTCGATACCCGCATCAATGCTGTCGTTACCGGCCCCGGCATCAATAATGTCGTCGTTGGCGCCAAGGGGAACAGCATCAAAATGGATATCGCTCAGCAGCATTTTCTGGCCGCCGGTTCCAAGGTTGTCATAGTCAATGACGATCGTGGCGACCGGACCGTCGACCTCGATCATGACCGAGCCGTCTGCCTCTGCTTCGGTGTCGTTGCCCGATCCGGCCGTAATGACGTTACCCGACACGGTTTCATTCCCAAGCACCGTGAAGGTTACGGGTACTTCGTTTCCGTCTACATCATAGGCGTAGACTCCGACCACATCCTGCCAGCTGCTGGTGTCGAGATCGTTGATGAAGAATTTCACATTCTCCACTTCGTCCCGCATGCCCGAACCGGTCGTCGAAGAGAAATTTATCGTGGTGGTCGAGGTATCGCCCACACCGCCAACGCCGCGAATTTCGATGCCGGAGGTCGGGTCAAAGCTGGGATCTCCGCCGACGTATTGGGTGCCATGCTCCAACGAGATCGTGTCGGAGTTCCCGTCATCAACAAAGGCAATATCCACCTCGATGCCGTTGACCGTATCGGTGATGCCGGAAGAAACGTCTTGTTCGTCCGCCCCCTGCGCCTGCCAGCTGAACGTGGATTCAACGGGCCGGTCTGTGAGGCTGTCATCATTGTCCACCCGATCGCCGTTGGGATCACCGGTGTAACTTTCATCAATAACATCGTCGCCCGCTGTCCCCTCGACCGTTCCATCCCCAAGATCGTGGGTGTAGTCGGCAAAGGTAAACACCGGATCACCGGCTGTGGCATCCGGCTCGTCATCGAAGGCCACGGTACGATAGGTGGTTCCCACGGACAGCGGCTGTTCTGAAAGTGTGTAGTACCCCGAAGCACTGCCCGAAGTGACGTGAAACGTGACGATCTGGAAGATATCACCAGTAGAGGTATCTTCAACGGTCCAGACTTCTGCTGCGCTGACGGCCACGCCTGTCGAAGTATCCCCGCCAATGGAAATATCTACCGCCGCGGTCTCACCGGCTGTGACGTCTTCAAGCGAAGCCCCCTCGATGCCGGTTCCGTTGTCGGTGATCGTGGCTACACCAGAGGAATTGGCTGGCCCGTTATACGTCGTCGTCCCCCCCGCACTGCGCGAAAAGACAAAATACGGGTCAAAGTTGTAGATTCCGACTGTATAGTCAGCCATTATTCCGCCTTAGCCTGAGGCACCTTTCGCTTTTTCTGCGGGTTCGGCACCAGAATTTCTTTCCGCTTTTATGGCATGGGAATGTGTCAGAAAGGCGGCTCGGCGGCTTATAGGCGTTTGTTCAGGCAGCATTTTTTGTGATTTTGCTGCAACTATCGTCAAATATGCCACAAATTTTTCTTAATTTACACGCGCTAAAATTGAGTGACGTAAAGTCAGGAAAGGGTTCTGCAAAGGCAAGCCAAACCTGATTCGAGCCGGCAAATCCCCGTAGCGGGAATCCGGTTTTAGATTGTGTGAAAGATTGATCTGGCAGGGGCTGAGGGACTCGAACCCACGACCCTCGGTTTTGGAGACCGATGCTCTACCAACTGAGCTAAACCCCTAGAACCAGATTGAGTGGTGGCGTAACGGCAAATCGGTTTTGATGCAAGAGGGGAAAACAGTTTTGACACTGCTTTCTCGTCAGTAGCTGCGGGAAAGCCCCGCAACGCAAGACAGTCTAGCGCAACCAGTCCAGATGTTTCACCAAAGCCCAAGGCGCCCCGTAGTCCTGCCGATCCCCCGTGTTCATCTGGTTCACCGTCACGTGCAGGTTCAGCACCAACAAGATGACCAACAGGGGCCAGGTCAGAATACGGTCCAGACGCCCAGCCGCAGAAGGATCGGCCCGCAGCAGGGAGATCATGCACAGAAAGCCGATCAGCACGGAAATTGCGCCGAAACGCACAACGTCAAACGCGATAATATTCAAGCTGAGCGGTGCAAGGACCGCCCCGACCAAAAGCACCCGCGTTAACACGCCCGAAGTGGCCGGTAACAGCCGCAGGTTCATCGCGATAAGCCAGAATGACATAATCAGCAGAGGCAACCCGTCAAACAGAATCCAGCTCCGGTAATCGAGCATCCCGCGTTTTTCGGCCATCATCGTCAGATTGTCCGAAAGCGTACGTTCCATCACGACCGTAGCCTCCGGCTCGGCCGTAAACTCTGACTTTGCTTCAATATGCGCGATGTAATCCGCCACGTCGTCTTGTGGCAGTTGCCCCCAGACCGACAATGCGAGCAAGGCCGCGACCCCGACAACCAGCGGGGCAAGGGCGCTTGGCGCGCGGCGCAGCGTCGGGCGGGACACCCAGATGTCAAAGACCAGAAACACCGCGAAATAGGGTAGCATGACTTCGTGCATGAACATGCCCGCACCAATGACAAGACAGCGCAAGGCGACACCCGAAACGCTGCGGGGATCAGTGAACAGCACCATTGAAACAAGCCCGATCAGCGCCAGATCAATGTAACCAGTGCTGGCAATGATCGCTGAAAAGGCAAAGGAACAAACGAACAGCAACATCCAGCGGGCAGCAGCAAAACTGCGGGCGCTCCATCTGGCAAAAACCGCCAGCAAAGCGGCCAATCCCGCCAGCGTCAGAACAGCGCTGGCAACAAATACCTCGGATCTTGAGACAGTCTCACCCCAATAGAGGTTTAGAACCTCCCCCCAAAAACCACGCCGCACCAGACCGTGTTCGTAATCGAAGATCAGCACAGTGGCGGTGAAGGAATTGGGCGGGAAGAAGTTGCGCAGCAGCGCAAGGCCGACGACCACCCAGATAAGGCGCATTAACCACAAGGGCGGTTTGGTCATGGTGTCAGGGTCTATACCCGCGCACGGGCTGCTTTGTGGATTTTTCACTGGCAGAACCTGCACTTAGGGAACGAGATGTTCACGGATGAGATAGGAAGCAGAGGTCTTGATCGCTTGCCGTGCCTCGATAAACTCCATCCCCAGCACCTCGGCTGCGGCGGAATTATCAAGCGGGATTTCCTGCCCTAACGAGGGTAAAATTCCCGCAACTGTCTTGTCGAACATTCCCATCAACCGCATCACCCAATCGGGTGCAAGACGGGTGGCAATCTTGCGATCCGGATACTCTGCCTTCAGCAGAAGCGCGATGTCCTGCATCCACATAAACCGCTCGGAGCCGATAAAGCGGTTACCGATACTTTCAGGGCGTTGCAGGGCGCGGACATGCATAAGGGCAATGTCCCGCACATCCACAACCGCCATGCCGATGTTTGGAACCATCGGATCCTTACCGGACAGCATCCGCGCCACAACCCCCAGCGAAGTTCCGATTTTAGCATCAAGCGGCGGGCCAAGCACCAGCGACGGGTTGATGGTCGTCAGTTTCATTTCGGGATGTTCCCGCACAAAATTCCAAGCCGCTTTTTCTGCTTTGGTTTTGGATCGGGAATACGGCGTGGCCAGAGGCGAATTGGCCTCCGACCAGTCGGTTTCATTGTAGCGGCTGCGCCCCGCTGCAAGGCGTTTGTTATAGATTGCCGCGACCGAAGATGTCAGGATCACCCGCTCCACTCCCGCGGCCTGTGCAGCGGTCATCGCACGCAAGGTTCCGTCCACAGCGGGTTTTATCAGATCGTCTTCGTCGGCCGGTGGCGCCATCGGAAACGGAGAGGCCGTGTGGATCAGGGCCTGACACCCTTTGAGCGCCTCATCCCAGCCCGCATCTTCATTCAGATCAAGCGTGCAAAACACAAGGCGGCTTTCAAGGTCCGTGGTGTCCTTGGCATGGGCCACCATCGCCGCCATGATCTCGGCACTGCGTGCGGGCGTGCGCACGGAAGCACGGACATCAAAGCCTTCGTTCAACAACTGGAGAATGACGTGCTTTGCGATGAAGCCGGAGCCTCCGGTCACTAGGATTTTCTTTTTACGTGACATCCAGTCCCCAAAAACACGTCTCACGTGTGAAATACTCAACAGAGGATAGCAGGTCTTTTTGCAATGGGTAAGACTGGATTTACCCCATCAGCGGCGGTTCACCGGACACATTGGCCCCGAAGCCACACCCCGCTGAACCCGAGGTGGAACTACCCCTGCCTCTACACCCGTTGTTCGGGGTGTTGCAGGGATTTTCAGGCGGCGCGCGCCCGAAAAGAAAACGGCCACCCCGAAGGATGGCCGCTAATCTAGTCACGTACAGGAACCGGACGCACCGGCACCGGTATTACTCGTTGATTTTGGAAACAACGCCGGAGCCGACTGTACGGCCGCCTTCGCGGATCGCAAAACGCAGACCCTGTTCCATAGCGATTGGGGCGATCAGTTCAACGTTGAACTTCAGGTTATCGCCTGGCATCACCATTTCTGTGCCGGATGGCAGTTCAACAGTACCGGTCACGTCTGTGGTCCGGAAGTAGAAC
>NZ_MDVX01000039.1 GCF_001719615.1 Neptunicoccus sediminis
TTCGGTGTTGTCATCCCAGTCGCGGGATCTGTGATCCCGATTGGCGCGGTTCCCTCCCTTGATCCATTTCCTCCCAAGCTGCCTGTCTGAACGTGATAACGGCCTCGCTTGTTGCGGGGCCTGACCGTTGCCTTGGCCGAAGCTGGCTGAGTGCGACCCTTTCAGATCAAGGCAGAAGTAATGACCCTCAACAGACTGATTTCACGACGGCACGTGCTGCGCACCGGTGCCGCTCTCACGGCCATATCCGCTCTGTCACCGGCACGAGTAGCGATGGCCAGTCCGACCGGGGACCCTTTCGTGCTACGCGCTGCGGCCGGACAAGCCGCCCTGCGACCGGCACCCTACGGCTCTACCGACGTCTGGAGCTACAACGGATCCCTCCCCGGCCCCGAGATCCGGGTGCGGCAGGGAGACCGAATTCGGGTTCTGGCCCAGAACGGGCTAAATGAAGGGACGACGGTCCACTGGCATGGCATTCGCACACCCAATGCGATGGACGGCGTGCCGTTCCTGACACAGGACCCGATCCCGGTCGGTGGCGAGTTTCTCTACGAATTCGATGCGCTGGACGCAGGTACGTTCTGGTATCACCCGCACCAGCGCAGTTCGGAACAGGTCGGCCGCGGCCTTTACGGGCCGCTGATCGTCGAGGAGGCGGACCCGATCCGTGTGGATCGCGACCTGACCTGGATGCTTGATGACTGGCGCATGACCCGAGAAGGACAGATTGCCGGGGACTTCGGAAGCCGTCACGACGCCATGCACGGCGGCCGCATCGGCAATTCCGTGACCATCAACGGCCAGATGCCGGAACGCATCTCCGTGCGATCCGGAGAACGCATCCGCCTGCGGTTGATCAACGCGGCGAATGCCCGGATCTTCGGGCTGAATTTCGGTGGTCTTGCGCCGGTCGTGGTCGCTCTGGACGGTCAACCCGTGTCACCTCATGTACCAGACGATGACATCGTGGTGGTCGGCCCGGCCATGCGTGTCGATCTGGTGATTGATATGACCGGCAAGCCCGGAGAGAGCCTGACCATCACCGATGTCTTCTACAGGGATCTGGAATACCGTCTGGTCGATCTCGCCTACGGGCCGGATCGGTTACGGGACGCGGTCCCGGACTGGTCGATGGAACTGCCACCCAACCCGCTGGCCGAACCCGATATGCAAGCTGCGACGCGGCATCAGATCATCTTCAATGGCGGTATGATGGGGCAGATGATGATGGGCGGCGGCATGGGGTCCATGATGGAGCAGATGCGCGAAGGCAACATGTGGTTCATCAACGGCGAAGCAGCAACCGGGCACATGATGGATCCATTGCTGGTCCTGCCGCAGGGCACGTCGCATGTGGTTCAGATGGACAATCGCACCGCGTGGCATCACCCGATGCATCTTCATGGACATTCGTTCCGTGTGATCACACGGAACGGGCAACCGACACGGCATCGCGAATGGCAGGACACCGTCCTGATGGCACCGGAGGAACGGGTCGAGATCGCCTTCGTGGCGGACAATCCGGGAGACTGGATGTTCCATTGTCACATCCTGGAACACCAGGCGGCCGGCATGATGGGCATCATACGTGTCGATCCCGGCACGACCAAAACCTGAAGCAATCTCACGTAACGATCAACACGAAAGGAAAGAACCGATGAAGAAACTAATTGGACTTGCCAGTCTTGGCACCGCAGGTGCTGCCGCTGTCCTTGCAATGAGCCTGAATGCCGCGCCTGCCGCAGCGCAAGAGGCCACGCTCTACAAGAACCCGCAATGCGGATGCTGCGAGAGCTATGCGGACTACCTGCGCGAGAATGGCTTCACGGTCGAGGTAAAGCCGACCCATGATCTGGCTCAGATCAGCCGTGATGCAGGTATCCCGGACGATTTCCAAGGCTGCCATACGACCTTTCTGGGTGACTACGTCGTCAGCGGTCATGTGCCAATTGATGTCGTCAACAAGTTGCTTGATGAGCGCCCGGACATTGCCGGTCTGACACTTCCCGGCATGCCGTTGGGATCGCCGGGTATGGGGGGCGCGAAGCAGGAACCGTTCAAGATTTACACCGTCGAAGAAGGTGTGAACCCGACCGTCTATGCGGTCGAATGATCAATTGCGCGGTCTGGTGCGATCCCGTGCCTGACCGGTTTCAAGGGAAAACAAAGGATGAAGTGCATGATGATGGATGGTGGAATGATGGGCGGCGGCATGATGATCGCGATGGGACTGGTTTGGTTGCTGATCGTGGGGGTGCTGGTGCTCGCGGCGATCGCATTGGTCAAATACATCCGCTCAGACGGCGGAAAATAGAAATGCGCCGGGATGCGTAATGAGGGTGCCAGCAGCGGCGACAGCCTGATGTCGATGGGATTGGTTTGGGCGCTTTGCGTCCTGCTCATTGTGTCGTCGCTATTGGCGCTCTTCATCCTCTGTATGTGGCTCGTAAAAAGGAGGCGTAAGCGTAGTGATAACAGGCATTAGAGTCTCCGCGTTCTTGCTCGCTGCAACGGTCCTGCCCGTTGCGGCGCAGAGCGACTTGCACGCGGGCGAGCGCCTCTATCAGGAGAACTGTGCCAGTTGCCATGGCGCAAACCTGGAGGGGCAGCCCGATTGGCGCTCCAGATTGCCGAACGGCCGGTTGCCTGCCCCGCCGCATGACGCCTCAGGCCATACCTGGCACCATACGGACCGCGTGCTTTTGGACATCGTGAAGCGCGGAACGGCGGCGATTGTCGGGAATGGCTATGAAAGCGACATGCCCGGTTTCGGGGAGGCGCTGACGGACGATGAGATCACGGCGATCATCGATTACATCAAGAGCACATGGCCCGATCGGAACCGCGCTTCGCAGGAAAGCCGTACCCTTGCGGATGAGCAGGTGCAGCCATGACGCAAGAGGTCGTCAGCAAAAACGAAGCCGTGGCGCGGCGCAGGATCTCCGGGTTTGTGCTGGTGCCGCTGATAGCTTTTGCCCTCATGGTCTTGTTCGGCTGGGGGCTTTTCAGGGGCGGCGACGACTTGCCATCGGCGCTTCTGGGCAAACCTGTGCCGGAGTTTGCGCTTGCTCCGGTGCTCGGCCGTGACGACGGTCTGTCGACGCAGGACCTGATCGGCCATGTCTCGCTGGTGAACGTCTTTGCCTCGTGGTGTGTGCCCTGTCGGGCCGAACACCCGCTGTTCATGGAGCTGAGCGCCACCGGTGAGGTGCCGCTCTACGGGATCAACTACAAGGACCCACCCGAGCAGGCGCGCGCCTGGCTCGACGAATTGGGCGATCCCTACGCGCGCATCGGGGCCGACATCGACGGACGCGCGGGCATCGAATGGGGCGTTTACGGCGTGCCCGAAACCTATGTCATCGCCCCCGATGGCACCATTGCCTACCGCCATGTCGGCCCCATCACGCGAGCGAACCTGGAGGAAACCCTTTTGCCGATCGTCCGTGATCTGAAAACCCAAGCTGGCAAGGAGCCAACACAATGAAACATCTCAAACCGGCGCTGATCGCCTGGGCATTGTCCGTCAGCGCGGCCTTTGCTGGGCCGCAGGGGTTTGCGCTGCATGACACGCCACAGCCCGTGATCAACGTGCGCTATCTGACCGCGGACGGCAGTCGCGGTGACATGGAGGACTTTCGCGGCAAGGTGGTCCTCGTGAACGTCTGGGCAACCTGGTGCGTCCCCTGCCGCGAAGAGATGCCGACGCTGGATGCGCTTCAGGCGGAACTTGGCAGCGACCGCTTCGAGGTGGTCGCCCTGTCCATCGACAGGGCGAGGTCGCCCGTCGTGCGGCGTTTCTACGACGAGATCGGTATCACCAACCTCGCGATGTATGTCGACGAGACCATGCTGTCGATGACTGCCCTGCGCACCGTCGGGCTGCCGACGACGATCCTGATCGACGCGCAGGGGCGGGAGCTTGGGAGACTGGTCGGCCCGGCCGAATGGGATGATCCCGAAATGGTGTCCTTCCTACGTGGCTTTACCGAATGAATACCGCCGAAAGAGTACCGCCCGCTCTTGACCTTCCAGTTACTGGAACGACTATTTCTTACACATCGAAAGGATTTTCTGGATGACCGACATATCACCCTCTAACGGCGCAATCACCGCCAACATCGCAAGAGTTGGCAATTGGACCCAGTGGTTTACGTGCAGACGATTGCTGTTCGTCGGTGCGGCAACCGTGATGGGGGGCGGCATGGCCCTGAACTGGGGATGGCTCACCGCGATCGGGCTCGCGCCTGTTCTGGTCTCGCTGGCCCCCTGTGCCGCGATGTGCGGCCTGGGTCTGTGCATGAAGGGCGGGTCTGGAAAGGGCTGCTCCAAATCGCCGGACGGGGCGTCTCCCGACTGAGTTCTTTCGATAACTACACGATCAACCCAAGGAGAAAACCATGAGAAAAACACTTACAAGTTTCGTCGTTGCGACGGCCCTTACCGCAAGTGCATTTGCCGTCAGCGCCCAGGAACAGACCACGCCGGAAACGGGCGAAATGATGCAGAATGAGGGGGCCATGCAAGGCAGCATGATGGACGGCGACATGATGGGCATGATGAAGATGATGGCCGAAATGAAACCCATGATGGAAGCCTGCACCGAGATGATGGCGTCCATGACCGAGAAAATGGACGGCGGCATGATGCCGTCGGAAAAGTCTGACGGCTAGATTTGCCCAAATGCCTGTCGGTCAACGGATCGGCAGGCATTTATTGTAAGGATACAAGAATTGACAGCACTGACACGGCGCGCCGCTTTAGCGATACTCGCGGCCACGATTTCGTCTCCGGCCTTCGCCAATCATCCGGGTGAAAATCTGGATGCCCGCATGTTCGAGATGGAGCCATATTTCCAGGCCATAGATGCGGCGCAGGCCCCAGAATTCGAGCTGCAGGATTCCGAGGGGAATCCCGTGCGCCTGTCGGATTTCAGCGACAAGGTGGTCATCCTGCATTTCATCTATGCCAACTGCCCGGATATCTGCCCGCTCCATGCGGAAAAGATCGCGGCGGTCCAGGCTTCGATCAACGACGGGCCGATGAAGGATCTGGTGCAGTTCATCTCGATCACGACCGATCCGGTGAATGACACGCCGGACGTCCTGCGCGAGTACGCGAACCGGCATGGGCTTGATCCGACCAACTGGGTCATCCTGACCAAGCGGCCCGATCAGGGCGACGACGCGACGCGCATTCTGGCGCGGGACTATGGGCTCGAGTTCACCATGACTGCCGACAGCGATATGATGATGCACGGAGCGGTTACCCATGTCGTGGATATCGGCGGGCGG
>NZ_MDVX01000040.1 GCF_001719615.1 Neptunicoccus sediminis
TTGCCGCAAAATTCCATGGCATGGACTTCAAGAATGTGAACCTGATCCTTTATGTCAGCGAGTTGATCAACAATGCCCAGCATCGACGCCGGGAACGCAGTTGGTGGGACCGGGTGACAGGGGTGTTTCAATGAGTGTCACCGCGACTGGCGTCAGGCTGTCCTCGACAGACGGAATTTCACTGACAGCCCTGCGTCGGTATTTTTCGGTAATCATCCCGGCCAATCTTATCTGGGAGTTCGCCCATATGCCGCTCTACACGATCTGGAACGAGGGCACCTGGGGTGAGATCGTCTTCGCCGCGGTTCATTGCACGGGTGGCGACATCCTGATTGCCATGAGCGCGCTGGTGCTCGCCTTGATGATGTCGGGCCGAGGCTGGCCCATTGTCGCTTCGACGCGACGCTCGGTTACCGTCCTGACGGTGGTGTTCGGGTTGGGATATACGCTGTTCAGCGAATGGCTCAACATCGTGATCCGCGCGGCCTGGGCCTATTCGGACCTGATGCCGATCATTCCGGTCCTCGATGCGGGGCTGTCGCCCGTGCTGCAATGGATCGTGATCCCGCTGATTGCCTTCTGGTGGGCATCACGGCCCTTTAGCGGACATGGAAACGCATGATGGATATTTCCGGCATCGGCATCTTCGCGGCCTTTCTGGCCGGGGCCATTTCGTTCCTGTCGCCCTGCGTCCTGCCGCTGGTGCCGGGCTATGTCTCCTATATTGCTGGCCAGCCGGATTTGCGAACGAAGCGATCGGTCGGCCTGCGGGCGCGCGCCAACGCACTTGGGCTAAGCGCCTGTTTCGTTTTTGGATTTTCCACGATCTTTGTCGCGTTGGGGGCCGGGGCTAGCGCGCTCGGGTCGCTGCTTCTGACCTGGCGCATCGAGTTGAACTATCTGGGCGGCGCGATCATCATCCTGTTCGGACTGGTCATGCTGGGTGCCTTCCGTCTGGAAGCGTTCTCGCGTGACACCCGCTTCACACTCGACATTCCGGGGGGTCGCCCGCTTGGAGCCTACGTCCTGGGCTTGGCCTTCGCCTTTGGATGGACGCCCTGCATCGGGCCGATCCTCGGCGCAATCCTGACGCTCAGTTCGACATCCGGCGGTATGTCGGACGGCATCTGGCTGTTGTCGATCTATTCCGCAGGGCTGGGCGTGCCGTTCCTGCTGGCCGCGCTGTTCACCGACGCCATCGCCGCACGGGTCAGACAGATCGGCAAAGCCGGTCGCTGGCTCTACAAGGGCGCAGGCGTCGCCATGATCATCATGGGCGTTGCCATCATGACCGGCCAATTGTCCCGGTTTGCCTACTGGCTTCTGGGAACCTTCCCATTCCTGGCTTCAATCGGTTAGTCTTCCTTGGCATTCCTGAGGTGAAGCCAGATCAGTGCTGCCCCGATCACGAGAAAGATCAGGTTGAGGAAGAACGTGTAGTCGATGCTGAACCGGACCATTTCCTGAAGCGAGGGCCGCTCGGTCGGGATCATCCCTACGAGAGCGAACAGGTAATGCACCGTAATTCCCGCAGCGACCATGCACAGGTACAGCAAACCTGAAAGATAGAGCGCATACTGCCAGCCATAATACTTTGCGTGCACCCATATCACCGTGGCAGCAACAAGATCGGCTCCGAGGAAGGCGATCACGCCTCCGAACGACGCATCACGCGACCAGAGCATCGCAGCCAGGGGGACATTGCCCATCGACCCGATGAAGGTGAAGAAGGCCACGACGGGAGCCACCAGCGCGTTTTCAAGAACGATCAGGAAGCCCGGCGCGTCCTGCGCACCACCATCTCCGACCAGGAAGATCGCGTTCCAGAAGCTTTGCGGCACAAAGACGGAAATGAAACCCGCGACCGTGAAGCCGAAGAGGATCTCCTTCCAGACCATCTTCCATTCCATGAAGAAAGCGCGGGCGATCCGGTCCCATCCTTCTCGGGACAGCAGTTTGTCGCGGAACGATCCCGTCATGGTTTCGTCCATGTCCATACCTTCGTCGGACTGGGCCTTTTCCGCATGCTCTTTTGCGTTTTCGACAAGCGGTTTTGGAAACCATATCAGGGTGAGGGCATAGGCGTAGATCGTCATCAGGATGCCAAGCAGGAAATTTGCCACCATGAATTTCCAGCCCAGCAGGACCAGAAGGACGATTCCAAGCTCGACCACCAGATTTGTCGATGAAATCAGGAAGGCGATGGAATTGACCGGATGCGCTCCTTTCACGAGGATCGAACGCGACGCGGCAAGCGCCGCGAAGGAACAGGACGACGACACGAAACCAAAGAACCCGGCAATGCCTGCCTTCCTGGCACCACGATCACCCAGAACACGCGCCATCTGATCCCGTGTCACGAAGATCTGGATGCCTGCGGAGATGATATAGCCGAAGATCAGCGCCCAGAGCGCCTTCCAGAGCATGCCCGCCCCGGTCGTGAATGCTTCGATTATCTGGTCCATTCAGCCTAACCTTTTTTCGCAGTGCTGCCTGACCTGCGCTCCTATCGGGAGAACGAGTCTGAAGGATGTGAAAACGGCACCCGCCTTTCAGCCGATCAGATAGACTCTGATCGGCATCCAAATCCCCATGACCATCATCATCAGATTTTCCGTGAGCGAGACAAAGCCAAGCGGAACATTGCTGTCACCACCGACACAGGCGCATTTCAATTCACGCTTGTCGATATAGACCGCCTTGAAAACCGATACCGCGCCAACAGTGCCGATGAACAAGGCCACCGGTGCCGAAAGCCAGGTCAGCGCCCCGGCGACCATGAGAATACCTGCGAACGCCTCCCCGAACGGATAGATCTTGCCATAACGCACCCACCGACGCGCCAGCAGGTCGTAGTTCAGGAACATGGTCGAGAAGCTCTCGACATCCTGAAGTTTTTGTACCGCCAGAAAGCACATCGAGATCGAAATGAACCATTCCAGCCCGCGCAGGGTGAAAATGGTCTCGAAGCTGTACCACGACAAACCGAGCGCCATCAGGAACGCGACGGCAAAGATCGTGATCACCGGCTGGTAGGATGTGTCCGACCGTTCGTCTTCGGGCGCATCGATGCCGAAATGGACCCGAAGGTCGTCATATCCGCCGATCCGCTCGTCCCCGATCCAGATTTGCGGGGTGGTTTCGACGCCGTGCTCTTCCATGAACGCGTCGGTTTCCTCACGCGTGGTCAAAGGGTGATCCTCGACTTCGAAACCCTTGCGCTCCAGCAGGTCCTTGGATTTGAGCCCATAGGGACAGAGGTGGTCGGGCATCACCATCCGGTAAAGCTTGGCTGTCTGGGTTGTGTCTCTTGGCATGTCATATCCTCCGTTTCAGGGTTCAGGCGTCGCAGCCATAATAGCCGCGATAGCCTGCCCGCAGGCCGGCATCGAGTTCGAGCACGAGGTTGGCGTCCTGCACTTCACCACTGTTTTCCAGCGCCGCAGCCCCGTCCGGCGCACTGAGGCTTACGGACATTCCTTCGGTGCTCAGGGTGCCGGTTGCGTCGGTTGAACCAAGACGCACCAGGTCGCCGCTGATCTTTGCCAGCGCCGCCGGGGCACCGTCGATCTGTCCTGTGGCAAGCACAGGTTTGCTGGTCGTCGTATACTTGAAGGTGCAGATGGCCCCATCCGGGAAAAGCTGCGCGATCTCATCGCCAGTCAGGAATTCCAGATCAAGGATGGCGATTTCGGCGGATGAGAGTGCCTCGTTCAGATCGACGATGCGGGCTGAACCATCCAGACCCTCATCAGCCGCGTCACCATTCGTGTCGATGTCATTCACCAGATACCGCATTTCGGCGATTTCTTTGTCTTGGGCAAAGATGATCTCGTCAGCCAGTTTGCGCACCCGAGGGTCAGAAATGTTGGCGCGGCTCGATGTCATGATCGCGATCGAATGGTGCGGGATCATTGCCCTCATGTAGCTGGTATCGCCCACGGTCACCTGG
>NZ_MDVX01000041.1 GCF_001719615.1 Neptunicoccus sediminis
CCAGCCAGAGGGATCCGGCAAACACCACGGCGCCGCCAACAAAGATGGCAGCGTTGATCGCCTTGCTGGAGTACATCGACAGCATGAAGCCCAGCATGATGATCGCCATTATGGCCCCCATCAGCACGGCCATATAGGCGCGTGTTTCGGACCAGAAGATATGGCTCAGCAGATAGGTGTTGAGATACATCAGGATGAACATCACCACCGTGGATGTGGCGATCATCGCGAAAAAGCGTATGTATGTCATTGGAACCCTCCAGTCTCGAAAAATTGATGTCCTATAGAAGGAACAACATTGCTGCGCTGGAATGTTCCGTAGTTTTCGGGAAAGTTCGGCTTTTGCAGACGTCAGAGCTATCCGGACGCCTTGCTGATACTGCCCGCCTTTTGTTCCATCGCCAGATCGGCCAAGATGGGGCAATCGGGGCGGTGATCACCCGCGCATGCATCCACAAGATGCGACAGCGTCGCGCGCATTTCGGTTAGTTCAGCGATCTTGCTGTCAATCCGATCAAGATGCTCTTCGGCAATCTGCTTCACCTCGGCGCTGGCGCGGTCGGTGTCGGCATAAAGCTTGAGCAGGCTCCGGCAATCCTCGATGGTGAATCCAAGGGCGCGGGCGCGGCCGAGAAAGGCCAGCTTGTGAACGTCGCTCTGCCGGAAGCTGCGATAGCCATTTGAACTGCGCAGCGGTTCGACAAGACCGATGTCTTCGTAGTAGCGGATTGTTTTGGCGGGAAGGCCGGAAAGGTCGGCCACATCTCCGATGTTCATAATCGTTTCCTCCTTGAGTTCATTCAGCTGGAATCGGGGATGCCGAGGCTTCGGAGACGGGGCGCGCCGTTTCGTCCATCGCCGGGCGCACGCGGCGCAGCCGCAGCGCATTCGTCAGCACGAAGACAGAGCTGAGCGCCATCGCACCTGCTGCCAGAACGGGTGAGAGCAGAAGTCCTGACACCGGATAAAGCACGCCCGCCGCAACCGGGATCAGGGCGACGTTGTATCCAAATGCCCAGAAAAGGTTCTGGCGGATGTTGCGCATGGTGCTCCGCGACACCTCGAGGGCGTTCACGACGCCGCGCAGATCGCCGGACATCAGCACCACATCTGCGGATTCGATGGCCACGTCTGTACCGGTGCCGATCGCGATACCCACGTCCGAATGGGCAAGCGCGGGTGCGTCGTTGATCCCGTCGCCAACGAACGCGATGCGCTTGCCCGCGCCGCGCAGATCGTCCAGCGCCGCCACCTTACCGTCGGGCAGAACGCCGGCGATCACATGGTCGATGCCGATTTCGCGGGCGATAGCCTCTGCCGTTTCGCGCTTGTCACCGGTGATCATGGCGACCTTCAGTCCCTGTGCGTGCAAGGCGCGGATTGCAGCGGCGCTGGACGGCTTCACCGGATCGGACACCGCGATGACGGCGGCGACACGACCGTCGATCGCCGCGAAAAGTGCGGTGCGGCCCTGTTCGGCCAGACGGCGCTCCTCATCGGCCAGATCGCCAATCTCCAGCCCCTCGCGGGTCATCAGGCGGTCGGCCCCGACAAGCACCTCGCGGCCCGCCACTTTTGCCCGCACGCCGTGGCCGGTGATGGATTCAAAATCCTTGGCGTCATGCCGCGCGACGCCCTCGACCTTTGCCGCGCGCACGATTGCCTCGGCGATCGGGTGTTCCGATTGCGCCTCGACAGCGGCGACAAGCGCCAGCACCTCGGTGCGGTCAAAGCTGTCCGCAAGCACGAGATCGGTCAGTTCCGGGCGGCCCTGGGTAACCGTTCCGGTCTTGTCCAGCGCCACCACATCCACGCTGGATAGCTGTTGCAACGCGTCGCCCTTGCGGAAGAGCACGCCCATCTCGGCGGCACGTCCCGTGCCGACCATGATCGACGTCGGCGTGGCGAGCCCCATCGCGCAGGGGCAGGCGATGATCAGCACAGATACACCGGCCACCAAAGCAAAGGACAGCGCGGGCGAAGGACCGACCAACAGCCAGACAATCACCGTCAAAAGCGCCAATGCCATGACAGCGGGCACGAACCAGAGCGTGATCCGGTCCACCAGCCCTTGAATCGGTAGCTTGGCGCCCTGCGCCTCTTCGACCATCCGGATGATCTGGGCCAGCGTCGTGTCGGCGCCCACACGCGTCGCGCGGAAGTGGAAGGCACCGCTGCCGTTGACGGTGCCGCCTGTGACGGGATCGCCCACGGATTTGGCGACCGGCACCGGTTCGCCGGTGATCATACTCTCATCCACACGGGCACTGCCTTCGGTCAGTTCACCATCCACTGCGATCCGCTCGCCAGGGCGCACGATCAGAATGTCGCCAGCGACGATGCGGTCGATGGCCACATCCTGCGGCTCCCCGTCAACCAGCACACGGGCCGTCTTTGCCTGAAGGCCCATCAGCTTCTGGATCGCAGCCCCGGTCCGGCCCTTCGCGCGGGCCTCCAGCCAGCGGCCCAGAAGGATCAACACCACGATGACCGCCGCCGCCTCGAAATAGACCGCGCGCGATCCCGCGGGCAGCAGCGTCGGTGCGAAAAGCGCCACAAGTGAATAGATGTAGGCCGCCGA
>NZ_MDVX01000042.1 GCF_001719615.1 Neptunicoccus sediminis
GTGCCAACCGCGACAAGGCTGTTCATGTCCGGCGCGCCTTTCAACAGTGCCGGGAAACCGCGTGTGTAAAAAGTACGTCCTGGCCAGAGCAGGACTGCCGTGGTCAACACGAACTGGATCATCCAGCTGGTCCAGTGGCCGATGGTGTCACCGATCAGACCGTGCATGCCGGGGATCAGATGTGCGCCCATCTCAAGTAGAAACACCGGCAGGGCGAGGGTCGCTGCCACGACAGTCCGTCGTGCCAGAACCCGCGCCTCTTCGTTCCTACGGGCTCCTGCGTCTTCCGATGAACTGTCGTCGGCCTGCGTGGCGGGGTAACCCGCGTCGCTGGCCGCCTTGATGAGGTCGGCAACCGCGACCGCGCCCTCCAGATAGCTGACTGTAGCGGTTTCCGAGGCCAGGTTGACGTTCACGTCCAGCACGCCCGGCAGCACTGCCAGTGCCTTGTCCACCCGACCGACGCACGAGGCACAGGACATAGATGAAATGTTCAGACGTACGCTCCGGCTCCGGGCCGGATAGCCGATCTCCTGAAGGGTCGTGGCGATTTCGGCGATGCGCTCCGGTGCGTCGATCTGCGCCTGGGCGGTCTCGTTGGCGAGATTGACACGGACATCGCTGACCCCCGGCAGAGCCGTGAGGCCACGTTCCACGCGCCCGACGCAGGAAGCGCAGGACATGTTTTGCAGGGAAAGCCGAAGGGTGCGCGGATCCGACATGAGAATCTCCTTGTTCTGATACTCCTGCAGATAGGGCCTCCAGTTACTGGAAGGTCAACAGGCATGTAGAATAAAATCCTGGCCATTGACCTTCCCGCGCCGGAACGCCTTACATGCATGTCGTCAAAGGAGATTGCGATGTTCAGATTCAGCGTACCGAACATGAGTTGCGGCCATTGTACCGCTTCCATCCAAAAGGCCATTATGGCGGCCGACCCAGATGCAACGGTTTCGTGCGATCTGACTGCACGTGTCGTCGACGTCGACAGCACTCTGGATGAAACTGCATTGGCCGCAGCGATCAGCGATGCGGGCTACGGGTCTGAGAAGCTGGCAGAGGTTCAGTAGCCAAGATGCGTCAGCAACGCTCCGCTGAACGGAGATAGTGGCTCTCTCTATGTCGCTGACATGCAACACTCTCTGACAGTAGTGGCCAAAATTCGCCTGTTTCAAAAAAAGCGACAAACCTTCCTGCGCAGGACGGATTGACTGTACTGCATCGCTCTCCGATATTCGCGGCATGAGCTTTCGAGTTTTCATATCAAGCTGGTCAAGGGCGTTTACGTGCATTGCGTTTGCGCTGGCATTGGTATTGTCACCACCTTCTGCCGCTCACGCGGCGTCCGGCATGCATGACGGACATCAAGCCAAGTCTGTTGGTGTCGTTGGTGCTGCAGAGGCCCATCACACTGGAAGCGGTGCGCATCACGCGCATGCGACGCTTAAGGTCGCAAGCGACATCGACATCGCAGCGTCCGACAAGGATGGCAAAGAGCAACAATCCCAAGAGTGTTGCAACGGCATCTGTATTTCTGTCGTCTTCATCGAAGACATCAGGATCACAGCAGAGCCGGTTGGTACAAGTGAATATGTCATTCTGGACGGTCAGACGTATTCGGTTGAAACAGCAGGGCTTCTGCGGCCCCCTCGATTCCTGACCTGAACCGGCGCCCAAATCGGGTGTGAGCCTTGCGCAGATTCTGCGTGAGACAACGTTCACCAATCAGGTTACTTTCATGAAAATTCATCTACTTATGGGGGCTTCGGCCGTCGGGCTTGGCGCATGCGCCTATGAGCCCACCCCGTTGCCGTCCGTCGCGACCCAACAGGCCGTCATCAACACGGCAGTTTCATCGCCGATCAGCTATCAGGACCCGTTGGCGGGCTACACCTATCGCGGCCCTACAGGTCCCCGCGACTGGCGTTCCGTCAATCAAGAACAGACGGAGGGCAACTGATGCGGGTATCGAAGTTTCCGCTGGTTTTCGGCTTTCCGCTAATCTTGGGTGCTTGCGCCACCGCTGTGCCGGGCATCTACACGGAACCAAAAGCTGGCTTCGCCAATATTTCCAGCCAGGTCACACCAGCCATTGGCAAACGGACAGCCTTCGCCGAAACCCAGGCCGAAAACGAGGCCTTGAAGAAGCAGGTGCACGCAATGGTGCACCGCAAGACCATTTCGGCGGACACCGCCGTTCAGGTCGCGCTTCTGAACAACAAGGGGTTGCAGGCGTCTTATGCAAATGTCGGCCTCTCCGCCGCTGAGGCTTGGCAGCAATCGACCCCGGAAAATCCGATCGTCGCAATCGGTATACTGGGCATCGGTGCGCCCGAACTGGGTGCCTAC
>NZ_MDVX01000043.1 GCF_001719615.1 Neptunicoccus sediminis
GGGCGATCGAAGGACTGATCCGGTCGAACGTGCTCGATGCCACCACTCGCAAGCAGCGTACGGCCATTGCAGACGCAAACTTCCGGCAGGCTCAACTGAGCGCCGTGAACGACACACTCGCACTGGCCAATCAGACGCGGAAGGCATGGGTCGATGCCGTAGCCGCCTTCGAGGCTGTGAGTTATCTGCGCCGTGCGAAAGCGACCTCTGACGCCGGATCGGAATTGGCTATGAGGCTGGGCGAGACCGGCGCGCTCAACACAGCCGGGCAGGCCCGTGAACAGGCATTCAATGCCGAACTCGCCGGACAACTTGCCCAGGCACGCTTGAATGCTACCCGGTCCAAAGAGCGGCTGACCAGGCTCATGGGGCTGTGGGGCACCGAAGTCGACTATTATGTGCCCGATGCCCTTCCTGCGCTGCCGCGTTCCGTCGGCCGTGTGACTGACATCGAAGCGAAGGCATTGCGAAATCGGGTTGATCTGCGCGTTGCCAAACTTGGCCTGGAAGCACAGGCCAAGGCGTTTGGTCTGACTGATCAGACTCGCATTATCAGCGATCTCGAATTCATTGCCGGGTTCGAAGCGGAGCGGGAAATTGAGGACGGAGAAACGGAGACCGTGACCACCCCTCAGGTGGAGGTGGAGTTCGCAATCCCGATCTACGACACCGGGAAGGCACGGATGCGCAAGGCGGAATTGTCGTATCTGCAAGCAGCCAACGTGCTGGCAGAGAGAGCCGTCAACGTCCGCTCCGAAGCGCGTGGTGCTGAAGCCTCTTATCATGCGTCATATAAGATCGCCCGCCACTACCGCGACGTTCTGGTGCCGCTACGCACGACCGTCGAAGAAGAGGGTCTGCTGTCCTATAACGGCATGATCACCAACACTTTCGAGCTGCTGACAGACGTGCGCGAGAAACTTGGCGCATCACTGGAAGCGGCAAACGCAAAACGCGAATTCTACATGGCACAGGCTGATCTGACCGCTGCGATCTATGGCGGCGGCGAAGGCGGTGGCGGTGCTGGTGGAGAAGGCGCGACACTTGCCGCCGGTGGCGGCGCAGGACACTGAAAGGAACTGACATGCTAAATAGACGTCAATTACTCGGAGCCGGCGCGGCAGGTGCAACGCTGGTATCTTCGAAAGCCTGGGGTCAAACCCTGAACATGGGCCTGCCCGAAGCTGCCCAAATGGATAGCGCAGCAACGGCGATCACGGCGCGTCCCAATTCCGGGCCGGACTACACACCTGTGGTCACATTGAACGGGTGGACCCTGCCGCACCGGATGAACAACGGGGTGAAAGAATTTCACCTCGTGGCCGAACCGGTAGAACGCGAGCTTGCCGACGGCATGATCGCGCATTTGTGGGGCTACAACGGCCAATCCACCGGCCCGACGATCGAAGCAGTCGAAGGCGACCGGGTGCGCATCTACGTCACCAATAAGCTGCCGGAAGGCACAACGGTGCACTGGCACGGGCTCATTCTTCCTTCAGGCATGGATGGGGTCTCCGGATTGAGCCATCCAAGCATCCCGCCGGGCAAAACCTTCGTCTACGAATTCGACTTGGTGAAGTCCGGAACGTTCATGTACCACCCCCACGGCGATGAAATGACCCAGATGGCGATGGGGATGATGGGCATGTTCGTGGTCCACCCCAAGGATCCCACATTCATGCCGGTGGATCGTGATTTCCTGATCATGCTGAATGCTTTCGACATCGATCCGGGTACCTATGTACCCCGCATCATGACGATGACGGATTTCAACCTTTGGACCTGGAACAGCCGGATCTTCCCCGACATCGATCCGCTGGTCGTGAACAAGGGCGACCGGGTGCGAGTACGGGTTGGGAACCTTACGATGACGAACCACCCGATCCATATGCACGGCTATGACTTCAAGGTCACCTGCACGGATGGCGGCTGGGTGCCGCCTGAAGCACAGTGGCCGGAGGTCAGCATCGACATTCCCGTAGGTGCGATGCGCGCCTACGAATTCGTCGCCGATCATCTGGGAGATTGGGCGATCCATTGCCACAAATCGCACCATACGATGAACGCCATGGGCCATGACGTGCCGACGTTCATCGGGGTGAACAAGAAGCCGCTGACCCAGAAGATCCGTCAATTCCAGCCGGAATACATGCCGATGGGCATGTCCGGCATGGGCGACATGGCAAAAATGGAAATGCCGCTACCCGACAATAC
>NZ_MDVX01000044.1 GCF_001719615.1 Neptunicoccus sediminis
TCCCGATGATGATGGGTTGGGGCCCGTACGGACCCATCGAGATGGGCGGCATGTTTTCGGTCGTGAAGGTGCGGGACGGTATCGACGCGGACGATTACTCCGATCCCGGCTGGTACGAGAACCCTCCGGGCGAGATGGCCTACGAATGGACTGGCGAATTACCCGACTTTGCCTCCAACAACAGCCCCAAGACCATTCTCACACCGAAACCAACCTCGAAGGGCTGAGCGGCCCTTCGTCATCTCCAACCAAACCAACCTACAGGACAATAAAATGAGAAATCTTCTTTTGACGACAAGCTTCGCGATCGCGCTATCAGCACCGGCCTTTGCTGCAGGTACACACGACGGCGGACATGGGGAGACCAAGCCAGCCGCAATGATGGTCGGCATGCCGGGTGACGCCGCCAAGGTTGACCGCACAATCGACGTCACTTTGCTCGAAAACGATGAGGGCCAGATGCTGATCGAGAGTGAGCCGATGGATATCAAAGAGGGCGAAACCATCCGCTTCAACATCACCAACAAGGGCGAGCTGGAGCATGAATTTGTCCTCGACACGGTAGAGCGTAATGCCGAGCATAAGATCGAAATGGCCAAGATGGACATGGAACATGACGATCCGAACCGTATCCGTCTCGATGCGGGCGCTTCGGGCGAGGTTGTCTGGACTTTCGCAAATTCTGGCACATTCGAAGCGGCATGCTTGATCGCCGGCCACTACGAATCCGGCATGCACCGTGAGGTCGCAGTAGGTGACCAGATGGCTCAGGCTGACGTGGAATACACGAGCGGCACCATCAAGAAAATCGACGCCAAGGCCGGCAAGGTTACAATCATCCACGGGCCGTTGGTCACGCTCGACATGCCCGCCATGACCATGGTGTTTCGCGCGGACGAGACGATGATCGCGAACATGTCGGAAGGTCAGGACATCGAATTCGTCGCTGACCGGGTCAAGGGCAAACTCACTGTCACACAGATCAAGTGATGAAAATCCATGGGGCCAGGGCAAACGCCTTGGCCCCATGGATTTGAGGCTTGGCCCGAGCAAGCAAGAAGATCCCAAAAAATCAAGCGCTACGGAGGTAGCCGAGCATGAAAAATTACCTGAGAACCTGCACCATCGCCCTTGCGCTTGTCCTTCCGGCTTTTTCAGTGGGCGCTTCCAGTGGCAAGGGCCAGCAGCCTCACGCGCGAGCCTTCGAAGTGCCTGGCCATGATCCGATCGGGAAACCCGGTGATGGCTCCTCAATCGACACGACGATTGAATTGTCCATCAGGGAGACAGAAAGCGGCTACATGCTTTTCGAGCCGGACGCACTCCACATCGAGAGCGGTTCAGTTGTCCGCTTTTTGATCAGCAATCTGGGCGGACTGGATCACGAGTTTTTTCTCGGCTCCTTTGACGAGGTTGCAGAACACCAGCAGTGGATGCGCGAACACCCCGATATGCAACATGACAACGCCAATTCAGTTTCTATCCCTAGTGGACAAAATGCCGAATTGATCTGGGAGTTCTCCGATATGACCAACCTGGAGTTCGTATGCTTGATTCCCGGCCACCGGGAAGCGGGCATGTGGGGCGTCATCATCGTGCACGATCACCTTGCGCCGAAATCCAAGGGTTAGACATTTTCAATGTCACTCTTGGACAGGTATCACCTGCTTGTACACGACGTAGCTGCCGCCTTTGGGTACGACTACAACGATGTCACGCCAGACTGGGTGCACCCGTTCATTCATCTCATACTGGTCTTGGCGCCTGCGCTGCTGATCACCGTTGGCTCATATCTTGCTATTCGCGGCATTCTGAAGCTTTGGAAGTACCGCAGCACGCCTGCGATCCACCCAGAGCCCATACGAGGGCTCGAAGGAAGTCTTTTCAGCACCGTCTTGCGCTATTCGAGAAGGCAGCAGGCGTTGATGATCGTGGTTAGCCTCATCGCGATGCCTATTCTCTATCTGACCCTGGAACTGCCAAAACAGATCGTGAACAACGCTCTGGATTCCGACCGTTTCCCGATCGTCGTTCTGGGACGAGACCTCGATCAGGTCGTTTTCCTCATACTTCTTTGCGGTCTCTATCTTCTGGCGATCATCCTGAATGGGTTAAACAAATATGGCCTAAACGTCTTCAAAGGGTATGTCGCGGAGCGTTTTCTGCGGCGCTTCCGCCTGCTGGTCTATCGGCAATGGCGCAGCGATCCAGACTCCGGAAACCAAAGCGAGATCGTCCCTATTCTCGCACAGGAAGTCGAGCCCATCGGTGGCTTCGCGGCGGACGTCCTTACGCTGCCAATCCTGCAAGGCGGTACGCTTTTGACGATCCTGTTTTTCATGTTCGTTCAGGACCCTGTCTTGGGTGCCGCAGCACTGACCGTACTGCCGATTCAGCTTGTGCTGCTGCCCAAGCTGCAACGCCGGGTCAACGCGCTTTCGCGCACCAGGATCAAGGAAGTCCGACAGCTTGGCAGGCAGCTCAGCGATCAATTGCGCCAACGGCAGGTCAATTCGGCCGGGCTGCTGCCAGTGAGTGCAAGTTTTAGAGAGCTTGAGCACGTGCGCAGGAAGATTTTCCGTCTGAAGTTCTTCATCAAGGCCCTCAACAATTTTCTGACCGCGCTAACACCGTTCTTGTTCTATTCTCTAGGCGGATACTTCGTCATCGAAGGTCGCATTACACTCGGCGCGCTGGTGGCCGTCCTGGCAGCACACAAGGACTTCTCGGCACCGCTGAAAGAGCTCTTCAGTTACTATCAGACGCTGGAAGACACGCGGATCCGGTACCAGGAAATCACGACCTTTTTCACTGGATCGATTCAGCGATCGGGGAAAGCTCGGGCAGACGATCACAAGCCGGAAGAGGTCCGCGAATTCGAGGAAGCTACACTGAGATACCCGGCTTTGTCTGTGAAGAGACAGGGGGCGATCGCAACATCATGAAGGAGTCCGATAGAATGAGATGGGCCGCGATATTTTTTGCTCTGGTCGCCATTGCTGCGGCGGGATGGTATTTCAAGCAGCAAACAGACTCCCAAACGGGCACCCGGACGGAGGAGGGCAGGGTGCTCCCTGCAGGTGCGCTTGCAACTGTCAAGCTGCCAAGCAGCTTGACCGAGCAGGAGCAAATTGGCGCAAGTGCTTATGATGCGGTCTGTGCCGCCTGCCACGGCCTGAATGGACAGGGTCAGGATGGCGTCGCTCCACCGCTCGTACACAAGATCTATGAGCCGAGCCATCACGGCGACATGGCGTTTGTCCTCGCGGCTCAAAATGGAGTTCGGGCGCATCATTGGAAATTTGGTAACATGCCAGCGGTTGAAGGCGTGACGCGATCAGATATTCTCGATATCGTGTCTTACATTCGTGCATTGCAGCGTGCCAACGGGATATATTGAGCCGTTTCGACGGTCAAAAGGGTGGAATTGGTTCGCGGGTAACTACCATTCTGTTCGCTGCGACATGGCGACAACTGTTGGGGAAAATTCTCTAGATGAGTAAGTGTCTCGCTGCATCGATCCTGATCCTTGCTGCATTTTTCGGATCTTCCACCGCAACTCATGCCGAGGAAACCGGCCTCTTTAGATTGACCGACCGCGCAGCACCGGTCGGCATCGGCGCCCGTGAACCATCACTTGCAACCTTGCCGGATGGCCGGATCATATTGAGCTGGACAGAAGAAAAAGGAGCCGAATCTGAAGTTCGCATGGCCATCCTCGATGGCAGTGAGTGGTCGGACGCTCGCACAATTCATAAATCGTCAAAGATTTACATCAACTGGGCCGATTTTCCATCGGTAGCGGTGCTGGCTGATGGCGGCCTGGCGGCACAATGGCTTAAACTGAATGGGGAGGGTGATTACCAATATGACGTCAATATCGCTTTTTCTAAAGATGAAGGCAGAAGCTGGACGGAACCGCTTGTTCCCCATGATGACAGATCACAACGCGAGCACGGTTTTGTTTCGTTGGTTCCCGATCAGTTTGGCGGGTTGACGGCGCTGTGGCTGGATGGCCGGGAGTATGACAGTCAAACAGAAGGCGAAAACTTCGAGAATGCGATGCAGCTGCGCGCACGACAGATCAACTCTGACGGAACGATGAAGCCAGAAAGCCTGTTGGACGCGCGCGCTTGTACTTGTTGTCAGACGTCCGCAGCGCGGACCGCTTCGGGCGATATCGTGGTGGTCTATCGTGATCGAACCGCCGATGAAATCCGCGACATTTCGATTGTTCGATCTACCGGAGGGGACTGGACGCAACCCCTCACTGTTCACGACGACGGATGGGAAATTGCCGGCTGCCCCGTAAATGGCCCAGCCGTTGATACGATGGACGACAAGGTGTCCGTTATCTGGTTCACTGCAGCTGAGAATAAACCGGAGGTTCATATCGCGTTTTCGGACGATGGCGGTGCGCAGTTTGACGAACCGCTCCGCATTGACCTCGGCACAGCCGCGGGACGGGTGGACGTCCTGCAAATGCCGGATGGAAGCGCATTGGCGCTCTGGGTTGAATATGTGGGCGGCGGTGAAGCGATCGTCATGTGCCACATATCGCGAAGTACCGGATGCGCAGCGCCTCAGGCGCTCCATATCAATCGGGGCGGCGGATCGATCGGTTTTCCCCGAATGGCGCGCGGAGACGCCGGTGCGTTTGTGGCTTGGACGCAGCCGACCGGCGGCGCGGATGGGGACACTACAATCCGCATGGTCGAAGTCGCGGTAACTCCATAGGTTTCGAGCATACAGCTCAATATCCTACTGCTTGCTTGACGCCGTTGCCCTTATTCTGCGGCCTGCCCGAGGGCCAAATCAGGCACTGAACCGGCTTGCTTCAGGTTCCACCCTTTGATGATGGCATAAACCGCCGGAATGACGATCAGGGTCAGCAAGGTTGACGACACCATTCCCCCGATCATGGGCACTGCAATGCGCTGCATGATCTCGGACCCGGTGCCATGCGCCCAAAGGATCGGCATCAGGCCGGCCATGATTGCGACAGCTGTCATCATCTTGGGGCGCACGCGGTCTACTGCACCCACCATGATCG
>NZ_MDVX01000045.1 GCF_001719615.1 Neptunicoccus sediminis
GCGGGTCAGGTCCCTGTCGCCGGCGCAGGCACGCGCTTCATTCAACGCCTGATCGAGATAGATCAACATGATCACTCCGGTTTCAGCCGCCACCCCGGCCAGCGCGATAAACCCGACGGCCACCGCAACCGACATGTTGAAGCCCATGAACCACATGAGCCAAATGCCACCGACCAGAGCGAAAGGCAGCGACAGCATCACGATCAAGGTTTCCGTCAGGCGGCGGAAGTTTAGGTAAAGCAGCAGAAAGATCAGCGCCAGCGTCAGCGGCACAACAGTGGCCAGCCGCTGTTTCGCGCGTTCATGGTATTCGAACTGACCGCTCCAGCCCAAAGAATAGCCCAGCCTTTCAAAAACTACACTGGGACCGCAAATAGTGCTTCCCGTAGATGGAAGGTCAAGTCCAATCGCCTCGCTGTCGCGCCCGAACAGTTCAGAGGAGGTACAGTGCTGATTGTGATGGCCTTAAGCACAGAACATCCCAAGAAACTTCTTGAACCTCTAGCAACTGAAGCTCCTATCTTTGGCTCTACGCTTATTCTCAGAGGTTTCCCATGTCCCACGACGGTCCAGACACGCATCCGCACGGTCATCAGGATGATCGCAAAGACACAAAGGCTTGCTGCGGCCAGACGGCCGAAGACACCGCGCAGGTGGCAGCACCTCCACCATCCTCCGGACGCAGTTTTCGCGTTAACGGGCTGGATTGTGCGGAAGAGGTCGCGATCCTGAACAAGGTCGTCGGACCGGAAGTCGGCGGCAGCGAGCATCTGGCCTTCGATGTGTTGAATGGTAGGATGACCATCCTCGAAAGCGCCAAACCGCTCAGCGACGACAAGATCATCAAGATCGTCGGCTCGACCGGCATGAGCGCGAAGATGTGGGATGCCGAAAGCGCCGAAGCGGATCAGGCGGCCCATTTTGCGCGCCAGCGTCTTTTCACGGGCCTGAGCGGTGGCTTCTGGGCTGCGGGATTCCTCTACCATATCGTCGAGACCGGGGCCGGAGGCGCACTAAGGCTCTTCTCCGGTCATGGCGAGACGTCTATGCCTCTGGTCGAGATGGGACTGTTCATGCTGGCGGTGGTGTTCGGAGCATGGCTGGTCGCCCCCAAGGCATGGTCCGCCGCGCGCCGACTTTCGCCTGACATGAACCTGCTGATGATCGTCGCCGTGGCCGGGGCGATCGGGCTGGGCGAATTTTTCGAGGCGGCAACGGTCGCCTTCTTCTTCGCCCTGTCGCTCACCCTTGAATCCTGGAGCGTGGGACGTGCGCGCAATGCGGTCTCTGCCCTGCTGGACCTGGCTCCGCCGACAGCGCGCGTCATTCGCGCTGACGGATCGGAGACCGACGTTCCCGCCGCCGAGGTTGTGATCGGAGATCACTTCGTCGTCCGGGGCGGTGATCGTATCCCCCTTGATGGTGAAGTCACCGAGGGTCGGGGCGATGTCGATCAAGCTCCGATCACCGGAGAAAGTGCCCTTGTGGCTAAGGAAACTGGTGACGAGGTCTATGCCGGGACGATTAACGGCGATGGCACGCTGACGGTCAGGGCCACCAAGGCCGCAGGCGATACCGTGCTATCGAAAATCATTCGCATGGTAGGCGATGCGCATTCGCGCCGGGCCGAGGTGGAGCAATGGGTCACGAAATTCGCTCGTATCTACACGCCCATCGTGATGGTGCTGGCGGTTCTGATCGCCGTCGTGCCGCCGCTGCTGTTTGCGGGGGCGTGGGACTACTGGTTCTACAATGCGCTGGTCCTTCTGGTGATCGCCTGCCCTTGTGCGCTGGTTATCTCCACACCCGTTTCCATCGTTGCCTCGCTCGCGGCCTCGGCACGCAATGGCGTGCTGATCAAGGGCGGTGCCTATGTCGAAGCCCCCTCGCGTCTGACGGCTCTGGCAATGGACAAGACCGGGACGATTACTATGGGAGAACCGGAGGTCGCGGGCCTGCATCCTTTAGGCGGCACGGTCGAACGCGACCTTCTGAGCGCCGCTGTCGCGCTGGAAGCCCGCTCTTCGCATCCTTTGGCGCGGGCCATCCTGGCGCGCGGCGAACGCGACGGGTTGAAGCAGTCGGCGGCTACCGACACTAAAACGGTGCCGGGCCGCGGTGTCGAGGGAACCTGGGAGGGTCAGCCCGTCTGGCTCGGTTCGGATCGATTTGCGACCGAGAAGGGGCTTGGCGAAGCGATCCCCCGCGACCTGCTGGAACGGATCGAGGGGGCTGGCAGCACACTCGTGGCCGTAGGCTCCGGGGACCGCCTGCTCGGCCTGATCGAACTGCGCGACCGTATCCGCCCGGATGCGAAGGGGGTCGTGGCGCGTCTGCATGCCCAGGGCGTGCAAAAGATTATCATGCTGACCGGCGACAATGAACGCACGGCACGAGCCGTGGCGGCGGAAGTTGGTATCGATGAGGTTCGCGCAGAACTGCTGCCCGAAGACAAGGTGACAGCGATCGAGGAGCTGGTCGCTAACTACGATGTTGTGGCAATGATCGGCGACGGTGTGAACGATGCACCGGCCATGGCAAGGGCACATTTCGCTATCGCAATGGGCGCGGTCGGATCGGACGCCGCCATCGAAACCGCAGATATCGCCCTAATGACGGACGACATCGGCAAGGTGCCGTGGCTGATCGGGCATTCGCGCCGCACCATGAACGTCATCCATCAGAACATCGCAATTGCGCTTGCGACGAAGGCGCTGTTCGTCGGGCTGACAGCGTTCGGCATGGCAACAATGTGGGGTGCCATCGCTGCGGATGTCGGCGTTTCGCTACTGGTAGTCGCCAACGCGCTCAGGCTGCTCCGGGCCAAGAAGGACCGGCCGGACGGGTCCGGGGGAGAGCAAGTGGGAGAGAAGATGGCGCAGGGAGCCCTGGCCCACGGCCATTGATTGATCAGGCATACCGATACCGATATGAGTGGACAGGTAAAAAGATCGAGCGGACGACATGATGAAAACGACACGACGAACGGCACTCTTGGGCGGACTTGCACTTGGCCTTGCAGGGTGCGCCAGCAAATTCCGAACCTACGATGGGCCCAAGGTCACCCGGTTGCAGATGTTCAAAGGTGACCGGAACCTGTTCCTGTTCAACAATACCTCGGTCCTGAAAGCCTACAGGATAGACCTCGGTTTCGCGCCCGAGGGGCCCAAGCAGTTCGAGGGTGACGGGAAAACGCCCGAAGGGGCTTATACCGTCGACCGACGCAATCCCGACAGTCTGTTCCATCTCTCAATCGGAATCTCTTATCCGAACGAGGCCGATATCGCCTTCGCCGCTGCACAGGGACGTGAGCCAGGCGGCGACATTTTCATCCATGGCGGGCCACGACCCGGTATCGACGCGATCAAACCAGACTGGACGGCGGGTTGCATCGCGGTGTCGGACCGCGAGATTGAGGATATCTACGCGATGGTGCGGGACGGGACGCCGATCGACATATTCGCCTAGCGCCTATCCGGCCTTGGACGGCGGTTCATAGAACCCGTGCAAGAACGATCGAGGCGAACAACGCCAGGAGTCCGAATGCGATCGCGGAACTTGCCGCGTACTAGGCGATGTCCAGCCTGTTGCCGCCACGCTTCCTGGCGAGATATCCGCCCCATGCGGCCCCCGCCACTGCTCCAAAGATTACGATCATGGTGCGCTTTCCTTTCTGTCGGTCATTCCAATGGCTCCCACAATGCTCGCCGCCAGAATGAGCAAGAACGTCAACTGTCCGTATTTCGCGAAGGGCGTAGGCGGGAGTGCGGCAGGCAAGCGGGCGTCCAAGACGCCGGTCTCATCCAGCCCGAGGCGGGCGACGATC
>NZ_MDVX01000046.1 GCF_001719615.1 Neptunicoccus sediminis
ACGCCGCGCAAATGCTTGGATTACCGGACACCGGCGGAAGTCTTTGAGACCAAGCTGATGGAAATCCAGAACCGTCTGGAATAAAACGAGATATTAGGAACTGCACTTCACCGTGAGCTCACAGGGCACATTCTACCCTCAGGTGCGACTCTTGTTGGAAATCAACAGGTTTTCGACTTCGCTCTGGATTTAGGGATACAGAAAACCTACTACTCACTGGAGTGTTACGGGAGCACCATGACGCGTCTGATCCTTGCCGCCCCCACATATTACAAAGGGTGCGCTTTACAGTGCGCGACATGCAGTACTTACCCGACATGTTACAGGTGACGCAAAAGGGAGTTCGGACGTGAGCTTGAAATCGAATTTTACATCAGCACAAACAGTGTCTGTGGTGGATTACACCGGAAGTACACGGGCGGATGTGGGGCAGGTTCTGAACGGGCTGGTGCAAACCCCGGACTTACCCGCTGCGGTTTCCAAAGAGATCCACAAGATGACCACGGGCGCGGCGCTTGCAGACCTGTGCGCGCGGGCTTCTGTTGTGGTCTTCTGGCGTGCGGCCGAATTTGCTGTGTCAGATGCCCTGTCCGCCGGAATCCCGCTGGATCAGGCGATAGAGGGTTGGAAAACTGCCCAACAGGATCTTTTGGGGATCTGCCGCAAGCACAGACAGTCTGTGGTGCTGATGGACTTTGACCGGTTCACAACCGCGCCTGCGGATTTTGCCGCAGAACTGGCGGCGCAGACAGGCCTCGGCTTCAAGGGCACAAACGAACCGGCGGAATTTCATGTTGATCCGCTTTACCGCGCCATTGCTGCGCTGCAAACCCTGCGCTCTTTGCCGGTAACACGCATGGTGGGAGAGCTTGAGGCCAGTTCCGTCCGGCCCGCGGATCATGTTGCGCCTGATGATGATAACAACCGCCGCGCCGAACTGGCCTTAACGCACTATCAGAAAATGCTGGATCAGGAGAAGACTGCGGGGCGGGAACAGGCGCTGCAACAGGACCAGATCGTCGCCGTGCAGGAAGAACTGGAAACCAGTCATCGCCGGATGAAAGAGCTGGAAGCTGAGGCGAAGGCGGAAAAAGATGAATTCGAATTGGTAAATCTGGCTAAATCTGAGCAATCTTCCCTCAACGAACTACTAACGGTTCAGATTCGAAACCTGCAGAAGGAATTGGCAGATAGCCATGTAGCTAGTCTTGAGCATGCAAAAACCCATCGAGATTATGAAGCACAGCTCAAAGAAGCACATGACAAAAACCTCACCCAGCAGGCCGAACTTGAAGAGTCCCACGGCCATTATGAAAGACGCCTTTCGGACCAGCAGAACGAACTGGCAGAGCGGGATCGGCATATCGGTGTTCTGGAACAGGAGCTGGCCGAGAGCCGTGATATGGTGACGCAACTGCTTGGCTCTACCTCGTGGAGAGTGACGGGCCCGATCCGTAAGGTAAAAGATAGCCTGAAGGGCCGGGGCTGATTATGAGCAACACCGGTTTGACCCTTCCTGCGGGCCCGATAGGCCTGATCGCCCATGTAGGTGCGGGGCTCTGTGAGGCTCTCGACGATTATCTCTCCCAGAACCCTGCCGACCTGCTTTTGATCGAACCCAACCCCGAATATGCGGAAGATTTGCGCCGCCGTACGGCCGCCCTTGAAGCGGCCTCTACAAAAGCCGAAGTTCTCGAACAGGCGGTCACGGCAGAGGCAGGGCGGGCACCATTCCACTTGCTGAACTTTGCGGACCTGAGCTGCCTGAAAGACCCCGAAGGGCTGCGCACCTTGATGCCCGGGATCAGGGTTGTGGCCAAACCCATGGTGGATATCGCCCCCCTGTCACAGATCCTGAAGGGGCGCGCGATAGAGAAGGAGCGGTTCAATGCTCTGGTGATCGAGGCGCTTGGTGAGGAGATTACAGTCCTTGAAGATCTGCGGGCCAGCGGGCTGCTTCAGACCTTTGACCAGATCGCGGTGCGGGTTGGTGCAGCAGCCCTTCTTGAAGGGGCAGGTAATGTAAAAACCGTGCAGGCGTTTTTGAGCGAGCAGGGTTTCAGGCTGGATGCCACTGACAGCGCAAGCGATCCCGACTGGCCGCTATGCCGGTTCTCTCTGGACCGTTTGTCGTTGGAAAACAAGTCATTGAAGGATGACATTTCGAAGCGGAAAGCTGAAGCGGCAAAATTGCAGGAGGCGTTGTCCGCCGCGCAAGCCAGGGCGGAGGCTCTGGAACAGGAGAAAGCTGCGCTGTCTCCCGGCCTTACCGAACTGAAAGGTGAGGCGGCTAAACTGCGGGAGGATCTGTCTGCCGCGCAAGCCAGGGCGGAGGCTCTGGAACAGGAGAAAGCTGCGCTGTCTTCCGGCCTTACCGAACTGAAAGGTGAGGCGGCTAAACTGCGGGAGGATCTGTCTGCCGCGCAAGCCAGGGCGGAGGCTCTGGAACAGGAGAAGGAGCAGCTTGAACCTCTGCGTCTGGCCAGTGACGAAGCACTCGCAAAGGCCCGTGATGGAGAAACATCGGCGCTGGCCGATCTGCGGATGGCGGTGAAAATGCAGTCTTTGGTGCGCGCCGACCTTGAGGATCTGCAGCAGCGCTATCGCACTCTCAAGGGGGAAAAAACCGCGCTGGAGGATTTGCTGGGGCAGTTGACCCGCAAGCTGGAAACCGCCGCTACGCACCTGCGCGATATGTCGGACAGCGGGTTTGATCAACTTTCCGGTTCGCCCGAATCTGAAGATATCGCGCCAGCCAAGACGCCGGTGCGTAAGAAAGCTGCCGGAAAGAAAACGGTTGCGAAAAAATCCTCTCCGTCCTCCCGTTCCCATACAACCACCGCCAACAAGAAGAAGCGTGGAACGTCATGAAGGGGTCCAAGGCTCTCTTACGCTCGATCGAAGAGGCGCTGGAGGTTCTGGAGGATCACGCCCCCCCCTCGTCCCCCCGTCAGGATCTGGTGCCTCTGCCCTTGTCCAGCCTGCTGGAACAATGCCGGCAGATGGGAGAGCAGATCGCGGCCCGCCCGCCTGAACCGATCCGCACCCTTCATCATTTTGCCTGCACCGGCGGCACGCTGGTCAGTAAATGTCTGGCGGCCATGCCGAATACAGAGGTGCTCAGCGAGGTGGACCCGCTCAGCGCGTTGACACATCTGCATTTTGCCCCCACGGATCTGCTTCTTCACATACGCCATTCCAACCGGGGGGTGCCGGACGGGGTGTTGGTGGATATGTTTCTGGCCGCTTTGAAGGTGATGTACGATCACAGCCTGACCACTGGAACCCGTCTTGTGCTGCGGGATCACACCCATTCCCATTTTTGTTATGGTCCGAATATTCCGGAGCGTCCGACCCTGCGTGAAATGGTGGAGCGGAACCATCCGGTGCTTTCGGTCGTAACCCTGCGCCATCCTCTTGATTCTTACCTCAGTCTGGAGCGCAACAACTGGCGTCACTACATCCCGCCGACTTTTGACGAATATTGCCGGCGTTATCTGGCGTTTCTGGACCGTTATGACGGCGTAGCAACTTTCAAATACGAAGACCTGACCACAGCCACGGATGAGACCCTCATGGCGATCTGTGACGCGCTACAATTGACTTTTGTGGCCGAATTCCGGGATTATCTTTCCCTTGTGCATCTGACCGGAGACAGCGGGCGGTCCGGCTTGGACATCTCCCCCAAACCGCGCCGGCCGGTGCCTGAAGATGTGGAGGCCGAATGCCGCTCAAGCGGGTATTACCAAACTCTCTGTGCCCGTCTGGATTATGAGCCGGACACCCAGCAACTGCAGGAATAAGACCATCCCTTCCAAAATAAAACTTTGCCCGCTGGGAAAATACGCCCACCGTCAACCGCTGGCCTATGCCCCTTTGCGCGGGGCCTGTGATCCGGCGTTGCAACTGGTAGAGCGCCCCGAAGACAGCGACATTCTGCTGGTCGCCCATAGCAAAGACCTTGAAAGCTGCGCGGAGATACTGGCGTCCCACC
The DNA here is from genome assembly GCF_001719615.1 of Neptunicoccus sediminis. Lineage (GTDB taxonomy): Bacteria > Pseudomonadota > Alphaproteobacteria > Rhodobacterales > Rhodobacteraceae > Amylibacter > Amylibacter sediminis. Next base: position 3,995 of record NZ_MDVX01000046.1, read on the forward strand.
CCAAGAAGCGGATTGTGCTGCTGTCAGAAGAGCCATTCTGGGATACAATCTGGGGGGCAGACCCGTTTACGCGGGACCAGATCTATGATCAGGGCGGTTTCCGTTTTCCTTTTCGGGTGCTCAACCATAGCACCAGCGACATATTTAACTTTGAATATGTGCCCTATTTTCTGATGACGGAGCATAAGTTTGCAGCCCGTTATGCCTATCGCTTCCAACGCAATGCCCGTAAATCTGCCGCAGACTGGCAGGCCGCTTTTGCAGCCCCTGCCCTGCAAGCAGCTTTTATCGCGGAAAAGCGGATGAATGAAAAATTCGCGGTGTCTTTCCCTGAACATGATACCTACGGGTTGTGCCGGTTTCGCAGCCGCTTGACCGAAATGTACCAGACCGGCGCGGTGTTGCGGGCAGGACTGGGATGGCGCAAAGGGGCGCGGCGTCAGGCATTGGCAGACTGGCATCTGGACAAGTTACAGGAACTGGACGGAGGCTGCCGCTTTGTCTCGGCTCTGGAGAACACCCATCAGCCGGCCTATCTGACCGAGAAATTCTTTGATGCTTTTGCGGTGGGGGGCGTGCCGCTGTATTATGCCTCTGATGCTCATAGAGTGCACGGCTGTACCCCCGCTGAAAGTTGGGTGAACCTGTTCGGCCAAACCCCTGAAGAAGCAGTAGAAACCATCAACGGCTTTGCTTTTGATGCAACCTTTTATAACGCATATACGGAAACACAGGCGCGTCTGGCAGAAACCTTCGGATCCCCCCGCGCGTTGCTGGCAGATCGGGAGAGGCTCTGTGCCGCCCTGATTGCCGAGATGCAGAGCCTGTGTGACAGCCCTCCTAGGAATAGAGTACCTTAACATGTCAGATCCCTGCCCCCGCCTGCCCCGTTTCAAAAACCGCCATCAGGGGGAAACCTGTGTGCTGGTGTGTAACGGGCCTTCTCTGAACAAAATGGATCTGGAGCCGTTAAAGCACCAGACGGTGATCGGGCTGAGCAAGATCCATTTGGGCGTAGAAAAATTCGGCTGTTATCCCCAATATCTGGTGGCGGTGAATGAAAAAGTGATCGGACAGTCCACAGCGGAAATTGGCGCAATGAACTGTGTGAAATTCATCAGCAACAAGGGGCACAGCATCTGGGAACAGATGCGCTGCGCTGACATCATCAATTTGAAGGCCATGGCGAGGCCTGTTTTGCGACTGAGGCAGCCTTTGGTTTTTCCAGTCCGGTGCCGGACGGTGGCGAAGGTGCTCTCGATAGGGTTGGTGGTCCGGATGTGCTTCCAGTGTTCGGCTGGGAAGCCATAGAATGCCAGCAGCACCTCTCGATCTTTGAACAGCTTGGCGGCGGACTTTTCGTATTTCACGCCGTAGGTTTCGACAAAGAAATCGAAGGCTGCGCCCGCCTCGGCGTAAACCTCCGGCGACGGCTGTCTGATCTCAGGCTCGATCCGATGGTAAGTCCGACCTTATGTCCGACTTTATCAATCGTCCTCTGAAGTGGCCCCACTAATTCGGACAGGTTTGCGGCTCCGCTAAAGATGTAATCTGGTTAAGTTTATGCCGCCTTTTGGTTTCGTTCTGTGTCAAAGAATGCGTTGTCTGGGGTTCGCTTGCTCCACCGACGCCAACCGACATGAAAATCTCGAGCTTTTCGTCGTCATGCCAGAAGCGCCGCCGCTCCACTCCAAGAATTTCGCCACGCATCGCAAACCCCGCATAAGAGACGTCGCTAAAGACGCCATTAAACACGTGTCTTAGATCAAAAACCAATCTTCAGGCAGGCGGTGCCAATGGAGCGGTTACTCAGAGATGTCGAAACGCAAACAACATGCGCCTGAATTTAAGGCGAAGGTCGCGCTGGAAGCCCTGAAGGGCGAGGAGACCGCCGCCGAGCTGGCGAGCCTGTTGGGGGGTGCATCCGACGATGATCCATCAATGGAAACGTGCGCTCCTTGAGGGCGCCTCCGGCGTGTTTGAACGCGGTGGCAGAAAGAATCCCGAGATCAAGGATCTCAGTTCACGTCCTTCGCCTGGACCGACCGGCTCCGCGCCCACCGCGCTTGCCCAATCCGGAACCACTAACTATCAAAACCAAATGCTCTGAAACCCGATTTTTCTGCCGTTTGTTGTTAGAGTTTTTCGCTCGTATTTTCCTTTGACTTGAAATAGCTGCACAATTTGTCTGTGATCACGACACGAGGTTTACCAAACCAGGCGATCGGCTTTGCGAGGAAACGCCTTGCAGCCTTAGCGTTCCGCTCCTTTGGCTTGCCACCCGTGGTGATCTAACGTGGTACGAGACCAAGTCACGCGGCAAGATCGTGGCTCTGAGCGCGTCTTGTTGGCTAAGTACTCAGGTGCTTTTCGGGCTTAGTGTGTCATATTCGAGGCTTCGAGGCAGATCGTTTGCACGATCGAAACAGGACTGCACTACAACATTCAATGCGCCCAACTCTTTTAGTGTTTGAGCAACGTTATGTTCAATACTAGGGAAGGAATAGTGGCAGATGTTATCCATTACTGGAAATAATTTAGCATGTCTCTGGTCTGGACCTTTGCCACCAGTGAATATGAAGTAGTTTGTCGTCTTGTTCATAAACTCCCTGACGCTTTCAAATCGGAAATTTTCTATGTTTGAGGTGTATTCTCTCCATCTCTTTTCCCAGGGAACGATGGATGGATTGACGCTATACTGGGGGACAAACGCGATGCAAACATCCGTTTCTATGTAAAAGGTTGATATTATTGCGTTGAATCCGCCCATGCTGTTGCCAATGGAATAAATTTTTCGGGTCTCAATCAGAGGTTCTATAGCATCTTTGATAGTGTCAAAATCTAACTGATTGCCCCAAGATCTCGTTTTGTCGGTTATGAATATAATGTTGTCAAAAGAGCGTCCTGTCCCAAAAAACTCTGGTTTTTGAACATTCAGTCCACCCATAGCATGGCCGATTCCAGTGAAAGATAGAAGGATAGAATTGCATTTATGACCGCTTTGAGGCTGACGTGACGTAATCTTCAAGAAATCATCTTCAAAAATTGACATATATTAAATGCTACTGTGTTAAATGGTTAATTGAAACGTTCCATCCTGCGAGAGATAGACCGTCATTCCGATCACGGCCATTGGCTTCCTAGCCTGTTCCGCCTAACCATTCTACACTAAAATTCTGTTTTGCAAATGCCGTCTGGTGCCGGTGACCTAATGGGATGAACTGTCTTCCCGCCAAATCGCAGCTATTGTTGCGGGCATAGGTGGAGAGAGAGAGGAGCATTCTGATGGGTATTGAAGTATTGGGCATTGATCTGGGCAAGGCCGTTTGTAGCCTTGCGGGATTGGACGCAACAGGCGCGGTCGTGTACCGCAAGCGCCTTCAACGGCACCGGTTGCTGGACTTTCTGGAAGGTTTGGACCCCTGCATTGTTGCGATGGAGGCTTGCGGCGGCGCGCATCACATTGGTCGTTTTTGCCTTCAACACGGACATGAGCCTCGGCTGATGTCGCCGCTTTATGTCCGGCCTTACGTCAAGGTTCACAAAAATGATGACCGTGATGCGGAGGCGATCGCCGAGGCCGCGACGCGCCCGACAATGTCATTCGTCGCGATCAAATCGGAAGAGCAGCTTGATCTTCAGGCTCTGCACCGAGCCCGCGAGCGGCTGGTGACCGAAAGGACACGCCTTATCAATCAAGGCCGGGGCTTTCTTATGGAGCGCGGCATTCGGGTCGGAGCAGGTCGCCACGTCTTCCAAAAAGAGCTGGTCAGATGGTTGCGACAGGTACCGCTGATCTTTCGCACCGTATCCTGTCGATGTTGTCAGACATGATGGCGGAGCTGGCCACGATCAACGACCGGGTCGAAGCGATCGACACTGAGATCAAGGCTCTGGCCAAGGCAGATGCCGACATGCAGCGCTTGATGGAAATCCCTGGCGTCGACCCAACGATTGCCAGCGCTGTTGGAACCGGCAGCAGCTTTGCCAAAGGGCGCGATCTTGCCGCATGGCTTGGTCTCGTGCCACGTCAGATCACCACAGGTGGAAAAGCCAAGCTGATCGGCATCTCAAAGCACGGCAACCGATACCTCCGCAAATTGTTCATCCATGGGGCGCGGACCGTATTGCATCTCGTGCGAGATCGAACATCGCCCTTAACGCAATGGGCAGATGGGCTGAATGAGCGGGCCCACGTGAATGTCGCTGCCGTTGCCATGGCCAACAAGTTGGCGCGGATCGCCTGGGCCGTATTGACGAAAGGCGAGCGATATCGTCCCGCGGCGCTTGTGGGCGCATAGACACGCAACCGCGCAACACATAGGAATCTGCGAGCGAGGAGGAGATGGACCAACGACCAATAGGCGTCTTGTCAGTCTGACGGGGAGCATGGCCCCCAGAGTGCCGATGAGCTAACGAGACACAGGACGCGCGACTTCCCATCTTGGTCAGGGGCAAATCGAATGGCCCCATCGAAAGACCGACTACATAGAAGCAGGGTCAAGGGGACATCAACAAAACGCTTGCAGGAGAAGGCAGTTCATACAGCTCCCCTGAAAAGTCCGGTGTTTTGAGTTAGCCTGTTCTCCAACCGAGGATACACAAATGACGAAGAGACGCAGTTTTTCAGACAGGGTCAAAGCTACGGGGGCGCTTGAGGCGCTTAGCAGAGACAGGACGGCGCAAGAAATTGCAGCCAACACACGTCACTACATGGAAACGTCAAGCGATTGTTGGCCTAACTGGCGTACTTTCCGATTAGGTCAGGAAAGCCGAAGTCAAAGAGCTTCATGCAAAGGTCGGCAAACTGGCGGTCGAAAACGACTTTTTGTCACAAGGGCCAAATTGGCTGCCCGGCAACGCATGTTTCCATGCGTGAGAGAGGATGAGCCTAAGTAAACGCAAAGCGATGATCAAACGGGACCATACCGACTTGAGCCTGACGAAGCAGTGCAAGCTGCAGAAGGCCAATCGGCCGTCGCTGTATCACGTGCCTGTTGGCGTGAGTTTTAAGGCCGAGCCCCACTAAAAATTGGGGAATTAGTTTTAAGTTAAGCATTGCACAAACTTGCATTTGGTAAAATTATCGATGGTCACGATAGTAGCCTATAGCCTTCTGTTTTGAGGGATTGTAGAAGACACACGATTCCGCCTCATCGACATGTTTCCTGTTACCCAAGATTGAGTAGAGCTTTAAATGACAAATCCCTTCTTTTCTATAATTACGGTTTCTTATAATGACTCTTGGGCTCTTACTAAAACAGCGCGATCAGTATTTAGTCAGAGCTTCCAAGACTTCGAGTACATCATTATTGACGGTGCTTCCGGAGATCAGACCCCAAGCGTCATGGCCTTTTGGGAAAAGGTGGGGCTCTTGGATTTTGGCGTTTCTGAAAAAGACGGTGGCGTATATAACGCGATGAATAAGGGGCTGAAGCAGGCAAGGGGATCCTATGTGTGCTTTCTAAATGCTAGTGACGTTTTCTCGAATGATCTAGTCTTAGACAATGTACACAAAATTTTACAAAACGATGATCCTAATAAGACGTTAGACGGAATTTTAGGTTGGGGGGAACTTAATGGTCAAATCTGGGCGTCATGGATTGAGAGCGAAGCTTTTAAAATGGCCAGCCTCGGTTTTTGCCATCAGTCTCTTTATGTGAAAAGGGAACTGCTGTTATCTCATCAGTTTGATGAACGAAAATTTAAAACCGATAGTGATACGCTGCAATTAGGACGCTTGTATGCAAGTGGAGCTGACATAGCAATTTATCCTCAAGTTCTGGCCGTTCGAGGAGGGGAGCCTGGCATATCTGCCGACCTAGAGCGTACCAAAATCTCTATTCTAGACACATTGGCACAAGAATACCCAAGTATGTCTGAAGAAACTGCAGATCAGATACTTAGTTTTAGACGCAAATGCCTAAATCCAGATGCCATTCTTCAACTGCTTAAGAAGGAAGGTACACGTCTGCGAAAGCATATTGCCTATATGGTTCTGGACACACTCTTCCAAAAGGCCTCCGTGAAGTTGGAAAAGACAGTTGTATCCAATTTGCAGGCAGCGGCTCTTGAGGCTCTGAATGTTGAAGAGGGTTCTGAAACAAAGAAAAATATTGAGAAGTTAATTACTACTCAGAACCTAAGGTCCGACTATCTTAAAGAAAAAAAAGCAGCAAAAGTAAAACTTACCGAAGAAATAAACCTTTTTCAAAAGCAAGAAGAAGCGCGCATCAGGAAAATTCAAACGAATAGGCATGAAGACTTCCAAGCTACAACTGCAAATGTTGTAGTCTCGTTGACTTCCTTTCCCGCCCGATTGCCGACAGTGCATTTAGCCATTCAGTCTCTTCTGGAGCAAACGATTGTGCCGAAAGAAATCCATCTTTGGTTGGGTCAGGATGAAATCCCAAACGAAAATTGGTTGCCAAGCAAACTACGTGCCTTAAAAGAACGTGGGCTACAGATACATTTTACAACAAAGACTTTCCATCAATACGACAAATTTATGCACAATAGCGACCTAAATAAGGACGTTCCTTTCATTATTGTCGATGATGATGTGATTTATCCGCCAACATCTATCCAACATCTCGTTCAGGGACATCAAAAGTATCCTGCTGCGGTCATTGCAAACCGTTGTCATCAGATGGGATTAGAGGCTGACGGTAACCTTAAGAAATATAGCGAGTGGCAACGAGAAGTTTCGCAGCCACACCCAAGTCTTCAGTTGTTACCAACAGGGGCGGGCGGAGTACTTTATCCTCCTGGTTTTTTAAGTGATGGTCTAGCCACGGATTTGAAGGTCGCACTAGCCAATGCTCCTTACGCAGATGACATATGGTTAAAGGCTTGCGCATTAGCTCGGAAAATCCCAACTTTTGCGACAACGCTTAGCCATAAATCGGATTGGTACCATAGATATACACCGACTATGCGATTGGGAACTTTGATGGATACTAATGTTGATCTTGGTTTAAACGACCTTCAAATAGCACAATGCGCTGATTGGCTAACTGATACGCGACCTGATTGGCGTGCTGAGCTTCTAGAAGACAATTTTTCGGAAGGTACACTGTGATGTATTTCAGCAAGCAGTCTTCTTACAAAGATTTTCTAGCTAATAGTGGTAGTAAGGAAAATATTACCGAGCCGTTAGTCACTTGCCTAAAAACAAAGGGAGTTTTTTGCCTCGAAATCAAAAATGATGGTGTGTTATTTAGGGTTGAGAAAGACAATTCGTCCTCACCCACATTGAGTTTTGAAGGTCAATGGCGAGGCAATCCCATTTCGTGTCCAGAAATCAGCACGGCGGCTGGAAAGTTGCTTTTGCCCCTGATGTTGACGACTTCTAGAATAAGACTTCCCTATCAGTTTATTTACTACACGGGCGCAGAATATCATTCTGCGGCGACAACGTTAATGAGAAATATTTTCATTACCTTGTGTCAGAATGCGCCTATAAAAATTGCGACTACACCTTTAAATAGAAGCCAGAAACAGTATGCGTCCGACTTCCAGCGGCGCTATCTCTGGATATTGAAATCAACGTTAAAAGATCCCATCTGGGAGAGCCAGTATGCGCTCGAACATTTAACAGCCAATACCTTTCTGGAGGTGTCGCATTTCTCCAATCCTTTGCTTCGTAGTGGGTTACGTCATTTGCGAGAAATTAATTGTAAAGAAAGTGCCATAGATCAGCTCGGCAAGCGATTAGAAGCTACGCGAACAAACCTACTTAAACAAATTGAAAATTGATAGGCTTAAGCATGAACTATGAAGGTGCCACGCTACTTTTGAGAGACAGGGAAGAGAAGGAAAAGGGAGGCATTATTTCCAACCGAACCTTACTTGCTATGCCACACTATTGGCAGGTCCCCGCTGCGACTGAAAAAATGGCGTTTGAATCGATGGCACAGCTTTCGGGAGCCTATAATTTTGACTATTTAGGTTTCCCTTGGGCTACACTAATTGACGGGTTGAAGAATTCTGCATCAGCAACGTGGGAATTGCTTCCCGCTTTAAGAAGACTCAGCGAGATGCGAAAGACAAGGTCCAACCGTTGTGCAACCGTTGCTCAGCACATCCATGCAGCAGAATTCATAGATTATTATAAAGCTTGCGGAGTAACTGATGTATTCTGGTCCCACGCGCGGTGGTCCCAGAAGGTCATTAAAGGGGTGCGGATTCATCCGTTCCCTCTATTCCCTGCCCAAACCCCGATAGAAAATCCTACTGGAGATATTTTTCGAAAACGGAAGTATCTGACTAACTTTATAGGTGCCTATAACCCAAAAGTTTACCTAACAAATGTGCGAGAACGCATTTTTGAGGATGAAGGTCGTTCGAAGGATATCTTGATTATCAAACGCGAAGCTTGGCACTTCAATCGTGCTGTTTATGAAGAGCAAATGAAGGGAGTCAATCCAGATGAAGCCCGATTGCAGCAAGAAAAGAAGTTTAAAGAAGAATACCTAAATGTGATGAAAGACTCCACATTCACCTTATGTCCGAGCGGATCAGGGCCGAATTCTATAAGAATTTTCGAATCCTTAGCCTTAGGTTCTATCCCAATTATATTAACAAAGGGTTTAGCTCTTCCTGGAGACCTGAATCTTTGGAAAAGCTGTTGCGTAATTGAAGAAGATAGTGCCGAAGGGTACCACAGGGCTATAGAAACGGTTCGGAAAATGGGCGCGGAAGAGATCCAAGTAAAGTTGAACCTTATAAAGACTTTATACGATCAAGTTAAGCCAACTGCATATGGAAATCTGGTTGTTTCAGAGATGGGTAAATAGCCCTTAGCTGTAGTGGTTCAGATGTGATCTGACAGTTGGCCGTTTTTCCGGCGGCGTCTGTCAGGTCAAGTTCAGTTGGTAATTCCCCGGTAATCCCCCCATTTTTAATGGGGAGGGATTCCGGCGGTCACTGCAACACCTGCCCTAACTTACACGCTGGTGTGAGAAACCCTAAGGTTTTTCGTGGCCGATTGTTGAGATGGTTGGCGACCTCATCCAACGTAAGCGTCCGGTGAACCGTTAGCGGCGGCTGGAGGGCACTTGGATTGTTAGCGGCGGCTGGAGGGCACTTGGATTTCAGTTTGACGGCTTGAAGTTCCAGGGGAGAAGGTCGTCGATGCGGTTTTTCGGATGGCCCGCTGCGATGGCTTCGAGTGTCGATTTCAGATAGGCGAATGGTTCCACGCCGTTGATCTTACAGGGTAAACCTCCGGCGACGGCCGTCTGATCTCGGGCTCGATCTGATGGTAAGTCCGACCTTATGTCCGACTTTATCAATCGTCCTCAAATCGAAGTACTTTCCGCAGCCGATGGTGAACGCCGCCGGCATTGGTCGGATGATGACAAACTGCGCATTGTGGAAGAAAGCTTCATTGGCCACCGCCAAGCGACAGCCACGGCGCGGCGGCATGGCATTTGCCGGTCGCTGCTGACCACTTGGCGGCGGCAGTTTCGTAACGGAGAGCTTGGGTCTTCTCGTCCGGTATCTTTCGCGCCGGTGACTGTGTCGAAGGAAACGCCCGTGTCACGAGCTAATCCAGTCAACTCCTGTTCACCTTCGGACTGTCGGGTTGAGATTGCCCTTCCGAATGGGCGTCGGCTCATCGTGCCGGCGGACGTCGAGACCGAAGCCCTTGCCCGGATTTTGGCAGTGGTGGACCAGCAATGATCGCGTTTCCGGCGGGTGTGAAGGTGTGGATTGCAGGCGGCGTCACCGATATGCGGCGAGGCATGAACACGTTGGCGCTGCAGGTGCAGGAAGGGATCGGCCGCGATCCCCACGCGGGCGAGATATTCTGCTTCCGGGGCCGGAAAGGCGATTTGGTCAAGATCCTTTGGCATGATGGCGTTGGCATGTCGCTCTATCTGAAGCGCCTGGAAGCGGGCAAGTTCATCTGGCCAGTGAGCCGGTCCGGCGAAGCTGTGCAGATCTCGTCAGCGCAGTTGGGCTATCTTCTGGAGGGCATCGACTGGCGCAACCCGCGCTGGACACAACGCCCTGCAAAGGCTGGATAATTTACGTCATCCGGCCTGTTTTTATTGGTGTTCCGCGGCCCCGGCTGGTAAATATTGGTCATGTCTGATGCCGCCTCCGAACTCGCCAAATTGCGCGCCGCCCTGGCCGCCGCAGAGGCCCGTGCGCAGGTTGCGGAAAGCGAGCTGGCACAGACCCGTGCGGTCGTTTCCTGCTCGGAAGCGATGATCCAAGAATTAAAGCTGGAGATCGCCAAGCTGCGTCGCGACAAATACGGCATCTCGTCAGAACGACGCGCCCGGCTGATCGATCAACTGGAATTGCAGCTTGAGGAACTGGAAGCGGCGGCTACCGAGGATGGCCTGGCCGCAGAACAGGCGACTGAAAAGGCCAGCACCGTGCGCGCCTTCACGCGCCGCCACCCGGTACGCAAACCGTTCCCCGATCACTTGCCCCGCGAGCGGGTTGTCGTCGAAGCACCTGCCGCTTGCACCTGCTGTGGCTCGGACCGGATCGTAAAGATGGGTGAAGATGTCACCGAGACGCTGGAGGTGATCCCGCGTCAGTGGAAGGTGATCCAGACTGTGCGTGAGAAGTTCACTTGCCGGGCCTGCGAGAAGATCAGCCAGCCTCCGGCCCCGTTCCATGCGATCCCGCGCGGATGGGCCGGACCCAGCCTGATCGCCATGCTCGTCTTCGAAAAATACGGACAGCACCAGCCCCTGAACCGGCAGGCAGAGCGCTTTGCCCGTGAAGGCGTTGATCTGAGCCTCTCCACCCTGGCAGACCTGGTCGGGCACGCGACTGTCGCCTTGCAGCCGATCCATGCCCTGATCGAAGGCCATGTGCGTGCCGCTCACCGCCTGCATGGCGATGACACGACCGTGCCGCTTCTGGCACGGGGTGGCGCGAAAAAAGCTCGTCTGTGGACCTATGTCCGTGATGACCGCCCTTGGAATGGCGGCGCGCCGCCGGCGGCGTTCTTCCGCTTCTCCCGAGATCGCGCGGCAACCAATCCCAATCAGCACCTGGCCGGATGGCAAGGCGTACTGCAAGCCGACGCCTACGGTGGATACAACGATCTCTATCGCGCGGATCGAGATGCAGGGTCGGTGACCAGTGCGCTGTGCTGGTCGCATGCGCGCCGGAAGTTCTTCGAACTCGCGGATATCGCGGGCAACGTCCGCAAAGGCAAACCCGCCCATCAGATCTCGCCGGTCGCGCTGGAGGCGGTGAAACGGATCGACGCCATCTTCGACATCGAGCGCGACATCAATGGGCTGGATGCCGATGGCCGGCTTGCCGCCCGTCAGGAACTCTCCCGTCCCCTGGCCGATAATCTCCATGACTGGCTGCAGGAAGAGCGCGCGAAACTGTCCAGGCACAACAAGGTGGCCAAGGCGATCAACTACATGTTCGAGAAAGAGCACCGTTGGCAGGCCTTCACGGCATTCCTCGATGACGGGCGTATCTGTCTGACAAATAATGCGGCCGAACGCGCCTTACGTGGCGTAGCTTTGGGCAGAAAGTCATGGCTCTTTGCAGGTTCCGAGCGCGGCGGTGAACGGGCTGCCGCCATGTATACCCTTATCGTCACCGCCAAAATGAACGACATCGATCCGCAGGCCTGGCTCGCCGATGTTCTCGCCCGGCTGCCCGACTTGCCCGTCTCGCGCGTGCATGAGCTTCTGCCTTGGAACTGGAAAGCTCTATCCCTTCCACAAGCAGCGTAACCATGCAGCTGAACAAGGTGTATTCCGTCAAGACAATCGACCGCGTCGCTGTCGAACTGGGCGAAACCGTTGATCGGATCTTTGATCTCGCCATCGGTATGGAAACCGAAGATGGTATAATCTGGGTCTACGGTCCCGGCGACGACGGTGTAATCGCATTCACTCCATTCGGGATCGAAAACCTGCAAGTGCTCATCGAAATGGACCGTGATCGCGAGCGATGACCTCCCTGTGGCCTACGCCGGATGCTTACCATGTCTGTAAATGTCCGCGCGCCAATCCGGCGGAGGTGTGCTTTGAGCTTCGAAAAGGCCATCTCAATCGGATTCAGGTCAGGACTGTAAGGCGGCAAGAACAGGAACCAGCATCCGGCGTCGCGCATGACCTTGGCCGCTGCTGCGTTCTTGTGGGTGGCCAGGTTGTCCAGGATGACCACGGTGCCGGGCGCGAGCTCTGGCACCAGCACCTTCTCGACATAGGCGGCGAAGGCGGCGCCATCCATCGCACCTTTGATAACCCAGGGCGCAATCATGGACCCCGCGCTGAGACCCGCAATGAAGGTCTGCGTGCCCCATGCGCCGAACGGGGCGTCCATGACCAGCCGCTGCCCGCGCGGCGCCCACCCGCGCGGCCGGGTCAGGTTGGTTTTGACTGAGGTTTCGTCAATGAAGACAACATGTTCAGGTCGGGCCGACACCGCGGGCACGCGATGTTTGAACCAATCTTCGCGCTGCTTCCTTACCTTGGCCCGAAGGCGTTCGGCAGCGACCAGCGACTTTTTTTGTATGTGAATCCAAGCTTGCGCAGAAACCGCCCGATCGCATCGGGATGCGCGCGGACAACGGTTGCGTCGAACAAAGCCGAGGCCAGTTCGGGCATGGTAATGTCGCCGTCTTGGCTGACAACTTCGGCGAAGAAGGCGCGGTGAGGGTCCAGTTTTCCCTTGCCCTTCGGCCGACCTTGCGGAGCTGCTCGTGCCCTGCCGGTGCGCCGGATCGCAAGTCCCCATCGCGCGCCCGTTGCAGGCGAAAGCTGCAACCGCAACGCCGCCGCGCGACCGCTAAACCCTTCCTCAATCAATCTCTGAAACCGCGCCCGCAGCGCTTCTGGCAATGATGCTGACATGATCCATCCTCCCAAACAGGATGAATCACAAAATCAGCCCCACGGGAATCCCAGCGATTCAGGTTTTCGGCAGGACGCTTTAAACTCAATGCTTCAGTGCGCCTAAATCGGTGACGCGGTCTAATGCCGCCATGATACTGGAGATACGAGAAAACGGTAGCAGGTGGCTTGTCGATAACGCGTGCAATATTCGCCATTGGCGTTCCGCGTTCCCACTCGCGCCAAATCACTGATTTCTTTTGTTCGTCCATCGGCCGCGGCTTAGTCATCAACACAGTCCTTAAATGCAAAGGTTCATACTGTGTTGCAGTGACCGCCTGAATCCATCACCACTAATTTTAGGGGGGATTACCCAAACACAACCCGATCAGCAGGAGCAGAGAGTAGCTCAGTATCCGATCGCGCTGTGGGGTCTGTCCTCGTTGTAGTGCCTACGCCAATCCTCCAACTTTTCCCGTGCATCGCGCAAGGTGCCAAACAGCGTTTCGTTGAGGCATTCGTCTCGAAGCTTGCAGCAGCATGCTGCTGTTGCGCGGAAAATCCACTTATCCCTGCTGTTCAGTTTTCCCGAACCACCTCTCCGGACAGATCCCAACTGGGAACGGAGAAGTTGGTGTTCTTCTCGAGTAGCTCGAGATCAGCAGCCACTTGCGCTTGGATGTCCTCAATATCTGTACGCGAGAACGAAATGGTTTTGACTTCCTCTGCCCTCAGTCTGTTGTAATTCTTATGTTCCGCCTTGACATCACATGGCGGCAACCCAAGGAAAGAGAATATTTTATTACACTCTTCGTTTTGATTTTCTACAAACGTTTCGAAGGTTGCAAGATGAAACCTATCCTGATCAAAAAAAGCAAAGTACCTCTCGAGCTGTTTCCAGTATAGGCTCGTTTCAACCGCCATGTTTCCTCGCTCTTGCATAAATTGCGAAAAGGGAGCTGAGCTTTTGGCATGACGTCGCCAATGAAAATAGGTTGAAATGATCCGCTCAACCGGATTACGCATTATGAAGATGAAACGCAGGTCAGGCGATAAGGCCGCCATATTCTGCGGAATGCGACGCTTCGTGGCGCTGTCTGCATAGGTATAATTTGGACAAGACTCTCCAAAATAGCGCTCGCCATTGTAACCAACGAGCATGTTCTTAAGTGCATAGTCCTCACGATTTACCGCCTGAGCATAGCCTTTTCTGGCTGCATAGCCCGCCAAAAGATCTTCTGGATAGAAGAAATGAGCTTCTTTTACCGGAGAACTCATGAAGACATCAGGGTGTGATGCAAGAACAGAGTGCAGCGTGGTCGTACCGGATTTCTGTGAACCAAGAACAACCAGATTGGGAATCTTAACTTTGTAACTCATCTATTATTTCCTAATTAGTGGTCGACAGGCTCTATCCCGAGGGCAAAGCCAGCCCGGTGTTGGGATAGATCAGGGAAAACCCGACTACTGGCGGTCCTAAGTTGGGTCACAGCGAGTTATGGCAGACCCGACATTACGATAAAGGCTTTTGCAAGGGAGAGGCAACTCAAGAATAGTGTTCTAACATGTGACCGACAATACGTTTAACAACTCCGTCTTTTACGTGAATGTTATCTGAGTGGAGTGCTTGTCTACCAGCTGTTGTTACTATTTCGTAGCTTGGAAAATAGTCAACGCCGTCGAACTTGCTGGAGATTATGTCAGAAACAACACGCAGGACGGATTTCGAGTATGTGTTGGCAATCACACAATCGTCATCTGTAAATGTCCCTGCTAAGGGTACAGGAGAAACTGTCAGCAGAATATTTGGCGTGCGCTCCCGGCGCATTTCAACGATCATTTTTTCGACAAGCTCAGCGCATTCTGTTACATTTAGGCGCCTAAACTGGAACCGGTCGGGTTCCCGATTGGCCTGCCGTGGGTCAGGTGCTTGGTTAAGGAAAAGATTATTTTTTAAGTCGAACCATGTTTCCACAAGGCCCAATGTGATAATCACGGTATCCGCTTTGTTCAGTCCATTCTTGTACAGATCAACGATCTCTTGCCGCCGTTTAATGGCTCTATCCATACCAACAGGGAATTTTCCAGTAGAGAGTAGCGCATCTACTACTTTGCCATCAGAAGCAGGGAAGAAACCGGCGGAGGAAACTCCGTCCCTTACAGCACTTACCGCCTGCCACATCGTGCCAGGATTGTATTGATTCAGAACTCGGTTTGATCTCCCCCCGGGCGCCTCTTCCTCGGGAACAGAATAGTCATTAGCAGGGACATAGATACCTTTTTCGACTAGCGCCTCCTCGACGTTCCGGGCGAAACAGGATCCGATAGTAAAGACAGTGCTTTTAGGTTCGATAAGAAAGCTAGGCCTAACTGTTGGCATGATAAGATTACCCATCATACGTTCATCTAAAGCGTCAGGGTATTTGCGACTCTGGTTGTTCTTAGCTGCCGCATATGCGCTTTTTGCATCCAAGCGGTACGTCAAGTTCATTTACAATTTTCCTCATAGAGATAGTGAGAGGGCCGCCCTAGTTCAGTCTTATAGTACCAAGAAATAAGTTACCTAATGCGGCTGTCACTCTTCGATTTCTGCTTTCCCCGAGCGTGACGATAAGGGCCCGGCGCTGCTGATTGAGCAGACAACATATTTCCGAGCTTTACGCAAGAAAACTTGCTAGGTAATCGAGCGAGCTATTCGGATGTCCCCACTGATGTTGTGGATCAAAGTCGGCGGAGCCAAGACGATGCCGCCGCTACTGTGGCCGAGTATTGCTCCGCCGATTACAGATTGCGCCGAACAGCCCAGAAATAATCAGAATAAAGGTAACCGCCTCATTGGTACCGCCTTCTTGGTGATCAGATAGGATGTTAAGTTCTGTCGTTATTGTCGTCGTTATGGACGTTGTTTAATGCGGAGCGAGATATGCGTCATGAAGTTATTGTCGG
>NZ_MDVX01000001.1 GCF_001719615.1 Neptunicoccus sediminis
CTCTTCAGATACTATCAATTTCAAAGAGCCAGAGACAATAAACAACCGATGCGCCCATAACTTTAGGCGCGCCCGCCACTCGATGTCTCTATTTTGGAACCTTAGCTTCTAGCAAACCCTGCCGTCCGCGTCCAGTCCGTGTTACCGTCAGTTCCGAGTGTTTGTCCCTCGTTGCCTCCGGTGAAGCGGTGTTTAGGCCGACTGCCCGAGACCCGCAACCCCTTTTTACAGAAAAATCACAATCTTTTTGGAACCCCCTTATTTTATGGGCGTTAATCACCTCAGACACCTAAAATCCAAACCCGCAAATCCAACCAAAACCGCCCCAAATCCAACCACCCCCCCAAATCACCCGCAATTCGACCCCAAATCACCCGGAATCACCCGAGTCACCCCGACCCGAAACATCCAGAACCGGGAATCACGGGCGACTCGGGGGGCAAATGGAAAAGACCCGCCACAGGATAACTGTAGCGGGCCTTTTTATCAGATCAGCGATCCGGTCCGGATCGGGGAGATTGGCGAGCTGTCGATCAGGAGACTTCGCCAAAGCACATGTATTTCAGCTCCAGGAAATCCTCCACGCCGTATTTGGAACCTTCCCGCCCGAGACCGGATTGCTTCACCCCGCCAAAGGGGGCGACCTCGGTAGAGATCAGTCCGGTGTTGATTCCGACGATGCCGGTTTCAAGCGCCTCGGCCACACGCCAGATGCGGTTCATAGAGGTAGAGTAGAAATACCCTGCCAGCCCGAATTCCGTGTCGTTGGCCATGGCGATGACATCTTCTTCACTGTCAAAGCGGAACAAGGGGGCGAGCGGTCCGAAGGTTTCTTCCCGCGCGACCGCCATGTCGGGGGTCACGTCTGTCAGGACGGTCGGTTCAAAGAAGGTGCCGCCCAATGCGCTGCGCTGCCCGCCAAGCGCGACGGTCGCGCCCTTGGTTTTGGCATCCGCGATATGGTCTTCCACCTTGCGCACCGCCGCATCGTTGATCAGCGGACCCGTGGTGACGCCGTCCTTCATACCGTCCCCCAGCGACAGCTTGCCAATCGCGGCCTGAAGTTTCTCTGCGAAAGCGTCATAGACGCCCGCCTGCACATAGATGCGGTTGGCGCAAACGCAGGTCTGGCCGTTGTTGCGGAACTTGGAGATCATCGCCCCGTCTACCGCTGCATCCAGATCCGCGTCATCGAACACAATGAAAGGCGCGTTGCCGCCCAGTTCCAACGACATCTTCTTGATGGTGTCGGCACATTGCTGCATCAGGATTTTGCCCACACGGGTCGAACCGGTGAAAGTGATCTTTGCCACTTTGGGATTGGCGCAAAGTTCCTGTCCGATTTCCGCAGAGCGCGAGCTTGGGATGATGTTAAGCACACCTGCCGGAATACCGGCCCGTTCCCCCAGAACCGCCATAGCCGTCGCAGACAGCGGGGTAAGTTCGGCAGGGCGGGCCACAAAGCTGCACCCCACGGCCAGCGCCGGCGCGACCTTGCGGGCAATCATCGCATTTGGAAAGTTCCACGGCGTGATAGAGCCGACAACGCCAACAGGCTGTTTGATCACAACGATGCGTTTGTCCCGCTGGTGTCCCGGAATCACATCGCCGTAGATGCGTTTGGCCTCTTCCGCGAACCATTCGATAAAGGAGGCCCCGTACAGGATCTCCCCCTTGGCTTCGGGAAGGGGCTTGCCCATCTCGGCGGTCAGGATCGCAGCCAGATCATCGGCATTCTCGACAATCAGGTCGTACCAGCGCCGCAGCACAGCGGCGCGTTCTTTACCTGTCCATGCAGCCCAGTCTTTCTGGGCTTTATGGGCGTGGTCGATCGCAGCGGCGGTTTCTGTCACGCTAACATCTGTCACATCCGCGATTTTTGCGCCTGTAGCCGGATTGGTCACAGCGAAACTTGCGCCGTTGCTTACCCATTCCCCGTTAATATAGGCCCGCGGCTCCAGCAGGCTTTGGTCTTTCAGTTCAAGCATGCCTCAGCCCTTCTTTGCGGCTTCGATGGATTGCTCCAGCAGGTCGAGCCCTTCGGCAAACACATCATCCGGAATGGTGATCGGCGCAAGGAAGCGGACCACATTGCCGTAGGTGCCACACGTCAGCAGGATCAGGTTACGCTTAAGCGCTTCGGCCCGCACGCGATTGGCGAAATCTGCATCCGGTGTGCTGCCGTCCGCTGTGTTGAATTCTGCCGCAACCATGAAGCCCGGCCCGCGCACGTCTACCATCTGCAGTGTGGTCTGGCGGATTTGTTCCAGACGCTGTTTCAAACGGGAGCCAAGCTCGTTGGCGCGATTGCACAGGTCTTCTTCCTCGATCACGTCCAGAACCGCATTCGCCGCAGCGACCCCCATCGGGCTGCCGCCATAGGTGCCGCCCAGTCCGCCCGGATTGGCCGCATCCATCAGATCGGCACGCCCCGTCACAGCGGCGAGCGGGAAGCCACCGGCGAGACCTTTGGCCATAGTGGTGATGTCAGCACAGACATCGTAACCATCCATTGCGAAAAGGTTGCCGGTGCGTGCAAATCCGGTCTGCACCTCATCCGCGATCATGACGATACCATGTTCGTCGCAAAGCTCCCGCAGACCGCGCATCAGTTCTGCCGGTGCTTCGTAGAAACCGCCCTCGCCCTGTACGGGTTCGATAATGATTGCCGCAACACGGGCCGGATCAAGGTCCGCCTTGAACAGTTTGGTAATCGCACCGAGCGACTGTTCAACTGGCACATTGTGCAAATCAATCGGGAACGGCACGTGATAGACATCGGGCATCATCGCGCCAAAGCCCTTTTTATACGGCTCCACTTTCCCTGTCAGGCTCATCCCCATGAAGGTCCGGCCGTGAAAGCCGCCGCCAAAAGCGATAACCGCCGGACGGTTGGTGGCAATTCGTGCCACTTTGATCGCATTCTCAACGGCTTCGGCGCCGGTGGTGACAAAGACAGTTTTCTTGTCAAAATCGCCCGGAACCTTTTCGTTCAGACGCTCTGCCAGGCGCACATAACTTTCATATGGGACAACCTGATGGCAGGTGTGGGTAAAGGCGTGAAGCTGCTTTTCCGCCGCTGCAATTACTTTGGGGTGGCAGTGGCCGGTGTTCACCACGGCAATCCCTGCGGCGAAGTCGATATAGCGGTTGCCTTCAATATCCCAAATCTCGGCGTTGAGGGCGCGTTCGGCATAGACTTGCGTCATCATGCCAACCCCGCGCGAGATTGCAGATTCGCGACGGGAATTTACCTCTGCATTTTTCATCTGAGTTAACCTTCTGTAACTTGTGTGTGTTGTGAAAGCCCCTCGCAGGGACGGCGTGTTTTGATGGTATCGGGGATAAGGCGGGGCAAGTCATGCCCCTTTTGTTATGCGGATGTTATGCGGTCCGAGCGTTTTGCTTGAAGAAGTCTTCAAACATTTGCGCGTAATCAACGGAGTCCAGACTGGCCTCCAACCCCGCCTGCGCCTTGTCGAGCACCTCAGCAGGCAGAATATCGCCGCGGGCCTTAAGAAGATCGCCCATGAACGTGGGGGTGAACTCGGGGTGGGGTTGCACGGTCAGCGCACGGTTGCCATAGGCCAGCATCGCATTGGCGCAAAAATCGGTGGTGCCGATGATCTCGGCGTCAATGGGCACTTGGGTGATCTGGTCCTGGTGCCAGGCCATAATCCGGTCGTTGCGCCCGTCCGTACGGTTATAAGTCACCGGACCCACCTGCCAGCCGCCGCTGAATTTCTCCACCTTACCGCCCAGCGCCTGTGCAAGAATCTGATGGCCGAAACAGACCCCGACAATCGGGATCGCAGCGGCATAGGCCCGCCGCAGGAAATCTTCGAGCGGTGGAATCCAGTCGTGATCTTCATAGACGCCGAATTTCGATCCGGTGATCAGCCAGCCGTCCGCATCCATCACGGTATCGGGGAACACGCCGTCGAGAACCGGATAGGTGTCAAAGCTGAACCCCCGCCCGTCCAGCAACCGCATGAACAAGTCGTTATAGTCGCCGTGTTTCTCCCGCATCTCTTCGGGGGTGTGGCCGGTCTGTAGAATTCCAATCTTCATCGTCATACCTTTACAGTCTACCCACTTCGACGCCCTGCGCGCCTTTGGCCTTGGCCAGAAGACACAGCCAGTCATGGGCTACGGTTGCCGCCGCGATTGCGGTGATCTCGGACACATCATAAGGCGGAGAGACTTCGACCACGTCCATGCCGATCAGGTCCAGCCCTTCCATCCCGCGAATGAACTCCAACGCCTGCCAGGATGCAAGCCCTCCTGCAACCGGCGTGCCGGTTCCCGGAGCAAAGGCAGGGTCCATCCCGTCCACATCAAACGAGATATAGACGGGTGCATCCCCTGCCCGTTCCCGCGCCACTTCAATCGCAGCATCAATGCCGTTGCGATGAATCCACGGACTGGTCAGGATTTCAAAACCGAAATCATCGTCATTATAGGTGCGCAGCCCGACCTGCGTGGACTTGGACACATCAATGATCCCTTCGCGCGCAGCCCGCAGGAACATCGTGCCGTGATCCATCCGCTTGCCGTCATCGTCCCATGTATCACAATGGGCATCAAACTGGATCAGCGCCACCGGCCCGTGCTTTTCCGCATGGGCCTTTAGCAGCGGATAGGCGATGGAGTGATCCCCGCCCAGCGTCAGCAGCTTGGCACCGCTTTCAATAATCCGCGCGGCATGGGCCTCAATCGCGGGGCGCACGGTTTCGGGGTGATGGGGGTCCAGATGCACATCGCCATAATCGACCACCGACAGGGTCTCAAAAGGGTCGAACCCGAAGGGAAAGGCTTTCAGCTCTGCCAGTTGGACCGAAGCCGCGCGGATCGCCTGCGGGCCAAGCCGACAGCCCGGACGAAACGTCACCGCATTGTCAAACGGCACGCCGGTGACAGCCACATCTACACCTTCGAGGTTGCGGGAATAGTTGCGGCGCAGAAAGCTGAGCGCGCCGCCATAGGTCATTTCTTCCCAGCGTCCTTTGGTGGTGTCGCTGCGCAAAAATGCCTGATCACCGTTCTGCGCCATGTTTCTTACTCCTGCTGATTTGAAGGGCGGCAGCGATGATCCCCAGGGAAACGATGCCGATAATAATAGTGGCCAATGCGTTCACATCGGGACTGACTCCCAAGCGCACTTTGGAAAAGACGACCATGGGCAGGGTCGAGGCGCCGGGACCGGACACAAAGCTGGCAATCACCAGATCATCCAGACTGAGCGTGAACACCAGCAGCCAGCCCGACAGCAAGGCAGGTGCGATCACCGGCAACGTCACATCAAAGAACACCCGCACGGGTTTCGCCCCCAGATCCTGCGCCGCCTCTTCAATCGACAGGTCCATGTCGACCAAGCGGGACTGGATCACCACGGCAGCATAGGCCGCACCGAAAGTGGAATGGGCAATGATGATCGTCATCATCCCGCGCCCGCCCGGCCAGCCGATCAACCCCTGCATCGCTACAAACAACAGCAACAGTGACAGACCGATGATCACTTCGGGCATCACCAGCGGCGCGGTGATCATCATGCTTAGCAAGCCTTTGGTGCGAAACTTCTTGAAGCGGATCAGCACGAAAGAACCCACCGTCCCGATCACAATGGCAAGCGTCGCACTGATCAGGGCAATCTTGATGCTGACCCAAGCCGCCTCAAGGATTTGGGGGTCGCGGAACAGTTCTGCATACCATTTGGTTGAAAACCCGCCCCAAACCGTCACCAGCTTGCTTTCGTTAAAGCTGAAGATGACCAGCGACACGATCGGTGCATAAAGGAAGATAAAGCCGAGCAGCGCGACAATCTTCAAAAATCTGGATTGCTGACCCATCACTGCACCTCCGCTTCGGCGGCCTGCGCCTTGCGCAACAGCATGATCGGAATGACCAGCACTACCAGCATGACAATTGCCACAGCCGAGGCAATCGGCCAGTCACGGTTGGAAAAGAACTCGTTCCACAAAACCCGACCGATCATCAGCGTATCCGGTCCACCCAGCAGGGCCGGGATGACGAATTCTCCGACAGCGGGAATAAAGACCAGCATACATCCCGCGATAATCCCGCTTGCAGACAGGGGCAGGGTTACGGTGAAAAATGTCGTCACCGGACGCGCCCCCAGATCGGCAGACGCCTCCAGATAGGATTGGTCCAGCTTCACCAGATTGGCAAACAGCGGCAGGATCATAAACGGCAGATAGGTATAAACGATGCCGATATAGACGGCGAAATCCGTTTGCAGCATGACCAGAGGCTCGTTGATCAGGCCAATCTTCATCAGGATGTTATTGATAATCCCGTTGCCTTTCAAAAAACCGATCCACGCATAGACGCGCAGCAGAAAAGAGGTCCAGAACGGCAGGATCACCAGCATCAGAAGGATGTTTCGGGTATCCGGCGCAGCGCGGGCAATCAGATAGGCCATCGGATAGCCGACCAGCAGGGTGATCACCGTCGACACAGCCGCAATCTTCACCGACTCTATATAGGCGGACAGATACAGCGGATCATCAAACAGGAAGAGGTAGTTGCCAAAGTTCAGCGTGATGTTGAGAAAACCGTCATCCCAGTTCCACAGCGGCAAATAGGGTGGACGGGCAATGGCGGCTTCGGACAGGGAGATCTTCGCCACCACAAGAAACGGCAGAAGAAAGAACAAAAACAGCCACAGGACCGGAATGGCAATCACCAGCCCGCGGCCACGCAGCCCGATCCGGTGCAGCGCACGGCCCAGAAAGGCGCCACCGGGCAATTTTCCGTTAAGGGTTTCCTCTTGGCTCATGCTGTCACCACGACACCGGCGCGGCCCGCCCAGCCCAGATTGACCCTGTCGCCATAGGTCGGCGCATCCTCGTTGGAACGGGTCCGGTTCGACTGGCTGACGCGGACACGTTTGCCGCTGTCCAGCAACACGTGATAAACGGACACATTCCCCATGTAGGCGATTTCATCCACTGTGCCGGTCGTTCTGTTGCGCATCTCGCCCAGATCGGCCTTGCTGATCTCCATCTTTTCGGGGCGCACGGCGATAGCGATCTGCTGGCCTTCGACGCCGCTGACCGCATATGGCACATAGATGTCGGTGCCCGCCTCCGGCGAGGCGATCACCACATGGTTTTCGCCGTCCTCTTTAATGCGTCCTTCAAACAGGTTCACCGAGCCGATGAAATCCGCCACAAAACGGTTGCGCGGAAATTCGTAGATTTCATGGGGGGTGCCGACCTGTACGATCTCGCCCTTGTTCATCACCCCGATCCGGCTGGACAGGGTCATTGCCTCTTCCTGATCATGCGTCACCACAACAAATGTTACGCCAAGGCTTTCCTGAATTTTTATCAACTCGAACTGGGTTTCCTCGCGCAGCTTCTTGTCGAGCGCGCCCAGAGGTTCATCCAGCATCAGCAGTTTGGGCTTTTTCACCAGCGAACGGGCCAGCGCGACCCGCTGGCGTTGCCCGCCCGAAAGCTGGTGGGGTTTACGGGTGGCAAAACCGTCCATCTGCACCAGCGACAGAATATCGGTCACGCGAGTCGCGATTTCCTTTTTCGGCAATCCGTCCCGCTTTAGCCCGTAGGCAATATTCTTTTCCACCGTCATATGCGGGAACAGCGCATAGGATTGGAACATCATATTGGTCTGGCGGTCATAGGGGGCAACGCCCGCCTGATCCTCTCCGTCGATGATGATCTGGCCCGAGGTGGGAACCTCAAACCCCGAAAGCATCCGCAACAGGGTGGATTTACCACAACCCGATCCACCGAGCAGGCAAAATATCTCACCTTTGTACACATCGAGCGAGACATTCTCGACCGCCACAACAGAACCGAACTTCTTGGTGATATTCTTGATCTGCATGAAAGGAACGGCATCCGGCGTGTCCCATGGTTTAGCAGCAGTCGATGGTTGGCTGGTGGTCATAAAACTGTCCCTTGGATGATCGGGCCGGGCGCGCCGCCAGTCAGCGTAACGCCCGGCCTTTAGATTATTGTCCGGTCTTGATTGTGGTCCATGCACGGGTCAGGGACCGGTCATAACGGGGGGTATGGGGCCGCAGGGAGAACAGGTTGGCCTGAACCTCCTTGGACGGATAGATACCCGGATCGTTGCGCACCTCGTCATCCACGAACTCTGTCGCAGCCGTATTCGGGTTGGCATAATAGACGTAGTTGGTCACAGCCGCCGCGATTTCGGGCTTGAGGATGTAGTCGATGAACTTCAGCGCGTTTTCCGCGTTTGGCGCATCGTCAGGGATGGCCAGCATGTCAAACCCGACCTGTCCGCCTTCTTTGGGAATGGCATAGGCCACTTCGACACCCTGATTGGCCTCGGCTGCACGATCACGGGCCTGCAGGACATCACCGGAATAGCCGACAGAGACGCAAATATCGCCATTGGCCAGATCGTTGATGTACTGGGAGGAATGGAAGTAACGGATATGCGGGCGCACAGACAGCAGCAGATCGGTGGCTTTCTCAAGGTCGGCCTTGTCTTCGGAGTTCGGGTCCAATCCGAGATAGTTCAGCGCAGGCGCCATGATTTCTGACGGGCTGTCCAGCACTGCAATCCCGCAATCCGCCAGTTTCGCGGCGGTTTCAGGATCGAAAACCATGTCCCAGCTGCCGATCTTCTCTGCGTCGATCCGTTCTTCCACGGCTTTAACGTTATAGCCCAATCCGGTGGTGAACATCATATAGGGAACGCCGTGGGTGTTGTCGGGATCGTTCACCGCCAGAATCTTGAGGATCTGCGGGTCGAGGTTGCCATAGTTCGACAGGGCGTCCTTGTCGATCTTTGCGAACACACCGGCCTGTGCCTGACGTGCCATGAACTCGATAGAGGGAACCACAACGTCATACCCGCTGGAGCCGGTCAGCATCTTGGCTTCCAGAACCTCGTTGCTGTCAAACACATCGTAATTCACCTTGATGCCGGTCTCGGCCTCAAAATTCGCGATGGTGTCTTCGGCAATGTAATCCGACCAGTTGTAGACGTTCAATTCGCCCTCTGCCAGCGCACCACCCGCGCCCAGCGCAACTGCGGCACATGTCATCATTATTTTCTTCATCTTTTTCTCCCTGAAATTTGTGAAGTGAGTGTATTCAAACCCCGAGCCGGTCACGCAGCCCGTACCACCAAGACCCCATGACAGAGTAAGGCACACGGAACAGACGACCGCCCGGAAATGGATACCAAGGCACGTTTTCGAACACGTCAAAGCGGGACACGTCCCCGTCGATCGCTTCGGACAGAATGCGCCCGAACGTGTGCGAACCGGTGACGCCATGACCGGAATAGCCATGGGCGAAATAGGTGTTTTTACCGATGCGGCCCATCTGGGGCACCCGGCTGAAGGACAGGGCGAAATTGCCGCTCCACGCGTAATCCACCTTTACCTTCTTCAGTTGCGGGAACACTTTTTCCATGTTGCCCCGCAGCTTTGCTTCGATGTCGAGCGGATCGGCGCCACCGTAAACCGTGCCACCGCCAAACAGCATGCGCTTGTCGCCGGACAGACGGTAATAATCCAGAATGTAGCGAATATCTTCAACGCAGGCGTCTTGGGGCAGCAGCGAATGGGCCAGTTCTTCGCCCAGTGGCTCGGTTGCCATGACCTGCGTGGACACCGGCATAACGCGGGATGTCAGTGTCGGCACCACATGCCCCAGATAGGCATTGCCGCAAAGCACCAGCGTCTTGCAGGTCAGCGACCCTTGCGTGGTGGTCACAACAGGACGCGCCGCCTCTGTATCCACCGCCGTCACCATAGACATCTCGTAGATTTTACCGCCCAGCATCTCAAACGCCGCCGCTTCCCCAAGCGCGAGGTTCAGCGGGTGCATATGGCCACCGGAATGGTCAATCAGCCCGCCCTCATAAAGATCGGAATTGATGTGTTCGCGCAATTGCGCCTTGTCCAGCATCTCTTGGTTGTTGATGCCGTAGCTTTCCCAAAGGGTCTTGCGCTCTTCCAGCTCTTTCATATGGGCTTTTGTCAGACCTGTGAAAATGTTCTTGTCTTTCAGATCGCACTGTATGTTGTAGGTCTTGATCCGCTCGCGGATGATCTCGCCGCCTTCCTGAACCAGACCGGCCACAAAGGTAGCCGTGTCCTGACCGTAGCGTTTCTTGATTGTCTGAAGGCTGGCATTCAAACCGTTCACGATCTGCCCGCCATTGCGCCCCGAAGCGCCCCAGCCAACACGCGCACCTTCTACGATGGCCACGTTATACCCTTTTTCAGCCAGATGCAGCGCGGTGGACAGGCCGGAATACCCTGCCCCCACAACACAGACATCCACCTCATGCGCCCCCACCAGCGGCGGGCGCTCCGGTGCGGGATTGGCCGACGCTGCATAATAGCTGTCGGTGTGGCGTCCGTCGCCGGCGTAATGTTTCTGATTGGTCCCCATCACACGATCTCCAGATAGGAATGATATTCAAAGTCGGTTACATGCCGCGCAAAACGTTGCAGCTCTTGCGCCTTGCATTCGACCAACAGCGTCTGAAGCTGGGCCGAGAAGATGTCGGGCACATGGGGACCTTCGGCAAAAGCCTCAATTGCGCTGGCCCAGTCGAGCGGCAGATGCGTCAGCTTTTGACGATACGCATCCCCCGTGATCGGCGCAGCAGGCTGCATGTCCCGCTCGATCCCAAGCAACGCTCCCCCGAGAATGCTGGTCAGCACCAGATAGGGATTGGCATCGGCTCCGGCCACGCGATGTTCGATCCGCCGCGCCTTGTGACTGCCACCGGGAATGCGGATCGCCGCGGTACGGTTTTCATAGCCCCAAGCCACCCCTGTCGGCGCATGGGCGCCGGGCATCAGACGGCGGTAGGAATTTTCATGGGGCGCAAAGGTCAGACTGTTCTGCTGCATGGTCGCCAGCAAACCCGCAACCGCGCTCAGCATGGTTTGCGACCCTTCTTCGCCGCCGTTGTCAAAAACATTGTTACCGTTTTCATCCAGCAGGGAAAAATGCACATGAAAGCCGCTGCCTGCGCGGGCCCCGTAGGGTTTCGCCATGAAAGTCGCCGCAAACCCGTGTTTGCGGGCCACGCCGCGCACCAGCCGTTTGAAAAGCACCGCATCATCCGCAGCTTTCAACGGGTCATTCACATGCAGAAGGTTGATTTCAAACTGCCCTGCCCCGTTTTCGGAGATTGCAGCATCCGCTGGAATGCCCTGATCGGCGCAGGCCGCATAAACATCATTCAGAAACGCATCGAAATGCTGCAATTCGTCCAGCGACAGAACCCCGTCGGAATCTAGCCGCTTGCCCGTCACCGGAGAGTGCGGCGCACGGGGTTGATCGCCGGAGGGATCGCAGAGGTAAAATTCCAGCTCAGTTGCAACCACAGGGGTCAGGCCACGGGCCGCATAGCGTTCGACCACAGCGTTCAAGGCACGGCGCGGGTCGGATAGAAACGGCGTGCCATCCTCCTTGCGCATCCACAGCATCGCCATCGCAGCAGGGCGGTCCGTCCATGTGATCGGCAGCAGGTCACGTCCGGTGTGTTCACATATCCCGTCCGAATCACCCGTTTCGAACACAAGCGCACTGTCCTCGATGTCTTCCCCCCAAATATCCACGCTCACCACGGACAGGGGCATCCGGATACCGCCTTCGATAACCTTTTCGGCCTGATCCACAGGAACCCGCTTCCCGCGCAGAGTTCCGTTCAGATCACAAACACAGGCGAAGACCGACTCAATGTCGGGGTGGCTTTTCAACCAATTTTTAACGTCTTGAACAGGCATAAACTCTCCTTTGTGATACCGATTTAACATATGTGATACCATTTGTGAACTTGGTATTTTCTTTTTTACATCACAAAGAGAGTTTCATACTGTAAGACAAGACAACGCCACACAGCGTGGCCGCCCTGAACACGCCGGATATATCACTGTGAACATTCCAGAACTTCCCGTTGATCATGACATTACAGATCAGGAATCCGTTTATGCCCGCCTGCGCCATGCGATCATGGTGGGCACCATTGAACCGGGAACAAACCTGACCATGCGCGGTCTTGCGGAGGCAATGGGGCTCAGCCCCACCCCCGTGCGAGAAGCGGTCCGGCGGTTAAGCTCTGAAAACGCGATCGAAATCCTTCCCAACCGGCGCATGGCTATTCCCGAAATGACACTCGGGCGGTTTGAAGAACTGGTCGCACTGCGCGTCACTCTGGAAGTTCACGCCGCTGAACGATCCCTCCCATACATATCTGATTACGTTATAGAAAAACTAAAGGAAATTGATGAAGCAATGGACGAGGCACTGCGGGAAGAGAACCTCGACAAGCTGACAATTCTCAACCAGCGGTTCCACCGGATGCTCTATTCCGTCAATCCCAATCAGGTCTGCGTGCCCGCCATCGAAAGCGTCTGGCTTCAGCTTGGACCGTTCCAGAGACAAGTGGTCAAACGGGTCAAGGAATTCTATAAAATCGACCGTCACAAAGAGATCCTGACCGCCCTGCGCGCCCGTGATGTCGCCGCCCTTATGAATGCCACCGAAAGCGATATTCGTGAGGGAAGCAGCCGCAGCGGACGGCTTGTTCTGACCGAAAACCTGACCACGCGCTAACCCTCGACACGCAATGATTGTCACCCGCCCAGACAGTGCGCTGCTGGAAGACATCTTGTTCTGCGCGATGATTTTGTGATACCTTTACAGTTAATGGTATATCAAA
This sequence comes from Neptunicoccus sediminis, assembly GCF_001719615.1. Classification (GTDB taxonomy): domain Bacteria; phylum Pseudomonadota; class Alphaproteobacteria; order Rhodobacterales; family Rhodobacteraceae; genus Amylibacter; species Amylibacter sediminis. The sequence goes on from NZ_MDVX01000001.1 coordinate 12,712, forward strand.
ATGGTGAGACTCATGACCGAACTTTCAAAAGCCGACTGGCACGCCAAAGCGGAACAGATTCGCAACGCAGCACAGGCGGGCGCGAAAATGATAATTAACGGCCGGAAAGTTGACGCAGCATCGGGCCGAACCTTTACCTCTATCAGTCCGATAGACGGACGGCCGCTCGCGCAAGTGGCCTGCGGGGCAGAGGAAGACGTGAACCGTGCCGTTCAGGTCGCCCGCGCTGCATTCGAAGACGGACGCTGGGCCAGCCGCCCCCCCGCCGAACGCAAACTGGTTCTGCGCAGGTTCGCAGACCTTATTCGCGCACATCGGGAAGAACTGGCCCTGCTCGAAACGCTCGACATGGGCAAACCCATTGCGGACAGCACCTCAATTGATGTGCGGGCGGTGTCGAATTGTTTTGACTGGTACGGCGAGGCCATCGACAAAATCTATGACGAAATCGCCCCGACTGCGGCCTCTGCGGTTGCGATGGTCACGAAAGAACCGCTGGGCGTGGTGGCAGCGGTTGTGCCGTGGAATTTCCCGATGCTGATGGCCGCTTGGAAGGTCGCACCCGCGCTTGCCACTGGCAATTCGGTCATTCTGAAACCCGCCGAACAATCGCCCCTGAGCGCGATCCGCCTGGCCGAACTTGCACTGGAAGCCGGCATCCCCGAAGGGGTGTTCAATGTCGTCACCGGGGACGGTCCCGAAGTCGGACGCGCGCTTGGACTGCATATGGATGTGGACGGGCTGTTTTTCACCGGCTCCACACAGGTTGGTAAGTATTTTATGGAGTATTCCGCACAATCCAACCTGAAACGGCTCGGGCTGGAGCTGGGCGGCAAAAGCCCCAACATCATCCTGTCGAGCTATCGCGACACAAAACATGCTGCCAGCACCTCGGCCCATTCTGCCTTTTTCAACCAAGGGGAAATGTGCACCTGCCCCAGCCGCCTGATCGTTGAACGCTCTATTCAGGATGAAGTGGTTGAGACACTGCTGACCATCAGCCGATCCTACGCCCCGGGCGATCCGCTGGACCCCGAAACCAGCATGGGCGCCTTGGTAAACGAATCCCATGCCAACCGTGTCCTCGCCTTTACAGACCACGCAAGAACCGACGGCGCAGATGTGATTACGGGCGGCAAACGGGCGCGCACCGAAAGCGGCGGAAGCTATGTGGAGCCAACCATTTTCAACAATGCCACAAATGACATGCGTATTGCGCAGGAAGAGATTTTCGGCCCCATGTTAACCGTCATTCCGGTGGACAGCGTGGAAGAGGCCATCAAAACCGCAAACGACAGTTGTTATGGTCTGGCTTCGGCGGTCTGGACGGATGATCTTGCCACGGCGCATCGAGTCTCCAAAAGCATTCGCGCCGGTCTGGTTTATGTGAACTGCTATGATTGCGACGACATGACAACACCCTTCGGCGGCTTTAAAGAATCCGGCATCGGGCGGGACAAGTCATTGCATGCACTCGATAAATATGTGGAGCTCAAGACCACCTGGATGAACATTGAGGGTCGGCCTTAACCAGTTAAGGCCGCGTGATGTAGCCAATCGGCAAACCCTTGCATTGTCGCACTTGGCTGGCGTCCGGCGGGGCGGATCAGCGCATAAGGCGTTGTTCCCTCCAGCCCCTGCGGGTGAATTTGGCGCAAACTGCCGGATGCCAGCGCGGACTGCACAAAAATATCCGGTAGCAAAGCCACGCCCAACCCCGCTTCGGCAGCGGAAATCACCATATCAAAATGCTGCACCCGCGGCCCTTTCAGGCTGTCGGGGGGCGGAGTGCCCAGACGGGAAAACCAATCATTCCAAAGCTCTGGCCGTGTCGCCAACTGGATTAACGGATAGCCCGCCAGCTGGTCCGGCGACACGTCCGCCGCCTTTCCGACCAGCTTGGGCGCCGCCACGGTGATCAGGGTTTCATCCAGCAAATGCACCACATCGGTCCCTTTTCGCGCCATCACCGCCCTTTGCAGCGCCGCATCGAAAGGGCTTTCGTCAAAATCTACCGGATGTAATGCCGAGGTAAGGTCGATCGAGACCTCGGGATGGGTCTCCAGAAACTCTGGCAAGCGCGGGATTAACCACGTTGAGGCCAGCGTGGGCAGCACCGCCAGACGCAACACATCGCCGCCCTTGCCAAACGCCATTGTCATCCGCGCGGATCTGTCCAACGCGGCGAGAATTTCGCGCGATTCATGCACCATCGCCCGTCCCGCATCCGACAGATGTAACCGTTTGCGCACCCGGTGGAACAGCTGCACACCAAGCCGGTCCTCAAGGGAGCGGATCGCGCGGCTGACTGCACTTTGCGTCAGGTTTAACGCAGCTGCCGCACGGGACACGGAGCCGAGATCGCCGCAAAACACCAGCGCACGCAGCTCCGGTATGCTGGGGGTGTAATTCGGGCGTAGCACCATAATATTACCAAAACTCATCAACTGTGGAATTTCTATCGTTATCAAGCTTACGGTCAATTTGCTAGTCAGAGGCAAAGAAAAGGAAACATCTTATGACTCTGAAAGCCAAAGACGCCCCCGATTTGAACCGTTTTAACTGGGAAGACCCCTTCGCGCTGGAAACCCAGCTTAACGAAGAGGAACGCATGTTGCGCGACGCGGCCAAAGCCTATGCGCAGGACAAATTGCAACCCCGCGTGATCGAGGCGTATCGCGAAGAGAAAACCGACCCCGAAATCTTTCGCGAAATGGGCGAAATGGGCCTGTTGGGTGTGACCATACCGGAAGAATACGGCGGGCTGGGCGCGTCTTATGTGGCCTATGGTCTGGTGGCACGGGAAGTGGAGCGGGTGGATTCCGGCTATCGTTCGATGATGTCGGTGCAAAGCTCTCTCGTGATGTATCCGATTTATGCTTACGGCTCTGAAGAACAGCGCAAAAAGTACCTGCCAAAACTCGCCAGCGGAGAGTGGATCGGATGTTTCGGCCTGACCGAACCCGATGTTGGCAGTGACCCGTCGGGTATGAAAACTGTGGCGAAGAAAACTGCCGATGGCTACCGTATCTCCGGTGCCAAAATGTGGATTTCAAACAGCCCGATTGCGGATGTATTTGTGGTCTGGGCCAAATCCGAAGCCCACGACGGCAAGATTCGCGGCTTTGTTCTGGAAAAAGGCATGAAGGGTCTGTCTGCTCCGAAGATTGCGGGCAAACTTTCCCTGCGGGCCAGCATCACCGGCGAAATTGTGATGGATGGCGTTGAAGTTTCAGAAGATGCGTTGCTGCCGAATGTGGAAGGTTTGAAAGGCCCGTTCGGCTGTTTGAACCGCGCCCGTTATGGCATTAGCTGGGGCGTGCTTGGCGCAGCGGAATTCTGCATGGAAGCCGCCCGCCAGTATGGTCTGGACCGCCAGCAGTTTGGCAAACCTCTCGCGCAGACACAGCTGCATCAGTTGAAACTGGCCAATATGTTGACAGACATCAGCCTTGGCCTGCAAGCCAGCCTGCGTGTAGGCCGATTACTGGACGCAGCAGAGGCCGCGCCCGAGATGATCTCGGTTATCAAACGCAACAACTGTGGTAAGGCGCTGGAAATCGCACGGATCGCACGGGATATGCATGGCGGCAACGGCATTTCGGAAGAGTTCCAGATCATGCGCCACATGGTGAACCTTGAGACTGTGAACACCTATGAAGGCACCCATGACGTGCACGCCCTGATCCTTGGACGGGCTATCACCGGCCTGCAAGCCTTTTACTAATCCTTAAAATGCGCGCCCCTGAAACGGGGGCGCCCTTTGCCTTTTTTGAATGGAATGTTTCATGTCAAACAATGGTCTGATCCTCACCATCAATCCGGGCACCACAACCACGCGGCTTGGCCTGTTTCGTCCCAATGGCGCAGAAGTCACCCCCGTGCAGGATACAACGATCGAGCACGACGAGACCCGCATGGCAGGGTTTGCGACAATTTCCGACCAGCGGGATTTTCGCGCAGCAGAAATTGCCAAGTTTCTGGCAGCACAACCCGCTGACACGCGACTGGCAGCGGTCGCAGGACGGGGCGGCATGCTTAGCCCGGTTCCCGCAGGTGTAATTGCAGTGAATGAAGATCTGGTTAATTTCGCACTGCACAGTCCACGATATAATCATGCGTCCAACCTCGGGGCGCCTTTGGCCAAATCTATTGCAGACCGGCACGGCGTTGACGCCTTTATCGTTGATCCGGTTTCGGTCGATGAACTGCCGCAGGTGGCCCGTCTGTCCGGATTTCCCGAAATTCCACGGTTCTCCTTTGTGCATGCGCTGAACATTCGCGCCTGCGGTCGCAGGTTTGCGGCTGAAATCGGGAAGCCGTTTGACCACCTTAACGCGGTGGTGGCCCATATGGGCGCGGGCATTTCAATTGCAGCCCTTAAAAAAGGGCGCATTGTAGAGAGCACGAACCGGATGGAGAACGCGCCGTTTTCACCGGAACGGGCCGGCGGGTTGCCGGTGATGCCTTTAATAGACCTGTGTTATTCGGGGAAATATACCGAAGCCGAACTGAAGCGAAAACTCTACGGCAACGGCGGTGTGTTTGCCTATCTTGGCACCAAGGACATACGGCAGGTTGAGGCGCGGATCGCGAAGGGCGACAGTCAAGCGGCCCTTGTGCTGGATGCGATGATCTACCAGATCACCAAGGCAATCGGCGCTATGGCCGCTGTGGTGGATTTTGCGCCGGACGGAATATTGCTGACCGGCGGCATGGCCCATTCCGAGCGGATTGTTAAGACACTGCAAGCAAGCTGCGGCTCCCTTGCCCCGATCCGCGTTTACGCAGGCAGCCATGAAAGCGAGGCGCTCGCGCAGGGGGCAGCACGGGTGTTGGCCGGTGTGGAAACTCCGATGAATTGGCCGGTGGAACCCGTAAGAGAAGGGATCGCAGTATGATCCGCAGCTTTGACGCACTAGAGTCCGAAATGTCCCGACGACCGCCTTTGCGGGTTGTTGTTGCAGGGGCGGATGATGATCTGGTTTTGCAGGCTCTGGAAACCGCGGCGGCACGCGGCCAGATCCGTTCGGCAACACTGATCGGTTCAGCTGCGGAAATCCGGCGGCTTTTGCCGTCTGCTTTGGACCCGTTTGCGCAGATTGTGGATGCGCCGGACCCCGAAGTTTGCGCCGTCAAAGCGGTGGCTGCCATTCGCGAGAGAGCGGGGGATGTGCTGGTGAAAGGCACCCTGAACAGTGCTGCCTATCTGCGGGCTGTGGTGGATAAATCCTGCGGACTGCGGCGTGCGCCGGTTCTGTCGAATCTGACGCTGGCCGAGATGCCCTCGCTCGACCGGCTGATCGGTGCGACGGACAACGGCATCATTCCTGCCCCCACGCTGGAGCAGAAACGGGCAATTCTGGAAAATGCCAATGGCCTGTTCGCAGGGCTTGGAAACACCTGTCCGCGGGTGGCTGCGATTGCTGCTTCGGAAAAAGTGTCAGAGCGTCAACCGGCCACCACTGATGCTGCGCAACTGGCGGCCGCATCCCGTCGCGGCGCGTTTGGTGGCATGCAGGTGGATGGACCCTTTGGCTATGACGTAGCCGTGTCGCAGGCCGCTGCGCAGCGCAAGGGACTGGACGGATCAGAGGTAGCGGGCAAAGCGGATCTGATCCTGTTTCCGAATATTGAATCCGGCAATGCCACGGTAAAAGCGTGGAAACTGCACGGCGGCGCACGCACCGCCAGCATCGTTCTGGGCGCTGCTGCGCCGGTTTTGTTGAACTCCCGCTCTGACGGCGCGGATCAACGGCGACTCGGGCTTGTTCTGGCACAGGCGGCACTGGCTGGAATGGAGATGCAGTCTTAAATCGCGGCACGGCGCGACCAGTCCGGATTGAACCATATCCCATCCCGCACGTTAGGCCACCGAAGACCGGGAAAACCGCAACGCAGGAGAGGATTTTGAAATGGCAGAGAATTCCGATTTTGACAAACGCATTACCCGACATTCCAAGTCGACAGGTTCAGGAAGTCCGGATGTTTGGGGAATTTACGAGCCGGACACAGGCTCTATCCAGTATATATGCGCCGATCCCGAGACCAAGAAAGCCGCATTGATTGACGTGGTTCAGGACTTCGATCCCAAGAGCTTTGAGTTATCGACCGATGCGATGGACCATCTGCTTGATTTCGTGAAGGAAAAGGGGCTGACCGTTGATCGCATTCTCGACACCCATCCCCATGCGGATCATGTTATGGCCTCGGCCCTGTTGAAAAAACGTACCGGCGCGCGCAACGGTATCGGGGAAAAAGTAAAGGACATCGCGGATCTGTGGCGCGACCTGTATCACCTGCCGGACGCATTTGACGTGGAGCGTGATTTCGACGATCTCTTCGCAGATAAGGATACGTTCAAGGTCGGCAATCTGGATCTGCGCGTGATGCTTTCGACAGGGCACACGATGGGGTCGATCACCTATGTCTGCGGTGATGCGGCCTTTGTCCATGACACCTTCATGCAGCCCGACAGCGGAACAGCCCGCGCGGATTTTCCCGGCGGCAGCACCGAGGAGCTGTGGAATACGCTTCAGGCAATTCTGGACCTGCCGGAAGAGACACGACTGTTTATCGGTCACGATTACGGATCAGACACCCGTGATACGCCGGAATGGGAGGCCACAGTCGCAACCCATAAAACCGAGAATATCCATCTGAAGGATGGACAAACAAAAGAAGGCTACATCAGCCTTCGCGATGAGAAAGACAAGACACTAGACCTGCCCGACCGGATGCTGGCCGCGCTGCAACTGAACCTGCGGGCCGGACAGTTGCCACAGGCCGAATCCGATGGGCATCATTATCTCAAACTACCTGTAAACAAATTCTAAAGGAGACACGTTATGGCTAAATCAATGAAAGATCTTGTCGCGGATGCCAAGAGCCACGTGACAACTGTCAGCCCCGGAACCGCCCTGAGCGCAAGCAAGGATAGCGGCGACCTGATACTCGACGTGCGCGAGCCGGACGAGCTGCAAAATGACGGGCGGATCGACGGGGCCGTACATATTCCACGCGGACTGCTAGAGGCCAACGCCGATCCCGATACGGGTAAGGGCAATGACCGCCTGCTTAATTATCGCGGGTCGGACCGCAAGGTTCACCTGCTCTGCGCGTCGGGTGCGCGGGCCACACTGGCGGCGGATTGCCTGCGCCAGATGGGGTATAACACCACCGTGATCGAGGGCGGCTTGGCAAACTGGAAAAAAGAGGATCTTCCGGTTCAGTCCTGATTTTACCATCGCAAAATCCGGCGGGTAGCGGCCGCCAGAAAACATGCGAAAGCCACCAAACCAGCGTGGCTTTCGCGTGCACAGGCGCCACAAGACCGGCTTTGCAAAATGCAGCACTCGCCCGCTTTGCCGCGCATTTTCTTTATTTTACTTGAGAAATTAATAGTAATTTAGGCAAATCTCCTCCTAAACTCGGGGATGAGGGTCTCACTCAACACCCTGAAGTGCCCATAACACCCCTCGGATTCTTTTCTGGTAGCCTCATTTTTCAGGCATGTGCTTCGGGACAACAGGAGAACGAAATGCCGACAAAATTATTGATTGGTCTGGACGGCGAAGGGTCCGGCGAGCGCGCATTGCACCATGCAAAACGATTGGCAAAACTGATCGGAGATTGCGAGATCGTTGTGGCCTATGTCATCGAATGGTCCCCTTTTACTTTTCAAACGGCAGAGGAAAACGCCAAGCGCCACCAGCGCCGCGAGGAGGAATTGAACCTTGCCCACAGCCGCGTGGTCGATCCCGCCGTCACCCAGTTGGTTGACGAAGGCTACACCGCCAGCGGCGTGGTGCGTCACGGGGACGTTGCAGAGACATTGAACAAGATTGCAGTAGAAGCAGGCGCAGAACAGATCGTCGTGGGACGCAGCTCGGAAGGCGGGTTTACACAGCGTCTGTTCGGCAGCTCTACCGGTAATCTTGTCATGCACGCCAGCATGCCTGTCACAGTGGTCGGATAAGGGGGTATTATGAGACATCAAACAACACTCTGGTCCGGCGCGGCACTGGCCGCGGTCTGCGCCAATCCCGCTTTCGCCCAAGAAGCCGTAAGCCTTGATGAAAAGGTCAATCAGACTTTCGCAGCCTTCACCGGCCCCTTTGTCAGCCTGATTTTCGCCCCCTTCCCCGGCACCTCCTTTCCGTGGATCGTGATGTGGCTGGTGGTCGCGGCGACGGTGTTTACGCTCTACTTCGGGTTCGTACAGTTCCGCTTTTTCAAACATGCAATCCAACTGGTGAAGGGCGATTATTCCGATCCCCATGACGCGGGCGAGGTCAGCCATTTTCAGGCACTAGCAACCGCGCTATCAGGCACGGTGGGGCTTGGTAATATCGCCGGTGTCGCCGTGGCGGTTGGCATCGGTGGTCCGGGGGCAACCTTCTGGATGATTCTTGCGGGTCTATTGGGTATGGCATCCAAATTTACCGAATGTACGCTTGGGGTGAAATACCGGAACGAATATCCGGACGGCACCGTTTCCGGTGGGCCGATGTACTATATTTCCAAGGGCTTTGGCGAATTGGGCCTACCCGGAGGCAAGTTCCTCGCAGTGCTGTTTTCGGTCTTTTGTATTCTTGGTGCGCTTGGGGGCGGGAATATGTTTCAGGCCAATCAGGCCCATGCGCAGATCACCGGAATCGTCGGGGAATATCCCGGCTGGATCACCGGTATCATCTTTGCCGGTGTGGTCTTTGCCGTGATCGTTGGCGGGATCAAATCCATCGCCAATGTTACCGAAAAAGTCGTGCCGTTCATGGGGCTGCTCTACGTGGGTGCCGCACTAATCATCCTGCTGATTAACTACGACAAGATCGGCTGGGCCTTCGGCCAGATTTTTGCCGGTGCCTTTACCGGACTTGGCGTTGCCGGAGGTATGGTCGGCGCGTTGATACAGGGCTTCAAACGGGCGGCCTTTTCAAACGAAGCGGGCGTCGGGTCGGCTGCGATTGCCCACTCTGCCGTGCGCACGAAAGAGCCTATTACCGAAGGTTTCGTGTCCCTGCTGGAACCGCTGATTGACACTGTTGTCATTTGTACAATGACGGCGCTGGTGATCACCATTTCCCAACAAATGGTCATTGATCCGGCCACTGGAAACTATGTTCTGAACGAGGCCGGAACCGGCATTGCCACCGTCAATGACACCTCAGGGGTTGCCCTGACCTCTGCTGCATTTGCAGCGGGGCTTAGCTGGTTTCCCTATGTTCTGGCGGTTGCGGTGATCCTGTTCGCCTTCTCCACCATGATTTCATGGTCCTATTACGGTCTGAAAGCATGGACCTACCTGTTTGGCGAAGGCCAGACATCCGAACTGGTGTTCAAAGTGATCTTCTGCGTCTTTATCGTCATCGGGGCGGCGGCCTCGCTGGGTCCGGTTATCGACTTCTCGGATGCGGCGATCTTCTCTATGGCTGTGGTAAATATCTTCGCGCTCTACTTCCTGATGAAACTGGTTAAGGCCGAACTGCATTCCTACGCCAGCCGGTTGCAATCAGGCGAGATCCGCAAATTCTCGGACTGACGATTTGCAAGCCCAAGCCACAGGCGCAGGGTCTCTCTGCGCCTGTGACGAATTAAATCCCTGCTTGATTGGTTTGTTGACTTATTAAGTCAGGTAATAGTAAACGGGGGCCTGACAGCCAGCGCCCCGCCAGCGACCCTTTGCACAAACTTTGGTGATTGCGATGCTGGCGCCCCTTCAGGCCACTTACACAGAAACCTTTTCCACCGCGGCACAGTTCCTTCTGGACGGGGGACCGTCAATCTGGGCGATCTTCGCCTTGTCGGTGCTGGGTCTGACACTGACGCTGTGGAAAACATGGCGTCTGGCATTGTCCGGCGCGTGGAACCGGCGGGGCATTACAGACGCGCTTGGCGAATTGCGCAACGGAAATATCAAGGCCGCACTGTCCCTGACAGGGCGTTTGCGCGGGGTGCGGGGCCGTTTTCTGACTGACGTTATCAACACCCGGCAAGCCCTTCCCGAAGGGGATGCAAAAGACGAAACCGCGCGAATTGCCAAGCGCCAGCTGGCCCGTGCAGCCTCCGGTCTGCGCCTGCTGGAACTGGTTTCCACCATCGCACCGCTTCTGGGGTTGCTGGGTACGGTTCTCGGCATGATTGCCGCATTCCAAGCCCTTCAGGAAAGTGGCAGTCGCGCCGATCCTGCCATTCTCGCAGGTGGTATCTGGGAGGCCCTGCTGACCACTGCGGCGGGCATGGCGGTGGCGATCCCTGCTTCTTTTGCGCTGACATGGTTTGAAAGCGTGGTGGACTGCCTGCGCCGCGATCTGGAGGATATTGCTACGCAGGTCTTCGTGATCCAGCAGGGTTTCGGGCCTGTCACCAATCCGCGCAAAGACACCGCAAGACTGGCAGCAGAGTGATGGTTTTTGCTGACCAGCCACAGCCGAGACGCAAGCCAAGTCTGACGCCGATGATCGACGTGGTGTTTTTGCTGCTGGTGTTCTTTATGCTCGCTTCGCAATTCGGACTGGATCAGGTGGTCCGCCTGCCGCTGGCCGCTGCGGGAAACGGGGCGCAAAGCTACTCCGGTCCGCCACGGCTGGTCACAATCACGCGGGAAGGTCTTCGCCTGAACGGGGTCGAAATCGCTTTGGCCGATTTGCCCGATGCCCTGCAAAGCCTGACCGACACCCTGAACGATCCCGTCATTCTGCGCGGACAGAATGCGGCCACGTCGCAGCAGGTTCTAGACGTGCTTGGCCCGCTGCAAGCCGCCGGATTCACCGCTGTCGTTCTGGTGGAGTGACCTGATGGATTTCGCATCCCCCCCGAAACGCAGTACCGGCGAGTCTATTGTGCCCATGATCAACGTGGTGTTTCTGCTGCTGATCTTTTTTCTGATGACATCCGAAATAAAACCGCCGGAGCCGTTTGAAACCACCCTGCCCGCCGCCAGTGCGCTTGGCGTGCCGGAGTCCGAATTGACCCTTCACGTCTCAACACAGGCGCAGGTGCGGTTTGAGGATTTCGCAGGAGACACCGCATGGGCACGTCTTGGCGGACGGCTGGACCCGCAGACAGCGGTGAAACTGCGCATTGATGCAGAGCTACCCGCGCCCGATCTTGCCAAAGTGCTGCGGCGGCTCGCCCCTCTTGGTGCCGGTTCGGTCGAAATCGTCGCGGTGCCGCAATGAAGGTCTATGCGGAAATGCTGGTGTTCGGGGCCATTGCAATATCGGTCCATGCGGCTGGCTTTTGGGTCGCGCCGGAAACGGGTGAAGATGGCGGTGGCCAGCAGGGGGAGATGATGCTGTCGCTGCACGGTGTCACGCCGCAAATCGAAGCTATGGTCGCAGACTGGACGCGCCCGCCGGATGTGCAGGCCGATCAGCCTGCGCCGGTGTCCAGCCCCGTGCAAACGGTGCAAACCGCCCCTGCACCCCCGCTTGAAGTGTCACAGTTTGCACCCGTGCAATTACAGGCGCCCGAAGCAGCACAAGCGGATGATCCTGCACGCGAAACGCCATCCATCAACACGCACAGCGCACCCCAGCTGCCCAAAGTTGACCCGCCGCCAAAGGTACGGCCAAAACCGCGGCCCGTTCCAAAGCAGGCAACAAAAGTCAAACCGAAGCCGAAGAAAACCGCTGCCAAGGCACAACCGGAGCAAGCGCCTAAAACCGCGCGCAAAGCGCAAAAAGCACAGGATGCCCAGCAGCAACAAAAAGCTGCGGGCGCAGGCAGCACGCAAACAGCCGGAACCCGCGGAAAGGCCAAAGTCAAATCCGGCAATGCGAAATCCGCAGCGCGGGCGCTGGATGTTTGGGGTGCGCAGGTGCGCCGCGCGATTGAGCGGCGTAAAAGGCCCGTGCGCGGACTGAAGCGCCGCGCCGCGCTGGTGCTGGAGGTTACGGTTGCTGCGAACGGTCAGGTGCTCAGCTACCGGATCGTGAAATCCTCTGGCAATGGCAAGGCGGATAAGGCGGCGCTGCGGGCGGTCAACGGGGTGCGAACCCCGCCGGCGGTGCAGGGTGTGGCGGTTTCGAAGCACAGTTTCCGCATTCCCATGCTCTTTAACCCTTAGCGCATTTCTATAGTTGACAAAAATACTAAGACTCTTGATACACAGCCGAAAGTAGCCACCCGACTCGCGTTAGGAAGTGAAAAACAACAACGCGAGAGGGAATGGATTATGAAATCCAACAGATTTATGCTGGCGGTTGTCGCCGCGATCACAGCGCAGGGCGCCCATGCCCAACAATCCACCGAGGTGGATCCAATCGTCATCAACGCCGGTCAGGACAAAGTTGCCTCCGATGTGCCGCAATCCGTGACGGTGGTTAATCAGGAACGGCTTGACGAAACGCAGGCCGCCACCATCGGTGATATTCTGGCGCAGGTGCCCGGTGTATCCGGCGTTGGCTCCAGCAGCCCGCTTGGGCAGTCCTTTAACATTCGCGGCGTCGGGGCCGGTCTGAACGCGGCGGAATCCTCTATCCTGACGCTCGTCGATGGGGAGGAGCTTTATTACGAAAGTTACCGTCAGGGATCGCTTTTTGTGGAACCCGAACTGCTGAAACGGGTCGAGGTTTTGCGCGGTCCGGGGTCTTCTACGTTATACGGTTCCGGTGCGATGGGTGGCGTGATCTTGATGGAAACCAAGGACGCCAGCGATTTTCTGGAAGGCGATGACAAATTTTCCGTTCGCCAGAAGCTGACCTTTGAATCCAACGAGGATAAATTCCAGTCAACCACGATTATGTCCTTTGCGCCGGACAACAAGTTCGACGCGCTTCTGGCGCTGTCCTATTCCGACATCGGCCAGAGCGAGGACGGCGATGGCAACACACTGATCCGCACCAACGCCAAGATCACCAACTTTCTGGGCAAGGCGAATTACACCGAAGGGGCGCACAGCTTTGGTGCCTCCTACCAGCATCTTTACAGTGACGGGGAAAATCAGGACTTTAACCAGTTGGACGGCCCACAGGTTGGCCGCTTCCCCGGGTTCACAGGTTGGGGTGTCGGGGACATCACAACAGAGTCCCAAGTGGCACGGCTGGAATACGGCTTCGCTCCAGAGGACAGCCGCTTTTGGGATCTTACAGCCACCCTGTCCTACACCAATTCCGCCAAGGACGTGCAGCAGGGCAGTCTCGCGGCTGAACCTGTGGGCGCTACATTGCTTGGGGAACGCTCTTACGAGTTGTGGAAACTCAAGGTCGAAAACCTTGCCGACCTCTCTACGGAACGCTTTGATCACTACCTGACCTTCGGGGTGGCCGCATCGCGCAAGGACCGCTCGGCCGATCCGGTGTCCTCTTCCCATGCAGAGGCGATCACCAAGACCTATGAAATCTACGCCCAAAGCGAACTGTCCCTGACCGACCGCCTGACCGTCAACACCGGCCTTAGGATCGACCATCAGAAGATTTCGCCCAAAGCCACATTTACCGCCACATCGCAATCTGTAACCGCAACCGCTGTGGAACCGCAAATCGCGGCGATCTACCGGTTGAACGACAACTGGAACCTGTTCGGGTCTCTGTCCCGCGTGAACCGGCTGCCCACAGACGACGAAATCTTTGACGCCTTTAGCGGCGGGCTGCCCAATCTGGACCTGAAAGCCGAGAAAGGCATGAACTACGAAATCGGCGCCTCTTACAGCGGGCAGGGCCTGTTCCGCGCCGATGATGCTGTCGATTTCAAACTGACCGCGTTTTATAACGATATTGAGGATAAAATCATCCGCACCGGCGGCGGTGCCGGGGTGATCGGTTTCGACAATATCGATTCCGCAATCATCAAAGGGATCGAAGCAGAAGGCCGCTATATTGCGGGGCGTTTCTCGGCCTCTGCGGGTCTGTCGGTGCTGGACGGTCAAGGGCCGAACGGGGCAAAGTTGGACACGATCGCAAACAACACCCTGACTCTCGGGTTTGGCTATCAGGTTCGACCGGACCTCAAGCTTGGCATCAACAGTGTCTTTGCCGCAGATCGCAGCCAGTCCCGAGGCGATTTCGACGGCTATAACGTGCACAACATCTACGCCACTTACCGCCCCGATCAGGGCGCATTTGAGGGGCTCGAAGTGCGGTTCGGCGTCGATAACATCACCGATGAGACCTATCAGCCCGCGACCTATCTGTCGCAAGCCGCCAAAGGGCGGAACTTCAAACTTTCCCTCGCCAAAACCTTCTGAACCGGAGACCGCAATGCTGGACCAAACTGTAACAGAGACTTTCCAAAACTTTCAGAACCTGATGCAAGAGAAAGGTGCGATGCGTGCTGTCGATGCCGCGCGGGAACTGGGCATCAGCGAGGCAGAACTGGTTGAGGCCAAACAGGTCGGCGGCGCAGCAAAACGCCTGCGCCGCGACGATACCCGCGGCTTCGCGGAATTGCTGGAGGGCATGGTCGGCCTTGGCGAAGTTATGTGCCTGACCCGCAATCAACACGCCGTCCACGAACGCTACGGAGAGTTCGACAATGTAAATATCGGCAAGGTGATGGGGCTGGTGTTAAACCGGACCATCGACCTGCGAATTTTCATGAACCGCTGGGCCTTTGGCTTTGTCATCAAGGAAGAAGTCAGCTCCGGCCTGCGCATCTCCTTGCAATTCTTCGATAAATCCGGCGTGGCCGTTCACAAGATCTACCCGACAGAAAAAACCGATCGCGCAAAATTCGACGCGCTGGTGGCGGGCTGGGTTGATGAGACACCTGCCAGAATTGAAACGCAAGCCGCTGATCCAGCACCCGTTGACGGGCCGGACAGTGACGTGGACACGGCCGCCCTGCGCACAGACTGGGACGCCATGACCGATGTGCACCAGTTCTTCGGAATGCTGAAGAAACACAAGGTCGGCCGGTTGCAGGCACTGCGTCTGGTGGGCGAGGATATGGCCTACCGCGTGCCCAATGAAGCCGTAACTTGGGCGCTGGAACGGGCCGCCGAAGCAAGTTTGCCGGTGATGGTGTTTATCGGAAACCCCGGCTGCATCCAGATTCACACCGGCGAAATCGAGAACATCAAGGCAATGGGTCCTTGGATCAATGTGCTCGACAAGAAATTCCACATGCACTTGCGTCAGGACCAAGTGGCAGAAGCATGGATCGTGCGCAAGCCTTCAAAAGACGGGATTGTCACCTCGCTTGAGGCGTTTGACGAGAATGGCCAGAGCTTCTTTCTGATGTTCGGGGAGCGGGGCGAAGGCAACGCGGAACTGGACGGCTGGCGCAGCATCCTAGACGGTTTAGGGCGGGCCTAACATGTTGAAATCCTTCACACTCGCCGCTGTCCTATGCCTGACAACCACAACGGCGGCTTTGTCCCAAACCTATGAACGGATCGCTGTTGCAGGGGGCGACATTACCGAAATCGTCTACGCCCTTGGCGCAGGAGATCGCATCGTCGCGGTGGACATCACCTCCGGTTTTCCGGCGGATACAGAAACGAAGGCGCAGATCGGCTATGTCCGCGCCCTCTCTGCGGAGGGTGTGCTTTCCCTGTCGCCCGACCTTTTGATCGGCGCGGATGATACCGGACCGGACCATGTGATCGACACGTTGCAATCTGCGGGTCTGACCGTGGCGCTTGCCCCGCTCGGGCAGGGGGCCGAACAGGTTGCCACGAAAATCCGCTTTGTCGGGGAAACGCTCGGCTTGGGGGATCAGGCTGATGCGCTGATCGCCCGATACACAGAAGATATGGCGCAGTTGAAGGCCCGCGTTGACGGGCTGACACACCGACCCAAGGTCCTGTTTATCCTGTCAGTTCGAGAGGGCGCCCCCGTGGTGGGCGGGCAGGAAACCTCGGCCAATGACATCATCGAACTGGCAGGCGGCACAAACGCCGCTGCTGCCTTTTCAGGATGGAAGCCGATGAACGCCGAGGCCCTGATCGCGGCCAATCCCGATTTTATTCTGATGTCTGGCGTCCACGCAGAGAACATCGGCGGCAGCGATACGGTGATGAACCGGCCCGATGTGCAACAGACTGCGGCGGGTAAAGCGGGCAATCTGATCAAGATGGACGGGTTAAAGCTGCTCGGGTTCGGGCCGCGCACCCCTGAGGCCGTGGCAGAGCTGATGACCCATCTGCATGGGAACGGGACTTAAGCTGTGGCCATCACTGACGCGCCCCATCGCAAGTTCCCTGCATTTAACCGACAGCAAAGCATCTTTGCGGGTCTTGTCAGCGCGGTTTTTATTATTGCGCTGGCCGAAATCGCTCTTGGGCCGGTGTCTTTGACCCTGTCCCAGATCGTGGAGGCGGTTTCGGGTAAGGCCGACCCGATGCCCACGGCTATCGTTACGCAAATCCGCGCCCCCCGTTTGGTGCTGGGTCTGGGGATCGGGCTGTCGCTGGCGATTTGCGGCGCGGTGCTGCAAGGGCTTTTGCGCAATCCGCTGGCGGATCCGGGGCTGATCGGTATCTCCGGCGGAGCCTCGGCTGCGGTGGTGGTGGTGATCGTGCTTGGCGATTTGGTTATCGGGGAAATCCCCGCCACTTTGCGTCCCTATCTTCTGCCTGTTGCCGCCTTTTGCGGTGCGCTTCTGGTCACGGCGCTGATCCTGGGGCTGTCCAGAAAAGACGGAGAGATGTCGGTCGGGCGGCTGATCCTTGTGGGGGTGGCAGTCAATTCCATCGCGGGCGCGGGCATCGGGTTTCTGACTTATATCTCCACCGACACGCAACTGCGCGACCTTACATTCTGGTCGATGGGCAGCCTTGCAAAATCCGGCTGGCCTGCCGTACTGGTCAGCGTTGTGATCATGGGGGGCAGCAGCCTCGCGCTGTTGCGCTTTACCCGTGCGCTGGACCTTTTCCAGCTTGGCGAAAGAGCTGCCTTCCATTCCGGTCTGGATGTGATGCGGATCAAGTTTGCTGCCTGCGGGATTTGTGCGCTGGCGGTGGGGGCCGGCGTGTCGATTGCCGGACCAATCGGTTTCATCGGACTGGTTGCGCCCCATATCGCGCGGATGCTGGTGGGCGGTGCCCATCGCGTGCTGCTGCCTGCATCTGCCCTGACGGGGGCGGTGCTGCTGCTGGGCGCGGACCTGTTGGTGCGAAATGTGGCACCGCCACAGGAACTGCCCATCGGATTGGCCACATCGCTGATCGGCGGGCCGTTCTTTTTGTATCTTCTGCTGCGGACGGGCAAATTATGATCACAGGACGCAATATCGACGTGGCCTTCGGGCGAAAAACAATCCTGCGCTGTGTGGATGTGGATGTGCCCTTCGGCAAGCTGGTCGCGCTCTGCGGGCCGAACGGGGCGGGGAAATCAACGCTGCTCTCGGCACTGGTCGGAGATGTGCCCACAGCCCGCGGTGACATCCGCTACAACGACACCGATTTGCACCGGATGGATGCGGCTGACCTGTCCCGCCGTCGCGCTGTGCTGGAACAGTCCCCGACCCTATCAGCAGCTTTCAGCGTGGCCGAAGTGGTCCGCCTGTCGGTCCCGATCGAATATGCCCCCGCAGAAACCGAGTCTTTGGTCACAGAAGTCACCGCGCAACTGGGACTAACCCGTTTTATCGACACCCCCGTACCGAAACTGTCCGGCGGGCAAAGGCACCGCGCCCATCTTGCCCGTGTGCTGGCGCAACTGACCGCGAACCGCAGTCTGTTTGGTCCGGGCTATCTGTTTCTGGATGAACCAACCGCAAGCCTTGATATTCAACACCAGATCGAAGTGATGAAAATCGCCCGCGTATTGGCACGCGGCGGGTCCGGTGTTCTGGTGGTGTTACACGATCTCAACCTCGCCGCGGCCTTTGCCGATTCGATCTGTCTGATGCGCGATGGTGCTGTTGTGGGTTCTGGCACGGTGGCAGAGGTCTTTACCGCCCGAATGCTCTCTGACGTCTATGCCACGCCAATTTCTGTAGAGAAAACAGAGGGCGGCCCGCTGATAATCTTGCCGGATTATCACTCTGCCGCCTAAATAAGCTGAGTAATTAAGTCGGAATTGACAAAGTTGAGCCTTTTAGTAAGTAATAGGTTTAATGTGACCAAACAAAACCAATCCGGACGTATTTTCATGACCACGCCTTCCCCCGCGAACGAACCGGCCTCCAGCAGCCTGCCGGACGACGGCCAGCCGGTCTATGACGCCCGCAAGATGCTGGCGGGCAACGCAACGGCCCGTATCCAACTGGACGATCAGACCTACATCCTGCGTCTGACCCGTCAGGGAAAACTCATCCTCACCAAGTAAGCCAGATCGCAGCGCACAATCCTGCGCTCCAGCCCCAGCCAGAGTGACAATTATGCCCAAGACCCCTTCCCCCTGCATTGACGTCTGCAAGTTCAAACGCGGCGGTCATTGCATTGGCTGTTCGATGACCAAAGAGCAGAAATCCATGTTCAAATCGTTGAAAAAAGAAAAACACCAGCACGCCTTTATAGACATGCTGGTGTTTCAACAGGCGCAGCTTGGCAAATTCGGGCACTGGCCCGAAGCCTATCGCGCAAAGTGCCGCAAAAAGGGCGCGCCCAATCCACTGGACGCGCTGACCTCAATCGAGGTGTGAGCGCAGCATCCAGGCAAATTTCTCGTGGGTCTGACCCCGCGCAATACACAGATCTTCTGTCAGCGTATCTCCTGCCTCGGCAGCGAGTGCGCCACATCCGGCCAAAGTAGCCGCCAGCGTTTCCTGTGCTTCCAGCAGCGCCGCGATCATTTCCTTGTCGGTGGCCTTGCCTTCATGTTCGGACACTTTGGAACGTTTGATCATCCCGGCCAAAGTGCCTTCGGCGTGGACGTTCAGCGCCCTGATCCGTTCGGCAAGATCGTCCTGCCCCACGAAATGGTCTTCGTAGATTGTCTGGAACAAGTCGTGCAACGGGCCAAAGGCCATGCCGGTTACGTTCCAGTGGAAATTCTGTGCCAGCATTGTCGTCACAGCAGTTTCCGCAACGCTCTGGTTCAGCGCATCTGCGATGGCTTCTCTGGCGGAGGGGGTGAGGTCTGTAGCAGTCTGTGTCATTGAATTATCCTTCATCAAGCGCGCACAAGCGGGGCATACCGGGGGAGCAGACGGGTGGCTGGCATCAGGCTGGCTTCCCTAGGGAAAAGGTAAAGCACAAATCCGGATGGACTGCAAGAGTTTAGAATCATTCTAAATCGAAAAGCGCGACACTAAAGCGTGAATCGCCCCCCGAACCGGCCAACCGCCCCGCGGATCAGGAACCGGATAGAGCGCTGCATCGTTTTGGCGATGCGACTGCGGACCAGAAACTCGACCGACGCCATATCCCCCTGCTCTGCCGCGTCCAACACCTGCAACAACCACTGCTCGTCAAAGCTCTCCTCTGTTTCGCCAACACCGTAGAACCTCGGCTTGCGCCCCAACCCCTGATGCAGACTGCGCAGCAGCGCCTCTTCAAAACGAAGCGAGCTTTGGGCTTCATCCACGCACAACAGGTTGCAAGCTGCGGAGACATCGACACGGGCGCTCGCACGGCAGCGCATGGCCGACAGCCGCAAGCGGTTTAACCGGCGCGTTTGTGCAGGGCTGCGCAGGGGCTGCCGCAGATCAATCGCCGGCTGTTGAACAGGGGTTTTCAGTGGAATCATAGCAAGGTCACGTCGCTCACGTTTTATCTCTGACTAAAATAATCAGAAATACAGAAACTGCAACCGACAGAAGTGCCGCAGGTCAAAAGCCGGCGGTATCAGGCGTTCAGACTGGCGATGAGTTGTTGGAACTTCTCCCCCTGCACCGCCACATGATCCCGCAAGGCACGGGCAGCGGCTTCTCCGTCACCGTTTTGTAGCGCCGCGACGATCAGCTCGTGCTCCGCCATAGATTGGGGCATCCGTCCGCGAAACCGCAATTGGGTCCGGCGATAGGGTTTCAGACGGTTCTGCAACCGCCGCGCCTCTTTCTCCAGAAAACTGTTCGCCGCCCCGCGATAGATCGTCTGATGGAAAATCTCGTTCTCGGCGTAATAGGTTTCCAGATCCTGCCGGTCGATCGCCTGCAGACACCGTCCGTTGGTTTCATCCAGCAGCGCCAGCCCCTCGTCGCTGATCCGGGACGCCGCAAGCCGCCCGCAGGCCGCCTCAATTTCCGCCATTGTTTCAAACATTTCCATCAGGTCCACAGGACCGGGCAAACGCACGAAAACCCCCCGACGGGGGATTTGTTCCGCGAATCCGGACAGAACCAACCGTTGCAAAGCCTCTCTGATCGGGGTGCGCGAAACGGCAAAGCTCTCGGCCAGCCTGATTTCATCCAAACGGTCCCCGTCTTTGTAATCCCCGCTGAAAACAAGCTGCTCCAGCGTCTCTGCGATCTTTTCCGCGCGGGTCAATTCGGTGTCCAATTCAGCGCCATCCTTCAGATTGAGTGCCAGCTTACATTTCTTGTATACAAAAATCTTGACCCTGAATGCAATACTGTGACTAATACCCGCAGCAACGGGTAACCGTTTGCACAGGATTTCCGGCGACCACCGGATTTGCGCATATTTAACGGGAGGAATATCATGAAAGCGAATTTTTTAACGACCGCCGCGGCGCTGGCAGCCCTTTGTCTGGGCGGTGCAGCACAGGCCAAAGAACTGCGACTGTCCCATCAATGGTCCAACAAGGACGTGCGCCACAAGGTGGCCGAGATTGTTGCCAACGAAGTTGCCGCCGCCGATGTGGATCTGGACATCAAGATTTTCGGGTCCAAATCCCTGTTCAAACCGCGCGAGCAGTATCGCCCGCTCAGCCGTGGCCAGCTTGATATGACGGTGCTTCCGCTCAGCTATGCAGGGGGCCAACAACCGGCCTTCAACCTGACGCTGATGCCCGGCCTGGTGAAAAACCACGATCATGCCGCCCGCCTTTCCAATTCTCCGTTTATGGAGGCGCTTGAAGAGAAAATGGCCGGCGACGATGTAATGGTTCTGGTGCATGGCTATCTGGCGGGCGGTTTTGTCGGCAAGGACAAATGCATCACCAAACCGGCTGACGTAGAAGGGTTGCAAACCCGCGCAGCGGGCAAGGCCTTTGAACAGATGCTGGCGGGTGCAGGGGCGTCCATCGCGTCTATGGCATCATCCGAGATTTACAACGCCATGCAAACCGGCGTTCTGAACGCGGCCAATACGTCTTCGTCTTCTTTTGTGTCCTACCGGATTTACGAACAGGCGAAATGCTACACCCCTGCGGGTGATGTGGCGCTTTGGTTCATGTATCAGCCGCTGCTGATGAACAAATCCACGTTTGACGATCTGAATGAAGCCCAGCAAAAGGCCCTGCTCGACGCATCCGCCAAGGCCGAAGCCTATTATCTGGAAGAAGCCAAGAAACAGGACGCAGCCTCTGTAAAGGTATTTGAGGATGCAGGCGTAGAAATTGCCCAGATGTCGCAGGAAGATTTCGACGCCTGGCGCGCCATTGCGCAGGAAACCTCTTACAAGCAGTTTGTGACCGAAGTACCGGACGGGCAAGCGCTTCTCGATATGGCGCTGGCTGTAGAATAAGCCACAACCGTTCAGGCAGCGGCGCGTTCGCTGCCTGACACACAGACCTCTCCGGATCGCCCCACATAACGCAAGGACGCTTTACATGGCTGGCCATACCCCTTCTGCTGCGACATCCCAGACGGGCAGCAATGCTTTTCTGCGCGCTGTTGCCGCCCTCTCCACCCTGTCCGGCTGGATCTCTGCCGCGATGATTGTCGCCGCTGTTGCGATCACCTGTCAGATGATTGTCGTGCGCTTTGTGCTGAACGGTTCCACCGTCTGGCAGACCGAAGCGGTGATCTATCTGGCCATTGCCGCGACGCTGATCGGCCTGCCCTATGTGCAGCGATTGCGTGGTCATGTGAATGTGGATCTGGTGCCGCTGGCCCTGCCGAAAAGGGCACGGTTTGTTCTGTGTATCTGCACGCTCAGCCTGACCATTGCGATGGTTTGCGTCATGCTGTGGTACGGGTTCGAGTTTTGGCATCTCGCGTATGAGCGTAACTGGAAGTCCGACACGATCTGGGGCGTGCGTCTGTGGATTCCCTATATGGCGCTGCCCGTAGGCTTTGCCCTTTTCCTGTTGCAACTGATTGCCGATCTTGTGGCTGTCATCCTTAAAATCGATCAACCTTTCGGACTGGAGGACAGCTGAATGGACCCTTTGATCCTCGGCGCTATTGTTGCCATTTCCACTATTCTTATCCTGTTTTCCGGCGTCTCTGTTGCCATCGGCCTGCTGCTGGTCTCGACCCTGTTTCTGCTGGTGTTTGACGGCGTCCGCTCGCTTGAACTGCTGCCGGAAATCCTGTTTGGCAAACTTGACAACTTTGCACTGCTGTCGATCCCGATGTTCATCATCATGGGCTCTTCTATCGCCTCAACCCGCGCAGGCGCCGATCTGTATGAGGCATTGGAGCGCTGGCTGACCCGCTTGCCCGGTGGTCTGGTGATCTCCAACCTCGGGGCTTGTGCGCTGTTTGCTGCGATGTCCGGTTCCAGCCCTGCCACCTGTGCCGCGATTGGGAAGATGGGCATCCCTGAAATGCGCAAACGGGGCTATCCTGACGGCGTGGCCGCCGGTTCCATTGCGGCAGGTGGCACGCTGGGCATCCTGATCCCGCCCTCTGTCACGATGATCGTTTATGGCATCGCCACGGAATCCTCTATCGGGCGGCTGTTTCTGGCGGGCGTTATACCGGGGCTGATGCTGGTGCTGCTGTTCATGATCTGGTCGCTTTATTCCACTTGGGCGTCGGGCAATAAATCCCTGCTCAGCACCCGCAGCTATTCGTGGAAGGAACGCTTGGAAATCCTGCCCCGTGTGCTGCCATTTCTGCTGATCATTCTGGGGGTGCTTTACGCCATGTACGGCGGCGTTGCGACACCGTCCGAAACTGCGGCTGTCGGGGCGCTGCTGTGTCTGGTCATCGCCATGGTGATCTACAGGTTGTGGAATCCCAAAGACCTTTGGGTGGTTCTGCGGGACAGCACACGGGAGAGCGTGATGATCCTGTTCATCATCGCCGCCGCCGGTGTGTTTTCTTATATGCTGTCAAGCCTGTTCATCACCCAGTCCATTGCCGAATGGATCGGCACGCTGGAAGTGAACCGCTGGGTTCTGATGGCTGCTGTGAACGTCTTTCTGCTGATCGCGGGTTTCTTTTTGCCACCCGTTGCGGTGATCCTGATGGCCGCGCCGATCTTGTTGCCGATTATCACCGCTGCCGGTTTTGATCCGATCTGGTTCGCGGTTGTACTAACCATCAATATGGAAATCGGCCTGATTTCCCCGCCGGTGGGTCTGAACCTTTACGTGATCAACGGCATCGCGCCTGAAATTTCGCTCAAGACCATTCTGATGGGGTCTCTGCCCTATGTGGGCTGTATGGTGCTGGCGATTATCCTGCTGTGCCTGTTTCCCGGCCTTGCCACATGGTTGCCCGATGCGGTGATGGGGGTCGCGAGATGAGCTTTTTCTCTGAAATGGTCGCGACCGTTTTTGAAAGACGCTACAAGCGCGGCCTTCTGAAAGATGCGGACGGGCGGTCCTTGGAGGATTTGTCCGAGGCCCTGCTTAGCAGTCAGGGAGAAGTCTCGGGTGCGACACTGGCGCGGAGCATTCTGGACCGCTACGCCCGCCTGACGCCGGATGAAAAACACCAGTTTTTCACCTTTATGGCCAAGGGTCTGGAGATTGATCCGGATACCGTTGTCTCAACGCTGAACGCCTATAAAGCCGCGCCTTCCAAGCAAAGCTACCGCGATTTCGCCACGGCTTGTGAACCCCGCCGGCAAGAACTTGCACGTCGGATGAATCAGGTGCCCGGTGCTACGGCGCAACTGGTGGCCATGCGAAACGACCTGCTAAAGCTGATGCGCAAAGACCCCGCGCTAGAGCCGGTGGACGTGGATTTCAAACATCTGTTTTCCTCATGGTTTAACCGCGGCTTTCTGGTGCTGCGCCCGATCAGCTGGAGCAGTCCTGCCGATATTCTGGAAAAGATCATCGCCTATGAAGCGGTCCATGCGATTGACAGTTGGGACGACCTGCGCCGCCGCCTGAAACCCACCGATCGACGCTGCTTCGGCTTTTTCCACCCTGCAATGGCCGAAGAGCCGCTGATTTTTGTTGAGGTCGCCCTGACACGGGGCATCCCTGACTCTGTTCAAGACCTGCTGGCCGATGGCCGCACAACGATAGAGGCTGAAGACGCGGATACGGCCGTGTTCTATTCGATTTCCAACTGTCAGACGGGCCTTGCAGGAATATCCTTTGGCAACTCTCTGATCAAACAGGTGGTTTCGGATTTGTCACAGGAACTGCCCGGCCTGTCTACATTTGTAACCCTTTCGCCCATTCCCGCGCTGAACGGCTGGCTGGAAAACCAGAATGCAGACATAAAACTTGCACAAGAAAATCCGGCGGAAACTGCGGCGCATTACCTGCTGGAAGCGAAACGGTCGGACGGTATGCCCTATGATCCGGTCGCCCGCTTCCATCTGGGCAATGGTGCGATGGTGCATAAGGTTCACGCGGGGGCCGATACCTCGGCCAACGGGCTGAAACAATCGGGCGGGACGATGGTAAATTACCTTTACGATATTCAGAAAATTTCGCAAAACCACGAGCAATTCGTAGGACAGAAAACCGTCGTAGCCTCGGGCGAGGTGCGCCAGATGGCGGCCGCCGGATCTGCGATCAGGACAGGAGACCGACCATGAACAACCCGCTGTACGACACTTTTTTCGGCAAGCATCGCGGCAAGACCACACCGTTTCTGCGGCTGGCGGACGGCACGGTCATCACCCATGACGGTTTTTTGCAAACCGCTGCGCAATACGCCAACCTGCTGACCGATCTTGGCGTAAAGGCGGGCGACAGAATTGCGGTCCAGATTGCCAAATCGCCGCAATCGCTCGCGGTTTATTGCGCTTGTGTGCAGGCGGGAATCATTTTTCTGCCTCTGAATACGGCCTATACCGCCGAAGAAGTGTCTTACTTTGTCGAAAACAGCGGTGCCCGCGTTTTGCTCTGCGATGAAAGCCGCGCAGGTGATCTTAACAGCGTTGCCAAAGCCGCCAACGCCATACTGGAAACCCTGAATGGCGACGGCAGCGGATCATTCACCACCAAAGCGGTTGAGCATCCGGTGCGCTTTGACACTGTGGCGCGGGGCGAGGATGATCTGGCCGCTTTCCTTTACACTTCGGGCACCACCGGACGCTCCAAAGGGGCGATGCTGACACAGGCCAACCTGATGTCCAATGCGAAAACACTGGCGGAAGAATGGCGTTTTACCGAACAGGATGTGCTGCTGCACGCCTTGCCGATATTCCACACCCACGGGCTGTTTGTGGCGACCAATATCACCCTGTTTGCCGGCGGGCAGATGATCTTTCTGCCAAAATTCGATCTGGACCAGATTCTCGCGCATATGCCGGATGCGACCACCATGATGGGCGTGCCGACTTTCTACACCCGTCTGCTGGATGATGCGCGGTTCACCAAGGATCTGGCTCAACATATGCGCCTGTTCGTGTCCGGGTCTGCCCCCCTGCTGGCGGAAACCCATGTGGCCTTTGAGACCCGCACCGGCCACCGGATTCTGGAACGCTATGGCATGACGGAAACCAATATGAACACCTCCAACCCTTATGACGGGGAACGCCGCGCAGGAACGGTCGGATTTGCCCTGCCGGGTGTGGAGGTGAAAATCACCGATGCCGACACCGGCGAGATCCTGCCCCAAGGCGAGATCGGCCAGATCGAAGTGCGCGGACCCAATGTGTTCAAAGGCTACTGGCAGATGCCGGAAAAGACCGCCGAAGAACTGCGCGAGGACGGATTTTTCATCACGGGCGATCTGGGGCAGTTCGATGCGGACGGCTATTTGCAGATTGTCGGGCGCAACAAGGATCTGATCATTTCGGGCGGATACAACATCTATCCGAAAGAAATCGAACTGCTGCTGGACGAAGAGGAAGGTGTGCTGGAAAGCGCTGTCATCGGCGTGCCCCATCCCGACTTTGGCGAGACTGTTGTAGGGATTCTGGTGCCACGGGCGGGGGTGGAGCTTGATCTTGACCGGATCAAGGCCAGCGTTGGCACGTCTCTGGCGCGGTTCAAACAGCCGCAAAAGCTGATTGTGCTGCCCGAACTGCCGCGCAACACAATGGGTAAGGTGCAAAAAAAGGCGCTGCGAGAGGATTACGCAGAGCTGTTCGCCGCCAAGTGACAAGCGCAAAAGCACAGGCAAAGGGGCGTCGGAAACGGCGCCCTTTTTCGTTGCAAAGGATTCCGCGAAAATCGCAAGCTATTGTGATCCTTCAAGAAACGAGATTAAGACCCTGCAGATATGAAGCTTCATAATTGCAGGGTGATACATCCTGTGACAGCGCATCCCGTAGCACTTTGCGTCAGGGGTCACTCCCACGCCGCAAGCAATTCCGGCGAGACCGCGTGATCGCTGCAAAATGCCAGCAACCGCTGCAAATCCGCATCACGCCACGCACGCTTATGGGCGCTGGAATTGTCGAACAACACCGTTGCAACGACCGTCAGAAACAGCTTTCCCAGCGCACCTACAACATAATTCTGATGACAGTCTTGCAGGCTAAAACCGGACACGCCGGACGCCTGTAATTGCTTGTGATAGTGCCGAATCAGATCCGTCTCACCCGCCCGCCGCTGCGCCGGCGCCAAAGAGCTGATGAGGAAATATGCCAGATCGCTACCCCCGTTGCCGCGCCCGGTAAATTGCCAGTCCAGCACAACCGCGCCCTTTGGTGTGAACAGCACATTATCCACCTGCAAATCCCGATGGATGCAGGTCTGCGGCCCCTGCCCCAGCAATTGTGCGAACCGCTGCGGCTGTACCGCCAGTGCGTCCCCGAGCCTGCGGAACCAGTGGGGCAGGTTCTGTTGCGGCAGTATTTCCGCCAGTCGCGCAGGATAGTCTGCCCAGCACTGCGGGAAATCGAATTCCGACAACCAACCGGATTGCGCCGCCCCAACGCCCCAAAATTCTCCGTGAATCCGCGCCATCGCGGAGATTACCGAATGGGCATCCTCCAGCGGGCACCCCTTTACAAAATCTACAGACCGCGCCGTTGGAAAATCCTCCAGCAGCGTGATGCTCTGCCCTGACGCCCTGTCAAAATCCGCATATAAATACTGCGGCACAGGCAGATCCCGCCCCGATGCACAGGACCTATAAAACCCGACTTCCCGCCGGTTTGCCTGCGCCAGTGCCTTGCGAAACTCCGGCCGCCTGGCCGATAGTTTCGCGATGATTGTTGCAGGCCCGCCCGAACCGGCCCACGCCACCCCGAGCCGGATCAGGCTCCCTCCGGTAAAGCTCTCATCCTGTCCGATGCGCTGCGCCGTGCAGGATGCTACGCTCCGGCCCAGCGCGTCGGACAACCAGTCCGGCGTGATCTCTTCCGCGTTTCGGGGGATGGGCAAGGGCATCGGGCAACCGTCAGGCAACAGAACATTTCCGCGCAGGCTTACGCAGATTTCCGCACCTTGACCAGCACTCCCTTGCCCCGTGCGCTTAGCTGCCGCGATAGGTGGAATATCCGAACGGGCTTAGCAACAGCGGCACGTGGTAGTGGGCATCTGCATCATCCATGCCAAACCGGATCGGAATTTCATCCAGAAACAGAACCTCCCCCGCGGCCACGCCGCAGGCCCGCAAATAGTCCCCGGCATAAAACACCAGTTCATAGGTTCCGGTCTTGAAACTGTCAGAAGGCAGGATCGGCGCATCTGTGCGACCGTCGTCATTGGTTGCCATCTCAACCACCAGTTCCCGCGCCGTACCGGACAGACGATAGAGCGCGATCTTGATGCCCTCGGCGGGAACCCCGCGTGCTGTGTCCAAAACATGTGTCGATAGCCATCCAGCCATGCCGTGCCCTTTCTGTGCAAACCTGAAACCCTGCTGCCTATTCAACCACCTCGCAGGCGGTGGCGCAAAGGCATTTCTGCGGCCAAACAGAACAGCAGTTTCAATCTTTTTTTGATAAACCTGACTGGCATTTTCGTATAGTTTGGCAAAGAAACACCAAAAAGAAGTCTGATCATGAACCGATATTCACGCAATATGCAGGGCTACGGCCCAAATCCGCCTGTCGCAAACTGGCCGAACGATGCCAAAATCGCGGTTCAGTTTGTGATTAACTACGAAGAGGGCGGCGAAAACTGTCTGCTTCACGGGGATGCCGCATCCGAGGCTTTCCTGTCCGAAGTGGTCGGCGCCCAGCCCTGGGTGGGGCAGCGTCACTGGAACATGGAGAGCATGTATGAATATGGCGCACGGGCCGGTTTCTGGCGGCTGCACCGTCTGTTCACAGGGGCCGACATTCCGGTCACGGTCTACGGCGTGGCGACGGCGCTGGCCCGCTCCCCACATCAGGTGGCGGCAATGCAATCCGCCGATTGGGAAATCGCCTCCCACGGTCTGAAATGGATCGAATACAAGGATTACGAAAAAGAAGCCGAACGTGCCGATCTGGAAGAAGCCGTGCGCCTTCACACCGAAGTCACAGGCGAGCGTCCGCTTGGCTGGTACACGGGGCGCTGTTCATCCAATACGGTAGACATCGTGTCCGAAGAGGGTGGCTTTGACTATTGCTCTGACACCTATGACGACGATCTGCCCTACTGGCGGGAACATGAGGGCCGTGACCAGCTTATCATTCCCTACACTCTGGACGCCAATGACATGCGGTTTGCATCGGCGCAGGGGTTCAACTCCGGCGACCAGTTCTTCACCTATCTGAAGGACAATTTCGACGCGCTCTATGCCGAAGGCAAGGCGGGCGCCCCCAAGATGATGACCATTGGTTTGCACTGCCGTCTGATCGGGCGGCCCGGTCGCATCCAGTCCCTGAAACGCTTTGTGGATTACGTCAAATCCCAACAGGATGTCTGGTTTGCACGTCGAATCGACATCGCGCGGCACTGGCAGAAAAACCACCCGCCGGTCCACGTCGACATCCGCCCGACCGAAATGGACAAACAGACGTTTGTCTCCCATTACGGCAGCATATTCGAGCATTCCCCCTGGATCGCCGAAGGCGCACATGATCTGGAGCTTGGCCCCGCCCATAACACCGCCATCGGGTTACATTCCGCCCTGTGCCGCGTGTTCCGCAGTGCCAGTGACGAACAGCGCCTTAACGTGCTGAAAGCGCACCCTGATCTGGCGGGCAAACTTGCAGCGGCCAAACAGCTTACAGCCGAGAGCACTTCCGAACAGGCTTCGGCCGGGCTTGACGCGCTGACAGATGCAGAGCGGGAAACCTTTCAGGCGTTGAACAGCGAATACACCGGAAAGTTCGGCTTCCCCTTCATCATTGCAGTCAAAGGGCTGACCAAGGACGATATTCTGGCAGCTTTCAAAACCCGCATTCACAACGACCGCGACACCGAACTGGCAACCGCTTGCAAACAGGTGGAGCGGATCGCCCTGTTGCGGCTGACAGACATCCTGCCGTAAAGCAATAATGCTCCGGCGGTCGCAAACCGCCGGAGCATTTGTCAGTCTTGTAAGGGATCATACCGTCCCACTGCAATCTGTAGTGATCAGCCTGACGAGTGATCCGAATTTGCCAGTTTAGAGGTAAACCGCGGGCTCATAACCAGCTTTTTCACCAGCAACCGCGCCTCTATTCCGATGTATTCCTGAAACGGCACAAACGGAATGTGGCTTTCGATCAGAATGGTGCTTTCGCCCACCTGAAGGTTCGGGAATATCTCATGCGGAATATCCTTGTTCCGCGTGAGCGCGGGATAGGTGCCAGTGCCAACGCTCCAGTCGATTTCAAGCCCGTCTTCCGTGTTGTCGATATTTGAGATCCGCATGTAGGTATCGCTGCTATCCACCCCCATAATGGAGGCAAACAGCGTGTTCATATCCTTGATGTACTGGTCGTCCACCTCTGTCTGGCGGGACAGAATATCCGCCACCGTGTAGGTGGCCTTCACCGAACGGGTCCAGGTGCTATAGGCATCAAAGAAGGTGAATGTGCCTGCAAACCAGAAGGCGACCAGCGGCAGGATAAACATAAATTCGACCATTGTCGCACCGGATTCGTCCCGTTTCAGGGCATTCAGGCGGTTTGTTAACCGTTTCAACAGTCGCATCAGTCAGGCTCGTTCACAAAGGCAGTATCCGCAACAAGAGGAATGCCGGTTTCAGAGGTGCCCGGAAACAGGGCAATGCCGTTGGGCATCAGCGGGTCGATGATAATGCAGGCACGAATATAGACGATCTCGTTGCGCGATCCCGGCGACCATGTGGTCACAGGTGCTATATCGTTTTCCTTGTCATAGCATTTGTAGTTCTTGGCATAGCCCACGGATGGATTGAAACGGTCCATCTCAAGGAAAAGGGTATCCGAGCAATCGTTAAACACCAGTGCTTTATCGCAGATTTCCTCCTTGATAAAATCGTGGGTATATAGCGGGCTGGCGAAAAGCCGTAACTCCCGCACCGTAATGTCGAGCGCCCGCTCCAGCATCATCTGTTTGGTCATGATGAGACCGGTTTCAAACACCCAGAAAAATCCGGTGAGAAACGTCGTCGCCACGATTACAAATTCGGCAGTGGAGGATCCGCGCTCGTCGTCGCGGAACCCCCTGAGTTTGTTAATGAACTTGAACATGACCTGCTCGCTTTATGCTTATGATTATTGTGTCAGTTTCAGTTTCTGGATGGACGCCGCGATAGAGGCGAACACGGTGGTAATGTCAGTTCCGGCAGCCGGATAGAAATGGCTTTCGGTGCTGGCACAGTCTTTCAGCTTGCCGGACGTGGTGTCGTTTGTCTCATAGCCGATTGTGTAGACGATGATCCCGGAGTTTTCGGCTGCGGTACAGGCTGATGACATCACCGTATCGGCCTCGCCCATGTTCCGGCTGGACACATTTACCAGATCGTTCAAAGCGTTTTCCCGTGTAATGTTGTCGTAATAATCAGCCGGCATTTTGCCCCAGGCTTCATCCCACGGAAGTTGCCGGTAAGAAACCGTACCCAGCGCGGTTTTGATCAGATTGAACGTCGTAGAAGAAATCCAGGAGTCATTCGAAATATCAAACAGGCTGCCGGTGGAGGGCTTGCGCAGATAGAAGTTTGTCACCTCGACCGGATCGCCATAATAGCAGGTGATCCCGTACTGGCCGCAGTATTTTTCATATTTGCTGCCTGTGTAGGTTCTGCCGTAATAGGTCAGGTGCGTGAACGCGCCTGGTTCTTCTTCAACCACTTCCCAAAGATCGGAAAGTCCGGTGCGATATTCATCCTTGAAGCGGAACTCATACGTATTGGCACCATCGCCCATCAGAATGATCACCTTCAGGGTCTCATGATCGGTGTAATCCGCCGGAATTCCAGCCAGGCCCGGATTGATGTCACCGTCAGCGATCAGGCCATCGGCAATAGGACGGAAGGAAGGATCAAGAAGGGCAAGGCCCCATTTCATGCCCAGATGTGCCGCAGTCCAGCCGCTGGTGCCAAGGCTGTCAATCTTTGTGTGCAGATTGGATTCGCTGCTTTCATAGGGCATGATTTCATATTTCGACTCCCCCATGCAGGTTTCATAACTGCTGTTGAAATCCTGAAAATCACCATACAAAGCGGTAAACACGCCCTGTTTCAGGCTGGAAGTCGGATCAATCGCCACTTCGCTGAAGCTGGCATCGGAGAAATCCAGACAGTTTGACAAAGTATGCGTTACCGCAACATTCAACCTGCTGAAGATCGAATCCGGCGGCGTCACGTTGTGGTTGAACGGAACGACAGAGATCGAAACAGTGTCCGGGTCCACACCGGTCAACATGGTCGTCACGAACTCTTTCGCAGCGGTTTTTAGGTTGCGCAGCTTGCTGCCAGCCATAGAGCCGGAAACGTCAAGCACCAGAGAAATTTCGAGGTTCGGGATCCGTTCGGAAGCTGCACTGCGCGCGGTGATCGGCATTTCTTCGATACCGGCCATAGAAAGAAACCACGTATCCAGATTGGCCGTAGCCGTCGCAGAAACTGTCCTTGCGTTGGTGGCGACAATCGAATTCACGTCTACCGTAAAGGCATCAATCGTGACCACTTTGGACATGTAGTCCTTTACAACCACATCGGGGTCTTGCGTCTGTTTCAGCGAAGCCGCTGCAAGAACCGCACGATCCAGATTGTACTGAATGGACGACCGCAGGTTTTCATGACGGGCAAGATCAACGGCCGTACCACCGACCAGGAACATTGCCGAAAATACGACGAGTATGAATACGATGATGGACCCTTTTTCATCATCCTTATACCCGCGATTAACCAGTTTCTTCTTTAATGACGTCAGCATGTGACACCCCTCTCTCTGATACGCGCTCAGAACGGTCCGAGGGAATCACCCAAGGGCCAGAATACTATTTAAGCTTGATCAATATGCCTGAGATGCGGGGCGAAAATACGGCGGATAAGCACCGTTTCGGAAACAATAAAGGCTGGATTACAAACAATTTCATTCATTTTGAGAAGGCAGATTTTCCGGTCAGACAGGGTCCAACACGCGGATTCTGTTAACTTTATAAGTATTTTGGAAAAACGCGCCAAATTTTCCTAAAATCAGGTTTTGGCCAATTTGTCGGTATATTTGGAAACACTCTGCACGGACGATGACACATTCCGGCCGCATTTCCGAAGCATCCGTTCCCTTGGGTTTCAGGCTGATTCCATTCCCCTGATCGGCAAAAACCCGATCAAAATCACCCCTGAGACTTGCCACCGCCGCCCAATTATGGCTGTAAGCCCGCATCGGCCCCGTGGCTCAACTGGATAGAGCAGCCCCCTCCTAAGGGGCAGGTTGCAGGTTCGAATCCTGCCGGGGTCGCCAGAATCCGGGGATGCAGTCTCCTGCATCTCCGGTTAACTTTTCAGATCAGGCGGCCATAACCTCTGGCAGCGCGACCACGGCGATCATTTCGACGCGCATGCCCGGACGGGCGAGCGATGTGCCGCCGGTGGCCCGTGCGGGTGGTGCCTTGGCGCAGACCCATTCGTCCCAGACAGCGTTCATGCCCTGAAAGTCGTCCATATTGGCCAGCCAGACCTGTACGGAGGCAATATCGGCCTTTTGAGCACCCAGATCGGCAACGACCTTATCCAGTTTAGCCAGCACCTGACGGGTCTGCGTGGTGATGTCGGCGGTCAGGTCGTCGGGCACCTGCCCTGCCAGAAACGCGATGTTTCCGATGGTGACGGCCTGGCTCATACGGGGGCCGGGGTTGAGGCGGGAGAGTGTCATGACAGGTCCTTTGTTAATCATTGTCACTGAGGTTTGATCCAGCACCAGCGCGAGAGGCTTCTGTGGCAGGCACAGTGGTGCGCATGGCAAATTTGTTCAGCACTGCAACGGTTGCAGCAGTGGTCTGGGCGTTGGGACTTGTGGTCGGGCAAGGCTGGTGGCAGGGGGCTTTCTCTACGCCCAGTGTCAGCGAAAGCTGCGACACACTTAAGGCGTCTGCCGCCGCATCGAGCCATTTCTCGGCCCCGTCGATACGCAATTGGCCGCCGTCCCAACACAGCACAAACGACAGATCGTTCCTGCGCCCGAGTTCCGACAAAAACGGCACCAGCAGGATCGGAGCGTTTACCGGCCCAAGGGAAAGTGCGGATTCGGGAGCCGGTCCTTCGGGCAGGTCCGCGTAATCGCAAAGTGTGGCGCCAAGGATGATCGGACAGGCCGCCTGCCCTTTCGCGTTCTGCCACGCGCCCGGTGTCACAGCAGGGCACAGATCCTCCCAGTCCAACCCCTCGGCCTGTTCCAGATGACTGCGCAATTGGGTCGGGCCGTCGATGCCGTGGGACACCAGCCAAGCAGCGGCAAACCCCGCTTCTTCGGCCATGCCCCAGCTCATACCGACACCGCGGGCCGCTTTGGTACAAAGCGCTGCCGCTTCGTTGCAGGACAAAGGCGCGTGTTCGTTTCCTGCAAACTGCGGGGCGGTTTCGCCTCGGGTCTGGTCGTGGGGATCGGCGCTCATACGTTGGCCTCCTGCTTGATTTCGTCAGGGAAAGGGGCGCCGGCAAACAGGTTGATCCGCACCCATCTGTCAGAGCGGGGATCGAACTGGCTTGCACCGAAAAACGCCAGCTTGCAGCGCAACAGGTCAATTGGCAGCATATCCGCCGCAATCAGATTGTCCCGCACTTCGGCATAGGGGTGGGATTGCGCGATCTGGGCCCGCCGGACGGCGTAGCGGTGCTCGGGGTGGGACAGCAGAAGTGCTGCCACCGGCTGACTGGCATCGTAATCTTTAACAGTGTCGTAAAGCTCTGAGATCAGACGGGCGATACACAGGGGTTGTTCCAGCGTAGCGCCTTCTTCAGTGGCGCGCTCTCCCAAGCGGGGTTCGAGTTTTTCTTCGGAAACATACCAGAACCGCGCCACATTTTCAGGGGTGCTAAAGTCTATATCAAGCGCCCAGCGGTAGTCCGTTTCCAGACATTGACGCAGCGCGGCCACTGTCATGGCCCCGTTGATATGAAAGCTCGCCGCCTCATCCGCGCCCATGTGATCGGCCAGTTCATCCACCAGCGCGCCGTGGGGTTCCAGCATCAAGGACAACAATGTCTCTTGCCCTTCAAGGCTGAGCGTCGCAGCCCCCCAAGACCACAGCGCATCCCAAGGGTGGTCTGTTGTCCAGTCCCAAGAGCCAAGCGAGTCCTCGATCAGCGAAAGATCGCGGCGCAGCTCTGCCAGTTTGGCAGTCTGGACCGGATGTTCGGAATGCCAGATCTGGGCGTTTTCCTTGGCGAGGTGCAGCACACGGGTCAGGTCTGACACCGCTTGCGCGCGGGCGGCGGGTTGCGCCCGCACCCGTGCCAGCGCTTCTTCGCGGGCCATGATCCAGTTGTTCAGCAGAACAGGGTGGCGCACAATAAACGGCGCCATGCCCAGTCCGGTGGAATTGCCGACGCCAAGACTGCGGCGGGTGGCGCGGTCCAGTGTTACCGCCTGTGTACCGCCACGCGCCGCAGCGATATGTTCGACGATATCCACTGTAAAGGCGCGGATCAGCCAGACGGTCAGCATTTCCACCTGAAAGGGCGCGGCCAGTTCGGGACGCTCTGCGATATAGATCCGGTCTGATGCGCCGAATTTGCCAGAGCCATAGACCGCTGTGGTGCGCATCAGATAGCCCACCGCGCGGATTTCTTCCGCGTCGGGTTGGCGTCCTTGTGAAAGCGCCTCAACCACATGGTTGAACAGGCGCACGGAACGGTTGGCACGGGCCAGCGTCAGTTCTTTGGATGTGACGCGACCGGCCTCCTGATAGGGGACGTTTTGCGCCAGCCTTTGGATGTCCGCGTCTGTCGGGTCGCCGTCAAACAAGGTAAAGGTCGCATCCCAAGCGGTGGCGATCACCCTGTCGGAACGCATTTCGGGCGGCAGGTCATGGGCGAAGGCAACAAGGCTATAGGTGCGTCCGGCACTTTTCACGCGGTACACCCCGTGGCCGACGCCTCTGGCATCCACCTTCCAGACCGGACGGTCAATGTCCCAATCCGCCCCCCGCAAGCGGCGCAACATCACGCGCAGGAACGACAAGCGTGTGGGATGACCGCATCCCATACGGGCCAGTCGCATCACCTCGGCTGCGGGACGCCTGTAGCGGGCTACGTCCTGCGTGGTGATCGAAGGTGTGACAGACATCGCGGTTCCCCCCAGAGACCTAAATTCGGTGAAGGTATGGCGCCCTCCGGCGCCATACCGTTTGCATCAGACCGGTGCAGTCGTGGCCGTTGGCTTGCGCCCCAGCATCCATGTAATCCGCAGGGCGTCCCACAGGGAAGGTAACAGCAGAAGCGACACAGGCACAGCCGTCACAACGATGAAGCTTTGCAGCTTGCCGATGCCCCCGGCGCCGGTAGAGATCAGGATCAGAGCCATCACACCCATCGCCAGCCCCCAGAAGGCGCGCATGGCGCTGGAAGGTTCGCCGTCGGACATGGTGGTCGAGATCACATAGCTCATGGAGTCGCTGGTGGTGGCGACAAAACACATGGTCAGCACCAGAAACAGCACCGACAGAATCATCCCCATAGGCATCGCCTGAGTAATCGCCAGCAGACCCGCAGGCAGGTTAAAGCCTTCAAACGGGCCGGAGATCACGCCGGGTTCCGCGATTTCAAAGAAGATGCCCGAACCGCCGATGATCGTGAACCAGAAGTTGGTGATCAGCGGTGCCATCACAGACAGGGTCAGAATGATCTGACGGATAGAGCGACCACGGCTGATACGGGCGATAAAGATCGCCATCAGCGGACCATAGCCCATGAACCAGCCCCAGAAGAACACAGTCCACCAGCCCAGCCAGCCTGCATCCCCGAACAGAGCCGCGTCACCGCGATAAAGGGTCAGATCAAAGAAATGGGTCAGATAGACCTGCATACCGCCAAAGAAGCCGGCGAAAATTTCTGTGGTGGGACCGGCAATCAGCATGAAAACCAGAAGGATCACAGCAAGCACAACATTGATCTGCGACAGGAGTTTGATGCCTTTGGCAAGGCCGGTGATCGCAGACACGGTGTAGATCGCAACCAGTGACAGAATGGCAATGGACTGGGTAGTGAAATTATCCGGAATGCCAGTCAACTCGTTCAGACCATAGGACAGTTGCAGCCCCAGAAAGCCGATTGGCCCGACCGTGCCCGCCACAACCGCAATCACGCAGGACGCATCTGCAATCAGGCCAATCGGCCCGTGCAAGGCACGCTCTTTGAACACCGGATAAAGCAGGGTGCGTGGTGCCAGCGGCAGACCTTTGTCATAGTGGTAATGCATTAGCATCACAGTGGTCAGCGACCCGAGGATCGCCCAAGCCAGAAAGCCCCAGTGCAGGAAACTCTGGGCCAGTGCAGCATTGGCCTGTGCTTCGACGTCCCCGCTCAGATCGCCAAACAGGGGCGGTGTGGACAGGAAATGGGCGATAGGTTCGCCTGCGGCCCAAAACACACCGCCACCGGCAAGCAGGGTACACATGATCATGGAGCCCCAGCTGAAGCTGCTGAACTCTGGCAGGGCAAGACCGCCCATGACCGTTTTGGACCCCGGCAGCACGCAAAGGACCAGACCGATCAGAAAGGTCGCC
The DNA here is from genome assembly GCF_001719615.1 of Neptunicoccus sediminis. Classification (GTDB taxonomy): domain Bacteria; phylum Pseudomonadota; class Alphaproteobacteria; order Rhodobacterales; family Rhodobacteraceae; genus Amylibacter; species Amylibacter sediminis. The sequence continues at coordinate 49,827 of NZ_MDVX01000001.1, forward strand.
AGCAAAAGGATTTGCCAGTAAAGGCCGAAATACTTGGCCGAGAAGGCAAAGGCGCTGTCCACCAGTGCGGACAATCCTTCGATATTAAAGAAAGCATAGGCGCAAAACAGCGCGATGAACCCTCCGGTGATGGCGAAAAGCGCCTTGTCTATCCGGCCGGTTGGCTGGCCTGTTGTTCTACTCGTATCGCTCATCTTAGTCCTCCACAAAGCGATTGCACATGGCCTGCTGGCCGCGAAAAAATAGTCTTAAGGGACGGATTGCGCCCCGAAGCTCTGTTCAAAAAATTTCAACCAGTTGTCGCCCATCACGCCGTCGGTCGTGGTCTCATCCAGTCCTGCGGCCCGCAAACCGGCGCGGATTCCCGCCAGATCGCGGTTGTCATGGAACCAGTCAGGCATGGGCGGGAAACCGGCATTGTCGGCACTGCCTTCGCCATAGTCGATGACCTTGGTCCAGCGCCCGACCCGCATCCATTCAACGATACTGTCAGGCTGGTCCTGACACAGATCCGTGCCAATCCCGACCTGCCCTGCGCCCACCAGATCAACCGCCAGCGCTGCCATATCGCACCATGACTGGAGCGTGCATTGGCTGGCGTCTTTCAGGTGATGGGGATAGATCGACAGCCCCAGAAACCCGCCGCTTTTGCCCAGCGCGCGCAGCAGATCATCGGATTTGTTGCGCAGGGCGGCGTGCCAGCTGGATGGATTGGCATGGCTGATGGTGATGGGACGGGTGGAATGCTCAATCGCCTCAAAGGTAGAACGCTCACCCGAGTGGCTCATGTCCACTACCAGACCGACGCGGTTCATTTCGGCCACCACCTGACGGCCCATGCGGGTCAGTCCGGTGTCATCATCCTCGTAACAGCCTGACGCCAGCAGCGACTGGTTGTTATACGTCAGTTGCATAAACCGCAGACCGAGCGTGTGCAGCACCTCAACCAGCCCGATGTCATCTTCGATACAGGACGGGTTTTGCGACCCGAAAAAGATCGCTGTGCGGCCGGTTTCACGGGCGCGGCGTACATCGTCAGCGGTGCGGCCCTGAAAGATCAGGTCGGGGAATTGTTCAAACCAGCGGTTCCATTGCTCGATCACCAGAACCGTTTCGCGAAAGGTCTCGTGGTAAGTGATGGTGACGTGGACAGCGTCCACGCCCCCCGCACGCATCTCGCGAAAGATTTTCTCAGACCAATTGGCGTATTGCAAACCGTCGATCAGATAGCTCATGCCGGTTCACCCGCCGAAACGTAAGCGGTTTTGACCGTCGTGTAGAACTCGGCCGCATAAGTGCCCTGTTCGCGCGGTCCAAAGCTCGACGCGCCACGACCGCCGAAGGGCACGTGATAGTCGGTGCCCGCTGTTGGCAGATTCACCATCACGGTTCCCGCCCGCATGTTCGCGCGGAAATGGCTGGCACGGGCCAGTGAGGTCGTCATGATACCGGCGGTCAGACCGAACTGGCTGTCATTGGCAACCGACAGCGCCTCTTCGTAGCTGTCCACCTTTTGCACGGCGGTGATCGGCCCGAACATCTCTTCGCGGTTGATCCGCATATCGTTGCGCGTGTTCACAAAAACCGCAGGCGCCTGATAGAAACCTTCGGTCGCCATTTCCAGACGCTCTCCACCACAGAGCAGCTCTGCCCCTTCGCTCTTGCCGGTTTCGATATAGTCGAGGTTCTGGCGCAACTGGCTTTCGCTGACGACAGGGCCGATTTGCGTGCCTTCTTCTAGCGCGTGACCGACCTTGAGCGCCTTGGCAGCGGCGACCAGTTTCTCAACAAAGGCATCGTGCAGGCTGCTGTGTACGATCAGTCGGCTGGCCGCGGTGCATTTCTGCCCTGTCCCGCCAAAGGCCGAACCCGCAGCATGGGCCACGGCAAGATCAAGCTCCGCATCATCCATCACGATCAACGGATTCTTCGATCCCATTTCCATCTGCACCTTGGTCATGTTCTGCACGGCAGCAGCGGCAATGCCACGGCCTACAGGAACCGAGCCGGTGAAGCTGATCGCATCCACCTGCCCGCCTTCGACCAGACGCTGGCCCACATCACGGCCCGGTCCGGCCACAAGGTTGAACAGGCCCTTTGGAATGTCCTGACGGGCGATGATTTCTGTCAGGGCAATGGCACTGGCCGGTGTCACATTGGCCGGTTTCCACACAATCGCGTTGCCAAAGGCCAGCGCAGGGGCGATTTTCCAGGACGGCGTGGCCACAGGAAAGTTCCAGGGCGAAATGATCGCCACCACGCCCACCGCTTCGCGGCGCACGTCAATTTCAATCCCCGGACGTACACTTTCGGCTAGATCACCGTGCTGACGCAGGCATTCGGCGGCGTAATAGGTAAAGAACTGTCCGGCGCGGTAAACCTCGCCCTTGCCCTCGGCCAGCGGTTTGCCTTCTTCGCGGGACAGCATACGGCCGATTTCTTCGGCGCGGGCCATCAGTTCGGTACCGATAGCCATCAGCACATCGTGACGCTTCTGGATACCCGCAGCCCACCATGCCGGCTGGGCACGACGGGCCGCAGCAAGCGCTGTGTCCAACTGTCCGGCATCCGCCTGTGCATACATGCCGATCAAATCGGATGTGTCAGAGGGGTTGCGGTTTTCAATCTGGCTGGCCCCGTCGGTCCAGGAACCATCAATGTAAAGTTGCGTGCGATCGGTCATGACACTCTCCTATTTGGTTGGCTTTGGTCTAGACCCTCGGAGAGATTTCAGTCACTATGAATTTATTGAAGGTTCTTTCAGGAAAATTGAATGTCAGTAAAGCTTGAGATGCTCCGCACCTTTGCAACGGTCGCAGCTCAAGGCACGTTATCCGGTGCCGCAGCGGTTTTGGGGCGCACGCCCTCTGCCATTTCCATGATGCTGGCCCAGTTTGAACAAGAGGTCGGCGCCCCCCTGTTTGAAACCGACCGCAAGAGCCGTCTGTCCCCCCTTGGCCAACTGGTGCTTGAGGAAGCCCAACGCGCCACCGAAGCCTTTGACAACAGCGTCGATGCGATCCGCCGCCACGCCCTGTCCACGGCAGGTATCGTGCGCATCGCGGCCGTGCCCTCTGCGACTGTGGCGCTGCTGCCCGATGTGATCGACGCCTTTCGCAAGGCCCGTCCGGAGGTGCGCATCGAAATCAGCGACGTGGACAGTGCGGCGGTGCGCGCCCGCCTGCATCGGGACGAGGCCGACATCGGTATTGTCTCGGCAAGGCCCGGCGACCCGCTAGAGGGCGTGCGCATCCTGTCTGATGACCTTGGAATTGTCTGTGCCGAGGGCGGTGCCATCCATCAGGCCCATCTTGCCACCAAAGGCGCGTCGGACTGGAGCCTGTTGCGCCTGGAGCCGCTGATCTCTAACCCGCTGTGTGATCTGGTAGAGGATGCAACCGTCGATGCCCTGCGGGTGGCCAGTGTACTGGAGGCCCGCAATACCACCGCCATCCTGTCCTTCGTGCGGCGCGGTTTCGGGGCCAGCATCCTGCCGTTTGATGCCGTGCGCAACCAGCCCGATGGGGTTGAGTTCTTTGTACCGGCCCATACGCTCAGCCGGCGGGAATTGCGAAAGATCAAGCAGGAGCAGGACAGTCTGCGCGGCCCCGCGCTGGATTTCTGGGAACTTCTCAACCCGTGACAAAACTCTAAAGAACTTCAACCGGATGGCAGCCTGTCACATCATATTCTGCCTTGAAAACCACTTCAGCTTTTCTATTCTGAAAGAGAGTTGTCGGAAAATCGCGTGTGATCATTAGAAAATACCGGACGAGTATCGGGAGAGCCTAACAACTGTGTACCTGCATCGTCTGGTTTAGACATCATCCACAGAACTTCATAAAGTTACAGTTTGAAGGGTTGATTAACTAGGGAGAGGGATATGTCCAAAGTTGAGCGTTGCGCTGTCAGAGTATCCGGCTCTGGCGAAACTGCCATTGTGTTCCTTCACGGCTACGGCTGTGACAGCGGCATGTGGAGCAAAGTCGCGCCTGATTTTGAATCCCGCTTCAAAGTTATCACCTACGACCTGATGGGCTATGGCCAGTCCGCCATCGAGCACTATGACCGCGCCCGCTATGCCACGCTTGACGGTCATGCCGAGGATCTGATCGACATCCTCGACGAACTCGACCTTAGCGATGTGATTGCGGTGGGCCATTCTGTCAGCGCCATGACCATTGCTTTGGCGTCAAACCTGCGCCCCGATTTGATCGCGAAGAACGTTATGATCTGTCCCTCGCCAAGTTATATGAACGACGACAATTATATAGGCGGATTTGAGGAACGGGACCTGTTGGGTCTACTCGACATTCTGGACGTTAACTATCTTGGATGGGCCAGTGATATGGCCCCTGCAATTATGGGAAGACCCGAGCGCCCGGAGCTTGGTGAAAAACTGACCGAAAGTTTTTGTCAGACCGATCCCGATATTGCCAAACACTTTGCCCGCGTGACCTTTCTAAACGACCACCGGGAAGACGTGAAAAACATTGCGCAACCCACACTTGTGTTGCAGTGCCGCGACGACATTCTTGTGCCCGACACGGTGCGCGCATGGCTGAATGACAACCTGCAACAGGGCGAACAGGTCCTGCTGGATGCGACAGGCCACTGCCCGCACATGAGTTTTCCGGAGCAAACCTCCAATGCAATTCTGGCCTATTTGCAACCGACTGTCGCACGATGAACAAAAACATCCAGCCTCTCTCTGATCTGGACCTCTGGCCCGGTGGCTTGCTGGTGATGGACGGTGACGGGATGATCATCAAAACCAACGCGACCCTGCGGACGTGGCTGGGGCAGGACAGCGCGGCGCAGGTCAGCGGGGCCCGCTTTGTGGATATACTGACACGGGCGAGCCGGATCTTCTTTGAAACCCACCTCCGTCCGATCCTGATCGTCGAAGGGGCATTCTCGGAAGTGTCCCTTGAACTGGAGCGACCCGATGGCAGCCGGTTTGGCGTTTACGTCAACGCCGAGCGGCCTAACGGACAGCTCGGCGTGGCCTATTTTTGCCTCTATAGAAACGAACAGCGCCAGTCCTTTGAACGCGAACTGGTAGAACGGCGCAGGGAAAGCGACGAATTTCGTATATTGGTGGACTCTTCCCCCCATGCCATCGTCTCGTCGGATAGATTCTTCCGGATACACGCGTGGAACCCGGCTGCAGAACAACTATTTGGCTATTCAAAGGAAGAAGTGCTTGGCCAGCGGTTCGACCTGCTGCTGATACCAGAAGACGAACTGGATGAACTGCACAAAAGGGTTGCCGACGTCATCGCAGGAGAGGTCCTGCGCAGTGAAACCCTCAGACTGCACAGATCCGGACAGAAAATTCATGTAGAACGAAGCTTTGCGGCCATACGGGACGAGAACCAGACCCACGCGGGATTTGTCACCATGTACAGCGACATTTCCGAACGCAAGAAAGCCGAAACGAAAATTGAAACCCTTCTTCACGAGATCAATCACCGCTCTAAAAACCTGCTTTCCATCGTAGAGGTGATCGCCCGCCAGACCGCGCGGTCTCACGCAGGGGATGAATTTCTTCCGGTCTTCTCTAACCGGCTGCGCAGTCTGGCATCCAATCAGGATATTCTGCTCCGCAGCGGTAGCACCCATGTGGATCTTGAAGAACTGGCGCGGGCCCAGTTCACCCACCTTGAGGATGTTCTGGACACTCGGGCAAAGCTCTCCGGTCCGCCGGTGCATCTGAATGAATCCGTGTCACAGGCGATAGGGATGGCAATTTTTGAACTGGTGACAAATACTGCGAAATATGGCGCCCTCTCACAAGAGAACGGCGGGGTGAAGCTGACATGGGAGATCACCACTGGTGAAAACCCTGATCTGAAGATGTACTGGCTTGAAACCAACGGCCCCCCTGTCACCGCCCCCACCCGAACAGGGTTCGGTTCGCAGGTGACGGGACTTCTGCTCGAAAGCACCACGTCGGGCGAAACCCGTCACGACTTTGCCACAGACGGTCTGCGCTGGAGCTTTACCGCGCCGGTGGAAAACCTGACATAGCAAGGCGGCAGCGAAACCGTTGCCAGCGCCGCGAACTGCGCCATATCTCTTGCGTCAGGGCAGAAACCACGGCACGGTAACTGCATCACAAAAGGAAAGCTCTATGGGTATTACAAGCGTATTTGTCCTTCTTATCGTCGGTGCAGTTGCTGGCTGGCTGGCCGGAAAAATCGTCAAAGGCTCCGGCTTTGGCCTGATCGGAAATATCGTCATCGGCATCCTTGGCGCTTTCATCGCGACCCTGCTGCTGCCTGCCATCGGACTGCCGGTCGGGGGCGGAATGCTCGGCTCTATCATCAGCGCCACCATCGGTGCGGTGATCCTGCTGTTCCTGCTTCAGCTTCTCAAACGCAAAAGCTGATCAGCGCCCGAAGGTCATAGAGGCCCAGAAACTTTCGTAAAACGGCGTATCTTTGGCTTCGGGCCGCGCGATATGAACTGCGTTAAGCAGGACAAAGCCGCTTTCGGGCACGTCCACCTCGGCAAATCCGGCCTTATCCGTGTGTACCCGCCCCGTGGTCACGTCACCGGATTTCATGAACACATTGATCGGATAGTCCGCCACGGCCTCCCCCTGCCAGAGCAATTGCACCCGCACCCGATCCGTGTCTGGTGCATAAGGAGAGCCTTCGACCACCAACTCGAACGGCAGGCCAAGCACCTGATCACGGCCCCCGTCATAAGGGCCAACCTGCACCAGCGCCTTGGCGTTGCGGGTATAGGTCTCGGTAATGTCGATCTCGGGCCAGCCTTTTTCGCGATGCGCCTTTAGCACAAAATCCAGCCCTTCCGCCTTGAGGTATTTCTCCAGAAGGTCGGGATCACGATAGGTCAAACGGTTCGCGTTAGAATGATAGGCAAGGATGTTCAAGCCCGTCACAGGCTCTGCCACTTGTAGCGCGGGGCTGTCCCCGACAATTCCTTTGTGATCCAAAGTGCCCTGACTGTTCGTAATAGTAAAGGACTGGAACTGCGCGGGAATATAGGGAAATGTGGACCCTTTCAACTCGGACCCCACCTTGAGAAAGGCCATCATCCGCCCGTCCGGCGCCACGGTGAAATCCAGCGGTTCGATCCAATACTCATGCGCCAGTGATGGACCCGCTAATCCAAATGCCATAAACACGGCACACGCCTTCAACCAATTCATAACAGAAGTCCCCTCATGATCTTTCCAAAACCATATAGCGCGTTGCTTCTCATAGCCACTCTTGCCGCATTTTTTATCTCTCTCAGCCCGTTGCGCGCCCATGAAGCCACCCCTTCGATTATCGACATGGCCCTGAACGGCACCGAAGTGACCCTGTCGATCAATACCAACCTGGAAGCCATCATCGCGGGCGTCGCGGATGAGACGAACACGCAAAACGCCCAAGCCGGTGAGGAAGAATACCTGCGGCTGCGCGAAACAGCGCCAGAGGAACTGTCAGAGGCTTTTGCTGCCCTGCGCCCCTCGTTTGATCCGACGCTCAAACTGTCGCTTGATGGCACGCCGGTAGAGCTGAACTATGTGGATCACAGCATCCCCCCCGTCGGAGACCCCGCAATTGCCCGCGTCTCGACCCTGACCTACAATGCGACCCTGCCCGCGGCGTCCGGCACGTTGACATGGGATTTCCCCGCCGATTACGGCGATAGCGTCCTGCGGGTGTCGCTGCCCGATACCGTCGATCCGGTGATCGCGGATTACGTGGCAAGCGGTGCGACAGCCTCCGTGGATCTCGACAATATCGCCCCGCAAACCACCACAGAGGTCGTGTGGGATTACATCGTGGCGGGTTTTGACCATATCATCCCCAAAGGTCTCGACCATATCCTGTTCGTGATCGGGCTGTTCCTGCTCTCGGCCCACCTGCGCCCGCTTTTGATGCAGGTTACAATGTTCACGCTGGCCCATACGATCACACTGGCGCTCGGCGCACTTGGATATGTGAACGTACCTGGCAACATTGTTGAGCCGCTGATCGCCGCCTCTATCGTTTTCGTCGCAGTGGAAAATATCTTTACCGAGCGGCTTACCGCATGGCGCCCGATCCTGATCTTCGGTTTCGGTCTGCTGCACGGGCTTGGCTTTGCATCTGTGCTGGGCGATTTCGGCCTGCCCACGGCACAATTCATCCCTGCGCTGATCGCCTTTAACATCGGCGTGGAAATCGGCCAGCTTGCCGTGATCGCCATCTGCTTCCTTGCGGTGGGCATCTGGTTCCGCAACAAACCGTGGTATCACAGCCGCATCGTTGTTCCCGCCTCGGCCGCCATCGCAATCATGGCCGCCTATTGGGTTCTGGAACGCACCGGCTTTATCGCCTGAGCCTTCTTCTGGCCCTAAATATCCCGGGGGTCCGGGGGCAGCGCCCCCGGGTACCTTTCCGCCTTAATGATCCGAATAGGGATCAAGAGAATCCCGCAAACCGTCCCCTAAGAAATTGAAGGCCAGCACGACCACAATCACCGGCAGCATCGGGATCGCGGTCCAGGGGTAAATCTCGATCGACGCAAGGTTCTGCGCATCGTTCAGCATCACCCCCCAGCTTACCGCCGGCGCCCGCAGCCCCAGCCCCAAAAACGACAGCGCCGTTTCGCCAAGGATCATGGCAGGGATCGACAACATGGCGCTGGCGATCAGGTGGCTGGCAAAATTTGGCAGCAGGTGCTTGCGGATGATCCGGTTCGGCTTGGCCCCCATCATTTCAGCCGCACGCACGAATTCCTCTTCCCGCAGGGCCAGAAATTTGGAACGTACTGCCCGCGCAAGGCCGGGCCAGTCCAGCAGCCCCAGTATGATCGAGATCACAAAGAACACCGCCACCGGACCCCAATGGCTCGGTACGGCGGCAGACAGGGCCAGCCACAAGGGGAGTTCAGGCAATGAACGCAGGACTTCAATCACCCGCTGCACGCCCCAATCGGTACGCCCGCCAAAATACCCTGCAAGACCGCCGATGGTGATCCCCAGTATGAACGACACGGTAATCCCGATCAGACCCACAGTCAGGGAAAGTTGCGCACCATAAAAGATGCGCGAGAATATGTCCCGCCCCAGACGGTCCGCCCCCCAAAGGAACACTGTCGCCCCTTCGGGTGCGCAGAACAGATGGGTTTCGGCACGAAACAACCCGAGAAAGTTATAGTCATCCCCCTTACAGAAATACTCCAGCCGCGCCGGATTTTCGCGGTCCTGCACATAGTTCCAGCGAAAGTTCTCAAGATCTGCTTCGGCGGTGATCGGATAGACATAAGGTCCGATGAAAGAGCCTTCATGGAACAGTCGCACCATCTGGGGGGCTGCATAAAGGTGATCTGCGTTCCGCTCGTTCGGGGTGTAGGGCACCAGAAATCCCACAAACGGCAGGCTGAGATAGGCCACCAGCAGGAAGATACCCGACCATAGCCCGAGTTTATGCCGTTTGAACTTGCGCCAGATCAGCTGCCAGCTCGGGGCATCCAGGTCGGGGCGATCCAGCGACTTGATATCCTCATGCGGATCATAGGGCGCATCATCGACGTAGTGATTGTTCGGCAGCACACTCATTTCCTGCGCCCTCCAAACCGGATGCGCGGATCAAGCAGAACCAGCAAAACATCGGAAATCATCGTTCCCACAAGGGTCAGCGCGGCGACGAACAGCAGGATAAATCCTGCCAGAAACTGATCCTGCGATTTCAGCGCGGTCAGTAGCGCCGGCCCAATCGTCTGCAAGCCAAGCACGACGGAAACCAGCACCGAACCAGACACAAGCGAGGGCAGCAGGTTGCCAATATCCGCCACAAACGGGTTCAAAGACACACGGAACGGATATTTCAGGATCGCCTTCACCGGAGGCACCCCCTTGGCCCGCGCCGTATCCACATAGGGTTTTGACAGCTCGTCCAATAGATTGGCCCGCAACCGCTGCATCATGGCGGCAGCCCCTGATGTGCCGATCACGAAGGTCGGGATGATCAGGTGCAGCAACACCGATTTGATCTTCTCGGGGGACATGGGCTGTCCTTCAAACTCCGGTGCCATCAGGCCGCCGATGGGCAGGTCCAGATATTTATGCCCGTAATAGAACAGGATCAGCGCCAGCAGAAAATTCGGCGTTGCCAGCCCCAGATACCCCACAAAAGCCGACGTATAATCCACCCATGTTTTGGATTTCGCCGCGGCCAGTACACCCAGCGGCAGCGCCACCAGATAGACAAACAGCACCGCCGCCACATTCACCAGAACCGTCAGCCACAAGGCCCCGCCGACAATTTCCGCAACGGGGCGGTCAAATTCGAACGACCAGCCGAAGTCCCCTTGGATGATGCCGGAAAACCCGTGCGGACCGGGCCAGAAGCCCATCCAGATCAGGTATTGCTTCCACAGCGGCTGATCGAGCGAGTATTCCACCCGCAGAAACTCCACCTTGGAAATGCCGTCCGCCTGCCCTGTGGCCCGCAGCTCGGCAATCAGGTTGGACAGATAATCACCCGGCGGCAGGTTCATGATGAAAAACACCAGCGCCGACACCACCACAAGGGTCGCCAGCATCGTGATGAAACGATAAATCGAATACCGCAGTATGAGCATCAGTTTGTGACCTCTGGCGCAAAGAAGAATTCATCCACCCGGTGTATTCCGAAATGCGCCCCCGGATCCCAGGCCCAAAGCCCGGCCTCCGGCACATTTTTCAGCTTGTTAGACACCACGACAGGTTGCGGGGCTTCGGCCAGAATGCCGATGGCGTATTTTTCTTCAGCGTGGATTTGTAACATCTCCTGCCAGATCGCCACCCGCCGTGCGCGGTTGTTGGTCCGCTCCCATTCGGCGGCAAGATCCATCAGACGCGCCGCTTTGGGCATGTCCACAGGCTCCCCTGCTTCGGCATTTGTTTGATAGTACTGCCCCCATTTCGGCCATGCAAAAAAGTCCTGAGCACGGGGCGCAAGATAGTCGGGTGACGTATTGGGGGTTGGGATGCCATTGTCCCAGCCAAACCAGACCGCCGCCATCGACTGGCCGGAATAGACGTGCTGGCGCAGAATATCGCGGTCAAGCGGGCGCATCACCAGTTCCACACCGATATCGCGCCAGGTGTCTGCGATGATTTGCAGGGCGTTTTCGACTTCCTGACGTTCGCCCGCGGTTTCCACCAGAACACGCATCGGGCGGCCATCGTCCAGAACGCGAATGCCGTCGCCCCTGCGGTCGGTAAAGCCCAGATCGTCGAGTATCCGGTTCGCCCGTTCCGGATCATATTGGGCAAAACTGTGAAGGTTAGCCTCGCTATAAAACGGGCTGGCAGGCAGGGCTGTCATGTTCCCCTCAGAGGCCAGCCCGAAATAAAGCGCACGATTGATCATACGGCGGTCAATTCCCAGAGACAGCGCGCGGCGAAACTGCACATCGCGCAGGATCTCGCGCCAGATTGGATCGGCATGGTTCAGGTTCAGATAGATCGCAATCTGGCTTGCCGTGCCGTTCGGCCACAGGTGCACCTTGTATTCCTGCCCTTCGGATTCCCCCTTCTTCAGCACCGCCACATCGTTAAAGTCGAGCCCGCGTGCCTGAAGATCCACCTCTCCGGCGTTGGTTTTTGCCGCCACCAAACCGGAGCCGACGATGCTCATCTCGACGGTATCAATATAGGGCAGTTGCAAACCGCGACTGTCAATCCGGTGATAATAGGGGTTGCGCACAAACAGGCGGCGGCTGTCCATGCCGGTATCCGCCGGTATCCACGGCTGCAATGTCGGCAGGCTGGGGTTGTCGAATTTATACATGTTATCGCGCTTGTTGTGCAGCGCGGCCCAGCTTCGGACCTTCTTTTTCGCCACAGCTTTGGCCAGCTTCACCGGATCGGCGTATTTGGTGTGAAACTGTTTCAGATAGGCCGAGGGACGGTAGATAAACGGTGGTCTGGCCTGCGCAAGATGGGGCAGAAATCCGGGATTGGGTTTGGACCAGCGAAAGATCACGGTGGTTTCATTCGGGAACAATACCCGCGGATATTCCCCGTCCACCCGCAGGAACGACGGCGGGCCGCTGGGCGAGAGTTCGGGGTTATTGGCCACGTCATACCACCAGTAACGAAAGTCATCCGAAGTGAAAGGCGCACCATCGGACCAGCGGTGGCCTTCGCGCAGTTTAAGCACGAAAATCCGCTCCTCTGCGACTTTTACATCCGCCAGAATATCCGGCACGAGGTTATATTTCGCGTCATAGCCCACCAGCCGTGCGTAGCCGTAAACGACCATCTGCCGCACATCCTTGGAGCGCGTGACCATCGTGCGCAGATTGCCACCATGCTGGCCGAACTGCCGCCCCTTCGCGGCGAGATCGACCACCACCGGATTGCGCGGCATTCGCATCTCGATCGGGTCGAGCGCACCGGACCTAACCTCTGTTTCCCAAAAGCCGGTTTCCTGCATCACCACATCTTCCGCCAACGCGGCAAAAGGTGCTGCGGCCAATGCGGCGACAAGACACAAGGATCTGATAAAAGGCTGCAACATCATGGGTTCACCCGGACCATATGGCCCGGCTCCGTCTCGATCAGTGGCGGCAGTGTCGTGCCATGCATGGCAAAAGCTTCGGGCCAGGTATGGGGATCCCCCGCGCCCAGCGCCACTGTTTGAAGGTTGATTTTCTGGGTCACGTCTGCCTCAAGACAGGCGGCGATCAGGGCCTTTGTGTAGGGATGACGGGGTGCCGTGAACAACACATCCGGCGCCGCCTGTTCCACAATCTGCCCCTGCCGCATGACCGCCACTTCATCCGCAATCCGCGCGACAACCGCCAGATCGTGACTGATGAACAAGTAGCTAAGACCGAAATCGTCGCGGATTTCTTCCAGCAGTTCAAGCACTTGCATCTGCACCGACAGATCGAGCGCGCTGGTGGGTTCGTCACAGACCAGAAGGCTCGGGTTCAGGGCGAGCGCGCGGGCAATGGACAGACGCTGGCGCTGGCCGCCGGAAAATGCATGGGGAAAGCGGCGCAACATGTTCTTGTCCAGCCCGACTTTCTCCAGCAGCTCTGCCGCGCGATCCTTTTGCTCCTTGCGGGTGCCGATCCCGTGAATTCGCAGGGGTTCGGTCAGAATATCAATGATTTGCATGCGCGGAGACAGGGAGCTGAAAGGGTCCTGAAACACCATCTGTGCCTCACGCTGGAAGGCACGGCGCTCTGTTGTGTCCAGATGCGCCACATCGACGGGCAAAGCGCCTTTCTCTGCCCAATAGCGGATCGCTCCGCCTTCGTCTGCCGGCGTCGCGCCCAAGGCGATATTCGCAACGGTAGATTTGCCCGAGCCGCTCTCGCCCACAATGGCAAAAGTCTTGCCCCGCTCCACCGTCAGGCTGACGTTTTGCACCGCCTGAACCTCGCGGTTCTTGCCAAAGAAGCTGCCCGCGCGGGAAATGAACGTCTTGTTGATCCCTTCAAGCTGCAGGATCGGGTCCACAACGGGCCGCGCCGCAGAGGGTTCGGCGCTATGGGGGATGGCAGGGGCCGCCGCCAGCAGCTTTTTTGTGTAACCGTGGGCCGGCGCACCGATCACGATGTCGGTCGGCCCGCTTTCCATCACGCGCCCTTTGCGCAACACGCAGACCTGATCCGCGATGTTTGCGACTACCCCCAGATCATGGGTGACAAAGATCACCGCCATGCCGGTTTCCTGTTGCAAGCTTTTAATCAGTTCCAGCACCTGCGCCTGTGTGGTCACATCAAGCGCCGTGGTCGGTTCATCCGCAATCAGCAATTCGGGCCGCGCAATCATCGCCATCGCAATCATCGCCCGCTGGCGCATGCCACCCGACAGTTCAAACGGATAGGCTTCAAACGCCCGTTTCGGATCCATAAATCCCACACGGCGGAATTTCTCGATCACTTCGCCTTTTGCGCTGGCACGGGAATGGCCGCGATGCAGGGTCAGAACCTCGGCCACCTGATGACCGATCCGGTGCAGCGGTGACAGGCTGTGCATAGGTTCCTGAAAGATCATGGAAATCCGGTCGCCCCGCACATCCCGCAACTGTTTTTCGGACAGGGCGAACAAATCCACTGGTGCAGCATCCGCCGGATTGAACACAGCCGTGCCGGAATGGATCACCGCAGAACGGGGCAACACCCGCAGCAAAGAGCGACAGGTGATCGTCTTACCCGATCCGCTCTCTCCTACCAGAGCAAGCGTTTCGCCCCGATTGATCGAAAACTTTACGTCCGTAATTATCGGGGGATGGTCTCCAAACCCGATCGACAGGTCGTCAACCTGCAAGAGCGGCGCGGTCTCGGCGTTCATTCTGATGTCCCGTTTGTTCATGGCCTCTTTCAAGGCCGCAGCACCAGTTAACGCGCGGTGCAAGAAAAAAACAAGGACTGCGGTGGGTTACAGACGCAAATCGACGGCTGATTTGGGCAAAATATGCTTTAGATCGTAGATGACGCTGGGAGACGCACAAAGACCGTTGATCCTTGCGGGATCGTCTTTGGCAAAAACATCATGGGCTACCGCCAGAACAATCGCGTCATAGCGGCCCTGATCCGGTGTTTCCACCAGATCAATACCATAGATCTCTCGGGCCTGTTCGGGATCAGCCCAAGGGTCATGCACATGCACCGTTACCCCGTAATCCTGAAGCTCTGCCACCACATCCACCACGCGGGTGTTGCGCAGATCCGGACAGTTTTCCTTGAACGTCAGCCCCATCACAAGGATCTCGGCCCCTTCAATCGCGACACCTTTGCGGATCATCGCCTTGATCAGTTCAGAGGCCACAACCTTGCCCATCGCGTCATTGATCCGGCGCCCTGCCAGAATGACTTCGGGATTATACCCGACCGCCTGCGCCTTATGGGTCAGGTAATAGGGATCGACCCCGATGCAATGCCCGCCCACCAAACCGGGTTTGAAGGGCAGGAAATTCCACTTGGTGCCTGCCGCCTCCAGCACGTCGGCGGTATCAATTCCCAAGCGGTGAAAGATCATCGCCAGTTCGTTAACCAGCGCGATATTGAGGTCGCGTTGGGTGTTTTCAATCACCTTGGCAGCTTCGGCCACGGCGATGGACGGGGCTTTGTGGGTGCCCGCAGGCACAATCGCGGCATAGAGGCTGTCAATAAAATCCGCAGCCTCCGGCGTGCTGCCGGAGGTGACTTTGATGATCGTTGGCAAACGGCTCTGCATGTCACCGGGGTTGATCCGCTCCGGACTGTAACCGACAAAGAAATCGCGGTTAAACACCAGCCCTGACGCCGCTTCGATTACCGGAACGCAGTCTTCTTCGGTGGCGCCGGGATAAACCGTGCTTTCAAAGATCACCACATCGCCTTTTGACAGGACATCGCCCACAGACCGGCTCGCCGCCAGCAAGGGGCCGAGATCGGGGCGTTTATGGGCATCCACAGGGGTTGGAACCGTCACCACGTAGACGTTGCAATCGCGGATTTCTTCCACCGCATCGACAAATTGCAGGTGCTGTGCCTGCGCCATTTCATCCGGCGTGACCTCGCGGGTGAAATCCTCGCCCTTGCGCAGGCTGGCGATCCGTCCGGCGTTCAGGTCAAACCCGACCGTCGGAAACAGGCGTCCGAACTCCACCGCCAGCGGCAACCCGACATAGCCAAGACCGATCACGGCGATTCGGGCTGATTTCATATCCAACATGGCAATGCTTCCTTCTGTGCATCACACAGAATAATAGTCCCGATACCAATCGACAAAGGCACGCACGCCATCGTGAACATCTGTTTCAGGCGTATAGCCCACAAGTTGTTTCAACAATTCGCAATCTGCCCAGGTTGCAGGCACATCGCCTGGCTGCATATCCATGTAATTCCGCTCGATCTTTTGACCAATGGCCTGTTCGATCTCTTCCACGAAATCCAACAGACGCACCTTGTCCGAATTGCCGATGTTAACCACACGGAACGGCGCAGCGGGCGACAGGCTGTCGTTTTCCAGAGGCGTCCAGTTCTCACGTTCCGCCACCCGCGGGGGCGGTGCCTCTACCAGCAGGCTGATGGCGCGGACGAGATCGGTTACATAGGTGAAATCCCGCTCCATATCGCCGTGGTTGTAGACATCAATCGGATCACCGTTCAGACCGGCCTTCACAAATTTGAACAGCGCCATATCGGGACGCCCCCAAGGGCCGTAAACCGTAAAGAAACGGAACATGGTTGTGGGCAGTTTCCACAGATGGGCATAGGAATGCCCCATGTTTTCATTGGCCTTTTTCGTCGCCGCATAAAGCGTCATCTGCGTATCGGTCTTTTCAACCTCGGTGAAAGGCATCACCTCATTCGCGCCATAAACGCTGGAGGTGGAGGCCATCAGCAAATGGTCCACCGCCAGTTCGCGGGCCAGTTCCATGATGTTAAAGGTGCCAACGAGATTGGTTTCGATATAGGCGCGGGGGTTTTCAATGGAATACCGCACGCCGGCTTGGGCCGCGAGATGGACGATCACATCCGGCGCAAATTCCATCACCGGCGCCTGCAATTCCCCAAAATCGCGGATGTCCACTTCAAGGGCGCTGAAGCCTTCGTTCTGGGACAACATCCCGTGGCGGCGACGCTTGAGGTTCACGTCATAATAATCGGTCATCGCATCGACGCCCAGCACCTGCCAGCCCCGGTCCAGCATGACCTGTGCCAGATGAAAGCCTATGAACCCTGCGCTGCCCGTAATCAGAATTTTTGCCATGGTTTGCCCTTTTGCAGAAACACCCAAGCCTTAACTGCCATAGGCGCCTACTGCAATCAGGCTAATTCGCTTGAAACAACCCCTGATTTCGCTAGAACCACCGCTTATCAGGAACGTCATCTTCCAGCAAAAGGCTTTAATATGCAGTTAACTATGATTGGCACCGGTTATGTGGGGCTCGTTTCAGGGGTTTGTTTTTCCGACTTTGGCCACGATGTAATTTGCGTCGATAAACTACCCGAGAAAATTGAAGCTCTGGAAAATGGCATTGTTCCGATTTTTGAGCCCGGACTGGATGATCTGATGGCGCGTAATGTGGCGGCGGGTCGTCTCGGGTTTACACTCGATTTCGCAGACGCCGTTGCCAAAGCCGATGCCGTGTTTATCGGTGTTGGCACCCCGACACGCCGCGGCGATGGCCATGCGGACCTGACCTATGTTTATGAAGCAGCCCGCGAAATCGCCCGCGCCATAGACGGCTATACGGTTGTTGTCACCAAATCCACTGTTCCGGTCGGCACCAACCGCCGGATCGAAGAGATCATCCGCGAAGAAAATCCGGATGCGGATTTTGATGTGGCGTCCAATCCCGAATTCCTGCGGGAAGGTGCCGCGATTGAGGATTTCATGCGTCCCGACCGCGTTGTGGTTGGTGTGGAATCCGACAGAGCCCGTGACGTTATGGCGAAAATCTACCGTCCTCTGGCCGTTCGCGAGGCGCCAATCGTCTACACCGGATTGGAATCCGCCGAGATGATCAAATACGCTGCCAACGCTTTTCTGGCCACCAAGATCACCTTTATCAACGAAATTGCCGCCCTGTGCGAAAAGGTCGGTGCGGATGTGAAATCCGTTGCCAAAGGCATGGGCATGGACAACCGGATCGGCTCCAAATTCCTGAACGCCGGTCCCGGCTATGGCGGTTCCTGCTTTCCAAAAGACACCAAGGCGCTGGCACGGATCGGTCAGGAATATGCCAGCCCGATGGAGATCGTTGAGTCCGTGATCGACATCAACGAAGCCACCAAGCGGCGGATGATCGACAAGATCATGGAGCTTTGCGACGACATTGTGAACGGCAAGAAGATCGCTGTTCTGGGTGTGACCTTCAAACCGAACACCGACGATATGCGCGACAGCCCGTCCCTGACGATTGTGCCCGCACTGGTCGGCGCCGGTGCAAATGTGCATGTGGTTGATCCCCAAGGTTATAAGGAAGGCAAAGACCTGCTACCCGGCGTGACGTGGGAAGAAGATGCCTATGCTGCAATGAAAGATGCAGAAGCGGTTATCCTGATGACCGAATGGAACGAATTCCGCGCACTTGATCTGGACCGTGTGGTCAGCATCATGAAGACGCCGAAAATGGCCGACCTGCGCAATGTCTATGATCCGGCCGAGGCTGCAAACCACGGCCTGACCTACGTAAGCGTCGGACGTTAAACGGCGGTCTTTGGTGAAACCGTTACGCGGCCATGCTATCGGGGGACAGGCTGTTCGGCCTGCCCCCGTTTTTGTATCGAGATAGCATGACAGACGCACCGCCACCCCCCTTTCCAAAGCCCGCTGACGGCAATGCCGGTGAAGTGTTTGCGGTGTTCTTGAAACTTGGCCTGACCTCTTTTGGCGGGCCAATTGCCCATCTGGGGTATTTCCGTGACGAGTTGGTTACGCGGCGACAGTGGCTGACAGATGCGGATTACGCGGATCTGGTGGCGCTCTGCCAGTTCCTGCCCGGCCCTGCCTCCAGTCAGGTCGGCTTTGCCTTGGGTCTTATGCGGGCAGGATGGGCCGGAGCCTTTGCGGCCTTCGCCAGCTTCACCTTTCCATCGGTTTTTATCCTCTTCGCCTTCGCGCTGGGCGCTACCGCCGTTTCCGGCCCGATCGGAAGTGGCGCATTGCACGGCTTGAAAATCGTCGCCGTGGCCATCGTCGCGCAGGCAGTCTGGGGCATGGCCCGCACGCTTTGTCCGGATCGCACCCGTGCCACTATTGCTGCGGGTGCAATCGGTATCCTCGCCCTGTTCTCCGGCGCGACCGCCATGGTCGCCGCCATCCTGTTTGGCGCGGTAGCAGGGCGCCTGTTCTGCCACGGCACGGCACGTTATGCGCCCGCGCCGCCCCTGCCGGTTTCGCGCACCGCAGCAGCATTTTGCCTGATCCTAGCTGTCGGGTTGCTGGCTCTGCTCCCCCTGCTCGCCCCGTTTTCCCCAAGCCTGAGTGTCTTTGACAGTTTCTACCGTTCTGGTTCCTTGGTGTTCGGCGGCGGCCATGTGGTGCTGCCCCTGCTGGAAGCCGAAGTGGTGCAAAGCGGACAGGTTTCGGCGGATGCGTTTCTGGCAGGCTATGGCGCAGCGCAGGCTGTGCCCGGTCCGCTGTTCACCTTTGCGGCCTATCTCGGCGCTGTACTTGACAGCGAACCAAACGGCATAACCGGCGCAACACTGGCGCAAACTGCGCTGTTTTTGCCCGGATTTCTCCTACTGACAGGTGTGCTCCCCTTCTGGCAGAGCCTGCGGAACACCCCAAGCGTGCAAAGCCTGATGCAAGGGGCGAACGCAGCGGTGGTCGGTATATTGGGGGCCGCACTTTATTCACCTGTTTTTACCAGCGCCATCGGCGGAATGCCGGATTTGGCGCTGGCGGTCGGCTGCTTCGTTCTGCTGATGGCCTGGAAGACACCGCCTTGGGCCGTTGTAATGCTTGCGGCCGGTGGTGGTGTGCTTCTTAACCTCGCGGGCTAACCTGTTCAGGTGCGGTAAAAATAATACCTGTCCGGCGCGATATGATCCGGCCCTTGCACCTGATCGAACCCCTCCAGCGGCTGACCTGAAACGATCATCCCGCCCCGCACCATAATCTTGGCAATCAACGGGCTGAGCCGCGCGGCCTCGGCCACGTCTTCCTCTTTCACGCCATAGCCGAAGTCATAATGGGCGAGCACGATTCTCGCGTCCATCTCTGCCAGTCGTGCGAGCCCTTCCTCGGCCTCGCCTTGCAGGAAGTCCAGTTCCGGTGGCACACAGGAGGGATGACACTGCAACACGCGGTCCATCACCCAAATGCGCCGGTCCGGCATGATTTCGCGCATATGGTCATAGGTGCGCCCGTTGCCAAGCCCCATGTCCAGCCCGTCACCGGCATGGCTTTCCACCAGTTTCGCAGCCCAGTTCAATCCGTCCCGCTGGGCTGTAAACCGCCGCAGCATGCTGTCTAATCTGCTCATCTCTCTACCTCTTTGCCATGTCTTGCGCGGACCATAAATCAACTGGCCCGCCTTTGAATTTTTTCAGGAGTTCTTCGGAAAATGCCCAGATATCCGCATCATGGGCCTTATGATGTGTCAGATAACCGTAAGGCTCTGAATTGTCGGCCTGACCCAGTCGCCGCGCTGTTAGTTGTTCAACCATACGCGCAACGATTCGGGACGGCTCATCGAGTGAGCGGCTGCCCCGCCAGTTTATCGGGTCCACATGGGTGTTGATCTGCTCCATCCCGCGCTTTGACCAGCGGTTCCGGCGCGGGCCATATGTGGAAAATCCTTTGTAGCCAAGAGTCTTCAGCTTGAACTTGTGGTCATTGCCAAAGCGGTTCCACGGGGGGACAAACATCGGCACAAAATTTGCTCCGAAGCCCTCCTCCATCAACCGTAGCCCCTCTTGCAGCTCTCGCGTGACCGCATCATCCTCCCGATCCGAGGCAAATTCGCATTTCTTCACACCTGCAGGCGTGTGATCCTGATGGGCATAGCCGTGCGTGACAGGCAGCAGGTTATTGTGATTTGCCACATAAGATGGCAGATCAGGCTGCAATTTGCTTGGAATAACAGCCAGATAGACATCCACCCCGGTCTGTTCGGACAGGGCGTTCAGCTGCGCTAGCTCCGGTGTGACATGATAGGCGTCATCGTCGCGCCACCAGAACGGCAGACGCAGATCAGCGGCACGCCACGCGTCAAATTCAGTGTCTAATGGCGCCCATATGTCACTCATGCGCTTTGCTCCTGACCTTTTGTTTCTCGTAGAACTGCTCCACGATTTCAACAGCTTGTGTTGCGCCCTGAAACTGCTTGGGATCCAGCGGCTGGACCTCTGCCCCTGACAGGTCTTGCACCGCTGCGACCAGCACCTCGGGCGTGGCATCTGCTGCGCGGACGACGGTAAATCCGGTCTGTTTTGCAAGGCTCTCCGCCCGCAGGGTCTGTTCCACCTCGCCGCCCGCATCAAACGGTACGAACACTGCAGGGATGCGGGATTGCAACAGGTCCATGGCTGTGTTGTAGCCACACATGCACACCGCGATTTTTGCGCCTGTCAGCATCTGGCGAAAATCGGGCCGGGTCGGTTCGACAATCACGTTGCTGCCCTGCACCATATCTTGCAAGTCACGGATAACCCGCTCTTTATCTGCCCCGCCAACCAGCAAACGCCAGCGGTTTTCAGGGTCTAACGCCGCCGCCTTCACCGCCGCTTCAAACAGGTTCTGACCTACCGAGCCTCCGCCGGCTGTCACCAGAACCTCGCCCGCGCCTGTGCCGTTTGGATGCCCGCCGGCAGCAGGGGGCGCGACATATCCGGTATATTGCAACTTGTCCGCAAGCATCGCCCCCACCGGCCAGCTTGCCTCCAGCGGGGTGATTTCTGCATCCGAATGCACCAGAACACCGTCGTAATAGACGGCCGCAACCGCCTCTGTTTCCAACGCTTTTTGCGGCTTGGAGGGCGGCGCGAGAATATCGCGGATGGAACTGAACACCAGCGGCGGGTCGGTAGCCTCTTGCGCGCGGTTCAAGAGGGCCTGAAACTCCCCCTTCAGAACACGCCGCCCGAAGGGGTAAAGTTCGGTGATGATCACATCCGGTTCAATCTGTTCAAGACAGAACAAAAGCGCTGCCTTGCGTCTGGCAAGGTAATCTCCATCGGCCACCGCGCCCTGTTCGGTCAGAAGCGTGGTAAAATTGACACCGTCGGATTTCACCGGCGGGAGCTGGTGCAGGGTAATGCCGTCTTCAGAGAGGTTTTCCACCGGAACACCGCCGGACACCACATGGGTGTCATGTCCATTTCCGCCAAACGCGCGGCCCAAAGTAAGCGCACGGCTCAGATGGCCGGTGCCAAGAAGATGGGTCACAAGGATCATCACACGCATGGTTAACGGGCCTCCAGCCGGATCGGATCGCCGGAAACAGACAGGGCGTTTCCGTCCCATTCCATCACATACAACCTGTTGCGTTTGATCTGGAACGGGGCGGGGCCATCGAAATTCCAGCCTGTCGCCTGTGCCAGCAGAACCCGCATGATCCCGATGTGGCAGACCGCGATAGTGTCCTGTTTCAACGTGCTTACGAAAGGGACCAAACGGGCGGCGACATCGCGCGGGCTCTCGCCATCCGGCGGGCGATAGTCCCAGCCCCAATGCTCTATATCCTTAAAGCCGGAGTCCGGATCGGCTTTCAGATCAACACCCTTCCTGCCTTCCCAATCGCCCCAATCCATTTCGATCAGTGCTGGTACTTCCACGGCATCCCGATCCGCGATCAACCGCGCGGTCTGGGTCGCCCGTTGCAGCGGGCTTGCCACCAGATCGGCGTCCTCCCAACCAGCTGGCAATTTAAGCGCAGCGAGATCGGTGGCCGCCTGCTCTTCCAGCGCAATATCCGTGCGCCCCTGTATCTGCCCTGCGCGGTTCCATGGCGTGTGGCCGTGACGGATAATCGCCAGTCTGATCATTGTGTTGCCTCTTTGAATTGAACCGCTCCGGCAAGTGTCTCTACCGCTGCGCCGCGTAAGTGCTGTTGCGCGTACCGGCGCTGAACAGAGTCTTGTGGCCCTTTGTCAAACGCCTGATCTATCGCCGCGCCAAAGGCTTTGGCATCATCCGGCGGCGTCAGAATTCCTGCGGGGCCGACCACATCCCGCACCCCTACGCGATCCTCGGCCACGACCATCAGACCGGCGGCTTGTGCTTCTATATAAACCATTCCGAATGCCTCGTTCACGCCGGGCCAGACGAACACATCCGCTGCGGACATTTCGGTGGCCACCCCTGCGGCATCCAGTGCCCCGACAAATGTAATGCGCTTGCCAAAAGGGGCAAACAGGTCTTGCACCTCTGCGCCGGCAGGGCCATCCCCGACGATGCGCAGGCTCCAGCCGTCTGACTTTACGAAATGCAGCGCTGCGGCGAGGTTCCGGTAGGACGCCAGTTTATCGCCCCTGCGCAACATTCCAACTGCCAGAAGTGTCTTGCCTGCCGATCTGAAAGACCCTTCTGGCAGGCTATCACGATCGAGAAACGGCCGCAGATGCACCAGCTTTTGTGTCTCTGGACGGGCCTTTTCCAGCTCCGGCAAATCCCGCCCCGTGAAGTAGAAAATCACCGCCGCCGCATCACTGGCCGCATCGGCGCGGCGGGCGAAATCGGCCCAAGGCCCGTGCAGACGTTTGGGTGCGCGGCTGGCTTCGACCAGATGATAGGGAATGCCCAGCGCGGCGCAGACTCGCGGGCCGATCAGGTCGGGGGCTTTGTAATAGTTGTGATAGGTGATCCAACTGTCCCAGACCGCCCCCTTGGCAATCAGACCCTTTGCGATGCGATCCGCCTCTGCCACCAGCGCGGCTTGCGCCGTTGTATCGCCCCGTGCTTCGCGGCTGCGAAAGCGGCTGACCAGTTCCACCGCGCCCAATTGCGCCAACGCGTGCATCAATCCCCGCGCGATAGTGCGGTCGCCGCTCGGGGTGTCGTGATCCGGCGGTTTCAGCGGCGCATAAAAAGCGATGCGCGGGGGGCGCCCCTGCGTCATGAGATCAGCGTGTTGAGACGCGCGGAGAGTTGCGATATGCCCGCATCCACCCCGAAATCCGCCACCAGACGGTCATAGGCCGTATCTGCAAATTCCCTGCGCTGTTCGGGATTGCGGGCCAGATCCATAATCGCAAAGGTCAGGGTTTCCGGAGAGTCTTCGACCAGCAACCCGTGCACGCCGGAGCTGATAAATTCGGGAATGGCGCTGACCGGCGTGGACAGGATCGCCAGCTTTTGTGACGCCGCCTCCATCAACACATTGGGCAGGCCGTCCCGATCCCCGTCTTCGGCAATGCGCGAGGGCAGCACGAACAGATCATGGCTGCGCATCGCCTCAACCACTTCAGGCTGGTCACAGGCGCCGCGCCACGTGATGCGGTCGTTGATGTCCTCGGCTTTGGCCATTGCCTGAAGATCGTCCTTCAGATCACCGCCGCCAATGTGGGTCCAGTGCCAGTTCAGATCATCGGGCAAGAGCGATAGCGCTTTGACAAGCCGGTCAAATCCCTTCTTTTCCACCAGACGCCCGACAGACAGCATCCGGAAAACCCCGTCATCGGGGCGCTGCGCCGGGGGCAGCGGGAAACGGTCCAGATCAAGCCCGTGGTACAGCAGACTGACACGCTCGGCGGGTTCCGCCATCTGTTGCAGATGCGCCGCGCCAAACCCTGTGCATGTCACACCAAAAGCAGCCCCAGTGCCATCATTCGCCAATTTCTCGCGGATTTCCCAATCCGGCGAGGTCCAAATGTCCTTGGCATGGGCAGAAAAGGACCAGTCGATGCCACGGATCAGCGCCGCATAACGGGCCACGGATGATGGCGTATGCAGGAAATGGGCGTAAAGACCCTTGGTCCCCGCAGGCAATTCCGCCGCCAGCACACAAGCCTGCCCGAAGCGGCGCACCCTGTTGCGGGTAAGATCGCGGCGCAGGTCCTGCATCCAGACCTGATGGGCCTTCTTGAATCCCGGCATTTTACGTGCCTTGGACCAGCCGCGAACAACACGGGCTTTTTCGTGGTGCAGATATTCCGGCAGATACCGCACCCTTGCGCGGGTTTCTTCATGCAGCGGATGGGTTTTCTTGTCAGTGGGAAAACGCAGCGACCAGATGTCAAAACTGTGCCCCGCCCGTTCCAGCGCAACCAATTCCTGCGCAATGAACGTTTCGGACAGCCGTGGCCAGCCTTTGACGACAACCGCCAGTTTCGGGTCTTCAGCGCTCATTCTGCGGCCTTTATATCCGGTGTATCCAGCAGGTCACGGACCCGCGCAACGATATGATCCAGCCCTTCCAACAGGTCGGGATACTGCCCGGTAGAGGGCAGCGGCTGGTCCGGCAAGGCGCGGATGGCGTTGATCATCACATCCGTTCCCGGCCCGTCGCGATCAGGATCAAGCATGCGCACCAGCCCCAGTTGTTCGGCCCGTGCTGCGCGGATGTATTGCTCCAGACGGGGGATTTTGCGCGGCATGATGATCGCCCGTTTGTCAAAAGACAGGATTTCGCAAAAGGTGTTATACCCGCCCATCGCGATCACGCCGATCGCATTGTCGATCAGGTTCTCCATCTTGCTGTCAAACCCGAGCGAAATCACCCGCCCGTCGAGCTTGGCGACACGGTCCTCAAACTGCGTGCGGGTATCGCCGGACAGGAACGGCCCGTAGATGATATGGGCTTTGGGCGAGAGGGTCGGATCGGCTTCATAGGCGCGCAGCACCTGATCCACCAGCCTTGCCCCGTCACCACCGCCCCCCGGTGTGACCAGAATATAAGGCTCTACTTCAACCTCCGGTCCGTGATCCCATGTCTCGCGGCGCAGGTATCCGGTGTAATGCATCCGGTGGTTTATTTCATCGGGGTAGGACACGCCCTGCAACGGATTATAGATCGACTTCAGCCCGTAAACCCAAATGTCATGGTAAAAATCTTGCATCGCGGCGACGGCGCCCTTGCGCTCCCATTCCGCTGCAAGGGTCTCTCCCTCATCCAGCACATCGCGCAAACCAAGCACCAGTTTCGCGTTGGTATTGGCCCGCAACCACGCCAGCGTTTCCATCAGCTCACCGCGAAATCCGTTGGGTTCCTTATCCACAATCACCAGATCGGGTTCAAAATTTTCAGCCGCCGCACGGATCAGTCCGGCCCGAAGCGCGGTGGTTTCGTCAATATCAAGGCCCAGCGCCTCGGAGGCATAAGACCCGTCCGTCAGTTTCGTCACACCGGGCAGGCGGATGTGATCGACCCTGTCAGGAAAGGTAAACCGGCCCGCAACAGGCGATCCGGTCAGGATCAGCGCCGAGAGATTGGGGTCAATTTCTGTCAGTGCACCGGCAATGGTGCGCGAGCGGCGCAAATGGCCAAGGCCAAATGTATCATGACTATACAGCAACACACGCGGCGCACGCCGGCCCGACTCTTTCGGCCGCGATCCATCAGAACTCATATTAAAACGACCTTTGCGTCTAGCTGTTGCATGTGGGACCTGAATATAGCCTGCAAAATCACATTTACGCGCCTTTTCCCGCTTCCGCCACGTTTTTTCCGCGGAAAAAGCCGCCCGCGCCCGAGGCAATAGGCCCGATGCACCCCGATCCCCGTGATACACAGGCGCACTTAGCAAGTGATGCGTGAATGAACAGGGACAAATTCCACGGCTCACAGGGTCTTGAGCCAGTGTTACAAATTCGCGGTGTCAGCCCCGCGCTTTTTTCGAGGAACGGTCCAAGGCAATTCTGTTCCGCCCTTTCCCAGTGCGCCAAACCGCACTAAGGTCAATTACGCCATCAACAAAGGGTCGCATATGACCATCATCCGCTCTCTTCGCCTGTGCCTGATAACTGCGCTTTTCGCGTTTCTGGCCGGAATTGCACAGGCCCAATCCCACGGAAGCCAGGCGTCCAATCCAATGGACGAGATCATAAAATCCGCTACGGATTCAGGGATGCAGGTGATTGTGATCAATCCCGATGGTCCGGAAAAAACCGACGAACAGACAGAGGCAGAGCAATACCAAGGCTCTTTGCTGATGAAAACGCAGGAGCGGGCCTATACATTCCGCACCACCCTGCGCAACCGCGTCGCCCGTGCGCCCGAGGCGTTGGAAGAGATCATCTTTATCCTGAACGGGCAAAGTCCAACGGGGCATTATTCAATCTATTTCGTAATCCTTCTGTCCACTCTGGCCAGCCTGCTTTTGTCCGAGTTGATCGTGCGCGAGACCTACGGAAAGAGGCTGGTGGGGCCGTGGTTCATCGGCTTACAGACGCCAAACCCGATCGGCTACACCGACAAACTGCCAATCCTGTTGCTGCGCACTGTACTGGCCGTCATCGGTCTGGCGCTGGTGGTGATGATCTCTTACGGCGTTGGCATCGCCGTATTTGGAGAGTCCGAAGACGGCACGGTCCGGCTGACCGTGGCCTATATTTACCTCACTTATATTGTCACCCGCTCTGTCGTGTTCCTGTGGCGGATGATCCTTTCGCCCTATCTGGAGCAATACCGCATCCCGCATTTTTCCGACAAGGATGCACGCAAGCTGTTCTACTGGCTTTTGAATGTGGCCACCGTCTCGGCTATTGTCGTCAACTTTTGCGGCTGGATGAAGGAACTGGGGCTTAGCTATGACATCCATGCGCTGCTGACCTCTACGCTGACGTTATTCGTGGTGTTCCTCAACGTGGCGATGGTGCTGGTCAATCGTCGGGCGGTCTCTGAGGCGATCCTCAACGGTGAGCGGTATGAAGACGCTTCCCTGCCCACAAGAATAGCATCACAGGCCTGGGCGCCGCTGGTGATTGCCTATTTCTTTATCGCATGGGCAGAGATGACCTATCGTCTGATTGAGGCACAGCCCCTTGGCCTGCCCCTGATCACCGGCTTTTATCTGGTGCTGTTAACTGTGATCGTGGTCTATGGCATCGTCGGCTATCTGATTGAACGTTTCTTCCACCGCCAGCGTCTGCTGGAACAATGGCGTGCCAAAGCTGCAGAGGACAGCCACGGTCCTGATCCGGACGCAGGCATCACACAGGAAGAAGACACCGAGGACGAACTCGCGCCTTTCCTGAATACCCACAAGATGCACACATACGAGGATCTCTCCCGCCGTATCGCCAATATTCTGGCGGTTGTTGCGGCGTTCTGGGCGATCTCGGAAATCTGGCAAATCGACATCGATATGATTGCCACCACCCGATTTGACCGGATTTACGACATCGTGACGATCCTGTTTATCGGCTATGTGATCTATCATTTCGTCCGCATCTGGATTGACCAGAAAATCGCAGAGGAAGGCGGCGATGCGGTAGAGGTCGCACCCGGGGACGAGGGCGGCGCGGGCGGTGCATCTCGGCTGGCCACGCTGCTGCCACTGTTCCGCAACTTTCTGCTGGCGATCATCTTTGTGGCCTTCGCACTGATTGCCTTGACCAATGTCGGCATTAACGTCTCGGCGCTGTTTGCCGGTGCGGGTGTTGTCGGTCTGGCCATCGGTTTCGGGGCGCAGGCGCTGGTGCGGGATATTTTCTCGGGCGCGTTCTTTCTGTTTGATGACGCGTTTCGCAAGGGCGAATATATCGACATCGGCTCTGTTAAAGGCACGGTTGAGAAAATCTCGGTCCGTTCTTTCCAGTTGCGCCATCATCTTGGGCCGCTGCACACGGTGCCTTTCGGGGAAATCCAGCACCTGACGAACTTCTCCCGCGATTGGGTCATGATGAAACTCAAGCTGCGCGTGACCTATGATACGGATGTTGAAAAGGTCCGCAAACTGGTCAAGAAACTGGGGCAGGAACTGCTCGAAGACGAAGTGGTCGGGCACCAGTTCCTGCAACCGCTGAAGTCCCAAGGCGTGATCGAGATGCAGGACAGTGCCATGATCATCCGCGTCAAATTCATGACCAAACCGGGCGACCAGTGGATTTTGCGCAAACGGGTCTATCAGGAAATCCGCGACCTGTTTGAGCGGGAAGGCATCCGCTTTGCCCATAAAGAAGTGACCGTGCGTCTGGCCGATGTGGACCCCGAAGATCTTACCAAGAAGCAGAAAGAAGCCGTCGGCGCTGCGGCGCTAGCGGCGATAGACGATGAAGAAATGCAGGGTCAACCTGAACAGAATGACGGCGACGACCGTTAGACCCTGAAAGACCACATAAGAGGAGGAAATCATGTCCCGTATCAACAAAACCACCATAGGCGACGTGGAAATCATTGCCCTGACCGACGGTGAAACCCAATTCGGCGCAGAGCTGTTCCCCGGCACCGAAGAGTCCGAGATCGACGCGCTGCTGAAGTCGGCCAATGCCGACGCCATCGACACGAATTTCAACGCTTTCATCGTAAAATCGGGCGGGGATACGATGCTTGTAGACGCCGGTCCGCGCGATCTGTTCGGTCCGACCTGCGGGTATCTGGGCGACGCGATGGAGGAAGCGGGCATCGGTCCGGATGAGATCACCCACCTGTATTTCACCCACCTCCATCCCGATCACATCGCAGGCGCCCTGACCAAAGACGGCCAGCCGGTGTTTGAAAAAGCGCAGATGCTGGTGTCCGAAGCGGATCACAAATTCTGGTCCTCCCATGCCTTTACCGATGAAACGCTGGTGCAGTGGCAGCAACTGGCGCAGGCAACTCTGGCGGCTTATGGTGCGCGGACCGAACAGATCAAGGACGGCGATACGCTGGTGCGCGATGTCACCGCGCTGAACCTGCCCGGCCATACCCCTGGCCATATGGGGTTTCTTGTGGACAGCAAATCTGACAGTTTCGCCCATGTGGGGGACATTGCCCACGCACAGGTGCTGCAATTCGCCAACCCGGAGATTGGCATCGCCTTTGACATCGACCTCGATCAAGCCCGCGCCACACGCAAACGCACGCTGGATATGGTGGCGACGGACGGGATGAAACTGTCGGGCGGTCACATGCTGCGCCCTAACATCGGCAGGCTGGAACGCGCTGGTAAAGGCTATATTTTCAAAGAGGACTAAGCAGTTGACGGATATGAAGAATAAATCGGTTATCATCACAGGCGCCAGCCGTGGCATCGGTGCCGCAGCCGCCCGCAAGTTTGCAGAACAAGGCGCCAAAGTAATGCTGTGCGCCCGTTCCGGCGGAGACATCGAAGAGATCGCCAACGACATCACCAGGAACGGCGGCACCGCAATTGCGCAGAAGACAGATGTGGCGGATTACGATCAGGTACAGGCTGCCGTGGACCGCGCCAATTCAGAATTCGGCGGGCTCGACATTCTGATCAACAATGCGGGGGCGCTCGACCCTGTAGAACGTCTGGAACATGCAACCGTTGCGGCATGGGACACCATCATCGACGTAAACGTCAAAGGCGTGTTCTACGGCATCCGCGCCGCCCTGCCAGTGATGAAAGCAACGGGCAGCGGCAGCATCCTGACCATCGGTTCGGGGGCGGCAAACAGCGCTTTGGAAGGCTGGTCCCATTATTGCACGTCAAAAGCGGCCGTGCACCATCTGAACAGCTGCCTGCACGCAGAAGAGGGCGAAAACGGTATCCGCGCGCTGGTTCTCTCACCCGGTACAGTGGCCACGGAAATGCAGCGGGTGATCAAGAAATCCGGCGTTAACCCTGTAAGCCAGCTCGACTGGGAAGATCACATCCCGCCGGAATGGGTGGCCGACACGCTGGTCTGGATGGCCACGCCCGACAGCGATGATTATCGCGGCGCAGTGGTCTCTCTGCGCGAGGAAACCATCCGCAAACGGGTGGGTTTGGTGTGATCGACGTTCAAAACGAAAACGGTCTGTGGCGGGTCACGCTGAACCGCCCCGACAAGGCCAACGCGCTGACGCCGGAGATGCTGGGGCAGGTTGCGACTCTTGCGCAGCAGGCGCACCGCGATCCCGAATTGCGCTGTTTCATCCTGACAGCAGCGGGCGAGCGGGTGTTTTGTGCCGGTGCCGATGTGGGGCGCGGCGAGGATATGTACGCCTTCACCCAAAGCCCGCTGTGGTCGGACGCATCCGGTGCGATTGCCGCGCTGCCCTGCCTGACCATCGCCGCCTTGAACGGCACGTTAGCAGGGGGCGGCTTTGCGCTGGCCCTTGCCTGTGACCTGCGGATTTCCACGCCGGCGGCAAAGTTTTTCTATCCGGTATTAAAACGCGGCTTCCTGCCCCAACCCGATGACGTAAAGCGTCTGGCAGCCCTGATCGGTCCGGCCCGCGCGAAACTGATCCTGATGGGCGGTCAAAAGCTCGACGCGGCCGAGGCACTGCGAATCGGGCTGGTGGAACGGGTGCTGCCGCTGGCAGAATTCGACAGCTTCCTGGACACGCTGACCTGTGATGCTGCCGCAGCGAAACCCCAAAGCATCGCTGCCATTAACCGCCTGTTTGACGATCTGAACGCGACCCAATTGCAGGACTGCTACACGGCCGCCTACGAGGATGATCCCGCAGCCATCGCACGGATCACAGGCCGGCCGCAGGACGCGCAAGCGGTTTAAGGCAGGCCATGCAGACAGATCATACTCCCGATGCGCTGGTGGTTGGCACCGGTCCGGCAGGTCTGATGGCGGCGGAGATGCTTGCCCGTGCGGGGCTGTCTGTGCTGCTGGCCGAGGGGAAACCTTCGGCCGGACGCAAGTTTCTTATGGCGGGGAAATCCGGTCTTAACCTGACCAAAGACGAAGAAGATACCCCGTTTCTGGCGGCGTTTTCATCGGCGGGTGAACCGCTGCGCAAGGCTCTGTCGGAATTCGGGCCGGAGCAGGTGAAACGCTGGGCAGAGGATTTGGGACAAACCGTGTTCACCGGATCATCCGGTCGCGTGTTTCCAAAGGTGATGAAAGCCTCTCCGCTGCTGCGTAACTGGCTGCAACGATTGGATAAAACAGGCGTCACCCTGCGCACCCGCTGGCGCTGGACCGGATGGGAGGACGCGTGTTTCCAGTTCGACACGCCTGATGGAAGACAAACCGTCACACCAAGAGTAACCGTCCTCGCGCTTGGCGGGGCAAGTTGGGCGCGGCTCGGCTCTGACGGGGCGTGGACGCCGATTCTAGCCGCCAAAGGCGCGAGTATCGCCGACTTTGCACCGTCCAACATGGGGATCACCGTTGATTGGTCGCCCCATATGGAACCCCGCTTCGGCAGCCCCCTCAAATCCATCGCCATAACCTGCGGCGGCAAAACCACCACGGGAGAGGCTGTTATATCCCGCACAGGGTTAGAGGGATCACTGATCTACCAGTTCTCTGCCCCGTTCCGCGCCGGGGCAGAATTGCAGATGGACCTGTTCCCCGATCTTGACGCAGAGCAGCTTCAGCAAAGGATCGACAAAGCCGGTGCCAAGACGTCTCTGACCAATGTTCTGCGAAAATCCCTGCGGCTGGACCCTGCAAAAACCGCGTTGTTTCTGGAATTTGCCCGCCAGACACCCCGCGCTAATCTCGGGTCTACACTTAAAAACTTAATAATTCCCTACACCTGCACTGCGCCGCTCGATCAGGCGATTTCTGTGGCGGGTGGTTTGGACTGGGACTCGGTCACTGAAAATTTTGAACTGACCTGCGCCAAAGGCGTTTATTGCGCGGGCGAAATGCTCGACTGGGAGGCACCGACAGGCGGCTATCTGATCACTGCCTGTCTTGCCACGGGGCGGGCCGCAGGTCTGGCAGCGGCCCGCGCTGCACAGACCTCAAAGCCTTGAAAATCAAGACGGATTCCGTGTCGCATCTGCCTTTTTATAGGCATCGCGATTGATGTTGCGGCGCACGTAATCCCGCAGCAGGTCGCTCTCCAGCGGGAAGCCGGAGCTACGCATCCAGCCCGCACAATGGGTCAGCAGGATGTCGGGCACCGTGAACCTGTCGCCCATCAGAAACTCCCGCTCTCCCAAACGCTGCTCCAGCGCCTGAAGCGAGCGTTCCATCTCCCAGATCAGAATATCTTTGATCGCTGGCACGCGCTTTTCTTGCGGGTTAACGAATTTGTTGCGCGCAGCAGTCCAGAGCGCGCCGTCAATTTCGTCGCAAATGAATTGGGTAAAGCTGTCCTGCTCGGCCCGCTCCAGCGTGCCGGCCGGATAGGTCAGCGCGTCGTGTTTGTCCGCAAGATACTGAAGAATTGCCACAGAATCGATGATCGTCGCATCGCCAACCTTCAGACAGGGAATCTTGCCTGTCGGGTTCAGCGCAGCGGCGGTTTCGCCCCGTGGCGGTTCTGCTACTAAATCATAGGCGAGCCCGAGCTCCTCCATCGCCCAAACAACCCGAAACGCCCGAGTTTTCGGTGATCCAACGACTGTGTACATCTGTTTTCCCCTTAAGACCTTCTTAACATTGATATGCGAATAAAGGCCCGTTCCACCAGTGCCATCTCTGGCGGTTTTCTGGCAGAGCGTAACGTCAGATCGGTGTTCATCAGATCGTCGAGCGCCTTTTCCAACCGCCCCGCCCCAAGCCGTTGGGCCTGTCGCACCAGACGATCCTTGCGCGGTCCGAACACCGGCGGGCGGGCACGGGATAATGCCGTGTCAGGGCCTTGGGGGTGGGTTGCTGCGGCGTGAAGCGTGCGAAAGTGGCGGGTCGCTGCAATACAAAGCGCCGTCGGGCTGACGCCCTGCCCGGCCAGCCGCTTCAGCGTGGGAACAACATCCGCGCTGCGCCCTTCGGCGGCGGCATGAACCGCATCGTCAAGATTCGCATCCGATGTCGCTGGCATACAGGCGTCAATGTCATCGCCGGCAATCGGGGTGTCATCCCCGAATTTATACAGGCCAAGTTTCTCGATGGTTTGGGCCAATTCTCCCGGATCAAGCGTGCGGGCCAGCGTCAGCAGATCATCCATAGTGGATTGGGACAGTTGCGAAAGACTGGCCTCTTTTGCCATCCGCTCGATGTCAGAACGTCCCGGCGGATCGTCGTAAATTCCGATGGCAACAGAGCGAGGATCGCCCTCAAACGCCTTGCGCAGTTTGGAACGGGCATTCAGACTGCCCGCCGTCGCCACCAGCGTGGCGTCTTCCTTGGTCCATTCCTTCAGGGCCGTGGCCAGCACATCCGACAGACCGTCGGTTGCGCTTTCGACAAAAACCACACGGGGGCCGGGAAAAAAGCCTTGCGCCTTAAGTGCGTCCAGCACGCGGGCCGGTTCCTTGCGCAGATCCGCCCCGTTGATGCGTTCCAGCCGCATTTCCTCTTCAGCCTTCGGACCGACCAACGCCTTGATCAACTGCTGCCGTTTCAGCGAAACCCGCATGGCATCCATGCCATACAACAGGATACCGGCGCGGGCGCCTTCGGGTTTGGCGATAAAGGCTGACGCCTGCGCACCGGAGAGTTTCATCCCGCCCAGCCGTTTGACGTGATCGCGATGCGCTGGGCAATCTGATTGGCGAGCGCTTTGGCAAGGCGGGTATTCGCATCCCGTTTTGCCACGCTGGATGGATAGGTCGCAGAAGTGGAGCCATAGGAGGTTACATTCTTAACGCTATCTTCAAAAACCACCTGACGGGTAGCGCTGTCGCGAACTGCGAAGGTTGCTATTCCGGTCAGGTTGGTGCGGGTTGTGCCCTCATCGGCGGTCACGGCGAGGGCGCTCTCGCTTAGAGCCAGAGAGAAGCTCAGGACATAGGGCGCGCTGTCACCAGCATGGCCGAGACGGTCTTCCAACTGCTGGCGCAATTCAAAGCCGTTGCGCCCCTTAACCAGATCAATTGCTATCTGTCCGCGCAGGTTGGCCGCGGTTTTGCCCTGTTGGTAAACAGGTTCAAAGCCGCAGGCCGCGACGCCGCCCGAAAGGGCAAGCGCCAGAAATATCCGTCTGTTAAACAACAACATTCACAATCCGCCCCGGAACCACGATCAGCTTTTTCGGCTCTGCGCCGTTCAGCATCTTGATCACAGTCTCGTTGGCCAGAACCAGTTTTTCAACCTCTTCTTTGGGCATGGATTTCGGCACGCTGATTTCGTCCCGTCGCTTGCCGTTGATCTGGATGGGCAGGGTGACTTCGTCATCCACCAGCATGGCAGGGTCGGCCTTGGGCCAGTCCGCCTGCGCCACCAGTCCTTCACCGCCCAATTGCGCCCAAAGTTCCTCGGCCAAATGTGGTGTCATCGGCTGCATCAATTGCGCCATCACCTTCAAAACACGGGTGCGAGTCGCCTTGTCGGCTTTGGATTTCGCCAGCGCATTGGTGAGTTCATAGAGTTTGGCCACGGATTTATTGAAAGCAAAGCCTTCAATCCCCTTGGTCACTTCGTCAATGGCACGATGACAGGCTTTGTCGAGCGCGAGATTATCCGCATCCGATCCTGTCTCAGGTGCAGAGTCCAACTCATCCGCCAGACGCCAGACCCGTTGCAGGTGTTTCCAGGCAGCCTCGGCACCGGAGGCTGTCCATTCCACATCCCGTTCGGGCGGGCTGTCGGACATCACAAACCAACGGGCAGTGTCCGCGCCGTATTGATCAATAATATCCTCCGGATCGACCACGTTCTTCTTGGATTTGGACATCTTGATAGATGGTCCAACCGTGACAGGCCGCCCGTCCTGCGTTTCATAGCCACCCTTCACGGGTTTGATCTCATCCGGGTTCAGCCATTTCCCGTCAGGATCTTTGTAGGTTTCGTGGCATACCATGCCTTGTGTAAACAAAGCGTTAAACGGTTCGGTCGCACTGTCAGGCATATGACCGGTCAGATTCATCGCCCGTGCAAAGAAACGCGCATAGAGCAGATGCAGAATCGCATGTTCCACGCCGCCGATATACTGATCCACATTCATCCAGTAGGACAAATCCGCATCCACGGTCGGCGTATCGGCGCGGGGGGCTGTGAAACGGGCGAAATACCAGCTTGAATCCACGAAAGTATCCATCGTGTCGGTTTCCCGCTGCGCCGGCGCACCACATTCTGGACAGGGTACATCGCGCCATGTGGGGTGCCAGTTCAGCGGATTTCCCGGACGATCAAATGTCGCATCCTTGGGCAGTTCCACGGGCAGGTTCTCTTTCTTTTCCGGAACCACACCGCATTTTTCGCAATGGACCACAGGAATTGGGCAGCCCCAGAACCGCTGGCGCGATGCGCCCCAGTCCCGCAGGCGGTAGTTCGTCGTGCCTTTGCCCCAACCCGCCTTTTCAATGTAGGTGATTGTGGCATCAATCGCTTCCTGTCCGGTGGCCTCGTCCAGACCTGCGAAATGATCCACCCATTTCACCTTTTCGGTCTTGGGCGGAACGAAAGCCTCTGTCGCGACAGGGGTCGCATTGTCGAGCGCAAAGAAAGTGTCGATTACTGGTAGATCGTATTTACGGCAGAAATCCAGATCCCGCTGATCATGGGCCGGACAGCCGAAAATCGCCCCAGTGCCATAGTCCATCAGGATGAAGTTAGCGATCCATACTGGCAGTTCGCGGTCTTCATATAGTGGATGCTTAACGCGGATACCCGTATCCATGCCAAGCTTGGGCGCGGTTTCAATGGCCTCTTCGGTGGTGCCACCCTTGCGGCATTCCGCAACGAAGGCCGCCACTTCTGGGTTTTCTGCCTCCAACTGCTTGGCAATCGGGTGATCCGGCGAAATGCCAACAAAAGACGCCCCGTTCAATGTGTCAGGTCGCGTGGTGTAAACGTCGATTCTCTCGCCGCCATCGACCCGCTCAAAGGAAAACTCCAGTCCGCGGGACTTGCCGATCCAGTTCTGCTGCATCAGACGAACCTTATCCGGCCAGCCGTCAAGTTGATCAATCGCGCTTAGCAGGTCTTCGGAAAAGGCACTGATCTTAAAGAACCACTGTGTCAGTTCCTTACGTTCCACCAGCGCACCGGAGCGCCAGCCGCGACCGGCCTCGACCTGTTCGTTGGCCAGAACAGTCATATCCACCGGATCCCAGTTCACCACGGCCTTTTTGCGGTAGACCAGCCCCTTATCCATCATGTCGATGAACATCGCCTGTTGCTGGCCGTAATATTCCGGATCACAGGTGGCGAGCTCGCGGGACCAGTCAATCGACAGGCCCATCGGCTTCATCTGTTCGCGCATATCCGCGATATTCTGATAGGTCCATTCCCCCGGATGCACACCTTTTTCCATAGCGGCATTCTCGGCAGGCAGACCAAAGGCATCCCAGCCCATCGGATGCAAGACATTAAAACCGTTGACGGATTTATACCGCGCGACCACATCGCCCATCGTATAATTGCGCACATGTCCCATATGGATGCGACCCGAGGGATAGGGGAACATCTCCAGCACATAATACTTCTCGCGGGATTCATCGCGCTCTGCTTTGAACACGGATGCGTCGTCCCAGGCTTGTTGCCACTTCGGTTCCACCACACGGGCATTATAACGAGACATGTTTTCTTCCTTACACAGCAAAACGCCGGACAATCTGCCCGGCGTCAATAACTTCAACGGGCGGTATCAACCGCGTTATAGGTTTTTATCGCGCACACGCAACTGACGTGCGCGGGTCAGGATCGCATCTTCTACACGGCGCACGGTTTCAGCACTGGCCGGACCGCTGCGATTCTGGATCGACAGCTTTAACGAACGGGCATCAAGCGCGGGATCCTGCACCAGAACGGTTGCACGGTACTGTTGCGCACTGCCCGGCGCACGCCCCCACCCCATCACCAACACCCCTGTGAAGGGGTCAGCCGATTCGACCGGCAGAAAGCTGAGCGTTTCCAGCGCGGCACTCCAGAGGTATTTATTCACGCGGACATTTGTATTCTCATCCGGAGAGCGCAGGGCATCAAAGATAGAGATAGTATCGCCACCAGCCTCGCCCAAGGCCCGCTCCATCGCACCGGAGGACGGATCCTCGCGGGAGGGGTCAGGTGTTACCGCTACCGGACGGCTTAAAAAGCCGCCGCTGCTGCGCCCCGAATTGCCAAAACTGCCACATCCAACAAGCGCACCGCATAAAATCGCGATCAAACCTGCCTTAATACCAAAATTCATCATGCTCTACGCCCCAAGCTTTACAGCTGTTTCTTTCATGTACCGTTCCTTGCGAATACGAACAAGTTCTTATTCTGCACACGGGGGATCGGACTGTTATACATAAGGAAGCTCCAAGTGGCGACAAATGACTGTGGCATCATTGCACCAACTCAACGCTTATCATTCAGCTCTTGGTACAGACGCTTGATATTCGAGGCCCGGAGAGTGAAAAGCATACACACTCTTTCCGGATACCTCGGATAGAGGTGCACCTTTTAACCTAACGAGGGAAAACTATGAAAAAAGTTCTCTTTGCAACCACAGCACTCATCGCAACAGGCGGCATGGCCGCTGCTGATGTATCGCTGTCCGGTTCCGGCCGCTTCGGCATTGTATACAACTCCGCAATGGACGCCGCTGGCCAGTCCAAAACCAAAATCGAAAAGCGTATGACCATCAACGTTGATGGCACTGGCTCCACAGACTCAGGTCTGGACTTCGGTGGCCGCATCCGTCTGCGTTCCGATGAAAACGACGCCGCTTCCGCTGCTGCTTCCGCAAACGTGTGGATGGGCAACGACATGTTCCGCATCACAGTGGGTAACACTGAAGGCGCCATGGTTAACCGCATCGGTTACTTCCAAGGCTCCATCGGCCTGACAGGTCTGCACTGGGCAAACGTATCCTTCAACATGGGTAGCGTGTCCCGCTTCAGCCTGAACACATACAGCTCCCGCGGTAACGCAGGCGATGTTGTTCGTCTGGACTTCAACGTAGCTGGTTTCGGCGTGTCCCTGTCCACAGACTCCACAGGCGATCACCTGTCCAACCGTTCCGAAGATGCAATCGCTGTATCTTACAACTTCGGTGACTGGAACGTTGCTGCTGGTTACGCCACAGACGTATTCAGAGCCGGTGCAGAGCGTGACAT
Organism: Neptunicoccus sediminis; assembly: GCF_001719615.1. GTDB lineage: Bacteria > Pseudomonadota > Alphaproteobacteria > Rhodobacterales > Rhodobacteraceae > Amylibacter > Amylibacter sediminis. Next base: position 88,212 of record NZ_MDVX01000001.1, read on the forward strand.
GTTCTCTCTGTCCGCTGCTGGTAACATCGGTGACTTCGGTGTTGGCATTCAGTACTCCGATCTGGAAGACGTAGCTTCCAAAGTTGTTCTGAACGGTGAGTATGACTTCGGTCAAACAACTGTCGCTGCATTCGTTGCGCACACTGACGAAGACACTGTTGGTTCCGCAGGTATCGGTGCTGGTAACGAAGAAACAGAATACGGCATCGGCTTCACCCACTCCCTGGGTGGTGCAGTTCTGGCCGGCGGTGTTTCCCGCAACTGGCAAGACGAAACAATGGCTGACCTGGGTGTCCGCTTCAACTTCTAAGTTTTCTTAGAAGTCGTTTCGAGAAGAGCAGACCTTCGGGTCTGCTCTTTTTTTTGTGCGCTATCGGCATCCAATCAAATGATTAGAAGATGACGTTATTTCCCTCCACCCCATTGAAATTGCATGATTAATAGACATCTCACATTTTTGTGATAATTACCCAAGGGAATCTATCGAGAATAACCTTCCTCCCGCTAAAGGCTTTGGGTATTTGTGGGGTGGCAGCCCGTGCTGCCATCCTCCCGTTGGCGCTTGCGCCATTCCTCCCACTATCAAAAGAGAAACAAAATGAAAAAAGTTCTCCTTGCAACGACAGCGATCATCGCTTCGGCCTCTGCCGCAGCCGCTGACGTAACACTGTCCGGCTCCGGCCGTTTCGGTATCGTATATGACAGCTCCCAAGATGCCGCGAACGAGTCCAAGACAAAAATCGAAAAGCGGATGACCATCAACATTGATGGCACAGGCTCCACAGACACAGGTCTGGAATTCGGCGGCCGCATCCGTCTGCGTTCCGATGAAGGCGACGCCTCTGGCGCAGCCGGTTCCGCCAACGTCTGGTTGGGCAACGACATGTTCCGCATCACGGTCGGCAACACCGACGGCGCATTGGTGAACCGCATCGCTTACTTCGACGGCACCGTTGGCCTGACAGGTCTGCACGACGCGGACAACTCCTTTAACATCGGTACATCCCAGTTCCTGCTGAACACATATTCTTCCCGTGGGAACGCGGGCGATATTGTGCGTCTGGACTTCAACGTGGGTGGCCTTGGCGTATCCCTGTCCACAGACTCCACAGGGGATCACCTGTCGAACGGTTCCGAAGACTCCATCGCCGCATCCTACAACTTTGGTGACTGGACTGTCGCCGGTGGTTACGCGAAAAACGCGAACAACTCCGCTGCCAGCGCTGGCGAGCAAGACCTGTGGTCTTTCTCTGTTGCAGGTCAGATTTCCGACTTTGCAGTGAACGTGAACTACTCCGATCTGGAAACTGTCGGCTCCAAAGCGGTTCTGTCCGGTTCCTACACCTTTGACGCCACAACTGTGACTGCATTCGTGGCACACACAGACGAAGACAGCTTCAACTCTGCTGGTATCGGCGCCACTGGCGACGAAACAGAATACGGTCTCGGCTTCACCCACAACCTTGGTGGTGCAGTTCTGGCTGGCGGTGTATCCCGCAACTACACAGAAGAAACCATGGCGGACCTCGGCGTTCGCTTTGCCTTCTAAGTTAGGCTGACTATCAGGTGCACAGGAAGAGTAGGCCCGTCGGGTCTGCTCTTTCTCTTTTTGGGCTTGCCCAAATCAAAACAGACAGGCATTCATTCGCCATGTCCCTATCCGAAATCACATCCCGCATCACCGCCGCCGAAGCTGAGTCCAACCGGCCCACCGGCAGCACCCGTCTGATCGCCGTCTCCAAGGTGCAACCCGATGAGCGGGTCCGCGCTGTCTTGCAGGCGGGCCATCGACTGTTCGGAGAAAACAAGGTGCAGGAAGCCCAAGGCAAATGGCCCGGCTTTCGTGAAGAATTCGGCGCAGTTGAGGTCCATCTCATCGGCCCGCTGCAAAGCAACAAGGTCAAACCGGCAGTGGAACTGTTCGACGCGATCCACACGCTGGACCGCAGTAAACTGGCCCGCAAGATTGCCAGCGAGGTTCAGGCGCAGGGGAAATCTCCAGAGCTGTTTATTCAGGTCAATACCGGCGAAGAACCACAAAAGGCAGGTGTCTTGCCTGCGGATGCAGACGCCTTCATTGCAGAATGCCGTGCAATGGATCTGACCATCAACGGTCTGATGGTCATTCCCCCTGTCGACGAAGAACCCGCGCTGCATTTTTCCCTGCTGCGCAAGATCGCAGAGCGTAACGGGCTGACCGGTCTGTCCATGGGGATGAGCAGCGATTTTGAGCGTGCTGTGGCTCTTGGCGCGACCCATGTGCGCGTTGGTTCTGCCATTTTTGGCGCGCGTGCTCAACAAGCGTGATCCTAGCGGATGATCAATCGAGAGCGTTCGGTCCAGCCTGACAGAATGTCGACCAGATCCCGTTCATCAAAAGCGATACAGCCTTCGGTCGGGTGCCGTGGCTTGCGCCATTTGTGCAGGAAGATCGCACTGCCTGCGCCCGCTTTGGCATCCGGCCAGTTGTAATTCACAATTGCAAAAATATCGTAGAGCGGATCGGCGCGGCGCAGTTTTTCGTGGCTGAAACGGTAGCTGCGCGATTGCACCTTGTGATTATAGGCCGGATCACGGGGATCGTCTGACCAAAGGTCCCCCAGATGGATCGGCCAACAGTCCAGCGTGGGGGCCTCAAAGCTGATCCGGTCGCTGCGATAGCCCACACCACCCAGTTGATAGGTGCCAAGCGGCGTGATCCCGTCCCCTTCGCCCTGTTTCACGCCAATGCCGCCGCGCCCCACGGCACAGCAAAACCGCCGCCCCTGAAACCGCGCGCCCCATCGGGTGACAACGAGATCATCAAAGCCGGCTGTCATAGGAAATGCCCGCTCTTCTTGGCTTTGGTGTCAAGGTATCCGGTGTTCTGCGCCGTGCGCCCCACTTGCAAGGGCACCCTTTCGGCCACGGCGATTCCTGCCTCTTCCATGCGGGCCACTTTGGCAGGATTGTTTGTCATCAGACGGGTGGATTTGAACCCGAGGCTTTGCAGAATTTCCGCGCCGAGCCGGAAATCACGTTCGTCATCTTCAAACCCCAGACGGTGATTGGCCTCAACCGTGTCAAAGCCCTGATCCTGAAGGGAATAAGCCCGCATCTTATTGGCCAGCCCGATGCCGCGCCCCTCTTGATTAAGATAGAGCAATATGCCCTCTCCCTCGATCCCGATCTGCGCCAGAGCCGCCTGCAACTGCGGCCCGCAATCGCATTTGAGAGAGCCGATAACATCGCCCGTGAAACACGCCGAATGCAGCCGCGACAACACGGGTTTGTCCCGCGCCGGCCGACCCACCTCGATGGCGTAATGTTCCTCGCCGCCGTCCCGCTTGCGATAGACGTGGACCCGCGATTTCTGGGAGACATGCAGCGGCACCCGCGCATGGGCGATCTGATCCAGCGGCATTCGCAGCGCAGCACCGGCCACTATTTCTGCCACGTCCAGCACCAACAACCCCTCCGGCTCGGCGGCGACAGGGGCCAGAATTGCACCGGGCAGCAGCCCTGCGGTTTTGCACAGACGGATAACCGTGCGATCCACCAGGGCCGACCCGTCCCGCAGATAGAGGAACGGTCCCTTCATCGGCATCACCAGATCAAGCGAGGGATCGGCCATTGCGTGAACCCATGTTGCGGGCGCATCAAACGGCACAACAATCCGGACAAGATCACCGTCATAGGCCGGTGCCGACAGGGTTTCTGCCCGCCGGTTCGTTAACGCGATGTGCAGCGCGTCTCCGACATCGCGCATCTGCGCCAGCCGCTCGGAACTCAGCGTTTCGATCGCCGCCACAACAACCCGCGCATCGCCGTCGCGCAGCACAACAGGCACGCCCATCCGCAGATCGGCCCGTGCCCGCGCAATTTTCTCATCCAGTGTTACAGAAAACGGCATTTCGATCCTGTTGCTTGAAACATTTTGCCCGCCTTCTATATCTCTCATAACGCAGAAGTGAAACATTATAACGAATTTTAACACGTCCCTGTGAGGCGGATTGATAAATGCTCCCGAGACGCGCAATTTCATCCCGAGACGAGGAGATGCTCGATGAATAACGTTAAGAAAATCCTGATGGTGGATGATGATGACGACCTGCGCGAAGCGTTGGCGGATCAATTGGTCCTGACTGAAGAATTCGATGTTTTTGAAGCCGAAAACGGCGCCGATGGTCTGGAGAAAGCGAAACAGGCACTTTACGATCTGGTGCTTCTGGATGTTGGCCTGCCAGATATGGACGGGCGCGAATTGTGCCGTCTGATGCGCAAACAGGGTGTGAAATGTCCGATCGTGATGCTTACGGGGCATGACACGGATGCGGACACCATCTTGGGGCTGGATGCCGGCGCCAATGATTACGTGTCCAAACCTTTCAAGTTTCCGGTTCTTCTGGCCCGCATCCGTGCGCAATTGCGCCAGCATGAACAATCCGAAGACGCAGTATTCAATCTTGGGCCTTACACCTTCAAGCCGTCTGCCAAACTGTTGGTCGATGAAGCGGATAAGAAGGTTCGTCTGACGGAAAAAGAAACCAATATTCTCAAGTTCCTGTACCGTTCACAGGACGGCGTTGTGCCAAGAGAGGTTCTTTTGCACGAGGTTTGGGGCTATAATGCAGGGGTGACGACTCATACGTTGGAAACCCACATCTACCGGCTGCGTCAAAAGATCGAACCCGATCCCGGCAATGCACGGTTGTTGGTGACTGAATCAGGCGGCTATCGTCTGAACGCGTAAAGCACAGAAAATCGCAGGGCTTTTCATAGTTTTTCCCTGCACTGACCCGCCGGTCCGGCGGGTCTTTTTTTGCCCTGCGGATTCCTCTAAGGTGCGGCGAAATTATCAAAGGTCTGCCCCATGCCCATTAAAATCTGCACATGGAACATCAATTCCGTGCGCCTGCGTGAACCCATCGTCATGAAACTTCTGGAAGAGGAACAACCGGACGTTTTATGCTTGCAGGAATGTAAAAGCCCCGTCGAGAAAATCCCGACAGAGAATTTCGCCGCCCTTGGATATTCCCACATGGTTGCCCGCGGGCAGAAGGGCTATAACGGTGTCGCGATCCTGTCCAAACGTCCTATTATCGACGCAGGCCACCGCGACTTTTGTGAAAAGGGTGATGCCCGTCATGTGGCGGCGCAGTTGGACAACGGCATGGTCATTCACAACTTCTATGTACCTGCCGGTGGCGATGTGGCCGACCGAGAGGTGAACGAGAAGTTCGGCCATAAGATGGATTTCCTGACAGAGATGCGCGACTGGTTCCACAGCGAAGCCCCGTCAAAATCCGTGATGGTCGGGGATTTGAACATTGCGCCCCGCGAAGATGATGTCTGGGACCACAAGAAACTGCTCAAGGTGGTGTCCCACACCCCGATTGAGGTCGAGAAACTGGCCGAGACCCAAGACGCTGGCAAATGGGTGGACATCACCCGTCAGGATATTCCCGAAGGGCTGCTATATACGTGGTGGTCCTATCGGGCGAAAGACTGGGATGCTGCGGATAAGGGGCGTCGTCTGGATCACATCTGGGCCACACCCGATATTTCCGCAAGCGGCCATGCCAGCCGTGTTTTGCGCGATGCCCGCGGGTGGGAAAAGCCGAGCGACCACGCCCCGTTGTTCGCCACTTTTGATCTGGATTAATCCGCAACAGGGCCGTGACAGCATGGTGACTCCAGCGCGTTTCTGGCGCCAGACCTTGTTCCACGGCCCCTGTTCGCCTACATCACAATCAACCCAAGTCTAATTGCAAGAGAGACATATGTTGGAATTGAACGGCGCTGACGCCTCCGCCCCTGCCGGTGATCTGATCACAGACGGCTCTGAAGCGACCTTTATGCAGGACGTGATCGAAACCTCGCAAACCACCCCCGTGATCGTTGATTTCTGGGCGCCTTGGTGCGGCCCGTGCAAAACGCTCGGTCCTGCGCTCGAAGAGGCTGTGGCAGCCGCGGGCGGTCGCGTGAAAATGGTAAAGATCAACGTGGACGAGAACCAGATGCTCGCAGGTCAGTTGCGGGTGCAATCCATCCCGACTGTTTTCGCCTTTCACGAAGGCAAACCCATTGATGCGTTTCAAGGTGCCCTGCCCCCAAGCGAGATCAAGACATTCGTTGATAAAATCGCCGCCCTTGCCGGTGAACCGGACAACGGGCTGGACGATGCGGTTGCAGCCGCAGAAGAGATGTTTGAACAGGGCGACATCGCGGATGCGGCCCAAACCTTTGCCGCCATCGTCGAAGAAGACCCTAGCCACGCCGCTGCCTATGCCGGTCTGGTGAAATCCTGTCTTGCGCTCGGGGATAGTGAACAGGCCAATGAACTGCTGGACAATGTGCCCGCTGCTATTGCGCAGGACACTGCGATCCTTGCAGTGAAGGCACAGGCTGAACTGGCCGCTACTGCCGCTGATGCGGGGGAAACCGCCGAACTGCGTGCCAAGCTTGACGCGGATGAGGACGATCATCAGGCGCGTCTCGATCTGGCAATGGCGCTGCTGGGCGAGGGTAAAACCGAGGAGGCGGTCGCAGAATTGCTGGAAATTTTCCGGCGCGACCGTGAATGGAATGACGGCGCGGCCAAGGCACAATTGTTCAAGGTTTTCGACAGTCTAGGCCCGACGGATCCCGTCGCACAGAACGGACGTCGCAAATTGTCATCAATGATCTTTGCCTAACGCGGATCGGGGGCTATGTTTGAAGCATGATAAACGTCATCGACCTGCCCCCGAAAATTCCCATATTTCCGCTTTCAGGCGTGCTGCTTCTGCCGCGCGCCCGATTGCCGCTCAACGTGTTCGAGCCGCGCTATCTGGCGATGCTGGATGATGCGCTGAAAACCGACCACAGGATGATCGGCATGGTACAACCCCGCGAAATTCCGGGCAAAAAGGATGAAATGTCCCTGCAACAGATCGGTTGCGCCGGTCGGGTCACATCCTTTTCGGAAACTGAAGACGGGCGCTATCTTATCACGCTCTCAGGCATCAGCCGCTTTCGCTTGCGCGGTGTGGAAGACGGGTTTTCCCCCTATATCAACGCCGCCGTAGACTGGTCCAGCTTTACCGCCGACAAGGGCGCACAGGACATCGACCACCAATTTGACCGCCCCCGCTTCTTACAAACCCTGTCCCGGTATTTCACCGCAACTTCGCTGTCTACCGACTGGGACAGCCTGAAAGAGGCAGATGAAGAACTGCTGATCAACTCGCTGTCTATGCTTTGCCCGTTTGATCCGTCCGAAAAACAGGCCTTGCTGGAAGCGCCCAATCTGGCGAACCGCCGCGAAACGCTGGTGACGCTGATGGAATTTGCGCTGGCTGGCGATCCCGGAGAGGATCCGATTCAATGAGCGATATGCAAAAAACCGATGCCAAAATGCTCGAAGCGCTGATCTGTCCGGTAACACATACCCAGTTGCGATACGACCCCGAGGCGCAAGAGCTGGTGTCGAAAAAGGCCCGTCTGGCCTTTCCGATTCGCAACGGCATTCCCGTGATGCTGATCGACGAGGCGCGTCCGCTCGATTAAACCGCGCGGCCTTGCATCAGGCGGGGTAGCTCCCCTGTCAGACCGGCCGCTTGCCGGATCAGTCCGCGCCGTGCCGTTGGCAGCGCATTCACCGCCCCAAGCCCCAGATCCCGCAGACCGCGCAGCAGCGGGTTGTCGTTTGAAAACAGCCGGTTCAGACCATCCGTCGCCACCGCAAGGCTGGCTACATCAAAGCGCCGCCATTGCTGGTAGGGTTGCAGGGCAACAGGGCTGCCGATGTCCTGCCCGCGCCGCGCTGCATCTGCCAACACCTGTGCCAGCGCAGCCACATCCCGCAGACCAAGGTTCAACCCCTGCCCCGCAAGCGGATGAATGCCGTGGGCAGCATCGCCCACCAGCGCCACACGCTCTGCCACAAAGGATTGCGCCAGCGACAGGCCCAGCGGATACATGAACCGCGTGCCAGCCAGTTTGATTTCGCCCAGAAACGCGCCAAAAGCGGGACGCAGACAGGTCAGATATTCTGCATCCTCCATCGCCTGAATTGCCTCGGCGCGGTCGGTGCTTTCGGTCCAGACGATCGAACTGCGATTACCCGGCAAAGGCAGGATCGCCAAAGGACCGGAGGGCATGAACATCTGATGGGCACAGCCCTGATGGGGCAGCGCGTGTTCTACCGCGCAAACCAGCGAGGCCTGTTTGTATTGCCATCCGGTGCGCCGGATACCGCTGCGCTGTGCCACGCTGCTCTGGCGTCCGTCACTGCCGACCAGCACCCGACCGCGCAGGGTTTCCCCGTTGTCGAGCGTGACGGTCACGCCAGCCGCATCCACCTCTTGCGCCACAACCAAACGCCCTGACAGATGGGTGATGCGGTCATTTTGTGCCACATGATCCAGCAGCGCACGGCGCAGGTAGCGATCCTCGATCATCTGCCCCATCGGACCCTCTTCGATCTCGTTATGATCGAAATGCAAGAAATAGGGCGAAGCTCCTTCACCGGGCCGCCCATCGGACACTTTAATATCAAGGATCGGCTGGGCATGTTCGCGCAAACCGTCCCACAGCCCCAAAGCCGCAAGCATCCGCTGCGAAGTCAGCGCCAGCGCATAACCGCGCCCGTCAAAATCCGCGTCCGTGCGGGTATCTACCGCAAGGGGGTCAATCACCGTGCTGCGAAATCCGGCCTGTGCCAGCGCCAGCGCAAGGGCAGACCCGTTCAGCCCACCCCCCGCAATCAGAATATCCGTGTCCATAGTCATAGGCTGAATATGGGCGCTTCTGCGGGATTGTCCATCGGTCATTCCGCCGCTAGGGTTCGATCCAAATACGAAGGAGACCCGTGATGGCACACCCCTGGCTAAGCGCGACCGCATCCGATCTGGGGCGGGGCATCGCTGCAGGCAAGATTGACCCTGTGGACTTGACCGAAACCTATCTGGAAGCCGCTGAGTCCCACGACTTCAGCCAACGGATCTTTACCCATGTCACCCGTGATCGCGCCCTGTCCGAAGCGAAGGCCGCCAAGTCCCGCGCAGATGCCGGATTGCGCAACAGCCTGCTGGACGGGGTTCCGGTATCCTGGAAAGACCTTGTGGATACCGCCGGAATCGAAACAGTATCGGGTAGTGATCTGTTAAAGGGGCGCGTTCCAACACAGGACGGCGAATGCCTGCAACATGCGACCCGCGCGGGGCTGGTGTGTATGGGTAAAACCCATATGTCGGAACTGGCGTTTTCCGGTTTGGGGTATAATCCTGTCACCCAGACACCGCCCTGTGTGAACAATCACGCAGCCGTTCCGGGGGGATCATCCTCGGGGGCGGCGGCCTCTGTTGCGTTCAACCTGTCCGCGGCGGCGATAGGCTCGGACACGGGCGGTTCGGTGCGCATTCCTGCGGCTTGGAATGATCTCGTCGGGTTGAAAACCACTTCCGGTCTGGTCTCGCTCAAGGGGGCTGTGCCCCTTGCCGCCAGCTTTGACACCATTGGCCCGCTGTGCCGTTCGGTTGAGGATAGCGCCCACCTGCTTTCCGCCCTGTCCGGAAGCGCCCAAGTACCCGATCTGAACGGGGCGAATCTGTCGGGTCGTCACTTTGCCCTGTGTAAAACCTCGGTTCTGGAAGATCTGGACGACGGCATCGCCACCGGATTTCAGGATGCGATTGACCGTCTGGCGGCCCGTGGTGCCAGAATCACCGAAATCGACATCCCTTTCCTGCCAGAACTGCTCGCCCTGTCTCCCGTTGTCTTCACGGTAGAGGCCTATGCCCAGTGGAAGACGGAACTGGAAGCGAATCCGGAGGCCATGTTCCCCGAGATCCTCGAACGGTTCCGCGGCGGGCTGAAGTTCAGCGGCGTGGATTACGTGCGGGCGCAAAAACGCATGATGCAACTGCGGCAGGACTATCTGACCCATGTCGCAGGATATGACGCGGTGCTGTTGCCTTCTTCGCCCATTCTACCCCCGGATCTGGAACGGCTGAAAAACGAAAGTGCTTACTATCAGCACGCCAATCTGATGGCCCTGCGCAATACGCGGGTGGGAAATCTGCTGGGCCTGTGCGGTCTGACCCTGCCCACCGGCACGCCGAGCGTCGGGTTGATGGCGATGGGCACCCCCTTTGGCGAGCGCAAGCTCCTGCGGGTGGGCGCGGCACTGGAGGCCGCGCTAAACGACTGAAACCGTTAATTTATCGACCACAGAAATCGCGCGGCGGGGCGCAGGGCAAAAAAGCCACAATCGCCCCGCCTTGACCAAAAGAGGTTTGGCCCGATCAGAATTTTTGTCTAATGTGGGGAAAACGGGGCGCTTAGACCCCATACCCTGAGGCAGACATGAAATTTCCAGAGCGGTTCTCGAACCTGCCAGAATACGCGTTTCCGCGTCTCCGTGCCCTGTTGGATCACCATCCCGCAGGCGGTGACGTTTTGCATATGTCCATTGGCGAACCGAAGCACGCCTTCCCGCGATTCGTGGAAGAAGAGATCACGAAACACGCGCATGAGTTCGCGAAATACCCGCCCAATGACGGCGCACCCGAACTGCTGGGCGCAATTGCGGACTGGATCAAGCGGCGTTTTGATGTCGCGGTTGATCCGGCGACTCAGGTGCTTTCGCTGAACGGCACCCGCGAAGGGCTGTTCAATGCCTGCGTTGCCACCTGCCCCGAAAAAAAGTCCGGCAAGACACCCTATGTGCTGATGCCGAACCCGTTCTATCAGGTATACGCCGTGGCTGCGGCGGCTGTTGGTGCGACCCCTGTTTTTGTGAATGCCACAGAACAAACCGGCTTTCTGCCGGATTATGCAAATGTCCCCGGGGACATCCTGAACGATACAGCCATCGTCTACGTCTGCTCACCGTCGAACCCGCAAGGGGCTGTGGCGGATTTTGACTATTGGCGCGATCTGCTGGCTTTGGCCGAGAAATACGATTTCCGTATCTTCGCGGATGAATGCTACTCCGAAATTTACCGCGACACGCCGCCCACAGGGGCGCTGGAGGCGGCGCAAAAGCTCGGGGTTGATCCGGAACGGGTGGTGATCTTCCATTCGCTGTCCAAGCGGTCCAACCTGCCCGGATTGCGGTCCGGTTTTGCTGCCGGTGGACCGGCAACGATGGCGCACCTGAAACAGCTGCGCAATTATGCAGGCGCCCCCCTGCCTCTGCCGATCCAGCGGGCGGCGACACGGGTTTGGGCGGATGAGAACCACGTGATCGAAAACCGCGCCTTGTACCGCGCGAAATTCGAACTGGCCGATGAAATATTCCACGGCATCAACGGCTATGTTGCACCGCAAGCCGGATTTTTCCTGTGGCTGCCTGTGGAAGATGGCGCAGCGGCTGCATTGAAGCTGTGGCAGGCGTCCGGTGTGCGGGTGCTGCCGGGTGCATTTTTGGGACGAGACGTAGACGGGACAAACCCGGGCCACGGTTATATCCGTGTCGCTCTGGTGGCTCCGATAGATGAAATGACGCGCGGATTGCATGACATCCGCCGTCATTTGTACTGAGAGGTAGGGACATGGCGTATCAGGCGCGCACACGCGATCCATTGTTGGAAACCCATATGCAAGAGGCCATCCGCAAACGCGGAACCGAGCTGATCGGTCTGGCGATGGTCGGCTTTGCCATCCTTATGGGTGCGATGCTGTGGACCTATTCCCCCAAAGACCCAAGCTGGCTGTCCGCAACTTCGGCACCGGCGCAGAATATTCTGGGCACATTCGGGGCGTCGATTTCCTCTCGCCTGATGCTGACAATCGGCTGGGCCTCTTGGTGTTTGCCGGTGCTGTTCTTTGTCTGGGGATCGCGTTTTGTGCTGCATATCGGGGACAATCGTTTGCTAAGCCGCGCGGTCAGTATTCCGGTGTTTGTCGCGTTCACGGCCGTGTTTCTGGCCACCCATGTCCCGCTGGAAAGCTGGCAGCACGGGTTTGGCCTTGGCGGTCTGTCCGGCGATGCAGCAGTGGGTATTCTGATGGATCTGGTGCCGTTGCAACTGACCCTGCGGCTGATCGTGATCACGCTGGCGCTGGCGTTTCTGTTTGTGGTGACATCGCTCTTTGCGCTTGGCTTTTCCAAACAGGAACTGTCCTACATCAGCCAATATGCGCTGGTTGCCGTGATCCTGACCTATGCCTCTATCGTGTCCTTCCTGAACCTTGTGGTGCAGGGCGGTGCCAAAGGTGCCGTTGCTGCCAGAACAGGACTGGAGGCCCGCCGCGCCACCCGTAAGGAAACCGCTGCGCAAAAAGCGCCTCTTGTGGCAAAAGAAGAGGCCAAGGCTGAACCGGATGCGATTGAGAAAATCAAACCGCTGCGCGGCATCACCCTGCCCAAACTGAAACTTCCGACCCTGCGCAAAGCCCAAACCGAACAGGAGGCCGAGGACGACGAAGCGCTGATCGAACCGCTGCCCCCCGAAGTGCAAGAGGAACACGTCCACGACGAAGACCGTGTGCGCAACCGGATCAATGATGCGATCAAAACCAAAGTGCTGCGCGCCCGCACCCTGCGTGTGCAAAACACACCGCCGGAACCTGTCGTAACCGAGAATATCTTCCGCGATTCAGCAGATGACGGCTATGCGGTGATGCCAGCCCTTGGCGGTGCATCCCGCGGCTATGGGGATGACGTGGCCGAACCGCCTGTCAGCTTCCAGTCCGTCCGTGCCCGTGCCGAAGTCGCGGCACCTGCCGCCCCTGCCCCGACGCAGGCCGCAGAACCCGTGGCACCGGCCCGCCCGCGCCCACCCCAACCAGAGGCAAAACAGGTCGTACAACCCCGCGCCCCGCGCACGGCCGTAAAGCAGAGCAAACGGGCACAGGAAGAGGCCCAGCCCAGCCTGTTCAAAGGCGCGGAAGAAGAATACGAGACCCCGCCACTGGACCTGCTGGCCCATCCGTCGAGCATCGTGCGGCATCACCTGTCCGATGAGGCACTGGAAGAAAACGCCCGTATGCTGGAAAACGTTCTGGATGATTACGGCGTCAAAGGCGAAATCGTTTCCGTACGTCCCGGCCCTGTTGTCACCATGTACGAACTGGAACCGGCCCCCGGTTTGAAAGCCAGCCGCGTGATCGGTCTGGCCGATGACATCGCCCGGTCCATGTCCGCGCTGTCTGCCCGTGTGTCCACCGTTCCGGGCAAATCGGTGATCGGCATCGAACTGCCAAACGAAAAGCGGGAAACCGTGCTGCTGCGCGAGCTTCTGGCCTCGCAGGATTACGGTGACGGCGAACAGAACCTGCCACTTGCGCTTGGCAAGGATATTGGCGGCAAGTCGATGATCGCCAACCTTGCGAAAATGCCTCACCTGTTGATCGCGGGGACTACCGGTTCGGGTAAATCCGTGGCGATTAACACCATGATCCTCAGCCTGTTGTACAAACTTTCGCCCGATGAATGCCGGATGATCATGATTGACCCGAAGATGCTCGAACTGTCGGTTTATGACGGCATTCCGCATCTGTTGTCCCCTGTTGTGACCGACCCGAAGAAAGCGGTCGTGGCGCTAAAATGGGTCGTCGGCGAGATGGAAGAGCGCTATCGCAAGATGTCCAAAATGGGCGTGCGCAATATCGGCGGCTATAACGCCCGTGTCGAAGCCGCCCTGAAAAAAGGCGAGGATTTCACCCGCACTGTGCAGACCGGCTTTGATGATGATACCGGCGAACCGGTGTTTGAGACAGAGACCTTCACACCCGAGAAAATGCCTTACATCGTGGTGATCGTGGACGAGATGGCCGACCTGATGATGGTGGCCGGTAAAGAAATCGAAGCCTGCATCCAGCGTCTGGCACAGATGGCCCGTGCATCGGGTATCCACCTGATCATGGCCACACAGCGCCCGTCCGTTGACGTGATCACTGGCACCATCAAAGCGAACTTCCCAACGCGGATTTCGTTTCAGGTGACGTCGAAAATCGACAGCCGCACAATCCTCGGGGAGATGGGCGCAGAGCAACTGCTGGGCATGGGCGACATGCTTTATATGGCTGGTGGCGGTAAGGTGACGCGGGTTCACGCGCCTTTTGCCAGCGACGAGGAAGTCGAAGAAGTCGTGAACCACCTCAAGGCGCTTGGCGCGCCGGAATATGTATCCGGTGTTGTCGAAGGTCCGGCAGACGACAAGGAAAGCGACATTGACGCGGTTCTTGGTCTTGGCAGCAATACCAACGGCGAGGATGCGCTTTACGATCAGGCTGTGGCCATCGTGATCAAGGATCGCAAATGTTCCACCAGCTATATTCAGCGCAAACTGTCCATCGGCTATAACAAAGCGGCCAAACTGGTTGAACAGATGGAAGAACAGGGTGTCGTCAGTCAGGCGAACCACGTCGGCAAACGGGAAATTCTGGTGCCCGAACAACATTGACGAATGCAGACACAAGGCGGTTTTCCGCCTTGTGTCCCCCCCATCACAGTCCTGTGTAACTATGTGGCTTTTGCCATTCCCGCGGGCGACCTATATTAGAATTATGAAACGTAGATTTTTCCTCGGCGCTTTGTCCGCCTTTAGTATTGCAGCACCGGCTCTGGCGCAGTCCCAGCCGCTGTCGCTGAACGAACTTTCCAACTATCTGAACACTCTGACCAGTGCGCAGGGGGCGTTTACGCAGGTCAATCCGGACGGCACCCTGTCCAAAGGGACGTTTTATCTTAAACGACCGGGGCGGATGCGGTTCGAATACGAGCCACCCAATGACGCGCTGGTGGTGGCCGGACAGGGCAAGCTGGCGATCTTTGACAAAAGATCGAACAGTGGCGGACAGCAGTATCCGCTGCACCGCACGCCGTTGCATATCATCCTGAAAGACAAGGTGAACCTGAACGCCAGCGGCATGGTTGTCGCGCACCAGCACGACGGAACCGCCACCACTGTCACGGCCCAAGACCCCCAGCACCCCAATTATGGGAATGTTAAGCTGGTCTTTACCGCCAACCCGACAGAGTTGCGACAGTGGATCGTAACGGATGAAAGCGGGCAGAAAACCACCGTGGTTCTGGGCAAGTTGGAACATAACAAGCGCCTGCAGGCGCGATTGTTCAACGTGGACCGGATCGCCAAGGAAGGCGACATCCGCTAACCCTTTGCACAGGCGGAACCCAACCGGAACCGCCTGTCACGCCAGCCCCGTTTAACGACAGGTGTTAAGCTGCGCCCCGTAAAGGATCGCACGGGCCTGAACCTTGGCCGCGACATTCAAAAGCCACTGCTGGTTGCGATAGCTGCCCCGTTTGTATCCGGTGTGGCCCTGATGATAGGCGAGATACTGGTTATAGGCATCGGTCTTGGCGATGCCGTTGCGCTTGGTGCTTTCGTTCATGTACCAACCCATGAAATCCACCGCATCTTCAAAGTCGTGACGTTTGGCACGTCGGTTTCCCGTCGCTTTTTTATACCAGTCCCACGTGCCGTCGATCGCCTGAGAATACCCATAGGCCGAAGACTGCCGTCCCATCGGGATTACCCCCAGCGTGTACTTTCGTGGTGTACGCGCGTGGGATTTGAAATGGCTCTCGTGGTAAATCGTGGCGAGGATCACCTCGCCGGGGACACCGTATTTCCGCTCCACCTTCTTGAGATCACGGGACCAGCCCCGTTTTTCGTCCAGAATAGAACAGGCATTGTCCAGATTTCGGGGGGGATCGGAACGACCACCCGAGCAGGCGGTCAGGATCAGGATCGCGATAAGGATCGTGCTGTATTTCATATCTGCCTCGATGCCGGTCTGTGAGTGCCGGATTTTGAGTGATGTTACACCAAAACGCAGGTGAAAAAAAGAGGCGGGATTTGGGGGCTAGAGGAATAACGCCAATGTGAGCGGGATCGCTGCGACCGATAATAGGGTGGACACGACCACCAGACCGGCGACCTCTCCGGCGGCGGCACCGTATTTCTCTGCCAGCAGATAGGATGTCACCGCAACGGGGGTGGAAATCTGCAGCACCAGCACCGCCAACGCCACGGGTTCCAGCCGGAAAAACCGCCCCACAGCATAGGCCACCAGACTACACACCAGTATCTTGACCGCAGACAGAACCACAGCCCGGAGGATGTTCTGCGGCGTCAGTCGCGCCAGTGCCACGCCAAGGGTGATCAACATCAAGGGAATGGCCATTTGTCCGATCAGCGAGAGCGTATTTGTCAGCCAGACCGGCGTGCTCCACCCTTGCAGCAGGAACAGCCCGCCCAGCAGTGTGGCCCAGACCATCGGCTCTTTCAGAACCTTGAGCGGCGATCCGCCGCCCGACACCAGCCAGATCCCGAAGGTAAAGGAATAGATCCCCATCAGCGCAAATATCACAACCGCATACCCCATCCCCGCCTCGCCAAAGGCAAACAACGCCAGCGGCAGGCCAAGGTTTCCGGTGTTCCCGAAAATCAGCGGCGCCAGATAGGTCTGCATGTCCAGCTTGAACACACGCACGATAATGAAAAACACAATTGTAACAGCGACATAGGCGGAACACGCCGCCCATATCGTGTCAAACAAAGTGCCACGGTCTATGTCCGTTTTCATCAGCGCGGTAAAGATAAGCGCCGGCACGCCAAGGGTCATCGACAGCCGTGTGACGAACTGGACGCGATACTCGTATCCAAGCCGGACCCAGACCACGCCGATCAGCGCCAAAAGGAACACAGGTGCGACAACTTGCAATACTGTTAAGAATAGTGTCACGTACTGTTTCCCTGAAATTCCTTGCATTCAATCCCTCAATATCGGACAGAATGTCAATGGAATCGTAAGATTCTTGTTACGCGGGTTGTGGGGAATCAGGAGTAACCATGTTTGAAGCGGAAGCTAAATTCACAATCGGGCAAGTCGTTCGCCATCGTAAGCATCCCTTCCGGGGTGTGATCTTTGACGTCGATCCCACATTCTCGAATACCGAGGAGTGGTGGGAGAGCATTCCCGAGGACAACCGTCCCAAAAAGGAGCAGCCTTTCTACCATTTGCTGGCAGAAAATGACTCTTCCTATTATGTGGCTTATGTGTCCGAACAAAATCTAGAAACCGATCCGACCGGTGCGCCGGTGGACCATCCAGAAGTGATCGCAATGTTCGGAGAGCTGAACAACGGTCAGTACCGGCTTGAGGTTCAACTGAACTGAGCCATCCGCCGGAACGGGACGGCCCGTCCGTCCAAGGCTGAGGCCGATGCGCCCGCCTTACCAGTCAGGATGCCGATAACCGCAGGATTTTAACACCAATGCGGTTTAACATTCCAAGACCAACATGCAGCAAAACCGCCATGCCTTCCAGTTTACTGGCAGGTCAGGCGGCTTTTGCTGTTGGTCCGGTCTGGTGCAGGTTCCAAGACCTTGGGAATGTTGTAAAATCCGGATTATCACCCTGCATATATGAAGCGTCTTAAATGAAGCTTCATATATGAAGCTTCATAATTGCAGGGTCATAAAACGGCGCACCCCGCAGATATTCCGCGCAGGCCGATAGGTCAGCCAGTTATCCGGCAGGCCGTCGTCTTGCAAAACCTCCCAACTTCAATAACCGAGCGCGCATCCGTCTTTGCGTGGATCGGACCCGCCTTCCAGAACGCCGGTTTCGGGGTTGATCACAATTGCCTGCGCCCCACCAATAGCGACATCAGGGGTGACAATGTCATGCCCCATCGCCATCAGGTCCTGTCGCAGATTTGCGCCATATCCCCGTTCCAGTTGCAGTTTTCCATCGGCTGCAAAGCTGCGCGGCGCGTCGATTGCTTCTTGCACCGACATCCCGTAATCCACCATGTTCGACACCAGCCGCGTGTGCCCTGTGGACTGGTACTGCCCGCCCATCACCCCGAACGGCATGATAACCTTACCGCCCTTGCGCAGCATCGCCGGAATGATCGTGTGCATCGGCCGCTTGCCCCCGCCGGCTTCATTGGGATGGCCCGCCTCCAGAGAGAACCCCGAGCCGCGGTTCTGAAAATTGATCCCGAATTTGTCAGAGGCCAGCCCCGCCCCGAAGGAATGGAACACCGAATAAATCAGCGAAACGGCCATTCTGTCCCGATCGACCACAGTCAGATAGACCGTTTCCTTATGCACGCTTTCCGAGACCACGGTGGCCGAGGGCATGGCTTTGTGCGGGTCAATTAGCCCTGCCAGTTTCGCCGCAGTCTCTGCCAAGGTCATATAGTCCAAGCGGTCCATATAATCCGGATCTGCCAGAAAACGGTTGCGGGTATCATAGGCCAGTTTGGTGGCTTCCGCCTCTATATGAACCCGCTGGGAACTGAGCGCACCATAAGCAGGCATGTCGAAATGGGACAGGATGTTTGCCAGCAGGATTGCCGTTGCCCCCTGCCCGTTGGGGCGATGCTCGACCAGTTCCACATCCTTATAGGTGCCGCTGATCGGGTCGGTATAGTCGCAGGCGGTCGCTGCAAAATCATCCAGCGTATGCACTCCGCCCAGCGCGTTCAAAGAGGCGACCATATCTTCGGCCACTTCGCCTTCGTAAAACCCGTCCCGCCCTTCCAGCGCCACACGCTCCAGCACTTCTGCCTGATCGGGCGCGCGGAAAATCTGTCCCGGGGTTGGTGCTTTTCCATCCAGAAGGTAGAAATCCCGTGCCGCACCTTGCAGGAAATCTGCCGCGCGGTGCCAGTCAAAACAGGTGCGTGGTGCCAGCGGGACACCGGCACGGGCGTAATGGATGGCTGGGGCAAGGGACGCCTTCAGTCCCAGCTTGCCATAGTCTTGCGACAACCGGCAAAACGCATCAATCGCGCCGGGAACCGTCACCGCCGCCGCATCGTGCAGCGGCATGGTCTTATGCCCCGCCGCCCGCAGCTTCTCAGCCTCAAGCGCGGCCGGTGCGCGTCCCGATCCGTTCAGTGCCACAACCTCTTCGCTGCCCGCAGGTTTGAGCAAGACAAAGCAATCGCCGCCGATGCCGGTCATTTGCGGTTCACACACCCCCAGCAAAACGCCCGCGGCAATCGCCGCATCCACCGCATTGCCGCCCGCCTCCAGCATCTGCACCGCAACCTTAGCCGCCAGCGGGGTGGATGTGGCACACATGCCGTTTACTGCAAATACCGGAGAGCGTCCGGGCAGGTGAAAGTCGCGCATTAATTATGGTCCCCTCTGGCGCGGGTCGGATCCTGTCACACAGCCGCGCAAATATATCTGTCCCCCGCAGACAACAGGGAATGGTTTGCGCCTAAAGAACTACAGCAGGCCAGAAAGGGCAAACGTAAAATTAACATCGCATAAACCTGCCGGAAAAGACCGCGCGAATCTGCCGTGTATGATTGGGGGGATAGGGCCCCGACGCAGCACCCATGGGTGGGGGCTGATATGAGTGCTGCGTCAGGGGCAAGCATTGTTTCAGCTATGAGATAAGTTTCACCCGCGATCTGGGCGAAGAAAGGGAGGGAATGCGGCAAGAATAAGGTTTTTCGCGATAGCCCCGATCGGGGCGTTCTGCTGCACTGGCACACTTCACCAGATGAGAGCCTGCCAAAATGAAAAAACCCCGACCGAGACGCCAGTACGCGGCGGTCTCGTCGGGGTTGGTACTCGTTACTCACTATACGCGTAGGGCCTTTATGCCCCGTGACCTTGACAATTCTGTGCACGGATTGGGGCATTTCAGCGGTGTTTTAGCGCCCTATTTCCGGCAAGAAAGACGCTTGCCATTCACGGTTGTGCGGACCAAACTCTTTACATGAACATGCACACAGTCACTTCGCTCTCTTCTCGTCGTATAGACGGGGAAAAGATCCACTTCCACCGGACGGAGCTTGGCCCCATCATGTCCCTTTACGGACGGATGGTTGCCGCCGGTGAATGGCGCGATTATGGGATTTCGGCGCTAAAGGATGTGGCGATCTTTTGCGTTTTCCGGCGCAGCGCGGAACATGCGCTCTACCGGATTGAAAAGCGCCCCAAACTGGCGGCGAAACAGGGGATGTATGCGATCATCGGCATGGACGGGCGCGTTCTGAAGCGGGGCCATGACCTGAAGGCGGTGCTGCGCGTGCTGGAACGCAAATTGATCCGCACCGTAGACTAGGCCCGCTCAGGGACGGCGATAGGCGCTGACCTTGCGGCTTTCCGCGTCCCTGATCCGTTCGGCCACCAGCGCAAGCGGCTCTACCGTAGTGCACATATGATGCCCGTTTGCGTGGATCAGTTGTTGCGCATCCAGCATCATCCCCACATGCCCCTTCCAGAACACAAGGTCCCCCCGTTGCAGTGCTGCGCCCTTTGGCACTACATCAAAGAACGCTTCCTGCTGGTCGCTGTCGCGGGGACAGTCCCGACCGGCGGCGCGCAGCGCGGCATGGACCAGACCGGAACAATCAATCCCGAGGCTGCTGTCCCCGCCCCATAAATAAGGCACGCCCAGAAAGCGCAGCGCGGTTTCGGCTGCGTCTGTGGTGACAGCGTCAATCGCGCCAACCTGCTGGTCCGGCACAAATCCCTGCGGCGTCTTCCAGAAACCGTCTTGTCGGTCCGAACAGGTCAGAAAACTGTCAAACGGCAGCGTCAGGGCCGGAATGGTCTTTATCGACCGTGTCGGGTAAAGATGCGCACCGAAGGTTCGGACGCGATGGGTGGGCGCCTCCATCGCGCACAGATGGGCGGCGTTTATATACCCCACATATCCCGAAGGCTCGGCAAAACCGAAGGCGTAACCCTGACGGGTTTCCAGCACACAGAAGCGCTCTCCGTAGACAAGCTGCCGGTCCAGCGCCCCCTCTGGCGCGGCCAGAATATCGGCCACCGGAACCTGAACGGTCAACAGATCACCGTCAGTCAGGGGAACCTCCCCCACCTGACCGGAGAGACTTCTATGGGCCACCCGCCCGTTGCTGCGCCAGAGGCGTCGATCGCTCATGTCGTGATCCGCTGCTCGATGACTTCCAGCATGGCGCGGGCAGACTGGCAGGCCCCGCCAAGCGTGCGGCCCGCTTTGGGCGCAGGGGTCCACCCGTAGATGTCCAGATGCACGAAACGGTCGGTCTGTTCAACGAAGCGGCGCAGGAACAGCGCCGCGGTGATTGATCCGCCAAACCCGCCTTTGGGTGCATTATCAAGATCGGCAACATCCGGTTCGATCATAGGCTCGTAAGCATCCCAGAACGGCATCCGCCACAGCGGGTCTTCTACTTTGGCGCCGCAGTCGGACATCTGGGCAGCCAGCGTATCGTCCTCTGTATAAAACGGCATCAGATCCGGCCCGAGAGCCACGCGCGCAGCGCCAGTCAGGGTTGCCTTGCACACCAGCAGATCGGGTTCTTCCTCATCCGCAAGGGTCAGCGCATCGGCCAGCACCAGACGACCTTCGGCATCGGTGTTGTTGATCTCGACGCTCAGCCCTTTACGCGACATCAGAATATCCTGCGGGCGATAGGCCCCGGCCGAGATTGAGTTTTCCACTGCTGGCACCAGCACGCGAAGGCGCACAGGCAGGTCCAGCGCCATGATCATTTTGGCAAGCCCCAGAACCGTCGCCGCGCCGCCCATATCCTTTTTCATCAGCCCCATTGATCCGGCCGGTTTGATGTTCAGACCACCCGTGTCAAAACAAACGCCCTTCCCAACAAGCGTGATCTTGGGCGCGCTTTCATCGCCCCAGATCATATCCAGCAGGCGGGGTGCCTGATCAGACGCGCGCCCGACCGTGTGGATCATCGGGAAATTCTGCGCCAGCAGGTCATCGCCGCGAATGACTGCGGTTTTCGCTTTGTAGGCTTGCGCCAGTTCCAGAAAGGCGGCTTCCAGACCGTCCGGCCCCATGTCCGACGCAGGGGTGTTGATCAGATCGCGGGTCAGGGCGTCTCCGGCGGCGATGGCTTCCAGCCGCGCCGCATCCACGCCTTCAGGCGCGACCAGCGCGGCCTTCGGCGCAGGTTTTTTCTTGTAGCGGTCAAACACATATCCGCCCAGCAACCACGCCAGCGCCGCTTGGGTTTTTTCGGCACCAGTCAGCCCTGAGGCCAATGTAAAAACCCCTTCGGGCAATTGTGCCGCAACTGCACCCATATGCAAGCGGTCCCGCTTGCGTTGGGTTTCCGTGCCCCACCCCACCAGAACACGGCCCAGACCATTCTCACCGGGAACTGTCAAAACCTGACCGAGCTTGCCATTAAAACCGTTGGCTTTGGCCCAAGCTACTGTGCCTTTCGGGGCATGTTCTTTGAAATGGGACAGCCCTTTCGTTGAAATCACATCAACCGGAATTGCAGTTTCGGAAGCGGTGGCGAATTTGGGTGACATGGGAACTCCTTCAGATTCCCGCGCAGCCTACACCCAAAGCGAAGCGCTTTGAAACGGGATAATCGGAAAGGACAAGGGCGTTCCTATCAGTCGTTTGGCAGCGGATTGCTTGGCACCGCCCCCGACAGAATACTGACATCGCGGCGCGGGAAAGGAATTTCGATGTTGTTTTCATCCAGCACATCCCAAAGGGCCAGAAACACATCCCCGCGCACATTTGTCAGACCTGCCGTGCTGTCCCTGATCCAGAACCGCAGGGTGAAATCAATCGAACTGTCCCCGAAATTCACGATGTGACAGACCGGTTTGGGGATCGGCACCACACGGGACACCGACAGGGGGGCTTCGGAGGCGAGTTTTTTCACCTCATGGGGGTTGCTGTCATAGGACACACCGAAATTGATCTCCAGCCGCACCAGATCAGAAGAATGGGACCAGTTGATCACCTGACTGGTGATGAAGTCCTCATTCGGGATCAGATATTCGCGCCCGTCCCGTGTCAGCACGCTGGCATAGCGGGCGCCAAGTTGGGTGATCCAGCCAAATGTCCCGTCGAGCGAGATCACATCCCCCGGTTTAATGGATTTATCCAGCAGGATGATTACACCGGACACAAGGTTGGAAACAATCTTTTGCAGGCCAAACCCGATCCCCAGACCAATCGCACCGGAAAGAATTGCCAGATTTCCGATGTCAAATCCGACCACCCGCAGGCCGATCAGGAAGGCAATGGTATAGAGCATCAGTTGCAGGGCTTTGTTCAGCAGCACACGGATCGAGGGGGACATATCCTCGACCTTGTTGATGCGCTGCGATCCTGCTTTGGATAGAAAGCTGGCCACCACAAACAAGGTTGCAAGGGACACAATTGCGATCAGGACGGTGAGCAGGGACACCCGCGTCCCGCCCGTTTCCAGCGCGATGGAATCCAGCGCATTGGCGGCGTTTTCGCGCAGGCCAAAGATGGTCAGCACCACAAAGATACCCGCCGCCCAGCGCACCAGTTTACGCACCGGGCGCGAACGGATCAGCCGTGTTGAAACCACAAGGACCAACCACCAGAGCGCAAGTGTCGCCGCCAGAGCAATAAAGTAAGAGCGGCTCGGCCATGTGATCTCGCGCATGACGAAAACCGTCGCCCAGGACATCAGAACAAAAACAAGCAGCCACAGACGCTGGTTCAACACTGCGCAGATGCGCAGGACCCATTTCGGTAAACCGTGGGATTCCCCGAGAAATTCGCGCACGCGGGGGCGGTAGTAGCGGTAGATCCCGTAAGACACTATTGCAAGCACGAGGATTATGGCAAGTTGATAGCCGCTCCACGGTTGGGTCAGACGGTTGATCAGACGCTCGCCCATATCAAGCAGAAGGACCGACTGCTCTGTGAGGGTTGGCAAGGCTTTTATTGCCTCGTCAATGATGGCAACCGGCTCGGTTCCTGTGTCTTCGGCCAAATAAAATCCCCTGCTGTAATCCTGTTGGTTACAGGATATACATATTGCGAATTTTTATAAGGGAAATGATTGCCCGTCTGTTAGCACTGGTTGCAGGGACAGTCATCCGCGCCCTGAACAGATCGTTAAGGAGATCTCATGTACCGTATTCTGCGCCTTGTGAGCGTGCTTGCCGTGTTGGGCCAAACGGCCTCTGCGCAGGAGCTGGGCCAGTCCATGCGGCAGTGGTGGGTGGAATGTGACAGCCACGGGGATTGTAGCGCCGACATCGACGGCTTCACCGCAGATTATGAAACGCTTACCCTGCGATTGCTGCGCGACGGGACGGCGGGCAGCGCGATCCTGCTAGAATTGACGCCGGAGTCGCTGATTGGCACAGGCACCGCTATCCGGTTTGACATCCCGAACGTGGCCGAGGGGATCAGCCGCAAGGTCGGACCTGTGAGTAACAACAGCTTTACCCTGCCAGAGCCGGTGGACAGCCCGCTTCTGCACGGGATCATGACGGGAGAGACCCTGTTCGTGACCATAGATTTTCCAAATGCACGGGGCGTTCAGGTATTTGAAGTGCCGCTGGCAGGAGCAATCGATTCACTGACGGTTATGGATATTGTCCAGCAACGTCTGGGCCGCAAAGATGCCATCGTCGCACGGGGTGCAGCACCAATGGACAGCCCGTCAGACGTTTTCCCACGGCACCACGCAGGCATTGGAGATGCGGATAGCGGGCATTGGGCAGGGTCCGACACAATCGACGCGCCGACCGAGGAAGGTCCGAACGGGTCCTATATAGATGTCATCTACACGCCTGCCGACATGCCCGCAGCGGTTCTGGATTTTGGCCGCGCGGAGCCGGATTGCGGCGATCCCACCGGTCCCTTGAATGAAATGGGGACAATTGTGAACAGGGACCAGACCGGACGCACCACCTATCTGGTGCCCTGCCGGATCGGTCCTGCCAATGTCAGTTACTTTGTTGTGATGCAGGACCCCGACAAGGGCGGCGAGTATACATTGCAGCGTTTCGAACTGCCCCCTGGCCATAACGCGCCGGACCGTACACGGATTATGAACCCGCAATGGCTGGCCGAACGGAACCGTCTTCTCTCAACCCGCTATGGTGACATGAACCTGAACTGCGGGACCTATGAAGTTCACGACTGGAACGCGCAGCAGCAGCGCTTTGAGCTGACGAGCTACAGGGCAAAGGAAGATTGCAGCGGTCCCCATGTCGAGCCGCAGAAGTTTCCGCTGGAATGGACCCTATCCGAGATGGGCCAGTAACGCGAAACGCGCTTGAGGCCGGTCTTTGGCCATCACCCTGCAGGTAAGAAGCTTCTTATATGAAGCTTCATTTATGAAGCGTCTAATATCACGCGTCTTGTATCACGCTTCATTTATGACGCTTCATATTTGCAGGGTGATACCCCGGCCTGCCCGCAGCCAGACGACTCAGCACTTGCGAGACTACGCACTTCGGTCTATTCCAACGCAGTATGACACACAGATTCACAATGGATGACCGCTCCCGCCTGCCGTGGCGTTTCCACGGACAGGTTGTTCTGCGCATCCAGGGGCTATCCGCGTAATTTTCTACGCTCGCCAACTCCAATAGCCAATCTACATAGCGGGAGGATCAAATGTCCGCACCTAAAACACTCTATGATAAAATCTGGGATGCCCACGTCGCCCATGAAGCCGATGACGGCACTTGCTTGCTGTATATCGACCGTCACCTTGTCCACGAAGTGACATCCCCCCAAGCGTTTGAAGGCCTGCGTCTTGCAGGCCGTACCGTGCGCGCGCCGGAAAAAACCATTGCCGTGCCGGATCACAACGTACCAACCACGCTGGACCGCGCCAATGCGGAAACCATGACCGAGGACAGCCGCATTCAGGTTGAAGCGCTGGACACCAACGCCAAGGAATTTGGCCTGCACTATTACCCTGTGTCTGATGTCCGTCAGGGGATCGTGCATATTGTCGGACCGGAACAGGGCTGGACCCTGCCGGGCATGACCGTGGTTTGCGGCGACAGCCACACGGCCACCCACGGCGCCTTTGGTGCGCTGGCTCACGGCATCGGCACCTCAGAGGTGGAACACGTTCTGGCAACGCAAACGCTGATCCAGAAGAAATCCAAGAACATGAAGGTGGAAATCACCGGTTCCTTGCGTCCGGGTGTGACTGCCAAAGACATCACCATGTGTGTGATCGGGGAAACCGGCACGGCTGGCGGCACCGGCTATGTGATCGAATATTGTGGTCAGGCCATCCGCGAACTGTCGATGGAAGGGCGTATGACCGTCTGTAACATGGCTATCGAGGGCGGCGCCCGCGCCGGCCTGATCGCACCGGATGAAACCACATTCGAATACTGCAAAGGTCGCCCCCACGCCCCGAAAGGTGCCCAATGGGAAATGGCTGTAGAGGCTTGGAAAGAGCTTTACACCGACGAAGGCGCCCATTTTGACAAGATCATCACCATCAAAGGTGAAGACATCGCGCCTTCCGTCACTTGGGGCACCTCCCCCGAGGATGTGCTGCCGATCACAGCGACCGTCCCAAGCCCCGAAGACTTTCAGGGCGGCAAGGTAGACGCAGTGCGCCGCGCACTGGACTACATGGGGCTGGAACCCGGCATGAAACTGTCGGATGTCGAAATCGACACCGTATTTATCGGGTCTTGCACCAACGGGCGGATCGAAGACCTGCGCGCTGCAGCAGAGGTGCTGAAAGGCAAGAAGGTCAAGGACGGGATGCGGGCGATGGTTGTGCCGGGCTCCGGTCTGGTGCGCGCGCAAGCCGAAGAAGAAGGTCTGGCACAGATCTTCATCGACGCGGGCTTTGAATGGCGTATGGCCGGTTGTTCCATGTGTCTTGCGATGAACCCGGATCAACTGTCCGAAGGCGAACGCTGCGCGTCCACCTCCAACCGCAACTTTGAAGGCCGTCAGGGTTACAAAGGCCGCACCCACCTTCTGTCCCCTGCTATGGCTGCTGCGGCTGCTGTGACAGGCAAACTGACAGACATCCGCGATCTGGTGTAAGGAGAGACCATCATGGAAAAGTTCAAGACAGTATCGGGCGTCGCTGCCCCTATGCCACTGGTCAACATCGACACCGATATGATCATTCCGAAGCAGTTTCTCAAAACCATCAAGCGTACCGGCCTTGGCGCCAACCTGTTTGACGAGATGCGTTTTAACCGCGACGGCACCGAAGTAGAGGATTTTGTACTGAACAAACCCGCCTACCGCGACGCAGAGATTCTCGTGGCCGGAGACAACTTCGGCTGCGGATCTTCCCGTGAACACGCCCCTTGGGCGCTCGGGGATTTCGGAATCAAAGTGGTGATCTCCACCTCTTTTGCAGACATTTTTTATAATAACTGCTTCAAAAATGGCATCCTTCCTGTGGTTCTTCCCAAGGAAGCTGTGGATGTTTTGATGGAAGATGCGGAACGCGGCTCCAATGCACGGATCACGGTTGATCTGGAAAACCAGACGGTCTCTGCCACCGATGGAACAGAGTTCAAATTCGAAGTGGACGAGTTCAAAAAACACTGTCTTCTGAATGGTTTGGACGACATCGGCCTGACGCTGCAAAAAGCCGCTTCGATCGACAGTTTCGAAGCTGGTTATTCAGCACAGGCCCCTTGGGTCTAATCGGTCTTCCTACCAGATATTGATATGGCCACAGTAAAATGTGGCCATATTGTGGTGGTGCAATTCTACTACAGGTTCGCCCCAAAACCCACTGTTTCTCAACAATTTTATGCTCTGGCGCTTGATCACCTTTTTGATTTGGGCTTCATTAAGGCATAAATAAGGCTTCGGCCTATACAAAAGTCCGGCACGAACTGGACGAGAGGATGAGAGCAGTGTTGACGAGGCTTGCAGGCGCATCTGTGAGGGCCGCATTGGTTGCCGCAATGATTGTATTGCCGGTAATTGTGCTACCCGAACTGTCACCGAACTCCGCGGATCTGGCGATTCTGGCGGCGGCAATCGCCGCAGCTTTCGTGATCTTCGAGTACGGGTTCACCACCCCGAGTTTAATCGAATTCCGCTTCGCGGCACCTTATAACAGGTTCCGCTTTGCGATACTGGCGTTGCTGCTGACGGGCATCGCCTTTTCCTTCAGCGAGCCGGTCAGCTCTACCGGCACATCGCTGGCGGTTTCCGGATTTGCCACGAAAAGCGCGCAGCTCTGGAACTTTGCCGGCAGCCCGCTGACCTTTTTCGAAGCGCTGACAGCAAACATGGGCGCGACAAGCCAGCGGCTTGTGACCAATGCCGCCGCACTCGCGCTCAGCCTGACGGCGATTACGCTGCTGGTCTCCAGCGTTGTCATCTGGAACTTCTCATGGCCGCTTCACGCCGAGAATTTCAATCTTTGGATCAACATGCCGAATTTCGACGTGGCAATGGACGGCGAAACCCAAGGCACCCTGCGCCAGTCCGGTCTGGTTAGCCTGATTTTCGGTCTGACCCTGCCCTATCTGATCCCGCAGGCCGCCTTCGCCTTTGTCGGACCGCTGCAACCGATCAACAGCGGCAACAGCCTGCTGCTGCTCTGGATGATCGTGATCTGGTGCTTTGTGCCGGCTGTCTCTATCCTGCGGGCTGTGGCGCTTTATAAAGTTGCCAACCTGCTGGCCGCACAAAGTATCGACCTGTCCGAACCCGAAGACTCCTGATGCGGATGCTGCTGGTCGTCGCGCTCTGCCTGAGCGGACTTGCTGCCGCCGCCGACACGATCCGCATCGCAAGCTTCAACGCTGCCCTTAGCCGTAAGGGGCCGGGCTTGCTGCTGCGGGATATTGAACAGGGTAAGGATGCGCAGATTAATGCGGTGGTGGCCATACTGCAGACCGTGCGCCCTGACATCCTGCTGATAAACGAGCTGGATCACGACTATGAGAACCTCGCGCTAACGGCCTTTCTGCGCAGGCTGAACCAAGACACCGAAGGCCGAAGCGCGCTCGACTATCCCTATTTCTACGCCCCGCCGCAGAATACCGGCGTGCCAAGCGGTCGGAATCTGGATGGCGACGGGCGATTGGGCGGGCCGGCAGACAATTACGGCTTCGGCTATTTTCGTGGCCAATATGCAATGGCGCTGGTCTCCCGCTTTCCACTGGACACGGATGCAGCCCGCGATTTTTCCGACGTGCTGTGGAAACAGGTTCCGGATGCAAAAATGCCCAAGGCCGCAGATGGCACTACTTTCCCAAGCTATGAAGCGCTGCACGCGATGCGCCTGTCGTCCAAGTCCCATTGGGACGTTCCCGTGATGCTGCCCGATGGCCGGCGGTTACATCTTCTGGCGTCCCATCCGACACCCCCGGTTTTCGACGGGCCGGAAGACATGAACGGCAAACGCAACCGCGCTGAAATCTTGTTTTGGGACAGTTACATCCGCGAAGCCCTGCTGCCAGCCAATGCGGATTTCATCCTGCTGGGCGATCTTAACGCGGACCCTGCGGATGGGGAAGGCAGCCACGATGCGATCAACACGCTGCTGACTGCAAACTATCTCCAAGACCCTGAACCCCGATCAAACGGCGGTGCGCTGGCGGCGCGAACACAGGGGGGGGGCCAACGAGCGTCACCTGACAGACCCTGCCACAGACACCGCAGACTGGCGCGATGCACCGGGGCCGGGCAACCTGCGGGTGGATTACGTGCTACCCTCTGCCTCGCTAAAGGTTTTGGGCGCTGGCGTGTTCTGGCCAACGCCCAAGGAGGCCGGGTTTGAGTGGATCGGTTCAGACGGTCGCGTCAGCTCTGACCACCGGCTTGTCTGGGTCGATATTGACTGACGCTGCACGGTGCAGCGCCTCACCTGCGGGGGTCGACACGAAATCCGGCATTATCTTTTGGAAAGCCCCGCCATCGATTCTGTGCGGTTTATTCCAGATATAACGCATCTCCAGAATACGACGGGCAAGCGGCCAGAACGGTGCAAGCGCATAGATTTGCAGCCAGTTAAACCGGCCCGTCTTAACCCCGAGTATCTGTGCAATCTCCTGCCCGCTCAGCGTATAGCCTTCAAAATTGAGCGAGGTAAACTCCGGCAGCTCCTCACGTTTTTCGGCCAGATCTACAAACGCACGACAAAAGTCGGGCAGATAGGCCCAAGCGCGGGGAATCTCCAACGGCCCCGGATACGCAATGCGCCCTTTGGCAACGGGTTTGCTGATGATCATGTCGAACCAGTTGCCACTGGCCCGCGTGTCCAGAAAATCACCTGCCCGCAGGATAATCGTCGGAGCGCCACTTTCTTCAAACGCTTGCTCCATTTCGATCCGCAAGCGCCCCATTGGGTTCTTAGCCTGATGAGGGGTATCGCTGCTAAACACCTCCGGCGCATCCACACCGTAGACGTACACATTGCCAGCCAGAAGCACCGTCGCGCCGGAATTACGGGCAGCCGCGATCACCTTACGGGTTTGTTTCGGCATATCTTTTGCCCAACGGTGATAGGGCGGATTCCAGCCGTGAACGATGATATCAACGCCACTGGCGGCCTCTGCCAGATTGTCCCGTTTGCGATCAAAGCGGCGTATCCGCCAGCCTTTACGCTCAAATGCGACGGCCATGCCGCGACCAAACCGGCCCGAAGCGCCGAGGATTAATACAGTTTTAGACATTCCCAGTCCTCTCAAAATGATTGCCACTACCGGAAAGCTATCTATGATACTGGTGAATGATAATTCCCTGAAATAGCATAATGACTATTCAATAATGAATGGGAGAACATGCAGAGTTTTGACTGGACCTTGATTCAAAGTTTCCTCGCCGTGGCAGAACACGGCTCTTACTCTGCCGCGGCCAGAGAGAGCGGGCGCAGTCAGCCGACCATTGGCCGCCATATTGACCAGTTGCAGACCCAGTTGGGGGCGACCCTGTTCCAGCGGGCGGCGAAAGGCTTTGATCTGACCCCCACGGGCAGCGCGCTGCTGGACCACGCGCGAACCATGCAACAGGCGGCGGCGGAAATGTCGCTGATCACCGAAGGGCGCACGGCCGAGGTGCGGGGCACGGTGCGGATCACCGCCTCGGAGATTGTCGCCACCTATATCCTGCCGGAAATCCTTGCGGAACTTCTTGCGCAGGAACCGGAACTGCAAGTCGAACTGGTGGCCACCAACAGCACCGAAAACCTGCTGCTGCGCGAGGCCGACATCGCGCTGCGGATGGTGCAACCGGCGCAGCAGGATCTGATCGCGCGCAAGATCGGGGACATCCCCATCGGCCTTTACGCTGCCCCGTCCTATCTGGCCCGCAAAGGCACGCCGCAGCGGTTTGATGACATCGCGGGGCATATCCTGCTGGGCTATGACCGGTCCGACTTAATGATCCGCGGCATGGCTGCCCTTGGCATCCCGATGCAGCGCGAGGATTTTGCCTTTCGGGTGGATGATCAGGTCACATATATGGAGGCGCTGCGGGCTGGTGTCGGGCTGGGCGCCTGCCAGAAACGACAGGCGGCGCGGTATGGCCTTGTCCCGTTGCTGCCCAAACTGCACATTCCGCCGCTTCCTGTCTGGCTGACCGCCCATGCCGCCCTGCGCACATCCGCAAAGGTGCGGCGGGTGTTCGATTTTCTGGCAGCGCAGTTGCCCGACCGCCTCTGAGCGCTGCGGCACGGCTTATACACGCCCCGATCCGGCTTTCCCGAGCCGTCCGGCTTGACCCTACGCCCCCTGCGCCCTAGGAAAATGCAAGATTTACAAAAAGGACATGGGACCATGAACACTCCATCACTGTTGATCCTGCCGGGCGACGGCATCGGGCAGGAAGTTATGACCGAAGTACAGCGCATTATCGCGTGGTTCGGTGACAAGCGCGATGTGAAATTCGACGTGAGCGAGGATCTCGTGGGCGGGGCGGCCTATGATGCGCATGGCACCCCGCTGACCGATGCGACAATGGCCAAAGCACAGGAAGTGGACGCGGTTCTGCTGGGCGCTGTCGGTGGTCCGAAATATGACGATCTTGATTTCTCCGTCAAACCTGAGCGCGGCCTGCTGCGTCTGCGCAAGGAAATGGACCTGTTTGCCAACCTGCGTCCGGCACAGTGTTTTGACGCGCTGGCCGATTTTTCCTCACTCAAGCGGGACATCGTTTCCGGCCTCGACATTATGATCGTGCGCGAGCTGACCTCCGGTTCCTATTTTGGAGAGCCCCGTGGCATTTTTGAAGAAAACGGCCAGCGCGTCGGGATCAATACCCAGCGCTACACCGAGGCGGAAATTGACCGTGTGGCCCGCAGCGCATTTGAGCTGGCCCGCAAGCGGAACAACAAAGTCTGTTCCATGGAAAAAGCCAACGTTATGGAAAGCGGCATTCTGTGGCGCGAAGTCGTGACCGCCGTCCATCAAGCCGATTATGCCGATGTGGAACTGACCCATATGTACGCGGACAACGGCGCGATGCAACTGGTCCGCGCACCTAAGCAGTTCGATGTAATCGTCACCGACAACCTGTTCGGGGACATCCTGTCGGATTGTGCTGCGATGCTGACAGGCTCCCTTGGGATGCTGCCTTCTGCATCCCTTGGTGCACCAATGGAAAACGGTCGTCCCAAAGCCATGTACGAACCGGTCCACGGTTCCGCCCCTGACATCATGGGCCAGAGCAAGGCAAACCCTTGCGCCTGTATCCTGTCGCTGGCTATGGCGCTGCGCTATTCCTTTGATCTGGGCGAAGAAGCGACCCGTCTGGAAAAAGCCGTTGAAACCGTGCTCGCCAAAGGCATCCGCACCGGCGATCTGATGCAGGCAGACGGCGGCACGCCGGTTAGCACCTCGGAAATGACAGACGCCATCATCGCTGAGCTGCAAGCCAGCATCTGAGCGGCGCAAACCCAATAAATCCCGCAAGGCGGCGGTCATCTGCCGCCTTGTGCAAACTGCCGGCCCTGTTTCGATTTGCTAAAGCGGCGGGAATGGTCAAAGATGCCCGCAACATCAAGACCCTGACCAAAGCAGTCTATCAATGGCCCTGCGCAGTATCCTCTTTGCCCTTCTGGCATTTGCATTTTTTGCCACCCACGACCTGATCGTAAAGTTCCTTGGCGGCAGTTATTCCCCTGTGCAGCTGATCTTCTTCTCTTCGCTGATGTCCTTTCCGCTGGCCACGGCTATGCTGATGCGCGACCCGACCGAGGGCAACCTGCGTCCGGTTAATCCGTGGTGGGTGGCGGCGCGCACGCTGGCCTCTGTTTTTGCCGCGCTGTGCGTGTTCTACGCCTTTTCCAACCTCCCCCTGTCACAAGTCTATGCGCTGCTGTTCTCCATGCCTCTGCTGATCACGGTGTTGTCCGTACCGATCCTTGGCGAGAAGGTGGGTCTGCATCGCTGGGGCGCGGTCGTTTTCGGGCTTGCCGGGGTTCTGATCGTGCTGCGACCGGGGAGTGCGGAACTGGAACTCGGGCATCTGGCGGGTATTCTGGCTGCGGTGTTCTCGTCCTTTGCCTCGGTGGTTGTGCGCCGGATCGGGCGACAGGAACGCACCGTTGTTTTGATGCTCTATCCGCTGGCTACCAATTTTCTGGTGATGGGCGCGGCGCTCGGCTTTGTGTATAAACCGATGCCGATCCTTGATCTGGGACTGGTCGGGCTGATCGCGATCTGTGCGTTTGTGGCGGGGCTGTTCCTGATTGCCGCCTACCGCGCAGGAGAGGCCGCAGTGGTCGCGCCGATGCAATATTCCCAGATCATCTGGGCCACAATCTTCGGCTATACGCTGTTTAACGAAACGCTCGACACGCCGACCCTGATCGGCACCGCCCTGATTATCCTGAGCGGGATTTACATCGTCTGGCGGGAAAGCCGCGGGCGGTCCACCAACACTCCGGTACTGCGCACACGCCAGCGCAACCAGAGTCCGGGCGCCATGAATATCTCGCCGTTTTTGCGCAACAAACGCTAATTGCTTACGCGGTGTCTGTCGGGAATCTTTTGCGGATACGCTCCGCGAGCTGGTCCCGCACTGCGCGGTAGCGGTCCAGCTTTGCCTCGCGGCTGTCGCCAAAACCGCTCGGGTCCATTGTCTGCCAGTATTCTACCTCAAGCGCGTAATACCGCGTATATTCAAGCGCACGCCGCTGCGCCGCGGGGGAGAGCGCCACGATCAGATCATAACTGTCCAGATCGTCCCCCCATTCCATCAGATCATCAAAGGATCGGGTCCGGTGGCGGGACAGCTCTACCCCCAACTCGCGGCAAACCGTGATTGCAAACCCGTCGATTTCCATATCGCCCTTCACGCCTGCGGATTGTACAAAAATGGATGTCCCGACCGCCTGTTTCAGCAACCCTTCGGCCATCGGGGACCGGATAGAGTTGTGGTCACAGCAAAACAGCACAGAAGAGGGACGGGTCAGTTCCATTTCCGATTAGCCGCGCATATGCAGGACGCAGATCAGGGTAAACAACCGCCGTGCTGTTGGCATATCGGTGCGGATTTTACCCTCCAGCCGTTCCAGCAACTGGCGCGACCCTTCATCGTGAATACCCCGCCGCCCCATGTCGATGGCCTCTATCTGGGCAGGGGGCAGTTTCTTCACCGCATCAAAATAGCTCTCGCAAATCTGGAAGTAGTCCTTGATCACCTGCTTCAAGGGTGAAACCGACAGATGAAATTCCGAGGCAGGAGACCCGTCTTCGGTCCGCACATCGCACACAACGCGGCGGTCCTTGATCGACAGGAACAATTGGTACGGTCCCGCAGGAACCTCTTTGCCGTTGCGCGATACCAGACCAAAGACATTTTCTTCCATCAGATCGAACAGCGCGACCTTTCGTTCCCGTTCCACCTCGGGGGTGGGGGCTGGTAGGCCGCTGTCATCCAGTTCTATATGGATCAGCTTTGAGAGATCATCCATTGTCGTCCTCGTTCAATTGATCCAGCCGCGCCCGAACGGACAGACCGTGGGCTTGCAGGCTTTCCGATGTGGCCAGTGTCTCGGCCGCTGGTCCAATGGCCCGCAAAGCTGCCGGAGTCATCTGCGCCAATGTGGTCCGCTTCATGAAATCCAGAACGGACAACCCGCTGGAAAACCGTGCAGAGCGGGAAGTTGGCAACACATGGTTCGGCCCGCCCACGTAATCACCGATTGCTTCGGGCGTCCATGCCCCGATGAAAATCGCCCCTGCGTGGCGGATTTTGCGGCTGTAATTGGCGGCATCCACAACACAAAGTTCCAGATGCTCCGGTGCGATCCGGTCTGACAGTTTAGCCGCCTGATCCAGATCAGAAGTCACGATAACCGCGCCGTAGTCAGCCCAGCTCTTCGCGGCGATCTCGCGGCGTTCCAGCGTTTTGAGCGCCTTCTCCACCGAAGCTGTAACAGCCCGCGCGAAATCCGCATCGTCGGTGATCAGGATCGACTGGGCGCTTTCATCGTGTTCCGCCTGTGACAGCAGGTCCATCGCGATCCAGTCGGGGTTGTTGTCCTTATCGGCAATCACCAGAATCTCGGATGGGCCAGCGATCATGTCGATGCCCACCGCCCCGAACACCCGTCGCTTGGCCGCCGCGACAAAGGCATTTCCCGGTCCGGTGATCTTGTCCACCTTAGCAATCGTCTGCGTACCATAAGCCATCGCGCCAACGGCCTGTGCCCCGCCGATCCGGTAGACCGTTTCCACGCCAGCCAAACGCGCCGCCAGCAGCACCAGCGGATTGACCGCGCCTTTGGGGGTTGGCGCACAAATCACCAGATTTTCCACACCGGCCACAGAAGCCGGTATCGCATTCATCAGCACGCTGGACGGATAGGACGCCAGACCACCCGGCACATAAAGTCCCGCTGCCTCTACCGCGCTCCAGCGCCAGCCGAGCTGTGCACCGCTATCGTCCTGCCACCACGCGTCCTCGGGCAGTTGCTTTTCGTGATAGGCCCGTATCCGTTCTGCGGCCAGTTCCAGCGCCACGCGTTCTGCCGCGGGCACGGTTTCAATCGCCGCATCAATTTCCGCCTTGGAAAACGCCAGAGTTTCCGGCGTCAAATCCATCCCGTCGAATTTCGCCGTCAGTTCGATCACGGCCTCATCACCGCGGGCCTGAACATCTGCCAGAATATCGGCAACAACCGCATCCACCTGCACATCCGTGTCACGTTTCAGATGCAGCAGATTGTCAAAATCAGCGTCAAAATTCGGGGAGGTCGTGTCTAGAAACAAGGGCATTGGCAAATTCTCCTGCCGCGCTCTTACCCTTACGGGCGGTCAGGCTCAAGAAGGATGGGTCGGGGTTTTGCCAGAGGGCGCCACATAGGGACGCGTCACGTCCTTGAGGGTTACGTCGACGCATTCCACATCCAGCGCAATCGCACCGTCCCCCGCCAAGGTCAGCAGGATAGTGCCCGCGCCGTCATCGGCAGGTTCAAAGGTCACGGACAACAGGGAAATCACCTGATCCTTATCGGATATATCCAGTCCCGAACTGCGCACCTTTAGCACACTATCCACCACCAGAACCGCCTGCACCCGCTCTACGCTGCGGCGTGCAACCTGCGCGGCCTCGGCGTCTTCCCAGCGGAACCGGTTCGCCAAAAGCCCGAACCGCCGCTGGCCAGCCTGCCAGTCCATTTCGGATACCGGCAGCACGGCGTCCTGCAACATGGCCGACAGCGCCACCAGATCGTCAGCGTCTTCGGCCCGCAGGCGCAGCGGTTGCTCTGCACCGTCCTCAAATTTCGCATCCTGAACCATCAGGCTTTCACCCTTTCGATCTTGGCACCCACGGCGCTGAACTTGCGCACCACTTTTTCATATCCGCGATCCAGATGGTAGACCCGGCTGACAATGGTCTCCCCCTCCGCTGCCAGACCCGCAAGGATCATCGAAACAGACGCCCGCAAATCCGTGGCCATAACCGGCGCACCTTTCAGGCGGTCAACGCCTTTTACAGTTGCGATCCCGCCATGAACGTCAATATTCGCGCCCATCCGGACCAGTTCGGGGGCATGCATGAAGCGGTTTTCAAAAATGGTTTCTTCCAGAACCGAAGTGCCCTCTGCCGTGCACAGCAAGGCCATCATCTGCGCCTGCAAGTCAGTGGGGAAACCGGGGAAAATCTCGGTCTTTACATCGACCGACTTCACCCGCGCCCCTTTGTTCCTGACCTTCAGACCCTTTTCCGTTTCC
Source organism: Neptunicoccus sediminis (assembly GCF_001719615.1). GTDB lineage: Bacteria > Pseudomonadota > Alphaproteobacteria > Rhodobacterales > Rhodobacteraceae > Amylibacter > Amylibacter sediminis. The sequence goes on from NZ_MDVX01000001.1 coordinate 125,078, forward strand.
TCGATCGAAATATCCGCTTCTTCCAGCTTGTCGCAGAAAGCGCCCAGCAGATCACGCCGCCCGCCCAGCAATTCCACCTCACCGCCGGCAATTGCAGGGGCAAGCATATAGGTCCCCAGTTCGATCCGGTCGGTCACAACCGGATGGGTGGCGCCGTGCAGACGGTCCACGCCCTGAATCTCGATCCGGCTGGTGCCTTCGCCTTCAATCTGTGCCCCCATCTTGCGCAGGCACTGGGCCAGATCCACGATCTCGGGCTCTTTCGCCGCGTTCTCGATCACAGTGGTGCCTTTGGCCAGTGTCGCCGCCATCAGGATATTTTCCGTCGCCCCGACCGAGGCAAAGCGCAAGGGAATCACCGCCCCTTTCAACCCGCCATTGGTCTTGGCGTGGAGATAGCCATCTTTCAGTTCGATCTGCGCGCCCATTTTCTCTAGCGCTTCGGTGTGAATATCCATTGGACGCGCGCCAATGGCACAGCCCCCCGGCAGGGACACCACCGCATGGCCCAGACGCGCCAGCATCGGGCCGAGCACCAGATTGGAGGCCCGCATCTTGCGCACAATATCGTAGTGGGCAACGTGGTTGCTGATTTCCTTGGTGCCAAGCGCCTGAACCGTCCCGTCCTGCAATCCGGCTACTTCGGTCCCCAAAGAGGCCAGAAGCTCCGCCATCGTCTTGATGTCCGACAGACGCGGCGCATTGGTCAGCGTCAGCGGCTCCTCGCTCAGCAAGGTCGCCGGCATCAGCGTCAGACAGGCATTTTTCGCGCCTGCAATGGGAATTTCTCCGTTCACAGGCCCGTTGCCCGTTACGATAATACTGTCCATGATACGCTGCCCTCTGCGCTATTCGTTGTTATCTGGTGCCGCGTCGGCCTTGCGCGCCCGGCTCTGCTGCTTACGCCTTTGCAGGTTGTCACGCAATTGCTTGCGCAACCGCTCTGCCCGCTCTGCGGCGGCGCGTTCCTTGGGGGAAAGCTGTTCCCGGTTCTCTGCATCTGTCTTGCCCATAGCCACTCTGTACATCAGACTGACAAACCCGTCCAGTTTGGCCTTGCGTTCCCGAAAATTTCGGCTAAAACCCCGCAAATCACAGCATGCTGCTGTAGCTCAGAGGTAGAGCACTCCCTTGGTAAGGGAGAGGTCGAGAGTTCAATTCTCTCCAGCAGCACCACTAAATCAACCTAAATTGTTGTTTTTGAATGGATTTCAGAGCTGTCTGGTTTCCGCATCCACCCTTTTATCCACCCTAAGCCTTTTGTATCTCGCCCAAAAAAACACTTTTGTGCGCAGTTGTAAAATTGCCGCGAACGGCCTGCCTTCAGCAACCGAGCTGGCTGTCAGACGTCACCACAATTGCTTAGAGGCCTGTTGACGAATGTTGAATTCGCACCGCTTAAATCGGCGCTCGAAATGTCAGGTTTTATAAGGTTTTTAAAGGTTGAATGTTTTTCAAGCCCGTTGAGCTATTGAGGGGAAGGAGAGGAATTCAAATGCTCAAACTAAACCCACGCCCGTCAGCGTCTGTTCTTAAATTTATTGATGTCAGAATTGAGAGGAAAACCAGTTCTTCTCTAATTATCATATCCGCTTATTAAATTGACTCTCGATATATTTGGGGGCTGTATGGGCTCATTATGGCGAACCCGACAATTGCAGACATCGAAAATTTTTTTAGTAGCGACAAGTTTCTAGATGGGCTTCATCCAGACTGGGGAGAGGGCTATCTTGGAACACAGCAGTTCAGATGGAATATAGTTGATACACTCGGTGTAAGCCTACAGTCCCACCTAGTCGTGAGCCTAAAACCCTCTTTGGATAGGCCGACGGTTGCCCTCATCGTCCGAGGCCATCCAGTCTATCGTTTCGATGTAGTTCCTGCTACCGAGGAAAAACTTAATCCGCCGTGGGCCGCCGCATTGAATTTACCAAACTACGTTAGAGGCACTCATTCCCACCCATGGTATGCCAACAAAGACCACATCGCACAAAAATGGGACAAGACCTTGCCATGTCGAGAACCCGTTGAACAAAAACTCACAGAATTAGAACATGTAATCGCGTATGTCGCACACGAGTTGAATATAACAATGAACAGCGAGCAAAGGGTTGTCTATCTACCCGAGCAGGGTAGGTTCTTCAACTAAGGAGGCGCAAATGGATTGCTTAATATTACGAAAATTGACCAGTCGTCTTGATAGCTGCACTGAAGGTCCGGAAGGAAATGTATTCAAAACACACTGTTTATACCCCTCATTTGCCCCTGTATTCGTGACTATCTCGGCTTGGGGGGACGGCTTTCGTGTTTCAGATAGCGGTGGCGCAACTGAAAGTGTTATTCGTCAAGGTCTTAGCCCCCAATCCCTGACCAGCGCCCTGAACACAGCCAAGAAAAAATATCATCTAACCGAAAAGAATGGCGTGCTATCACTAAAGGTAGATAGTGGGGACTGGTTAGAGAATGCTATTCTTGCTGTTTCTAATGCCTCCGCTATGGCAGCAAACTTAGCTTACGCTCATGCGGAGCAGAAAAATGCTAACGATTTAGTGCCGGAAATTGTCTTAGCATTATCTAAATTTGTAAAACCCAATAAGATCGCCACGGATTTTCTTGTGCGTGGTCATAGCGGAAAAAATCGAAAGTTTGACGTTGCAGTTATTGGGCCTCAAAACTTGTTATTCAAACCAATAAGCCCATATGCAGGCTCAGTAAATTCTGCTTATGTCGCATTTTCGGATGCTCTCCGTGAAGGAAGTCCAAACTTTTTCAACAGCACAGGCTACGGAGTTGTTCGCGAAAAGCTAAGCAGCGAGGATGCAACGCTCTTCAACGAAGTGGCAATTCTCACTCCGATTTCTGCTGTTGGCGATGTCGCGAAGCGAGAAATAAATCGCGGCGCGTGAACTTCTGGCAGGAAAGCCGTGGACCGCAATTGCTTAGAACCTTGTTAAGGTTTGTTAAGGTTTCAGAACACCCAAGAACCAAGGCGAACCTGATGGTATGTTTGCCGCAAATTCCCTGATTTGTGGGTGGGCGCATTTCGGTCTGAATGTCGGTCCCCAATCGAACCGCGCCAAGACTTTCTAAGCCCCCCACACGCGTGTATTGGTCTCGTTAACAATCCATTGCCTATGGCTAGATGTATATATGTCCTGTTTTTTGTGGCGCTTCACTCGGAAAAACCGTTCAAAGCGTCACAGATTTTGTGCCAGTACCCCGACTACTAGTTTCATCTAGCCCGCAACTGTCCTGTTTTTTGTGACACCTGTGCTGGCTTTTTGTGCGGGGCTTTTCCTTTGGCCTCCACCCCATGAACGCCTTAGGCGCTGGACGCCCGTTCGCGCTGGGCAATTCCTGCAATGACCACACCGCCGCCTTGCCATAGCCGGACGGTCCAAGGTGGGGCGCTTGTACCATTTCGATAAAGCCCCGTTCCTGCAATTCCTGAAACCACGGCCCGACAGTGTTGCGGTGGACGTTCAGCGCTAACGCCGCATCGCGGTGACTTAGGATTATCTGTCCGTTGTTCACCCCGTTAAATCGCCGTTTTAATTCGGTGTAGAGCGCCCTTGGCCCCGGCTTCAGCGTTGCCCATGCAGGGGAGGCTTGCAGCCACTCAGGAAGCTGGACGTGACGCCCAGCCCCCCTTTTGCCGCGATTGAATTGCTTGCGGCTCATCGGCGGTCCTTTCTTCTTTTCAACGCCAGATAGACGCGGGTTGCGGTGACGGGATCGGCACAGCCCCCCAGAGACAGCCAGCCCGTTTCTGGGGCGTCTGTAGCGGGTTTCATGGCCATGACATGCCAACGGCCCGCCATGCACTTCAGTCGGTATGTCCGGGGCATCCTAAACGCCTCCATAGGCCAAGCGGTCTATCAGACGGGCTTGTGTCGGGGTCAGACCATAACGGCGGCGTAGGCGGGCGATGCGATGGGCTTTCATTGCTGCACCTCCGATGCTGCCAGCGCCTTTGCAGACGGTGGCAAGCGCAGCTTGGATTTGTCTGTGTCCGCCGCCAGCGAGTAATAGGCAACACGCCCAGCGCCGCGCTCCATTTCGATAGGCCATCCGAACTCGGTTCGCAGCCGATGGACAATAGCGCCCAAGCGCCAGCCTTGGCTTTCCCGAATTTCAATTCCGGTTGAGATTTTCCGGCCTGCCAGCAGTGATTTGCAAGCCCAGAAAATTTTGGTGTGTTGAGAGTAAAAAGAAGGTTGAGCCATTATAGGCCTCCTTGTCTAAGGGGGCGCTGGGCGTGTAAGGTCATTGTATTCCGTCCTACAGGAATGGCCCCACTTGCCAGCGCGGTTATCCGCGTGAAGCGGTGGGGTTTTTTATTGGTTCTGGGATTCAATCGCCGTGTCGATGTCGGCTTCGTTCCAATACAGGCGTGAACCTATCTTGAACGGCTTGGGCAAACGGCCCGTTTCAACATCGCGGTAAATTGTGGTGCGACCACGGCCACCGAGTTTAGCTTGTAAGTCGCGGAAGGAAAGATAGCGCATTGGTGTTCCTTTGATTGCTGCTAAGCTCCAAAGTAACCAATCGTATCGTCACGCCAATTACATAATAACCGTCTTTTTTCTGCCATTCAGTGAACTGCTTGTGCATTCGCTACACTGCGTTACAGGCTTTTCCAATACGTACTTCTCGATTAGTCCGCCGCACTTTTCACAAGGTATAACTTCACAATCGCGCTTTGATGCCAGTAGGCCATCACGAAATTCAATCAATTCTTGCCCCGACATATAAGCGGACATTTCAAGCTCATCCAACTCGATCTGCAGTCCAAACGCCTCTAGTGTTTCTGGGTCAATCTCTGAAAATACATCAGCGGCCCAATGGATATTAGATTCCGGGGTCCGGAATTTTTTAATGAATGCCTTGTGAGAACTTCGAATGGTTCGCGCCTCCGCTTGGGCGAAAGTGCCTCTCAGCACTAGTGATGCAATTTCATACGCTGCGGATTTGGTAGGCTCGAGCCTCTTTAAGGGCGTACCGTCTCCCATCGAAACTAATTTCTCCCGAATACCCGATGGCAGCGATCCCATGTCACTTTGTACCTCTCTACCTACCAATTCGGAAATTTCCCGCGCCCAAGCAATTCCCTCCGCGACCTCCAAGACACGTTCCACCAATCTGAAGTGCAGTTCCTGCTTGAATGCTTTAGCGGAAAGCCCCAAGGGCGATTTGCTACGTCCCCTAGACCCTTTAAGTCCGCCAGTGAGGCCATCCACTATAAAATCTTTCAATGCAGTAGATAACCATAATGGTAGGGGTAAAGCCCCCCTTTCGCAATGCAATATCGCTTCGTGTAGGGCAAACATATCGCCATTCTGGAAACGAACTTCGCACCTTCCCAATAGCGATTTTTCATCTCTATAATTGGCTTGCCTCAGCACTTCGACGCGCTCCAATATTTGGGACAGGTTCTCTCTGTGGGTTGGTGTAAGTTTCTTTTTCAATTCACACGCTCAATTTGATAATTTGACAGTTTTTATTTGAAATTAGTGTTCCCCACCGCTCCATAAGCGCCCTCCTCTGCTCCAAAAAATCCGTCCGCTTATACGCCCTTTCCACAACGCCGCCCGACACATGCCCCAGACAGGTTTCTGCCACGTCACGGGGCGTATTTGTCGCTTCTGCGGTCCAATCCCTGAAACTGGACCGGAACCCGTGGGGGCGCTCCACCATGCCGCGCCGTTCCATGAAGCGGCTCATGGTTGCATCTGAAATGACGCCTTTGCGGATACTTGGGAAAAGGTAGCCGTCCCGCGCGAATGGTTTGGCTTGCTCGATCACGGCCAGCGCCTCTTGGGATAGCGGAACCCTGAACGCGCTTGTTGCGTCCTTGCGGCCCTTCACGGCTTCACTGGGGATAGTCCAAATATCGCCCTCAATTTCGTCCAAGCGGATAAAGCGCAATGGCTTGGACCGGACAGCCGTTAAAATCAAAAGGCGCATCGCCAGTTCCGTTATGCTGCCCCCGTTCAGGCTTTGATAGAAGTCAGGCATTTGCTGCCACGGGATTGCGGGAATGTGCTGCGTCTTGTGCCGTTGCTTGCCCAGCAGCGCCTTAGCCTTTTCAGTCGCTTGCAAATCAACTTCCAAGCCCAGCGCCGCCGCATGGCGCAGACAGATGTTCAGACGGTTAAGCGCCTTCTTTGCAGTATGTGCCTTGTCATGCCAGATCGGGGCCAGCGTGTCGCGAATATCCTTCTGGTCAATATCCGAGACCGGAACCGCGCCCAGCTTGGGCAGGACGTGAATTTCAAGAGGGGAGAACCAGCGCCCGTTCACGCCATCGCCCTTCAATTCGGCTTTGCGGCTTTCAAAGGCATCCAAGGCAATATCGCGCAGCAGATGAATGTTCCGCGCCGCATCCCGTTTCTGCTTTTCCCGTTCCTTGATCGGGTCCAAGCCCAGCGCTACCAATGCGCGTTTATCCCGCGCCATTTGCCGCGCATCCCTTAGGGTAATATTGGGGTAGCCACCAAGCCCCATTTCACGCCGCCGCCCGTGGACGTTTATGCGCAAGACCCACTGTGCCCCGCCATTGGGCCGCTTGTGAAACCAAAGCCCGTTCCCGTCCGCGTACTTCCCCGCAGAAATGGATTTCAAACTCTGTGCTGAAAGTCGGTCAATCTGACGTGCCAAAACGTATCCACCTTTTTATCCACCCTCAACATATAGTATGCCATGGGTTGCCATGGAATAGGGTGGAATGGTTTTAGCGTGTAAAATAGGGGTATTTAGACTTTTGGACTATACCACGGAACACCAAGATATAGTAATTCCTTTCTCTCCAGCAGCACCATCACCCCCCATCGCAATTCTCAACTGCGCAAGCAGTCAGCTATGTCTAGAAATCTGCGGATTCGGGTTCGAACATGGCGATGTCGAAGTTTACCAGCATGGCGTAGGTGTTTTCTTCTTCGGTAATGTCAATTTCCGCATCGAGCTGGATCGCGAAGGCGGAGATGAGTTTGGCTCCGAGTCCGGTGCTCTCCACATCTCTCTTCTCGCCGGTTGAGTTTTTCAACTCTAGGCAGCATCTTTTGCCGCCATCCAGCTTTTTGAACTCCACAGAGATCCAAGGCTTTTGGCCTTCGGGAGCGCCGACGTATTTCAGGGCGTTCGTTGCGGCTTCGGCCACCAGAAGGGACATTGGAACGGCTTGATCCGGAAACAGCATGACGTCTTCGACATCGAGCCTTACGTCAATATCTATGCTCTGTTCCGAGCCGATCTGGACGGTTTTCTCGATCACTTCGCGGACCAGCTCACCCACATTGACCTGCCCCCTCGTACCGCTTTGATACAGGTCGCGGTGGATGGTGGCGAGGCTGAGCACGCGGTCCTGAATGCGGCGTAGCATGAATTTTGTTTCGTCATGTCGTGCGGCGCGGATCTGCATGTTCAGGATTGAAGAGATCAATTGCAGGTTGTTTTTGACGCGGTGGTGCACCTCTTTGGTCAGCACCGACTGATGCCGCATCGCGTCTTCCATCTTGGCTTCTTCCCGCAGGATCGAATCGGCCATCGACAGGTAGGAATCCTGAATGGTTTGCAGCTCGTTCGGCATATCGGGCATGATGGTATCCGTCACCGATGTCCGGTCGCGTGCGAATTCCAGCATCTGCTGGCCGATAGAATTGATCTGACGCGTCAGCAGACGATGGATGGTCAGCAGTGCAACGGTCAGCGAAAAAATCCACATGAGGATCGGAAAGACAGAGGTGGACAGAATGCGCAGCAACCGTTCTGCATTTTCCCCTTCGGCGGACCAGATACCGACGACAAAAATCTGACCGTTCTCAACGGGTACCGAAGTATAGGTCCGCGGGACGCCGTCACTGCTGCGGGCCAGAAAAACCCGCGACCCGAAAGAGGACAGCCAATCCATGTTAAACCCTGTGGGCAGAGCCTTTTTCGCCACCTGCCAGTCATTCTGGGAAGACAGCAGCTCTCCCCTGTTATTAAGTGTGACAATATCGAAAAACTGGCCGCTGGCGATGGTTTCGGTTTCAATTTTCAGGGCTTTGTGGGGCACCGTGATGGAGATGAAACCCGAAAGCGTGTCGCGGCTGTAAAAGGGCTGCATGACAAAAACCGCAGAGGTGCCATCAGATTGCAGGCTGCGTTTTGTGACAACAGCCGGCTTGCCGGCCTCAGCGACTTTGGTAATATCGGGGAAGGGAAACTTGCGTTGGGCAGGATCGCCAGAGGCACAGACACTGTTGCCCGACAGGTCCACCACCTCGGCAAAGCTATAGCCTTTCACGCTGGCAACCAGTTTGGACAGGGCACGATTGCAGGCTTCGGTATTGTTAAAACTGTCCGATAACAACGCCCCCATACCTCGCGCAGCGCCAAACGCGCTCTGGATAACCAGACGCTCCTGCAATGCGGCTTGCTCTGTTAACGCCAAAAGCGCCAGTTCTTCATTCTGGCGCGCCTTGGTGGAAACGGAGTTTGTCTGGATCAGCGCAATCAACCCGATGGGCAAAAGAGCCAGCGACATCATCAGCACAAGGCGGATTCGCAGACTCTTATACCATTTAGGGTTTGATTCTATTGTCTCGCTCAACGCTTGACCGGCGCAGAACTGGTGATTACCGCCATTGTGGCAGAATCGGTGAGTTCCATTGGATCGCCCTCCGAAAGATTCAACAATTCGGTCAATTTCTCCCGACCCCGATTAACACGGCTTTTTACGGTTCCAACGGCCACACTCGTCATAGAGGCGGCTTCTTCATAGGTGAAACCGGAGGCCCCTACCAGAATCAGTGCCTCGCGTTGTTCGTCGGGAAGGGTTTCAAAGGCGGCCTTGAAATCGCTCATCTGCATCCGGCCGTCATGATCCGGCTTGACCGACAACCCTTCGGTGAATGCACCATCCACATCCGCCACTTCGCGGTTGGATTTACGCAGGCTGGAATAATACGTGTTGCGCAGGATCGTGAACAGCCAAGCCCGCATTTTTGAACCCGGTTCAAATTTATCTATATTTGTCCACGCCTTAACAACAGCGTCCTGAACCATATCGTCCGCAGTTGCCGAATTTCTGGTCAGACTCAGGGCGAACGCCCTTAGGGCCGGCAGATGCTCTACCAGCTCATTCCGCGGATCTGTGGACATCATTGGCTGTCCTTTTTTCCGGCGTCCTGTGCTTTTAACACCGCCAGAAGATCCTTAAATCTGTCGGGGAGTTCCTCTTGTACCAGATCAGAGTATATCGTTTTCAGATTCTGGTCTATCAAGGTTGCTACCCGTTCTTTTTCTTTGTCGTCGTTTCTACTCATCAGGCCCATAGCTTCATCTGCACAAAAATATTATCACACTAGGGAACCAAACGCGCAAGTGTGCGTTTGGTTCCAAGGAATACGAAAAAAAGGCTAAAAAAAATGTCGCAAACGCACTCCAATGAAGATTTCTCCGATCAGGTCGCCCGCGAGCTTCCGTTTTTGCGCCGCTATGCCCGTGCATTGACGGGTACGCAAAGCAGTGGCGACCAATATGCAGTTGCCACTCTGGAAGCGATTTTGCAGGATCGGTCGATCTTCGACAACAACCTGTCCGTCAAAGGGGGACTGTTTAAATGCTTTCACGCGATTTGGGCCAGCACCGGTGCGCCCGTCACGCGGGACGAAGCGGGCGAGCTTGGCGCAGCGTTCAAACATCTGGCCGCGCTCGGGGCGAATACCCGCGAAGCCCTGCTGCTGTCCACGGTTGAAGAATTCTCCATCCAGGAAATTGCCCTGATCATGGATACTTCCCGCGATGACGTGCGTCATCTGATCAACACGGCCCGCAAGGACATGGAGGACAGTATCTCCGGCAACATCATGATCATCGAAGACGAACCGATCATTGCCGCAGACATTAGCGCAATTGTCACTGATCTTGGCCATAAAGTTACCGGCATCGCCCGCACCCGCAGCGCGGCAGTGGAGCTTGGCAACAAGAAGAAACCCGACCTGATCCTTGCCGACATCCAGCTTGCGGATAATTCTTCCGGCATTGATGCAGTGAACGATCTGATGAAGGATCTTGGCGACACGCCGGTTATCTTCATCACAGCCTTCCCCGAGCGTCTGTTGACAGGCGACCGGCCGGAACCTGCCTTTTTGATCGCCAAGCCTTACAAGGAAGAACAGGTTCAATCCGCTGTAAGTCAGGCCATGTTCTTTGCCTCAACCGAGACTCTGAAAGTCTGAACACCCCCGATTTTTTTTGCAATTTGAACCGCCCGCTGTATGTCCAGCGGGCGGTTTTGCTTAACTGCCCTGAATTATTTGGACGTGACCGCCTTTAGCATCCAGACAGCCTGTTCGTGGAACGCAGCACGGGCTGTGGCGAGGTCTTCTGTTACCGGATCGTCATGTTCGCCCGCCAGTTTTGTCAGAGCGTGCAGCCGGTGTGCGACCGTTTCGTGGTCTTTCGCCAGATCCGCGATCATCTCGCCAGCAGAGGGCTGGCCTTCCAGATCTTTGATGCGGGAATGCTCCATCAGCGTAGACAGGTGCGACGGGGCAAGCTGGCCCAATGCGCGGATTCGCTCGGCTAGAACGTCGGCGGCTTCAAACAGATTCTGGTATTGCTCTTCGGTCAGCTTGTGCAAAGAGAAGAACAGCGGCCCTTCCACGTTCCAGTGGTAGGCGTGTGTCTTGAACATCAACCGATAAGTATCTGCCAGCACGTCACGCAATCCTTGCGCAATCGCATCCGCATTGCGCACACCGGATTTCACGTCATGTTCGGAGGGAACAACATTAAGAGGGGAAGTCATGATTTTGATCCTTTCGTCAGTAGAAACGGCCTCTGCCAATACAGAGGCCGCAGTTCAATTCGGGGCGGATCGCCGCGTTACTGTGATGCGCCGCGCATGAAGCGTATAACCAGCATCAGAACAAACAGCGCTACGAACACAAAGAACAGCAACTGCGCGATACCGGCCGATGCCGAAGCGATCCCGCCAAAGCCAAACAGCGCCGCAACGATCGCGACAACGAAGAAGATTACAGCCCAATACAACATAACTTAGTCCTTCCAGTTTTAATCACTGCGCCGTGGTTGGCGCTTCCATGCTGAGTCAACACGTCGCAGTCTGAGAAGTTCCCGAAAATTTATTTCCGGAACCGTGGAACCAAAACGGGGTGTTGCGCGTTAGGTGCGGAATGATGTTTAGATTGAAGGAGTTCAGACATGGCACGCACATCTGCAAACGGTTCAGGCAAAGACGCAACGGTTGCCGATCTGAGCGCCCAAATCGAAACGCTCCGCAAAGACCTGAGCGCCCTGACAGGCACAATAAACGATCTGGGCAAAGCTAAAAGCGCCGAGCTGACGGAGGCCGCCACAGACCGCGTTGAAGCCGCCGCCCGCGAGAAAGGGGCGCAAACCGCCCAAGCTGTCACCGACCGCGCGAAAGAAGTGCATGAGCAGGCCAATGATTTCGTGAAATCCCAGCCAGCCACCGCCCTTGGCATTGCCGCTGGCCTTGGTTTTCTGGTGGGTATGCTGAACGCACGCCGCTAATATGCTGACCCAATTCAAACACGCCGCCGCACGCGCCGCCCGACGGGCGGGATTGCTGTGCGGCGGTGCCGTTTTAATGATTGTCGGCCTGGCCTTCCTGACCTTCAGTTTATGGCTGCATCTATCGCTGGTTTACGGCGCAGTGTTTGCCGCCACCGTCCTTGGCTTCGCTTATTTCGGTATTGGACTCCTGATCGTTGGCATCGCCGCGGCGGGGGAACGGCGGATGCCGCCGGAAGACCATCCACCGGTTCCCGTAAGTAAGCGTCCGCCACCTGCGGATGGTCCGGCAATTGTCGAGGCATTCCTCTACGGGATGCAAGCCGGCACCAACGCCAAAAAGAGCTAGGAACTGTGCCTGCCCTATTGCGGGCACGGCATCCCGGCGGCCCCCCAGACAAGAATATCCTCCATATGGGAGTGCAGCGTGCCGGGTGCCGGTTCACGGGTGCCGCCCGGTTCCCACGCCCAGTGCAGGATCACATCATGGCCCAAATGCTCTGCAAGTTCGGCATAAGTGCGATCGCCATTAAGCGCAGGATCGCGCAATTGGTTGCAGATTGTCGGCGCAGATTGACCGAACCAATGGGCCTCCACCGGTGCGAGCCGCCAGTCGTCCGGCACCGCAGGCGGGCTGTGGGCCACGTCGGAATTTTTCCCCAGATGACACGTTGCACAGGGCAGGGTTTCCGCCCCGATCCGGCTTTCTCCGGCGCGGATGTTCATGCCATGGGGCCGTGTACGCCCGTAACTGTCACCTGACCACATAGGCCGATCGCTTGGCCCGACGTGACAATTGGCGCAGCGGGGATGGGAAACCACGGCGAAAATCCGGTCCCATGCCTCCAGCCCCTCCTGTTGCGAAACTATGCCGACCGCTGGTCCTGTCGGAACCTGAACTTCTGCACGGGCAGGCAGTGGTGAAATTAGGGCTGCTGCCAACAGCCCACGGGTCAGAGCCGCTCTCATACGAAATCCACGAACTTGTTGAAGGGCATTTCACGCAACCGCACCCCTGTCGCATCAAAGATCGCCGAGGCCAAAGCCGGCGCCGCCGGGGGCACCGGAGGCTCTCCAATACCGCGAATATGGCTGTTTTGCTCCAGCGCCTTAACGGTGATGCGCGGACACTGATACATACGCATCCCTTCGTATTCATGAAAGTTCGTCTGCTCGATCCCACCATCCGCAATGGTAATCTCGCAGTTCATCGCATGTCCCAACCCAAAGACAACGCCGCCCTGCACCAGATTTTCAAAGTTCACCGGATCAATCACACGCCCCACATCCGTGGCGACAAAAACATTGTCGATCCGGATGCCCTCCGGCGTGCTTGTGACCTCAACCACCTCGGCAACGGGCGTGCCAAAGGACATACAGAATGCCACACCGCGCCCGCGATTTGGCCCAAGATCACGTCCCCAATTCGACATATCACCCACTGTTTGCAGAACCCTGCGCGACACATCATCGGTGCACAGCGCAATTCGCTGGTCTAACTGGTCGCCGCCTGCTGCCGTGATCAACTCGCTCAGGAAACCCTCATGGAAGAAGGCATTTTGCGAAGCCCCGACAGAACGCCATGAGCTTACCGGCGCCATGTTTCGTGCGCGATGCGCCGTGACGCGGTAGTTCTCAATTCCGTAAGGCTGGTCCCACAACGCCTGAGAGATCGAACTGTCCGGACCGGGCATCGCCATCCCCTGACGCTCGCCCATTTGTGAAGCGAGTACGGAAGGAGCGCTCACCGCCAGATCGAGCGTCTTTACCGTTCCCTCCGCCACAGCGCCGCGCATCCGCGCAATGGCGGCGGGACGCAGGTAGTCATGGCCGAAATCCTGCTCGCGAGAGAACGTCAGCTTTACCGGAACGCCCTGCATCTCCATCGCCAGTTCGGTGCAACGCCGCGCCACTTCGTCTTCCAGACGGTGGCCGAAACTACCGCCCATCATCTGTGCATGAATATGCACCTGTTCCGGCTCTACCCCTGCGATGGCGGCGACGTTGTTCTGGGTGAAACGGGGGACCTGCGTGCCGGTCCAGACGTCAACCCGTCCGTCTTTAATCAAAACTACCGCGTTGATCGGTTCCAGCGGCGCATGGGCCAGATAGGGCGCTCGGTACTCTGCCGTCAGCGGCGTTTCGCCCAGCGCATTCTCCACATCCCCGTCATCGCGACCCTGACTGTCCGGATCGGTGTCAAAAGCCTGCTCCAGCTCTGCCCAATGATCCGCCATCTCGGGCGCAAAAACCGCCGGCCCCCAATCGCATTCCACCGCAGCGGCAGCCTGAAATGCACGCCATGTGTTGTCGGCAATCACGCCAACTCCACCCGTTACCGGCACGATCTTTTTCACACCGCGCATACCCTTGGCAGCACTGGCGTCAAAGCTGTTCAGCGCCCCACCCTGACGGGGGTTGAGAACCACAGCCGCATGAACCATGCCGTCCAGTCGCGCATCAATGCCATAGTCGAGCGTGCCGGTAGATTTCGCCACCATATCCACCCGCAACATCGGCTTTCCGATCAGCCGCCACTGCGCCGGCTGGCGCAGGGCAACCTCTGTCACAGGCGCGATCTGCGATGCTTCGCTTGCCAGTTCCTGATAGGGAATTTCTCTACCATCAGGCAGGATCACGGCCCCGCCCTGCGTGCGCAACCGCGCCACCGCAACGCCCGTTTTCTGCGCTGCCGCTGCCTTTAGCGTTTCCCGCGCCACCGCACCCGCGATCCGCAGTTTTTCAAACCCGTCAGCCACTGTGCTTGACCCGCCGGTGATCTGCATCCCCATGATCTTCATCACAGCACCGACAGTCCCGCGCGCCGCCGTGGCCATAGCGCCCTGATCGGTCGCCGCAAAAGGCACTGCCTCAGCTGCAAGGGCGGTGTTCCAATAGGCCGGACTCGGCACGCCCGGATCGACCCTGATCTGGTCAAGTTCAACATCCAGCTCTTCGGCAATCATCGCCGCCTGAACCGAATAGGCCCCCTGCCCTTTGTCCGCCCGCGGCGTGATCAGCGTCACACCGTCAGCGTCAACCCTGACATATGGGGTCAGCGCCGCCGCGCCTTCGGCCAGATCCTCCAGCAGCGGATTTTCAACCGGCTTTTTATAAAGGTAGAACCCGAACGCAACGCCCCCGACGACCGCGGCAGAGCCGACGAGAAACGCCCGCCGCCCGATGGTTTTCAATCGTCCCATGTTTAAGCTCCGTTCATTCTGGAAGCAGCGGTTTTCACCGCCGCACGGATGCGCGGATAGGTCCCGCAGCGGCACAGATTGGCGGACATGGCCGCGTCAATATCTTCGTCCGTAGGATCACTGTTCATCTCAAGTAAAGACGCCGCCGCCATGATTTGCCCTGATTGGCAATAGCCGCATTGGGCCACCTGATGTTCGACCCACGCCGCCTGCACCGCGTGCAGGCTATCGGGTGTGCCAAGCCCTTCGATAGTAGTCACCTCACCCTCAACCGCGCCCACTTCGACAGAACAGGAACGCACCGCCATCCCGTCGATGTGCACGGTACAGGCGCCGCACTGGGCGATTCCGCAACCGTATTTCGGGCCGGTAATGCCCAATTCGTCCCGCAAGACCCACAACAGTGGCATCTCCGGCTCCACATCGATAAAATGCTCGGCCCCGTTTACAGTTAACTTCACTGTGTATCCTTCCAGTCTGCGTTCCCAGAGATATAACGCCTGCGCGGGAAAAGTTACTTGCATATTGCGCCAGTTTACTAGCAAAGAGTGCCAAATTGTCGCGAAACCGTTTCACACCACGCCGGACGCTATACACTCATGTCTATGAACAAACGCACCCGATATCATGTTGCACAGGATATGCAGACCATGTGCGCCCTGCTCAAGATCGACCCCAAGTCGGTTTTGCGCCGCGCCGGACTGCCGCCGGATTATTTTGACCATGACGATCGCGGCTTGCTGCCCCACCAGATTTTCGCCCTCTGGGACGCCGCCGCAGAAGAATACCGCAAGCCCGATCTGTCGGTTTTCCTCGGCAAATCGCTGGCGCACGGAATTTTTGGATCCGTGGTGCTGGCCTTTACCTGCTCTCATACCGTACAGGCCGGATTGAACCGGATCGCGATTTTCAAACCGCTGATTGGGCCGATCCGTCTGGATATTCACACCGACGAAACCCGTCTGACACTGACCATCACTTCTACCGAACCGGAACTCGACCTGCCAGCAGTGCTTGGCGCGATGGATCTGGTGTTTTTCGTCGAACTGATCCGCACGACCACAGCGGAACATGTTGTGCCCCTAGCGGCGAGCCTGCCGGAACTGCCCGCCGAAACGAAAGACATTGAAAATCATCTTGGAATCCGGATCACGCGCGGGGAAAATGTTACGCTAACCATCGCAAGGGATGATGCGGAACGGCGGCTGGTGACGGAAAATCCGAACCTCTGGGCGGTATTTGAAACGGATCTGAAACGCAAACTTGAAGCACAGACCGGCAACACCCCCACGGCGGACCGGCTGCGTGATGCTCTCTATGAAATGCTGCCAAGCGGACAGTCTTCGGTCGAGGCCGCCTGTCAGAAACTCCATCTGTCCAAACGATCGCTTCAACGGCATCTGCAACGGGAGGGCAGCAGCTTTCAAAAGGTGCTGGACGCAACCCGCTCAGAGCTTTCGCTGCACTATCTGCGGATGGACAATATCAGTATCGAGGAAATTTCCTACCTGCTGGCCTTTCGCGATCCCAACAGCTTTTACCGCGCGTTTCACAACTGGACCGGAATGACTCCGGCACAGGCCCGCAACTTTGCAGAATAAAACGCCCTAAAACGCCTTGAAGGTCAGAATCGTATGGGTGCGCTCGATCCCTTCAATGTCCAGAATATAGTCATTGATAAAACGACCCGTATCTTCACCCTCGGGAATATAAAGTTTTAACAACAAATCCCAGTCGCCGCTGGTGGAATGCAGCTCTGCATAATTTTCCCGCAAGGCGATTTCATCTGCAACCTGATAGGTAGAGCCGGGTTTGCAACGGATCTGGATAAAAACAGTGTTCACGGCATAGCCCTTTTGCTGACTCGAACTTCACGGGAACCTCACCCGAAACGGGCGCGGCGTCAATGATACGGTTTCCATTTCGCGCAAACCATGCTCAAACTTGCCCAAGGGGAGACGACTGATGATTGACTGGAACGATGCCTTCGCCAATGGCGCCTATATCGATGATGCCGCACGCTATCTGGAGCAATGGCCCAAAAGCGCCGCTGCCTTTCGCGCGACCCGAAACGGGGCAACGCTGGATCGCGCCTACGGGCCGGAACCGCGCAACCTGTTCGATCTGTTTCACCCGGACGGCCCCTCCAAGGGCACGGTGATTTTCGTTCACGGCGGCTACTGGCACCAGCTTGACAAAAATTATTGGTCCCATCTGGCCGCCGGACCGCTGGCACAGGGCTGGTCCGTTGCCTTTCCGGGCTACACGCTGGCACCGCAGGCCCGCATCAGCAAGATCACACAGGAAATCGCCGCCGCCGTCACCGCCATCGCCGCTATCACCACCGGCCCGCTGCGCCTGACAGGACATTCCGCCGGAGGACATCTGGTATCCCGAATGAACTGCACCAACAGCGGCTTATCCCCTGCGGTACAAAGCCGAATCGCCCATACAATTTCGATTTCCGGCCTGCATGATTTACGGCCTCTGGTTGAAACAGATATGAACGACACACTTAAACTGGACAAATCAGAGGCCGAAAGCGAGAGCCCCGCCCTGCTCGACGCGCGGTCCGATTGCTCGATCACGTTCTGGGTCGGTGCAGCCGAACGACCGGAATTTCTGCGCCAGAACCGCCTGATTGCCGAGAAATGGTCCCGCGCCGGAATCAAGGCCACAGATGTTTACGCTCCGGACCAACACCACTTCTCCGTCATCGCTCCGCTATCGGAGCCGGACTCCCCCCTGACACGCGCACTGCTTGGGTAGTCCCATCCATTTTCATTAAATATCCGCGGGGGTACGGGGGCAGCAAGCCCCTGTTTCAAAACAGTAAATATTAACCTTTGTCAGAATTATGTAATATTTAGTGATTTGTATTGGGGTCGGGAATCGCATAAATATCTCTTTGCCCGCAGGTCAAACTCCTGACTATGCGCAAGCGATCTTTCTGCCTGAGAGTTTGCCATGAACCCACCCGTTCATACCCTGTTTGCGATCCTTTTTACTGTTCTGGTCACAACATCCCCTGCCGCGGCCAATGATCCGGCGCTGGGTCTGTGGCGCACGGAACCGGACCGCAAAAAACTGATTTCCCATATTAACATCCGCGAATGTGGCGATAAACTTTGCGGAAAAGTGATCCGGGCGTTTGATTCGAACGGAAAAGAAGTTAAGACGAAGCACGTAGGGAAAGAACTTTTCTGGGGAATAGAGCCTGTGGGCAATGGCGAATACAAGAACGGGACTGTTTATGTGCCGTTGCTGAACGTCAAAGCCAAGGCCTCCATGCAACTCAGAGGCAGCACACTTCACGTTACAGGCTGCAAAGGCGGCATCTGTGACGGACAGGTCTGGAGCCGGTTATAAAATTCAGTTTCGCCGCAGCGTTCCACCAACCGTTCTGGGAGGAAATGGTTTCGGGACGAGAACCTCGGCGGAAGGCCTGCAAGGCCACCCCTTTTGGGGTTTGGCGGGGCGATCCTGACATCGCCCCGCCAAAAATTTGCCCGACAGGATCAGGGCGTAATCATGATCTTACCGTCCTTGATCTGTGTCGCAGCCGCCAGTCCGGACACCACGTCGCGCAGCGGCAGATAGGTCGCCACATCGGTAGACCAGCGCCCGTCGGCAAAACGGGTCTGCACCTCTTTCGCCAGATCCGCCATCAGCGCGCCATTGTCTTGCATCCAGCGGGTCAGCCAGAAGCCTTCAATCACTTTGGACTGAAAGATCAACTGCCCCATCTGGGTCATCGGGAATAATTCGGGGTTCAACTTGCCATACGTCACCCAACGCGCGTTGTTCGGCATGGCGACAAAGACTTTTTCAGAAATTGCATCCGTCACCGCATCCAGAAAAACTCTCGGTTTTAACGCGCGGCTGGCGGCGGCGAATTTCGCCTCGAAATCATCGGCGGTAACATCCAGAACCTCGCTCGCCCCCAAATCCCGCAGGGCATCGGCGCTGTCCATACGGCGCACCAGACAGATCGTTTTCAACCCCTTGTCCCGTGCCAGTCCGATCATCAGCTTCCCAAGCTGGCTTGCCGCTGCCGAGATAACGAAACAGTCGCCGTGCTTTTCTGCAATATCAACCATCGCAATTGCAGTCAGCGGATTCACGATCTGCGCCGCGCCGTCTTCATCCTTTACCGCCGGATGCAGCGGGATGCACATGGCCGCCTGTGTCACGCAATATTCGGACCAAGCGCCGGAACCGGCAGCAACGAAAGCAACCCGCTTCCCCATCAGACCTTCGGCACCCGCGCCGGCCGCCACGACATCGCCACACCCTTCAAAGCCGGCGGGGGCGCCCTTCACACAGGGCTGGCCATATTCGCCTTTGATAAAATGCAAATCGGACGGATTGACCGAAGCCATCCGCAGTTTGATCAAAACCTGCCCCGCCGCCGGTTCGGGCATCGGCAGGGTTGCCTCCTCCAGATACACAGAGGCATCGGAAATAGCCGGGCCTTCGGACCTGCCGGAATAGCCGTCGAGTTTCTGAATGATCGCAAAAGTCTGTTCTGGCAAATCGCCCATGGCGTGCTCCTGAGTTTGACGCCGCGTCGAAGCGGCAATTAGCTTGGCATCACAATAGGCCAGGGCATAAGCTGTCAACATACACGCTACGGCAATCAGGGAAGAGACAATATGCTTAACGAACTTTTCGGCCTCTCGGGGAAAACCGCACTGATCACGGGGGGCGGCTCTGGCATCGGCGCAATGATGGCCGCGGGATTTGCGCAGGCCGGCGCAAGGGTGATCATCTGCTCGCGCAAATTGCACCAAGTGGAAGAAACCGCAGCCGCCATCAACGAAACAAACCCCGCGGGCAGCGTGGAGGCGTTTTCCGGTGATGTATCCAGCGAGGAAGGCATCGACGCTATCGTGGCCGAGGTCACATCCCGCACAGACACGCTGAACATTCTTGTCAATAACGCCGGTATCAGCTGGGGCGCACCTTTGGGGCAGTTCCCCCATTCCGCGTGGGAAAAGGTGATGAATGTGAATGTGGCCGGTCTGTTCCATCTGACACAGCAATTGCTGCCGCTTCTGATCAAGACTGCCAGCGATGAAGATCCGGCGCGGGTTTTGAACCTCGGGTCGGTTATGGGGAAACATCCGCTGGGCGATGGCGCCTACAGCTATTCCGCGTCGAAATCGGCCGTGCACCACATGACGGCAATTCTGGGCAAGGAACTGGCAGGGCAGCGGGTCACTGTGAATGCGCTGGCCCCCGGACCTTTCCAGTCTAAGATGACCGCCTTTGCCACCGCAAAGGAAGAGCAAGCCAAGGCCGTTGGCGGCGACGTTCCTCTTGGGCGGATCGGTGCCTCAACCGACGTGCAGGGCGCGTCTTTGTTCCTGTGCTCCAAGGCGGGTGCCTATGTGACAGGGGCGATCCTGCCGCTGGATGGCGGCATCCATCTGATTACCGGTCCGAACTTGTTCGGGTCTGCGATGAGCTGATAAAGATCAGGCCGTTGTGGAACCTCCTCAGCGGCCTGTGTATCCCGAAAATCTTAATAATTCTTTGAAGTTATCGTTTCACATGAAACAGAAACATTGCGCGGACTACGGTGAATTTAACCGTAAAACGCAAGCATCAAAGCCAGCAGCACGAAACCGGCGACCAGCCCTGTGACAAACGCCGCAGCGAATAGAAGTGTCATTCAATACCCCACCAAAAGATTGCAATCCCGCCGCCGGTTGTTCCAACTCTGTCTCGCGGTGATGCCCATTCTCTCCAGTATTTTGTGGAGTCGCTTGTCGGACTGCAAGATTTAATCCGCCGGTTCTGCCTTCAATCGCGCTTGCTGACACGCAAAGGCGCAGGCTCCACACCGAAGGGGTGTGCGCTGCTGAAACCTACTCCACCACGGATTGGGCGGGTGCTCTGAAACACCTGAACGATCATGCGAATCGCTGCGGTTAATGCAGGTCCATGCGCCCGATTTCCTCTACAGTATGAAGTTGTCTTTCCCCAGATCGGCCAGATCCACGTCCGGTAGAATGATCCTGTCGCCACTGCTGCCTCCGGGAAAAGCGTAAAGTTCAATCACGATTGCCCAGCTTTGGTCGAGCAGGTGTTCCCGCAGTTCGGACCAATCGATCCAGAAGGCCGAAAGGTCGATCCGGTCGCGCGCGACATCAAAATCGTGAATGTAATCCCGACCGGAGGCTGCAGGGAAAACGAACACATCCCTGTCGCTGTCGCCGGTATAGCCCCCGCCCCAGAGGTTGTCAGACCCTTGGCCGCCCTCAATCCGGTCAGCCCCCGCGCCGCCGAAAAGTTTATCCGCGCCAGCGCCGCCCTGTAATTCATCGTCGCCATCATCGCCGGTCAATTTATCTTTGCCAGCGCCGCCGAACAGGTGATCTTTGCCCGAGCCCCCCCTGATTTTATCTTCTCCGCCTTCCCCTGTGATCCGGTCGCGACCCGCACCGCCAAACAAACGGTCGGCGCCCTCTCCGCCGGACAGAGCGTCTTTACCGGTACCGCCCATAATCCTGTCGTCGCCAGGTCCACCGTAGAGTTCATCATCTCCGGCACCGCCCCGCAGAATGTCATCGCCGCCCCCTTGCATCTGTACCAACACGTTTTGCACGTAAACCGGCGCATACGCATCCCGCAGCGCGAACAAATCCGCAGACTGCGGGTCCGTTGCGCCATCGTCGTAATCGGCGGCATCGGTCGGGGCGTGACTGCGGATGAAGGCTGCTCCACCGTTCCAATCAGCGTGAACCTGATAGATCATCCCCTGATCCGGTGTCGTGCCGGCATGATCCGCGGGCCCCGTGCTGAAGTAAAGAGAGCCATCCCTGTCGAGAAACACCGCAGAGACAGCCCCGCGCGGCATTCCGTCTGCAAAACCTTTGGATGTCATGGTTCGATTGATCTCAAGGGACGTAATTTCCGGATACCCGCCTATTTCCAGATTTTTCAGATCGAGGCGGAGCAAAAGGCCGTTGGCTCCGGCTTCTGAAGGGGCGATGACACTATACCACAGGTCTTCAGCGGCATTGTAAGCCACATCCCCCAGTATCTTTGGAAACAGACCAGCTGGAAGATCAAAATGCTGCACCACCGGATCGCCAAAAGCGTTAAAATTATCCACATCCACTTTGGTGATCCTGTCCAAGCCTTTGTCAAATATCCACAGGTTGCCAGAGCTGTCGAAACCTCCTCCGCCCGCCAGGGCGCCAGTAGCCCCTGCGCGGTAGACCGCGCCAAGCGCGTCATAGAGCACAAGGTCGCCGGCGCTGACTGGTTTGCCGCGATCGTCCACGCCAACACCCGTCGCGATCCCGTAAAGCAGGTCGTTCTGGCGATTATACCCGAGTGCATCGACACCAAAACCTGCCCCGTCCCCCAGCTGTGTGATAGTACCATTGCTGCCGTCAAACCGGCTTAACTGGCCGTTATCCACCTGAAACACGCCTTGTTGTCCGGATGCAAAGGCAGAAACCTCTACCTTTCGCCCGTTAATTTCCACGACCGAGTCGTAAAGGAAAATCGGCCCGTCCGTCCGAACCTCGGGTCTGTCCCCTGTCGCAAAGCCGATCTCTTTGAACGAAAGTGTCCCCATCTTTCCGTCGCCGCGAACGTCAATGGAATAGGTGGTGTAAACGCCATCGCCAGCGTCAAACCGTCCGACCCGTTGTCCGTTCCAAAATACGGCAATGCCGCCCACCTCGGAGCTTGCGTTTAGATTTGCAGCGAGGTCGAAAGAGATTTGATAAGACGCCCCGTTCTCTGTCGCAAAGCTCTGGGACATGCGCGCGCCTTGGCTGTCGTGGGTCACATCCCAGTTTCCACCGCTTCCATATGCCGCCAAATCGCTTGCAAGCGTATCAGTCACAGAAGTTGCCAGCAGGTTTTGGCCAGACCCGTCCCCGTACACCAGATCATCACCCGCACCGGAATTGATCCGGTCGTTGCCGTTGCCACCCGCCGCGACATCAGCACCATCGCCCAAGAATAGCCGGTCACGCCCCATACCGCCAAAGACGATATCATCGCCAGTACCTGCATCGACGCTGTCCCGACCAGCGTTGCCGAACAAAAGATCGTCACCGCCCTTTCCTCGCACAACATCGCCGCCGCCGCCCGCGCCGATCACGTCATTCAAGACAGTAAATCCGGCCGTCGTCTGTTCGAACAGTCTTGGCGTGTAGGACCAAATCCGATCCGCGTAAGACCAGCCATCCGTGAACAGGTCGAAGGCCGCAGTGCCGACAGTCTTGTCCGTCATTACGACCGCGTTTTTCGGCCCGCCCGAACTTGTGTCCGCCGGTTCGGACCCCACTATCGTTTCACCTTTCCGAGTGCCCGTAATCAGGACCCCGTCACTTGGCCCCCATCCGCGGTCCAATTTTTTACCTGCCATATAAAATTCCCTCACCACTGGTTCGGGTTAGGGCTTAGGCATTAAATCTGAACGAAAAGAAAAGAGCCGGATGTGAAATGCGCAGGATTTATGCCGTATTTTACGGATTATTTGCCAGAAACTTCACGTTTTAGACAGAATCCGGTCGGTAAAGCGGGCAGATAGCCCCGCGCCCCTTTCCCTTAGGCTGTTTTCCAGTTATGAGGCCGCGTCCCTTTGGGGATTTGTCCAATCATGTACGATGTGCGCCAGCGGACAATGGTCTCGGGGCACAGCGTCAAAACCTAGGAGTTATACACATGGGCTACCGTGTTGTTGTCGTAGGCGCCACTGGCAATGTGGGCCGCGAAATGCTGAATATTCTGGCCGAGCGCCAGTTCCCCGTAGACGAACTTGCCGTTCTTGCATCGCGCAAGAGCAAGGGAACGGAGTGCAGCTTTGGCGACAAGACGGTTAAGACGGAAGACCTGGACACTTTCGACTTCACCGGCTGGGATATTGCCCTGTTTGCTGTAGGCTCTGAAGCGACACAAAAATACGCGCCCGTCGCTGCCAAAACCGGTTGTGTGGTAATCGACAACTCGTCGCTCTACCGCTACGATCCGGATGTGCCGCTAATTGTGCCGGAATGTAACCCCGACGCGATTGAGCAGTATTCCAAGAAGAACATCATCGCCAACCCGAACTGTTCGACAGCACAGATGGTTGTTGCGCTGAAACCCCTGCACGACCGCGCCAAAATCAAGCGGGTTGTTGTCTCTACCTATCAGTCCGTTTCCGGCTCCGGTAAGGGTGCGATGGACGAATTGTGGAACCAAACCAAGGGCATGTACGTCCCGGGTCAGGAAGTTGCGCCATCCGTCTACCCAAAGGAAATCGCCTTTAACGTAATCCCGCACATCGACGTGTTTCTGGACTCCGGCGATACCAAAGAAGAATGGAAGATGGTTGCCGAAACCAAAAAGATCCTCGATCAGTCGATCAAGGTAACAGCGACCTGTGTGCGTGTTCCGGTATTCGTCGGCCACTCTGAATCGATCAACATCGAGTTCGAGGATTATCTGGACGAAGACGAAGCCCGCGAAATCCTGCGCGAAGCACCGGGGATCATGGTCGTGGATAAACGCGAAGACGGCGGCTACATCACCCCCAAAGAATGTGTCGGAGAATTCGCCACCTATATCTCGCGCATCCGGCAGGACAGCACGATCGACAACGGTATCAACCTGTGGTGCGTCTCTGACAACCTGCGCAAAGGTGCAGCACTGAACGCGGTGCAAATTGCCGAACTGCTGGGCCGTCGGGTCCTGAAAAAAGGTTAACGCCCGTTCCGCAGAATACCGAATTTCTGCCCTCCGCATCACACTGGTGCGGGGGGCATTTTTTTGCGCATTCCGGTCCCCCGCGCGGTGTGTATTGTGACCAAAACACCACAGAAAATGGCCTGGAACGTGCGCAAAAACCCTTTATTTCAAAGCGATCACGACAATATTGCAACAAAAACATTGTCTTCGCGGTTCGCAAAGCACTCCTGAAAATTTTGTTGTCTGAATCGTAATTTGGCCCTAATTCAACGAAATCGGAAGCGACAAGAATTAACGGATTGCTCTCCGATTTATCTCAGGAAAAACCGACAATGAACGTTTACCGTTTCACAGCTTTCGCAGCCGTGGCTGCGTCCGTTCTCGCCATGCCAGTTTCTGGCGCTTTTGCCGCTTCGCGTGACAAAGTAACCCTTGCCGTACCCAAAGGGCTCTGCGCGAAAGAAATCACAGAACTGGCAACGCAATCTATCAACAAACCCGCTTTCACAGTCTACGCCGCACCGCGTGTGCGCAATGCCAAAAAGCTGAACTGCGACCAGCCCGGACCCGAAATCACCGTGGCCGCCTCCTCTTCCGCAGATCTGAAACTGGCTCGCAAAACCGCGCTCGCGACCTGTAATGCGACACGGGGCGTCCATGGCAGCTGCTTTATTATCGGCACACTGCGCAACTGATACCGCTCCCCCTTTGACAGTCTTGCCCCGTCTGCATCCGCAGGCGGGGCCTTTCATTTTCGGGTCGTCCAAGACGCGCCAATTCGGTGCCGCGGGTTGAGTTTCCATTGCACCGGCATAGATTGACAGGCAATCACCTCAACGGAACGGGATTAGAAATGAAACCAATTTTAGCCGCATTGTTCGCAACAACAGCTTTGCCTGTCTTCGCTGATACTATAATCCTCAAAACAGAGGTGACGGAGGCGCTGATTACCGGTCAGGGCGGTATCATCACCTATTCCGCGCCGGTGACTTTAGCCCCCGGCACCCATAGTCTGATCGCATATCTGCCTTTTGGCGGTTATGAAAGCTTCGTGCCAGAGGTACAGTTTCAAGGCGCGGATGGCATCCGCGTTATCTCTCAATCTGCCACAAACTTCCACGCGCCCCCAATCCGGCGCGCGCCATCCGCCGGTTTGAAAATCGCCATTGATGCGCGCGATAAGGCCCGCGCCGCGCTGCGCGCGTTTGAAGAAAGTTATGAGGAAAATCAGGCGTCTTTGCTGGCTGCTGAACTGAAACTGAAACTTGTGCGCAGCACCGCCGAAACCGGTTTGGCCGGACAACGGGACGCGATCCAGGCGGACCAGATTACCGCCGTTGCGGATGCGATTGGCGAAACTGCCCGCGCTGCGCAACAACGCATTGCTGCCATCAAGACCGAGCTGGACTCTATGGAGCCCCGCCGCCGCGAATTGCAGGATGATCTGACCCATGCCCAAGACATCGTAGAGCGATTGCAACCGCGCAGCCATGAGCAAATTCGCCAGATTACCACACGGATCGAAGTCACCGCGCCGCAAACGACGACCGTGGAATATGACAACCTGCAACCCGCTTATTGGCAGCCGACATACGCGGCCGATCTGACCCAGACCGGCGCCAAAGGCACGCTGGAGCTACACCGCTCGGCCAAGGTCTCCGTGTTCCGCGAGGGGGAAAAACCGCTGCACAGTTGGGACGACGTCAAGATCACCCTGTCCACTGCCAACCTGCGGGACAGTACCGGAACGGTTATTCCCTACCCCGACCTAAAGCGGCTGGTGGAAGAGTCGAAGGCCCGTAAATCTGCACCTGTCATCAGCGACTACAACAGCGGCGACATGCGGGTGGAGGCTCCGGCAGCGGCGACAGCGATGGTAGAGGTGAGCGACGCACCAACCGGCGCAAATTTTGCCGGCCAGACGCTTCTGTTTGATCTGGGCGGCGGGCACAGTCTGGACTGGAGCACGACAACCAGTACCTTCAACATCGACACACTTGTCTTCCCGGCCGATCTCTACGGGATGGCGAATGCGGCGCGGGACGAAAACGCGTTCCTCTATACCGATCTTGAAAATGACACAGGCGGTATTCTTCTGGCCGGGCAAGTGGACCTGTCCCGTGACGGTACACCGATCGGGACCAGCTATCTGCCCCGCCTGCGCCCGAACCAGACTGAACCGATCGGGTTGGGGCCGCTCTATGGCATTCGTCTGCAACGGGATATTCTTGGCGTTGCAGAAGGGGATAGCGGGTTTATTGCCTCTAAATCCGAAATTAACCAGTCCTACAGAACCACGCTCTATTCTGCGCTGGACTATAATTTGCCGGTCAAGCTGCTCGACGTTGTGCCCACTTCCGAGGATGAAGACCTGAAAATTCGACTGCAAGCCACGCCTGCACCGGACGAATTAAACCGCGACGGCAAACGTGGCGTACTGGTTTGGGATTTGGATCTGGAAGCCGGATCAACTCGGGAAGTCCTGTTTGAATACCAGATGAAATGGCCTGTCGGGAAAATGCCTGTTCCACGGTAACATGGTGTATTTCTAAGCAATTAAACTAAAAAGCGACCTTTCGGATGAAAGGTCGCTTTTTACATTTGGGGGTATTCGGGTTGAACCCGAAGCAAAGATCAAACCTCGGTAAACTGCCCTTGGGCTGCGTCGTAGTGGGTCATCTCTCCACTTTTGATGTTCACCGAAATACCGTGAAGCGTCAGGTCCTCTGCCTCAACACGCTCTCGCACGAACGGGAAGGTCATCAGGTTTTCCAGAGAGACAAGAACACTCTGGCGTTCCAGTTCCTTGATCTGCTCTTCCTCCTTTTCGGAAACCTTCACCGCCCGATCATATCCGGGGCGCAGAATGTCCATCCAGCGACCGACAAAGCTGGTGTCTTCGTCCATTTCAGGGGCCTGTCCGGAACACATTGCATGGCAGCCCGCAACACCACCGCATTGGGTGTGGCCCATGACAATTACATTCACCACCCGCAGGGAATTGACCGCATATTCAATCGCCGCAGAGGTGCCGTGGTAGTCGCGGTTGGGTTCATACGGGGGAACCAGATTCGCGATATTGCGATGGATGAAAAACTCACCCGTATCGGCGCCAAACAGGGAGGTTGCATTCACGCGACTGTCACAACAGGAAATTATCATGCCACGGGGATGCTGACCTTCATCGGCCAGTTTCATATACCATGATTTGTTTTCCGAATAGGTCGTTGCCCGCCAGCCATAGTACCGCTTGACGAGGGAAGTTGGTAACGGTTTGGCAAATTCCATTGCGCGTAACTCCTGTGGTTTTGCAGTCTTTTCCTAAACTTTAGGCAAAATTACAACCATTTCAATTTTAGCAGGTAAGATTTTGGAAACATCTCCACCCTAGTTTCCGGCTTGGGGACTAGAGAAGAAAGTGGGACCAAAATGATGCTAACATCAATGAAAAAAAACAAGGTTGAGCGCCTGATGCTGACAGAGCGGGCAGCGCTGGAAAAGACTGCACTTGATACATTGCAGACGAGTCTCGGGCAGGGGCAAAGCCGCGAGGTGGTAGAGCGTGCCGCCTGCGAAGTTTCCGACCGGCTCAACAGTCTGGAAGCCGCCCTGTCCAACGGGGATCTGGCAGCGGCGGGCCGACTCGCCAACAGTCTGATCGCGATCAGTCGGCAGATCGGCTTGATCAGTTTTGCACAGGTAGCCGGTGATCTTGCGGGCGCGATTGACAACAATGATTACGTCGCAATCGCATCCATCAGCCGAAGACTGATCCGGCAGGCAGATGCAACCCTGTTTCAAGCCCTCGACTATGTGACCGAACACTTGTCTGAGCCGTAAACCTTACCACGGGATTAACCCGGACTGTCACACAGCAAGGCACGGCTTCAGGCAAATGCGCCCCCATCCGGTGGGGGCAACCGGAAGAGGGCCGGAGACAGATGTATCCGCAGTACGATCCGGACAGGGGGGTGTAAACCGGAAGCGCGGGTTTGGACAACTGTCCCGTCAATCCTAGGATTAACCGCTATTCCTTAAGGAATGGTAAGCACGTTTCGATCAGATCGCCGCACCTTCCGCATAAAGCGCGGAAGCCGGTGCAATCCGGCCCGTTTCCAATCCGGCAAAATTATACTGTTTCGGGCAAAGCCGTTTGATAACAGCAGGATGGGCCGGATCAGCAACGCCCAAACGCACCAGAAGCGCGGCTATGGCGGTTTCGGCCGCCCGTGTCGCGCCGTCCTGAATTTTCAGCGCGACACCCAATCCCCGCTCGGGAAGAATCGCAATGAACACACCTTCCGCGCCGGTTTTCACGACTGTGCGCCCGTCCATTGCCTCCATCAACTCGGTACAGGCGCGACCCTGACCTGCCACCAGATCAGGATGCGCTTTCATCGCTGAGACCAGATCCTGCGCCGCTTGCCCGCGGATTTTTCCCAGCCCCGAAGGATCAGCCATCCGCGCCATCGCTGTCGCCAATCCGCGCAGCGTGCAGGCGTGGTTGGGCGCGGAACAGCCATCAATGCCATACCCCGGCGATGTCTCTCCGGTGATTTCCTCAAAGGCTGTCAGGATCGCCTTTTGCACCGGATGTTCCGGATCTACATATTCGGCATCCGCACCCAAGTGTTTGTTTAGAGTCAAAAAACCGCTGTGCTTACCGGAACAGTTGTTGTGGGTGCGGTCATGTTTGCGACCCGCACGGATCAGCTCTTCCTGTTCTTCTTTCGCGCGTGGGAACTGCGGACCACACCGCAGGTCCGGCTCTCCGAGATCCAGATCGCTAAGCCATTTCGACACACGGTCTGTGTGCACATGCGCACCTTCATGGGACGCGCAGGCAAGGGCGAACTGCTCTGGCGTTAATCCGAACCGCGCGGCGGCTCCGCTCTCGATCAGGGGCAATGCCTGCAGCATTTTGCACGAAGACCGCGGGTAGGTTACAGCGTCAATGTCCCCCCAGGCAGCGATCACCTCCCCGCGTGAGTCGCAGACAACGGCACGGCCCTGATGGACAGACTCCAGAATATCTCCGCGCCACACTTCCGCCACATTCACCCATTCGCCCATGTTTATGCTCCATTTTCCGCCGATTTCTGCGACTTTTTTGCCATGCTACTGGTCATTTACCTGACATTTGGATAGGAGAAAGGCCACAAGAAAACCACATTATTTTCGTAGAAAAGGGCCATCGCAATGATGAGACAACAGTCTGTACTTGTTTCAGCACACACTAAGGCGCGGAGGCTGAGGGAAATAATGTTCCGTTCAATGGCATATACATGTGGTTTTATGGCCGTCTGTCTGGCAGCAGCCAGCGTTGCCTATGCACAGGATTCCACCAACCGCGTGGACGCCAAAACCGACTGGTCGGTCTTTGTCGAAGACCAACCCACCAAAGAATGCTGGGTTGTCTCCAAACCGACCAAAGTGGTGAACACCCGTGGCGGTAAAGTGGTTTCCGCACGGCGCGGCGACATCCTGTTGTGGGTGACATACCGTCCGGCCAATGGCATCAACGGGCAGGTCTCCTTTTCCGGCGGCTATCCTTTCGATCCGGACGAGCCTGTGAATATGCTGGTAGGTGACGCCAGCTTTGACCTGTTCGTAGACGGGGAATACGCCTGGCCTGCCACGGCAAATGACGATCAGAAAATCCGCGAGGCGCTGAAACGTGGCGCATCCGCAATCATGACCGCGAAATCCAAGCGCGGTACACAAACCAAAGACACTTTCTCCCTGAGCGGCTTTACCGCTGCACTGGCAGAAGCCGAAAAACGCTGTAGCTGAGCCGCAGCAGCCGACAAAACACAGGCATTCCCCCGCGTTGACGGTTATTTGACTCCGGCGGGTCTACCAAATGTCTGAAACATGCTATACCAACCTCCAATCCCCGTGATTGGGGGTTTTTTCAATGAGAGTTTCCAATATGTCCGCATCCGAACCCGCTGCTCCGATTACCCAAGACGTACTGACCATCCCGCGCAAGCAGGACGGCAGCGCCTTGCCCAATCTTGTCGGCATGACCCGCGACCAACTGACAGAGGCGCTGGTCAATGTGGGCATCAAGGAAAAGCAGGTAAAGATGCGCCACGGCCAGATCTGGCAATGGCTCTACGTTAAAGGCGCGCGCAGTTTTGATGAAATGACCAACCTGTCCAAGGATATACGGGCAACCCTGGCTGAGAATTTCCAGATCGCACGACCCGAAATCGTGACCAAACAAGTGTCTACAGACGGCACCCGCAAATATCTGCTGCGCATTCAGGGCGGGCATGAGGTTGAGGCCGTCTACATCCCTGAAACCGATCGCGGCACGCTGTGCATTTCCTCGCAGGTGGGGTGTACGCTGACCTGTTCGTTCTGTCACACCGGCACGCAAAAACTGGTGCGGAATCTGACGGTTGCGGAAATCGTCGGGCAAATCCTTGTGGCGCGGGACGATCTGGAAGAATGGGACATCGCCCCCGGTGAAAAACGGCTGGTGTCCAACATCGTGCTGATGGGTATGGGCGAACCGCTCTACAACACTGACAATGTGCGCGATGCGATGAAGATCGCTATGGATGACAGCGGCATTGCCCTGTCCCGCCGGCGCATTACCCTGTCCACCTCGGGCATTGTCCCCGAGATCTACCGCGTCGGGGAAGAAATCGGCTGTATGCTCGCCATCTCTTTCCATGCCACCACGGATGACGTTCGGGACAAGCTGGTTCCCATCAACCGCAAGCACAAAATTGACGAACTGCTGCAAGCCTGCCGCGATTATCCGCGCCTGTCCAACGCAGAGCGGATTACCTTTGAATATGTCATGCTGAAAGACGTGAACGACAGCGACGAAGACGCCCGCCGTCTGGTGCAACTGATCGACGGTATCCCCGCTAAGATTAACCTGATTCCCTTCAATCCCTGGCCCGGCGCCCCTTATGAGCGGTCCTCGAACAACCGGATCCATAAATTTGCCGACATCGTCAATGCGGCCGGCTATTCCAGCCCCATCCGCAAACCGCGCGGCGAAGATATTATGGCCGCCTGTGGACAATTGAAGAGCGCAACGGAACGGGCTCGTAAATCACGGGCGCAGATGGAACGTGGAATAAAGGGTCTATAAGAATGCGTTTTGTAGCTTTGCTGATGGCAGCCGCCATTGCCCTGTCGGCGTGCTCTCCGTCCAAATTCAAACGGTATAACGGACCACAGGTGACGCAGGTTCTGGTGGATAAATCCGACCGGAAGATGTGGTTGCTGCACGGCACCAAAGCGCTGGCAGAATTTGATGTGGATCTGGGCTTCGCCCCCGTGGGTCACAAAGAGTTTGAAGGCGACGGGAAAACTCCGGAAGGGGTGTATTTCATCGACCGGCGCAATCCGAACAGCGCCTTTCACCTGTCGATCGGGATTTCTTACCCCAACGATCAGGACCGCGCCAAGGCAGCCGCTCTGGGCGAGTCACCGGGCGGAGATATTTTCATCCATGGCGGGCCGGTGCTGTTCAAGGATAAAAACAAGGCCGACTGGACCGCTGGCTGTATCTCTGTGACGAACAAAGAAATGGAACGCATTTACGCCATGGTGCAGGACGGGACCCCGATTTATATCCGGCAATAACGCGGCCTTTTGGTTCAAACGAAAAACGCGCCTCAAGGGCGCGTTTTTTTTTGCGGCAGTTTTTTGGGTCGGGGCTTACGACCCGAGGATTTGGACCCACCAGATTTTGCCGTTGCTGTCCTGATGCCAACTGAACCCGAGACCGCGCGCCTGCGGATGCAAAATGCCGGCCCGTGTTACAGGATCGCGCATCCAGGCGTCTAGCGTTTCAAGGTCGTTTTCAAACGTCTCCGAGATATTTTCAGACAACATCCGGCCCTGATAGCCAGCCCGCTCCACCCGCTGGATCGGGTTGGACCCGTCAGAACCAAAGTGCCAAGGACGGTTCTGTCTGGAAATATCCCGCGCATGGGTCTTGGCAGCCGCGTTCAACTGCGAGGACAGTTGTACCGCTTCCAACCCCTGCGCCTGACGCACAGCATTGACCGCATCCAGATGGCGGTACTGGATTTTAGAGACATCACCGGCAGAAATCCGGAACACCTGACGCTGATTCGGATCAACCTCGGTACAGGCTGACACCGCAAACAACAGCGACAGAATGGTAACAGCAACACGAAACATGGCAGTATTCCCCAAATGCAAGCTTCTCGAATAGAGATCTATTCTGCCTTAATGGTGTTTTAACGAATATTCAAATGGCCAATGGCCGCTAATCCCCGCATCGGCATTGTTTGAATTGAATCTGTGCCTTCAAAACACTAATTTGGTCCCGTAACCCATAAAGTACGGAATTTTCTTATGTCTGATCCATTCAAAATGACCCGCCGTGCATTTTCTGGCTCCCTGCTCGCCACCGCTGCCCTTGGGCGCTCTGCTTTCGCGCAACAGACCAATGATCCGGTCGTGTTCAACCAGTTAAAACAGGAAAACCTCTCCAATCCGGAAACCGGCGCGGTAAAACGTAATATTTCGGGTTTTACCAATAAAGATTGGCGCCCCTATTTCTCCAACACCAGAAACGGGGTCATTCTGGTGGATACCCTCAGCCGCGCGCTGCATTTCTGGTCCGAAGACCTGTCTGTTTACAAACTCTACCCCACATCCGTCCCCGAAACACCAGAGCTGACCCGCACGGGGCGGACCTCGATCACGCGCAAACGGGTCGGACCGGACTGGCGTCCCACCCCCAATATGCTGAAACGCAATCCGGACTGGCCGAAATACATCCCACCGGGCCCCGACAACCCGCTGGGCACCCATGCAATGTATCTCGGCTGGAAGTATTATCGCATCCACGGAACCCACGATACACGCAAAATCGGGCGTCGCTCTTCCAACGGATGCATCGGGCTTTTCAACGAGCACATAGAAGAATTATTCAACCTTTCAAGGGTCGGAACACAAGTGTTGCTTATTTGACGACATCCGGTGTAACACTGCTTTGAAACGTCCATGTTCCAGTTGCAAAGCACATTTTTTGCTGCTTAAAACGCGTCACGAGGTACAGTCTTGGGTGCGTGCCGTGGGGTCATACTACCTTGTCCCCGATAAGCGGTACGCAGAACTTTGGAGAAATATTATGAAAAAAATCGCACTGGCAGCAGCCATGTCCGTAGCCGCTTCCGCCGCTTTCGCTGGTAACGTTGAACCAGTAGTAGCACCTGTTGTTGAAGTTGTTGAAGAAACATCTTCTTCTTCTTCTTCCGGCGCTCTGCTGCCAATCCTGGCACTGCTGATCGTTGGCGCAGCTGTAGCAGCCGCTGACTAAGCAATTCAAATCTGGCAGCTATAAGCAGCCAGTGAGAATTCGAAAGGGATAGGCTCGCGCCTGTCCCTTTTTTTATCAACAAAACCTTTCCATTTTCTTAAAGTATCCTCGGGTGAATTGGCCCAAGGCCAAGAGGGGCAAAGCCCCTAATAAACCCGCCGTTACCCGTTCTCTGCCGCCAGCAGCGCCCGCAGGCCGGTCCGGTAGTCCGGATATTTCAGCGTCACCCCAAGCTCCGATTTAATCCGGTCGTTCCGCACCCGCTTGCTTTCCGCGTAGAAACTGCGGGCCATTGGCGTCATGTCCGCAGTGTCAAAATCGACAGCCTCCGGCACCGGCACGCCGAGCAATTCTGCCGCAAAGCCAATCACATCCTCGGGCGGGGCCGCTTCGTCGTCGCACAGATTATAGATCGCTCCGGGGTCAGGCTTCGCCATGCTTGCTGCCAAAACCTGCGCAATATCCTCCACATGGATCCGCGAAAACACCTGATTCTTTTTAATAACCCGCCGCGCCGTCCCAGCGCGCACTTTGGCAAAGGGACCACGTCCGGGGCCATAGATGCCCGCCAGCCGGAAAATGTGCAACGGCAGATCCATAGACTGCCACGCCGCCTCTGCTGCGACCCGTAATCGGCCGCGACGGGTGGACGGGGTCAGGGGTGTGTCCTCATCTACCCAGCCGCCTTGATGATCCCCATAAACGCCTGTGGTGGACAGATACCCGACCCAATCGAACGACCGGCTTGCAATCTCTGTGCGCAGCCCGTTTAACACCGGATCACCTGCCGCATCCGGTCCCGCCGAGATCAGCAGATGGGACGCGCGGTCAAGGTAGGGGATCATGTCGGTGCCGGGCCAGGCCACGGTTTCCACGCCCGCTTGCGGCACCTCACCGGAACGATTGGTGCCGATGACCTGCCAGCCGCGGGGCAGCAAATCGGCTGCCAGCGCCTGCGCGGAATAGCCGTGGCCAAAGCTCAACAATACACCTGTCATGTTGCAATCCCTTAAACTCTAAGCCAGTTCGCCGCAGGCCCATCGCGCTGCGTCTGCGACTGCCTGATCCTCATCCTCACACAGCGCCTGCGCTGTTGCCAGCAACCCCGCATCCTGAGAATTTCCTATCGCATACAGAACGTTCCGCACGAATCTGTTGCGCCCGATCCGCTTAACCGGAGAGCCGGAAAACAGCGCCCGAAACCCCGTATCATCCAACGCTGCCAGTTCTGCAAGGCGGGGCGCTTGCAGCTCTGTCCGCCCGTGATATTTGATCTCGGCCGCACGGCTGGCGAATTTGTTCCACGGGCAGACCGCTAGACAATCGTCGCAACCGTATATCCGGTTGCCAAGACTTTTGCGCAAGGAAACATCTACCGGACCATGATGCTCGATGGTCAGATAGGAAATACACCGCCGCGCATCCAATTGATAAGGTTCGGGAAACGCATTGGTCGGGCAAATATCAAGACACTTGCGACAGTTTCCGCAGTGGTCCACCTCCCCGCCTGTCTCTTCCAGAGACAGTGTGGTGAAGATCGCGCCAAGGAAGAACCAACTGCCGAGTTGCCGTGACACAACATTGGTGTGCTTTCCTTGCCACCCCAGCCCCGCCGCCTGTGCCAGCGGTTTCTCCATGACTGGCGCGGTATCTACGAAAACCTTGATTTCTGCGCCATCCACCTGTTCGATCAACCAGCGCCCCACCCGTTTCAACCGCTTTTTCAGCACGTCGTGGTAGTCTTTATTCTGCGCATAGACACTGATCGCGGCCCGATCCTTCTGCGCCAGAATTTCCAGAGGATCGTGATCCGGTCCGTAGTTTTCCGCGAGCATTACCACTGAACGTGCCTCTGGCCACAACGCCGCCGCCGAGCCGCGCCAGTGCATCCGCTCTGCCATCCAGCCCATTTGACCGTGACGGCCCTTGTCAACGAACTCTGCCAGTCGCCGGGCGGTCTGGGGGGCTGCATCGGGGCGGCACACGCCGAAATCGGAGAATCCTTCGGCCAGTGCCTTGTCACGCAGGGCGCGGGTCAGTTCTGCCGACACTAAAAATCCAGATCGGAATAATGGGGCGGTTGCGGAAAGCCCGGCAACTGGTCCGCCAGCAGGGACCGGAACGCAGGGCGGGATTTAATCTTGGCATACCACTCCTTCACCAGTTCATTCCGGTTCCAGTCCACATCAGAAATGTAGTCGAGGCAGGACAGTTGCGCCGCTGCCGAAAAATCCGCCAGTGACATGCGGTCCCCCGCCAGCCAGCGTCGTCGATCCAGCAACCACCCCATGTAATCAATGTGAAACTTGATCTTGGCAGAGCCGGTTTTCACGTTTTTACTGTCCGGATAACCACGGCCCATGATTTTCTTATTCACCCGCTCTCC
Organism: Neptunicoccus sediminis; assembly: GCF_001719615.1. Lineage (GTDB taxonomy): Bacteria > Pseudomonadota > Alphaproteobacteria > Rhodobacterales > Rhodobacteraceae > Amylibacter > Amylibacter sediminis. The sequence goes on from NZ_MDVX01000001.1 coordinate 161,232, forward strand.
CAGCAGGTTAAGCGTCACTTCACGGTAAAATTTGTCATCAAACCAAGCGTTTAGCCGGCGAACCTCGGCCCGTCTCTCTGCCCCTTGCGGCAGCAGCGGGGGTTCGGGGCGCTTCTCTTCGAGGTATTCACAAATAGAGGTGCTGTCAGACAGGGTAATCTTGTCACTGCGCAGCACCGGCACTTGACCGCCCGGATTGAGCCGCAGGAAATCCGCGCGTTCTTCCCAATAACGCTCTTCAACCAGTTCAACTTCGATCTTCTTTTCCGCCATGACCAGACGGACCTTGCGACAGAAGGGGGAGAGCGGGAAATGATAGAGCTTGTACATATCAGCCAGACGTTGATTGGGGGTGGTTCTATTTGCACTCATGCGTAACAATTTTCAACCGCTGTTGAAACAGTCAGCACGCCCGTCGGCCGCAATAGTTCGGGCACCGGCCATTATTTGCCGCGTCCGCTTTTTCACAAATGCGGTTGGCTGGCTGGCAGAGCGCTTTTTCGGAGAAGGCAGAATCGCTGCAATGCGGGACGCCTGTAACAGCGACAGGTTTTCCGGTTCCACCTTGAAATAGTGCCGCCCCGCCGCTGCAACGCCAAAAACACCTTCGTCCGTTTCCGCAATGTTCAGATAGACCTCAACGATCCGTTTTTTTGGCCAGACCAGCTCTATCAGCAGGGTAAACCAGGCCTCAAGCCCCTTGCGAACCCATGTCCGCCCCTGCCAGAGAAACACATTCTTGGCCACCTGTTGACTGATGGTGCTGCCACCGCGCAGACGCTCGTCATCTGCAAGGGCTGCTTTGATGCCTTCGATGTCAAACCCGAAATGGGTGCAGAAATTGGCATCTTCAGCAGCCACGAAAGCCTGCGCCACCTCTGCGGGGAACTGCTCGATCGGGGTCCAGTCCCGCGACACCTCTCCCAGTCGCATCCGTTCGGCCACGTAGTAATAGGTCAGATAGGGGTTTGCGAAGCGCAGCAGTACCACCATCAGCAGGCTTAACGCGACGGCCCCGAAGACGATCAGGAACAGCTTTTTCAACACCCATCGCATCCAGTAACGCCATGCGCCGCTGAAACTGTCCGCCGCCCGGCCGACCTTGCCCTTGCTCCGCGGGGCTTTCACCTTGTTGCGCACTCGGGTCGCGTCGTCATCGGCCATCTAAAATATTCCCTCTGGCGGCAGTCTCAGCCAAGGCGTCATTCAAATCAACAGCTACAAAAGCAAAGAAGGCCGAAAACTCCAGCCTTCCCGTCTGACTTAATACGGCACTGAAAAATGTCAGGCCGTCTTTTTGCCGGTTTCCATGCTCAGCGGGGCTGGCAGGCGACCCAACATCTCTTTCGGGCAAATCTGCACGAAATTGACGAGTTCATCATCCCAACGCCGCAGAATATCCGCAGCCTTGGCCGAGCGGGTTTCTGCAAGGTGATCTTCCAGCAGGGATTTCAGTTCTTCCTGCCAGTGATCCACTGTAACTGCGCTGGTCACAAGGGTCTCGCGGTTGATCATCTTGTCAAGCTGGGCGTCAGGATCGTAGACATAGGCCATACCACCGGTCATACCCGCGCCAAAGTTTGCGCCCACAGAGCCAAGGATCACAGCCACACCGCCGGTCATGTATTCACAACCGTTGGTGCCACAGCCCTCAATCACCACTTTCGCACCAGAGTTGCGCACAGCGAACCGCTCCCCCGCGCGCCCGTTGGCGAACAGCCGACCCGCAGTCGCACCATATAGCACTGTGTTGCCAATGATGGTGTTTTCACTGGCCGTAATTGGCGAACCCAGCGGCGGGCGCACGACGATTGTGCCGCCCGACAGACCCTTGCCCACATAATCGTTGGCATCGCCGGAGACTTCCAGCTTCAAGCCCGGCGCTGCGAATGCCCCGAGAGACTGCCCCGCGCTGCCGGTCAGTTTCACTGTCAGATGATTTGGTTGCAGGGTGTTGTTCATCCCGAACCGCTTTACGATATGAGAGGACACACGGGTGCCGATTGTGCGGTGCGTGTTCTGCACTGCATAAGACAGCTGCATTTTTTCACCATCCTTAAAGAACGGCTGCGCATCCTTCACAATCGACGCATCCAGCGTGTCGGGCACCGCCTGACGGGGTTTGTCGCGGTTGTACTCGATCGTGTTGGCGTTATCGATGCTGACCAGAAGCGGGTTAAGATCAAGATCGTCCAGATGGGCCGACCCGCGGGACACCTGTGCCAGCATATCTGCACGCCCGATAACCTCGTCCAGAGACCGCGCACCCAATGAGGCCAGAACCTCGCGCACTTCCTGCGCGTAAAAAGTGATCAGGTTTACCACCTTATCCGCCGTGCCGGTGAACTTCTTGCGCAGGTCTTCGTCTTGCACACAGACCCCGACAGGGCAGGTGTTGGACTGGCACTGGCGCACCATGATACACCCCATCGCGATCAGGGCGGCGGTGCCGATGCCGTATTCTTCGGCGCCGAGCATGGCCGCAATCACGATGTCGCGGCCGGTGCGCAGACCACCGTCGGTGCGCAGGGTCACACGGTCGCGCAGCTTGTTCATGGACAGAACCTGATGCGCCTCGCTCAGACCCATTTCCCACGGCAGACCGGCATATTTGATCGACGTCGCAGGGGATGCCCCTGTCCCGCCGTTGTGCCCCGAAATCAGGATCACATCCGCCTTGGCCTTGGCCACACCGGCAGCAATCGTGCCAACACCGCTGCTGGCCACCAGCTTCACGGTTACTTTGGCATTCGGGTTGATCTGCTTCAGGTCATAGATCAGCTGGGCCAGATCCTCGATCGAGTAAATATCGTGGTGGGGTGGCGGTGAAATCAGGGTCACGCCTTTGGTCGAATGACGCAGCCGTGCGATCAGGTCTGTGACCTTAATCCCCGGAAGCTGGCCGCCCTCGCCCGGTTTCGCGCCTTGCGCCACCTTGATTTCTAGCTCTTCACACTGGTTGAGGTACTCTGCAGTCACCCCGAACCGGCCCGAAGCCACCTGTTTGATCTTGGCAGACGGGTTGTCCCCATTGGGTTCCGGCACGAAATGCGCCGGATCTTCACCACCCTCCCCGCTATCGGATTTCGCGCCGATCCGGTTCATCGCGACATTCAGGGTCTTATGGGCCTCCGGCGACAGTGCCCCGAGCGACATGCCCGGTGTCACAAACCGTTTGCGGATAGAGGTGATGCTCTCGACCTCATCCACGGAAATCGGTTTCGCAGTCGAATTGAAATCCAACAAATCCCGCAGGTGAATCGGCGGATTGGATTGCATCTTGCGGGAATACTGCTTCCACAGATCAAAGCTGGCGCGGTCGCAGGCCGCTTGCAGCATGTGCATGGATTGCGCTTCCCAAGCGTGTTTCTCGCCGCTGCGACGCTCTTTGTAAAAGCCACCGATGGGCAGAACGTTGGTCTGACCAAGCCAGCCACGGGCGTGAACCTCACGGATTTTCTTCTGGATGCCGATCAGACCGATGCCGGAAATCCGGCTGTGCATTCCGGGGAAGAACTCTGCTACCATTGCGCGGGACAGGCCCACCGCCTCAAAGTTTAAACCGCCGCGATAGCTGGAGATCACCGAGATCCCCATCTTCGCCATGATCTTCAACAGACCCTGATTGATCGCCTCGCGGTAACGCTCCATCGCCACTTCAAGCGTGCAATCGAGCAGCCCCCGATCAATCCGGTCCGCCAGACTGTCCTGCGCCAGATATGCGTTCACAGTCGTCGCACCACAGCCGATCAACACAGCAAAATAATGCGGGTCCATACATTCGGCAGAACGCACATTGATCGAACAAAAGGTCCGCAATCCGGCCGCTGTCAGCCAAGAATGCACTGCAGATGTCGCAAGGATCATCGGAACAGGGATTTTATCCTCGTTCTGGTGACGGTCGGTCAGCACCAGATGCCCCGCACCCGAACGGACAGCTTCCTCCGCCTCAGAGCGGATCCGGTGCACCGCATCGCGCAGCCCGTTGGGATTTTCGCGGTCAAAAGAACAGTCAATCGCCGTAACTTTCGCGCCAAACGCTTCTACCATTGCCTCAAACTTGGCGTTGGCCATGAAAGGGCTTTCCACCACAAGGATTTCCGTCTGTGCGTTGCTTTCATCCAGAACGTTGCCCAGATTCCCGAACCGGGTTTTCAGGCTCATCACACGGAATTCACGCAAAGAGTCGATGGGCGGGTTTGTCACCTGACTAAAGTTCTGGCGGAAGAAATGGCTGAGCGGACGGTATTTGTCCGACAGCACGGCACTTGGCGTGTCATCCCCCATAGAGGCGATGGATTCTTTTGCATCCTCGGCCATCGGGTGCAGGATGACTTCCAGATCCTCGACACTGAAACCGGCGGCGATCTGGCGTTTGCGCAGTTCCGCGCCGCTGTAGATCGTCTTTTCCTTGATCGTCTTGGTGGTCTCTTCAAGGTTGGTGATCGAACCGACCCATTTGCTAAACGGCTGGGCCGCAGCCAGAGAGTCTTTCAGCTCTGCATCATGCCAGACCTTGTTCTCCAGCATATCGACGCCCAGCATCTGACCCGGCCCAAGCGCACCTTTGCGCAGGATGCTGGATTCATCTACGGGCACCATGCCTGTTTCGGACCCTGCAATAACCAGCCCGTCATTGGTGATGACATACCGCATCGGGCGCAGGCCATTGCGGTCCAGACCGGCCACAACCCAGCGACCGTCCGTCATAGCCAGCGCCGCCGGACCATCCCAAGGTTCCATCACAGAGTTGCAATAGGCGTACATATCCTTCCATGCATCCGGCATTTCGTGGGAAAGGTTAGACCAGCTTTCCGGCACCAGCATGGTTTTCGCCATCGGCGCGGAACGACCCGCACGGACCATCACCTCAAACACGGAATCAAGTGCGGCAGAGTCCGATGACCCGCCTGCGATAATCGGCTTGATGTCTTCGGCGTGTTCGCCAAAGTTTTTGGATGCCATCCGGATTTCGTGGGATTTCATCCAGTTGACGTTGCCTTTAAGCGTGTTGATCTCGCCGTTATGGGCCAACATCCGGAACGGCTGGGCCAGCCACCACTGTGGGAAAGTGTTAGTGGAATAACGCTGGTGATAGATTGCAAAGGCGCTTTCAAACCGCTCGTCCTTCAGGTCGGGGTAGAATACCGCCACCTGTTCAGCCAGCATCATGCCCTTGTAAATCACCGAACGGCAAGACAGGCTACAGATGTAAAAGTCACGAATTGCAGCCTTGGCCACGGCTTTTTCGATGCGGCGGCGGATTACATAAAGCTCGCGCTCGAACCGTTCTTCATCCACGCCCTTGCTGTTGGAAATCAGGATTTGCTCGATCTCGGGACGGGTCGCATTTGCCTTTTCTCCCAGACAGGACACATCCACCGGCACGTGACGCCAGCCGTAGATGTAATACCCCATCTTCAGCACTTCGCTTTCCACGATGGTCCGGCAGTTTTCCTGCGCCCCGAAATCGGTCCGTGGCAGGAAGACCTGACCGACAGCAATCATCTTATCGGTGTCCGGTTCATGGCCGGTGCGACGGATCTGGTCGTAGAAAAATTCTTTGGGGATTTGCAGATGGATGCCCGCACCATCCCCTGTCAGCCCGTCCGCATCCACCGCACCACGATGCCAGATCGCTTGTAGGGCGGTGATGCCGGCATCCACCACACGGCGGTTCGGCTTGCCATCGACGGACACCACAAGACCCACACCGCAGGACGAATGCTCGTCATCTTCGCGGTACAACCCCTGTTCGGCCAGCATGGCCCGTTTTGCTTCTTCTTCGGCTACCCATTTTGCATCATATTGTGTCATGGTGGCTTTCCCTTTCAAAACCCCGATCATTGTCAGGGCCGGATCTTGTCGAGTGTCGGGCGGCGCCAGTAATGTCCGGCGCGCTGCCCTGTCCTTATTCGGCTGCGATGGCGGATTTGGCATTCAGGTCTGCGAGGATCGAACCGGCAGCGTCGCGCCCGTCGGCGATGGCCCAGACAACCAGTGACGCGCCGCGCACGATGTCCCCTGCCGCGTAAACACCGTCTAGTGCGGTCCGCTTGCTGACGAAATCGGCCTTCACCGTGCCCCAACGGGTGACTTCCAGTTCCGGCGTATCCCAAAGAGTTGGCAGTTCCTCAGGCTCAAACCCCAGCGCCTTGATCACCAGATCAGCCTTCTCCAGATAATCCGCACCCGGAATTTCCTCTGGGGCCTGACGACCCGTGGCATCCGGCGCGCCCAGACGCATCTGCTGCACGTAAACACCTGTCACCTTATCGTCACCGGCAAAGCCTTTGGGCGCGGACAACCAAACAAATTCCACGCCTTCCTCTTCCGCATTTGCCGTTTCCCGCAAGGAACCCGGCATGTTCTGACGGTCGCGACGATAAAGACATTTCACCGAAGTCGCGCCCTGACGGATCGCCGTGCGCACACAGTCCATCGCGGTATCACCGCCGCCGATGACGACAACATTCTTACCTTCGGCCCAAAGCTCTCCGCTGTCGATTTCGGGAACTGTGTCACCGAAATTCTGACGGTTAGAGGCCGTAAGATAGTCTATAGCCTTAACAATTCCGCTCAGACCGGCACCCGGCCCGCCCAGATCGCGGGACTTGTAAACGCCCGTCCCGATTAAAACGGCGTCGTGGGAATTACGCAGCTCATCAAAGCTGATGTCCTCACCCACGTTGCAATCCAGCTTGAAGGTTACTCCCCCTTCGGCCAGTTGGTTGTTCCGGCGCCCCACCACTTCTTTTTCCAGCTTGAACCCCGGAATACCGTAGGTCAGCAGACCACCAGCGCGGTCGTAGCGGTCGTAGATCGTGACCTGAACACCGGCACGGCGCAGCACATCGGCCGCCGCGAGACCGGCCGGACCAGCCCCGATGATGCCAACGGATTCGCTACGCTCTGCATAGGGTGTGATCGGCTGGACCCAACCCTGCTCCCATGCGGTGTCAGTAATGTATTTCTCAACAGCGCCGATGGTCACTGTGCCATGGCCGGACTGTTCAATCACGCAATTGCCTTCACACAAGCGGTCCTGCGGGCAGATGCGACCACAAATTTCGGGAAACTGGTTGGTCGCCTGACTGATCTCATAGGCTTCCTGCAAACGGCCCTCGGCGGTCAGTTTCAACCAGTCGGGGATATTGTTGTGCAGCGGGCAGTGGTCCTGACAGAACGGCACGCCACATTGGGAACAGCGGCTGGACTGCTCTGCCGCTTTCTCTGCGGCGAATTGCTGGTAAATCTCGTCGAAGTCAGACGTACGCAGATTTGGCACACGCTTCTCCGGCATATCGCGGTCCACGTTTACAAATTTCAGCATTTTTTGTTCAGCCATGATCACATACCCGCAATTTCTAATTCCAGAGCCTGCGTTCTAACCAATGTTTCTCCACAGGCAAAGGGAAATCTGCAATATAGGTAACTCTTGTTGACCTTTATTTTCATAAATCTTGAAATTGTTCTATTTTTTAGGCTGGTCAAATATTAATAGGTCAGCACGGCTTACCTTAAGCAATATTTCCCTTCCCGCTCTACAGCGCATACTCTGCGGTTTAAACGAATCAAAAAGGCCCGCGCCATGCCCCTGCTCCACCTCCTGATACTCGCAATTGTGCAGGGCATTACCGAATTTCTGCCAGTTTCCAGTTCTGGCCACCTGATCCTGCTCCCCCATGTGATGGGGGTCGAAGATCAGGGACAATTGATTGATGTAGCCGTCCACATTGGCACGCTCGGCGCTGTAATCCTGTTCTTCTGGAAAGACTCCAAATCCGCCTTTACCGGCCTGTTTCACCTCGCCACGGGGAAAACCGGAACAGACTCCGCGAAACTGGCGGTGCTTTTGATCGTCGCGACCGTGCCAGCGGTCCTGTTCGGGCTTATACTGAAACTCACCGGATTGTCGGACGCCCTGCGCAATATCACCGTGATCGGCTGGACCATGCTGGCCTTTGGCATACTGCTTTACATTGCGGACCAACGCAGCAGCCAGACCAAGACGCAAAGCCGATGGGACATGCCTGATGCGATCAAGCTCGGCCTGTGGCAAGCGCTCGCCCTGATCCCCGGCACCTCCCGCTCCGGCATCGCTATCACGGGCGCCCGATTTCTTGGCTACAACAGAGAAGACGGCACCCGTATCGCTATGCTGATGTCGATCCCGGTGATCCTGTCCTCGGCGGTCTTGCTTGGGGTAGAGGCAGTTTCCGACGCGAATGCTGCTGGACTGCGCGACGGGGCAATCGCCGCTGTTTTCAGTTTCCTGACCGCGTTGCTGGCGTTATCGTTAATGATGCGACTGTTGCGCAGTGTCAGCTTCACGCCCTATGTGATTTACCGCGTGATCCTCGGCGTAATCCTTCTGGCCGTGGCTTACAGCTAATACCGGAAATGCAAAAAGCCCCGCAGTTGCGGGGCCTTTTTAATCAAATCGAACATCTGTCAGAGATTCAGAAATCGCTGGTGGTTGGCCTGCCACGCATGTGACGCGCACTTTCTGTCAGTTCCGAATACTGCCCGGACGGACGATAGCGGTACAGGTATTCCTCTGCGACTGACTCATAGGACGTTGGCGTGATCCCCAGGTCTTCGAGCGTTCTGGCACCGCCGGATACAACATTGTCGTTGCGAAGCTGCTTCACCTGATCCGCCGTCAGAATGGAATTGGTAAACAGACCAAGGGTCAACGTTTGCACCAGATCCAGCGTCCTGCCAAGGAGAGACCCCAGAAAGAAAGGCTGGTTTATCACAAGCCGGCGGCGGCGCGTAATGTGCAACATGCGCTTTACAATCTCCGTCAGGGTTTCCACCTCTGGACCGCCCAGTTCATAGATACCCGGCTCTGCCTCTCCCAGAACACCCTTGCAAGCAGCCTGCGCAACATCATCGACGTAGACAGGCTGAAATTTTGAATCGCCACCGAACAGAGGCAAGACAGGCGTAAAGGAAGACATCTGCGCGAAACGGTTGAGAAACTGGTCCTCGTCTCCGAAAATCACCGAAGGCCGCAAAATCACTGCTGTCGGGAACGCGCGCAGAACTTCCTGCTCCCCTTCGGCCTTGGACCGCGCCGAAGCGCTGTCGGATTCGGCATCCGCGCCCAGCGCAGAAATATGCACCAGCCGCGCGACACCCGCAGCGGCACAGGCACGCGCAATACGCGCCGCGCCCTCAACGTTCAGCGCATCGAAGGTTTGCTTGCCATGCTCCTGAAGAACAGAGACACAATTCACAACCGCATCTGAATTCGCAATCACATGCGCGACGGATTCATCGTTTCTGATATTCGCCAGAACTGGCTCCACTTGCCCGACCACACCATAGGGGCGAACGAACACAGCCTCATTCGGACGGCGCACAGCAACCTGTACGCGCCAGCCCTCTTTCGCCATACGCCGTGCGATGTAGCGACCGACAAAACCGGACCCACCGAAAATGGTAACAACTTTAGGCGATTGTAACATAATTGCGCTCCGACAACTGGGGTTTGCCCTGAAATAATGCGATGTGACCACACTCACAAGCACAATTGCTGAAATTAGATGTGAATCACCCGTTGACACCCCCCCCGACCATCTGTAAATCGCCCCCTACGTGATCTGTTGCCCAGATGGCGGAATTGGTAGACGCGCTAGCTTCAGGTGCTAGTGTCCGTATGGACGTGGAGGTTCGAGTCCTCTTCTGGGCACCAAAACCATCTCTTTGAGATCGTTTTATGTAATAAGATCAAGAGGATACTCCCCATCTTTGACCTTAGAGCATCTTATCCGGTGCGATGGGAAGCTGTGGCGAGTTATGTTCCAGAATCAGATCAATAGGGATTACCCGCCAGAGCAGCTGACAGGGATTTGGTACCGCTGTTTTTATTAGCTTAAAAGCCCCGCTGTTCGGGTTTAGTGTCAGCGCAGCCCTTCCGGTTGTTCGAATCTGCAACAATAAAATCCGACAGCAGATTTGCGATATGTGCTATGGAAACGGGTTTTTCGAGCACCGTATCAAAGCCGACAGATTGTAGGTTCATAGCTCCCTCCGTTTCCGTGGCTCCGCTACTCGCCACGAAATACGGTCGATTACACCCGTGCAGGCGGTTTTGGTCGTAAGCCTGTAACATCTCCACACCGCCCATCACCGGCATTCGGATGTCGGTGAAGACAACGTCAAATTGTTCTGACAGTATATGGTCCAGCCCCGCAGCGCCGTTTTCTGCGAGGGTTACGCGCGCCCCGGATTGGCCAAGGATTTGCTGCAGAAATGCGGCATTCAATTCATTATCCTCTACGATCAAGACATTCAGATCGAGGTTCATCTTCTGCAACTGCGCCAAGGGCGATGCGGGCGCTTCGACCTTGGCCTGCAGGGTGTTCACTCGAAAAACGGCCTCGAAACGCGCTCCGCCCCGGCTGGAATCCGTGACCGTTAATTCCCCACCATGTCTAATGCAAATCTCGCGGGAGATAGACAGGCCCAGACCGTGTCCCTCGGAGCGATCCGTTCCACCGTCGAGGCGGGTGAACCGGTGAAAAATCCGCGTCTTGTCCTCGTCCGCGATGCCCGGACCATTATCCTCCACGCAAAGAAACAGGCTCGGCTGGTCAGGCGGCCCAAATTCGACCGATGCTGAAATCCGTATTGCCCCGGCATCTGCATAGTTGATTGCATTGAGGACGAGGTTCGTAAGAACCTGTTTGATACGTCCCCGACACCCAACGAGCGGGTGTTCACACGTGGTATCGAGAGCAAATTCCAGAGGCTTCAGAACATCACTTGCACGCCCGCCATAAAGTGAACGGACCTCGTCAAGGATGTCTGGCAGGTGAAATGGTTCCTCCACCATCGTTATCGCCCCCGTATCAACCACCGCAAGATCTACAATATCCTTTAAAAGAGTCTGAAGCTCCGTGCCCCCGGCCAGGATGTTTTTTACATAGCCGGACTGTTGATCAGCCAGCGCGGAACAGGCAAGCAGTTCCGCCATTCCCATCATACCGTTCAGAGGGTTTTTCAGCTCATGCCCGAGATCCGCGACAAACAGAGACTTCTCATGGTTCCGCGCTTCGGATTTAATCGCTCTTTCTGTTAAGTGCTCTTTCTCACGCGCATGTGCGGAGACATTCCGACCCACACATAGCAATTCTTGGACTGTGGCGCCTACAAACCTCTTGGTAATTGACCATTCAAACACCCGTACATCTATGCCCGTGTCCGAAATTGTCTGCTGCAAAACTGTGTGCGGCTTTTCACGGGTCAGCCCCGCGACAACGGAGTCAAAAGCCTCCCGTGGCATGCCGGCCGAAAACCGCAGGCTCAAACCCGATGCGGGCCGCGACAGCAGCGCGGTTTTAAGGGACCGGAAACTCTTGTTCCCGTAGATAACCCGACCCTTAGGCGTGCAACGCAGGACAGGGTCTGGCAAGTCATTGAGGATATTGTCCGCGCTGTTGGCGCTGACCTCTAAACTGCGCTCACTTGCATCCGAAAACTGTCTAACAACAAGTGGGCTGCGCGGATGAATACCCGCCCCCCCCAATGGAAAGCTCGCCAGAATACGGCCGGTTACACGGGGTGCCGGAAGAGAGTCATCATACTGCTGAAGGCAGGTTGCTTGCCCCGCCTCCGCCTGATCAATTGAATAGCACGACATCGGGTTGATGGGGGCCAGACACGATCCCGGCTGTGCACCGCGCAGATGCGCGTAAAAGTCATTGGGATGCATTCTGATGGTCCTCATCAAACGGTCCTTCGGTAACGACGGGAGTGGGTTCGCGGGGGATTCTATATATTGAGAATGACAGGTTTGCCCTGCGCTTTCAACGAAACGGATCCGTTAACTAATTAATTTTTATGACGTTTTTTAACTAAATCGTTTTCATCACCCTGGCCGATTCTCTGCTCGAGGGTCGCTTAGCCGGTGCGATCCACCTCGGCGCCGCAGGAAAGTCTTTGCTCAAAAGGATAGGGGCATATTGCGATCGGATATTCGCACTACGCATCTGTCCAGTCGGTTACGACTTGTGCGCATTTTCCTAATCAAATGCGGCTCTCGGTATGCGTTCGGGGGGATAGCTCGGACGTCCCATTCAATGTGAAAGCTTTACCGTTCTCGGACGCCTCTCGGGTTTTCGAAAGCGTTTCAAACAAACGGGCCTCTTAGGGATGGGGCCAAAAGGAGCTATCACATGTTGTTTAAGAAAAATATCTTATCTGCTGCCGGCGTCGTTGTTGCCGCGGTGGTCTTTCAGGCGCCCCACGCCAGTGCCGATGCTTTGAAGTCGTCTTTTGACTTCCGCATTGTAGAGCAGGACGCGGACGGCAATGAAGTGCTGAGCGCGCGTGACAGCGTCGCCCCCGGCGAAACCATCCAGTACATTATCACCCACGAAAACACGACCGAAGACAATCTGTCCGGTCTGGTTGTTTCCGGCCCGATCCCCGAAGGCGTGACCTTCGTGATGGATCGGCATGAAAGCTCGTTGCCTGCCACTTTCGAGATTGAGGCCGAGCTGGATCAGGACAAACCCGGGCTTGAATGGTCCACCCTCCCAGCCATGCGCAAAGTTGTTGATGCAGACGGTTCCGAAAGACTCGAACCGGTCCCTGCCGAGGCAATCGAAGCCGTTCGCTGGGTGCTTGATTCTCCGCTGCCAGGTGGTGGCGCCTCTGAGAATTCGTACCGCGTGATCGTTAATTAAGCCCGAGCGGCTCTCCACTCGGACGAAATTACCCCCCCAACCCAAACCAATCCTTAACAAATGGTGAGTAAAGTGAATTCTAGTTCAATCTTCCTACGCGGGTGTTCTGCAGCCGCACTTCTGTCGGTCGTAGGGGCCGCAGCAATGGCGGCGCCGCCGGAAGCCGGATCCGTGATCGGCAACCAAGCGGTCGCAACCTATACCAACAGTTCCGGTGACTCCATCACCGTCACATCGAACAAAGTAGAAACAGTTGTTCAACAAGTGGCCGGTTTGACGATGATTTCGGACAACTCCGAAGCTATCGCACCCGGCGGTAAAGCATTCCTGCCACACGTCATTACCAATGACGGTAACGGCCCGGATTACTTCACGTTGACGGCAACGGAACAAAATACCGGCGCATTGGACACGACGCTGGTCTTCTATCCCGATGCGGATATGGACGGTGTCGCGGACAGCGCAACCCCGATCACAGAAACTCCGGTCCTTGCACCGGGTGAACAGTTCGGTTTCGTCATCGAAGCCACTGCTGACGCGGCCGAGACCGGCACAGATGACATCACGGTCGAGGCAACCTCTGCCTTGGATAACACGATTGCCGACACAAACACCGATACCCTGACCATCTCTACCGGCGCGATCGTCGAAGTGGTCAAATCGATGACTGTCGATCCGGCTTCCGGCACGGGCAATAATGCGATCGTCGACTCCGGCGATGAAGTTACCATCAAGCTGACATATTCCAGCACCGGTCTGACAGATGCCAGCAACTATATCGTGCAGGACATTCTGGACAATCGCCTGAACTATGTCGCAAACTCTGCAACCTGGTCCGATGCCACCGGCACTATGGATGAAAGCAACGGCGCAGCTGCAACTGACAAAACCAACGGCGGCGGACAAACTATCGCATGGTCTTATGACTCTGCACAAACACTCCAGTTCGTCCTGAGCAGCGTACCTTCCGGTCGATCCGGTACAGTTACCTTCAAAGCAACAGTGGCAGACGATGTGCCAGCCGGCATCATCCCCAACGCTGCGACACAAACGGTAGACGGCGTATCATTCCCGGACTCCAACACGGCGCAGATCACTGTGGATGAACAGTTCCGCCTTGAAATCGACGACACCAAGATCAACCTCGACGGGTCACGGGACGGTACAGTTGCGTCCGCCACAGACACAGACGGCTCTGCGAACGACATCGTTGAAGATAGTGCAGACGTCTCGCAGGGTGCAACGATCCCGTTTGAGTTTGTAATCTCTAACACGTCTAACGTCACCGACAGCTATACGCTGGACGTAACCAATGTCGACTTTCCGGCACGCACAACCTTCCGCATGGTTGCCGAAGATGGTGCAACACCGATCGTTGGCACTGTTGGTCCACTGGCCTCCGGTGAAACCCGCAAGGTCACATTGCTTGCGACGCTTCCAACCGATGTCTCACCGGTTCCAACATCAGAGTATACAGCAAATGTTGTCGCTACGTCTGAAAACAGCGGCAGCTTTGACAGCTCCACTGCGGAATTCACAGGTGCGGTTCTGGCAGCCACAATCGATCTAGAAAACGATGTAGTCGGTTCTGAAGGCGACGGCGCGTTCCCAACCAACGGCGGCAACCCTTGGGTGACGTCCACAACCGACCCCGGCGTACCAATTTCTTTCCCGATGAATGTTGAAAATGGCGGGCCGACCTCCGACAGCTTTAACATTACACTGGATCAGGCAATTCCGACCGGCTGGACCGTAGAATTCCAGCTGACGGACGGAACCGTAGTGTCGAACACAGGTACAATTCCTGCCGGTGGGAACAAAGACTTCATCGTCGTGATCACGCCGACAGAAGGATACCCGCCAAGCGATACACTGATTGATATTAAAGTTGCGTCTGCCGTCACAGGCCAGTCCGACCGGATCATCAACCAAGTAACCGTGAACAAGGTGATCGACGTACAGATCGAAGCGGATCAGGAAACACAGGCATCTCCGGGTGGCGTTGTAGACATGGTTCACAAGATCACCAACAACTCGAACATCGACATCACTGAAGGTGCGCTGACCCAAACCGGCCTGACAGACTTCTCTGGTGCGATTTTCTGGGATGCAAACGGCAACGGTGCACTGGATCCAACTGAAGTTGTGATCGACAACTTTGATGACCTGGTCGATAACCTCGGCGCTGGTTCCAACGGTATCGCCGCTGGTGAAACCATCTCGCTGATCTACCGTGTGCAAACGCCGTCTACTGCAACGCCGGGTCTGTCCGAAATCGGTACAGTCACTGTTGCAACAGCGCTGAACGCCGGTGTCGATACTGACAGCGAAACTGCAAACAACACCGTTGAAGACCGTGTGATCATCGTATCCGGTGACATCACACTGACCAAGAAGCAGTACATCGATCCAGACTGTCTCGGCGCAGTGGGAACCTTCACCACTGAACGTCAGGATGTCGAACCGGGTCAGTGCATCCGCTACCAAATCGAAGCGGAAAACACAGGCACCACGAATGCAGGCAACGTAAAAATTCAGGATGTAGCTCCAGCATACACATCCATCGAATCTTGCGGCGGCGCCTGTGCCTACAGTGTCTACCCTGCGGAACCTTCCAGCACTGTGACCATCACCGGCACAACCGCTGAGAGCTTCCACAACACTGTTCTCCCTGGCGACTATGCCCGACTGGAGTTCACAGTGAAGGTCGCTGAATAGGCAAAACCGCTCTCTCCGGGCCCCTAACCCGGGGGGAGCACCCCTGCCCCATTCTTCTCATCTATTCCCTCAAGTCAGAACTGGTTTATAAAATGCTCTGCTCGGCATTCAAAAAAATCACAAAATCCTGTCGCGCACTGATCCTGGGAACCGCCCTCGGTCTAAGCGTCTCCGGCCCCGCAGTCTCCGAGATTGCGCCTGGCGGAAGCATCATCAGGAACATCGCCTCAGCCACTTATTTTCACCGTGGTCTGGGTATCAGCGAAACCGTCCGATCCAACCCTGTAGAGGCTCTCGTCCGTGAGGTGCCTGCATTGGAAATCACCGGCCTGACCGATTTGCGGCTGTCGCGCGGTGCATTTGCAGAACACGCCTATGAAATTACCAACACCGGCAATGTCGATCTGGTCTACAGCGCCTGGATCAAGAACGCCGAAAAAACACTGATGCTGACAGACACAGGTCTGTTTATCGACGCAAATGGAAATGGCGTTATCGACGCCGGAGAGCGCGAGATCCTCAAAGGCGACACCCTGCCCATTGCGACATCGGAAACTGTTAAACTCATCTACCGCTTCCGGGTTTCGGCTACGGCCAGGCTCGATGACAGCGAAGTCTCCAGCCTCCGGATTAGCGCAGCTTCTGCCAGCTCGGGAGAATCCGTGAAGGCCGAGGGCGAAGCACTGGGTAAGGTGATCATTGTCGATCAGGCCCTGCAACTGCGCAAAAAGCTGGCGCGGCGTGATGCGCCCGAAGGCGAAATCGCCACCTTCACGCTGGCCTTACGCAACAACGCTGAATCTATCGTCACCGCCTATAGTGCGCTGGACGGGCAAAGCATCTTTCTGGACGGTGTTTCCTTTCGTGGCATCGTTCTGCGGGACGCCATCCCCCTGAACACGACCCTTCTCTCTGCAACGCCCGCAGGAAAAATGGTGGTCGGCTATCATCTGCGCGGTCAGGGCAAACACAGCTACCAGACCGGCATGCCGGAAGATCTCTCCACAGTTGACGCAGTCGCATTCCTCCATGACGGGGACTATGGCATCGGGCATTCGACAGACGTCAGTTTTGATGTACTGATCTCTGATCATCTGGGGCCTGTGTCAGTCGAAAACACCGCTTTAACCTATATGGTAGTCGATGGCGTACCGACCGAAATCCCGTCCAACACCGTTTCGTTCGACCGCGTGAGCGATGTCACCTCCACGCTGGAGTTCATCGACCCTGACACAGACACCCCTGCGAAAACGTCTGATCTGGATCGTGATACGCGTCTGATGCTGACATCCGGTGCCTGTAACACATCCGCGACAGTGGATGTTGTGACCATCGAAGTCACGAGCACCATCACCAACGATATGGAAACTGTAACCGCCACTGAAACGGGCGCCAACACCGGTATCTTCACAACCACTTTGCTGCCCATCGCACAGATGTCCTTTCCGAAGTCCGGCGATGGCGTGATCGCCTCTGCCCCCGGTGACAATCTGCAAGCCCGTGCCGAATGTCGTGAGCAGACTGTATTCGATACGCTGCTGGTGCGTCCGGGATCTTATGTCTTCAACAGCCTGACCAATGAAACTATTTCCAATGCCACCGTCCAGCTGCTGAACCGCGCTGGCAAAGTTGTGGCAGAGGCTATCAGCGACTCCAGCGGTTTCTTCGCGCTCGGAGATATTTCCAAAGGCCGCTACACGACCCGCGTTCTGCCGCCTGCGGATTTCGCATTCGCTTCAAAGCGCACCGATTTCCGCGGCTACGCGCGCAATGTGGATGCCAAAGCCTCTTACGGCACGCGGTTCAGACATGGTGGCGGGCCCGTCTTTCCAATGGACATTCCGCTCGACCCTTTCTATGGCGTTCCGCTTTCGATCGAAAAATCTGCAAATAAGAGACAGGCACAGACCGGCGATTTCGTGACCTATACGGTACGGGCGCAGAACGGGATGAACCAAGCGCTGACACAGGCTATTGTGGTTGACGCCCTGCCCCGTGGCGCAGTCTATGTGGAAGGCACAGCGCTGGTAGATGGGGTGGCCATTGACCAACCGACTGTTGAAGCCACCGGCGCGCATCGCTTTTCGCTGGGTACAATCCCACCGCTTGAGACTGTAGGACTGACATATGTGCTGCGGTTCACCCCCTCGGCCCGTTCTGGCGACCGTGTGAACAGCGCCTATCTCATCGGCCAGCAAGCCGGTTCCGGCGAACCCCGCCGGTCCAACACGGCACAGGCAACCGTGGCGCTTGATACCTCCAATGGGGTGTTCTCCCGTAAAGCTACGATCATCGGTTCGGTCTTCATGGATTGTAACGGCAACGGAGTGCGCGATTCCGCTGACGAACTTGGCGTCGCTGGCGTTCGGATCATCACACAGGAAGGGTTGATGGTTGTCACCGATGCGGACGGCAAATACAGCTTGTTTGGTCTGCGACCGGTATCCCATGTGCTCGCACTGCAAAACAGCACCTTGCCCGACAACAGCAAACCCGTTGTGTCCCGCGTGGCCGACATGGGGCAGGCTGGCTCGCGCCTCGTCGCCTTGAAACGGGGCGAGATCCGCTCCGAAGATTTCCCGCTGGAAGCCTGCACTGCTGACGTGATGGACGAAGTTTCGGCCCGCCGCGACACCCTGCGCAATACGGACTCCGAAGGGCTGCGCAGCTTTACCGAACTGCCGGTGGACATCAGCAGCAACACCCCGCAATCCGTTCGCAGTGAGGCCGGACTCGCCACATCTACGCAAATTGTCGGCGGCATAAGAATTGAAGATTCGGCCCTTGCCCCCGCCGGTGAGGACGAGGCTCTTAGTGAAACAAAAAAGACACTGGAAGACGTGATCAAATCCCTGTCTCCTGCAATTGGTTTCATGGGGCTATCGGATCAGGAGCGGCTGACCCGTCGCACCCTGTCCTTGCGTGTGAAAGGTCCGGCCGATCTTGGTCTCGACCTGATCGTAAACGGTCAGAAAATCGGCAGTAGCCGTATCGGAGAGCGCAGCACCTGGGCCGGTGGCAATGTGCAGGCCATCGAATATGTGGCTGTTAAACTGGTCTCCGGTGAAAACCTGCTGCAACTGATTGGTAAGGATCCCTTCGGCAATATCCGCAAGTCCGCAGAAATCCGCGTTTTCGCGCCGGGCAATGCCGAAAAAATCAAACTCCTTGGCCCTAAAGCGGCGTCAGCCTCCCCAACGGAGCGGGTAAAATTCACAGTCCAAATCCTCGACATGAAAGGCGAACCTGTGAAAGCAGCCACGGTGGTGACGCTGAACGCACGGCGCGGCATCTGGGACGTAAAAGACATTCGCGCCAATCAACCCGGTGTGCAAATCTATGTGGATAGCGGCATTGCGGAAATAAATCTGATCCCACCCCAATCGGCCGGACCGGATCTGCTGAGCGCGCAAAGCGGCACCCTTGGACGGGCCGAAGCCTCCATCCTGTTTTCCCCCAATCTGGATGAACGCATTTTGGTTGGTGTTCTGGAAGGAACAATTTCCGACCAGTCCGGTGCGCAGCTTCTTAACAAAGGAGAATTTAGCGCCTTTGAAGACACAAACACCGGATTGCGTGGAGAGATTTTCCTTAAAGGACGCGTTGGTCGGGAAACCCTGATGACCCTGCGCTACAGCAGCGACAGCGATGAAGACGACCGCCTGTTTCGCGACATCAACACTGACGAAAGCTATCCGGTTTACGGAGATGAATCCGAACGGGGCTATGACGGTCAGTCCTCCAGTGACCTCTATGTTAGCTTTGAGCGGGGCGCGTCCTCTGTGGTGTACGGTGACATCGCCATCGAGCCGGGCGCCTCTGCTTTTGAGCTGGGTGGTTTTCGCACCGTGACAACCGGCGTAAAGGCCAGTTGGCAGGGCGAACGCACACGGGTAACGGCCTTTGCCGCCCGGACATCGCAGGAAATTCGCACGCTCGAAATCGCAGGGCGCGGCGTTTCCGGCCCTTACGACGTCGATCTCACCGGTTATCAGGAAGGGTCCGATCAGGTCGATGTGATTGTGCGGGATCGTGACACAGGCGTAATCCTGTCAGAGACACGCCTGCGCCGCATGTCCGATTATCTGCTGGATTTCTTTCTTAATACCATCGTCTTTGACACCCCGCTGCGGCAGGCCGATGCGCTGGGCAATCCGGTATCCTTTCGGATCACCTACAATGTCGAAGGCAGCGGCGGCGAAAAATACTGGCTTTACGGTGTCGAAGCAATTTCCGAGCTGAACGACCGACTGGCCATCGGCGCTCGCGCAATCCATTCTGACGGTGCGGCTGGTACTGAGGAGCGGTATAAAATCTACTCCGCCTTCTTGCAGAACAAGATCAGCGACAAAGCCACATTTGAGGCAGAAGTGGCTCAGGCAGAAGACGGGTTTGGACGGCGGGGATATGCCGGGCGCATTGCCTATGACTATGTCTCCGATGACACACGATTCCGGTTTGAAGCGGCCCGCACCAGTTTGAAATTTGCGCCCCTCGGCTCAAACGTTCGCGCTGGCATGGCACAGATCTCTCTTGATTATGAAAAGCGCCTGAGCGACAGCAGAACTCTGGTTGCATCCGCAGACTACCAATCAGATTTTTCAACGAAACAGGAAACACTCGGCGCCGAAATTCTGGTGCGCGGTGTGGTTGATGAAACACTGACACGCGCCTCCGGCTTCCGCATGGTTGTGGAAAAGTCGCCGGCTGACAAAAGAAGCACCACCTACTTCAAGGATGAGGCAGTCTGGCGTCCGGTTTCTACACCCGGCATGGTGTTGAAATTTGTGAACGAAGTGCCTCTCACAGGCGAGGATCAGGGTAAATTTATCGTCGCGGCCGATTATCGTGTGCGTGACGATCTGCGGGTCTTTGGTGAATTCGAACTGTCTTACGGTGATCTGGGCGACAAGCTGACCCGCGCCCATATCGGTGTTGAATACCGTGTAAACCACTGGCTGGATGGGCGTACCGAAGTGACTGCAAATCCCGGCGATCTCGGGGACGACCTTCTGGTTCAAGGTTTCTCTACACGGCTTGAGCTGAATGAGCGTACGTCGGTCGATATGTCGCTTGAACACTCTTTGAACCTGTCAGATCCTGACTCCGGTTTGACAAGCATCGCCCTTGGCGGCTCTTGGGAATCCCGTGACGGCAACTGGGTCGCAGAGGCTAATCTGGATCAGACATTTGAGAAGACGGGCAACACATTTTATGCGGATGTCGGTCTGGCAGGCGAAATCAGCCCGGGCGTGACTCTTCTCGCACGGGGTCGTCATGCCCGCGACGGGCGGGCCGGCCAAAATGCAAGAATCCGCGAGCGTCTGCGCGTCGGTGCGGCTTACCGTCCGCTGGATGATGCGCGATTTAAAGCTCTCGGGTGGTACGAATACAAACGGGATCGCGACATCAACGAAGAAACGCAACATTTGTGGTCGCTTGCCGGCACTTGGGATATGCAACCTGATCTGCGCGTAAACGGCAAATATGCCGGTCAGTATTCCAACCTGAGCGCCCCTCTCGGCGGGATCGAAACAGCGAGCTTGACGCAACTTCTGCAAGCTGGCGTGACATGGGACGCTTTGCCCGAAAAGTTGGAGCTAACCGGAAACGTCTATCACATGTGGGATGATGACGGATTTGCGGCGCAGGCCTACGGGATCGAGGCGGGATATGTGTTTGCAAAAGGGGCGATGCTGTCGGTCGGGTACAACCATGCCACCGAACAACTTCCGTTCCAGAGCCGTCATTTTCAGAAAGGTTTATATTTGCGACTGCGTCTAAAACTGACGGAGAACCTGTGGGATCAGTTGGATAATTTCCTGTCCCAATGAACGAGCGCAGTCTGGAAAAGCGGGAGCATGACGCAATTTCTGGCCTGAACTCTAAAGGCGGCACCCATCGGTGCCGCCTTTTCTATTAATAAAACGTGACCTTCCGTCCTTTAAATAAATCCGGCATCTCGCGCAATCATGGCTGCATGAGTCCGGTTGCGGGCGTTCAGTTTTATGCTAAGCGTTTTCAGATGGAGCTTGACCGTAACCTCCTGAAGATCGAGTTCGCGGGCAATTTCTTTATTGGCCAGTCCCTTGGACAATCCGGTTAGAACTTCCTTCTCTCTTGTGGAAAGGAGCGTATCAAATTCGTGGTCATTTTCGGTACGGTTTGCCATAAAACTGACCGGCGCGAATGTCTCACCTTCAGCCATGAAGCGGACAGCGTTAAGGAGCGATCTCGCTGACATGGTTTTGGGTAAAAAACCGGCGGACCCCGCATCCAGAGCGGCCTCCGCGATAGACGCCGTGGCGGTGCCGGATATAATTCCGACCGGTTTCTGGCAATTCGCTTCCAGCGCCTTGGTCAGTCCGGACAGGCCGTTCATTCCCGGCATGTCGAAATCCAGAAGCACCAGATCGAAGGGGCCATCAGAGCTGATTAAGGTCAAAGCTTCATGAAGGTTGGCAGAGCGTGACACCTCAATATCAGCTTCAGACTGGATGTAGGATGCAATCGTATCACGAACCAGATCGTGGTCATCTGCTATCAGTATTTTCATCTGTCCCATCCCATTTTGCACGTGCTGTCTGCAACCTTGCCTTTTGCAGCGCACCGATTCTCCTACGATCTGCGCTTTGACAATTTGCCGGTTACAGCGGTGCGCGTTTCACCTTGTTCGACACGAACCGCGATGCGATTTCAGCGTCTTGCAAAGAGTGTTGTATCCACGAAAAGGTTAACAATTCTTTCAGATTTCCAGACCAATTTGATCTTTCTGAATTTTTCCAGAACGACGTGGACTGTCTTGAGATGTTTATTTAGCCCACCCGCGCGGTCGTTATGACTTTTTTAATTTTTCTGCGGAATAACACGTTGCGGGATGGAATCCCTGTAATGGCGTTAGGCGCCGGAAAATCGAGAACAGAAAATTGTGGCGGGTCGCTTTATTCATCTCGTGCACAACAAGTTTATCAATGCGAAACCGTGAAAAGGTGGTGCCAGCTCTGGAAAAACAACGACAGATTAAACAGATTTTGACTGAACGTTTTGAGCGGAAAACTGGCAGGCCACGACCGCTGGAGCCAACTTCGCGAGACTTACTTGCGCATCGCCATTTAGTAATTCGAAGCAAGGGTTTGCAATTTACGACGGCCCGGACAAGCAACCTGATGGATAATCACGATCCGGTCAGCGGGGTATTCCATTGTAAAATAAATGCAGCCCCCGCAGGTGAGAGTCAGCGAAGACCTCCCCTGCTGTGTCAAATTCAGCTGAGCGAACTCAAGCATGTTTTCGGGGCGGAAGGGTTGTCTGAACGGTTGGAGTCATTTCTGGCTGAGGGGGACAGGATAACGGAAACCATCGCTCATCTGACCGCAAGACGCCAGTTTTCGACACTTCAGGCGGCAGCGCATAAATTCGGCGGATCCTGCGCCTTATTTGGTGCAAAGGATTTGCTGGAGTCCCTGACCCAATTAGAATTGGCCTGCACGAGAAACGAAGGCGCAAAGGTTAACCGGCACGTAATTCACACGCAAAGCCGATGGTTACACACGAAAGACGCGATGCAGGCTTTACCTTACTTTCGATAATCCATGCATTTTTACCTGAAGCCCGGTCTAACCCCCAAGGATTTTTCGGACGTAATTCTGGGTCTCTTTATAAGGTGGAATACCGTTGTATTTCTTCACGGCACCCGGACCGGCGTTATAGGCCGCCAAAGCGAGTCGCCAGCTTCCAAAACGCTTGAACTGTTCGCTGAGATAGCGTGCACCGCCTTCAAGGTTTGCATGCGGGTCGTTCGGGTTCACGCCCAACTCTTTCGCGGTTCCCGGCATAAGTTGGGCCAGACCAATCGCACCTACCGGCGAGCGTGCGTTCTTGTTCCATGCGGATTCCTGCTGGATCAGACGCAAAAACAGGCTTTCGGGAACGTTATGCCGACGGGCCGCTGCCTTTGCCGAGGACAGATAGGTGGCCATATGACGCCCCCCGAGCCGACCTTTGGTTGACACAACAATGTCTTGCACAACAGGGGCCTTTTGAACCTCTGCATCCGGCTTGAGAATACCGCGCCGTTGCAGCACATCAATCTGGGATTGGTAGATCGCATATCGTGCCTTGCTTAGCCCGAAGGTATCTTGCGCAACAGCCGGTGCCGGTGCCATCAGGGCGAGGCAAATTCCAAAGTGTATCCGTTTCAAGGCAAATTCTCCAATTTCGTCTCTGAGGTATATTTACCAGAGACGGACTGAAAAAATTCTTTTGAAACGGATAGTTAACGTGGAAAAAGGGTAGGCATACTATCCAAACGTATTGCGGCCTTAGCCAAAGAAACAGGGGATTGCCGCCAAGGTCACAGCGAGCGCTGCCGTGTTTGCCGCGACAGGCCCGTGTTGCCTACTCCCGCGCACGCAGGATTCGCGAGGGCGAGGCGGTAAGCGGACGCAAGGCAAAGACCAGCCCCGCCAACAAAGAGGCAAGCACGCCCCCCGTAATGATCAATATGGCGTTGCCCCAGATCACTTTGAAATCGCTTTCCATGACGAAAGTCATCACAGCCCAGCCCCCCAGGAGTCCGGCGACCAGTGCTATCACCCCTGCCCCCAATCCCAGCAGCGCGGCTCGCAGGGCAAAACTGCCCAAGATCTGCGCCCGCGATGCGCCCAGCGTCTTAAGAACAGCCGCTTCATAGGCCCGCGCTTTTTCACCGGCGGCCGCCGCGCCGATCAGCACCAGAAAGCCCGTAACCAGCGTCATGACTGCGCCGTAACGGGTGGCCGCCGCAATGCCGCCCACCAGCTCCACAACCCGCGCCACTGCATCGCGGATTCGGATCGCGGTGATATTGGGGTAGGCCGTGGCGAGATCCCGCAGGATCGCGGCTTCGGCGTCTTCTTCGGCATAGACAGTGGAAATCCAGCTGTGAGGCGCACCGGCCAGCGTGTTTGCGTCCAGCGTCATCACAAAACCGATTCCGGCGTCATCCCAGCTTACATCGCGAAGGCTGGTGATCTCGGCTGTGATGTCACGCCCAAGGATGTTTACCGTAACCTCATCGCCCAGCCCCAGCCCGATCTCTGCCGCTTCCTCTGCCGCAAAGCTCATCTGTGGCGGTCCGGTGTAATCTTCGGGCCACCATGCGCCCTCGGTCAGGGTCGTGCCGTCGGGTTGCGCGCCTGCATAGGTCAGCCCGCGATCCCCGCGAATAACCCAGTGGCCACCGGCGACCTCTTCGGCCGGCTGCCCGTTAATAAGGGTAATTACACCGCGCATCATCGGGGCGCTTTCGACGTTATTCACCTTCGGGTCCTCTGCAAGACGCGCACGAAAACCGTCAATCTGGTCGGGCTGGATGTCCACGAAAAAATAGCTCGGTGCGATTTCGGGCAGCTCGCTGGCGAAAGCATTTCGCAGGTTGCCGTCGATCTCTCCGACAGCAGCCAGAACGCTTAGCCCGAGACCAAGCGAGAGAACCACCGAGGTGGATTCACCGCCCTTGGCACCAATCGCCCCAAGCGCAAGCCGCAGTCCGGTGCGCCCCCGTGCAGCGCGGCGCATCCGGCGCGCCAGTGTCCGAATACCCCAAGCCGCCAGCAGCAACAGGACCAAGGCCGCCGCAATGCCTCCGGCAGTCCAGAGTGTCAGGAAAACCGTGCCGGAGAACCAGACCGCAAGGGCCAGCAGCAGGCCAACCAGTGCCACCATCACCACCAGATATATGGGTGCCGGAAGGGTATTCGAGCCGGTAAATGCATCGCGAAACAGGGTCGCTGCGCGAATGTCACCGGATTTCGCCAGAGGCCAGAGCGTGAAGATCAGCGCAGTTAAAACCCCGTAAACCGCAGCTTCGATCAGGGGCTTCGGATAGATTGCAAATTCTGCAGGGATCGGCAGTTGCGCTTCGATCAAAGGGGCGAGCAAGACCGGAAGGCTGCCCCCGATCAAAAGGCCCAGCGCCACACCAAGTAGGGTCAGAACGCCAATTTGCAGAAAATACGTCAGAAAAATCGTGCGCCGTGTGGCGCCAAGGGTCTTGAGCGTGGCAATCACGCCGGTTTTTCCGGCAAGATAGGCCCGAACCGCCGAGGAAATCCCAACACCGCCAACGGCCAATCCCGACAGGCCAACCAGAACCAGAAACGCGCCGATCCGCTCTACAAAACGCTGTACGCCCCCGGCCCCCTGTCGGCTGTCCCGCCAGCGCAGACCCTTGTCGCGGAACAGGGTTTCAGCCTCTTCCTTCAGGGATTGCAGCGCGGCACCGTCTGGCAGGTCCAGACGGTATTCGGTAGAATAAAGCGATCCTTCGGCCAGCAAGCCAGAGCCTTCCAATGCAGCGGTCCGCACAATCGTACGCGGTCCGAGCCCGAACCCGCCCGAAGCATTATCCGGATAGCGCAGCAGCAGGGCGCTGAGGGTGAAATCCCGCTCCCCCAGCCGAAAACCATCCCCCACGGTCAGGCCCAACCTGTCCGCAAGCACCCGTTCCATCACCGCCCCTTGCCCCGCCAAAGCCTGCTCCAGCGGCATATCGGGTTCAAGTTGCACACCACCAATCAAGGGATATGCACCATCCACAGCGCGGATCTGGGTCAGCCCCCGTTCAGAACCGTTCGGGGTGTCCACCACCACCATTGAGCGGAAATCCACGGTTTCGGACATCCGTTCGGAAATTCGCGCCATCCAGTCCAATTCTTCCGCGCTGGCATAACGGTACGTGACCTGAACTTCGGCATCACCGCCCAGCAGGGCTGCGCCGTCCCGTTTCAAACCGGCCTCAATTCCCGAACGCACGGTGCCAACGGCAGCGATGGCTGCAACGCCCAGCGCAAGACAGGCCAGAAACACCCGAAAGCCGTGCAAACCGCCGCGCAACTCCCGCTGTGCGAAACGGGACGCAATCCGCAGGCTCATTGTGCGGCCCCGGCGCTTGGCTGTGCCGTGTCAATCCGGCCATCGCGCAGGCGTACCACCCGATCGCAACGTGTCACCAGTTCATTGGCATGTGTCACCATGATCAGGGTCGCGCCGTGACGGTCCCGCAGGCTGAACAGCAGGTCCATAATCGCCGCGCCGTTGGTTTCATCCAGATTTCCCGTCGGCTCGTCCGCCAGCAAAATGCGGGGGCGGGTTGCACTGGCACGGGCCAGCGCCACGCGCTGTTGTTCGCCGCCGGACATCTGGCTCGGATAATGGTCCACCCGCGCCGCCAGACCGACCGCCTGCAGTTCGGCCTCTGCACGCGCAAAAGCGTCCTTCACGCCGGACAGCTCCAGCGGGGTCGCGACATTTTCCAGCGCGGTCATTGTCGGTATCAGGTGGAAAGATTGAAAGACCACCCCCATATTATCCCTGCGAAAGCGCGCGAGCTGGTCCTCGTTCATCGCCGTCAGATCCTGCCCGAGCGCCGTGATCTTGCCGGAGGTGGCCTGTTCCAACCCGCCCATCAGCATAAGGAGCGATGATTTGCCTGACCCACTTGGCCCGACAAGGCCCAATGTTTCCCCGGCCGCCACATCAAGAGAGATGTCGTGCAGGATGTCCACCGGCCCTGCGTTGCCCTCCAGAGACAGATGGGCACGGCTGAGGGAGAGGACAGGATCGTTCATGGCGCGGGTCTTTCGTAAGAGGTCTCGCTATGGATATGGTGTTCCGCAGGTGCTGCGCAACACTGCATTGGTGCTGATCCTGTCTACAGGTGCGCTACACGCCCAACAAAAGACCATTCTCGCGCTGGGGGACAGCCTGACCGCAGGCTACGGTTTGCCACGGGAACAGGGATTTGTGCCACAACTGGCCAACTGGTTCGGGCAGCAGGGCGTTGACGTAAAATTGATCAACGCCGGCGTCTCCGGCAGTACCACAGCGGGGGGATTGTCCCGTGTGGGGTGGTCCTTATCGGGCGACGTGGACGGTATGATTGTGGCTCTTGGCGGAAATGACTATCTGCGCGGCATTGATCCGCAAACCAGTCGGGAAAATCTGGACCGTATTCTGTCAAAAGGACAGGAGGCCGGTATCCCGATGCTGCTGGTCGGGATCATCGCCGGAGGTAACTTTGGCGCAGACTACCAGCGACAGTTCAACCAGATGTATGTGGATCTCGCCGCGAAATACGACATTCCGCTGTTCACGGATTTTTACAAAGGACTGAAGGAAGCCGCCAAAACCCAAAGCGGCATGGCGCGCTACATGCAGGGCGATGGCATCCACCCCAATGAACGCGGTGTCGCGGCGATCGTCCCGTCTATCGGGCCGGTGGTTTTGCAACTGGTTCAGGCCAAAAACTGAGCAATTTAGCCGGGTTGCAAGAGACTCCTTGTCTAAATCAGCATCCCGCCGCTACAGTAGTAAAAGGGGGCTGGCACTCCGGCTCCTGACAAAAGGAGGTATATTATGCCAAAGAAAGAAGACAAAAACCCGTTCATTGATATGTTTCAGGATTTCGGGAAATCCATGCAGATCCCGGCGCCGGACGTCAGTTCCATGATGGACTACCACCGACGCAATTTTCAGGCCCTTCAATCGGCCGCGCAGACCAGCAACAGCAGTGCCCAGACAGTTGCCCAGAAACAGCGCGAAGCCCTTGAAAAGACTCTGGCCGACATTTCCGAGACCTTCAAGAAAACCTCCGGTGAGACCGACCCTTCGGCCGTGATGACCTCGCAGATGGAACTGGCCAAGCGGACTTTTGATGCGACTGTTACCACAACGACGGAAATGGCCGATATTGTCCGTCAGGGCAACGAAGAGGCGATGGAAGTGATCAAAAACCGCGTGATGCAAAGCGTGGATGAACTCTCGGGCAAGTCGGGAACGAAAAAGAAATAGACCCGATCACCGCAAAATAATGTCACTTGCCGCCGGGTTTCTCCGGCGGATGTGACCGCTGGATTTCACCGACATCCAGCACCGGCGCGGCATCCAGCGCAGAGGCGTTCAACATGGACGCGACCCGTTCCAGCGCCGCAACGATCATTGCCTGCTCCCAGTCTTCCAGCGCCTCAAACTCCGTCACGTATTTCTGCTGCAACGGGTCCGGTGCGCCTTCGACCGCCTCACGACCCTTGTCTGTCAGTACGATATTGGTCTGGCGCCGGTCCACATCGGAACGTTGCCGCTCTATCATGGATTTCGCCGCCAGTCGGTCCAGCAGTGTCGAAATCGTCGCCGGACTGACCCCCATCTGAACCGAAATCTGTTTCGGCGTCACGCTGCCCGCCCCGAGCACGATCTGCAACACCCGCACCTGCACCGGCGTCAGCCCCGCAGTCTGTGCCAGTGCCCGTCCGTAAAGTTCTGTTGCACGCAGAATACGACGCAGGGCGATCAGGGATGTATCGGTTCTGTCCACGAAGAGTCCTATCAGAGAAGTCACAAGAGATTATCGCGTTTGAGTCGCCTCTGCAAGCTGGCTAGGTAGTTAGCATAACAAAATATAATCTTCACAATCTGTGCAAATATTGGGCAAAATACCCTGTACTTCGGCATAACTTATTGAAACTACACCCTATAATCAGGGTCAGAATTAATTACCTTTCCTAATTGATTTTAAAAATAAGGTTCGTATAACTAACGATCAAAATGAAGTAGTTGCAGAGGTATACCGTGGTAGACATTCATCCGTTCAAATCGCGTCGTAATGACGTTAAGTTCCGCAAACCCGAGCCCGAAGACGGCGCGGCGATCTGGAACCTGATCGGGGCGTGCAAGCCGCTGGACGAGAATTCCATGTATTGCAACCTGATCCAGTGCGACCATTTCCGCGATACCTGTATTCTGGCTGAATTGGACGGCGTTCCGGTAGGCTGGATTTCCGGTTACGTGCTGCCCAAAGATCCCGAATCCTTTTTCGTCTGGCAGGTTGCCGTATCTGAAAAAGCCCGCGGTCTGGGCCTTGCCAAGCGCATGTTGAAACGCCTGCTCTCGCGCGAGGAATGCAAGGATGTCATCCGGATGCAGACCACGATTACCAAAGACAACGACGCAAGCTGGGCGCTGTTCCGCAGCTTTGCCGATGCACAAGATGCCGAACTGGACCACGAGGCCCATTTCGAAAAAGAGACCCATTTTCAGGGCGAACATGACACCGAGCATATGGTGACAATCAAACTGCCCGAATCCGGAGCGATGGGTGCTGCGGCGTAACGCGCCGCCCCTGATCCGGACTGACTCCAACACAAAAGGAAACTGCTATGACGACTGATACTTCAGCCGACACAACCATCTTTGAACGCCGCGAATCCCAGGTGCGCAGCTACTGCCGCGCCTTTGACACGGTGTTCACCACTGCCTCCGGTTCCACGCTGACCGATGCGAAGGGCAATAACTACACCGACTTCCTGTCCGGGTGTTCTTCCCTGAACTACGGTCACAATGATGCGGATATGAAAGCCGCACTGGTAGATCACATCACAAGCGATGGCATTGCCCATGCGCTGGATATGTATACTGCCCCGAAAGCTGCGTTTCTGGAGACATTTGAACGCCTGATCCTGACCCCTCGTGGCATGGACCACAAGGTGATGATGACAGGTCCAACCGGCGCCAACGCTGTTGAGGCCGCAATCAAACTGGCCCGTAAGGTGACAGGCCGCACCAACGTGATTTCTTTCACCAACGGTTTTCACGGCATGACCCTTGGCGCGTTGTCCCTGACGGGCAACTCCGGCAAACGGGGTGGTGCGGGCGTACCGCTGAACGGCGTGACCCACCTGCCGTTTGAAGGCTCCCTTGGTGATGACGTGGACACGCTGGCGATGATTGAAACCATGCTGACCAACGACAGCAGCGGTATTGATGCTCCGGCGGCGATCATCCTCGAACTGGTACAGGGCGAGGGCGGCTTGAACGCGGCCTCCCGCACTTGGGTCGAAGGCATCGCGCGTCTGGCAAAATCCGTTGGCGCAAAGCTGATCGTGGATGACATTCAGGCCGGTATTGGCCGCACAGGGGATTTCTTCAGCTTTGATGAAATGGACATTGAGCCGGATATGGTCACACTGGCCAAATCGCTTTCCGGTTTCGGGCTGCCTTTTGCCATGACGCTGATCAAGCCGGAACTGGATATCTGGAAGCCAGCCGAACATAACGGCACATTCCGGGGCAACACCCATGCCTTTGTCACCGCCAAGGTTGCGCTGGAAAAATTCTGGGCAGACGACACGTTCAAAAAGGATGTGGCGGCCAAAGCGGAAATTCTGGAAGGCCACCTGCAAATCATCGCGGATATGATTCCGGGTGCACGCCTGAAGGGTCGTGGCATGATGCAGGGTGTGGACGTCACCAATGGCGAACTGGCAGCGGCGATCTGCGCGCAAGCCTTCGCCCAAGGGCTGGTGATCGAAACCTCCGGCGCACAGGATGAGGTGGTCAAAGTGCTTGCGCCGCTGACAACGCCAGTAGATCAATTCACCCAAGGGCTCGAAACCCTCGTTGAAGCGGCACGCAGCTGTCTCAACGCGACCACACAAACAAAAATCGCTGCGGAGTAAATAGAATGATCGTACGTGACCTGAACGACCTGAAAAACACCGACAAAGAAGTCAAAGACGCACAGTGGACCTCAACCCGTCTGCTGCTGGCCGATGATGGAATGGGGTTTTCCTTCCACATCACCAATCTTGAGGCAGGTTCGGAACATACGTTCCACTACAAGAACCACTTTGAGAGCGTCTATTGCATGTCCGGCAAAGGCTCTATCACCGATCTGGCCACTGGCGAGACCCATGAAATCCGTCCCGGTGTGATGTATGCGCTGAACCTGCATGACAAACACACCCTGCGCGCGGAAGAAGAACTGGTGATGGCCTGCTGCTTTAACCCGCCGGTAACTGGCACCGAAGTCCACCGCGAGGATGGCTCTTACGCCCCTGCGGATTAAGACGCGGCCCCTAAAGGCCAGAAACGCCCCCAGTGACAGCCGCACAGCGGTACGGCTGTTACTGTCATTGCGGCGGTATTTCCACTCAGACTTGAAGGCGTTCCCGTCAAAACGGGGGCGAAAAATATGATTAAACACGCTCATACCGTAGAGAAAATCGGCGGCACTTCCATGTCCCGCTCTGCTGAACTGCTCGATACTTTATTCCTTAAAGGCGGTGAAAACCCCTACAACCGCATCTTTGTGGTTTCGGCCTATGGCGGGATTACCAATCTGCTGCTGGAACACAAAAAAACCGGCGAACCGGGGGTTTATGCACGTTTTGCCAATGACAGCAGCGATCTGGGCTGGTCTGATTCCCTGAACCGCGTGATGGACGCCATGAACGCCGCCCACCGCAAAGTGCTGGACGCCGCTGCCGATATACGTGAGGCGGATGATTTCGTGCGCGAACGGATTGAGGGCGCGCGTTCCTGTCTAATCGACCTGCAACGCCTGTCTTCTTACGGGCATTTCCGGCTTAGCCGTCACATGGGCATCACCCGCGAACTGCTCTCCGGTCTGGGTGAGAGCCACTCAGCCTTTGTCACCACCCTGCTGTTGCGCCGTGCCGGTGTAAACGCCCGTTTCGTGGATCTTGGCGGTTGGCGCGATGAACGGGAAGTCACGCTGGAGGAACGCATTGCCGAAGGGATGAAGGATGTGGATGTCAGCAGCGAACTGCCTATCGTCACAGGCTATGCACAATGTTCCGAAGGTTTGATGTCCCTGTATGACCGTGGCTATTCCGAAGTCACTTTCAGCCGTATCGCCGCCCAAACCGGCGCGGATGAGGCGATTATCCATAAGGAGTTCCACCTGTCCTCTGCCGATCCGAACCTTGTCGGTCTGGAAAATGTGCGCAAGCTTGGTCACACCAACTATGACGTGGCGGACCAGCTTTCGAATATGGGGATGGAAGCGATCCACCCTTCGGCGGCAAAAACACTGCGCCAGTCCTCTATCCCGCTGCGTGTGACCAATGCGTTTGATCCGGGCGATCCGGGTACGCTGATTGACGATTCAGACGCAGAGACGCCGCAGGTGGAAATCGTCACCGCGCTGGATGTTTTTGCGCTGGAAGTGTTCGAACAGGATATGGTCGGGGTCAAAGGCTATGACGCGACGATCCTTCAGGCGCTGACCCGTCACAAGGTCAGCATCGTGGCGAAATCCTCTAACGCCAATGCGATCACCCATTACGTGGACTCTTCGCTGAAGCATGTGAAGCGGGTCGAAAGCGATCTGGTGGCGGAATATCCGACCGCCTCTATAACCGCCCGCAGCCTGTCGGTTGTTGCCGCCATCGGCCGCGATCTTGGCGGGCTTGGCGCACTCTCCAAAGGACTCGCCGCGCTGGATGACGCCGGAATTATCCCGATTGCCGTGCAGCAAAGTCCGCGCAATGTGGATATCCAGATCGTCACCCTGCGCGAAGATGCCGACGCCGCCGTCAGTGTCTTGCACAAATGCCTGATCGAAGGTGAGGTGAAGGCCAAGCCCGAACAGACCAAGGCCAAAAGCGAACCGCGACTGGTAGCCTGATATAAGAAAGGCGCAGCATCACCCGCTGCGCCTTTTGCTTCTTTAAGGGTCTTTTATTGGCTCTAAACCCCGGAAATCCCGATGTCATCGCGCGCTATGGCGACGGATTTGGTGATGGCGTAACAGGTCATTTCCACGCGCAGGCCCAGCGCGTCACGGGACCGTCGGGTGATACGGGCCAGCACCGTCTGCCCGTCCACATCGACCGAGACCATAACCCCCGGTCCATCCCCTTCGCGCACCTCGGCAACCCTGCCTTTTAGAATATTAAGCGCAGAGATATGATCCGGCTTGCGGGTCGCCAGAACCACATCCTGCGCTGCAATCCTGACCCTGATCCGCGTGCCGGCAGCGGCATTGATCAGCGGCAGGTAGAGCCGCCCCGCCCCGATTGCCAGCTCGCTCAGCCCGTCATCGTGATGGGCCACCACCTGTGCCGTCAACAAGGCCCCCGCACGGCGCACGCCAAGGGGAAAAGGAATAGCCGGATCGCCCAGCACCTCTGACGCGGGGCCGCTGCGCAACAATTTACCGTCATTCAGAACCACGATCGTCGTCGCCAGCCGCGCAATTTCCGCGACTGTGTGACTGACATAGATCATCGGGATCGCAGTCTCGTCCCGCAGCCGTTCCAGATAGGGCAGGATTTCCAGCTTTCGCGCCTCGTCCAATGCGGCAAGAGGTTCGTCCATCAGCAACAGATCGGGCGCAGACAATAGCGCCCGTCCAATCGCCACACGCTGTTTTTCGCCCCCTGACAAGGCGGCGGGGCGGCGCTCCAGCAGGGGGGCAATCCCCAGCAGATCGACCACATGATTAAACGATGCAGCGCCCTGCCTGCGCTTGGCAAACCACGCCCCGTACCGCAGGTTCTGATGCACGCTCAGATGGGGAAA
This sequence comes from Neptunicoccus sediminis, assembly GCF_001719615.1. Lineage (GTDB taxonomy): Bacteria > Pseudomonadota > Alphaproteobacteria > Rhodobacterales > Rhodobacteraceae > Amylibacter > Amylibacter sediminis. The sequence continues at coordinate 195,014 of NZ_MDVX01000001.1, forward strand.
CAGCCGCCCTTCCTGAAAAACATAGCCGATGCGCCGTTTGGCGGGCGGCACCCAGACACCTGTGGCGCTGTCAAACAGGGTCTTGCCGTTCACTGTGACCTGCCCTGCCGTGGGGCGCAGCAATCCGGCGATGGTCTGCACGACGGTGGTTTTTCCCGAACCGGAGCGCCCGAACAGTGCCGTAACACCTGCAGGCGCGTCAAAACCTACATCAAGATCAAAGCCGGAAAAGCGGTGTTTCACGGTGACAGAAAGCGTCATGTGCCCCGTACCTTTCTGGCGACCCGCGCCGCCAGTAGCTCTGACAGGATCAATGCAGACAGGGCCACGATCAGCGAGATAACCACCAGCCGCAAGGCAGAGCTTTCGCCCCCTGGCACCTGCAAGAACCCATAGATCGCAGTTGGCAGGGTCTGGGTTTGGCCGGGGATGTTAGAGACAAAGGTGATCGTCGCGCCAAATTCCCCCATCGCCTTGGCAAAGCCGAGAATCGTGCCGACAATCACACCGGGCAGGATCAGGGGCAGGGTCACAGTCACAAATATCCACAGCGGCGATGCTCCGAGTGTCGCCGCCGCCTGCTCCAGTTTCGGATCAACCGCATCCAGCGAGAGGCGGATCGCCCGCACCATCAGGGGAAATCCCATCACCGCCGCCGCCAGCGCCGCCCCCGTCCAGCGGAAGGCAAATACAATGCCAAAGTCTTGGAGAAACCCGCCAAGCGGTGCTTGTGTGCCAAAGCTTAGCAACAGCAGATAACCCGTCACCACGGGGGGCAGGATCAAGGGCAGATGCACCAGACCGTTCAGCGCCTGCTTGCCCCAGAACTGCCAGCGGGACAGGGCATAGGCGATAAAGATGCCAAAGGGCAGACTACACAGCGTCGCCCAGAGAGACACCCGCAGCGACAGGGCAACCGCGTCCCACTCCTGCGGGCTTAACCAGTCCATCGGGCGATCCTAGCGTCCAAGTGTCTCAAACCCCTGTTGTTCAAAAACCGCTTGCGCCGGGGGGCTTTGCAGATAGGTCAGGAATTCGGCGGCCAAATCCTCCTTGCCGCCCTTGATCGCCGCAGCGGGGTAGCGGATCGGCGCTTGGTTGTCGCGCGGGAAACGGGTCACGACAGAAACCCTGCTTTCCGCCACCGCATCAGAGGCATAGACGATCCCGAAAGGGGCCTCTCCGGTGGCAACAAAGGCCAGCGCGGCCCGCACGTTGTCCGCCTGCACCACCTGTTTTTCAACCTGCTGCCACAGGTTCAGATGCTCCAGCGCGGCCTTGCCGTAGATGCCCGCAGGCACAGCATCAACCAAGGCCATCGCCAGATGACCGGTGCCAAGCGTTTCCGCCAGCGTGTTAAGCGGAACCTCGGGCGCATGGTCCCCGTGTGCCACCAGAACCAGCGTGTTGCCCAGCAGATCAACCCGTGACCCTGTCGCCACCAGTGCGCGTGTTTCCAGCCGGTCCATCCAGTCTGTATTGGCCGAGATAAACACATCCGCAGGTGCGCCCTGTTCGATCTGTCGGGCCAGCGTAGAACTCCCCGCCAGAGCAACGCTTGCGGTGTGGCCAGTCTCTGCCCGCCAGTTCTGCGCCAGCACATCCATCGCATTTTTCAGACTGGCCGCGGCAAACACCGTCAACGTGTCCGCCGTGCTGCGCAGAGGTGCGAACACCACGGCGAGACCAAGGGCAACACAAGCCATCCGTCTGAAAAATCCGTGCAGGCTCCGGCTACGGGGCATTTGCTTATCCTTGCCTAGCGATAGGTACAGCGGGAAATATCGCACGGGGCTGGTGGCTTTGACAATCGTTACTTCCCACCGGACACATCGACACGCAACCCTGACAGAAACGCCAGTTCTTTTGCAGCCTCTGCACTCAGTCTTTGCTCCATACCACGATAGGCTGTCAGAACCTTCTGGCCTGTCGCAGTCAGATGCGCCCCGCCGCCCTGACTGCCGCCACGGGAACTCTCTACCAAAGGGTCTTGAAAAGCTGTGTTCATTTCCTCAACCAGCATCCACGCACGTTTATAGCTCATCTTCATGGCCCGCCCTGCCGCAGCAATAGAACCGTGCTCGGCAATCAGCCCCAGCAAATCCGCCTTGCCCGGGCCAAGTCGCACGCCATCATCAAACACCACCCGCAGCCGCAAATTGGCTTCGGATCTCGGGGCGTTCGCGGGCGGAGTCACAGGATCAGTCATAACCGGATCATCCCGCACCCTGTGCCCGGCGGCAAGGCCAATCACCGCTTGCCCCACTCTCAGGGCGATAAGCATCTTCCCGCCAACCGACTTTAACCTTTGTGGATTACCACTATTATCTGTATTGGGCGTCATGCTCTGCAAATCAGATAAGGGAAGCCTATGACAAACTACCTGCACCAAGGCGATTTGCCCGACGATCTGGATCTGGGTCCGATTGTGGCAATCGACAGCGAAACGATGGGGTTGATCCCCAACCGCGACCGGCTGTGTCTGGTGCAGCTTTCTTCGGGGGACGGCAACGCCCATCTGGTGCAGATTGCACAGGACCAGAGCGAAGCGCCCAATCTTTGCCGGATGCTGGCAAACCCCGAACAGTTGAAACTGTTCCACTTTGGCCGCTTTGACATTGCTGTAATGGAAAACCGTTTCGGCGTGCGGACCTCGCCTGTCTATTGCACCAAAATCGCATCAAAACTGGTACGCACCTATACAGACCGTCACGGGCTGAAAAACCTGACGCAGGAATTGCTGGGTGTGGATATTTCCAAACAGCAGCAAAGTTCCGACTGGGGCGCGGCGGATCTGACCAAGGCGCAACTGGATTATGCGGCGTCAGATGTGCTTTATCTGCACCGGCTGAAAGAGGAACTGGATAAACGTCTGGCCCGTGAAGGCCGTACCGAAATTGCGAAAGCCTGCTTCGACTTCCTCCCCCACCGCGGTGCGCTGGACCTGATGGGCTGGCCTGACACCGACATCTTCGCGCATTAACCTTGGACAGTCAGGAACCCATCGTCGGAGTAGCAGAGCGTGACGGATACTCGCGCCTTGTCAGAGTGCTGAAATGGGCCTTCCCCATTCTGGCGCTTCTGCTGATGGCGAGTATCTTTGTGCTCTCCAACACCAGCAAGCTGCGCGAAGGCCTGATTATCGCAGATGCCACGCTGGCGGAACTGGCGGTGGGGCAGAAGATCACCAATCCGCATTTTTCCGGCGTGACAAAATCCGGCGATGCGTTTTCCATTTCGGCGGAATGGGCCTTGCCTGACGGGGTAAAGCCGCAGCATGTGGAACTGAACCAGCCCCGCGCCACCATCAGCTTCAAGAACGGCAACACCATGCGCACCAACGCGGGCGCCGGTGCGCTGGACCTTGTGTCATCCACGGCGGCCCTGACGGAAAATGTCGATCTGCACACGACAAACGGTTACACGGCCACCAGCAGTAATCTGGAAGTCAACTTTGAGACAGGCAATATCACCAGCAACGGGCCTGTCCATGCTGAGGGGCCCATCGGCTCTATTGAGTCCGGTGCAATGGAACTGCGGCAGGATCTGGACGTTAATCCGGCCGGACAAGCGGTTCTTATGTTTAACAACGGCGTTAAGCTGATATACAAACCGAAGAAAAAATAGGATCGGGGGGAATTATGCGCCATATTACCAGATGTCTTTTGACAGTGATCCTGATTGCCTCTGCCAGCCTGACACAGGCCCAAGGCACCGGCATCGCGCTAAGCCCGATGGAAGTTGACGGTAATCAACCCGTCGAAGTCACCTCTGACAGCCTGACTGTAGAACAGGGATCCAACTCTGCCACGTTTGAAGGCAACGCCCGTGTGGTGCAGGGAAACCTGATCTTTTCCGCCAATCAGATACGCGTCTATTACAACGCCGCCCAAAGCGCGATAGACCGGATTGAGGCCACAACAAACGTCATGTTTACCAACGGATCTGAAATTGCCGAAGCCCAGAGCGGCACCTATGTCGTCGGCAGCGGAACCGTGAACCTTGCTGGTGATGTGGTACTGGTGCAGGGGGTTAATGCGATTTCGGGCGATGCGCTCTCGCTTGATCTGAACAGCAATCGGGGCACCATGAACGGCAATGTAAAAACAGTATTTGTCCCCAAGACCGATCAATGACCCAATCCAAACCTTCCGATCCCCAGTCCACCGGCCTATCGGTTGTCGGGCTGAGCAAAGCCTTCAAAAAGCGCAAGGTACTGACAGATGTCTCCATGCGCCTGAACCGCGGAGAAGTGGTGGCGCTGCTTGGTCCGAACGGGGCGGGCAAGACCACCAGCTTTTATTCCATCGCCGGTCTGATCGCAGCGGACACCGGCACTGTTACCATCGACGGGCGCGATGTGACCAACCTGCCAATGTATCGCCGCGCGCGGTTGGGTCTTGGCTATCTGCCACAGGAAGCCAGCATTTTTCGCGGCATGAATGTCGAACAGAACATCGGGTCCGTCGTAGAGTTGTGGGAACCGGAGAAATCCAAACGGCGCGCGCGCACCGAACAGTTGATGGAGGAGTTTTCCGTCACCCGCCTGCGGGACAGTCCGGCAGTGGCCCTTTCAGGGGGGGAGCGTCGCCGCGTTGAGATTGCCCGCTGTCTTGCAGGAAACCCGAACTATGTGCTGCTTGATGAGCCTTTCGCCGGTGTAGACCCGATAGCCGTGGGCGATATTCGCAGCCTTGTGGCGCAATTGAAGGACCGCGACATCGGGGTGTTAATCACCGACCACAACGTGCGCGAAACGCTCGAGATCATCGACCGTGCCTATATTCTTTATAATGGCACCGTCCTGATGTCCGGTACGCCGGAAGAAGTGGTGCGCAATGACGACGTGCGCCGCGTCTATCTTGGCGAAGAGTTCCGCATCTGACGGGCTGCAAACTGCCGGTCATTCCGGCTATCGCAAATTTGTGACGTATAAAAGTTGCCAGATGAAGAAGTTGGCACTAACATTATTACTATGATCGTCCCTTTAATTCTGGCGCATATTCCTCAGTACCGCAGCTTTGCCGCAGTCTGACCCGTTTGTGCTGTGCGCATTGCACAGGGCGATCAAACGGGTGACCGTCACCCGGCCAGAGCTTTGCTCTGTAATCTCTTGAAAGGAGCTTTCATGCGGTATCAAATCAGCGGAAAACAGATCGACATCGGTGATTCACTGCAGGTCCACGTCAAACAAGAGCTTGGTGCTATTGTTGAGAAATACGCGGAGCGACCTACCGAGGCCAGTATTACGTTTTCCAAAGACAGACATGAATTCGTCTGCGAATCATCTGTGCATCTGTCAACCGGCCTTACGGTGAATGCCAAGGCGCATGCCAATGAAATCTATGATTCCTTCGATGCCTGTGGCGAAAAAATGGAGAAACAGCTGCGCCGGTACAAGCGCCGGTTGAAAGATCACCATTCCCACCGTTCGACACCAGTTGAAACATTCGGCGCTCCATCGTATATCCTCGCTCAAGAAGACGTTGGGGATGATGCTGCTGAGCCTGATACGCTTCAGCCTATTATTGTTGCCGAAACACAGACCAAGATTAAATCCCTGTCCGTTGGAGAGGCCGTCATGCAGATGGAACTGGCCGGAGAGAACGTTCTGGTCTTTCAGAACGAAGGACGCAAGAGGGTAAACGTGGTCTACAAGCGTTCCGACGGGAACATCGGGTGGATTGATCCGGAATAAAGCCGGATCGCAGAGCAGAGGCATGTTATGAAAATGGCCGAAATATTGGATGCGAAAGCTGTGCGTTACGCAGCAGGTGCCTCCAGCAAGAAACGACTTCTTCAAAACCTCTCGGAACAGGCTGAAACTGTTTACGACATGAAAGCCGACGAGGTGTTTTCTGCTCTGCAAGCCCGCGAAAATCTGGGCACGACAGGCGTGGGGCGTGGCGTTGCCATTCCGCACGCCCGTTTTGAAACGCTGGACCGGATTGTCGGCCTGTTCTACCGGCTGGAAAAGCCTGTGAATTACGACAGTCTGGACCGCCAGCCAGTAGACCTGATCTTCACGCTGCTGGCCCCTGTCAATGACAGCCCCGAACATCTCAAGGCGCTGGCGATGGTGTCCCGCACCCTGCGCAGTGAAGACAATTGCAGCAAATTGCGGGCTAACAGCGATCCGCAAACGCTCTATTCGATCCTGACAGAGCTGACGACCTCCAAAGCGGCCTGAGCCTGAACCGACTGCCTTAACCCCAATCGGAAAAACCGAACATCTGGTAATCGCGCGCATAGACATCTCTGGCGCGCTTTTCCATATCTTCTGTGTAGATTTCCGCCAGTTCATAGCAATAAGCGGAGGTCGCCTTTCGCAGAGGTTTCGGCTCCAGCCCCATATCCGCCTCAATACGCTGTAGTTCTTCGGACAGGTTCTCGTGGCGGATCAGACTATCGGGGAACGTCAGCCGGCCATACCCTTGCAGAATAGAGTTCTGCGATGCCCAGGACTGGTCCACCCGCGCCCGAGTTTGCCCCTGAAGATTGCCTTTGAGAAAATCCAGAAACCCGAGAAACGCGCGCCCGTGGGCCTGCGCGGTATAACCGGAGTTTTCCAGAACCGTGCGGTTCGGTTCAACTGTGGAACGTTTGTCCGGCAGGTTCACACCGTAATGATTCTCAAGGGCCGTGCGGATCCACGGAAACCCCCTGTCGCCGGTGCAAAAGATGTGTTTGTAAAACGCATCATAGGCCCGTTCCAGCGGATGACGGATCACCGTAAAAGACCGCCGGACAGGTGTATCGGACAGCCACTGGTTCAACTGTTTCTGGTTCATTTCCTGCGACACAGCCGATGCACTGCCCTGATGGGAGGCCAGCCATGCAGTCACTTCGGGCAGTTCATCCCGCGCCATCGGCATGAACAACAGCGGCACATCGTTGCCCGCGACAAAATTCTTTGAGCCGGGATTGCGCACAGGTTCCAGCACCGGAACCGCATCCGTGTTCAGCAGATCAAGCTGGCGCAACTGGTCCAGCATCTCTGTGTAATTCTCTACCTTTTCCTCAAGTCCCTCGGGGTTCTGGCGCACGATCTTGTCGCCAAGCTGTTTCAACTGCGCCTCTTCCCCCAGAAACCGTGCCAGACCGTTAAAAATCTCGACATCGTTCAAATCGTCAAAGCCCAGATAGAACGCCGTCTGGCCGGTTTTCTGAAGGCTGTGTTTGATCTGGGTCAGATAGCCCTGCAACCGTGTCAGATAGGATTTGAACTCCAGAAAATCGAACCGCACTTTCGCCAGCTTGCGTTTGCTGACATCGGTCAGTTTCCACTGGTCGGTGGCTTTGGCGATGGCATGGGACACAAAACTGTCGAGCGGATTGCGCGTCAGAACAATCTTGGCGCATTGCGGATCGTTCAGACAATGCTCAAGCACGCGGGGGTCATGATCCGAAAACAGACGAAACCCCGGCAAAGTGCCGGTCTCTTTTGCGATCATCCGGTTGATCAGCTTCTGGGGTTTGACCTCCCGTTCGGTCATCGTCACGCCAAAAGCAGTCGTGGTGTTCGGAAAGCCGATGAAATGCGGGTTGAACAGTTCGCCGTGGCAGGAAAAACCGTCGAACAACTGGATGTTCTGCTCAAACAGATTGGACCCTGTCCGCATGTTTGCCAGCAATACGAAATACTTGAATGGGCCTGCCATTTACTTCACCACATACGGCCTTTCAAAAGCCGCGTCCTGTTTCTTGGTCTTGGACCGCGTCGGAAATTCATACTCGATCATCAGACCACGGTCACGCAGCTTGCGGGTCAGGTTCTCCAGTCCCTCTACATTTTCGCGCTTGGGCATAAGTTTCAACGGGTGTTTTGCATTTCGCGGAATATGGGCGATTGCCTGCTCTAATGTTTCGGACGGTTCATGCACCGCACGCTCCAGCGCGATGGTATGCAGACGGGCGACGGCCTTGGGTTTGGCGAACTCCCGCAGGAAGCGCTGCTCGATCCGGTGGAACCGCCGCGCGTTAGACACCTGATTTTCAAAACTGGCCGGACGGTTCAGCAGGCTGAGCAACCACGCATGGCGGATCATCACAATATGGGCCATCGGATCATGGGCCAGTGTTTGCAGGATGTGCGGGGTATCACGGAAATCATATAGCAGACACTGATGCCGGTCCCGCGCCGGCCAGAGAAGATTGGCAAGGTATCCCTTTGGATTGCGGTTGCGAATGGCGGGCACTGCCGGAAGATTGCCCGCGAAATTCTCATCCGGTGCTTGTTCCCCGACATGGCTGCGGGCAAAAACACTGCCGTGGGACAGGGCGTCAGTGGCGCTCTCGATCCATTCGGGGAACGCCTGATACAGCCCCTTAAATCCGACAAAAACGGTGTAGGGCGTCGCAGAAACGCCGGTACGTTCGGCGCGGTCATAGGGAAAACGGCCCTGATGGAACCGCCCGGTGCCACCTTCACACCGACGCTGGTCGGCTGCCTCGAATTTAGCGTCAAAGGCTTTGGGATCAGCCTGAGACATAGACTGGTTTGCCCGTTTCGGATCAAGCAGATGGTCATAAAGCCGGTCCGCCCCGACCCACATTTTCCGCGCCCAGAAACAGTCGGATTGGGTCAGTTCTTTGAGATGGTCATCGTAAAATACAAAGGGTTTGCCGAGATAGTCAAACTTGGAAAACGTCAGAGAGCGGGACGCGATCTTTTCAGAGTGAAGCCGCGCAAGCGTCTGGAAATAGCTTTCATCCGGTATCCACGACCAGTTGAAATAAGCATCGTAATAGGGACGTTTGGGATCGTCGATAATCGCGCGCAGGGTCTTGGCCGTCAGACACCACCACTGCGATCCGATGTGGGGAACCAGCGGTTCGGGTATCTTTCGCTTCACCCCGAGCCGCCGTTGCAGCGCAACCAGCCGGTCGAACCGCCGCCGTTGCGTGCGCCATGAGAACGGAAAATACATGGTAAACCGCTCTTCGTTCAGCCCGTCCTTGACCCAGATATTGTTCTTCACAGAAACGGATTCGATAAAATCCGTCTTTATATTGCGGGACAAAAACCGCTTGAGCTGCTTTACGGGCCGGATCGGTAGACAGGAACCGCTGATCAACAAAACGTTGGTGACATCCTCAAACCGTTTCAGCAAAGCCTCGGCACTGTCGAGCGTGGCTTGCACAAGAGAAAACGCCCCCCATTCGCAGGCGGTGCGTTTGGGAAAGACGATATTCTCCAACCCCTCCAGATCGTTTCGGAAGGCGTCAAATTCAGCCGCCTCCACCTTCTTGTCGATATGAACCGCCACAGCGCAATCCTGTTCGGACAGGTGTCGCACCATCTGGGCGGTGCGGTATAAATCCGTATGGGCGAGAACGACAAAACCGATGCGCATGATCAGATCCAGTTTCCGCGCGACATCAGGCCTAGCGCTTCGAGCTGCTGCCAGTTTTCATAGGTGCTGGACTGCTCTGTCCACAATTTCAGGTCGCTGTCCATCCGGTTCACATAGGTGCGATATTCACGGCTGGAGGCGTAATGTTGTTTCCGCTTCATTTCCTCCTCGGCTTTTTCCGAAAATGTGTTCATGAATTTCGTGTGCAGCAAAACCCCGCAGGGTTTCTGACCGCCCCATTCGTCGTAAACCAGATTCAACCCCCGTGGCAGCAATGTATGGGTAGAACTGACATAGACATAGCCCCGCGCCCATTTCACCAGCGGCGTCTTGTTAAGGGCAGGGGAATAGGCCGGTCTGTCCCTGAAAAAACTGCGCATGCGCGGGCCGCCCTGTATCCACAGGTTGCCGTATTTGCTGTTCCGTTCGATAAAATAATTGGAAGCATCAAAATAGGGAGCCGTTTTCACCGGATTGCGCCCTTCGCGGATGCGGGCGTGCTGGATTTTCCCCTTGGGGTACATATCCAGCAACATGGTGCCAAAAGACTTTATCGAACTGGCATCAAGCCAATCCGTCAGCGCCCGCAAAGAGCGTGTGTCGCAAAACGGATAGACCAGCAGTTCGTCTACATCGACCACCAGAACCCAATGACCGTGGGCATATTTGTTCTTCAGACCGTTCAGCCAGTCCACCCCGAATTTGGAGCGTTTGTAAGAGGCTGTCGTCGTCCAAAGCGACACATCCGGCTGATCGGCAAGATATTCCCGCCCGCCGTCAGTGCTGTCATTATCCACGAAGAAAAAATGGTTCACGCCAAGGTCACGGTAGTATTTCAGGAAATAAGCAAGCCGCGGTTTTTCATTGCGCAGGGTTGAAAACACCAGGATGTCACGGGGGTTTATCTGGCCGGTTCGGTCAAAGACACAGGTCAGCTCACGACGCTTTCGCATCGCGCGAATGCGTCTGCGACGACGCTCCACCCGTAATCTGTACCGGCCCAACAAGCCCATGACTGCACTACTCGTTCCTAAATCAGCCTTGAAGAGTATCCCCGAAAACGTGGCGAAAGTGTGAACGCCAAGTGGGGATTCCCTGAGGCAAATCAGTGATTTCGCCTCTAATGGGTAAATCGGTGGTCCTATTTGCAACACTCCGCAGGGTTTCCGCCCAGCGCGTCGCATCGCCTGCGGGCAGATAGGTTGCAGCCCCTCCAAGGATTTCGCGAAAGACCGGAATATCCGAACAGATCACCGGAACACCCAGTTGGGCGGCTTCAAGGGCGGGCAGGCCATAGCCCTCGGCATGACTTGGGAACAACAGCGCGGCACTATTTGCGATCAACTGTGCGAGCTGTTTATCAGACATATTGTCGTGCTCGATGATTGGCCCGTTGCCCGTTGCTGCCTTGTCCAGATACGCAAAAACCGGCGCATTATCCCACCCCCGCTTACCGACCACATGAAGGCGGGGCATCCGCTCTGCCGGAAGGCTCTGCGCCAGTTGCTCCCAGGCTTGGAACAGGATCTGATGGTTCTTGCGCGGCTCAATCGTGCCAATCACCACAAAGGACAACGGGTCCACCGCCCCCCTATCCTGCGGGAACAAAGGCGCAACGCCAAGATGCGCCACAAGCGTCTCTGCGGTCGCCCCCCAACCGTTAAAATAGTGTTTCACGCGGGCTTCGGTGTGGGCAGAGTTACAGATAATCCGGTCCGCAAACTGCGCCACTGCCTGCATCCGGCGGGCAAACTGCTCCGGTATACCTGCGCGGGTGAATTGGGGAAAATCAAGCGGGATCATATCGTGGACCATCACAGTGATCCGCGCCACGCCGCTGGCACGCAAGGCAGTAAATACCTGCGGTGAAAGATTGCTGTGCCCGACATTCACATATTCCATCGACCGAAGATCCAGCCCCTGCAGTACCTTCGTCAGATCGCGCCCTGCATGTATTGCCGAGGCTCGAAAAAACTGGCGGGCTTTCCGCTCTGCCTGTGGCAGCTTCAGGCGAAACCCATCCTGAGCGCCCCAGCGTCCGACAGGTTCGCCCCGTTCTAGCCGGTCGAGTGCCGAGATCACCGCTGTGATGGGTACCACCACAAAGCCCTGACCCAAACGTGCCAGCGCAAAGCTGTTCCCGTCGCGATGTGCAATCTCGCGGATGTACTCGATTTCCACCCGATCTATGCCAGTCGGATGTCCCCGCCCGAAGCGAGAGATAAATCGTGTAATATCAAGGAGAAACCGCGCCATAATCACCCGCCGGACACAACAAAGCCGGAGCGGTTTACGCCCCGGCTTTGAAATCTATCCGTCACGGCGCTTATTGCGCGGCGCGGCGGCATTCAACAGTTTCGATCAGATAATCGAGGAATTCCTGACTGAGATCCCCGCGGGCCAGACCAAAGGCAACCGTTGCCTGCAGGAAGCCTGCTTTGGAGCCACAATCATAGCGGGTGCCTTCAAAGCGATAGCCGAAGACATTGTCAGAATTGGCAATCTCTTTCGCAATTGCATCGGTCAGCTGGATTTCACCACCGGCACCCCGTTCCTGCGTGTCCAGATTACGCATGATTTCGGGTGTCAGAATGTAGCGACCGATCACCGCCAGATTGGACGGTGCATCTTCCGGCTCCGGCTTTTCAACCATGCCCTTAACAGAAACCAGCGATCCCATGTCTTCTTTGATGTCGAGCAAACCATAGGCCGAAGCCTTGCTTGGCGCGACTTCCATTGCAGCAACAATATTGCCGCCGGTCTGTTCGTGCGCTTCTACCATTTGCTGCAAAACCGGACGTTCGGAAGAGATGACATCGTCTGTCAGGATTACGGCGAAAGGCTCGTCCCCGATTAAACGGCGCGCGCACCAGACCGCATGCCCGAGACCAAGCGCTTCGCGCTGGCGCACATAGGCGATCTCGCCGCTGTCCATTGTGGATTTCATCAAAGTGTCGAGCAATTTGACCTTGTTCTTGGCCCGCAGCGCCTGTTCCAGTTGCGGTGCCCCGTCGAAGTAATCCTCCAACGCCCCCTTGCCCCGCGAGGTTACAAAGATGAATTCCTCGATGCCAGCATCCCGCGCCTCGTCGATGGCGTATTGGATCAGCGGTTTATCAACCAGACATAGAATTTCTTTTGGAATACTTTTTGTGGCAGGCAAGAAACGTGTGCCGAGTCCGGCGACCGGAAAAATGGCCTTGGTTACAGTTTTCTTCACATTAAGCCCCTTTTGATTTTACCCCCACTTAACGCGCAGCGGCTGTTAATCGTTCATTATTACTTGTAAGCTAGTATGGCCACTACGTCACCAGTATGGCCAAAATAGGAAATTTACTAAAATATCTGTGTCTCGGTCACTCCGAATTCGGCATAAAACTTTTTTAGCTCTCTACGTGTCCGTTGCCCCAGTGTCCACCATCGGAACAGCGAATCTGTCCGCGACGACCTACCAAAAACGCCGCCGGTTTGCATCCAAAAACCCCGCTGGTCGAAATAGCGTTTGTGAAACAGGCTGTTACGCCCGAGACGGAACACAACCACAGGGATGTTGCGTGACGCAAGTTTTTGCGCCGCTTCGGTCAGCGTCCGGGATGCGAGCAAACCACCCGCAAGGGCGATGCCCTCAGCTTTCCCATGTGTCTTTACGGGATTGAAAGCTCTGTCAATCTGCGGTGGCTGAATAGGAACCGTCGACTTTGGGGGTGTATTAAACCCGTCCCGCAGGGTGTCCATTAAGGCAGGCACATCCCGTGGCTCCAACCGGCCCTCTACCATCAGACGGAGAAGCCTGTGCTTTTGCTCGGTGAAAAAACGCTCTTTGACCTTGGAAAAATCTTCACCCGCAGCGTGTTTTTCCAAGTATCCGCGCTTGCTTGCGCCGATTTCCCCAAGGGACAGTGGCACCCGCGCGGCAGAGCGCAGGGCGCTTCGTTCAAATCCGTGGTGAACTTCGGCACGGTTCACAAAGGCGGCGCTGTGGCTCGCCTGTGCCAGACGCAGGCAGACATCGGTTTCATCCAAGTAGAACCGAAACCCTTCGTCAAATCCGCCAATTGCCCGCAGCGCATCCGCTCTGAACGCGCAGTTCGTGCCTTGCAGTTTGGCAAATCGTTTGCCGTCAAAAGGGATTTCAACAAAGGGCACGGTCGGATCAATATCCAACGACATATCTTCGCCAAAACGGTCGCTGGTTAAGGCTTTCCACTGATAGGAAAATCCGTTGCGCCCCCGCACAAAACCGCCTGCACTTGCGATATTCCGGCTTTCAAAAGGTTGTACAAGGGCGGTCAGCCAGTTTGGATCTGGCACCGCGTCATCATCACAAAAGGCGACGATTTCGCCCTGCGCATGGGCCAGCCCCAAATTGCGCGCGGCAGATATATTTGCCTGATTAAACGACAGGTGAAGCATGTTTTCAGATGCTGGAATCTCCGCAAGGAAATTGCGATCCGGCGCATCGGAAACCAGAATGACTTCAAAATTTGTATAGCTTTGGAACCGCAGAGAGGCCGCGACCCGTTTCAGTGCTTCCGGTCTGTGCCGGCTGACAATAATCAGGCTGACACGGGGGGCGAAGCTCATTCCAGCCCCAGTTGCACCAGAAACTTTTCAACGCGGGGGACGTCTTCGGGGTTGTTCAGCTCCCAGAACTCCTGTCCGGGGTTTTCCACTTCGACGCATTGCACATGCAACCCGTTTTCCATGAAACGCAACTGCTCCAGCCCTTCCAGCTTTTCAAGCGGGCCTTCGGGCAAGGCCGCATAATCCCGCAACGACGCCGGACGATAGGCGTACACACCAACATGATGGTACACCGGCACATCCAGCGTGGGTGCAAAGGGAATGACCTCCTTGGAAAAATACAGCGCCCGTTTGTCCTTATCAAAAACGACTGTCGTACCGCCGACACGATCATTCCGACGGTCCTCCTTGAAAGAGGCCAGCGCCTCTTTCGAGCAGAGCAGGATCGGTGTTGCGACATGGGCTTCGGGTGCATTTTGCAAACCCTCAACCAGCTTTTCCACGAACCATGGCGGCGTCAGGGGCGCATCACCTTGCAGGTTCGCGACGATATCATAACTGTCACCAAGCTGTTCGACCACTTCGGCGCAGCGCTCGGTGCCGTTACGCGCGGCAGAGGAGGTCATGACCACCTCTGCGCCGAAAGCCTCGGCCGCGTCTTTGATCCGGTCGTCATCCGTGGCCACAACGACGCGGTCAACGCCCTGCACCTTCATCGCCGCATCCCAGCTGCGCCGGATCAGGCTTTTGGCCACGCCGGTTGCCCCGCGCAATTCCACAAGCGGCTTTCCCGGATAACGGGTAGAGGCGTAGCGGGCGGGGATAACAACCAGTGTGGACATGGATCAGGCCTTTTGCAGCGTTATTCCGGGAGCATAGGCGATGAAATAAGGGTTTTCAAAGATCGGCTTGCCGTAGGTCAGCGGTTCATGGTTGTCAAAACGGACAACTTTGCCGCCTGCGCCCAGCAATACCGCCTGCCCTGCGGCGGTGTCCCATTCCATTGTGCGGCCAACGCGGGGATAGAGATCCGCCTCGCCTGTCGCCACAAGACAGAACTTCAGCGAAGAACCGGCGCTGCGGCTGTCGGCAACATTGTATTTGCCGATGTAGTCTTTGGTTTCATCGGTGAGGTGGGATTTGGAGGCAACGACGATCAGCGCAGATTCATCAGGGGTCGAGACCGAAATCGGTTTCATGTCACCGGCAACGTCTGCCTTGTGATCACCTTGTTCCTCAAAGGACTTGCCATTGGCATCTGTCAGGAAAAGGCGTTTCTTGGCGGGGGCGTAGACCACACCCATCGTTGGAACACCGTCTTCGACATAGGCGATATTCACCGTGAAATCGCCGCGGCGTTTAATGAATTCCTTGGTGCCGTCCAGCGGATCGACAATAAAGAATGTGTTGGAGGCTTCGGAGTGTGTGTCCGATTGTTCCTCGGTCACGATCGCTGCATCAGGGAAAGCTGCGCGCAGGCCGGCAAAGATATGGGCATCTGCGGTTTCATCCGCCAGCGTTACAGGGCTTTCGTCCGACTTCGATTTGACCTCAAAATCGTCCTTACCATAGATTTCCATGATCTTTTCGCCGGCTTCGATGGCCAGCTTGCGGATGACTGAAGAAATTTCCGTTTTATTCATTTTCTTGCCCTTATGATGCCGCCAATACAGCGATTTCTTGCGAATTAAATTCCGAAGCCTTATGGTCCTTAGAACGAAAAACAGCAAGCAGTGATTAAAACTCGCTACCTTTTGGGCAGATTAGATGAGCGCCGTTCCTAATTCCTCTTTTACCCGGATCGCTATGGGCGGTTTCGAGTTTCTGACTTTGGTGTATCACACCACTGTGCGCGAGGTGCGTAAATCCAAAGGTAATGCGATTCAGGCGCTGTTGATGGAGATCCTGCAATCCGCAATGATCGTGATCTTCTTTTATGTGATGATCACATTCCTTGGTCTGCGTGGTGTCGCGGTTCGCGGCAGCTTTATCCTTTATGTGCTGACAGGGGTTTTCCTTTACCTGACCCACAACAAGGCGATCAGCGCGGTCAGCGGCGGCGGTCCGGTCAATCCGATGCTGCAACACGCGCCTGTGACGACCTTTATGATGATCGTATCGGGTGCCCTGTCATCGCTATATGTGCAGATACTGGCCGTGCTGGTCATCACCTTTGTCGCCAATGTTCTGGTAGAACCCTTCACTGTTTATAATCTGAAACGGGTCGCGCTGTGCTTTTTCATCGCATGGTTTTCCGGCGTTGCGATAGGGATTATCTTTCTGTCGCTGCGCCCCTTTGCGCCCTCAACGATTAAAATTGTCGAACAGATTTACAAACGGGCCAATATGATTTTCAGCGGCAAGATGTTTCTGGCCAACGCTCTGCCTGCCAGCACGCTTGCTTTCTTTACGTGGAACCCGTTGTTTCACACCATTGATCAGGCCCGCGCCGCGGCGTTTGTGAATTATACGCCCCATAAAACCACGCTCGACTATGCGGTTTACCTGTCACTGGTTCTGATCTGTATCGGCATGATGCTGGAACATTTCAGCCGCAAAACCGTGTCCGAAAGCTGGGGAAAGCGGCAATAGGTTAGTCCACCACCCGCAGGGTCAGATTGATGCGCCCGTTGTTTTTCAACAAGCCGGAGCTGCCAAAGCGGATACGGTCTATACCGTGATAGGCCAGACGCGCCGCGCCGCCCATGACGCATACATCCCCCGAAGCCAGCCAGATGCTTTCGGTCTTGTCCTTGCGCTCTGTGCCGCCGATGCGAAACAAGCCTTCATCACCAAGTGAAATGGACACCACCGGATAGTCGAAATCCTGTTCGTCCTTATCCTGATGCAACCCCATCCGTGCCTTTTCGGTGTAGTGATTGATCAGGCAACAGTCCGGCTGGCGCGCAGTGCCAGACACCGCGTTCCAGACATCAAGCACGGATTGGGGGATAGCAGGCCAGGGCGTGCCATTAGGATGCGCCGGTTCATAGCGATAGCCCTTACGGTCCGAATACCAGCCATATTTCCCCGCAGAGGACATGCGCACAGACATTGGTTTCCCCCAAGCCGTGAGGGGCGAAAACATCGGCGCCTGCGCAATGACAGCGCGGATGTCGTCCAGAATGGCCTGTTGATCGGGCGGCGACAGCAGGGATTTGTAAATCTCAAATCCCCGCAGATGGAGCGGTTTCACGAGTTTCATGCCCGTTTTCTATAATGCAGCCCCGCAACAGCCAAGAAAACAAAAGAAACAGAGACATTTTTCCGCGCCGACATGCTTGCAGACCGACAATCACCCTCCTATATACCGTCAATGCTAAGCCGCCCCTGATGGGAGGGGCTGACACATGGGATGGAGCGACGGCGCCGAATGCGGGCCATGTTCCATAATCGCCGCAAGAAAGGAAGTCTGATGGCTAAAGTAATTGGTATTGATCTGGGGACCACGAACTCCTGCGTTGCAATCATGGACGGTTCGCAACCGAAAGTCGTGGAAAACGCCGAGGGCGCACGCACAACACCCTCTATTGTTGGTTTCACCGACGACGAACGTCTTGTCGGCCAGTCCGCCAAACGGCAGGCCGTAACCAACCCTGAAAACACACTCTTTGCGATCAAACGTCTGATCGGCCGGAGCGTGAACGATCCTGCAATCAAAAAAGACGCCAAGCACCTGCCCTACGCAATCGTAGATGGCGGAAACGGTGACGCATGGGTTGAAGTCAAAGGTGAGAAATACTCCCCTTCCCAAGTGTCTGCCTTTATCCTTGGCAAGATGAAAGAAACCGCCGAGAGCTATCTGGGCGAAACAGTGTCCGAAGCGGTTATCACCGTTCCGGCCTACTTTAACGATGCACAACGTCAGGCAACAAAAGATGCCGGTAAGATTGCCGGTCTGAACGTCCTGCGTATCATCAACGAACCAACCGCTGCGGCTCTTGCCTATGGTCTGGACAAAGAAGGTGGCAAGACCATCGCTGTTTATGACCTTGGTGGTGGTACATTTGACGTTTCCGTTCTGGAAATCGACGAAGGTCTGTTTGAAGTGAAATCCACCAACGGCGACACTGCGCTGGGTGGGGAAGACTTTGACATGCGCATCGTTGAATACCTTGCTGACGAGTTCAAGAAAGAGAACGGCGTTGATCTGTCCAAGGACAAGATGGCTCTGCAACGGTTGAAAGAAGCCGCCGAGAAAGCTAAGATCGAACTGTCGTCTTCTTCGCAAACAGAGATCAACCAACCGTTCATCTCTATGGACAGTAAAACCGGCCAGCCGCTGCACATGGTTATGAAACTGACCCGTGCCAAGCTGGAATCGCTGGTGGCTGATCTGATCAAACGTACCATGAAACCCTGTCAGGACGCGCTGAAAGATGCCGGCCTGTCCAAAGGTGACGTGGACGAGATCGTTCTGGTTGGCGGTATGACCCGTATGCCAAAAGTGATCGAGGAAGTGACAAAATTCTTCGGGAAAGAGCCCCATAAAGGCGTGAACCCCGACGAAGTTGTTGCACTTGGCGCGGCTATTCAGGCCGGTGTTCTACAAGGCGACGTGAAAGACGTTGTTCTGCTGGACGTGACACCTCTGTCCCTTGGGATCGAAACCCTTGGCGGTGTGTTCACACGCCTGATCGACCGCAACACCACGATCCCGACGAAGAAGTCTCAGGTCTTCTCGACAGCCGAGGATAACCAGAACGCTGTAACCATCCGCGTGTTCCAAGGGGAACGCGAAATGGCCGCAGACAACAAAATTCTGGGCCAGTTCAATCTGGAAGACATCCCGCCTGCACCCCGTGGCCTGCCACAGATCGAAGTGACCTTTGATATTGATGCCAACGGTATCGTGTCCGTGTCCGCCAAGGACAAAGGCACCAACAAAGAGCACAAGATCACCATTCAGGCGTCCGGCGGTCTGTCCGACGAAGACATCGAGAAAATGGTTCGCGACGCGGAAGAGAACGCCGAAGCGGATAAGGAGCGTAAAGAGCTTGTCGAAGCCAAGAACCAGGCTGAAAGCCTGATCCACGGCACCGAGAAGTCTCTGGAAGAGCACTCTGACAAGGTGGATCCATCCACTGTTGAAGTGATCGAACTGTCGATCAAGGCGCTGAAAGAAACGCTGGAAACCGACAATGCTTCTTCCATTCAGGCCCGCTCGCAGGATCTGACCGAAGCAGCTATGAAGCTGGGTGAAGCCATCTACAAGGCGCAAGCCGAGGAAGCTGGAAACTCCGGTGAAGCTGCTGAAGGCGGTTTCGGTGGTGAAGACGAACCAAAGCCGGTTGATGATGACATCGTGGACGCAGATTTTGAAGATCTGGGTAAAAACGACCGTTAATCGTGAACCGACAGCCAAACGTGCGGCAAGGGGTTTGCGCCCCCTGCCTGCGTTAACGCGGAGGCGACATGGCAAAGCGTGATTACTACGACCTGCTGGGTGTTTCCAAAGGCGCGTCTGAACAGGAACTGAAAAAGGCCTATCGCAAGAAAGCGATGGAGCTGCATCCGGACCGCAACAAAGACAACCCCGACGCAGAAGCACAATTCAAAGAAGTTAACGAAGCCTACGACGTTCTGAAGGACGGCGACAAAAAGGCTGCTTACGACCGTTATGGCCACGCTGCATTTGAAGGCGGCATGGGCGGCGGCGGCGGACGCGGTGGCGGTTTCCATCCGGGTGGCGGCGCTGACTTCGGCTCGGCGTTTTCCGATGTTTTCGACGATCTGTTCGGAGATTTCATGGGCGGCGGCGGTCGACGCGGCGGGGGCCAACGGGCAACCCGCGGGTCCGATCTGCGGTACAACCTGTCCATCACACTGGAAGAAGCCTTCACCGGCAAGCAGCAGAATGTTTCAGTGACCACATCTGTGGCCTGTGAAACCTGTGACGGCTCCGGTGCCGAAGGAGGCGCGGAACCTGCAACCTGTCCGACATGTTCGGGCATGGGCAAGGTACGTGCGCAGCAAGGGTTCTTTACGGTCGAACGCTCTTGTCCGACATGTTCGGGCCGTGGCCAGATCATTACCAACCCCTGTAACACCTGTTCCGGCTCCGGCCTGCAGCAGCGCGAACGCTCTTTGGGTGTGAACATTCCGGCTGGTGTCGAAACCGGCACCCGTATCCGGCTTGCCGGTGAGGGCGAAGCAGGGATGCGCGGCGGACCGACCGGCGATCTGTACATCTTTATCGAAGTGCAGGATCATCCGATCTTTGAACGGGACGGATCGAACCTCTTTTGCCGCGTGCCCGTCAGCATGACTACAGCGGCTTTGGGCGGAGAGATCGAAGTCCCGACCATCGACGGCGGCAAGTCCCGCGTGAAGGTTCCTGCGGGCAGCCAGTCCGGTAAACAGATGCGTCTGCGCGGCAAAGGTATGCCGGCACTGCGGTCGAACCAGTCCGGAGACCTGTTTCTGGAACTCGCCGTAGAGACGCCGGTGAATCTGACCTCCAAGCAAAAGGAATTGCTGCGGGAGTTTGAAGATTTGTCCGAAGACAACAGCCCGGAGAGCACTAATTTCTTCGGCAAGGTCAAGACATTCTGGGAAGGGATGAAGGGCTAACCCCCTGTTTCTAAACAGTAAATGCTAAATAAAAGCGGCCCTGAACCAAATTCAGGGCCGCTTTTTTGTGTTCTCTCGTCGTTCTCAGCAGGAAAAGCCGTGCTATTCCCTAGCCACCGACACGACAGGCAGCCATGACAGCCATGTTCAGGATGTCATTTACCGTAGAAGTGACCGAGCAGATTTTCACAGGCTGGTCGATCCCGGCAAGGATCGGTCCGATCACTGTCGCGCCGCCCATCTGTTGCAGCATCTTCACCGAGATAGATGCCGAGTGCCGGGCAGGAACCACCAACACGTTGGCCGGACCGGACAGGCGGCAGAACGGGTATTGTTGCATCAGTTCCGCATTCAGCGCCACATCTGCCGTCATCTCTCCGTCGTATTCGAAATCAACGCCGCGCTGGTCCAGAACCGCAACGGCATCTTCCATCTTCGTAGCCCGCTCCGATACCGGATAGCCGAAGTTGGAGAAACTGGCAAAGGCGACACGGGGTTCTACCCCCATGTTCCGCGCCACCATCGCAGAGCGTTCAGCAATGTCTGCAAGGTCCGTTGCCTCGGGCCATTCATGGGACAGCGTGTCAGACACAAATACCATCTGCCCGCGCAGCAGAACCGCAGTCACACCAACCGCCCCGTCAGAGGGTTTCGCGTCAATCACATGGTTCAGCAATTCCATCACCTGCGCCGACTTGCGGGTCGCACCTGTAATCATAGCATCGCCGTGCCCGTGGGCCAGCATCAGCGCCGAGAACACGTGACGGTCACGGGAGGCGAGCCGATGCACGTCTTTCTCGGTATAGCCCTTACGCTGCAACCTCTTGTAAAGAAACGCTTTGTAGGTTTCCAGTTCATCCGTTAGGGCAGCGTTCATCACCTCGATTTCGTCAAAGGCATCGGGCATACCAGCCGCTGCCAGCTTCTCGCGGACCTCATCCACACGTCCGACAACAACCGCTTTCCCCAGACCGTTACGGGTATAGGCCACCGCCGCACGCAACACCCTTTCGTCGTCGCCTTCGGCAAAGATCATCGTCGCCTGTGCGTTCTTGGCGCGGACATAAAGCGATTGCAGGATAGAAGCCGCAGGGTCCAGACGGGATTTCAGCGCCAGTTCATAGGCTTCGATGTCCACAATCGGCCGCCGCGCAGCCCCCGTATCCATCCCTGCCTTGGCCACCGCTGGCGGGATCACGTGGATCAGGCGCGGATCGAAAGGTGTCGGGATAATGTAATCCGGCCCGAACACCAGCTTCTTGCCATAGGCCATTGCCACTTCGTCCGGAACCTCTTGGCGGGCGAGATCGGACAGCGCCTGCGCACAGGCAATCTTCATTTCATCGTTGATTGCGCGCGCGTTAATGTCCAGCGCCCCGCGAAACAGATAAGGAAAACACAGCACGTTGTTGATCTGATTGGGATAATCCGAACGCCCTGTCGCCACAATCGCATCAGGCCGCACGGCGCGGGCCTCTTCCGGCGTAATTTCGGGGTCGGGGTTAGCCATCGCAAAAATCACCGGATTGGGGGCCATGCTGGCCACCATTTCTTCAGTCACGGCGCCTTTGGCCGACACGCCAAGGAACACATCCGCATCCACCATCGCCTCTTCCAGCGTGCGCAATTCGGTCTTTATCGCATGGGCCGATTTCCACTGGTTCATGCCTTCGGTGCGGCCCTGATAGATCACGCCTTTGGTGTCACAGGTGATGCAGTTTTCGGACCGCGCGCCCATCGCCTTGATCAGTTCCACACAGGCAATCCCCGCTGCACCTGCACCGTTCAGGACAATCTTCACGTCCTCGATCTTTTTCTTGCTGATATGCAGCGCGTTCAACAGACCCGCTGCACAGATGACCGCGGTTCCGTGCTGGTCATCGTGAAACACGGGAATGTCCATCAGCTCTTTCAGCTGTTGTTCGATAATGAAACATTCCGGCGCTTTGATGTCTTCAAGGTTGATGCCGCCAAAGGAAGGCCCCATTAGTTTCACAGCGTTGATAAAGGCGTCAGGGTCTTCGGTGTCCAGTTCCAGATCAATGGAGTTCACATCGGCAAAGCGTTTGAACAGGACGGATTTACCCTCCATCACCGGCTTGGAGGCCAGCGCCCCGAGGTTCCCCATCCCCAGAATTGCGGTGCCGTTGGTGATCACCGCCACCATGTTACCCTTGCTGGTATAGTCATAGGCCACTTCGGGATTATCCGCGATGGCCTGCACAGGCACCGCAACGCCCGGCGAATAGGCCAGCGACAGATCGCGCTGTGTGGTCATGGCGGTGGTCGGCACCACCTCCAGCTTGCCGGGCATTGGTTCAAGGTGGTAGGCCAGCGCCTCTGCGTCGGTAATTCTGTTGTTTTTCGTCATAGTCTCGGGTTGGTCTCTGTGCTGTGAGGGGCCAGTGTTACAGGCATCTCCTTTTGCGCACAACACTCCTGCGCGTTTGGCCTTTTCACCACTCGCCCCCTTCGGTATCTTCCCCCAGATTTCAACGGGGAGTATCGAGCCGTGGCAGCAGAGACAGGCGCAGTGACGCCAATGATGGCGCAATTTCTGGAGATAAAAGCCGAATACCCTAACGCCCTGCTGTTCTATCGCATGGGCGATTTTTACGAGATGTTCTTTGACGATGCAGTCATGGCGGCAGGGGCGCTGGATATAGCCCTGACCAAACGGGGCAAGCATCAGGGGCAGGATATTCCCATGTGCGGCGTTCCGGTGCATGCGGCTGAGAATTATCTGCTGACACTGATCCGCAAAGGATTTCGCGTAGGGGTATGCGAGCAGCTGGAAGACCCGTCCGAGGCCAAGAAACGCGGTTCCAAATCGGTTGTGAAGCGGGGTGTGGTGCGGTTGGTGACACCGGGTACATTGACCGAAGACAGCCTGCTGGATGCCCGCCAGCATAACTTTCTCTGCGCTTTTGCCAGCATCCGTGACGGATCGGCGCTGGCCTGGGTTGATGTGTCTACCGGTGATTTCCATGTGCAAAGCTGCCCGACCGTTGGGCTCTCTCCGCTGCTGGCGCGTCTGGCCCCGCGCGAGGTACTGGTGGCCGATAGCCCTGAAAACTGGTTGCGTGAAACTGTTGAAGAAACCGGCGCCGCTGTGACCGAACTGGCCCGCGCCAGTTTTGACAGCACTGCGGCGGGGGAGCGGCTGACCGGATTGTTCGGCGTGAAATCGCTGGACGCATTTGGCAGCTTTTCACGCGTGGAACTGGCCGCGATGGGGGCGATTGTGGATTATCTGCATATCACCCAAAAGGGCAAACTGCCCCTGTTGAAACCGCCCGTGGCCGAGGCGACAGACACTTCGATGCGGATTGATGCGGCGACACGGCGCAATCTGGAACTGACCCGCACCATCAGCGGGGATCGTGCAGGCGCTTTGCTGTCGGTGATCGACAAAACCATCACCGGATCGGGCGCTAGGCTGTTGGAAACGCGGCTGAACAATCCGTCACGGCATCTGGGAACCGTGCGCGCACGATTGGATGCCGTCGGTTTCTTTGTAGATAACCAGCAGGTTAAGAATGATTTGCGTGAAACATTGCGCAAGACGCCGGATATGGACCGCGCCCTGACTCGCCTGTCGCTGGAACGGGCCGGACCACGGGACATTGCTGCTATTCGGGACGGTCTGACCTCGGCACAGGCTATTTTCGGTCTGATCGGAGAAACCGATCTGCCCAAGCTGGTGGCCGATGCGCGTCAGGCGCTGGACGGTCACAGCGATATGATCACCTTCCTGAACGAACGTCTGGTGGAGGAACCGCCCCTTCTAGCGCGGGACGGTGGTTTCACGGCGAGCGGCTATCGCGCCGATCTGGACGAGGCCCGCACCCTGCGGGACGAGGGGCGCAAGGTGATCCTCGGGCTGCAAAAGGACTATGCTGAACTGGCAGGTGTTACCGCCCTGAAGATTAAACATAACAATGTGTTGGGGTATTTCATTGAAACCCCCGCGACCCATGCTGCCAAGATGCTGGCGGCCCCCCTGTCCGACACATTCATCCATCGCCAGACCACCGCAAACGCGGTGCGGTTTACCACGCTGGAATTGTCCGAACTGGAAACCAAGATCCTGAACGCCGGAGGGCGGGCGCTGGAGATCGAGCAGGAAGTTTACAAGGAGCTTTCAGCACAGATTGTTTCACGGGGTGCTGAGATCGGGCAAGCTGCGAAATCCATCGCGGAACTGGATTTGCAGGCGGCACTGGCCGAACTGGCGCTGAGCGAGGATTGGACCCGCCCTGCGGTTTCCGATGACCGCCGCTTCAAAATCACCGCCGGACGCCATCCGGTTGTGGATGCAGCCCTGCGCAAACAGGCCAGCGGCAGTTTTGTGGCCAATGATTGTGATCTGTCGGACGCCGAAGACAGCAAGCGTCTGTGGTTGCTGACAGGTCCGAACATGGCCGGTAAATCCACCTTCCTGCGGCAGAACGCGCTGATCGCGGTGCTGGCGCAGATGGGATCTTATGTACCGGCGGAACAGGCGGAAATCGGGCTTGTTTCACAGTTGTTTTCCCGCGTCGGCGCATCGGATGATCTGGCACGGGGGCGGTCCACCTTTATGGTGGAAATGGTGGAAACCGCTGCGATTCTCAATCAGGCGGATCAGAACGCGCTGGTTATTCTGGATGAAATCGGACGCGGAACGGCCACCTATGACGGCCTGTCGATCGCTTGGGCCACGCTGGAACATCTGCATGAGGGCAACAAATGCCGCGCACTGTTCGCCACCCATTATCACGAACTGACACAGCTTTCTTCCAAGCTGGACCATCTGATGAACGCAACAATTGCGGTGCGGGAATGGGAGGGAGACATTATCTTTCTCCACGAAGTCCGTCAGGGCGCCGCAGACCGCAGCTACGGCGTGCAGGTGGCGCAACTGGCAGGTCTGCCAGCCAGCGTTGTGGAACGGGCCCGTGTGGTGCTGGAGGCGCTTGAGAAGGGCGACAGAGAAGACGGGAACAAGGCCAAGACCCTGTTTGAAGACCTGCCGTTGTTTGCCGTGCAACCACAAGCACCGCCGCAACCTGTGAAACAGTCCAAAGTGGAAGAAGTGCTTCAGGACATCTTGCCGGACGAGCTGTCACCCAAAGAGGCTCTGGCGCTGGTGTATCAGTTGAAGGAAACGCTTGGCCGATAGGCGCAGGTCAAAGACCCGGACCATCCGCGCCGGGTTTCAGATCCTGCGCAAAACACAGGCGGTTGCCGTGGGGGTCTGACAGATCCACCTCTTTGCAGTGGTAGAAGCTCTCTTCCGGCCCGCGCGACAATTTCACACCGCGCCCGAGAACCTGATCCGTAAAGGCATCAATGTCTTCGAGATAAAAATAGGCCGCCCAATCCTGTTCTGAGGCAGGGCGGTCCGATTGTGCCAGCCCGAGTGTAATCCCCCCGAGCTGGACAATAGCGAAATTCGGTGTGCCATCGTCGTTCTTCCACTGACCTGCGAGATCAAATCCCAGCTTGCCGGTGTAAAACGCTACACCTGCGGCGAGATCACCGGCAGGCAGAACGGGCATGGATCGCACACCTTGTTTCATGGTTTAACTCCCGTCGCCGGAAGACACGCCCACCTGTGCAGGGCGCAGCAAGCGATCACCGATCATGAAGCCTTCGCTCATGACCTGCAGGATATGACCCGCCTTCACATCGGGGAAAGGTGCCTCGAACATGGCCTGATGGATGTTCGGGTCGAACTTGTCACCAACAGCAGGCGAAACAGGTACAATTTTATGGTTTGCAAAGGCCGAGAGCAGCTCTCTCTGGGTCAGTTCGATGCCTTCGATCAGCCCTTTGTTCGCTTCGCGCTGTTCTTCTGTCACCGTTTCCAGCGCCCGTTTCATGTTGTCATTCACAGACAACAGATCCCGCGCCAGTTTCTGACCGCCGTATTGTTCGGCGTCGCGGCGGTCCCGTTCTGCACGTTTGCGCAGGTTCTCTGTATCTGCAAGCGTGCGGATCAGACGATCCTTCAACTGGGCCACTTCTGCCTGAAGCTGCTCTACAGGATCAACCTCTTCCGGCTCTGCGGTCAGGTCAACTTCCTCATACTCATCTTCGGAGACTTCTTCGTCGATCTTATCCAGCGGAAACTCGTCCTCATCCAGGAAGCGATCCAACGATACATCCAAATCTTCGTGTTTTTTACCCATGTTCTTCGCCATTCAGTTTCTGTTCGACATCATGCGACTTACCAGTTGCGCCGTATAGTCAACGATAGGGACAATTCTGCCATAATTCAGCCGGGTTGGTCCGATCACCCCGACAGCACCTATGACCTTTCGATCAGCGTTCATATAGGGTGAGACAACAAGACTCGACCCCGAAAGTGAAAAAAGTTTGTTCTCTGAACCGATAAAAATCCGCACACCGTCGCCCTGCTCTGTCAGGTCCAGAAATTGGGCGATATCCTGCTTACGTTCCAGATCATCAAACAGGGATTTTATCCGGTCGAGATCCGCCTCGGTCGCCGTATCTTCCAGCAGATTCGACCTTCCGCGTACAATCAACCTGTCCGGTGTTCCGCTTTTTTCCTCCGCCCAAACCGCAACGCCAGCTTCGATCAGTTTCTGGGCCAGCGTGTCCAGTTCCTGACGGCGACGGGTGATTTCGGTTTCGACCACGGATTTCAAATCACTCACAGTGTGCCCTGCCAGTACCGCATTCAGAAAATTGGCCGCCTCGCGCATGGCCGAAGGGGTCTGGCCGATGGGCGGTGTGAAGATACGGTTTTCCACCTGACCGTCGGCCATGACCAGCACGACCAGAGCCTTATCAGGGGAAAGAGACACAAATTCGATGTGTTTGATTGGCGCTTCGGTCTTGGGCGCCAGCACCACAGAGGCACTATGGGTCAAACCGGACAACAGCGATCCTGCCCGATCCAGTGCTCCGGTCAGGTCTTCGGAGTTGCTGTGCATGGACGCATCAATCGACCGCCGCTCATCGGTGGAAAGGTTGCCCACCTCAAGCAATCCGTCCACAAACAGGCGCAGACCCATATGGGTCGGGATACGCCCTGCGGACACATGGGGGCTGTCGAGCAGACCCAAATGTTCAAGATCCTGCATCACATTGCGGATGGTCGCCGCAGATACTTTCTCTGACAGGCTGCGGGTCAGGGTGCGCGAGCCGACAGGCTCGCCGCTCTCAAGATAGGACTCCACAAGCAGACGAAACACCTCGCGGCTGCGGGCGTTCAAATTATCCAGTGGGTGTGATACTTGGTCTGACACGCGTGTTATCCATTTCATCGGAACGGACTATAGGTAGGAACTCTGCCCCGCTTGGTCAATCGGGGTTTGCGCCCTATCTTTAAAACAGATATTACCGCGCCAATTACAAAAGGAATATACCCATGCGCCCTTCCGGCAGAACCACAGACACACTGCGCGAAATCTCTATCGAAACCAATGTCACAAAGCACGCCGAAGGCTCCTGCCTGATCAAATGCGGCGATACCCATGTATTGTGCACGGCCTCCCTTGAAGGCCGCGTGCCACCTTGGATCAAAGGCTCCGGTCTTGGCTGGGTGACAGCGGAATACGGCATGCTGCCCCGCGCCACAACGACCCGCAACCGCCGTGAAGCTGCGGCCGGCAAACAGTCCGGCCGCACACAGGAAATCCAGCGTCTGATCGGTCGCTCCCTGCGCGCCGGTGTGGACCGTGTTGCCTTAGGGGAACGTCAGATCACCATCGACTGTGATGTTATCCAAGCGGACGGCGGCACCCGCTGTGCGTCCATCACTGGTGGTTGGGTTGCGCTGCGTCTGGCTGTGAACAAACTGCTGAAAGCTGGTGAAATCAAAGAAGATCCGCTGACAGATCACGTCGCGGCAGTGTCTTGTGGCATCTATGCGGGTCAACCTGTTCTTGATCTCGACTATGCCGAGGACAGCGAAGCCGGAACCGATGCAAATTTCGTGATGACAGGGTCCCGCGGACTGATCGAAATTCAAAGCTCTGCCGAAGGCGCAACCTTCAGCCGCGATGAATTCAACGCGCTTCTGGATCTGGCTGAAAAAGGCGTCGACGATCTGGTCGCCGCACAAAAAGCGGCTGTGGCCTGATCCATGCGCAAGCTGACCGAAAAAAAAATTGTCCTCGCGTCTCATAACGCGGGGAAACTGCGCGAGATTGCCGAACTGGTCAAACCCTATGGCATCGAAGTGATCTCTGCCGGTGAACTGGGACTGGAAGAACCGGAAGAAACAGAAAGCACCTTTGCCGGAAACGCGCGGATCAAAGCACATTTCGCTTCCAAAGCCGCCAATCTGCCTGCGCTGTCAGACGACAGCGGCATAGAGGTAGACGCGCTGGACAAACAGCCCGGCGTCTATACCGCAGATTGGGCAGAGACACCCAAGGGCCGTGACTTCCCGACGGCGATGGAAAAGGTCTGGTCCCTGTTGGAAGAAAAGCAGGCCCCCGAACCCCGCACCGCCCGCTTTTGCGCAACACTTTGCGTAGCTTGGCCTGATGGTCATGACGAAGTGTTTGAGGGCGCAGTAGAGGGTCGCGTTACATGGCCCATGCGCGGCGATCAGGGCTTTGGCTTTGACCCGATCTTTGTTCCGGATGGATATAAAGAAACTTTCGGGGAAATGGACCCCGCAGAGAAAGCTGCGATGAGCCACCGCACCGTTGCTTTTGCAAAATTGAAAGCGGGATGTCTTGACGGCTGAGGACTGGCAAAATGCCGGTTTCGGCGTCTATGTGCACTGGCCGTTTTGCGCTGCCAAATGCCCCTATTGTGATTTTAATTCACATGTTCGCCAATCCGTAGATCAAACCGCATGGGTCAGGGCCTTCGTTGCAGAAATCAAAGCAACGGCGGCCCTGACCCCAAACCGCACTGTAGACACTATTTTCTTTGGCGGCGGGACGCCAAGTCTCATGCTTCCCGAAACTGTAGACACTATTATTCAGGCGATTGGTGAAAATTGGACTCTTTCGCCTGACGCAGAAATCACCCTTGAAGCCAACCCGACATCGGTCGAAGCAGACCGCTTTCAAGGGTTTTCAGATGCAGGCGTCAACCGTATTTCGATGGGAATTCAGGCGCTGAATGATAGAGACCTAAAGGCACTCGGTCGTATGCACAGCGTTGCAGAAGCGCAGCAAGCCTTTGACGTTGCGAAGAAATACTTCAATAACGTCAGCTTCGATCTGATCTATGCGCGGCAAAACCAAACCTTGGAAGACTGGCGCCTTGAATTAACGCAAGCCATTGATATGGCTGTAGATCATCTGTCTTTGTACCAATTGACGATTGAACAAGGCACGCGTTTTGGCGATCTATTCGCCCGCAACCGTCTGCGCGGTTTGCCAACCGACGAATTGTCGGCTGACCTTTACGATCTAACGCAGGATATATGCGGTGAGAGAGGGCTCATCGCTTACGAAGTTTCCAATCACGCGCGATACGGCGCTGCCTGCAAACACAACCTGATATATTGGCGCTATGGCGATTACGCCGGAATTGGGCCGGGCGCGCATGGACGGTTGTCTCTGAATGGGGGTCGCGTTGCAACGGACTCGCCTCTCCTTCCGGAAGACTGGCTTCAAATTGTGGACAAGAACGGGACCGCCAACCGCATTGCCGAAGAGATTTCAAACGCAGATCAAGCCGCCGAATACGCCATGATGTCCCTGCGACTTTCCGAAGGTTGTGATCTGGAACGGGTCCATGCGCTATCGCCCAACCGAATAGATATGGACGCTGCGCGGGTACTGGTGCAGGACGGCTTTTTGTTACAGAGCAATTTGCATCTTAAGACAACAGCCTGCGGAAAAATGGTTTTGAACGCTATCCTTGGAAAACTACTCGCAGGTGGAGAAGACTGATGCGCGGCCTATGGTTCATTTTCGGCGTTCTCAGCGTGCTCGCCGCACTCATCGGTGCGGTTCTGCCCTTGCTGCCAACAGTTCCGTTTCTGCTTTTGGCGGCGTTCTGCTTTGCAAGATCATCGCAACGGGCCCATGACTGGTTAACGCACCACCCGCGCTTTGGTCCGCCAATCCGCGATTGGAATGAAAAAGGGGCGATCCGGAAAACGGCAAAGATTGCAGCTACTCTGTGCATTGCCGCCAGTCCGGTCGCCACCTATTTTTTGAATGTGCCGCCTTGGGCATATATCACGCAACTTGTCGTGCTTTGCTGCGTGTTGCTATTTATATGGACCCGGCCGAACGGGTAGCCGACAACAGCTGACACAAAGCGTCAAGATCATCGAAAGACGCGTATTTAATCGTAAGAGAGCCGCCCTCTGTTCCCGCTTTATGGTCAATACTGACTTTCATTCCTAAATTCGCTGCAAGATCGGTCTCCAACGATATGGTATCACTGTCTTTTGCAAGCTTTGGAGCCTTTGGCTTGGACGGCGTCTGTCCTTTCTTGAGCAGAGCTTCCGTCTGGCGCACCGACAATCCCTTATCAACAACTTGTCGTGCCAACTCCAAGGCGTTCTCAGCCGGCACCAACGCCCGCGCATGTCCCGCGGTAAGCCGCCCATCCACCAGCATATCTTGCACGCCCGTTGGAAGGTTGAGCAACCGCATGGAGTTTGCCAAATAGCTCCGGCTCTTACCAAGCGCTTCGGACAATTTCTCCTGTGTGTGACCGAATTTTTCCATCAATTGATGATAACCGTATGCTTCATCCACCGGGTTCAAATCCGCCCTTTGAATGTTCTCAATGATCGCAATTTCAAGAACTTCGAGATCATCCATCTCGCGCACGACGACCGGAACTTCATCAATTTTTGCGGTCTGCGACGCACGCCAGCGACGCTCCCCCGCAACGATCTGGTATTCGCCCTCGTTGTTCGGGTCAGGACGCACGATCAGGGGCTGGATGATGCCCTTGGCCAGAATGGATTTCGCGAGATCACGAAGCTCTGTGTGATCAAACGTTCGCCGCGGCTGGTCCGGATTTGCGTGTACTTTCGTAATCGGAACCATTTTTTCGCTGCTGCGTGGTCCTTCGCCTGCTACTTCTTGCGTCGCAGTCGGTTCATTAATATCTGCCATTAGCGCGGACAATCCACGGCCGAGACCTCTTTTTTCATTCTTCTTGCTCATTTTTTTTTCTTTCCTCACCCGTTAGGTCGGTTCTTGCACACGCCGGTTTTCCCGCCGTAGAAACTCCGCTGCCAATTTCTGATAGGCCACGCTGCCACGGCTTCGGTGGTCATACAGTATAGCCGGCATCCCGAAAGACGGCGCTTCTGACAGCCGCACATTTCGCGGGATAATCGTCGAATACACCAAATCACCGAGATTTTCCCTCACGTCCTGCTCCACCTGTTGCGAGAGGTTATTCCGACCATCAAACATCGTCAGAACGATACCTTCGATTTTAAGAATGGGGTTCAAGCTCTGACGGACCTCGCGAATGGTCAGCATCAGTTGCGACAACCCTTCCAAGGCGAAGAATTCTGCCTGAAGCGGAACGATTACGGACTGGCTGGCGGCGAGGGCATTCAATGTCAAAAGGTTCAAGGACGGCGGACAATCCACGAGAACATAATCAAATTCGTCATCGTAGCTGTTCAGTTCCTCTAGTGCTTTACGCAACCGAAGTACCCGCCGTTGATCGTCAACCAGTTCGACATCAGCTGAGCTAAGGTCCACTGAAGACGGCATCAAAAACAGGTTCGGCACCTGTGTCCGCATGATCGCTTCCTTGATTGGCGTCTGTTCAACCAGCACATCATACATGGTGACGTTACGTTTGGTTGGATCAATACCCAGCCCCGTAGATGCATTTCCTTGCGGATCCAGATCCAGCAACAACACCCGTTTCCCCACAGCGGCTAGCGCTGTTCCGAGATTAATGGCCGTTGTCGTCTTCCCTACCCCGCCTTTTTGGTTGGCGATTGAAAGTATTTTAACCGGCTTCAAGCCGCTATGTTCTGACACGCTCGATTTCCTTGACCCGCAAAACCGTTCCATTGACGTCGGTTTCGCTGGCGAATTGCTCCGCTTCGAATGTCCAAAACCGACTCGCCCCACCTATCTCAGTTTGGCAATTTTGGCCCTTTAGATAAAGGCATATCCCGTCTTTTTTGAGAAAAGATTTTGAAAGCGCCAACAGATCACTGAGTGGTGCAAGTGCACGGGCCGACACGATGTCGGCTTGGATCGCGTCAAATTCTTCAATGCGCTGTGTGTGAACGTGCACCGTTACGCCTGTTTCACGTGAAACATTTCTCAGGAAGGCAGACTTTCTTGCATCGCTTTCCACGAAATGAAACTGGCCAGACGGCGCTGCTTCAGAGGCGATTATGGCAAGCACCATACCGGGAAATCCTGCCCCGGAACCGATATCTACCCAGGTTTTAAAATCCTTTCGGTATTGCCATAATTGCATGCTATCCGCGAAATGGCGTACAGCAGCAGTTGCCAGAGTTGACTTACTTACCAGGTTGATCGTTGGATTCCACTTTAGGAGTGCGGTCTGGTAAAGCTCCAGCTTCTCCTTTGTTTCACGTGAAACATTGAAATAGCCGCATACGGCACCCAAGTCAGCGTTTTGATCTATCATGCTGATTTTACTGACTTAAACTGCTTTACGCGACCAAGTAACAACGTCAAAGCTGCAGGTGTCATACCATCAATACGCGCCGCCTGACCCAGCGTTTCGGGCCGGGTCAGTTCAAGTTTTGACTGAAGCTCCTTTGAGAGACCAGAGATACCCGAAAAAGAAAATCCGGCAGGAATCTGCAGCTTTTCATCTTTCCGCACAGCAGAAACATCAGAAGCCTGGCGCTGGATGTAATTTGCGTACATTGCATCATTCTGAACCTGCTGAGCGATGGCGGGATCGAAATTGGACAGGTCCGGCCAGAGGCGGCTGAGCGTTTTCAATGACACGTCCTTATAGGACAAGAGCTCCAACCCGTTTCGCCGGACGCCGTCCTGATTGATCTTTACCCCCGACTTCGCCACTTCGTTCGGCGTCGCTGTACGCGCGGTAAGCTCGTCCCGCGCTGCGCCCAGTTTTTCCATCTTCTGTTCAAAAATCTCGGCACGACGGGAGCCAACGCACCCAAAATCGACCCCTTTCGGAGTGAGTCGCTGGTCGGCATTATCCGCCCGCAAGGACAGACGGTATTCTGCCCGGGATGTGAACATCCGGTAAGGTTCCGTCACACCCCGCGTGGTCAGATCGTCGATCATCACACCAATGTAACTTTCGGCACGGCTGAAATGAACCGGCTCTGCATCCTGTGCCGAGCGCGCTGCATTTACGCCCGCGACCAGTCCCTGCGCCGCCGCTTCCTCGTAACCGGTCGTGCCGTTGATTTGTCCTGCCAAATACAGGCCCGGCACGGTGCGCACTTGCAGCGTTGAATCCAGCGCACGCGGATCAACGTAGTCATACTCAATCGCATACCCCGGTTGTAAGATATTTACCGTCTCCAGACCTGCGATGGATTTGACATAAGCTTCCTGAACGTCCACGGGCAGTGAAGTCGAAATGCCGTTTGGATAGATCGTTGGATCATTCAGACCTTCTGGTTCGAGGAATATCTGATGGCTTTCTTTTTCGCCAAAACGTACGATCTTGTCTTCGATAGACGGGCAGTACCGCGGCCCCACTCCGTCAATGTGTCCGCCGTACATGGCTGATTTTTCGAGATTTTTCTCGATGATCTCATGCGTGCGGCTGTTGGTATGAGTGATACCACAGGAAATCTGTTGCGCGACCGGTTCTTTTGAGAGAAATGAAAACAGGCTGGGATTATCATCCGCAGGTTGGGTTTCCAGACCGTCCCAGTTGATCGTGCGCCCATCCAATCGCGGCGGCGTGCCCGTCTTGAGCCGGCCCATGGGAAGGTCAAAGCTGTCCATCCGATTTGCCAGATCGAGCGAGGGCTTATCACCCATGCGGCCGCCGGGTTTGGAGACATCCCCGATGTGAATGACGCCGCGCAGAAATGTACCTGTGGTCAGGATGACGGCAGGTGCTTTCACCTTTGACCCGTCAGCCAACACCACGCCGGACACCGCGTCTCCGTTCATGATGAAATCTGTCACCTCGGACTCGATAACTTCTAGCCCATCTCGTGCAGAAAATTCTCTTTGCATCGCTTCCCGATACAATGCCCGATCTGCTTGCGTTCTGGGGCCTTGAACAGCCGGACCCTTGCGCCGGTTCAGCAAGCGAAACTGGATGCCGGCCTGATCTGCAACACGTCCCATCACGCCGTCCAGCGCGTCAATTTCCCGAACGAGATGACCTTTTCCCAACCCGCCTATCGCGGGGTTGCAGGACATCTCACCAATTTTCTTAAAGCTGTGCGTCACCAAAGCTGTGCGTGCGCCCATGCGCCAGGCTGCCTGCGCGGCCTCTGCCCCGGCATGCCCGCCTCCGATCACCACAACATCAAAGTCATATTGTTTCACGTGAAACATTCCCGCTGCTCGCGCCTATTTCCCTAAGCAGAAACTGGCGAAAATTTCGTCTAAAAGATCTTCTACACCTACGCGGCCGATAATTGAGTTCATCGCATGTGTTGCCGCGTGCAATTCCATAGCAATCAACTCGCTCTCTCCATTGGATTGGATCAGCTCCTGCGCTGCCTTCATATACAGCGTTGCTGACTCCATCGCAATACGATGCCGTTGCCGCACGGCAGATTGGGTGATCGCGACGCGCGATCCCAACACAGATGTGACATGCTCGATCATGCGATCCAGCCCCGCGCCGGTTTTGCCAGAGACGCCATCAGCTCTGCCCGCATCCGATTTTCCAACCAAAACAAGGTCATCCGCCTGCACAGCAACACCAAAACTCTCGCTACTGCCGTTTTCGGTCAAAAAAATGCGCAGGTCCGCTGTTTCCGCCCGGTTGCGCGCAAGCTCGACGCCGAGCGCCTCAATAGTATCGGCGGTTTCCCGCAAGCCGGCTGTATCAAGCACTGTCACCGGAATACCCTGCAGGTTCATCCGAACTTCAATAACATCCCGAGTCGTGCCTGCAATTTCGGAGGTAATGGCCGCTTGCCGCCCTGCTAGTGCATTCAGCAGAGTGGATTTTCCAATGTTGGGGGGGCCAATGATTGCAACCTCGAAACCGTCCCGCACGCGCTCTGCGACAAAACTCCCGGCGATTTCCCTTTCAAGATCGGCCATTACCCCATCCATCAACGCCCCGACTTCCGGGGTAACGTCCACCGGCACGTCTTCATCCGCGAAATCAATCGTGGCTTCGATCAGAGCTGCCGCGCGAATCAGATCGGCGCGCCATTTCTCGACTTTCTCGGTCAGCCCGCCATCCATCAAAGCGAAAGCTTGACGTCGTTGAGCCTCTGTCTCTGCCTCGATTAAATCGCTGAGCCCTTCAACCTGACTAAGATCCAATTGTTCATTTTCGAGCGCTCTGCGGGTAAATTCGCCGGGTTCGGCCATTCGTGCACCCGTCTTGGACAGGGCTTCCTGCACGGCCTCAATCACAGCAGGGCTGCCGTGGCATTGCAATTCCACCACTGGTTCGCCTGTAAAGCTCGCGCCTTTTTGAAAAACCAGCACGAGAGCTTGGTCCAGTACGATACCGTCGGCCGACTTCAGCAGCCGGAGCCCACGGCCGTCCGGCAGAGAGGAACAAAGCTGTTCTGCAACGGAAAAAGCGGCGTCCCCTGATATGCGTATCACGGAAACACCGGCTTTTCCTCGCGCTGTGGCAAGGGCGTAGATTGTCGCTGACATGATTAAACCTTTGAATCGAAAGGCTAATTATGGCGGAGTTGTCCTCGCCACTTTTTTAGGTGTTCATGGAGTCGAAAAATTCCGAGTTAGATTTCGTCTGCTTCATCTTACCAAGCAGGAATTCAATCGCATCGGTCGTTCCCATTGGGTTCAGAATGCGCCGCAGCACGAAGGTTTTGGTCAAATCGCCTTTATCAACCAACAGCTCCTCTTTCCGCGTGCCGGACTTCAGAATGTCTATCGCCGGGTAAACCCGTTTGTCCGCGATCTTACGATCAAGAACCAGTTCACTGTTACCCGTCCCTTTGAATTCCTCAAAGATAACCTCATCCATGCGCGAACCAGTGTCGATCAGCGCCGTAGCGATGATGGTCAGAGAGCCGCCCTCTTCGATATTACGGGCCGCCCCGAAGAAGCGTTTAGGACGTTGCAGAGCGTTGGCATCCACACCGCCGGTCAGAACCTTACCAGAGGACGGTACAACCGTGTTAAAGGCCCGTCCGAGGCGTGTGATGCTATCCAGCAAGATCACAACATCGCGCTTATGTTCGACGAGACGTTTCGCCTTTTCGATTACCATCTCTGACACCGCAACGTGCCGGGTCGCAGGTTCGTCAAAGGTAGAGGATACCACCTCACCCTTAACAGAACGTTGCATGTCGGTTACTTCTTCCGGCCGCTCGTCGATCAGCAACACGATGAGATAACATTCCGGGTGATTCTTCTCGATGCTGGCTGCGATATTTTGCAGAATCATCGTTTTACCTGTGCGCGGCGGTGCCACGATCAAAGAGCGTTGGCCCTTCCCGATTGGCGCAACAAGGTCGATCACACGCGGTGTCTTATCCTTAACTGTAGGGTCTTCGACTTCCATTTTCAGGCGCTCTTCAGGGTAAAGCGGCGTCAGGTTGTCGAAATGCACCTTGTGTTTGGCGTTCTCGGGATCGCTAAAGTTGATGGTGGTCACTTTGGTCAGCGCGAAATAGCGTTCGCTTTCATCCGGTGCTTTAATGACCCCTTCCACGGTATCCCCAGTCCGCAAAGAGTGTTTGCGGATCTGGTCGGGGCTGACATAAATGTCTTCAGGTCCAGGGAGATAGTTGGATTCCGGCGAACGCAAGAAGCCGAATCCGTCTTGCATCAGTTCCAACACGCCATCGCCCGAAATCTCGGCACCGTCTTCGGCCATTTCCTTCAGGATGGCGAACATCATGTCGCCCTTACGCATGGTAGATGCGTTTTCGATCTCTAGCTCTTCTGCCTGTTTCAGCAGATCTGCCGGGCTCATCGCTTTGAGTTCGGACAAGGAGACTTTTTCGGGTTCCATGTGAAATATCCTTATGACGCCTACCTGTTCGGTGTGCGTATAGCTTTCGTGTTCTGGGGGTATCAGCCTATCAGGCGGTTGGGGAAACCAGACTGTTTTTTTGCCTTGTAGGACAAAAGGATCGCGCTGTCAATTTCGCTGAGAAAAGCCTTAGAACGGTCGTACAACGATCATCGTAACGATGATAATCATTAAAACTGTGGGCAGTTCGTTCATGATCCGGTAGGACCGCGCGCTGCGTGTATTCCGGTCTGCCGCGAACTCCTTTCGCCGTTTCGCCAGCCAATGGTGGTAGTGGGTCATTCCCAACACCATCGCGGCCTTGATCCAAGGGTAGAACGACCCCCAATCCACTATACCCGGTGTGAACGCCAGCATCAGGCCAAAGACCCATGTGGCAATCATCGCCGGATTCATAATCAGCCGCAAAAGCCGGACTTCCATGCCTTTGAAAACTTCACTCGTCTCTGATCCGACAGGTCCGTGTTCCACGTGGTTCACGAACAGTCGGGGTAGATACAGCAGGCCCGCCATCCAGCTGATCACGGATAAGATATGGAGGGTTTTCGCCCACGGGTAAACCGTCGCCAGTAGATCGGTCATAATCTTTTCTTAAGCCAGTTTTAAGTTTCTCGGGTCAGAGCGGTTTTACACACGGGTTCGATACACACTCAATAAATATATAAGATTTAGAAAAGATGTTTATGAAGTAGGAGATCGCGAAACCTGTGGATTAAATTTCTATGCACAGATTTTGGCTGCTTTCCGGTTCTATTGATAACTTTCTGCTTTTCCAGCCACAGCCTGTGTGCAGCAGAGGTTAACGCCTGTTTTTCAATGCAGTGTTTGATCAAAAGCCTGTGGATAACTCTGTGTGCAAAAAAGGATTAGTGGATTCAGCCCACAGAATCGAACCGTTTATGGTGTTCTTTCCCCCCTGTTCAAAACTCCGGTATCGCTGGGGATAAATCCCTGGAATATCCACGGTGTCAAATCCGCAGGGGATAACCGTGGAAAACTCCAGAGAGTTCAGCCCGATTCGTCCACAGGCTCTGGTTCATGGTTTTAATCTGCGGTAGGCACAGAAATATGACAGTCACCGTGGAAAATAATAAATGACCCAGATTGTACTTGCCTCAGGTTCACAGATTCGCGGCGCCCTGCTGCGGGATGCGGGGGTCGAATTTACGACCGATGTGCCCCGTGTGGACGAAGAATCGATTCTTCTGTCGCTTCAGGCAGAAGGCGCAAAACCCGGTGATATTGCCGACACCCTTGCAGAATACAAAGCCCGGCGCATTGCCGACCGCCGTCCTGCGTCACTGGTGATTGCCGCGGATCAGGTGCTGACCTGCAACGGGCAGGTCTATAGTAAACCCAAATCTATCGACGAGGCGCGGGACCATTTGAAATCCCTGCGCGGTCAGGGGCATCAGTTACTTTCAGCGGTGGTGGTTTATGAACAGGCCAAACCGGTTTGGCGTCATATTGGACGGGCCCAACTGGTCATGCGGGAGTTTTCAGACAGCTTTATAGAGGATTATCTGGTGAAAGCCGGTGATACAGTCCTGACATCTGTCGGCTGCTATCAGCTTGAAAACATTGGAGTTACACTGTTCTCGCGGGTGCAGGGCGACTATTTCACCATTCTGGGGTTGCCCTTATTGGAGCTTCTCGATTTTCTGCGCAGCAGAGGAGCGATTGAATCATGAAAAACCCCCGTGTGCCCTTGGCTGGTGTGATCGGCTGGCCGATTTCGCACAGTAAATCACCGCGTATCCACGGTTACTGGCTCTCACAGCATGATGTGGCGGGGCATTACGTGCCCCTTGGCATCGCGCCCGAGGACTTCACAGAGATGATGCAGCAGTTGCCCAAACTGGGGTTCGTCGGGGCGAATGTGACTATTCCCCATAAAGAGGCAGCGTTGGAACTGGCGACCGAGGTTACACCCCGCGCGAAAATGATCGGTGCCGCAAATACGCTGGAGTTTTTGCCCGACGGCGGATTTCGTGCGGATAATACGGACGGGATCGGTTTCATTAACAACCTGCGCCAGCGCGCGCCGGACTGGGATGCGGGCGCAGGTCCGGCGCTGGTTCTGGGCGCGGGCGGTGCAAGCCGTGCGGTCCTGTGGTCCCTGCTGGATGCTGGCGTTCCCGAAATCCTGCTGGCCAATCGCACCCGCGCGCGTGCAGACGCCCTACGGACTGAATTTGGCGATAGGATCAGTGTCATAGACTGGTCGAAAATTTCAGATGCCACAGCAGAGTCCGCGCTGGTGGTGAACACCACTTCTTTAGGGATGAGCGGCCAGCCGCCTTTGGAGATCACCCTCCATTGTGCGCCGGATGCATTGGTGACAGATCTGGTTTACGCGCCCCTGACGACCGATTTGTTGCAACAGGCACAGGATAAGGGGCTTCGGACGGTGGATGGTCTGGGAATGCTGTTGCATCAGGCCGTACCCGGCTTTGAAGCATGGTTTGGCGTCCGGCCAGAGGTTGACGACACGTTGCGAGGGGTGGTTTTGAAATGATACAAAAACCCTATATTCTTGGGCTTACCGGCTCTATCGGCATGGGCAAATCCACCACGGCAAAGCTGTTTGCGGATCGCGGCATTCCTGTCTGGGATGCGGATGCGACCGTGCATCAGCTTTATTCAGGTGACACCCCTGCCGTGCGCCAGATCGCAGAAATGCTGCCCGAAGCGGTGGAAAACAAGGTGGTGAACCGGGACAGGCTGAAGGCTGCAATCGCCAAGGATCAAAGCATCCTGCAAAAACTGGAGCAGATCGTACACCCGCTGATCGCACAAAGCCGCGCCGATTTTGTAGCGGACGCGCGGGATCGCGGCGATGATATAGTCATCATCGACCACCCGCTACTGCTGGAAAGCACATCCGATCGTTACTGCGACGGGGTGCTTGTCGTGACAATAGATGCCGCCGAACAGCGCCGCCGCGTGCTGGAGCGGGGTACAATGGATGAAAAAACGCTGGAAATCATCCTTGCCAAACAGATGCCGGACGCCGAAAAACGCAAACGGGCGGATTTCATCGTTGAAACCACCACGCCAGAGGCCGCAGGCCAGCAGGTGGACGCCGTGATCGCGAAGATTAAGGACAGTTTGAATGCGTGAAATCGTAATGGATACGGAAACCACCGGACTAGACCCCAAAAGCGGCGACCGGATCGTTGAAATCGGTGGCGTGGAACTGTGGAACCACCTGCCCACGGGTAAAACCTATCACCAGTATATCAATCCCGAACGGGATATGCCGCAAGAGGCATTTGACGTACACGGTCTGTCGATTGATTTTCTCCGCGACAAGCCGGTATTTGCCAAAATCGCGCAGGAGTTTCTGGATTTTGTCGGGGATGCCAAGCTGGTGATCCACAACGCCGCGTTTGACATGAAATTCCTCAACGCAGAGCTGGGCTGGCT
The DNA here is from genome assembly GCF_001719615.1 of Neptunicoccus sediminis. Taxonomy (GTDB): domain Bacteria; phylum Pseudomonadota; class Alphaproteobacteria; order Rhodobacterales; family Rhodobacteraceae; genus Amylibacter; species Amylibacter sediminis. The sequence goes on from NZ_MDVX01000001.1 coordinate 235,984, forward strand.
CAACATGCCGCAACTGCCCTATTCACAGGCGATTGATACGCTGGACATCGCGCGCCGCAAATTTCCCGGTGCGCAAAACTCCCTCGATGCCCTGTGCCGCCGCTTCGGGATCACCACGGAGCGGGCGCTGCACGGCGCGTTGCTCGATAGTGAAATCCTTGCCGAAGTTTATCTGGAACTGATCGGCGGTCGCCAACCCGACTTTGCGCTGGGGATCGTCGGGGGCACTGATAGCGACAAATCCGGTTCGCCAAGCAGCTGGACGGTTCCGCCCCGCCCCAAAACACTTCCGCCCCGGATAACCGAGGCGGAAAAAGAGAACCATGATGCCTTCATCAAGACCCTTGGTCCTGATGCGGCATGGCTTAATTCGTAGGCGCTTGTTCTGCGGCGGCCTGCTGGCGGCGCATCAGTTCCGAACGATAAAGCTGCATGAAATCAATGTTGTCGATGTTCAGCGGCGGGAAACCACCGTCTGCTGTGACATCCCGTGCGATACGGCGCACGAAGGGGAACATCATGCGGGGACATTCGATCATCAGGAAAGGGTGCAGCTGGTCTTCAGGGATGTTTTCGATCTGAAACAGACCGGCATAGTCAATCTCCAGCAGGAAGACAGCCTGCTCGCCGGATTTGGCGCTCACGTTCAGCTTTAGGGCAACTTCATAGCCGTTATCGCTTTTCTTTGCGGCGTCCAGATTAACCTGAACATTCACTTCCGGCTTGAGATCGCCGCCCAGATTTTTCTGTGCTGCGACATTTTCAAAGGAAAGATCCCGGATGTACTGGTTAACGATCTTCATTGCGACGGGCTTTGCTTCTTGTGCCGCGCCGTTGTTTTCTTCGGCCATGCCTAAACTCCCAATTCATAAATCTGCGCGGTGGTACCAATTCTACCGCTATAGGACAACGGCAATACCCGCCTAATCCGGCTTTGTCCAACCGGAGTTTCCGCGCGTTTGTGCATCATCGTCGTCCAGCACCACGTAATCCCCGTCAACCGTGCCATTGTCGGGACGGGTGCCCTGTCGGGGATCGGAACGGGGTCCCCCCGCGCTGGTGAAAATCACGGTGCTTTTGTTCACAAACTTTGCTGCACCCCAGCGGATTAGCAGGGCGCGAACCGGCGGTGTCAGCATCAATAGGCCGATGGTGTCGGTGAAAAAACCCGGTGTCAGCAAAAGCACGCCCGCCACAAGGATCATTGCGCCGTTCACGATCGGGTCCATCGGGCTTTGGCCCGTGCGCAGGTTGTTTTGCAACCGCGCCAATGCCGCCATCCCCTGCAAGCGCAGCAGATAGGTGCCGATTACTGCGGTCAGAATGACAATTGCCAGCGTTGGCCACAGTCCCAGCCAGCCGCCGACCTGAATGAACAGGCCGATCTCGATGATCGGTATGGCTATAAACAGGATTAAAAGCGGCATCTGGCCTCACATTCTCTCTTTTCGCATTCGGTGGACTTGAACCCCACTGTGTCCTAAATAAGTGTGACACGCGGTGAATTCCACCGTCTCTGTAAAAATATGAAAGAGGTTCCATGAACTCCGCCCTAATTCAGTTGCTTGTTCTGGCGGCTATTGCCGTATTTCTAGTGTTGCGGTTGCGTAATGTTCTTGGAACACGCGACGGATACGAACCGCCGGTAGAACGCACCGGCCCCACCACGGGCGGTCCCGCCCGCGACTTTGAAGTGATAGAGGGTGGTCCGGACCCCGACATCGCGGATCACGTCGATCCTGACAGCCGCGCCGGTCAGGCGTTTGCGGCGATGAAACGGGTAGAATCCGATTTCTCTGTGTCCGAATTCCAGTCCGGCGCCCGTCAAGCCTATGAAATGATCCTGATGGCCTTTGAAGGGGATGATCTGGAAACCCTGAAAGGCTTCCTCGCCCCCGATGTTTACGACAGCTTTGCTGCCGTGGTCGAAGAGCGTCAGTCCAAAGGTTTGAAAGTAGAGGCTAATTTCATCGGTATGCGCGAAATGAAGCTGATGGACGCGATGTTTGATCCAGCCAATAACGAGGCTGAAATCACCATGAAGTTTATCGCTGAAATCACATCCTGCGTAAAGAACGACGCGGGCGAAGTGATCGAGGGCGACCCGAATACGATCAAACGTCAAAAAGATGTTTGGACTTTCGCCCGAATTATGGGAAGTGACGATCCGAACTGGCAACTGGTTGCAACCGGAGAGTAACAATAAGACGAACGGCGGAATTTTTACGGGCTGCCGTTCTTGCAATCGGTGCGCTGACACACACAGCACAGGCAGACACGATGACCGTTAAAGCCGTTTCCTTTTCAGAACTTCCAGATTGGGAAACGGATGACCACGGCGCGGCGCTGGCTGTTTTTGTGCAGTCGTGCGATAAAATCCGCGTGAACAACCAGACTGCGGCAGAGGATTGGACCGAACTTTGCGCCTTTGCCCGCCAGACCACAGACGCGCGGGCGTTCTTTGAACTCTTCTTCCAGCCGGTCCTGATCGAAGACGGTAGCCACACGCTATTCACCGGATATTACGAACCGGAAATCGTCGGGTCGCGCCATCGGACCGGTAAATTCCAGTATCCCCTGTATAAGCGCCCCCGCGAGATGACACTGGGCAAACCGTGGAAGACCCGTGCCGAGATCGAATCCGGAGCTTTGGACGGGCGCGGGCTGGAACTGGCTTGGCTGTCCGATCCAGTAGAGAATTTCTTTTTGCATGTGCAGGGGTCTGGCCGGATCAAGCTGAATGAAGGCGGTGCCATGCGGGTCGGCTTTGATGGCAAGAACGGCCAGCCCTATCGGTCTATCGGTAAGGAGATGATACGCCGTGGCATTCTGTCCGCGCATAAGGCGTCGGCGGGACGGATCAAGGCTTGGGTGCGCAAAAACCCGGTGGATGGCCGACGCATCCTGCAACATAACCCCTCTTTCGTTTTTTTCCGCGAATTAACCGGCCTTAACCCCGACGCAGGCCCGCCGGGTGCGATGGGGGTCTCTGTCAGCACGGGCCGCACTATTGCCGTGGACGACGACTACATACCCCTTGGTGCGCCTGTGTGGATCGACAAACGGGGCAAGGACCCGATCCGCCGCCTAATGGTGGCGCAGGACGTAGGTTCGGCCATCAAAGGGGCACAGCGGGCGGATATATTCTATGGTTCCGGAGCAGAGGCAGGCCGGATTGCTGGCCGGATCAAGGATGGCGGACGCATGTTCACTCTGTTGCCCCACGCCTCTGTCAAACGTCTCTTGCCGGAGGGCTGAACCATGCCCCGCAAGACGCGCCGTTCCCTGACTGATGATGAAAAAGACCTATGGAAGAAAGTGGTCGAACAGGTGGAGTCTATCGAATCCGCGCCGCCCCTGATCACCCAACCCAATTCCAAACCGATCAAAAAGAAACAAACACCGCCTGTACCGGATATTCAGCCTTTCAAGATCGGTGCCAAGGCGCAGGCCAAGGCAACCACCCGCGCCAAACCGCCCTCTTTCGTGGATCGCCCGAACCAGACCTCTCCCAATATGGACCGACGCAATTTTCAGCGCTTGCTCAAAGGTCAGTTGGAAATTGACGCGACACTGGACCTGCACGGGCTGACAGCGGATCAGGCGCGGATGCAATTGCAGATGTTTGTGCAAAACGCAAACCGGATGGGCAACCGGCTGATCCTTGTGATCACCGGCAAAGGCAATAAACAGTTCGTGGATGAATTCAACCGCCCCCGCAGTGGTGTGCTGCGCACCGGCGTGCCGGAATGGTTAAAAACCGGCCCTGTGTCCCATCTGGTGCTACAGGTCACACAGGCCCACGGCAAACACGGCGGAGGCGGTGCGTATTACGTCTACCTCAGGCGGCAACGGGCGCGGTGATGTTTGCACGGATGCGGCGGGTCACATAGGCGGTCCACAGGGACACGAGCACCATATAGACCGCATAGCCGACCATCTGATCAGGGAATGTAACGCCCAGATCAATGCCCCAGCCGGTAAACGCCGGTCCCACGGCCGAGCCGAAGACCATCAAGGCGGTGGCCAGTGCCTTGATGGACCCGATGCTGCGGGTGCCGTAAACCTCGGGCCAGAAAGAGGCACCAATCGTGGCATAGGCACCGCCTCCGACACCGATGATCGCAAAGGCAATCGCGGCGATGAACAGGCTGTCCGAGATGCCGAGCATGACAAAGCCGATGGCCATCGGGATTTGCGAAACCGCCAGCAAGCGTGTGCTGCCCCAGCGGTCCACAGCCCAGCCGCCGAAGAGTCCGGAAACCACCAGAGTTGCCGTGTAAATCGGGAAGAGCGCCACCAGTTCAACGTGGCTCCAGCCTTTGACATCGGCCATGTGAACCTGTTGGAAGAACAGCGCGGTTCCAAAGGTGCTCGACAGGGTAGCGATCGGGATCAACCCCCAGAACCGCCAGTCTGCCAGCACCTCTGCGCGGGTCCAGTGACGGCCCGACATGCCGGTTGCATCCGAAGATGTAGACACATCCGCTGGCACACGCTCTGCCCGTAAAAGCCACAATAACAGGGGGATACACAGTATCAGGAATCCCGCAGCTATCAGCCAGAGGCTCTGCCAGTGGAACTGCAACATCAGTGCTACAAAGACCACAGGCAGGATCGCCTGCCCCAGCGCAAAGCCCAAGCCCGCATAGGAAATCGCCTTGCCCCGCGCCCGCACAAACCAGCGGGCCATCGCCACAACCGCGATATGGGACAGCATCCCCTGCCCCGTAAACCGCAACCCGAAGACCAGGACCGGCAGCAGCCAGACCGCGCCGATGCGGCTCATCACCACACAGAGCACTGCAAGCGCAGCCATCACACTGACCGCCAGAACCCTGACGCGAAAGTGGTCCGCTGAACTGCCCGCCCAGATCATCAGCATCCCCGACACCATTGTCCCGAGAAAGTAAATCCCGCCCCAATCGCCGTGAGACAGATCAAAAGCAGACTGGATTTCACCTGCAAAGATAGAGATGAAATAGGTCTGCCCGAAGCTAGACAGAAAAGTCAGCAGGACACCGGCTGCCAACCAGCGGAAATTGTCGCGTATGAACTGGAATGTGGTCATACGCGATCAAGATCAGGAATTTACGGAAAGGTCACGCGCTAAAGCACGTAGCGGCTGACATCCGTGCTGCGGGCCAGTTCGCCAAGGTTGGCTTCCACGTATTCCGCATCAATCAGAACCTTGCTGCCGCCCTGATCCGGTGCGGTAAAGCCAAGTTCGTCAAACACCCGTTCGATGATGGTATAAAGCCGCCGCGCGCCGATATTCTCGACCGAGGCGTTAACCTCGGCCGCAATCTTGGCAATCGCTGCGATGCCGCTTTCATCAAAGCTGACCTCGACGTTTTCGGTGGCCATAAGGGCTGCATATTGACGGGTCAGGGCATTGTCGGTCTCTGTCAGAATGCGCACGAAATCCTCTTCGGTCAGCGCGCGCAGTTCCACACGGATCGGCAGGCGACCCTGCAACTCCGGCAGAAGATCGCTTGGTTTGGCGATATGGAAGGCACCAGAGGCGATGAACAGGATATGGTCGGTTTTTACAGGCCCGTGCTTGGTGGACACTGTGGTGCCTTCGATCAAAGGCAGCAAATCGCGCTGCACCCCCTCGCGGGAGACATCGCCGCCACGGGCATCGGATTTCGCGCAAACCTTGTCAATCTCGTCCAGAAACACGATGCCGTTTTCTTCCACGGCGGCAACTGCTTCACGGGTGACAGTCTCCTGATCCACCAGCTTGTCGGCTTCCTCGTCAATCAGCACCTTATAGCTGTCCGCCACAGTCATCTTGCGGCGCTGGGTGCGCCCTGAAAAGGCTTTGCCAAAGATGTCACCCAGATTCATCATCCCCATATTGCCGCCGGGCTGCCCCGGAATATCCAGCATCTGCATAGGGTTAGAGGTATCTGCAACGTCCAGTTCGATTTCTTTATCGTCCAGCAAACCCTCGCGCAGTTTCTTGCGGAACATCTCGCGGGTCTGTTCGCGGCTCTCCGGTCCGGTCAGCGCGTCGAGCACCCGCTCCTCGGCAGCACCATGGGCGTTCGCCTTTACCTCTTCGCGCTTGTGTTCACGGATCATCACAATGGCGCTGTCCACAAGATCGCGGATGATCTGTTCCACGTCACGGCCCACATAACCGACCTCAGTGAACTTGGTGGCCTCAACCTTCAGGAAGGGTGCTTTGGCCAGCTTTGCCAAACGGCGCGAGATTTCGGTTTTCCCGACACCCGTGGGGCCGATCATCAGAATGTTCTTCGGATACACCTCGTCGCGCAGGTCGTCAGACAGGTGCTTGCGCCGCCAGCGGTTGCGCAGCGCCACGGCTACAGCCCGTTTCGCGTCCTTCTGGCCGATGATGAAACGGTCCAGTTCGCTTACAATTTCACGTGGGGTCAAATCAGTCATTTACACGTTACCTTCTTTAATCTGCCACGGGGCAATTGGTCCTGCCCCTTACATGGGGCGATATGGTTAACAGCCAACATCAGGCAGAGGATCGCCGCCTCTAAGCGGATCCTGAAATCTTTTCTACTGTCATATTGCCGTTGGTATAGACGCAAATCTCTGCGGCAATTTCCAAAGCCCGCCGTGCGACCTCCTCGGCGGATTTATCGCTGTCTGCCATCGCCCGCGCCGCGGCCAGCGCGAAATTCCCGCCTGACCCGATTGCAGCCACATCATTTTCCGGCTCCAGCACGTCCCCCGCGCCTGTGATCACAAACAGGTCGGACCCGTCTGTCACGATCAGCATCGCTTCCAGATTGCGCAGGTATTTGTCCATACGCCAGTCTTTGGCCAGCTCCACAGATGCTTTTGCCAGTTGCCCGGGAGAGGCCTCAAGCTTTGCCTCAAGGCGCTCCAGCAGGGTAAAGGCATCGGCAGTTGATCCGGCAAAGCCGCAGACAACATCATGTCCACCGGGCGAAATCCGGCGGACCTTGCGGGCAGTGCCCTTGATGACGGTCTGCCCCAGTGAAACCTGACCGTCGCCAGCCAGAACCACTTCACCGCCTTTGCGCACGCCCACAATCGTTGTCCCGTGCCAGCCTGGAAATTTATCTTCGCTCATCTGTGTCACCATCCTTCTTCTGGCTTCAAATATCCCCGCCGGAGGCTGCTATGGCCAGCCAAAACGAAAAAGGGCGCAGCTTGCGCGCGCCCTTTTCCTGAAACGGGTCCGGATTAATCCAGTTTGCGTTCGATTTCTTCGGTTTCAAAGATCTCGATCACGTCACCTTCACGGATATCCTCGTAGTTCTCGAACGCCATACCACATTCCTGACCACCCTGAACTTCTTTCACTTCGTCTTTGAAGCGTTTCAGAGTTTTCAGTTTGCCTTCGTGGATCACAACGTTGTCACGCAGCAACCGCACCCCTGCCGAACGGCGGGCGACACCTTCGGTGACTTCACAACCGGCAATCTTGCCTGTACCGGAAATCTTGAAGACTTCTTTGATGGTTGCATAACCGATGAAGGTTTCCTTGATCTCGGCGGACAGCAGGCCAGAGGCCGCAGCTTTCACATCGTCAACCAGATCGTAGATGATGGAATAGTAACGGATTTCCACACTTTTCTGGTTCGCGCTGTTCCGTGCCGGTGCATTTGCCCGCACGTTAAAGCCGATGATCGGCGCGCCAGAGGCTTCGGCCAGTGTCACGTCGCTTTCGGTGATGGCGCCGACGCCGGAGTGTAGCACCCGAACGCGGACTTCGTCGTTGCCAACTTTTTCCATCGCCTGAACAATCGCTTCGGCAGAACCTTGCACGTCCGCTTTTACCAGAATTGGCAGCTCGGAGACGTTTTCATCTGCTTTGGCTTTGGCCAGCAACTGATCCAGTGTTGTACCGGCGCCAGCAGCGGCTTTCTTGTCTTTCGCCGCACTGATCCGGTAATCCGCAATCTCGCGGGCTTCTGATTCGCTGGATACAACGTTCAGAACGTCACCGGCCTCAGGGGCACCGTTCAGACCCAGAACCTCTACAGGCACGGATGGTCCGGCTTCGTCAACGCGTTCGCCCTTGTCGTTGATCAGCGCACGGACCTTACCGTATTGCTCACCCACAACGAAGATGTCGCCTTTGCGCAGCGTACCGTTTTGCACCAGAACCGTGGCAACAGGGCCGCGGCCTACGTCCAGCTTCGCCTCAATCACAGCGCCTTCGGCATTGCGGTTCGGGTTGGCTTTCAGCTCCAGCAATTCGGATTGCAGCGAGATCGCTTCAAGCAGTTTGTCGAGCCCCTCGCCCTTTAGCGCGGACATTTCAACATCCTGAACTTCACCGGACATGGCCTCAACGATCACTTCGTGACGCAGAAGCTCTGCACGCACCGCATCAGGGTCCGCACCGGGTTTGTCCATTTTGTTGATCGCAACAATCATCGGCACTTCGGCTGCATGGGCGTGGTGGATCGCTTCGATCGTCTGGGGCATGACGCTGTCATCAGCGGCAACAACCAGAACCACGATATCCGTGACCTGTGCACCCCGTGCCCGCATGGACGTAAACGCCGCGTGACCCGGTGTATCAAGGAAGGACAGCAATGTGCCATCGTCGGTTGTGATCTGGTAGGCACCGATGTGCTGGGTGATGCCGCCGGCTTCTCCGGAGACAACGTTCGTTTTACGGATCGCATCAAGCACAGAGGTTTTACCGTGGTCCACGTGGCCCATGATGGTGATCACAGGGGCGCGCGGTCTGAGGTCTTCTTCTTTGTCTTCAACCGTGATGATCGCTTCTTCAACGTCGGCGTCAGAGACACGCACCACTTTGTGGCCGAACTCTTCAACAATCAGTTCCGCAGTATCTGCGTCAATTGTCTGGTTCTGTGTCGCCATGATACCGTTTGTCATCAGTGCTTTAACAACAGCAGCGGTTTTTTCCGCCATGCGGTTGGCCAGTTCCTGAACGGTGATCGCTTCAGGCACCTGCACGTCGCGAATGATCTTTTCGCGTTCCTGCTTGCCACCCATCGACTTGCGGCGTTCCCGTTCCTGGGCGCGTTTCATCGCAGCCATAGAGCGTTGGCGTCCGCCTTCGCGACCCGACAGGGCCTGACTGATGGTCAGCTTGCCGGAGCTGCGACGGTCGTCGCCGCCCTTGCCGCGGGTCGGTTTCTTTTCTTCGGGGCGGGCCGGGCTTTTGTCGTCCCGTTTCGGACCCTTGGCCGGTGCTTTGGCTGCGGCGGCTTCGACAGCGGCCGGATCGACCGGAGCGACTGTGTCGGCGGCAGGTTTGGCGTCGGGTTTCGCCTTGGCTGCGGGTTTGTTCGCAGCTTCCTTGGCGTCCTTCTCGGCCTGTTCCTTGGCCCGCAGGCGTTCAGCGCGTTCTTCTTCCTCGCGCTCTTTTTCTTCTTTCTCACGGCGGCGCGCTTCCCGCTCTGCCTCGCGGCGTGCGGTTTCTTCTGCCTCTTTGGCAGCGCGCTCGGCTTCTTGTGCCTTGGCCGCCAGCAACGCCTTCTTACGGCGCTCCATTTCCACGTCGGAAATGCCCGGTGCGTTTACGCCACCGGATTTACCACCAGAACCGCCGCCGGATGTGCCGGGTTTTGGCACGATCACGCGCTTGCGCTTCTTCTCGACCACAACCGATTTAGTGCGCCCATGGGAAAAACTCTGCCGTACACGGCTTGTAGATGGTCGGCTACCGCCCAACCCCAATGGCTTTTTATCGTCGTCGCTCATTCGTCTTTAACCTTTCACCGCCGGATCGTCCGGCTGCATTGCCTCTGTTATGGCATCCCTGCCGCGTAGTCCGGCAAGCCTTGCCGCATCGCGTTTGACCGATTTTGTCAAACCCCCGCCGACAAGCGCCGCATGTATCACATAGTCACGCCCAAAAGCCAAACCCAATTCGGCGGCTGTCAGGCAGGAAATATAGGTATTCTGGCCGTTTGGCGGGCGAAGCTTGCGCTTTTGGGATTCCGAGCCGTCATTTGACTGCAGCAGAACCAAGGCAGCTTCGGAAATTAGCGCGCCTTTGGTCTTTTCAAACCCACAAATAGCATTTCCACCCCTGCGGGCAAGGGAAATCAGGTCCACAAGCCGCTGAACCAGAAGCTGTTCCAACAATTCCAGCAAGCCGTCCGGCACAGTTGCCCGTGCTTTGGCTGCCCTTGAGAACAGATTTTTCTTAATAGAGAGTTCCAGCGCAGACCGCTCTGCGCTGACCCACATGCCCCGTCCCGGAAGACGTTCGGCCAAATCAGGTGTCACCACGCCGTCTGGCGAAAGGACAAACCGAATGAGCCCTTTGCAGGGCTGAACCTCTCCCGTCGCTATACAGCGGCGGGTGGTTTCATCGGTTTGTGTCTTTCGTCCAGCGCGACCCAATGGCATATCCCGAAATCTGACGCATCAGACTTCGGTCTCCTCGGCTGTTTCGGCGTCGTCGTCTTCGACGTCATCGCCGGCCGCATCTTCGGCAAGTTGCTCTTCTGTGACCCAACCCAGCATCAGGCGGGCAGTCATTACCAGTTGCTGTGCCTCGTCGAGACCCACATCAAAGGTTTCCAGCAGACCTTCGTCCTTGACCCGTTTGCCGTCTACCGTGGTGTAGCCACCAGCCAGTTCCCAGTCTGCACAGGTCGCAAAATCCTCCAGCGTTTTCACGCCGTCTTTGGCCAGAGCGACCATCATTTGCGGGGTCAGACCTTCAAAGTCGATCAGGGATTGTTCGACACCCAGTTCCTTGGCTTCTTCCAGCGCCTTGGCGTTCATTTCATCCAGAGACTCACGGGCACGGGCCTGCAATTCCTCGGCTGTGTCCTGATCAAAGCCTTCAATCGACAGCAGTTCTTCGATTTCGATGTAGGCAACCTCTTCCAGAGTAGCAAAGCCTTCGGATACCAGAAGCTGTGCAACCACTTCGTCCACGTTCATGGTGTCCATGAACAGTTTGGAACGTTCTTCGAACTCTTTCTGACGACGCTCGGATTCTTCGGCTTCGGTCATGATGTCGATGTCCAGACCTGTGAGCTGGCTTGCCAGACGCACGTTCTGACCGCGACGGCCAATGGCCAGCGACAGTTGATCGTCCGGTACAACAACTTCAATCCGTTCTGCATCGTCGTCCAGAACAACCTTGGACACTTCTGCCGGTTGCAGCGCGTTTACAAGGAAGGTCGGCGCATCGTCATTCCAAGGGATGATGTCGATCTTTTCGCCTTGCAGTTCGTTCACAACAGCCTGAACACGGCTGCCGCGCATACCAACACAGGCACCCACCGGATCAATGGAGTTGTCATAAGAGATCACGCCGATCTTGGCGCGGGAGCCCGGATCACGGGCAACGGCCTTGATCTCAATGATGCCATCATAGATTTCCGGTACTTCCATTTTGAACAGCTCTGCCATGAATTCGGGGCTGGTACGGCTGAGGAAGATTTGCGGGCCGCGCATTTCAGAGCGGACTTCTTTGATATAGGCGCGGATGCGGTCACCGTTGCGGAACAGTTCGCGGTTGATCAACTGGTCGCGGCGCAGCACGGCTTCACCGCGGCCCACATCCACAATCACGTTGCCGTATTCTACACGTTTGACCAGACCGTTGATAATCGTGCCTTCGCGGTCTTTGAATTCGTCGTACTGGCGCTCGCGCTCGGCTTCACGCACTTTTTGCAGGATAACCTGTTTCGCAGACTGCGCGGCGATCCGGCCAAAGTCCATTGGCGGCAGATCGTCGATTACCCAGTCACCCACTTCGGGGTTATCCAGATGGGCGCGGGCCTCTTCGACGGTCATTTCGGTGAAGTGGTTTTCAACCTCGGCCACGACTTCGCGCACGCGGGTCATTTCCAGTTCGCCGGATTTCCGGTCGATCTTGGCGCGGATGTCCAGTTCGGGGCCGTATTTCGATTTGGCGGCTTTGGCGTAGGATTCCTCCATCGCCTGCAACACCAGATCGGGGTCGATCATTTTTTCGCGGGCAACCGCATCAGCGATTTGCAACAACTCCAAACGGTTCGCACTGGTTATGCTCATGACGCGTCCTCTTCGGTTTCAATATCGTCAAACTTGCTTTCATCCAGCCCACCGTCTTTGCGGGCTTTTAAACTTTCTGCGATCAACGCATCGCTGAGAACCAGCTTGGCGTCGGACAGCCAGTCGAATTGCAGACCGATGATGCCTTGCGGGATCTCTATCAGCACTTCGCCGTCCTGTGTCCCGCGCAATTCGCCCTTAAAACGGCGCTGGCCGTCGATCAACTCGCTGGTTTCGATCTTGGCTTCATAGCCTTCCCAAGCGTCGAAATCCTTCAGCCGTGTCAGCGGGCGGTCGATGCCGGGGCTCGACACTTCCAGCGCGTAATCCCCGTCAATCGGGTCTTCCACGTCCAGAATAGCAGAGAGTTCGGTTGAAATCTTGGCGCAATCATCCACCTCGATGCCACCTTCGGGGCGTTCGGCCATGATTTGCAGGATGGTTTGCTTGCCGCTCATCAGGCGCAGGCGCACCAGTTCATAGCCGAGATCCTCGATCACGGGCTGTACAATTTCTGCCAATCGTTTGTCGATGGCCGCTTTCGCGATCAGATCAGACATGGATATGGTCCCTTAGGCTACAGTGTCGGGCACAGGATGTGTCAGGCACAAAAAAACGGGCGCGCGGCCCGTCGTGAAATCCGATGGAAGTCTGGGGTTGGAGGCCAGTCTTACCGCTGTTGAGGTGGATATACGCCTGCGAATCGGAAAAGGCAAGCCACGCTTTCAGAATAAGCAATAGACCGCAAGTTTGGAGCACCTACCACGGTACGGGTTTTCCCGCCCAGTCAAAGAACTGTCCGGTCTGCTCCGGCGTCAGCCCGTCCAGCACTGTGATCAGATTTGCGGCCGCCTGTTCGGGCGGGACAGAGGCGTGATTGCGATAGTTTTCGGTGAAGGCGGTTGTCACAGTGCCCGGATGCAGCACAACACAGATCGCCTGTTTATGGCTGCGGGAAAGTTCAATGGCTGCGGTGTGAATCAGTTGGTTCAACGCCGCTTTGGACGCACGGTAGGAATACCAGCCGCCAAGGTTATTGTCCCCGATGGAACCGACCCGCGCGGACAGGGCCGCAAATACGGCCCGCTCCCGCTTTGGCAGCAACCGTTGTGCGTGCTTCAGAACCAGCGCCGGACCTGTCGCATTCACCGCGAATTGCGCGGCGAGTGTTTCCGGATCAAGCGCCCTGAGTGATTTCTCCGGTTGTGCGTTGTCTGAGGTCAGCGCCCCCGTTGCCGTGATGATGGTGTGATAGGGCGGATCGAGCTTGCCCAGCGCCTGTTGGATCGCGGCTTCATCCGTTATGTCAAAACCATCCGCGCTGCGGGAAAAGGTGGTCACATCACAGCCATCCGAGCGCAGCCTTTGCGCCAGTGCGCTGCCGATACCGCCAGAGCCGCCCAGCACCAAGGCGCGTTTTACGGGTGTTCCGCTCATGGGTTCAGATATAGCAGCGATGCATTCAGCACAGTCGCAAAGCTGACCCAAGCGGCATAGGGCAGGAAGAGCACCGCGGAAATCCGGTCCCGGTTCCAAGTTGTCAGGATAAATCCGAAAATCGCGACCAGCATCAGCACGATCACCCCAAGCGCAAGATCCATGCGGTGGGCACCAAAGAACAGGGGCGACCAACCAAAGTTCAGGATCATCTGTGCAAACCACAGCTTCATCGCGGCGCTACTGCGGTCAATCTGCCAGATACGCCAGCCTGCAATCCCGATCAGGATGTAAAGTGTTGTCCAAACCGGACCGAATACCCAAGCGGGCGGATTGAACGTGGGTTTAACCAATGTATCAAACCACGGACCGGGGGCTGTAGAAACCCCAATCAATGCGCCACAGACAACCACGCCGATGACAAAAACCACAAGCGACAGGAGGTTGGATTTTACCGAAACCATTTTCAGCCCTTTCGAGTGCTATGCCCCGACGGGGCTCGCCCTAGAAATAGACGGGGCAAGGGGTTCGTCAAACCGCATCTACATAGGTGCGCATTTCAAAATCACTCACCACCGCTGCGAATTTTGCCATTTCCTGACGTTTGGCCAGCACGAAAGAGGTAATCAGCAGCGGATCGAAGATCTCGGAAATCAGGGCGCTCTGTTCAAAGGCGTCCACCGCGCTGTCCCAGACTTTGGGCAGTTGTGGCAGCTCCGGATCATAGCCGTCACCCACCGTCGGGGCAGGGGGCATCTTTGCACGGTCCATCCCCCGCAGGGCCGCCCCGAGTATTGTCGCAAGCACAAGATACGGGTTCGCATCCGCGCCGGACACGCGATGTTCAATCCGGCGTGCTTCATCCGGACCGCCCGGAATGCGCACGGCAACGGTGCGATTTTCATAGCCCCAAGCCACAGCGCTCGGCGCGTGGCTCATCGGGGCGAAACGGCGGTAAGAGTTCAGATGGGGCGCAAATATCGCCATTGATTCCGGCATGGTGTCCAGTAATCCCGCCACCGCATGCAGCAACGCGTCAGAGCCTTCCTCCGTACCATTGGCGAAAATGTTATTCCCCTCCGCATCCAGGATTGAGAAATGCACATGCAGCCCGCTGCCGGATCTGTCGCCAAAGGGTTTGGCCATAAAGGTGGCAGACCGTTCGTGTTTGCGGGCCACCGCGCGAACGATCCGTTTGAACATCATGGCATCATCCGCCGCCCGCAGGGGGTCCGGCACATGGTTGAGGTTGATCTCAAACTGCCCCGTACCGTTTTCCGAAATCGCCGCATCCGCGGGAACACCCTGTTCTTCACATTGGCGGTAAACTTCGTTCAGGAAGGGTTCGAAATGATCCAGCTCGTCCAGCGAAACCGTTGCATAGGTTTCGGACACACGGTCCGACATCTGGCTGGTGGCGAAATCCGAGCCGGGATCGGTGACATAAAACTCAAGCTCTGTGGCGACGACGACTGTCAGGCCGCGATCGGCGTATTCCTGAACCACATTCGCCAGCGCCTGACGGGGATCGGCCGGAAACGGGGTGCCGTCTTCATTGGCAAACATCAATTGCACAAAGGCGGCCTGTTCTTCCCCGAGGCTGGAGAGGGTCACGCCCCGTTCGGTGGGCAGGCACAATCCGTCGCCGTCACCCGCCTCAAAAACCAGTGCGTTTTCTTCTACATCATGGCCCCAGACATCCACCACCGCCAGCGACAGCGGCATGCGCAAGCTGCCATCCAGAACTTTCTCAAGGCTGGCGATTGGCATCCGCTTGCCCCTGATCTGTCCGTTCAGATCATAGCACCCCGCCTGCACCGAGGTCACATCAGGGTTTTGTTCAATCCAGTCAGAAGCGGTCTTTGCCGTAGTCATTGTGTCACGATTAATCCTATTGCGTGTAAAATGGGTGATCCATGCGCCGTGAAGCGTCAACTGAAATCTGTGCAGACCGCAGTTTTGTGGTTGTCTTGCAAGCGGAACAGGCCCGCAGGGGGCAGGGGAATCGTCCCGGTAGAGGGAGGACAGGCAGGGACCGGATTTTCTGCGGCTAAATTGTGCAATTTTTCCAAAAATTTCTGAAATTACCAAATATCAACGGGTTATAGTGCTGTTTCCGCAGCACATTTGATTGTTTCATTGTATCCAATGCCCCAACAATACCTGAATCTGACGGGTGAATGTCCCTTTGTTTCCCAAATCGTGACGCATTTGCGGACCATAATAAACGGCATTGAGCAATAATAATATCGAGGTATTGAGGAATGGACCGTTTGACCGAGATGGAAGCCTTTGCCAGTGTTGTTGATCTGGGTGGTTTCACCGATGCAGCCCGAAAAATGGGATTGTCGAAATCCGCGATTTCAAAACATGTTTCCTCACTGGAAGCACGGCTCGGTGCGCGTCTGCTCAACCGCACTACACGCCGTGTCAGCCCGACGGAAATCGGTCTTGCCTATTATGACAAAGCCCGTCAGGTGCTGGACGATGCGGGCGAGGCGGATGCGATGGTTACATCCATGCAATCCACGCCGCGCGGGTCCCTGCGTCTGTCGGCCACAACCGATTTCGGTGTGAACCATATTTCCAAGGCGCTGGGTGCCTTTCTGAACCGTTATCCTGAAATCAATGTGAACATGGTCCTGTCCAACCGGAATGTGGATTTGCTCTCTGAAGGGTTCGACCTTGCGATCCGCATTGGTGAAATGCAGGACAGTTCCCTGCGCGCCCGCAAACTGGCAGAGACCAATATGCGGGTTATCGGGTCTCCGAAATATTTTCAGGACAATGGTGTTCCAAAGCGGATTGACGATCTGGCACAGCACAAACTGCTGCATTTTTCCAACCAGTCTTCGGGCAACTCGTGGAAGATTACCTCTAGCACCGGCGAAAAACGTCTGATTCGCGCCGGCGGCAGCCTGACGGTGAATGACGGGCAATCCTTGTTGCAGGCGGCAGAGGCCGGACTTGGCATCGCCTATCTGCCCAGCTTTTTGTACCACGATGCAGTAGAAGTCGGTCGCCTGAAAGCGGTCCTGCCGGATCTGCCGGTAGAGCAGCTTGGCATTCATGTTGTCTATCCGCCGGGTCTGTATACCCAGCCGAAACTGCGGGCATTCATTGATTTTCTGGTGGAGCATTTCAAAGGCAAAGGTCCCGAAAGCTGGTAGGCTCTCGGGGCGCTATTGTGTCCGGCCCGGACTAACGGGAGAAAACTGCCTCGACACGGCGGTTTTTCTGACGTCCGGCCTCGGTCGCGTTATCGGCGCGGGGGGACAAAAAGCCGACACCGTGGGCAGAAAGACGGCCCGCATCAATGCCGTGATCACGGATCAAGGCGCGGCGCACGCTATCGGCCCGCTTGGTTGAAATGGCGATATTGGCCTCGACCGAACCTGACATATCTGAATGCCCGACCAGCAGCACTTTCATCTCAAGATCCTGTTTCAGCAGTTCAGCCAGTTTGCTGAGCGATCCGGTGGGATCATTGCCCAGTTCCGCACTGCCTGTCTGAAACTCCAGCCCCTCAAGAACGAGCGATACCGGACCGATCTGACCCGTGGCGGCTGTTGGCTCAACCAGCTTTTCCGGCGGCTTCAGGGCTTGCACACTACTTGCATCCGACCATGCACCGGGGCTGTATTCCGTCATCTGCACATAAACCGCCACCGGCGACCGGCTTAGCAGAAAGGTCACATAGGCGGGATTTTCCGACACCGTTTGTTTGGCGGTGATGAAACGATAGTTGCGCAGATTCACCCGCATCATCGGTTCGTCCACCACATCAATACCAAAGCGGAAATCAAACCCGCCGCATTCTTTGGCAACGCAATACAGCAGGGTCTCATAGCCGGCCCGTTCCAACTGGCTGAGAATACCGGATTGCACCTGCGCTACGGTGCTTTCGCCCCCCATCAGCCAAACCGTACGCTGGATGTTCTTCGGCGCAGCAACCTTGGGAATTTCCCCGTCCTTAAACGGTCCGACTGGCACCAGCGCCGGCAGCGCGGGTTCCATTTCCGAGTAGGTTGCCTTCGCACCCAGCGGCAGTTGCAGTACAAACTCTGCCGCCGCTGCCGACAGTGGCAAGGCAGTGAGCAGACTGCAAAAGGTCAGGGCGCGGAGTGCAAAAGCAGCTTTCATCGGTAGGCGCTGTGATACTCCGCGTTGGGTTCCATCGCCACCGCCGAAGAAAAGCGGTTGGACATGTTGTAGAACGACGCAACCGCAGCCACATCCCAAATATCCGCGTCAGACAGGCCCGCGTCCCGCAAAAGCTGGCGGTCCGGTTCTTCGATCTTGGCGCTGGCCTCGGTCATCTTCACCGCAAAGTCGAGCATGGCCCGTTCCCGTGCAGACAGTTCGGCCACACGGTAGTTCATCACCAAAGCTTCTCCCAGTTCGGGTTTGCCGCTTAGCTGGCGCACGGCGGCCCCGTGGGACACAAGGCAGTAGAAACATTTGTTGTGGGAACTGACCACAACGGCAATCATTTCCCGCTCCAGTTTGCTCAGCCCGCTGTCCCCCAGCATCAGATCGTTATACATGCCGGTAAAGGCGTTCAGCTTGTCCACGTTATGGGCGTAGGATTGCAGAACATTCGGCACAAACCCCAGTTTCTCTACGCAGATGTCGAAATAGCGTTGGGTTTCCGGCGGCAGCGGATCCATCTGCGGCAGGTTCAGGGCGGTTACAAGAGGTTTGGTCACAATCAGAATGCTCCGGTTAGGGTGTTTTAATACGATAGTGATACTGGGTGGCGGTTTCCATGCCCATTTTACGGTAGAGCGATTGCGCGCCGGTGTTCGACTGTGTCGCGAGAACGGCAAAGACCGTTGCACCGTTCTCCACGCCCCAACCGGCAGCAGCCCGCATCAGGTTTTCCGCCACTCCGCGCCGCCGCACCCGTGTGAGCACTTCCACCGCATGGGCCATTGTCACCCCGTTGTGACAGCCGACAAAAGCCGCCGCAGCGGGGCGAGCTTCCATCCGACCGAGAATATAAGTCTTGGCACAACAGGCCCGCTCCATCACGTCGATCCGCGTGCGCCCGATACCGCCTTCGGCCCAGATTTCCGTCAGAATAGCCATTGGAAGGCCGGTGAAAATCGCCTTTCGTTTCGGGTCATACCCTTGGGCAATCTCGCGGGCATCCCCAACCAGCAGGTCCACCGGATCCTTTATGCTATAGCCCCGTGCGGCAAGGTCCTGATCCAGAGCGGACTGGTCGCCACGGATCATGAACAGCTTGTCCTGACCCATCGCCTCCATCGCGGCTTCGGCCTGCGCGATATCGCCCTCACCAGAGGCCGCAGACACACGTTGTCCGCCGCCGCGTCCTTCGCGCAGAGTCCACCCGCCCAGTTCCCGCGTTTTATGGGCGGGCCAGCTTGCATCGACGGCTTCAAAAAGCTGTTGTTCCGAAGGTATCTGCATCATTCAATCCCAAAAGCGTCACGGACCCGTGCGCTTGCCTCTGCCACACGCGCAGCCTCTGTGCCACGCAAAACCACGTTACTGCCCAGGCCCTGCGGCGTGTTGAACGGATAAGATCCGATCGACAGATCGCCAAAAGCCTGCGCAACTTCAGCCAGCGGTCCGGCAACATCCCCTTCGGGCAGATCCACCCGCACAGTTTGCGACACCAGCGGCACACCTGCAGCCAGTTCCGGCAGCAGGGCGTCCAGCATTGCTTCGAATATCTTTGGTACGCCGGCCATGACATGCACGTTCTCCACCGAAAAACCGGGGGCCTTGGATACAGGATTGTCAATCAGCCGCGCCCCGTCCGGTATCCGCGCCATCCGCATCCGCGCTTCGTTGATAGCCGCGCGCCCTTCGGGATAATTGGTGGCCAATACCTCCATCGCGTCCTCACGCACATCAATGCCGATCCCGAAAGCGGCAGCCACATTATCCGCCGTGATGTCATCATGGGTCGGCCCGATACCGCCGCTGGTAAACACATGCTGGTACTTGTGGCGCAACGCATTGACCGCGCTTTGGATTTCACCGCCATCGTCAGAGATCACCCGCACTTCTTTCAGGTCGATCCCCACATCAGTCAGCCGCCCCGCAAGGTGATACATATTCGCATCCCGCGTGCGCCCCGAAAGGATTTCATCACCAATCACCAAAAGTGCCGCCGTGGGGTTCGCCATATCGCTTGTCCTTATGTTTCCATCGTTTTAGGCTCGGTCGATGAAGTTTTCCAGCCCGCTTATCCGCGCCACCCTGATCCGCCGTTACAAACGCTTTCTTGCCGATTGCCGCCTTGAAGACGGTCGAGAGGTCGTGGCCCATTGCGCTAACACGGGCGCCATGACCGGATTAAAGCAGGAAGGGCAGGGCATCTGGCTGGAACCCAACGATGACCCCAAACGCAAGCTGAACTATAGCTGGAAGTTTGTGGAACTCGGAAACGGGCATTTTGCCGGAATTGATACCGGACTGGCCAACCGCCTGGTGCGCGAAGCACTGGATGCGGGACGGATCAAGGAACTTACCGGATATGACAACATCCGTGCAGAGGCAAAATACGGCCAGAACTCCCGCATTGATTTCCTCCTTACAGCAGAAGGCCGTCCCGATGCCTATGTCGAGGTTAAAAGTGTGACCCTGCATGGTGCGCCGGACTGGGCGGAATTTCCCGATACCGTCACGCTACGCGGCACCAAACATCTGGGCGAACTGACACAAATGGTGGCGCAGGGACATCGCGCCGTGATGCTCTATCTGGTGCAGCGGACAGATTGCACACGTTTCCGTCTGGCAGAGGCGCTCGATCCTGCCTATGCCACAGCCTACCGCGAAGCGCATGCTGCGGGCGTAGAGATGTTATGTTACGCTTGTGATATTACGCCGTCGGGCATACATCTTGGCACCGCACTGCCTGTAGAACAAATTTGAACGGGATGACTGGCAAAAAGGCTTAAATTGTCCTAATACGCCAGCCATTCACAGATCGGAGGTCCCCGTGGAAGGACGCCAAGCCCCAAGGCTCAACAAAGACGGTATTACCATTCACTCTGCGGAAGAGTTTGAAGGCATGCGTCGTGCAGGCCGTCTGGCCGCTGAAATTCTGGATATGATCGCGCCCCATGTTGTGCCGGGGGTAAAGCTCGACGAGCTGGACCAGATCTGCCACGATTTCATGATCGCCAATAACTCCATTCCTGCAACGCTTGATTATAAGGGCTATCCGAAGTCCTCGTGCATTTCGGTGAACCACGTGGTGTGTCACGGCATTCCAGGTGGCAAAATTCCGATGTGGAAAAACGACAAACACAAACGGACCGATGACACTCTGTTTGACGGTGACATCCTGAACATTGATGTGACTTGTATTCTGGACGGCTGGTTCGGGGATAACTCCCGCATGTATGTGGCCGGCAAGCCGAAACCCTACGCAGAGCGGCTGATCCAAGTCACCCATGATGCGCTGATGATCGGGATCGAACAGGTCAAACCGGGAAATACTTTTGGCGATATTGGCGCCGCCATCCAGCGCTACGTAGAAGCACAGGGCTGTTCCGTGGTGCGGGATTTCTGCGGTCACGGACTCGGGCGCGTATTCCATTCGCCGCCCAATGTGTTGCACTACGGGCGTTGGGGCACCGGACCTGTGCTGGAAGAAGGCATGTTCTTTACGATTGAGCCGATGGTCAATCTGGGCCGTCCCGAAACCAAGGTTCTGGCGGACGACTGGACGGCAATTACGCGGGACAAGAAACTCTCGGCCCAGTTTGAGCACTCTCTCGGGGTGACAGCGGATGGATTCGAAATCTTCACGGAATCCCCTGCAGGGCTGTTCCATCCCACCCAGCCTTGAACGGCGTGGGATTCATCACTGATTAACCAATTGCGTGCAAACTCGGCCTATGTCCGACTCCAAACGCGCCTTTGAAGAACAGCCACAACTGGGGTTTGCCGTGGTGGAAACCACGGCCCCCTTTGAACGTACCACGCCGGAATTTAGCAAGGACCACCGCAGACGATTGCGGGACCGGTTCATGCGGGCGGGGGCGGCAGGGCTGAACGAATATGAACTTCTGGAACTCATCCTGTTTCGCGCCATACCGCGGCGGGATGTAAAACCGCTGGCAAAACGCCTGATGGCGCGGTTTGGTGACATCAACCGCGTGATCTCGGCCCGCCCCGCACTTCTGCTGGATGTGGACGGGGTGGGGGAAGCCGTGGTGCAGGAACTCAAGATAGTTGAAGCTGCGGCGCATTCGCTGGCGCAGGCAAAGGTTTTGAACACCGATGTGCTGTCCAGCTGGTCCGCATTGATGACCTATTGCAAAACCGCAATGGCGCACCGGGAAACCGAACAGTTCCGCATCCTGTTTCTGGACCGCAAAAACGTGCTGATCGCGGATGAGGAACAGCAGAAAGGCACCGTGGATCACGTCCCCGTCTACCCGCGCGAGGTGGCCAAGCGCGCGTTAGAACTGAACGCCAGCGCTTTGATCCTTGTCCACAATCACCCGTCCGGCAATCCCGAACCTTCGCAAGCCGACATTGATATGACTCAAATGGTCGAACAGGCTGTAAACGCCATTGGCGTCACAATCCATGACCATGTCATTATCGGTGCTGAAAGCGACAGCAGCTTTCGCGCGCTCGGCCTGCTCTGACCACCACCAGCTTCTTCTGGCGTGAAATATCCCGGGGGCGCGGGGGCAGAGCCCCCGATCCATCGAAAGCAGTCAGATGGATTAGTCCGCGCGGTCCTTCACCCAAACCTCAACCCGACGGTTGATCTCTGCATCAGCGGCGCTGTCTTCGCAGACCAGCGGCGACGCTTCTCCATAGCCAAGAACGCGAAACTCCACATCTTCCAGTGAACCATCAGGCGCGGCTTGGATCAGGGCTGCCTGAACCGCTTCGGCCCGTTGCTTGGACAAAGCCTTATTCTGCCGTGCGCGGCCATCACCGTCTGAAAATCCCATCAGATAAACGATCTTGTCTGCGTAATTCCCAAGGATCAGTCCGGCGGCAAGATGTTCGGCGTTCTCGCGGGATTGGGCGTCCAGTCGGGTTGATCCGGGTTGGAACCGAAAGGTCGCGGACAGTCGTTTTGCGCCGGACATAATGCCGGTCATTTCCCGCACATCGGACAGGGGAACCTCTTTGCCGATAATCATCAGGGAGTTGGCCAGTCGCTGCCCTTGTTCATCCAGCCCGAGCGTTGCAATCCCCATATCCGCAAAGCCCAGATCCACCATCACAGCCTGTGCTTGCGGGCTGCGCAGAAACTCCAGAAACTCCCGTGCGAACAGGGGCATACGCTTTGCAGGGCGGGTCACGGACAGCTCGAATGTCATCGGATAGGAACCGGATTGCAGGGTAAAGGCTTTGGCCGCATTATACATGCCACAAGACCCGCGCAGACCCATTGGCCGGGCTGTACGCAGCATGGAAAACGGCAGAACCGCGATCCCGAAGGGATCATTCGCCACCACATCCGCCATATCCTTTAACCGGGCGTGCTCTTGCACAATAACGCCGGCCTGCGGTGCCAGTCCCATCGTGGCCAGACGGTCCTGAAACGGGCCCGCGCCCGCAGCAACATGAAGTGTCAGGGCGGAATCGCTACCGCCGAGGTCCTTCCAGTTGGTAATCTCGCCTGCGAGCACCTGTCGCATCTGGTCCATTGTAATGCCGTCCACCGGATTAACGTCCGATGCTGCGATCACGACCGCATCCAGACCGATGACCTGTGTGCGGGCCGGATCGGGGGATTGCAGCGTGGAAAACACAAGTGTGTCGCTCCCGTCGCGCATGGCGCTATAGGGATCACCGCCATCCTGCGGCGCCAGTTCGACAGTTGCCAGAGGACCGGCCGCTTCGGACGCGATTTCAACAGTCTGCGCCCCATCCGCGCCTGTGATCATCTCGACCTCGGCGCCCTGATAGATTGCAAATGCTTCCAACAGCGGCAGTGCTACGGCGCTGTCTCCGGCGATGGCAAAACGGGCAGTAGTCTCTTGGGGTGTCGGGCAACCGTCACCGTCACAGGTTACGGTGCGGGCATCCACCGTCAGGGGGCCAAATTCGGTTTTGACCCTGTAGAATTCCCCATCGTATTCCAGAAGGGTGCCTTCCACTTTCAGATCGCCGGTTTTTGCGGATAGCAGCACATCCTGTGCGCTTGAAAGTGTCGGGCTGCCAAGAAGCAGGGCCGCCAGACCCAATCGGCAAAGCAGTGAACGGAACATGAAAACCCTCGCTGGTTACTTGCGGGCTACTTTCATGTCTTTCAGCGCGTTTTTCAACAGCAGACTGGTTTGCACGGCGCCGCATTCGGGCAAACGCAAGGATATTTTACGAAAGCCGGCTTTGGCGTTGGGCTGGTGGCGGGCGGTCTGAATTTTCATCGCAGCGCCACAGGCCGTTTCACCGCGCAGGGTTTCGACCGCGAAAGAGACGATTTGCTGTCCCGCCGTCATCCGCAAGGGCAGGGTATAGACCTGTGCCAGTTGCGGTTCGGGCAGCGCGGCATCGCCCAGTTGTGCCAGATAGCCGCCGCCTTCCATGCGGGAGCGTGCAAAATCGCTCGGGTTCAGACGCCAGATATGGCCCGTTTCGCCCATGCCCGCGCCGTTTTGAAAGGCGTGGAGGAACGTGTCATTTGCGCCTTTCCACGAAATCCCGACACGCTCCAGAGTGGAGAGACCGGCGATATAGGCGCCCACTGTGGATTGCGTACCGTCCGACAGTTCCACGTCAAACCGGGAGTATTCGGCAAATACCGGCACCTTCAGTTCCAACTGTCCCGTAGCGTTCAGCCGTTCTTTGAACTGCAAACCGCCATGCCGGATCGTGGCATTCACATTCGGGTGGCAGGGGGCTTTCAGTTTCAGTTTCACCCGCGCCCCAAAGATCGGGGTGGCCCGCAGGTCCAGTGCACAACTGATTTTCGGGGTTTGCGGGATGCGCAGGGCATCTTTGAAATCGCTGAGCGTGACAGACAGCCCGTTGGTCAGGCCGGTCACTTCGGGGGCTGGCACGTCCGCGATGGAACGTGTCAGCACAATATCGCTGAAATCTGCAGGGGTGGCCAGTTCCGGAGCCCCGTCCTGTACCGCAATCGTGATCACGTCACTGCGTACCGCCGAAGGCACCGTCCGCGTAGCAGGCTCGACAGCGGCAAAGATCATCCGACCGGTTTCCACTTCGGGTTTCGCAGGGGGCACACTGGCAGCGATCCGCACGGGGGCGTCAGACACCAGTGCAGTAGGGCGAATATCTGTCACCGTTGGAATTTGCGGCGCAGCGAGGTTTGCAGCCACGGTCAGATTGGGTTGATACCCTTGGGTGCCGTGATCGCCAAGAAGCAGGCTGGCAGTCGCACCACCGACGGCGAGAACCACACCGGTCGCTACTGTCAGGAGTTTGTCATTAAGAGCCATGATAACCTCGATAAGCGTTAAACTTATCGAAAATTAGCAATCAATCGTGACAGTAATGGGCGGTCAAAAGGGTCGTTTACGGGCGATTTTGCCCCATTCGATTCGATTTTCGCTGCCGGAATCTGGCGAATCTTTGACGGATTGCCGGACTCCGTCAGGTAGCGGGAAAGATTAACACTTTCCCGCCACAAATTGTCTTAATTACAGTTTGCCGTGACACTGTTTGAACTTTTTTCCGCTCCCGCAGGGGCAGGGGGAATTGCGGGACGGATTACCCCATGTCGACTCGTCATTCTCGTCGAAGGCGACTGCAGGTGCCGTTGGTACGGTTTCCGGTTGTCCGCTCGGGGCTGCTTCAGTGGCGGGAACTGCAGCGGCCTGCGCTGCTTGTGCGGCCTGTGCCTCTGCCTGCATCTGGGCGATGATCTCGTTGCGCTCTTCCTCGGACATCATCCGCACGTGACCCAATTGGCCGGTCACATCGGCGCGCAGGCTTTCCAGCATGGCCTCAAACAGGGTGAAGGATTCTGTCTTGTATTCGTTCAACGGATCGCGCTGGGCATAGCCACGGAAACCCACGACAGAGCGCAGATGCTCCAGCGTGACCAGATGCTCGCGCCAGTTCTTGTCGATGGTTTGCAGCAAGATCTGCTTTTCGATGCTCCGGAACTGTTCCGCGCCGAATTGTTCGACCTTCTTGGCCATCGCTTCATCGGCGGCTTCACTGATCCGTTCCCGCAGGTCGGTATCGTCGATGCCTTCTTCATTGGCCCAGTCGATGATCGGCACATCAATCCCGATATGTTCGATCACCTTGCCATAGAGCCCTTCCACATCCCACTGATCGGGATAGGATTTGGCCGGAATACATTCATCCACCAGATCGTCGATCACCTGATCGCGCATATCCTTCACGGTTTCGGACAGGTCATCCGCTTCCATGATTTCAAACCGCTGGCCGAAGATGGCCTTGCGCTGGTCGTTCATCACATCGTCGAATTTCAGCAACTGCTTGCGGATGTCAAAGTTGCGACCTTCCACTTTGGCCTGCGCTTTTTCCAGCGATTTGTTCACCCAAGGGTGGATGATCGCCTCACCTTCGGACATGCCGAGTGTGGACAACACTTTGTCCAGCCGCTCCGATCCGAAGATCCGCATCAGGTCGTCTTCGAGGGACAGGAAGAAGCTGGATTTGCCCGGATCGCCCTGACGTCCCGAACGGCCGCGCAACTGGTTGTCGATGCGGCGGCTTTCGTGACGTTCGGTTGCCAGAACAAACAGGCCGCCCGCGTCGAGCGCTTTTTGTTTGTCAGCGGCAACCTCGGCTTGAATCCGTTCGCGGATCGCAACCGGATCTGCATCCTCGCCGGCTTCTTCGATGGCTTGCAGAACGCGCATGTCCACGTTGCCACCCAGTTGGATGTCGGTCCCGCGACCGGCCAT
Organism: Neptunicoccus sediminis; assembly: GCF_001719615.1. Lineage (GTDB taxonomy): Bacteria > Pseudomonadota > Alphaproteobacteria > Rhodobacterales > Rhodobacteraceae > Amylibacter > Amylibacter sediminis. Next base: position 262,275 of record NZ_MDVX01000001.1, read on the forward strand.
GTTTGTCGCGATGGTCACAGCACCCGGTTTACCGGCATCGGCAACGATGGCCGCTTCCTGTTCGTGGAAACGGGCGTTCAGTACGTTATGCGGGATGCCTTCGGGACGGGCTGCCAAGGCGTCAATCGCATCTGCATCGGCGTTGAATTTGACCTTGTTCTCCTCCTTTTTCATCCCTTCGGCCCGCGTGCGCAGGTTGGCCGCGATCTGTTTCAGCAGGGCGGTGTCTTTCAGAAGGTTGGAAAGATACTCGGACTTTTCAATCGAGGTCGTGCCCACAAGGGTCGGTTGACCCTTTACATAGGCTTTGGCGATTTCCTCAACGATGGCGGTGAATTTTTCCTTGGCGGTGCGGTAGATCGCATCGTGTTCGTCAATCCGCGCGATGGGTTTGTTGGTGGGAATTTCCACCACACCCAGCCCGTAGATTTCGGAAAATTCTTCGGCTTCGGTCAGGGCGGTGCCTGTCATGCCCGCCAGCTTATCATAGAGGCGGAAATAGTTCTGGAAAGTCACAGAGGCCAGTGTGACGTTTTCGGGCTGGATGTTCACGCCCTCTTTCGCCTCAATCGCCTGATGCAGACCATCGGACAGGCGGCGGCCTTGCATCATGCGTCCGGTAAATTCGTCAATCAGCATCACATCGCCGTCTTTGACGATGTAATCCTTCTCACGCTTGAACAGCACATGGGCGCGCAGGGCGTTGTTCACGTGGTGGACGAGCGTTGTGCTTTCCGGATCATACAGAGAGGTGCCCTCTTCCATCAAACCCTGCGCCAGAAACTGTTGCTCGACAAATTCGTTGCCTTCTTCCGTCAGAACGGCAGAGCGGGCTTTTTCGTCGATGGTGTAATGCTCTTCCTTCAGGGAGGGGATCAACTGGTCCACTTTGACGTAAAGGTCGGAGCGGTCTTCGGAAGGTCCGGAAATGATCAGCGGTGTCCGCGCTTCGTCGATCAGGATCGAGTCCACCTCGTCAACAATCGCAAAAAAGTGATCGCGCTGGGCAATCTGGGACAGTTCGGACTTCATGTTGTCGCGCAGATAATCAAACCCGAGCTCGTTGTTGGTGGCATAGGTCACATCGGCGCGGTAGGCAGCAATTTTGACATCCTCGGGCATATTGGGCACCACGATTCCGGTGGTCATGCCGAGGAAGGAATAGACCTGATCCATCCATTCCGCATCACGCCGCGCCAGATAATCGTTCACCGTCACCACATGGACGCCGCGTCCTGCAAGCGCGTTCAGATACACGGGCAGGGTCGCCATCAGCGTCTTGCCTTCACCGGTCTTCATTTCTGAAATATTGCCCCGGTGCAGGAAAATACCGCCGATCAACTGAACATCGAAAGGACGCAGGCCAAGTGTGCGCTTTGCTGCTTCCCGTGCGTTGGCAAATGCCTCTGGCAGCAGGGAATCCAGCGTTTCGCCACCCTTGTAGCGTTCTTTGAATTCTTCGGTTTTGGCTTTGATGCCGTCATCGCTGAGCGCTTCAAAATCCGGTTCCAGACTGTTGATTTTAGCGACCAGCGACTTCACCGATTTGATCTTGCGATCATTGGGCGTCCCAATGATTTTTCTACTAATAGTGCCCAAGCCCAGCATAGCTGCTCCGTATATTTTCTACGCCGCACGACTGGCGGCAAAAAACTGACGTGACTGTGAAGGAACGTGCCAAAGCCTGCCTTGTGGCGGGGGGTTAGTCAGCGTAAAGCTGCTGCAACGCCGGATCGTCCTTGCATTCATGCCAGATTGGCATCTAAGCGGGTCTGTTCGCACTGTCAACGTTGCCCCAAACGTTCGGCACCATAAATACATGACGTGTCTGTAGGAAAACAGGCCAGAAAACAGGAGCAAGATCATGAAATTCACACGACTAATTGCCGCCTCTTCCGTTGCCGTAATGATGGCAACCGTCGCCCCCGCACAAGACGCGCCCACCGCACAAACCGTTCTGGCGACAGTGAACGGCAAGGAGATTACAGTCGGTCATGTGATCGCACTGACACGGCGTCTGCCCGAGCGTTTCCAGCAACTGGAAGACAAGGATCTTTATAAGGGCGTTCTGGATCAGTTGATCCAGCAAACCGCGCTGGCCGAGGATGTGGATACGTCCAAGAAATCCATCCAGATCGCGATTGAAAACGAGACCCGTGCTCTGTTGGCTTCCGAGACCCTGACCAAAATTGAAAACGCTGCCGTTTCTGATGAGCAGGTGCAAGCAGCCTACGACGAAGCCTTCGCAAATGCGCCTGCGGAAATGGAATACAAAGCCTCTCATATTCTGGTGGAAACCGAGGAAGAAGCCAAGGAACTGGTGAAAACCATCAAAGGTGGAGCGGATTTCGCGGAAACGGCCAAAGAAAACTCCACCGGACCATCCGGCCCGAATGGAGGCGATCTCGGCTGGATGGCCAAAGGGCGCACCGTACCGGAATTTGAAAACGCCATGATCGCACTAGAGCCGGGCGAAGTGTCCGACCCTGTGAAATCCCAGTTCGGCTGGCACGTTATCAAATTGGCAGAAACCCGTGAGGCTCCCAAGCCGACACTGGAAGAAGTGCGCGAGCAACTGGTCGAACAGATGAAAGCACAAGCTGTGGCAGAGCACATGGAAACAATCGAGGACTCTGCAGAGATTAATCGGGTTGAAATTGAATTCGATCCGTCCATTATCCGCGACACAGAATTGTTGGATAATTAATCCCTTGGGGGGCAGATATGGCCAAAACAAAAGCAAAGCTGAAACGTAAGGTCAGCAAGTTAAAGAAAAAGGTCAAAGGGTTGAAAGCCGAAATAAAGGCGCAATCGACGCAGCCTGCGGTTTCGCCCCTTGCCCCCTCCGAAGGCTTTCCGGCCCTTCCCGAAATCGGCGGCGTCACATTCGCAGCCGGTGCTGCCAGTGTAAAATATAAAAACCGCACCGACGTGATGCTGGCCCACGTTGCCAAAGGCAGCGCCGTTGCCGGTGTGTTCACCCGATCCTCTACCCGCTCCGCGCCGGTGCTGGACTGTCAGGCCAAACTGGTCGAACTGCAAAAAACCGATGTTGTCGAGGATGCTTTGGGGGTTGTTGTGAACTCTGGCAATTCCAACGCTTTCACGGGGCAGGTCGGTGCAAAATCCGTCGAATTTGTCTGTGCAGCAGCGGCCAAAACGCTTGGGGTCGGGGCTGGTAACATACTGACATCCTCTACCGGCGTGATTGGCCAGCCGCTGCCTCATGACCGGATCACGGCTGTTCTGGACGATCTGGCCAAGGGTCTTGATCCGTCGCGGGGCGAGGAAGCCGCGCAGGCCATTATGACCACGGACACTTTTCCCAAAGGGGTTGCAGCCAGCGTGGAAATTGACGGCAAACAGGTGAATATCGCCGGTTTCGCCAAGGGTTCAGGCATGATTGCGCCGGATATGGCGACGATGCTGGTCTATATCTTTACCGATGCAGCAATTACGTCCGCTGCGTTTCAGGCGCTGGTCTCGGATCATAACAAGACCACTTTCAACGCGATAACTGTTGATAGCGATACGTCCACCTCTGACACGTTACTCGCCTTTGCAACCGGCGCTGCGGGCAATGCGCGGATTTCCGATGCGCAGAGTGCTGACGGTCAAAAGCTCGGCGCGGCGCTGCAATCCGTGATGCGCGATCTGGCCCATCTGGTTGTAAAGGACGGAGAGGGCGCGACCAAATTCCTTGAAGTCGCTGTCACCGGAGCCTCTGATGATGCCTCGGCGCAGATTGTGGCCCTAGCGATTGCCAATTCACCGCTGGTGAAAACCGCTGTTGCAGGGGAAGACCCGAATTGGGGCCGCGTTGTCATGGCCGTTGGTAAGTCCGGTGAACCTGCGGATCGGGATAAGATCGCCATCCGCTTCGGGGATATTCTGGTGGCGGAAAACGGTTGGGTCTCGCCCGAGTATACTGAACAGCAGGGTGTGGATTACATGAAACAGCAGGACCTGCGCATTGCAACCGATCTGGGGATCGGAGAGGGCGCTGCGACTGTCTGGACCTGTGATCTGACCCACGGTTATATCACCATCAACGCCGATTACCGTTCATGAAGACACTTCTGGTTTCTGCGGTCGCCCTGATCGACAAGGACGGCCGCGTCTTGCTGGCGCAGCGCCCCGAAGGAAAGACGCTTGCCGGTTTGTGGGAATTTCCGGGCGGCAAGGTGGAGCCGGGGGAAACCCCCGAACACGCCCTGATCCGCGAGTTGGAAGAAGAACTGGCGATTAACACATGGGAAAGCTGCCTCGCGCCGCTGACCTTTGCCAGCCACAGCTATGAAGATTTCCACCTTTTGATGCCGCTATACGCCTGCCGGAAATGGGACGGTATCCCGACGCCCCAGGAAAATCAGGTGCTGAAATGGGTGCGCCCGAAAGAGATGTCCAACTATCCGATGCCACCAGCGGATATACCGCTGATCGCCATGCTGCGAGACCTGCTATAGCCAGCCGCCCGTTTCGGATTTGATGATTTCCGCCATCATTTCAACGTGATCGGGACGCTCGTTCAGGCACGGAATATAGGTGAAGGTTTCGCCGCCCGCTTCTTTGAATGCGTCCTGAATTTCATCGTTGATCTCTTCGAGTGTCTCGACACAATCCGATGAAAAGGCCGGAGCCATCACCGCGATGTTCTTCTTGCCTTCCCGCGCCAGTCGGGCGACGTCTTCGACGGTATAGGGCTGTAGCCATTCTTCCGGCCCGAATTGCGACTGAAAGGTCAGCTGCACTTTGTCCGCAGGCAGGCCCAGTTCCTCGCGCAACAGTCGCGTGGTTTTCTGACAGTGGCAGTGATAGGGGTCGCCTTCCATCAAATAGCGGATCGGAACACCATGATAGGATGTGACCAGCATGTCCGGCTCAACATCCAGCTTGGCGTAGGTTTCTTTTACGGTCGCGGCCAATGCCTTGATATAAAGCGGGTTTTCGTAATAGGCAGGCACCGTGCGAATGGACGGTTGCCACTTCATGTCCATCAGGGCGCGGAAGGCTTCGTCATTGGCGGTGGCTGTGGTCGGCGCGGAATACTGCGGATAGAGCGGGAAAAATACGATCCGGTCGCAGCCCTTTTCCTTCATCCGCTCTATCACCGAACGGGTGGACGGGTTGCCGTAGCGCATGCAAAAATCCACCTCCACGCGATCACCATAGAGCCCCTTAAGCGTCTCTTTCAACGCTTCGCACTGGTTGCGTGTGATGGTCAGCAGCGGGCTTTCGTCTTTGTCGGTGTTCCAGATACTGCGATATGCCTCGCCAGAGGTGAAAGGCCGTTTGCTCAGGATGATAAGCTGCAAGAGCGGCTGCCATTTCCAACGGGCATAGTCGATCACGCGGCGGTCCGACAGGAACTGGCTCAGGTAGCGGCGCATGGACCAATAGTCCGTTGCGTCGGGTGTGCCGAGATTGGAGATGATCACCCCAACCTTGCCAAAACTTACAGCGGGATGGTCGGCGGCGGCGTGGGCTGGTTTTTCTGCGGTCATGATGTCTCTCTCTGGTCCCGATCGGAGGTATCCTAAAGGCGGAAGCGATCAAGTCTTTTTATCAACTGCGGGAAATTCTGTCACACCCAGCGCATCAGCCAACCGGGTTTGCGCCGATCCGGGGCGCAGGGGTTTTTGTTGTGTATCCGACGGTGCCCAGCCTGTCAGGAAGGCCATTTCAAACGTCGCCATCATACGACCGTCTTCCATATGGTCCCGTGCGTAAATCTGCGTCATGCGCAAAAAGACATCGCGGCGGGCGAAATTGCGGCTGCGATCGCTCAGGGCGTTGGTCTCGCCCATTGCGCGCAACTCACGCATCAAATGCCAGGGGCTTTCATAGGCCACGCGCAGGGGTTCAAGATCGGCAACCGGCAAACCGTAGCCGGCCCGTTGCATCAACGCCCCCAATCCGCGCAGTTCCGCCATTGGTGCCACATGGGGACGGATACCGCCGCGCAGCTCGGCCTCGGATTCTGTCAGGCTGTGACGCAGTTCTTTCAGGGTTTCCCCCGCAAACATCACCGCAATCATCAATCCGTCCGGCCGCAGGGCGCGGCGCATCTGGATCAATTGGCCCACAGGATCGCTGGCCCAATGCAGGCACAGGCAGTGCACGATCAGATCGCAACTCTCCGGTTCCAGATCCAGCGTTTCTGCATCTGGTATCACACGGGCAGCCACACCCGTTTTTTCCGCCCAATAAGACCCGTTCCAGCCAATAAACACCGGATCGGTAAAGGTTCTGTTAACGTCTTTCAGTCTTTCTGAAACTTCATCGGCTGCGAAATCATGCAGGAACAAGGCATCGGTGCCCGTCACGCGGGCGCGGTGCTGGTCCAGTGCTTGCGGATCGAACAGTGTCTGGGTTGGGTTCATCGGGCAAATCTCCTGCCGCAGACCTAGCGCCCAATGTCAAAAAGGAAAAGCCTATCCTGCACGTCACGCAGAAATTGATCCGTCTTGCCTATCCGCCGCGCTGCCTGTCCTGTGGCGTTGACACCGCCGCGGAAAATACCCTGTGCCAGACCTGCTGGCCAGAGGCGCATTTCTTTTCTGGCAGTGTCTGCAACGGGTGCGGTGTACCCTTGGAGGGACATGCGGAAGAGGCCGATTTATGTGAAGCCTGCTTTTCCAATCCGGTGCCTTGGGCGCAGGGGCGATCTGTAGGTCTGTATGAAGGGCCGCTGCGCCGTATGGTTCTGGGGTTGAAACACGGAGACCGACAGGACAGCGCACCGCATATGGCCCGTTGGATGCTGGGGGTTGGCGCGGGGCTGATCACGCCGCAGACCGTTCTGGTGCCGGTGCCCCTGCACTGGAGCAGGATGCTAAAGCGACGATACAACCAGTCCGTCCTGCTGGCTCGCGCCCTTGCTGCAAGTAGTACAGCGCAGGTGCTGCCCGACGGGTTGCAGCGGGTGCGGGCGACGAAGACGCAAAAGGACATGACCCGCGCGGAACGGTTTGAAAATCAACGCAGTGCGATCCGACCCCATTCGCGGCGCACCCCGCTGATCCGCGACAGGCCGGTTCTCCTGATCGACGATGTGATGACCACCGGCGCAACGCTCTCTGCCTGTACGCATGCCTGTTTCACAGCCGGTGCCGCATCTGTCAGCGTTCTTGTTTTTGCCCGCGTTGCAAGGCTGGCGTAAAGCCCTATATATTGTGGCAAACAATAGGAATGCCATGATGAAAAATGTTGAAATCTATACCACGCCCATCTGCGGTTACTGTGCAGCCGCCAAACGCTTGCTGAACGGGAAATCCGTGTCTTTTGCGGAAATTGACGTGATGACCAACCCCGAAAAGAAGGCGGAAATGATCCAGCGCGCCAATGGCGGGCGGACTGTGCCGCAAATCTTTATCGGTGAGACCCACGTGGGCGGTTTTGATGATCTGAACCTGCTGGAACGGCAGGGTAAACTTGATGCTTTGTTAGCAGGATGACCCTGCGCGCCGGTCTGATCCAGCTGAACAGCAGCGACGATCCGGTTGCCAATCTGCCCCGCACGCAGGGGCTGATTGCGCAGGCGGCGGGGCAGGGTGCGAAATTCGTTGCCACCCCCGAAGTGACCAACGTGTTGTCCACCAGTCGCAGCCATCAAAAGGCTGTCTTGCAGCAAGAAGAGCAGGACCAGACCCTTGCCGCCTTGCGTGAACAGGCTGCTGATCTGGGGATCTGGCTGCTGATCGGTTCGCTCGGGCTGTTGACGGAAGACGCGGACGGGCGCTTTGCAAACCGCAGCTTTCTGGTTGATCCGCAAGGAAAAATCATAGCCCGTTACGATAAGATCCACATGTTTGACGTGCAGGTGACTGAAACCGAGACCTACCGAGAAAGTGACGGTTATCGCCCCGGTGACACTGCGACACTGGCTGAAACGCCCTTTGGCACCATCGGCATGACCATCTGCTATGACATGCGTTTTCCCCATCTCTATCGCCAGCTTGCACAGGCCGGCGCCACTATTCTGACGGCTCCGGCTGCATTTTCACCCGTCACGGGCGCGGCCCACTGGCACAGTCTTTTGCGGGCGCGGGCGATTGAGAACGGCTGTTTCGTGATTGCTCCGGCGCAGACGGGCACCCATGACATCTCCAAGGGCAAGCCGCGCTCTACCTATGGCCACACGCTGGTGGTCGACCCTTGGGGCGAGGTGTTACTGGACGCGGGAAAAGAAGAAGGCGCGTTTCTGGTTGATCTGGATCTGTCGCAGGTGGAAAGCGCCCGCAAGCGAGTGCCGTCCCTCAGCCACGATCGTCCCTTTCGTCTGCACCAAGGATGAGCGACAGCCCCGATATTTCCCTTGCAATCGGCCTGTTGTCAGAGGTCGTCGCAGCGGATCAACTGATCAAGGGCACGCTGTCCCGCCGACTGCCAAGGGGGATGGAGATGTCCCATTTTTCCGTTCTTAACCATCTGAGCAACTCTGGCGAAAAGACCCCTGCGCAGCTTGCGCGGAACTTTCATCTGACCAAAGGTGCGATGACCAATACGTTGAAGAAACTTGAAAACGCCGGATATATCCATATCCGCCCAGATTGGGACGATGCACGGCGCAAACAAGTGTCTATCAGCAACGCAGGCCGTGTGGCCCGCGAACTGGCGCTAGAGCAATTGGTGCCGGAATTTGAAAAGATCATAGCCGATCTGGGGGAACAGAAAATCCGCCAGACCCTGCCCGTCCTGCGGGCTTTTCGCACGGCGCTGGGCGGTTGATTCCTCAGGTCGGTTTCACGCTGGCTGTGACGTAATTCACGCTCAGATCCCGCTCTGATATGGACCAGCTCCACAATAGCGGGTTGAAGACAAACCCTTTGCGATCCACAGGGGTGAGCCCCGCCTGTTCGATCAGCCCGTACAATTCGTCCGGCGTGATGAACTTGGCCCAGTCATGGGTTCCCTTCGGCAACCAACGCATCACATGTTCCGCTCCGATGATCGCCATCATATAGCTTTTGGGGTTCCGGTTCAGGGTCGAACAGATCATGATCCCGCCCGGTTTCAGCAATTGCTGGCAGGCGGTCAGATAGGCCTGCGGATCAGAAACATGCTCCACCACTTCCATATTCAAGACCGCGTCGAACTGTTCTCCGGCGGCGGCGAGGTCTTCGGCAGTGGTATGGCGATAGTCGATCTCCAGCCCCATCTGATGGGCGTGGACCTGTGCCACGGGTATATTACCCGCCGCCGCATCCGCCCCGACGACTGTCGCGCCCAGTCGGGCCATAGGTTCTGACAACAGGCCGCCACCGCAGCCTATATCAAGGATACGCAGACCCTTCAGACTGTCCAGCGCGTCCTTGTCCCGCCCGAACTCTGCCGTGATCTGGTCCACGATATAACCCAGACGACAGGGGTTCAGCATGTGCAGCGGTTTGAATTTGCCGTTTTCGTCCCACCACTCGGCGGCCATCGTTTCAAACTTTGCGACTTCGTGATCGTCAATTGTTGTCGCTGCTGCCATTGCACTCATGTCCTCGAACTGCCAAGGTTGGGGATCAACCATGAAATAATATAGACCACCTATGCGAAATTCCGAGAGCCAAATTGGCGCATCCCGAAACCTTTACCCTGTCATCCAGCCGTTCAACCAGTTGATGCTGGAGGTTCCGGGCGATCATACGATCTATGTAGAGGAATGCGGGAACCCTAACGGCATCCCTGTTGTCGTGTTTCATGGCGGACCGGGGGGCGGGTGCAGTCCGGGGATGCGGCGGTTTTTTCATCCGGAATTCTATCGCATTATCCTGTTCGACCAACGGGGCTGCGGGCGCTCTCGCCCCCATGCCAGTGTGGAGAACAATACTACATGGGATCTTGTCGCGGATATTGAACTGATCCGGCAGAAACTCGGCATCGAAAACTGGATTGTCTTTGGCGGATCTTGGGGGGCAACGCTGGCGCTGGTCTATGCGCAGACCCATCCTGATCGGGTGAACCATCTGGTCCTGCGCGGTGTCTTTACCATGACTAAATCCGAACTGGACTGGTTTTATGGCGGAGGTGCAGCCGCATTCTTTCCGGATGAGTGGGAACATTTCGCCGGATTGCTGCCCCGCAGTGAACGGGATGACGTCATTGGCAACTATGCCAAGCGCCTGTTTTCCAAAAATGAGGACATACAGGTCCGCTTTGCCCGTGCTTGGACCGAATGGGAAAGCGCACTTGCTGCGCTGGAACAGTCACCCAACCGCGGTGTCGTGCCTGCGGCCTATGCGCTGGCCTTTGCGCGGATCGAGAACCACTACTTCCACAACGCAGGCTTCCTGCGGGAAGACGGGCAGATTTTCAAGGATTTGCACAAGATCGAACATATTCCCGGCTCTATTGTGCAGGGGCGTTACGATATGATCTGTCCGCCGCAAACCGCCTACCGTCTGCGGGATAACTGGCCGGCCGCGCGGCTGTTTACGGTTCCCGATGCGGGCCATTCCCTGTCCGAACCGGGCATCACCTCGACCCTGATCACCATTATGGACGAATTGTCCTGATCAGCGTTTCAATTGCTCTAGCCCCAGTGCCAAAAGTCCCGCAACCAGCCCCCAGAAGGCCGCTCCGATCCCGAAAACACTAACGCCGGAGGCTGTCACTACGAAGGTCAGCGCGGCTGGAAACAGGTGCTCTTTACCGCCAAACCCTGCGCTCGCCGCACCTATAAAAGGGCCGAGCAGCGCGACGCCGGCAACCGTGGCCACCAGCGCCGGGGGAAAGCCTGCAAACATCCCCACCAGCGACGCGCCAAATAGCGCAAGAACCGCATAAGTCAGCGCGTAAACCGGACCTGTCAGCCAGCGTTTGTCCGGATCGGGATGGGTGTCCGGCCCCGTGCAAATAGAGGCGGTGATCGCAGCGAGGTTGGACGTATGCGCACCGGCAAAAGCGGTCAAAACCGATGCGATGCCGGTGACGCCCAGAATAGAACGGCTCGGCGCCTGATACCCCGAAGCCCGCAACACTGCAAAACCGGGCAGGTTTTGTGATGCCATTGTCACTAGATATAATGGCAGCCCCAGCCCCAGCATCACCGGTAGATCAAAGGCTGGTGTGACCCAAACCAGCGTGGAAATCTGCAAGCTCTCCACCGGCTCGAGCATGCCGAGCATAAAGGACAGCCCGATCCCAAGCGCAAGCACCCCCAGCACAGCCCACATGGCAGAAAACAATCGCAGCACAAGGAAACCGGCAATCAGCGGCAGGACGAGCGCCGGAACCACCGCCGCGTGCTCAAAAATTGCGACCACAAATTCAAACAACACGCCCGCCAGCATGGCAGAGGCCAGCGCGGCTGGAATCCGCTCTATCAGCTCTGCGACAACCCGAAAACAGGCTGTAACCAGTACCAGAACCGCAGCGAACAGGAATGCCCCGACCGCCGCTTCAAACCCGTTTCCGCTGCTCGCCGCAATCAGCGCGGCGCCCGGTGTGGACCATGCGGTGATGATGGGCATTTTGTGCCGGATGCTCAGAATGGCAGTGGTTGCCATCATCGAAAGACACAAGGCTGCAACCCATGATCCGGTTTGCACCGGCGTCGCACCCACCGCCTCTGTTGCGGCCAGAATAACCGCCAATGATCCGCCAAAACCGACCAGTGCGGCAACAACTGCTGAGATGACTACGGATGCGCGCATGGGGCCTCGGGACTTGTGGGTGCCCCAGCCTTAGACGCTCCGGCAAGGCAGGAAAACCCCACCTTGCTTCAATGTTCCAAAAATACTCTGATCAGAGGGCAGCGGCCAGACGGGACCCATGATTGATCGCTCGTTTCGCATCCAGTTCGGCTGCCACATCGGCGCCCCCGATTACATGGCAGGATACACCTCTGGACTCTAATTCGTCCGCCAGTGTGCGGTTGGAAATCTGCCCTGCACACATGACAATCGTATCCGCTTCGATCAGGGTCGGGTTTTCGCGCGCCTCGCCAAAGCTGACATGCAGCCCCGCGTCGCTGATTTTTTCATAGTTCACACCAGCCAGCATTTTCACGTTCTTCATCGCCAGCGCAGAGCGGTGGATCCAGCCGGTTGTTTTCCCCAGACCCTTGCCCGGCTTTGAGGATTTGCGTTGCAACAAAGTGACCTGACGTGCAGGCGGTTCCGGCTGCGCCCCTTCCGGCGCCAACCCGCCGCGGGTGTCTTCGGGGTCGCCAACGCCCCATTCCTTTTTCCACAGGTCCAGATCCTCGGTCGGGCTGATGCCCTCGTGGACAAGATACTCTGAGACATCAAATCCGATACCGCCCGCACCGATGACGGCGACCCGTTCGCCCACGTTCACCTTGTCCCGCAACACATCAATATAGCTGACAACGTTACCGCCGTCCTGACCTTCGATGGCCGGATCGCGGGGTGTAACCCCTGTGGCGATGATCACCTCGTCGAACCCCTGCAGGTCCTCTGCGCTGACAAACTGCCCGAGCCGCGTTTCGATGCCTGATGTTGCAACCGCATGGGTGTAGTAGTCCACCAACCCGAAAAACTCTTCCTTGCCGGGGACTTGTTTTGCCATATTCAACTGCCCGCCCAGTTCGCTGGCTGCGTCGAACAGGGTCACTTTATGGCCCCGCTGTGCAGCAACGAGCGCCGTGGACAGTCCGGCCGGACCAGCCCCCACAATCGCAACCGTTTTTGGCGCGTCTGTGGGGGTATAGACCAGTTCGGTTTCCGAACAGGCGCGGGGGTTGACCAGACAGGAGGTCAGTTTCATAGAAAACGTGTGATCCAGACAGGCCTGATTACAGGCGATGCAGGGCGCGATACTTGCGGCCTGACCTGTTGCGGCTTTGTTGACGAAATCCGCATCCGCCAGAAATGGGCGGGCCATAGACACCATATCGGCGCAGCCTTCGGACAGGACGGCTTCGGCCACATCGGGCGTATTGATCCGGTTGGACGTAATGATCGGAATGGACACCGACCCCATCAGCTTTTTTGTCACCCAGCTAAAGGCACGGCGCGGCACGCTTGTGGCGATGGTGGGGATGCGGGCTTCGTGCCAGCCGATGCCGGTATTGATGATGGTGGCTCCGGCTGCCTCAACCGCTTTGGCCAGTTGCACCACTTCTTCCCAGGTGGAGCCGTTTGGCACCAGATCAATCATCGACAGGCGATAGATGATGATGAAATCGTCCCCGACTGCTTTGCGGGTGCGGCGCACAACCTCGACCGGCAGGCGCATCCGGTTTTCGTAGGAACCGCCCCATTCATCGGTGCGCTTGTTGGTGTGGGTCACAAGAAACTGGTTCAGGAAATAGCCTTCGGACCCCATGATCTCGACACCGTCATAACCGGCAGACCGTGCGTTCACAGCGCAGTTCACGATGTCTGCGATCTGTTTTTCAATCCCCGCCGCATCCAGTTCCGCGGGCGGAAACGGAGAGATGGGGGATTTCACCGGCGATGGCGCTACGGCCTTTGGGGTATAGGCATAGCGGCCTGCATGCAGGATCTGCATCGCAATTTTACCGCCCGCATCGTGGACCCTGTCGGTCACGATCTTATGGTGGGCAATATCCGCATCATTATAGAGACCGGACGCGCCGGGCATAACGCCGCCTTCTTCGTTCGGGGCAATGCCACCCGTGACCATCAGGGCAACGCCCCCCCGCGCCCGTTCCGCATAATATTCTGCAACGCGGTTCCAGTCTCCGGTCTCTTCCAGACCAGTGTGCATGGAGCCCATCAAGACCCTGTTGGGCAGGGTGGTAAACCCCAGATCAAGCGGTGCGAGTAAATTCGGGTAGGGAGCTTGTGCCATATGCCGTGAATCCGTCTGTTGAGAACCGTTGGCGCAGCATAGCTTACGTGAACGTCAATTGTCACGCGGGACGCAACGTTAAGGCAGATTTCACACGGCGGCGTGGTTAGCCCATGGTTTCGGTGCAGTGGCGGCGAAAGGCGCGTTTCAGCATATCAAGTTCAGCCCGCAACAGTTCGATTTCCGCCCGCAGGTCTTCTTCCAGCGGTTCGCCGGTGATGATAGAGAACCTGTCGAGAATGACGGTATCCCCCTCGGCCACCAACAGGAATGTTTGCACCCCGTCCGTCAGCAGTTCTGCCGGAATGGTCGCAGTCACTTCCCAATTGTCCCCGTCAGTGCCAATCGGTTCGACCGTGACAGAGCCGACAACGCTGCCCAGATGCAGCATTTCCAGCGCGGGCGTGGGATTGCCCTTACCCTTGGCCCGCATCAAACCGGTGTATTTTCCACCGACGATCTGTTTCTTGTTCAGCAGGAATTTCTTGGCCATACCGCCCCCTTAAATCGACGCGCGCGGACGCCGGATCATTGTCACGTCGCGGATTGTTACCTCGTTCATGGACGGCCCCTCAAAGATCAGGTCCACCCACATGCTGTCGCCGCGATCTTCGTTGAACTGGGTGTAATAAAGGTCGAATTCCACATAGAAATTCTGCCCGCCCATATCCAGCTCCCGCACGATCTGTTCGGTATTCGGACCGTGGCGGATATTCAGCCGCGCAAACATTTCCTGCGGCCGTTCACTTTCAATCCGCATATCCAGCCGCAGAATATGGCTGCGCTTCAATCCGTTGAGCGCTTCAGCAGGCATCTCCACCGCAAGGGACAGAAAAGAGCCGTCGAAATTGAACACATCCATGCGCAGCCCGAAAGGGGCGAAATCTTCCGCGCTGGTGTTGCGGACCTGCCGGAAGGCCAGTTCGGACTGGTTGCAATCGTGAAATATGGTAACTTCGTCACCGATCTTTTGTTTGCTGCCCACCGCTGCCAGACCCGAAGGATAAACCGGACCCGCCCAAGCCTGTGGCCGATAGGCCCATTCCGTGCGGGGTGGTTTGCGAATGGCGTTCGATCCGATGACCGGCAGGGTCAGGCGCGACACGGCCACGTGGTTGATACGGTCGATCAACCGGCGCGCCTGATTTGCCTTTTTGCGCAGGCCACGCAGATCGGACAGGGGCATGTCCTGCACCAATCCACTATGCGCCCGCCAGAAGCGCAGGCTTTGCCGGTGCCGCGTCTCTTCCAGAAATTTTTTCAATCGTTCTAACATGCCGTTTCGTTACACTGGCTGGGACAGACTTGGAAGGTTCATGACTCCGGTGTTAGCCGCAATAGTGCCAATTTGGAAACAATTCGTTGACTGTCGCATATTTCCGCGAATCCCGTTAAATATGCACAGGTTTCGTCATCGGCTCAGTTCAGGGATTTGATCCGGCGGGCGATCTCTTCCATCTGGGAGAAAACCTCTCCGTCGGGCATCAGACTGTCGACGAAATTCACCACCGAAACCGAAACCAGCCGGTCTGATACCACAAAGAACACGCGCCATTGTTCGGCGGTCGTATCGGGAATGACCGGCCCGTCTGCATCCCGTGTGTGGACGTAAAGGATGCCGTCCTCCTGCATGGTCCCCAGAATGCTCAGACGGTCCGGATTGCCCTCACGGCTTAGCGCAGCGCGGCCCTTTTCAGACTGGAAATAACCTTCAAGATCCTGTTCTGCGATCGCCTTCTGAATGCCAGTTTCTGCCAGAACGTTGATAATTACCAATCCCTTAGCGCGGTTTTCAGGTTTGCCGATGTCACAAGGGCCCATCACCACAAACGCCCCGCTGGACGAACTGCGGCTTTGTTTTTCGTTAAAGCAATACCCCGCTGCACGACCCAGAGTCACCGATTGACCGGCGACCTTCACAACCTTCGTATCTTGCGGCACCTCAGAGGCAGAGGCCGACACCCCGAACTCCGGCGCATTTACGCAGCCTGCAAGAAGCACAGCCACAAGACAGGCAAAACCAAGACGCATTCGGGACAGGCAGTTGATTGTCACTATGTCACCCTCTAAACCACGCACCACAGCAGGATCGCTTTGGTACCGGCGGAGGAATACAGCAGATGCTGCCACAAATGAACGATAAATTTGACGCATTCATCGCACCCGCCCGCGAGCACCGGGGCGGGTTGTTGTTTTTGGGCGCGGTTTTGTTCCTGCTGCTGGCCTATACCGAGATCACCTTCGGACTGGTCGCCCTGTTCAGCATCGGGCTGTCTGTGACACAGAACATCCCCCTTGCAGAGTCGATGGGAACGGTTTCCGCCCATGTGTCGAAACCTGAAACGCCGGTTGCGATGATCGGGGTTTTGCTGACTTTCGTCGCAATGCTTGCCGCGGTCTGGCTGACGGTCGGATTGTTTCGCGGCCAGTCTATCGGCACGCTTTTGGGCAGGGGCGGGGTGCTACGCAATTTTCTTCTGGCCTGCATGATCGTGGCGCCGTTTCAGGCAATCGCGTTCACACTGGCGCTGGGCAGCGGTGAAGCCGTGCCAAACCTGCCTCTGTCAAACTGGGTGTTGTGGATGCTGCCCGCCCTGCCGTTGCTGTTGATACAGGTCTCGGCCGAAGAGCTGGTGTTTCGCGGCTATCTGCTACAGGAATTTGCAACGCGGTTTCAGAACCGCTGGATCTGGCTGGTGTTACCGTCACTTGTCTTTGGCAGCCTGCATTTCGACCCCACCCGCTTTGGCACCAACAGTCTGTTGATTGTGGCCGCCACAACCCTGTTCGGGGTGATTGCTGCGGATGTGACAGTGCGCACCGGAAACCTTGGCGCGGCCATCGGTCTGCATCTGATGAACAACTTTCTGGCGATGATGTTGGTGTCGATGGACGGGACGCTGAACGGATTATCCCTGTTCGTGACCCGCATTCACGTCTCGGATCACGAAGCTGTGCGCCAGCTGCTGCTCATGGACATCGCGGCTTTGCTGGTTATTTACGGCTGCTACCTGCTGGTGATGCGCTGGCGGGAGCGGCGGTGATTGCATTCGCTGCGCTGCGGAATTAAATAGGGGCAACAGTTAAATCAGGACACACCCATGAACTGGATTTCGAACTACGTTCGCCCGAAGATCAATTCCCTGTTTTCCCGCCGCGAGGTGCCGGACAATCTGTGGACCAAATGCCCCGAGTGCGACACAATGCTGTTCCACCGCGAACTGGCAGACGGGCTGAACGTATGCTCCAATTGTGATCACCATATGCTGATCACCCCCCGTGACCGTTTTCACGCCCTTTATGACGGCGGCCTGTTCACCGAGGTTGAGGTGCCAGAGCCGAACGCAGACCCGCTGGGGTTCCGCGACCAGAAAAAATATCCCGAACGGATGAAAGCGGCGCAAAAGCAGACTGGCGAGAAAGAAGCCATGCTGGTTGCAGAGGGCAAGATGGGGCGCACCCATGTTGTTACCGCGGGACAGGACTTTTCCTTCATGGGCGGTTCTATGGGCATGTATGTCGGCAACGCAATTATCGCCGCTGCCGAACGTGCGGTGAAAAAGAAATGCCCGATGATCCTGTTTTCTGCCGCCGGTGGTGCGCGGATGCAGGAGGGTATTCTCTCGCTGATGCAAATGCCCCGCACCACGGTTGCCGTGCAAATGCTCAAAGAGGCGGGACTTCCCTATATCGTCGTGCTGACCCATCCGACCACAGGCGGTGTGACCGCCAGTTATGCCATGCTCGGGGATGTGCAAATCGCAGAACCGAACGCCCTGATCTGTTTCGCCGGTCCCCGTGTGATCGAACAGACCATTCGTGAAAAGCTGCCCGAAGGCTTTCAGCGGGCAGAATATTTGCTGGATCACGGCATGCTGGACCGCGTCACCCACCGCAAGGATATGCGGGATGAACTGATCTCCATTGTGCGGATGTTGACAAAGCAGACCCCTCCGGTTGCTGCCGACCTGCCCGCGCCTGCGTCCGAACGTAAGGAAGCGGCGAAAGAGGATTCAACCACGTGACATCACTGGCACAGACGGCCCATAGCGACATTGTGCTTGACCGCCTGATGTCGCTTCACCCCAAGATTATTGACCTGACGCTGGAGCGCATGACCCGTCTTCTCGATGCGCTGGGCAACCCCGAACGCCATTTGCCGCCGGTGATCCATGTTGCCGGTACGAACGGCAAGGGCTCGACCCAGGCGATGATCCGTGCCGGACTGGAGGCGCAAGGCAGCGCGGTTCATGCCTATACCTCGCCCCATCTTGCGCGGTTCCACGAACGGATTCGTGTCGCAGGGGAGCTGATCAGCGAGGAAGACCTGATCAAAGCGCTGGAGGCTTGCGAAACAGCCAATGGTGACACGCCGATCACCTATTTTGAAATCACCACCTGCGCCGCACTGCTGGCTTTTGCCAATACACCGGCAGATTACACCTTGTTAGAGGTCGGACTGGGCGGTCGGCTCGACGCGACCAATGTGATCGACAAGCCCGAGATCTGTGTGATCACGCCGGTTTCCATCGACCACGAACAATACCTCGGTGATACGCTGGGCAAAATCGCCTTTGAAAAGGCTGGCATTCTCAAGCGGAACACGTTCGGCGTGATCGGCCCGCAAGAGGATGAAGCCCTCGAAGTGATCGAACGACAAGCTGCCAAAGTAGGCGCGACCCTTAAGATACATGGCCAGCACTGGCATGTCTGGGAAGAAAACGGCCGTCTGCTTTATCAGGATGAGAACGGGTTGTGGGACTTGCCCATGCCCGCCCTGATCGGCAGCCATCAGATGCAAAACGCCGGTGCCGCCCTTGCCACATTGCGTATCCTCGGGGTGTCCGAAGAGGCGGCGGCGGATGCGATGACAAAAGCCACATGGCCTGCCCGCTTGCAACATTTGCGCAATGGCCCGCTGGTAGAGGCCGCAGGGGAATGCGAACTCTGGCTAGACGGCGGGCATAACCCTGCTGCGGGCAAGGCACTGGCAGAGGCGTTGGATCGCCTGCCGCAACGTCCGCTGCACTTGATCACCGGCATGTTGAACACGAAGGATGCCGCTGGCTACTTGCGACCGCTTGCACAGAAAGCTGTCACCCTGCACGGCGTCACCATTCCGGGCGAAGCCGCCACGCTGAGCGCGGAAGACACCGTTCAGGCTGCCCGCTCGGTCGGTCTGGATGCAGAGGTGGCCGGCTCGGTTCAAGAAGCCATTGAGACCATTAAATCCCGCGACGCTGCGGCCCGTATCCTGATTTGCGGATCACTGTATCTTGCGGGACGGATCTTGCGGGAAAACGACTAAGGCCTTCTTCTGGCGGTCAATATCCCCGCCGGAGGCCAAATTCCCTGCGCTCCGCGCGGGGATATTTTCAGAAAATGGAGAACGCCACGGACTGTACGACAGGCCGTGGCGTTTTTTATGCGGTAGAGATTAGATGCTTTCGTTGATCCAGCCTTGCAACGCGGCTTTCGGGGCTGCGCCGGTTTTGTTGGATACAACTGCGCCGTCTTTGAACAGGAACAGGGCAGGGATGCCGCGCACGCCGAGTTGCGCAGGGGAGCTGGGGTTTTCGTCAACGTTTACTTTGACGATCTTAACCTTGCCTGCCAGTTCGTCGGACAGTTCTTCCAGTGCCGGACCGATTTGTTTACACGGACCGCACCATTCGGCCCAGAAATCCACCACAACGGGCAGATCGGCGTTGGTGACTTCCGCTTCAAAAGTCGCGTCTGTTACAGCTACAGTTGCCATTAATTTTCTCCATAAGGGTATCTGAATGTTACCCGCAACCTATGAACCGGCAGCGGATAGGTCAAGCTGTCGCAGCGGTTTGGAACGCATTCCTCACAATGTCGTGCGGCACTGTCATGATCTCGCGGCTGACAGTCCAGAGCACGGCAACCTCTACCGTTCGGTCGGGATATATGGCGGATAATGCGTCGTGATAGGCCGCAAGCTGGCGCAGGATGCCAAGGGGAATTTCTGCGGGGCAGTCCGGCACTGTGGCGTTGGTTTTGAAATCAATCGCCAGCACCCGGTCCGGCGCTACGACCAGCCGGTCGATGATCCCCTCCATCCTTTGCCCGCCCAGCGCGGCAAGTGGCGCAGAGACGCCCACCTCGGCCAGAACCGTGTCTTCAAACACATACCCCAGTGTAGGATCGTCCAGCACGGCCGCGGCCTCGGCAAAGATATGGTCGAATTCCAGATCCGAGGTTGGCGCTATCGCACCGCTGAGCAGTTGGGCGGCCTTGGCGCGGCGTGCCTCTGGCGGTGTTTTTGTCAGATGCTCCAGCAACAAGTGCACCTGTGTACCCTTGCGCATGGCGCTGTCCTTATCTGCCCCGTCGACGCCGCCAAATACGATTTTGTCACCTTCAAATTTAGATGGCGAAAGCACCTCTGCCGCCTGTTTCGGCGCGGGGGGCATGTGGTTCACCCAATCCGGCAGAGCCGATGTCTTTCGCGGTGTGGTAGCCGGAATTTCCAGCGGGGCATTGCGCCAGTTGTGGAGCACAGACAGACCCGCACCGACGGCTGGAAGCTCGGCCTGTGTGACCGGCATCCAGTCGCCTTGCTCCATCGCTTCGGCCACCAGATTATACCAGCTTGCGCCTTCCTTACCCCGATCCCCAGCACCCGCCACCACCAGCCATTGCTCGGCGCGGGTCAACGCCACATAAAGCAGGCGCATCCGCTCTTGTTCGGCAAAGGTCTTGGCGGCCTCTTTTGCGTCTTTCTGAACCATCGGGGACATGTCTTCGGGGGATTTCCACAGAAAACCACCCTCTTTCAGTGCCAGTATTTGCGAGGAATCGCTGTTGCCCTTGCGCACTTCGGTATCGGGCAGGATCACAATCGGCGCTTCCAGACCTTTCGATCCGTGCACCGTCATTACACGGATCTGCCCCGCACCACTGTCCATTTCCCGTTTGATTTCCACTTTTCCCGCCGCGAACCAGTTCAGGAACCCCGGAAGGCTCGGCGCTTCGAGTTGTTCGTAGCGCATGGCTTGGGACAGGAGTTCGTCGATACCGTCTTCGGCCTCGGCGCCCAGACGGGCGAGGATGTTTTCACGCCCTTTGTGCAGGGTCAGGATACGTTCGATCAATTCGTAAGGACGCAGGAAATCCGCCTGTTTCAGCACATCCCGCAGGATCGCCAGTTGCGCAGGGTAGTGTTTTTCCGCCTCCCGCAAAGCCTGCCACAGGGTTTTGCCCTTTTCACGCGGTTGTGCCACGTGAAACAATTCAGCCTCGCTAAAGCCCAGCAGCGGAGAGCGCAGCGCCTCTGCCAGAGACAGATCATCCTCTGGCAGATCGGCAAACTTCAGCAGCGACAGCATATCCCGCACCGCCAGTTCCTGCCCGACGTCAAGCCTGTCTGCCCCTGCCACAGGCAGATTAAGGGTCTTCAGTTCTTTGATAATGCTGTGAAAAATCGGACGACGGCCCTGTACCAAGATCAGAAAATCGCTTGCCCGCACGGGACGGTTCTGACCGGGCAATTCCTGTTTGCTGTCGAGCACATGTTTGATCCACGCGGCAATCTGGCGGGCAAGAATGGTCTGGGGATTATCCGGTGCAGGGGTGTCCACAGGTTTATACCACGGGGTATCATCCTTGGTCTTTTCCGCCTCGATGAAAGGCCACAAATCCACACGCCCCGGCAGGTCAGTTTTGAACGGGCGATGCAGTGCCTTTTTCAAAAAGCCTTCACCGGCGGGGCCTTCAAACACTTTGTCCACCAGCCGCAAAATCGGTTCGCTGGAGCGGAAGGAATAGGATAGTTCCACTTCTTCCAGCCGGTTCTGCACGGCTTCCAGACGGCTGGAAAACCGTTGGCGCATCACGTCGAATTCCGCAGGATCGGCACCTTGAAAGGAATAAATCGACTGTTTCTCATCCCCGACAACGAAAATGGTCCGGTTGGTATCCTTGCCACTGTCACCGGAAGTAAATTCATCGGTCAGCAGCTTAACCACGTCCCACTGGCTCGGGCTGGTGTCTTGGGCTTCATCCACCAGAACGTGATCAATGCCGCCGTCGAGTTTGTACAGCACCCATTCTGCCGCTCGCGAACCGGACAGCAACCGACCCGCCCGTGCGATCAGATCGTCATAGTCAAGCCGCCCTGTCTGGGTTTTCAACTGGTCGTAACGCTCTAGAAACGCGGCAGAAAATTCGGCCATCGCCTCGGCCCGTTCGAGCGCAAGCTGGTTCACATAGAGCCAGTAAACCTCTTCCGTGCGTTCCATAATTTCATTCAGTGCCTGCACCAGTTCGGGGTGGTTTTCGCGGCACGGTTTTTGCGAGGGCAGCTTGTCCAGCTTGGCAGAAAACGGGCCTGCTTTGGCGCTTGGACCATAAAGCAGCAACCCGCCAGCGCCCTTGAGATAAGACTCTATGCTGGTGGCATTTGCCAGTTGTTCCAGCTTTGGTGCATCGGCGGTATTGGATTGTTCGGCATTCACCACCCGCGCAGTTTCCAGCAGCACTTCGCGGGTGTCGCGGTCCAGCACATAGGCCAGCATATCAGCGGGGCTTTCGCTGTTGGCAGCAGGGAATAGGGCGCGCACCGCTTCAATGTCCAGCGCATCCCGTTTGGAGGCGATTTCCGCCAGCAGCGCATCGGGTTCCAGCCCTGACATGAACCGTGCCAGACGGTCTACTGCGCTGGTGCCGTCCCCGTCCGCGAGACTTTCCAGAATTTCGGCGCGCATCAGTTTGGCCTGACGGTCCTCCAGCACTTCAAACTGGGGCGAGACTCCGGCCTCTAGCGGGAAACGGCGCAGCAGCTTGTCACAGAAAGAGTGGATCGTCTGGATTTTCAGACCGCCCGGCGTTTCAAGCGCATTAGCGAACAAGGTGCGGGCCTTGCGCATAGCAACAGGGTCTAATGCTGTGCCTTCGCCCAGTTCGGACAGGGCCTCGCGCAAGGCGTCATCAGGCATCATCGCCCATTCGCCAAGCCGTTTGAACAGACGGTTCTGCATCTCGGCGGCGGCGGCTTTGGTATAGGTCAGACACAGGATTTTCTGCGGCTGCGTTCCGTTCAACAGCAGCCGCGCCACGCGGTCGGTCAGCACGCGGGTCTTGCCCGAACCGGCATTGGCCGCCACCCAGGTAGAGGCTTCGGGATCGGCAGCGCGAACCTGTGCGCGGGTTGCGTCGTTCATCGGTGCTGCGGCCATCAGTTTGTCCTTCCCACGGGGATTTCCACGGGTGTATCGCTTTCTTCCCATTCGCCTTTGCGGGCAAGATGGTCAAATTCGTAAGCAAAGCTCATATATTGGACGCGCGTTCTCGATGGGAAGCCCTTCTCCGCAGATTGGAAGGACTGCACAAGTTCAACGAACTCTTGCCAGAACGCGTCAATTTCTGCAGGTGTAATGTCTATGCTAAGAGTCAATCCTTTGGTCTCCTGAGCGGCACCGCTTAGACCGATGTACTCCAGTAAAACGGGTATACCCTGACCTATTTTTTCAAATCCGCCAGCGACTGCAATTGCAGCCTCCAATTGAAGTTGTTTATTGAAGTGTTTAACTTGTGCCGGTTTTGGAGGAGAGCCGGATTTATAGTCGTAGATTAGGAAATTACCCGCTTCATCGGTGTCAATCCGGTCCGCTTTGGCCACCAGCTTGAAGTCGAGGGATTCGATCGTGCGTACACCCTCTATTTCCTGCGCGGTGGAGCCGCCCCGCAGACGGCGCTCTGCCTCTTGTGCGACAAACCAGCCGGTGATCCGCGCCAGCCGTGCCAGCCAGATGCGCTGCATCGCGGGCCATGGTACCTCGTTGCGCAGCACCTCTTCTGCTACATCCAGCAGCGCGGTTCGGGCATCTTCGGGAAGGGTCTCGGGATAGCGCTCTACAAAGACCTCAACCACTTTGTGCAGAGCAATGCCGCGGATCAGGGCATCCGGTTCGCGCCCCAGCGGATCGAGCCGCCGCAGTTGCAGAATTTTCTGCGCATAAACCGCGTAAGGGTCTCGGATCAGCCGTTCCACCTGTGTCACTGACAGTTGCTTCAGGCGTTTTCCGGCGGGGGGCATCGGGGCCGGACGGGGCGCGGGGCGAACCGTTGTGGCAGGTCGGTCCATTTGGCGTGCCATGTCGACCCAGTGCTGACCGTTCTCTGTCAGGGTCTTAACAGCAGCTTTGCCGGTTTCGCCCAAACCGTTCATCAGGTTTAGAATGCGCACGATCCAGCGCGAGGCCACTGTCGGCGCATCCCCGTCCCGCAGAGAGTGGCTTATCACCAGTTCTGCGGCGCCGCAGCCTTGCTGGAAATCATGTGCCGAGAGGCCGATCAAACGTTCGGGCGGGGGCAGGCCGATTTGTTTGCGCATGGCGCGGTTCAGCCACGGATCAGGGCTTTCGACACCGGGCCAGATCGGATCATTCATGCCGCCAAGGAGCACCAGATCGGCGGTTTCCACACGGGCCTCCAACGTGCCCCAGATCGCCACCATCGGATGAGAGGCACGGGCCTCCCGCGCGGTTTCAGAGCCTAGTACGTTGGAAAACAACGCGCGGTAATCGGCAAGGCTGAGGGGGCCAGCGGCATCAGCATCTTTTTGCAAGGTATTGAAAACCTGCGCGGCTTTCTCTCCGGTTTCCAGTTTCCACAACTCGTGATCGGTCTCTTGCGAAGGGCCTGCGGCAAGGGCTTCGGCGGTTTGCAGATGCAGTTCCAGCATGGCGGAGAGATCGCCATCGGCCATCGTTTCAAGGGGCGCCAGACAGCGCACGATCCAGTCGGCCCAGACACGGCGGGCGGGATTTTTTTCATCCTTGTCTGCCCAATCGCGCAGGGCGTCGAAGTCCACAAAAGGCGCACCGCCGCGCAGCTTTTGTTTTTCGTATTCACGGGCAAAACGGCGGCTGTCTCCCTCGCGCACGCCGCTGTCAGTTAGCGGGTGTTTCAACAGCGCAATCAGGTCCAGCGGTGTCAGACGTTGCCCCATGCAATTGGCCACCAGCCGCAGAAAAATACCGGGCGGTGTCAGGTGCAGCGGCCGCCCCGCACTGTCATCGGGCAGGATATTCCAGCGTTGCAACACGGCGCTGACACGGCGGGTCAGGGTCCGGTCGGGGGTGATCAGAACGGCACGTTTGCCCTCTTCCAGCGCGGCCCGCAGACGCAGGGCCAGTGCCATGGCTTCTTCCTTGGGGGTTTCGGCCTCTATCAGGGACCAGCCTTTGATTGCGGCCTCCAGATGGGGCACCAGTTCGGGTCCTTCATCAAGCCATTGGTCGGTAAACGGCGCAGGACGCAGCGCCAGAGATACCAGCGCATTGCGGGCCGGATTTGCGGGGCTGTCCGTTGCCCAATCTGCAATATCCCCTAGCGCTACCCCGGCCTGTTTGCAAAAATGTGCCAGCGCCGATTGCGGGTTGTCGAGCGAAACGGATTCCGCACTTAGCGCGTCCCAGTTTTCCACGCTGAGGGCCCGGTCAAGGCCGGGCAAAACCACCGCCCCTTGTGGCAGCGCGGCGACTGCACGCATAAACAGCGCGGTTTCCCCGCGTGATCCGGTGGACCCGATCGCCAACACAGGATGCTCTGGCGGGGTCTCGGCCCATTTCGCCGCGAATGCCAGCGCTGCCGCCCGCTGTCGGTCCTGCGGATCGGTCGGATTTTCCGTGTCCCAGTGTTGCGCTAGAATGTTCAGAAAATCGAGCGAGCGTTGCCAGTGACCGGATTGGTCCTCTACAGATATGTCCGCCAGCGCAGACAGGGGCACGCCCTCGCCCTGCATCTCATCCAGCACGGCGGCAAGGGATTGCGCGAGATCGAACTTCGCGGATTGCGGCGCAATCGACCCGTCGGCAGCCAACAACCGGCCCACAAGTTGCGCGAGCGTCAGTTGCCTGCGCAATTTCGAGACGGGTTCGGGCAGCACCACCGGTAGATCGGGGTGGTTTGCAATATCGGTCAGCACGCGGATTTTCGGCAGCAGCAGCGCACCGTCCTCGGTCAGCAGTTCTTTCAAACGCCGCGCCATTCGCTGTGTGTTTACGAATATCTCGGTGCGGCCCAGCATTTCCGGACCGTAACCGGCCAGTCTTGTTTGCAATCCGGCGATAAAGCTGCGGGAAAAATCGCAGCCCACAGGCACTGCAAAAACGCGGGGTTTGGACGTCGGTTCAAACATGTGCCAAAGCCTCTTCTGCGGCCTGAATGCCCGAAGGCCGACCAACATCCACCCATTTTCCGCTATAAACCCATCCAAAAGCCTGTCGCTCTGCGATCATCTGGTTCCACAGCAGGTTCAGGGAAAAAGACGTTTCCGAAATACCTGCAAGCCGTTCGGTTTTCAGGATTTGTACGCCGGAATAGACATATGGCGCTGTCGGATTTTCGCCGCGACGGATCAGGGTGTCATTTTCGTCTAGGGAAAAGTCGCCGCTGCCTTCATGGGCGATGGTCTGCGCCATCGGCACAAGTGTTAACAGCGCGTCCATTCGATCCGGATTCCAACGGGCTAACAGGTCTGGCACGGGGTTCGGACCGACAAATACCGCGTCAGAGTTCATCACCACGACCGGATCAGACCCGAGCTGTGGCAGTGCATTCATCAACCCGCCGCCAGTTTCCAGAATTTCAGGCTCTTCCCGCAGGCAGGTCACATTTGACTGCTTTGCAAGATGCGCTTCTATCTGTTCTGCGCGGTAGTGGGTGTTGACCACGATGGTTTTGAACCCGTTCAACAGGGAAAGGCTGTGGTCTATCAAGGGTTTACCGTCCACTTTGATCATGGGTTTGGGCATTTTGTCCGTCAGCGGGGCCATGCGCGTTCCAAAACCGGCGGCGAAGATCATCGCGGCTACGGGCTTCATCGTCCGGCCCCGATAATGCGCTTTCGCACCTCTTCTGTTGGTGGCGGCACGTGACGTTCGATCCAGTTTGCAACGGCTGTCAGTCGCGGATCGCGCAGATCCCGCTGCAAATGGTCCCAGACGCGTGGCATGTGGTTAAGATAAACCGGCTTGCCGTCCCGCACGCAAAGCCGAGCGAAAATCCCGATAATTTTGATATTCCGTTGCATTCCCAGTGTGTTATAGGCTGTTTGAAAGCTCTCCCGATCCACACCGGACTGCGTGACATAATGATCAAACATCGCGGTTTGCAAGGTGGGACTGGTATCGCGGCGGGCGTCTTCCAGCAGGGATACAAGGTCATAGGCCGGATGGCCTAGCAGCGCGTCCTGATAGTCAAGCTGTCCGACACGCCGGATGCCGTCCCGATCCGGCAGCCAAAGCAGGTTTTCCGAATGATAATCCCGCAGGACCACTGTGATTTGAGCCAGTCCGTCGCAAGCCTCGGTCATCAGGCTGTCAAATTCCGCACGCAATGCTGGTGAGGTTTCTTGCCCCGTTGCAGCCGGTAGATACCAGTCCGTCAGCAACTGTGCTTCGCGCAAGTAGGTTGCGCTGTCATATGGGGCAATCTCCGCAGGGGGCGGCGCTTTTGCCAGATGGACCAGAACATCGACTGCTGCGGTGTAGAGTTCGACCTCATCCGCGCGGGCGGTGCCGCAAAGACGGGCGAACAGATCATCACCGAAATCCTCTAACAGAAGAAATCCGGCCTCCTCATCGGAGGCCAAAATGCGGGGCGCGGAAATTCCTTGATCCAGCAACCAGTTGGTCATTTTGACAAAGGGGCGGATGTCCTCTCCCCGCTCTGGCGGGGCGTTCATCAGAACAGCGGCGCCGTGCCTCGGGTCCGTCAGCCGGTCATAGCTGCGGTTAGAGGCATCGCCCGCCAGATTGGACCGTGTCGCATGGTTCCATTCGGCGGTTTTCAAAAATTGGGTGATCAGTTCGGAACGGTCGGTCAACGGGGGCTAGCCTTGGGTCTTGGTCATAAATGAAAGCAATGAAACCGTAGTGTTCCATTTGCTGTCAGTCCATTCAAGCGAAACCCGACGCCGGTCATCCTCGCGCAGTTCAAAGGCAATGGAGAGGGCAGATTGCGGGCGCAAACTGCCAAGCCTTTCGGGCCATTCAATCAAGCAGATACTGTCTTCAAACGCCTGATCGAGACCAAGCTCGTATAATTCGTCCACCGCGGTCAGACGATAAAGATCGGCGTGCCAGATTTCCGTGTCGTGCAACTCATAAACCTGCACCAGCGTGAAAGTGGGGGAGGGAACGTCCTCAACCGCGCCGATTTCCTGAAGGCGGGTCTGGATATACATCCGCGCCAATTCGGTTTTGCCTGCCCCCACAGGGCCGGAGAGCAGAACCGTATCGCCAGCCACAAGGGTCTCGGCCAGCACATTTGCCAGCAGTTTTGTGTCTTCAAGACTGTTAAGATCAAAGCAGTGTTTCATGGGACGGGCCTGATTGCGGGAATTGTCCCATCCATCCCCCAGCCCAAAGGCGAATGCAACAGGCTTTACCGGATCAGGCGGTATCGGCCAGCCGTGCCGGGTCCAGCGCGGTGCCAGCCCGCTTGAATTCGCAAAACACCCGACCGTCGGCAATGGGCGAGACTGTCATGGTCAGTTCGGTGCCGCAGATATGGATGATCTGGGCCTGCCACTGGCTGCGCTCGCTGAAGTCGTGGACAAAATTGCGAAACTCGCCCCAGACGGGCGTGGGTTTGCAGTTCTTTTGAAACAACCGGCTGACATCTGTTACCGTTGGCGGTGCCACAGCCTTGGAAAGCGTGCAGCACCACAGGTCGTCAAACGCATCGTTCGCATAGGTCAGTTCCCCCGCCTGATTGAAGATTGCCACCGCGTCAGAAAGGCTCTCCAATGCGGCGTAAAGCTGGCAGATTTCTGCGCGATACCCCGTTTCCATCGCGGCAGAGCGTGAAATATCCTCAAACAACAAGGCGGCCCCGCCGCGGGGGTGGGGCCGCCCTGTCACACGGTAGATGGCGCCGGAGGGTAATGCCCAGTCTACCTCGTATTTTCCGGTGAAGGCACCGCTTTCCAATTCTGCAAATTCCTGTCGCAGCGTGGTAAAATCGCGCGGTTCGGGGATAGAGCCGTTGTTGCGCAAACGGTCCAGAAACGCGCGCATGGTCGGTTTGCGCGCCAGCCAGTCCGGTGCCAGCCCCAAAAGCGAGGACAGGGCCGGGTTGAACAGGGTCAGATCCCGTTCACGGTCAAAAACAGCAATCCCGATCGGCAGATGGGCAAAAGTCGCAGTAAGGGTCTGGATAAAGCGTTTCAGCTCATTCTCTGTCTCTGCGAGAAGGGTTGCGTCCTTGGCGTAAAATACCGTTCCCGAACCGTTTTTCTGGGATTGGATCGAAAAGGTTTCAGGCTTGTCCGGTTGTACGGATTTTAGCCTGAACATTTCTTCCGCTCCGGAAACGGCCTTTGTGGTCAGTTTCTCAAAGGCGCTTATTCCGTCGAAATTTCCCTGCGGGTCCGCCAGAGTTTTTTGGCAGTATTCGTTCAGCCAAGCGACTTGTCCGCCGGATTCAAGCCAGATCCCGAACGGGGCGGTATAGGCGATTTTACCAAGCGTCGGTCCCGCTGATACAAGGGTTCCGGCCCGCCGTGCGCGGCCCGTGGGCGTAGGGACAATCAAGGCGAGACAGATCCCCAGACCGAACAGTAACCCTACAAGCATGATCCCTGTGTGAAAATGCGCCAACCCCGCTGCCTTTCCTGTAATCCGATACCAAAATCACAGGAGACCCTAAAATGGTTAACATGGGGTTAATGGCCGTCCGCTGTCTAATGTGACGGATCAATCTGCCGGTTCGGTCCCACCACAGGGGCGCGGTCCACCTCCAGATCGGCGCGGTTCCAGCGCACGTTGACAATCGCTCCGGTCGCACCTTCCATAGCCTTCATTGCGCCGGCGTTCTGGCCCATCGTGTAGCCGTCCACCGCCGCATTGGTAAAGGTTAACTCCGCGCCGGTCCGTTCCAGCATGGTCTTGGCGATAAACAGACCAAGCCCCATGCCCTCATATTCCGGTCGAGAGGCAGCCTGACCGTCCGAAGACTTGCGTTTGCTCAGGAAAGGGTCTCCGATCCTGCCCAATAAATCCGGTGGATAGCCGCGACCGTCGTCGCCCACCATGACCCGGATGGAACTGTCGCTCCAACTTGTGTGGACCCAAACCGTGCTCTTGGCGAAATCCACCGCATTTTGCACAAGATTGCGAACACCGTGGATAAATTCAGGGTTGCGCTGGGCGTAGGGGATGTCTTCAAGGCGCGGTTGTTCGGCAGAGCCATTGGCGAGGAAGTGAATGATTTTCCCTCTGTTTTCATGGGGTTCTGCGGCTTCCTGCACGATCGAAGTCAAAGGTGCCGTCTTTAGCAGCAGGTCGTCCTTTCCCGCACGCCCCATATCCCGCAGAATATCGCGCAACCGTTCTGCCTGCGATGAAATAAGCTCTGCATCCTCGCGCAGTTCGGGTGAGTCTTCCAGTTCCTCTGCCAGTTCCGAGGCCACAAGTTTGATTGTGGCGAGCGGTGTGCCCATCTCATGGGCGGCGGCTGCCACCACACCGCCAAGCAGGGTTAGTTCATGTTCCCGAGCGAGCGCCATTTGCGTCGCCGCCAGCGCCTGACTCATGGTAAATGTTTCGCTCGTGACGCGCCGCGCATAGCCGCCCAGAAACAGAATGCCAATCACCAGCGCGGTCCAGTAGCCAGCCACATAAAGCTGCGGCAGGGCAACGATTTCTCCGGTTTGCAGGGTCAGGGGCACATAAAAGAACGCCAGCGCGCTGATCGCCAGCAGGGCGATACCGCTCACCAGAAATGTGGCATTGACCCGCAGGGCGGTGGCGGAAATCGTGACGGGCGCAAGGATCAGCAGCGCAAAGGGATTGTTCAGCCCCCCGTTCAGGAACAGCAGGATCACCAGTTGACCCAGATCGAACAGCAGCGTCAGGGTGGTTTCCTGCTGGGACAGGCGTTTGGTTTCGGGCAGCGTAAACGTGGCGGCAAGGTTAAAGATCACCGAAGCACCAATGGCGACCACGTTCATTCCGATCAACAGATCAAGACCCAGCACATAATAAGCCACAGCGACGGCGGCGGTTTGCCCGAAAATCGCCAGCCAGCGCAGGTAAATCAGCGTCCGCATCCGGACCCATTCGCTGCGGGCGGAGGCGTAGAAATAGGGCTGGGTGGTCTCTGACATGGGTTTGCCTGACTTTGTGCGGGGTTGTGACGCGTTCACATCCAGTCGAATTTGGCACAGGGGTGCTTTGGGGTGCAATGACAGATGCGCGGGTTAAGCGGGGGAAACCACGCTACAACACGGGTTTGACCTGACATTCGGGAAACTCTACTAAGGAATAACCACGATACGAAGGGACGGATATGTCGGAAACTGAGATGCGGGAAATCGGAGCGGACAACTCGTTAATGATCCTCGACGACGATGAACCCTTTCGCCGCCGACTGGCACGGGCGATGGAAAAGCGGGGCTTCAACCCGACAGCACTGGATTCCGTGGCTGCGGGACGGGCTTTTTGCACGGCAACGCCCCCGGCTTATGCGGTGGTGGATTTGCGTCTCGAAGACGGTACTGGTCTTGATGTGGTCGAAGTGCTGCGCGCCCGCCGTGCGGATGCCAAGATCGTGGTCCTGACAGGTTATGGTGCGATTGCCACGGCGGTGGCTGCGGTAAAGATTGGCGCGACCGATTATCTGTCGAAACCCGCTGATGCCAAAGACGTGACCCATGCGCTGCTGGCTTTGCCCGGTGACAAGCCGCCGCCACCGGAGAATCCCATGTCTGCGGATCGTGTGCGGTGGGAACACATCCAACGGGTGTTTGAACTGTGCGACCGCAATGTATCGGAAACCGCTAGGCGGCTGAACATGCACCGCCGCACCTTGCAGCGTATTCTGGCAAAGCGCAGCCCCAAGTAGACGGCTCAGCCGATTTGCGCTGTGATGTAGGTTAATGGCACATCCGGCGCGATGGCTGACAAGACGGCCTCTGTTGCGGAACGCTGACTGATCGGGGCCTGCGCCTCTACCAGTGTGGCCGCGGTGATGGCGATAGGGGATTGGCAGGGCTGGCGCATGTTCATCAGCGCCAGCGCGGATTGTAGCGGCGAAAAACTGGGGTTGTAGGCGGCGTTCTCTGCGTAGCGTCCCTGAAACACCGTGCCATCCGCCTGCGCAACCGCGATACCGCAATAGCCGCCGGTGTAGGGCGCATAGCTTGCCTCTGCTGCTTTGAGGGCAGCTTGCGCCAGCGGCTCTTTGCTCTGAATAGTAAGTTGCTGTTTTTGCGGCGACATCAGACCACCCTCCATCCCGAGATCTGCCGGACCAAAGGACTCTGGCAGGTAGTGGGAGAGCGGTTGGGTGGAATAGCTGAAATCTCCTGAATCGGACCCTTTGCGCATCAGGATGTTGAACCCGTGCCCAGCAGAGGCCAGTTCGTTCATAAACTGGCGGCAGTACCCGCAAGGCGCTGCGTTGACGGCGAGAGTGTCCAGACCTTCCTCACCCGCCTGCCAAGCGTGGTTAATGGCGGATTGTTCTCCGTGCACCGAAAAGCTGAGCGCATGGCCGGAAAACTCCATATTAGACCCGAAATAAAGGTTTCCCGTTGTTCGACCCAGTGCAACGGCGCCAACGTGAAAGCCTGACAACGGCACCCGCGCATAGGCAGCGGCCAGCGGCAGCAGTTGGATCATCAGGGTGCCAGTATCCTGCCCCAATTGCGCTGCCGCCCTCTCTACGGTCGCAGCAGGGATCATCGCACCTTTCGACAGGTCAGGCGCCAGCAGGTCGCGCAGGTCCGGCGCGAAATCATCGGGGAAGGGAAGTTCGGTCATGGGGGCGTCTTTCGTATTCTTTTGGGGAGTAACCCTGTTTCACGCAGTATTGGCAACCTGCAACAGCCATTTTCGCAGGATACGCTCCTTCGGACCGTCCCGCGACGGCAACCAGACGAGGTAATAGCCGAGGTTTTCGGAATCCAGTTCAAACAGGAGCTTCAACTGACCCGTTGCTACTTCTCGTTCGATCAGAGAGCGGGGATGCAGTGTCACCCCTAAACCTGCCATCACCCCGGACAGCGCGAGGCTTGAGCGTGACATCAGATTTACCTTCAATTTGTCAAAGTCCAGACCCTCTGCCTCCAGCATGGCGCGGCGCTCCATCATGGAGTCCTCCAGCAGCCAGGGTAGGGATTGTGTGTCTTTAAGGGTCTTGATTTCGCAATCTTTCACCAGATCGGGGTGCGCCACCACACAAAACCCGCCGTCTGTTAGCTTCTCAACCTCCATCCCTTGCCAGTCCCCCGCGCCGTAGCGGATCGCCAGATCAAAGACACCTTGGTTCAGATCCACCAGCGCGACACTCGGGTTGATGTTGATAGGGATTTCAGGATGATCGCGCCAGAAGGACCCGATGCGCGGCATCAGCCAGTTGGTCGCAAAGGCCGGCGTGACAGAGATATTCAGCGGCCGGTCTTCGTGCAGGCGGCGCAGGTCATCGACACCCGCAGCGATTTCCGCAAAACCGGTTTGCAACCGGACCGACAAAGCGTGCCCGCTAGGGGTCAGAACCAGTCCGCGCCCTTGTCTCTGCACCAGTGCCTCTTTGAAATCAGCCTCTAGCCCGCGCACGTGCTGGGCAATGGCCGCATGGGTGACATTCAGTTCCCGTGCGGCCCTGCTAAAATTTAGATGTCGCGCGGTCGCTTCAAACGCACGCAGAGCTGCCAGCGAGGGAATATCGCGCCAGTCCATCAGAATATAAGTTCAGCTAACATTTCCGAAATATTACGGATTCGATCTGCAAAGGCAATCGCCTTAGAGCTAGGGGATATATTCACAGAAAGGACACAGCATGTTCAACTCTATCGCCAAGGCCCTGATGATTGCCACCCGCAACGATAAGACCCGAAATGACGGGTATCACGCGCTAGATTCCGAAGCCTACCGCCATGAGGAGCGCAAGAAACTGGAATTGGAGCGTCAGGAAGCCCTGCGCCGCATCCATTCGCTCCACATTTGAAAGGTTGAAAGCTCAGCTTTCGATCAGATCGGTAAAGACTTCCATAAACGCACCCTTTGATTCCATCGGGGGGTGCGGCCGCAACCTGCGTCTGGGGATGTCGTCGAACACCGGCTTGCCAAACAGCTTATCCGCTTCTTCTTCGGAAAACCCTGCGATCTGAACCGCTTCCAGCCATGCGGAAATCCGGTCTGCCCGTTTGATCTGCTTCTTGATTGTCGGGGGCAGTTCCGCAGGCAGACCGAACCGGATATGGATCGCCGCCATCAACCGTTTGTCCAGCGCGGCATATTCAGGGCCGACCGCATCCTTAACAGGAGAAATCATATCCCCGATCACATATTCCGGTGCGTCATGCAGCAGGGCGGCCAGTTGCCAGTCCCGCCCCGCTTTCGGATAGAGGCGGCGGTAAAGTTCCAGCACAAAGACCGAATGTTCGGCCACGGAATAGGGGTAATCCCCGCGGGTTTGCCCGTTCCACCGCGCAACAAAGGCCAGCCCGTGAGCGATGTCCTCAATTTCTATGTCCAGTGGCGAGGGGTCCAACAGATCCAGCCGCCGCCCCGATAACATCCGCTGCCATGCCCGTTGTGGTTTCATGGGATCTCCTTTGCGGGCATTTCGTTTCTTTCAAGTGCCTATGCAACGATTTCGCGATTCATGCGTTGATTGCATGAAGGAGGCAACAATGAAACGCTTTTTTATCGCACTGACAACCGCCGTTTTGGCAACCACAACCGCACAGGCCGCCACGTCCTGCATGGACTCCGAAGAGATGGAGGCCGCTCTGGTGGATTGGTATTCCGAAAAGGCCGTTGGTCCGAAAATCAGCCGGAATGACACAGACATCCAGCTTTGGGCGTCCGAGCAAAACGGCACATGGACCCTTGTCAGCTATTACGAAAGCGGCCAGTCCTGCGTTGTTGCCCAAGGGGACCACACCACACCGGAACCTGATCTGGAACAGCAGGAAGAGCTGTACTCCCACTTGGAAACACCAACCGACCGGACGCTCTGACACCCCTGTGATTCATTGCCCGTTGAGCAAATAGCCGTTTGCTGCTAAGGCCCTGTCAAAACCAAAAGGAAGGTTCTGACATGGCGTCTGACTACATTGTAAAAGACATTTCACTGGCTGAATTTGGCCGCAAGGAACTAGACATTGCGGAAACCGAAATGCCGGGGTTGATGGCTCTGCGCGAGGAATTCGGTGAAAGCCAGCCCTTGAAAGGGGCGCGGATTGTCGGCTCGCTTCACATGACGATCCAGACCGCCGTTCTGATCGAAACACTGACAGCCCTTGGCGCTGATGTGCGCTGGGCGTCTTGCAACATCTTTTCCACACAAGACCACGCCGCCGCTGCAATCGCTGCGTCCGGTGTTCCTGTCTTTGCGATCAAGGGTCAAACCCTTGAAGAGCATTGGGATTATCTTGACCGGTCCTTCCTGTTTGATGACGGTCCGAACCTGATCCTTGACGATGGCGGCGATGCAACGCTCTACATCCTGCTTGGCGCACGGATCGAAGCAGGCGAAGACTTCGGCGTTCCGACATCCGAAGAAGAAGAAGCGATCCAGAAGCAGATCAAGAAACGTATGGCGGCCTCTCCGGGTTGGTTCACAAAGATGCGTGGCCAGATCAAAGGCGTGTCCGAAGAAACAACAACCGGCGTCCACCGTCTGTATGAACTGCAAAAGAACGGCGACCTGCCATTCCCTGCGATCAACGTGAATGATTCTGTGACCAAGTCGAAATTCGACAACAAATACGGCTGTAAAGAATCGCTCGTGGACGGTATCCGCCGCGCGACAGACACGATGATGGCCGGTAAAACCGCTGTGGTATGCGGGTACGGCGATGTGGGCAAAGGCTCTGCCGCGTCCCTGCGTGGGGCCGGTGCCCGTGTGAAAGTGACTGAAATTGACCCGATCTGCGCGCTTCAGGCAGCGATGGACGGGTTTGAAGTCACCACTCTGGAAGATTGCGTTAAAGACGCGGATATATTTGTGACCACCACCGGCAACAAAGACATCATCCGCATCGAGCATATGCGCGAGATGAAGGATATGGCGATCGTCGGGAACATCGGTCACTTTGATAATGAAATTCAGGTGGCAAATCTTGCCAATCTGAAATGCACAAACATCAAGGATCAGGTGGATATGTACGAAATGCCATCTGGCAACCGTATGATCCTGCTGTCCCAAGGGCGTTTGTTGAACCTTGGCAACGCGACAGGCCACCCGTCCTTTGTGATGTCTGCGTCCTTTACCAATCAGGTGCTGGCCCAGATTGAGTTGTGGACCCGTGGGGAGCAGTACAACAACGAAGTTTACATCCTGCCCAAACATCTGGACGAAAAAGTTGCCCGTCTGCACCTTGCAAAGATCGGCGTGAAACTGACAGAACTGTCCAAAGAACAGGCCGATTACATCGGTGTGACGACCGATGGTCCTTATAAACCGGAACACTATCGTTACTAAACGGTTCTGCCCGGTTTCTGGAAAATGCGAAACGACCGCTCCGGCGGTCGTTTTTTTGTCTGGCGCATGCGCTTTACAGCCGGAATACGGCCAAAACGCAAAGAATGTCACAAGCCCCCTTTTTTTGCATTCCCGCTTCCCCTAAGTTTTGCCCCGAGAAGGGCGCTACACGCAGGATGGCCCTTTCTTGATAACAGGGACAATCCGGCGCTTAGGAGTTAGAAATGGGAAAACGCGACGATTTGATTGCCAGATATGCTGACGATCTGAAGAATAAATGTGGAATGACCCCCGACATGGACCTACTGACCAAAGTAACCATCGGCTGTGGTCCGTCGATTTATGATGCTGATGCGGCAACGGTTGCGTCCAGTCAGGCCGGAGAACTGGAAACCGTCAAACAAAACTTCCTCGTCAAAAAACTCGGGCTGTCCGACGGACCCGAGCTTGATACCGCGATGGAAAAAGTGATCGACACCTATGGCAAATCAGAGCGGAACAAGTACCGCGCTGTGATTTATTACATGCTGACCAAAGAGTTCGGCAAAGAGTCTGTTTACAGTTAATTCTTTTCAAAACCAGAGCTTACGGGCGCCCGCTGTGGCGCCCTTTGTGATTTAAGGGGGATCGCAATGGGGCGCAAAAGTAAGCTCGGCTGGTTGCTTGGCGGTCTGTTTCTGCCCGTGGTCGCGCTGGCATTTGCTGTCACAACGCTATTGTATCACCCGCAAACACCGTTGCCACCGGAGTGGAACCCGACCCGTCCGCTGGATCCCAAGGCCCCGTTGACGCGGATCACCCAATGGAAACTGGCAGGGGCGGTAGCAGAACCGCAACTTTGCGCCGCAGCGTTGGAGCGGATTGCCGCGCCGGTTGTCGCCCTGCCACCGCAAGAGCAAGACGACCAGTGTCACATCAGAAACCGCGTACAGCTTTCGAATCTGGCGACAGCCCGAATTGCCCCGCTGGAAACCCGCTGCGACATCGCCCTGCGGTTGGCCATGTGGGAACATCACGGGTTGCAGCCCGCTGCGCAGGCGCTGCTGGGCGCAGGGATCAGCCGCATTCACCATTATGGCAGCTATTCTTGCCGGACAATCGCAGGGTCATCACGGATGAGCCAGCATGCGACGGCGAATGCGCTGGATATATCCGGTTTCGATCTGACAAACGGGCAAAAAATCCGCTTGCGCAATGATTGGCAAGCTACGGGAAAAACAGCAGAATTTCTGCGCTCGGCACGGAATAGCGCCTGTGCGTGGTTCCGCATGGTGCTAAGCCCTGATTACAACGCCGCACATCATGACCATTTCCACATGGATCAGGGGCGCTGGTCGGGATGCCGCTAGCCTCTACAGGCCGCCCATTTCGCAGATGATGTCCCATTCTTCGGGGCGCACGGGTTGCACCGACAAGCGGGAGTTTTTGACCAGCACCATCTCGGACAGACGCGGATCGGCCTTTACCATGTCCAGCGTGACAGGCGTTTTCAGCGGTTTGACCGCCTTGATGTCCACACATTCCCAGCGGTCATCGTCTGTTGTGCTGTCAGGATGGGCAGTTGCGCAGACCTCGACGATCCCGACAACGGCTTTTTCCTTCAAGGAGTGGTAGAAAAACCCCAGATCGCCGATTGCCATGTCACGCATGAAGTTGCGGGCCTGATAGTTTCGTACACCGTCCCATTCCTCGCCAGCATCGCCCTTGGCAACCTGATCGTCCCAGCCCCATGTGTTGGGTTCCGATTTGAACAGCCAGTAGTTCATGATGCCCTCCGCGTTTATCGGCTTTCCGGTTTCAGGGGGCGCGACATCAGTGTGCGCAGCACCTGTTCCAGTTCCTGCCGTCCATCCAACACATCCGCAACCGCCTGTGCAATCGGCATTTCGATGTTCTGGCGGCTTGCCAGCCCCAAAACCGCCTGCGCTGTGGCGATGCCTTCCACGGTTTTTCCGGTGCCGAACGCCCCTTCGCGGCCCAGTTTTTCCCCGAAAGCAAAGTTGCGGGATTGCAGCGAGGTGCAGCTCAACGCCAGATCGCCAAAGCCGGACAACCCCATCAAAGTCTCTGTTTTTGCCCC
Organism: Neptunicoccus sediminis; assembly: GCF_001719615.1. Lineage (GTDB taxonomy): Bacteria > Pseudomonadota > Alphaproteobacteria > Rhodobacterales > Rhodobacteraceae > Amylibacter > Amylibacter sediminis. The sequence continues at coordinate 300,592 of NZ_MDVX01000001.1, forward strand.
CATAGAGGCCGCAAGCCGTGCCAGTTCGGCAAAGCCCCGCGTCATCAGGGCAGCGCGGGCGCTTTCGCCCAGTCCGGCCCCCACCACCAGACCGCAGGCAATGGCGTAGACGTTCTTGAGCGCCCCGCCAAGCGCAACGCCGGTGGTGTCTTGGGACAGATACAATCGCAAGGAAGCAGAGGAGAGAACCTCTTGCAACCAAGCGCCGGTTTTTTGGTCTTCGCAGCCGAGCGAAAGCGCAGTCGGTTTGCCCTGTGTCAGCTCGCTCGCAAAGCCCGGGCCGGAGAGAACGGCGACGGTGGCATCGGGTTTTTTCTCTTTCAATATGTCCTGCTGAAGCAGACCCGTGCCGGTTTCAATACCCTTGGCGCAGAGCAGAACCGGCGCAGCGGCTGGCAGGGACGCTTCGGCCAGAAAGCTGCGCAGATGTTGTGCGGGCAAGACCATCAACAGGATTTCGGCAGTTTGCAAATCCCTAAGATCAGAGGTGATTTCCAATCCGTCAGGCAGGGGTACATCGGGAAGATAGCGTTTGTTTACGCCGGTTTGCCGCATGGTATTGATCTGTTCGGGGTCACGCCCCCAAAGCACCACCTCATTGCCGCCCGATCGCGCTACGCTGGCAAGGGCCGTGCCGAAGGCGCCTGCGCCGATCACGCCAATCCGCGTCACGCTTTGGCTCCTTTTTTACCAGAGCCAAGCATCGGTGTTGCCGCCTTGTCCAGCGGCCAGCGCGGGCGGGCGGACAGGGTCAGGTCATCGCTTTCGCCCCCCGCAAACCGTTCCAGTCCGGCCCATGCGATCATCGCGCCATTATCGGTGCAGTATTTCAGCGGCGGTGCAAGAAATCGGAAACCCTCTTGTGCTGCCACTTTCTGCAGCGCACTGCGGATCAGACTGTTCGCAGCCACACCGCCCGCTACGGCCAACACAGGCGTTTCCACAGGTTTGCCAAAGGCGATACAGGCGCGGCGGGTCTTTTCCGCCAGCGTATCAGCCACCGCCTGCTGGAAACTGGCGCAGAGATCGGCGCGATCCTGTACCGTCAGGCCGCCTTTTTCAGCGACCAGTGTATCGCGCGCACGGCGCAGGGCGGTTTTCAAGCCAGAGAACGACATATCCAGATCGGGACGATCCAGCAGCGGACGGGGAAAGCGGAACCGTTTCGGATCCCCGTTTTTCGCCTCTTCTTCGATCAAAGGCCCGCCGGGATACCCAAGGCCAAGAAGTTTTGCTGATTTGTCAAAGGCTTCGCCGGGGGCGTCGTCAATGGTGCCGCCCATGCGGGTGAACTGATCGGGACCGTGTACCCCCAGAAACTGACAATGCCCACCTGACACCAGCAACATCAGATAGGGGTATTCCACACCATCCGTCATGCGCGGGGTCAGGGCGTGTCCTGCCAGATGGTTGACCCCCACCAGCGGTTTGCCAGAGCCGATGGACAGACCCTTGGCACACATCACACCACTTATCACGCCACCGATAAGTCCGGGTCCGGCTGTCACCGCGATAGCATCCACCTCGCCCAGCGTCAGCCCCGCCTGTTCCAGCGCCTGTTCCACGCATAGGTCCAGCCGCTCTGCATGGGCGCGGGCGGCAATTTCGGGAACCACACCGCCAAAGGCCGCGTGTAACCCTTCCTGCCCCCAGACGACAGAGGATAACACTTCGGCAGACTCGCTATTCGTGCGACGCACTACGGCGGCGGCGGTGTCGTCGCAACTGCTCTCCAGCCCCAATACTGTGATATTATGTGACATTGCCAATCCGCGCCCGTCATGATTTTCTCGTCCCGCAGGTAACATTTGCGCCCCTTTTCAGCAATGGTCACATCACCCCATGACAGAACCCACGCTCCTAATGATCCGGCCCGAGCCGCAATCCCGTGCTTTTCTTCAGTCGTTCGCGGCGCAGAGCGGTTTCACACCGCCTGTGATCTACAGCCCCGTGCTCGGGATTGCGCCGCGCAAGCAGCCGGATTTGCCCACTGACGCCACCCTGTTGCTGTTCACCTCGGTCAATAGCGTGGCTGTCTGGTCCGACTGTACCACAGACCGGACGCCCCGTGCGCTGTGTGTGGGCGACAATACCGCTGATGCTGCACGGGCACAGGGTTTTACGGCGCAAAGTGCCGATGGCACAGGGGAAGACCTGCTTGCTTTGGTGCTGGCGCAGGCCACTGCGAAGGACCGGATTTTTTACCTTTCAGGCAATCATGCTGCGCTTGATCTGGCGCAGGCGTTGCAGGCCAAAGGATTGCAGGCCGAACGGATTGTTCTTTACGATCAATCACCCGTATCCCTGTCGCAAACAGCGCTGGACGCATTGAGCGGGCAGGCAGTCATTGTGCCGGTATTTTCCCCCCGAACCGCGCTCTATCTGGCGGATCAGATCGTCGGCAAGCCGCTTTTTGACTGTCGTTTTCTGTGTATCAGCACGAATGCGACAGTCCCGTTACGGGGGGTACAGGCCCCTGTAGAGATTGCCAGCCACCCGACACGGGCCGCAATGGTTTCGGCTTTGGACCTGATGTTGCGTAATTTCACAGCAAAAGCCTGAAGATTATAGGCAATTTCAGCGCAGTTTACGCATTGGACTTGAGAGAATGGCACAGAGACCCTAGTTTTGACGAAGGGATTCCTCCTAGAAGCAGAATAGGGCTATCGGCACGTGGCAGATAAATCCAAGAAAAAACCGGAAATCGAAGACGCGGAAGTCGTGGGTGGCACCGGTGCCAAAACCACGCCGGACACCAAGCCGACAGAGAAAACCAATGCCGCAGAGGTGAAGGCTGGCAAAACGTCTGATAAAGACGTCGCTAAAGCGGATGCTAAAGGCAGCGACAGCCCGTCCGCAGGTGCGTCTGCAACAGCGGCCAAAGCCCAGTCCTTTGAAAAGAAGTCCCCCACCGATAAAGCCGCTGGCGCGGGGAGCGACGGAAAAATTACAGACACTACATCCGCCGGTAAGACTGTGGATGCTAAACCGGATGCCAAAGCAAAAGACGCCAAACCTGCAAGTGCTGCAGCTGGTGGCTTGGCAGGGGCGGGCACTGTGGCCAAAGCTGGGGAGCCTGTAACCAAGTCGCAGGATAAATCCGGCGCGGATGCGGTGAAGAAACCTGATCCCGTTAAGAAACCTGATCCGGTGGCTACGCCTAACCCCGCTCCTGACGCCCATAGCACTGAGGATGAAGTTGAAGAGGATGACATCGGGTCGTCGTTCTCGGCCAAAGTCCTGCGGGCGCTGGCGCTGATTGTTCTGGGGATCGTCATCGCACTTTGGGGCGCACCAAAACTCGCGCCGATGTTGCCTGCGGGCCTGTCTCCGGTTGCCGAATTTCTGATGCCGGGCCAGACTGAAGCCAAAGCAGAGGTCGCAGCGCTTCGGTCCGATCTTGAGGCACGGTTGGCAGAACTGGAAAACGCCCCGCAGGATGGTGTGGATCAGGCCGCGATTGATGCGGCGATTGCGCAATATGCCGAAAGCCAGCAGGAGGAGCTCGCCGCGATCAAGGACAGCCTTGCAGCAACTGATGGCGTTGAGATTGAATCCCGCGTGGCTTCGCTTGAATCCCGTATCGAGGGCGTAGAGGCCGAACTGACCGCTGTGGGGGAACGCCTTTCGACGCAGATCACCGAAAACGGTGCGACACTTTCCGAAGAGGCCGCATCCAAACTTTCCGGTTTTCAGGCGACATTGCAGGGATTGAAGGCACAAGTGGCTGATCTGGCTGCAAAAAACGGTGCTTTGAACCAGAAAGTTGAAGATGCTGCCAAAGCAGCGGCGCGGCGTGTGGAGGAGGCCCAAAAGGAAGCCTCCAGCAAAGTCGCAACCACAGCGACGAAAAAACTGCTGACAGACATCTCCGTGGCTTTGGACAGCGGTGCACCGTTTCAGTCCGCGCTGGATAGTCTGAGCGAACTCACCGGTGTTGAGGCGCCGGAGGCGCTGGGCGCTGTGGCGCAAAGCGGTACACCGTCCTGGACAACCCTGCGCAACCGTTTCTCCGACCGCGCCCATGCCGCTTTGCGGGCCGATACCAAGGCCAATGCGGGGGAAGGTGTCGTGGGTAAATTCGGCGCTTTCCTGAAAACACAGGTGGGCACCCGCTCTATCGAGCGGCGCGAAGGGGATAGCACCGATGCGATCCTGTCCCGTGTGGAGGATGATTTGGTTAACCGCAGACTTGCCGCCGCGTTGAGCGAGGCTAATTCATTGCCAGAGCCTGCAAAAGCGGCGATGTCACAGTGGATTGCCGATTTGTCCGCCCTGAACGCGGCGCAAACCGCGTTAACCGATCTGAATGCCTCTCTTGGCGCAACCTGATAGAAAGCGCGACACATGCTGTGGTCCCTTATCCGAATAATCTTTTTCATTGCGCTGATTACAGCCGCGGCCTTTGCCGCCAGCTTTTTAATCGAAGCCGGCGGTCAGGTGCAGCTTTCCTTTAACGGCGCGGAATACACGTTTGAGCCGCTGGTCGGGCTGATCGGGCTGGTGTTGCTGATCCTTGCTATCTGGATCGTGGTCAAACTGCTGGCGCTAATGGTGGCGGTGTTTCACTTCTTTAACGGTGATGAAACCGCGATTTCCCGTTATTTCACCCGACACCGCGAACGCAAAGGGTTTGAGGCGCTGGCGGACGGGATGGTTGCCCTTGCCGCAGGTGAAGGACGCACCGCCAGTCAGAAAGCGGCCAAGGCGGAGCGTTATCTCGACCGTCCCGAACTGACCCAGCTTATCAATGCGCAGGCGGCGGAAATTTCCGGCGATACGAAAAAGGCGCTGAAACACTACAAGAACCTGCTGCAAAACGACCGTACCCGCTTTGTCGGCGTTCAGGGAATCATGAAACAGAAACTGGCCGAAGGGGACACGGATACCGCGCTGAAACTGGCAGAGAAAGCTTTTGCCTTGCGGCCGAACCATAATGGCACGCTGGATACTCTGTTTACGTTGCAAACCGAAAAGCAGGAATGGTCCGGTGCGCGCAAGACGATCGAGGCCAAGGTAAAGTCTCACGCGTTACCCCGTGATGTGGGACGCCGCCGCGATGCGGTTCTCTCGCTTGCGGATGCACGTCGTTTGCTGGAAGCAGGGGAAATCCCGTCCGGCAAGGAGGCCGCGTTGCAGGCCAACGCCCTGTCTCCCGATCTGGTGCCCGCAGCGGTTCTGGCGTCCGAGATGCATGTTCTGGACGGCAACAAGAAATCCGCTGCGAAAGTGATCAAAAAGGCGTGGGGCGCGACCCCGCATCCCGATCTTGCCAGTGCCTTTGCAGAGATCGAGCCGGAAGAAACGCCTGCAGCGCGGCTGAAACGGTTTAACAGCCTGCTGCGGATCAACTCTGATCATGCTGAAACCCGAATGCTTCACGCAGAACTGTTGCTGGCAGAGGAAGATTTCCCAGCAGCCCGTCGTGCGATGGGTGATCTGGCGGAAACACAGCCCTCGGCACGGTCCCTGTCCATTATGGCGGCGATTGCACGGGGTGAAGGCGCGGATGAAAAAGTCGTGCGCGGCTGGCTGTCCAAAGCGCTCTCGGCCTCTCGCGGACCGCAATGGATTTGTTCGTCCTGCAACAAAATCCATACCCAATGGGCGCCGAAATGCGACAATTGCGGCACTTTTGACGGGATGGATTGGAAAACCCCGCCGGAAAGCGATGATCTTGGATCGACGACGTCTATGCTTCCGATGATGGATGGTGCGCTTGAAGGGGTGGAACCTGTTCCCGATCCGACAAAAACGCCAGAACAGCGCGATTGACCTGTCGGGCGTGGGTCGTCACCAATGAGTGACCCGCGCCTTTAATCTCTACAATACGCGCCGTGCGGTTGATTTCCCGCAGGCGCATGGCGCAGGCAATCGGGATCACAGTGTCCTTGGTTCCGAAAACAGCCAGCACAGGCATGCCACGATCCAGCAGCCTGCGGTGCACATCGGTCTGGTCCGTATAGATCACATGGCGCAGGCAGCTTAGAACCGCCGCCCCGAAACCGGCAAATCGGGTCTCGCGGCACTGTTTTTCGATCATATCGTTATCCACACCTTCCAGCTTGCCTGCTTGTCTGCTGCCGCGGCGCAGGATCCAGCCGCCGAACAGGAACATGGCAAGATCCCCGATCACCGGCCAGCGGGCGATCCAGTTTGGCTCCGACTTTAGCAACCCCGCAGGGGTGAGCAGGATCAGACGTTTGATCCGGTCCCGCCGCAAGCCCGCGTAATGGGCTGCAATCGCCCCGCCCATCGAATACCCCAGCAAGCTATAACCCGCAGGAACGTCCAGTTTTTCAAGCAGTTCGTCGATCTCCCGCACATAGAACGCCATTGTGTGTCTTGCGTAGGGACGATCCGAAAAGCCGCGGCCAAAGTGATCGAACGTCAACACGCGGTAGCCTGCGCCGGTAAGGGCGCCCAGTTGGTCCCGCCAGACAAAGCTTGGCGTGGTCAGTCCGTGCACCATCACCAGCACCGGCCCGTTTTTGGGTCCGTGCCATTGGTAGTGGATCAATCCACCGGTTATCGGGACAAAATCCCCGGGCGCTGACCGGCGGGCCCGTCCTGTCATGGGGCGGCGCAAGAACCACACCACCGCAAGAAACAACCCGGAGGCAGCGAGAAGCATCGCGGGTGATAGCAGGGTCATGTGCCGCAGAAAGTCTGCTGTACGATCTGGTCCTCGGTCGGGGCGCGTTCATATTCCGCATGTTCCGGTTGCGGATCAAAGGGTCTTGTGACCACCGAAACAAGGGTGTGAAACAGCGTGTAATCCCCCGCCAGTGCGCTTTGAATTGCTTCCTCAACGCGATGGTTTCGCGGGATAAATACCGGATTGGCGGCTTTCATCCCATCCAGTAACGCCGGATCATGCCGCTTGCGCCATTGCTCCAGCCAGAGCTGCGCTTCCAGCGGTTCGACAAACAGCGCGGCGAAAGGCTCCTCTTTGCCGCCACCTGCAATGCGGGTCAGTTCGCTGAAGAACAGGGTGAAATCACACCCCTGATCCGCCATCAGTTTGAACATATCCTGCATGAAAGCGGCGTCCACAGGGATGCCGAGTTTGGCGGCAAATCCGGCGTTCAGAGTTTCGTTAAACAGGTCGGAAAACCGCCCCACAGCGCCTTCGGCCAGTTTGATTGCGGCATCCTGATCAGGGTGCAGCACAGGCAGCAGCGCTTCGGCCAGACGGGACAGGTTCCACACGCCGATATTGGGCTGGTTCACCCAAGCATAGCGCCCGTTGCGGTCAATGGAGCTGAACACCGTATTTGGGTGGAAACGGTCCATAAAGGCGCAGGGACCATAGTCTATGGTCTCTCCGGCGACCTGCATATTGTCGGTGTTCATCACCCCGTGAATAAATCCCAGACACATCCATTGGGAAATCAGACGCGCCTGCCGCTCTGTCACCATTTCGAGCATGGCCAGAACCGGATTTTCCGCTTCTTTGGCAGTAGGATAGTGCCTGTCGATCACGTAATCCGCCAGCGTCTGGATGTGCTCTTTCTGCTCTCGGGCGAAAAAGTATTGGAAGGTGCCAACCCGCACGTGGCTTTGTGCGATGCGGGTCAGGACAGCGCCCGGCAATCCGGTCTCCCGCTGTACCCTTTCCCCCGTAGTAACGGCGGCCAGCGCACGGGTCGTGGGCACGCCAGCGGCAGCCATAAATTCGCTGACGATATATTCCCGCAGCACAGGGCCTAGCGCGGCTTTACCGTCCCCGTTGCGCGAAAACGGGGTCGCGCCGGAGCCTTTCAACTGAATGTCGAGCCGTGTGCCATCAGGGGCGATGATCTCACCCAGCAGATGGGCGCGGCCATCGCCGAGTTGCGGCGACCAGCCGCCGAACTGGTGCCCTGCGTAGGCCATCGCCAGCGGTTCCGATCCTTGGGCCACACCCGCACCGGAGAGCATCTCTAGACCCTTTTGCGACGACAACCATGCCACATCCAACCCGATCTCTTCCGCCAGTCCCGTGTTCAGTTTGATCAGTTCCGGTTCCGGGGCTTGATCAGGATCGACACGGGCGAAGAAACCGTCGGGCAGGCGGGCGTAGCTGTTGTCAAAGGCGGGTCCTGTCATGTGGCGTTCCATTCCTTCAGGATATATTTTGCAGTCATCAGATCCAGATGGGCACCGCCACCGTTTTTGAACAGGGTAATCTCGTCATCGTGACTGCGTTTCGCTGTGCCTGCTACCAGTTCGTGGAAATCGCCTAGAATGTCATCCCTGCTGATAACACCTTCCTCCAGCGGGATTTTCAGTTCTCCGATGTGGTCCATCGTGGTGGCGCGGCTGTCAACAAAGATGCTGCTGCGGGTCAGGGCGGTGTCGTCCACCTCTCGCATGTCGGGGCGGTAGGCGCCGATCAGGTCGATATGTTGGCCCGCGTGCAGCCAGTCGCCCTGCAGGACCGGATCGCTGGACATGGTGGCACAGGACACGATATCGGCCTCTGAGACCGCATTCTCAAGGCTCTCTACCGGCTTGATATCATGGAAGTCTGACAGTTCCTGAGCCATCTCGACCGCTTTGGCGCCGGTTCGGTTCCAGACCAAGAAAGATGCCTTCGGAAAGACCGTAGAATAGGCGCTGACCAGATTGCGCCCGACAGTGCCGGCCCCGACAATCAGGATCGTTTTACTGTCAGGCCGCGCCAGCAGTTTTGCCCCGAGCAAGCTGTCACCGGCGGTTTTCCATTTGGTCACAAGATGAAAGTCGATCACCGCTTCCAGCGTGCCGAATTCATCGTCAAACACCATGACCCCGCCCTGAACCATCGGCTTGCCCTTGGCGACATTGCCCGGAACGATGGTGGCGGATTTTACAGCCACGCCCAATCCGTCGATCCATGCAGCACGGCTGAGCAGGGTATCCTCTCCGCGATAGGCAAACCCGTCTGCAATGCTTGCTGTCGCGAGCGTGTGCCCCTTGGCAAGCGCATCGGTCAAACCTTCCCAGCTCAGTCGGCTGTCCATTTCGTCAAATTCGATAAACGGGATTTTCATTCAAATATTCCTTCTTAATCGGGGAAATGCCGCTTCGTCAGGGTGCGCCACCCCCTGTTTCGCGCAGGGCAAAGCGGACCTCCCGTTCCAACACATCCAGAAAACGGGAGCGGTCGGCCTTGGAAAAGGGTTTGCCGCCACCCTGCCGGAACGGATCGGCCGCCCGCAGATCGGCCATCAAATCCCGCGTGGCCAGACGGTTGCCGATATTGCCCTTGGTGAACAATTCACCGTTGTGCTGGATCACGCGGGCCTCGGCCTCAAGACACTTGGCCGCCAACGGGATGTCGCCCGTGACCACAACATCACCCTTGCCGCAGCGATCGGCGATCCACATATCGGCCACATCGGGACCGGAATCCACCACGACGATTTCCACCAGCGGATGGGGGTTCGGACGGATGCCGCCGTTGGACACCACAAAGACCTTTACCTTATGCCGGTCCGCCACGCGCAGGGTTTCCTCTTTGACCGGACAGGCATCCGCATCAATGAAAATGCAGGTCACTTGGACTCCTTCGTCTTGGCCTTTGTTTCGGTTTTCTTTTTCTCCGGCGCCACCTTGTATTTCTCGGGGATGGGCATGCGGTTGAACGCATCCAGACCGGCGATTTTATAGGCTTCGGCAAGGGTGGGATAGTTAAAGGTGTTCTCGATAAAGTAATCCACCGTGCCTTTCAGGTTCAGCACCGCCTGTGCGATGTGGATCAGTTCGGTTGCACCTTCGCCCATGATCTGCACACCCAACAGGCGGCGGGTTTTCAAGGACACCAGCATTTTCAACATGCCGTTTTCGATCCCCATAATATGCCCGCGTGAGGTTTCGGAAAACCGCGCCAGTCCGATTTCGTAGGGGATGCCCCGCTCCTGTACTTCCTCCTCGGACATGCCGCAGGTGGACATTTCAGGCACCGAATAAATCCCATAAGGGAACCACGGCGATTGCGGCAGGGTCGGTGTATCGAGCGCATGGCAGGCTGCAACACGCCCCTGTTGCAACGATGTAGAGGCAAGCGAGGGGAAGCCGATCACATCGCCCGCAGCATAGATATGGGGCACCTCGGACTGATATGTGTCGCGGTTCACCGTGATGCGCCCGCGATGGTCTGTTTCCAACCCGACCGCGTCCAGATTGAGCGCATCCGTTGCGCCCATCCGACCCGCTGCGAACAACAGCATTTCAGCGCGGACATGACGGCCGTTTTCCATGGAAATTTCGACGAAATCGCCCTTTTGCTCCACCAGTTCCACCTTGGAGCCCAGACGCAGGTCGATGCCCATTTCGCGGATTTGCTGGGTAAACTCCGCGATCAATGTGTCATCAATGAAATCCAGAAAACTGTCGCGGGGTTCGACCAACGTGACCTGCACATCGAGCGAACAAAGGATCGTGGCGTATTCCACCCCGATCACACCGGCGCCAACCACAATCAGACTGCGCGGGATGTTGGGCAGCGTCAGAATCTCGTCACTGTCGAAAATCGTGGTGCCGTTAAAGGGGATGTAATCGGGCCGGAACGGGCGGGTGCCGGTGCAAATGACAAAGCTGTCCGCCGTGATCTCGGTGGTTTCTCCGTCCTGGCTTTTGACTTCGATCACATTGTCGGAAACAAAGCGGGCCTCACCCTCCAGCGTTTCCACACGATTGCGGGTGAACTGGTGTTCCAGCACATCTACTTCGTAATCGAGGGTCTTGTGAAGACGGGCCTGAAGGTCTTGGGATTCGATACGTTCCCGCGCACGGTAGGACCGCCCGTAAAAGCTGCGCTCGCGCCAGCCCGAAAGGTTCAGCGCGGTTTCCCGCAGGGTTTTGGACGGGATGGTGCCGGTGTGAACAGACACACCGCCCACACGGGCGTTGCGTTCCACCACCAGCACCTTGCGGTGCAGTTTCGCCGCCTGGATTGCAGCGGATTTTCCGGCAGGTCCGCTGCCAATAACAACCAGATCGTAGCGGCTCATATATTATACTCCGTAAAGGGCATCGGCGTGAAAGGCGACATGGTCTTCCATAAAGGTTGAGACAAAGAAATAGCTGTGGTCATAGCCTTCCTGCATCCGGAATGTGCCGGGCTGACGGCGAGCAGCCATCGCTTCGGACAGGGCTTCGGGTTTGAGAAGGTCCAGAAAGTTGTCGGCGCTGCCCTGATCTATCAAAATGTGCGACGGATGGCCGGTTTCGCGCATCAACAGGGTTGCGTCATGGGCGGCCCAAGCGGCCTCATCATCGCCCAGATAGGCGGAAAGCTGTTTGCGCCCCCAATCCGAAGCGGTCGGGTTGGTGATCGGGGCAAAGGCGGAAACCGATGTGTACTGATCCGGCCGCGCCATTGCCAGCGTCAGCGCACCATGCCCGCCCATAGAATGTCCGGTGATGCCCTGTGCCTCTTCCAGCAAGGGAAATTCGTTGAACACCAGCGCGGGCAGTTCCTCTGTGATGTAGTCATACATTTTGTAATGGGGCGCCCAAGGGTCCTCAGTGGCGTTCACATAGAACCCTGCGCCCTTGCCCAGGTCATAGGCATCATCGTCGGCCACATCTTCGCCGCGGGGCGAAGTATCGGGGAACACCACGGCTATTCCGTTTTCCGCCGCCCAACGCTGTGCGCCTGCTTTGGTCATGGCGTTTTCATGGGTGCAGGTCAGGCCGGACAGATACCACAGCACCGGAACCTCGTGCAGTTTGGCCTGTGGCGGCACGAACAGGCCGAACGTCATGTCACAGGCGCAGCTGTCCGAGTGGTGGGAATAGACCCCCTGTACCCCGTCGAAGCATTTGTTTTCCGATAGCATTTCCATAGCGGCTCTCCGTGTTTTTCCATCAGGCCTAGCCGAGAATCCGGCCCGCCTCAACAGATCAATCGTTTTGAGGGCAGTTTCGTGCTATGCACGGCCCTTTGTTCCCAAGCGCATAAGCAGAAGGAAACCGCCGGTGGCCAATATTCCCGAAGCTGTTAAAACTGTGATTGAAGAGGAAAAGGGCAAGGCTGGTGTCTAAGTCGGCCCGCTGCCGATCACCCAGCCAAGCACGACAGACAGAGTGGCAACACTGGCCACGGTGGACATCAGGATTGTTGACGACACCCGCGCCGGGGCAACACCGTAATGTTGCGCCAGTATGTAGATGTTGCCCGCGGTCGGCATGGCAGCGGTTGCAATCATGATACCGGCGGCGAAAGGGTCTACGTCAAACACCCAAAGCGCAAAAAACGCGACAGCGGCGGGCTGGATCACCAGCGTCCCAAAGCTGAGCCAGATCGCAATCGCAGGCCGTTCCGCCGACTGCCCCACCAGCGATGCGCCAATGGCAAACAGCGCACAGGGCGTCGCCGCAGAGCCGAGAATCCGCAGGAAATCATCCGCTGGCTGTGGCACCGGAAACTCCAGCGCCGACCAGACCAGCCCCAGCGACATGGACATCACCATCGGGTTCTTCAGCAGGCCGACACCGATGCGGCGCAGCGACCCAAGGGAAACGGAACCCTCTCGTGATGCAGTGATCACGATCACGACGAGCGACCCGAACACGATCAGATCAATCGCCAGCACAAACAGAACCGGCGCCGCAGCCGCATCCCCCAGCAGGGCCACCAGCATGGGCAGGGCCAGAAAGCCGGCGTTTCCGATCACAGCGCATTGTGCCTCAATCGCGGCAATGGCCCATCCGGTACGCCGCAACAGCGCGATGCCCATGAACAGGGCGTAGACCACCAGACAGCCCGCAAGATAGGCCATGCCAAATTCAAGATCGAAAATCTCGTTAATCGGAAGCGAACTGGAAAACCGCAAGAGCATCGCGCTCAGCGCGAAATAAAATACGAATTTGGTTAGATAGGTCGTGGCTTCGGGGCCGAAAAACCGCGTTACAGCGGCGAGATATCCGATCGCAATTAGGGCGAAAAACGGCAACGTTTGCAGGAATATCTCTAGCATTTAAATGTCTTATAAAACGGTCATAATCTGTGACAGCGGCTTTTTGTGTTTTGCAATTTCAGGAACTGTTGCGGTATCGCTTGGATGGCCCGTGGCGATAATCATCGTCGGTTTCTCCGATACGGGACGACCGCACATATCATTGAGAAACTTCATCGGATTGGGTGTGTGGGTCAGGCTGGACAGCCCTGCATGGTGCAAGGCCGTCAGCAGAAAGCCGGTGGCGATCCCGACACTTTCGGGCACGTAGTAATTCTTGAAACTGCTCCCGTCCTCCCGCAGACCATAGCGTTGGGCAAAGACCACGATCAACCACGGCGCGTCCGTCAGATGGGGTTTGTTCTTGTCAGTTCCGATAGGTTCCAGTGCGGCCAGCCACTCGGCTCCGGCACCGCCATCATAAAATACGTCCTCTTCGGATTCCGCAGCCGCGCGGATGCGGGCCTTGCGGTCGGGGTTGCGGATGGCCACAAAATGCCACGGCTGGTGGTTCGCGCCACTGGGCGCGGTTCCGGCGGCGGCGATGCAATCCTCAATCACCCCCTGATCCACCTCCCGATCCGAAAAATCCCGCACGGTATGCCGTTTGCGCATGAAATTCATGAAGGACAGCGCGTGAAACCGTGTCTCGTCGTCGGTGTAGTCGAACCGGTCGGGCAAGGGGATCGGGTTGTATGTCGGAGGAGTGGTCACTTTTGTTTGACCTTTTCCTGAACGAATACGACGTTACCCTGCTTTGTAACCTTGAATTTGCTGATTTCTTCTATGAGATCCAACAGCCGTTTCTTACCAAATGAACGGGGATCAAAATCGGGATAGCGCTTGTTCAACTCTTGCACGACCTGACTGAGATGGACCTCTCCGTTGCCATCATTAACCGCGCGAAGGGCGGTTCGGATGCGGTTGTAAGCAAAGTTCAGGTCTGCTTTTTCCACCGTCGGACCTGTCTTGGCATCTTCGGCCTTGGGCAGCAGGTTTTCGATATAAATGAACCGTTTGCAGGCCATTCTGAAGGCTTCGGGGGTTTTACGTTCCCCGATACCATAGACATGGACACCCTCTTCGCGGATGCGGTGGGCCAGACGGGTGTAATCCCCGTCTGACGAGACGATAAAGAAACCGTCGTAAAGCCCCGAGTGAAGCTGGTCGATCGCGTCGATCACCAGCGCAATATCGCTTGCGTTCTTGCCGGTTGTGGTGCTTGGCACGTGTTGGGCCACGATGCCGAACTGCACCTGATTGTCCGACCAGCGGTTCATCCGCGAGCTGGAAAAATCCCCGTAAATGCGGCGCAGGCTGATTTCACCAAAACTGGCAATTTCCTCAAGGATCACCTCGGCATAGGCCGCACTGACGTTGTCGCCGTCTATAAAGACGGCGAGTCTGGGGATATTGGCGTCGATCAAAATTCCACCACGGCGCGAATAGATTTGCCTTCATGCATCAGATCGAAACCGTGGTTGATTTCGTCCAGTGTCAGCTTGTGGGTGATCATCGGGTCGATCTCAATCTTGCCGTCCATGTACCAGTCTACGATTTTCGGCACATCGGTGCGCCCCGAAGCGCCACCAAAGGCCGTGCCGCGCCAGCTGCGACCGGTGACAAGCTGGAACGGACGGGTAGAGATTTCGGCACCGGCAGGGGCAACGCCGATGATGATGCTTTCACCCCAACCCTTATGGGCCGCTTCCAGTGCTGTGCGCATCACGTTTACATTGCCGGTGGCATCAAAGGTATAATCCGCACCGCCCTTTGTCAGTTCGACCAGATGGGCAACCAGATCGCCGTCCACCTTTGAAGGGTTCACGAAATCGGTCATGCCAAAGTGTTCGGCCATTTCCCGTTTGCCGTCGTTCAGATCAACGCCAACAATCTGGTCGGCACCCGCAAGGCGCAAGCCTTGGATCACGTTCAGCCCGATGCCGCCCAGACCGAATACGATTCCGCGAGAACCGATTTCAACCTTGGCCGTGTTGATCACGGCACCAATTCCAGTCGTCACGCCGCAGCCGATGTAACAAATCTTGTCGAAAGGCGCATCCTTGCGCACTTTGGCCAGCGCGATCTCCGGCACAACCGTGTGGTTGGCAAAGGTGGAACAGCCCATGTAGTGATGGATCGGCGTGCCATCCAGCATGGAAAAGCGGGTGGAGCCATCCGGCAGCAGACCCTGACCTTGGGTGGCGCGTACCTTCTGGCAGAGGTTTGTTTTCGGGTTGAGACAGTATTCGCATTCCCGACATTCCGGCGTATAGAGCGGAATCACGTGATCGCCCACTTCCAGACTGGTGACGCCTTCGCCCACTTCCACCACAACACCAGCCCCTTCATGACCGAGAATTGCAGGGAAGATGCCTTCGGGGTCATCACCGGAGCGGGTGAATTCATCCGTATGGCACAATCCGGTCGCCTTGATCTCGACCAGCACCTCTCCGGCCTTCGGGCCTTCAAGGTTTACTTCCATGATTTCAAGCGGTTTTCCTGCTTCTACAGCAACGGCGGCGCGGGTTCTCATTCACTCTCTCCGTATATGAACTTTCGGGGCTACCCTGCAAAATCTGGCGCTGTTTGACAATTCAAATCCCCTGATTGCTAGGAGTTTATTAACCAATATTTTGCAAGCTGGGGGAATGTGCCGCTGTTTTTTCCTGACGATTATCGCCGTTATGCTTGGGACCTCCCCCGCTCTGGCAGAGCCTTTTCGCCTGTTCAACCGCAGCTTCGACTATTCGGTAGAGGTGTACGGTTCCTTCAATGCACCCTCCGATCTGGCGGAAATCTATCAAAATAACGCAAAGTTTGAACTCTATGTAAAACCCTCGCTAACGCTTTTCAAACTTTCAAAGAATACCACATTCGTGAGCTATGCGACATTTGCCTTGATCAAAGACAGCTACGGGTTCGACTATAACAATAAATACACATTTGCCTTGGGCAGTGAGATTCGCATCAGGCCAAACGACACAGTGAAGCTGGCGTTCGGGGGCAAGTGGAAGATGGAGCAGGAGTTTGCGACCGGTATGATGCGCAGCGCGTTTGTCTGGACGGCCGATGCCTCGCTTTACAAAACGTGGCAACCCCGCTGGCTTCCCGGTCAAAGCAACAGCGAACTGGTGCTGAGCGGTTGGGCCAATCTGCGGCATCCCGGCTCTCTTCATCTGAGCGAGCGTAAGAACGGCCAGTTACAAGCCTTTGCAAAGCTGGCTGTCGCCATGCCTTTTCGCGCGACCCGCTTGAAAATCGCGCCGTTTCTGTCCCTTCTGGCCAAGATCGACCAGAAAGGCAGGGACTTTAACAACAGGCTGGAACCGGCTTTGGGGGTGGAGCTGGAAATTCCGGTTATCGGGGACGGTAGTGTCGCGATCGGGGCGAAAACCGCACGTCAAAACCGCTTTGCCACCCGCACCAGCTCTGGCGGGACGTCTGTTTATGTCAAATGGTACAAAAGGTTCTGAACCTTTGTTCCCGACCGCACTGCCGCGACGCCCGATTTAACTGTTGTAACTTGTCAGTCGTGACCTATTTTTAACCAACAGACTCTCCGTTTATCAGATTTTGAGGTTTTTCATGGGGCTTGCACGGCTGATTCCGGCAATTTCGGCACTGTTTTTTTGTATGACGCCGGCGATAGCGCAGGTGAATGTTCCCGTTGAAAATGACAATCTGCAACTTCCGGTGGATGAGGTTGAAGACAGCACCAACCGGACCAATGTGTTGGGCGCTTATGTGTCTGAACGGGGTGTTCTGGATCTGCGCAATGTGCAAGCGGATGATTTTTCCGAACTGGCTGGCGTAGATGATGTGCGCGACCTGTTGCTGGACGGGTCTTCCATCACCGACCTGACACCGCTGGCCGAAATGCGCGGGGTCGAAATGATCAGCATGTCCGAAACCCAAGTGACGGACCTGTCGCCGCTGACTTCTCTGAAATCCTTGCGTCATCTGTATATGAATGGCTCGGCGGTCACGGATCTCTCGCCGCTGGCGAACATGCCGTGGATCGAGGACATCGGCGCGGATGATACGTTGGTTGAAGACCTCTCGCCGCTTCAGCGTCTGACCAATTTGCGCCGGCTGAGCATTCGCGGGACGCTGGTGTCCGACCTGTCGCCGCTGCGCAATCACAAGAAACTGACATGGCTCAATCTGGCGGATTGTCTGGTGACTGATATTTCCGTTCTGCGCGGATTTGAGGTGATGCACGAACTTTCCCTTGGCGGCACGATGATAGAAGATATTTCGCCCCTGTCAGAGCTGTTCTTGATTAAAATCCTAAAGCTCGACGGGACATTTGTGCGCGACATCACCCCGCTGAGCAAACTGGACCTGCTGGTGGAACTGAACCTCGGGCTGACAGCGGTTGAGGATATTTCACCCCTGTCCAAACTGGAAAACCTCCGGTTTCTGGATCTGAGCGCCACAGCCGTTCAGGATGTCACGCCGCTGGCAGGGCTGGAAAAACTGCGAGAGGTCCGCTTGCAAGGCTCTGCTGTCAATGATTTCACCCCATTGGCAGAGCGGGAAAACCGCGGTCTCAAGATCGGCCGTTAACGCCCGCCCCCCTGTTTCTGCGGCTTCCCGCTCGCAGGGGTTTCCGGCGTTAAAAGGGGCCGCAATAGGGCCATCGGGTGGGCCCGCAGGGTCAGGCGCATGGACACATAGTCTTCCACCACGTTTTCGCCCTCGCTCATCTCTGGCAGGGTGACGGGCGGTTCCTCCAGACCCTCTCCGTCCAGTTCCTGCGCAAACAGCGGCAGGGGCGCTGCGCCTTTGACCGCTTTGGCATGCCACAAAGCCTCGCGGCGGGTGTCGCCCAATGTGGCAAAGGCATCCGCTTCGGCCAGAATCTCCAACACATGGGGCGGGGTTCCGGCACGACGCCAGACATCTTCTACTTGGGTATAACCGTTGCCCCGCGCCGAACAGATCCACGTGGCTTCTTCCTCGCTCATTTTTCGGATCTGGCGAAACCCGAGCCGCAAAGCCAGCCCGCCGCGCCCGTCCGGTTCCATCACATTGTCCCAGTAGCTGGCGTTGATACAGACGGGGCGAACTGTCACTCCGTGTTCGCGGGCATCCCGCACGATCTGGGCCGGAGCGTAAAACCCCATCGGCTGGCTGTTCAGCAATGCGCAGGCAAAAATTCCGGGGTGATGGCATTTCAGCCATGCACTGGCATAGACCAGCAGCGCAAAACTGGCCGCATGGCTTTCGGGAAACCCGTAAGATCCGAAACCTTCGATCTGGCCGAAACAGCGGGCCGCGAAGTCTTCGTCATAGCCGTTTTTCGCCATGCCCGAGAGAAAAAGTTCACGGAATTCAGACACATTGCCGTGTTTCTTGAAGGTGGCGAGTGATCGGCGCAAACGGTCCGCCTGTTCCGGCGTGAACCCCGCGCCAATGATCGCAATCTGCATCGCCTGTTCCTGAAACAGCGGCACGCCAAGGGTCTTGCCCAGCACCTCTCCCAAAGCATCAGAGGGAAAAGACACCTCTTCCAACCCCTGACGGCGGCGGATGAAAGGGTGCACCATATCCCCTTGGATCGGGCCGGGCCGGATGATTGCCACCTCAATCACCAAATCATAAAATGTGCGCGGCCGCATCCGTGGCAAAAAGTTCATCTGCGCGCGGCTTTCCACCTGAAACACCCCCAGACTGTCCGCCTCGCACAGCATGTCGTAAACTTTGGGGTCTTCGGGTGGCAGACTGGCGAGTGTGTATTCCGTGCCGTGGTGGTTTTCGATCAGATCAAACGCCTTGCGGATGCAGGTCAGCATGCCCAGCGACAGCACGTCCACCTTCAGAATACCCAGTGCGTCGATGTCATCCTTGTCCCAGCAAATGACCGTGCGCCCTTCCATCGCGGCATTTTCGATCGGAACCAGCGCGTCCAGCGCGCCTTCGGTAATGACGAAACCGCCCACATGTTGGGACAGGTGACGGGGAAAGCCGACGATCTGATCCACCAGATCAAGGGTCTGTTTCAGGCGCGGCTCGTTCGGGTTCAACCCCAGTTCGCGCAACTGCTCTTCGGGCATTCCGCCGCTGCCCCACCCCCAAAGCTGCGAGGACAGGGCCGAGATCGTATCCCCGGACAGACCCATCGCGCGGCCCACCTCGCGGATCGCCCTTTTGCCACGGTAATGCACCACCGTGGCGCAAAGCCCCGCGCGGTGGCGGCCATAGCGTTCATAGATATACTGGATCACCTCTTCGCGACGTTCATGTTCAAAGTCCACGTCAATATCGGGGGGCTCGTCCCGCGCCTCTGAAACAAATCTCTCAAACACCATCGTCCCCACCTCCGGCGAAACAGAGGTCACGCCGAGGGCAAAACAGGCCACGGAATTGGCCGCCGAGCCGCGCCCCTGACACAGGATGCCACGGGAGCGGGCGAAATCCACCAGATCATGCACGGTCAGGAAATAGGGCGCATAGCCGAGCTTGCCGATCAGGGTCAGTTCATGGGTTAACATCCGCGCCACCCGATCCGGCACGCCTTCGGGGTAGCGCCATTTCAGACCCTCTCGCGACAACCGTTCAAGCCGGGCCTGCGGCGCTTCCCCCACCGAAATTTCCGAAGGGTATTCGTATTTCAACTCATCCAGAGAAAACCGGCAGCGCTGTGCAATTTGACCGCTGCGATGGACCGCGTCCTCATGTCCCTCAAACAGCCGCAACATCGCCGCCTCATCGCGCATATGTCGTTCCGCATTGGACAGCGCCTTATGGCCGATGTCGTCAATGCGCAGGCTTTCGCGGATGCAGGTCAGAACATCGCTCAGCCTGCGGCGCGATCCGCGGTGCATCACCGGCGTGGCAGAAGCAACGGTCTGCATCCCCAACCTTCGCGCCTGCTCTGCCACAGCATCAAACCGTGCGCTATCCTGCCCGTCATAACAGGGCGCCATCAACACAGAAACCGCGCTACCAAAGCGGCGGACCAGCTGTTGTGCGCGATCCTGCCAGCCCGCTGCCCCCCGAGGATAGATCGGGCTGGGGGGCAGCAATATCAGCTCCATCGCTGTTGCCTGTTCCAGAATATCCTCAAACCGCAACAGACAGTCCCCCTTGCCCGCCTGCTGTTTTGCCCGTGTCAGCATCTGGCACAAACCGCCCCAGCCGGTCCTGTCCTGCGGCAGCGCCACCACCGAGAATCCGTCCACGGTTTCCAGTCGCGTTGCAGCTAACAGGCGGGGCACGACAGCCTCTTCCCCTGTTTCGCGCAGCTTGCGGGCAATTTCGCGCAGTTCCACATGGGCGCGCACAATCCCCGCCACAGAGTTCACATCTGCAATGGCAAGGGCTGGCATGGCAAACTCGAACGCTTGACGTGCGTATTCCTCGGCATGAGAGCCGCCGCCCAGAAAGGTGAAATTTGAAGTGTTGCAGAGTTCGACGAATGCCATTGCACAATTATATTCACGTTTTGTTCTTTTTGCGAGTCCCCCTAGACCTCAAAGCGCAGCATTTCCGGCAACGACGGGATTGGATATTTTAACCAAAAAGAGGCTCTTTAAGATTTCTTAACCAATAGGTGTCAAACTGGTCTTGCGGTACAGCCTGGGAAGGCGATGGCCGTCCAAAAAGAAGGCGCCCTGCACGGTTCTATCGGGGCGCCTGATTTCTCTTTTTGGATCAAATATCCAAAACCCGCGCTGTCAGCGGTCTTCCATCTTTTGCAGGTCGGACTCTGTGCATTTGCCCCGTGTCAGGCAGGATTGCAGCAGGTCAATACGGTCTTCGCTGGGCAATGACAGGGTGCCATCGGGACAGGCCTGCATGTCAAGGACCAGTCCGGCGTCCGTGCGGCGCAGGAACATCAGGTGATCCTCGTTGGGGGTGGCGGGCAGACCGCCGCACCAGTGGGCAAGGCAATGAGTCTGGATGGTCAACTCGCGGGTAAAATCTGCGCCAAAGCCGTCCAAGCCCATAAACCGCCCTGTCAGCTTTGCCGGGATCGTGCGGGGTTTGCCTTCGGTATAGGGCGGTTCCGTTCCGGTTGGTCGGATCTTGCCCAAAGCAATTATATAAGTGTCTTCAGAGTCTTGGAACCTGTTGAACGCCTCTGCAAGATTGGGGCGCAAACAGCTGAGCGCACGGGCTTCCGCCGCGAAGAGCAGGCCCGCAATCATCAAAGAAAACAGCCCCGCAAGTTTCATTTTGTTTTGTCCCGAAACTCCCGGATCACCCGCTCATAGGTGTCCCGTTTGAAAGGAACGATCTTTTCCAGCAGGTCTTCGGGTTTCAACCAGCACCATTCGCGGAATTCCGGTTCTTTGGTCGCGATGTTGACCACGGAATCCTCTCCGGTGAAGCGCAGCAGGAACCATTTCTGTTTCTGGCCGCGAAACCGCCCTTTCCAAAGCTTTGGCACCAGAGTGTGGGGCAGGTCGTAGGGAATCCAGTCTTCGGTTTCCGCTACAACCTCTACCGCGCTGGCGGGGATGCCGGTTTCTTCTTCCAGTTCCCGCAGGGCGGCGGTGCGGGGGGATTCGTCCTGCTCCACCCCGCCCTGTGGCATCTGCCAGGCGTCTTTGAAATTGTCGAGCCGCTGTCCGGCAAAGACGTGACCGTCCTTGTTGATGACCATCAGCCCGACACAGGGACGATAGGGTAGCTCTGCGATGGCTTCAGGGGTCATTCGGCATCATTCTCCAGAACGGACAGGCCCTTGAGCACGTCCAGAGCGTAAGCCAGTTGTGAATCATTGTTGCGCAACTCTGCGGCTTTCTCTGCTTGAAGCCGTTCCTCTTCCAACTGGTTTTGTTGGTCTTCGGTCAGGCTGTCATTGCTTAAAGAGCCGCGCAGGTCGGCTTCAAACCGTTGCTGGCGGGCGTCTTCTTCGGCGGCGACTTCAATCTGGGGGCGTTGTTCGACGATGATGTCCGGAGACACACCCAGTGCCTGAATGGACCGGCCCGAAGGCGTGTAATACCGCGCCGTGGTCAGGCGCATCGCGCCATCGCCTTGCAGGGGCATAATCGTCTGCACAGAGCCTTTCCCGAAGGAGCGCGTTCCGATCACCACAGCGCGGTGATGGTCTTGCAGCGCACCCGCAACAATTTCCGAGGCAGAGGCAGAGCCGCCGTTGATCAGCACAACGATAGGTTTGCCCTGCGCCAGATCGCCCGGCTGCGCATTGATCCGGTCGCTATCCTGCGGGTTGCGGCCACGGGTAGAGACGATTTCGCCTTTTTCAAGGAAAGCATCGCTGACCAGAATTGCCTGATTGAGCAAACCGCCCGGATTGTTGCGCAGGTCGATGACAAAGCCGCTTACATTGTCGATCCCGCCAAGTTCCGCGACCTTTTCATTCAGGCCGGCTTCAAGATTGGCATAGGTCTGATCGGAGAAGGTCGTGATCCGCAGAACAACGCTGTCCCCTTCGATCCGCGCGCGGGAGGCTTTGACCTTGATGGTGTCGCGCACGATTGTGACGTCGAAAGGTTCTTCGCTGCCTTCGCGCACGATGGTGATGACGATCTCGCTGCCGATTGGACCGCGCATCAGCTCTACCGCGTCGTCAAGGGTCATGCCGAGCGTGCTTTCGCCGTCCACCTGCGTGATGAAATCGCCCGCTTGCACACCGGCCGCATCTGCAGGGGTGTCGTCAATCGGGCTGACCACTTTGACAAAGCCGTTTTCCTGTGTGACCTCGATGCCAAGACCGCCAAATTCACCCCGTGTCTGCACCTGCATAGAGTCGAAATCTTCGGGAGGCAGATAGGAAGAGTGGGGATCAAGCGAGGTCAGCATCCCGTTAATGGCAGAGCGGATCAGTTCCTGTTCGTCCACCTCTTCCACATAGGCAGAGCGGATACGTTCGAAAATATCACCGAACAGGTCGAGTTGTTCGTAGGTGGATTTCGTGCGCGCGGCCTCTTGTGCGATCAGGGGGCCTGTCAGTTGCGCCGTCAAGACAATCCCTGCCAGAGTTCCGCCAACTGCGGCCAGTGCGAGTTTCTTCATAAATCCATCCTACCTGTCGTTGATGGCAAACCAGATCCCGGGGTCCACGGGTTTGCCGTTATGTCTTAGCTCCATATAGAGCGTTTCTTGCGCGGTTGCACCACTGCCATCAGAGGCTTCCACCAGAAATTCCTGCGTGGCAGCCTGACTGCCACCCAACAACCCCACCGGAGCGCCCTGATCGACGATTTGTCCGGTTTCACCGTAAACCTGTTCCATCCCGGCGATCACCAGTAGATATCCCGCCTGAGGCTCCAGAATGATCACGTTTCCGTAATCCAAAAGTGCGCCGGAATAGCGAATCGTTGCGGCGACCGGTGCAGTCACCAGCGCGAGGGGGCGTGCCGCGATCACCAGACCCGGACGTTTCAATCCGGCGGCATCCACCTCGTTAAAGCCGCGCAGTTGGGTGCCTTCCACCGGCAGGCGCAGGGTGCCGCGCATCCGGTCAAAGGGGATCGTTGCGGCGGCATCGGTATCAGGGGGGAGGACGCCGATGCTTTGTGCAAACAGCTCCAGCGAGGTGGCGCTATCCGCGAGGATCTGGGTCTTGATCGGATCGTCGGACATGCGGGTGGGCAAGTCTGTGCGATCCGAAATCGCCTGACTGAGCGCGACACGGGCCTCTTGCACGCCGGCCAGCCCCAGCCGCAGTTTCTCTTCGGCGCTGGTTTGAAGCGCTTGTAATTCCTGAAGTTCTTCCAGTTGGCTACGCAACTCTTCGGCCTGCCTTTGCAGCGCGGGCGTGACTTCGGACATCATCATACCGGATCGTGCCGTTCCGACAGGGCCGGTCGGGTGGATCAACAGCATTGGCGTGCTCGCCCGTTCCAGCGTTTGCAGGATTCCCAACAGACGACTAAGCTGGTCGCGGCGGTTTTCAAACTCCAGCCGGATCACCCTTTCGCGGATTGTGGCGCCGCGCAGACCGTCCCGCATGGCGCTTAGACCGGCTTCATAGGCCCGTACGGTTTCGCTGAGCGCTTTGACACGGTCCTTGGCGCTTTGGGCGTCGGCCAGATCTCGGGTTGCAGCGCTAAGCGCATCGGCGGCGAGTTGCGCCTTCATCACAGGATCACCCTGCGCCAGTGCCGCGCCACAGGCGAGCGTGGCAGATAAAACTGCCGCGAAAATTCCGCGCCCTGCTCTCATGCGTTTAGCAAACTCTTACCTGTCATTTCAGGCGGCTGATCCAGACCCATCAACGCCAGCAGCGTCGGGGCAAGATCGGCCAACCGACCGTTCGCGCGCAGCTTTGCGCTTTTCGGGCCGCCGATCAAGGCCACTGGCACGGGATTTGTCGTGTGGGCGGTATGTGGCCCGCCGGTGACAGGATCAATCATGGTTTCGCAGTTGCCGTGATCCGCACAAAGCAGCATCGCACCACCTGCATTTTCAAGCGCAATCAGAACCTGACCCAACCCCGCATCCACCGCAGCACAGGCGGTGGTTGCAGCCGCGATGCTGCCGGTGTGACCGACCATATCGGGGTTGGCGTAATTAACCACGATCAAGTGATATTTGCCGGAGTTGATCGCCTCCACCAGATGCTCTGTCACCTCGGCAGAGGACATTTCGGGTTGCAAATCATAGGTCGCGACCTTCGGACTAGCGGCAAGATAGCGGTCCTCGCCGTCCTCGGGGATTTCAACACCGCCGTTCAGGAAAAAGGTCACATGGGGGTATTTTTCGGTTTCCGCGATGCGGAATTGCTGCAAACCCTTTTTTGCAACCCATGCGCCGAGTGTGTTTACGATGTCTTCTTCGGGAAAGATGCAGTCTACATAGGTGCTGTGGGCTTTGGAGTATTCGGTGAAGCCGCTGACCAGCGCCAGTTCGGGGCGGGGGCCTGTGTCAAATCCGTCAAAACCGGGCTGCGCAATCGAGGCGAGGATCTCGCGGGCGCGGTCGGCGCGGAAATTCAGGCAGACCAGTGAATCACCGTCCTTCATGCCATCATAAGCACCAATAACCGCCGGTTTGAAAAATTCATCCATGACGTCATTCGCGTAATTTTCGTCGATCACGGCTTGGGCGCTGGCAAATGCTGCGCCCGTACCGTTCACCATCGCCTGATAGGCCAGTTCCACGCGATCCCAGCGGTTGTCGCGATCAAGGGCGTAATACCGGCCCGAAACAGTGGCAATCGTTGCACTTTCAGGAAGGGCAGTTTGCAGGGAGGCCAGATACCTGTCGGCAGATTGCGGGGCCACGTCGCGCCCGTCAGTGAACAGGTGCAGGGCGGTCTTGCGTCCTGCCTTGTCCATAATGTCTGCCATAGCGATCATATGGTCGATATGGCTGTGCACACCACCGTCCGACAGAACACCGCAGAGATGCACAACACCGTTGCCGGTGGTCATGATGCGTTCCACCGCAGGCTGCTGTGCCAGTTCGCCCCGTGTGATGATGCCGTTGATCTTGGCCAGATCCATTTCCACCACGCGCCCTGCGCCGATGTTCATATGGCCCACTTCGGAATTACCCATCTGACCTTCTGGCAGGCCGACATCCGGCCCGAAAGTTGTCAGTGTGTTGTTTGGGCAGTCCCGCAGGATACGGTCGAAGTTCGGTGTGTCCGCCAGCGCGACCGCGTTGCCTTCGGTTTCGGGGCGCAATCCCCAGCCGTCCAGAATACACAATACAACGGGTTTGATCGGGGACATCTGCTTACCTCTGGTCGGTTGTTGCCTTGCTGTGCAGATAGCGGCGATCGTTCTGAATGGCAAGTTTGCCCGCGGGATTCGGCGGATCAGGCCCGATGGTAGGGCGCATTCCCCAGGATCGAGGCTGCGCGGTAAAGTTGTTCGCTTAACATGACGCGCACCAGCATATGAGGCCAAACCATTTTTCCGAACGACAGCGCAAAATCAGCATCGGCCCGCAAATCCGGCGCCAGCCCGTCCGCCCCGCCAATCAGGATCGCCAGATCCTGCGTTCCGGTGTCGCGCCACTGGCCGAGCTTGTCCGAAAAATCCACCGAGCTGAGCAATTTGCCCCGCTCGTCCATGATCATGGTTAATGCGCCTTTGGGGATGGCCTTTCGCAACAGATCTGCTTCGGCGGCCATGCCTGCGTTCTTTTTATCCTCAACCTCAATCACGTTTACAGGACCGAGCCCCAAAGCGCGGCCCGATTTGTTAAAACGGTCAAGGTAATCGGAAATCAACGCCAGTTCGGGCCCCTTACGCAAGCGCCCGACAGCAATGATATGCAGCCGCATCAAAGGCTTATTCCGCGTCTTCCGCTACGGGCTGCCACATTTTTTCCAGCTGGTAGAACTCACGCACTTCGGGGCGGAACAGATGAACGATCACGTCCCCCGCGTCGATCAGAACCCAGTCTCCCGCAGCTTTGCCTTCGATCCGCGGATTAACGCCTTTATTTTGCTTCAGGCGCTCTGACAGCTTTTCAGCCATAGAGACAACTTGACGGGTTGAGCGGCCTGAAGCCACAACCATGTGATCGGCAACGGAAGATTTTCCGGCCAGATCCAGTGTCACGATGTCTTCGGCCTTGTCGCCTTGCAGCGAGTTCAGAACCAGATCCAGCATCGACATTGCTGGAATGTTTTCTTCTTTTTCGGCCGCTTGGGGCCCAACACGTTCAACCAGAACGATGTCCTCCGAATATACGCCACTCTTCCTCGGGCGCTGAGATACGATAAGGGTATCAGAGCGACCGAGTAGTCTCAAGCGAGAACAGGTAGGGCTAAATCAGCTGCGGACCAGTTTTTCGTATTCTTCCGAAATACTGCGAGTCAGTTCGCCTACTTCAAATGTGTGTTCACCGATCTGGCCAACAGGTGTGACCTCTGCGGCGGTGCCGGTCAGCCAGCATTGCTCGAACCCGTCGAGCTCTTCTGCCATGATGTGACGCTCTACCACCTCAACGCCGCGATCCTTCAGCATACCGATGACGGTCTGACGGGTCAGGCCATTCAGGAAACAGTCGGGTTTCGGGGTGTGAACCACGCCGTCTTTCACAAAGAAGATGTTCGCGCCTGTTGCCTCGGCCACATAGCCGCGGTGGTCGAACATCATCGCATCCGAACAGCCTTTGGCCTCGGCTTCGTGTTTTGCCATTGTGCAGATCATATAAAGACCGGCGGCTTTGGCAAAGCAGGGGATGGTTTCAGGGGACGGACGCTTCCAGCGGGAAATATCCAGCTTGGCGCCAACCATTTTGGCATCGCCGTAATAGGCGCCCCATTCCCAAACCGCGATGGCCATCCGGACAGGGTTTTTGGCAGAGGCGACGCCCATGTCATCCCCTGAACCGCGCCAGCAGACAGCCCGCACATAGGCGTCTTTCAGGCCGCTGGCTTCCAGCGTTTCATATTTGGCCGCTTCGATTTCATCGACGGTGTAGGGGATCGGGATGTCCAGTTCCTTGCCGGAAAACAGCAGCCGCTCGGAATGTTCGCGGCTTTTGAAGATCTTGCCATTATAGGCCCGCTCGCCTTCAAAAACAGAGGAAGCATAGTGCAAGGCGTGGGTCAGAATGTGGACATTTGCCTCCCGCCAGGGGACAAGTTTTCCGTCCAGCCAAATAGAACCATCACGATCATCGTAAGCGCCGGCCATTGTATTTCCTCCACCAGAAGCTGTGTATTTTGCATTAATTGCGTGTTGACGTAGAAATAAGACATAAAATTACGCCAAAGTCGAAATTTGCTATCATTTGATTCTTGGAAAGTCAACAAGACTGACATAAATTGGCGGGTAGCGGTAAAATTTGTGATCGGATGAAATATCAACCATGCAGGATCGTTTGCAACCCGGCGGGGAAAACCTGCTTTTTCTGACCGATGACCAGCTTTTGCAGGGCATTGAACTGCTGTTCTTTGCCTATCGCAATTTCACGTCCGATCCGGACCGTATCCTTGAAAACTATACTTACGGGCGCGCCCATCATCGTGCGATCCATTTTATTCACCGGCGCCCCGGCACAACCGTGAATGCGTTGTTGGATATTCTGGGCGTTACAAAACAGTCTCTGAACCGCGTATTGCGTCAGTTGATTGATGACGGTCTGGTGGAAAGCAAGGTCGGCGTGCGCGACCGGCGGGAGCGGCATCTATACCTGACCGCTGCGGGGCAGGCGCTGGAATCGGATCTGTCTTCGACCCAGCGGAAACGCCTGCGTGCGGCCTATAAAGAGGCCGGACCGGATGCGGTGCACGGTTTTCGGAAAGTTCTCGAAAATATTATGGACCCGTCCATGCGCCAGCATGTTAAGAAGTTGGTAAAGGACTGATCTTGCATGAATGAACCCCTGTCAGACGCTCATATTCTTATCGTTGATGATGACGAGCGTATCCGCACGCTGTTGCAAAAATTTCTGTCCCGTAACGGCTATTGGGTGACAGCAGCACGGGATGCCGCCCATGCCCGCCGCTTGCTTGCCGGACTGGATTTCGATCTGATCGTGCTGGATGTGATGATGCCGGGCGAGGACGGTCTGACCCTGACCCGCAGCCTGCGCGAAACCCTGACAACGCCGATCCTGTTGCTGACGGCCAAAGGAGAATCGAGCGAGCGGATCATGGGGTTAGAGGCGGGTGCGGATGATTATCTGACCAAACCGTTTGAGCCCAAAGAACTGGTCCTGCGGATCAATGCGATCCTGCGCCGCGTGCCGGTGGAACAGGCTGTTGTAGAAGCGCCGAAAACCCTGCAACTCGGGCCGGTGCGTTACGATGTGATCCGCGGCGAGTTGTGGGAAGGCGATACGCTGATCCGGCTAACCGCCACCGAAAGCACGCTGATGCGGATTTTCTCCGCCAACCCCCATTCCCCTATCAGTCGCAGCAAGCTGGTAGAGGATCTGGGCCGCGACAGCGATCATGCGCAGGAACGGGCCGTGGATGTGCAGATCACCCGCCTGCGCCGCAAGATAGAGGCAGACCCGAAGTCGCCACGCTATCTGCAAACCGTGCGTGGTGCGGGGTACATGCTGGCCCCCGATTAAAATATCTGCCCCGACGGACCGGAGGAGGGTTCAATGACCACCGCTTTTCTGACCCACAGCGATTGCCTGTCGCACCACAACCCCAAAGGGCACCCTGAATCCGTGGCCCGGTTAGAGGCCATTCACCAACGTATCTCCGCGCCGGAATTTGATGGCCTGATGCGGATTGAAGCGCCGCTTTGCACCGATGAGGACATATTGCTGGCCCATCCTGCGGCCCATCTGTCCGCGATTAAGGCGGCCTCACCTGAAAGCGGCTTTCAGTTTATTGACGGCGATACATCCTTGTCACCGGGCAGTTTGCAAGCAGCCTTTCGTGCGGTCGGGGCGAATGTACAAGCCGTGGATATGGTTCTGTCGGGGCAGGTGCAAAACGCCTTTTGCGCCACACGACCGCCCGGCCATCACGCAGAACAGCAGCAGGCTATGGGGTTCTGTTTTTTCGGGAATGTGGTGATCGGCGCAAAACACGCGTTGGAACGGCATGGTTTGTCCCGTGTGGCGATCGTGGATTTCGATGTGCATCACGGCAATGGCACACAGGATCTGGTCTGGGATGATCCGCGTATCCTGTTCGCCTCTACCCATCAGATGCCGCTTTACCCCGGCACGGGTGCGGCGTCCGAAACCGGCGCTTCGGGTAATGTGGTGAATGTGCCTCTGGCCCCTCACGCTGACGGGTCGGATCTGCGCGACGCTTTCGCGCAGGAAATCCTGCCGGCGCTTCATCAGCACCAGCCGGAGATGATCTTTATCTCCGCCGGATTTGACGCCCATGCCCGTGATCCGCTGGCCAATTTGAACTTTACCGAAGAAGATTTCGCTTGGGCCACCCGCGCCTTGTGTGATTTCGCCCGACAAAGCTGTCAGGGACGTGTGGTCTCGACTTTGGAGGGTGGATATGATTTGCAGGCGCTGGCTGCATCCGTTGCAGCCCATGTTGGCGTTTTGATGGAGCAGACCTAATGGCGGATACACCGATTTCCGAAATGAGTTTTGAAACCGCAATGGCGGAGCTGGAAAAGGTCGTTGGACAGTTGGAAAGCAGTCAGGTTGCGCTGGAAGAAAGCATCAAGCTTTATGATCGCGGTGCAGAGCTGAAAAAGCATTGCGCGGTGAAGCTGAAAGAAGCGGAAGAGAAAATCGCCCAGATTACCCTAGGTGCGGATGGCAGTCCTGCTGGTCTGAAGCCTTTCGAGGGTTAGATTTCCGTGGAACGTTTTGAACACAGGCTGGCCCGCATTGCGGCGGCCACGGAACAGGCGCTGCGCGATCTGCTGCCGCCGGTTGCCACCAATCCGATTGCCGCGCCGATGCATCACGCCGCCCTGAACGGGGGCAAGCGGCTGCGGGCCTATCTTGCGGTGGAATCTGCCGCCTTGTTCGGGCTGGATGTGGTGAATACAGCAGCGGCGATAGAGGCCATGCACGCTTATTCACTGGTGCATGACGATCTGCCCTGCATGGATGACGACGACCTGCGCCGTGGCAAGCCAACCGTCCACGTTCAATGGGACGAAGCCACCGCAGTTCTGGCCGGAGATGCCCTGCAAACGCTGGCTTTTGAAATTCTGGCCGATCCGCTGACCTCGGCCAATGCCTCGGTGCGGATCAAACTGGTGGCTGATCTGGCGCGGGCCTCCGGCGCAAATGGTATGGTTCTGGGGCAGGTGCAGGATATTGCCGCCGAGAGCGCGGATACGCCTTTAACACTGGATCAGATCACCGAATTGCAGGCCAATAAAACCGGTGCGTTGATCGAATGGTCGGCCTGTTCCGGCGCGACACTGGCGCAGGAAGATGCAGGCCCGCTGGCCGCATATTCCGCCGCGCTCGGCCGTGCCTTTCAGATACAGGATGATGTGCTGGATGTGATCGGGGATGCCAAGCTCGCCGGAAAACGTCTGCAAAAGGATGCCGAAGCGGGCAAAGCCACTTTTGTTTCCATCCTCGGACTTGAAGCCGCGCAACAGCAGGCCAGATCATTGGTAGATCAGGCCTGTGATGCCCTTTCCGTCTATGAATCCCGTGCCGAACCGTTGCGACAAGTGGCGCAATTCGTCATAAGCCGCAATTCGTGATAAAACGGCCCCAGAAGGAACCCCTTGTGAGCGACAGACCCAACACACCCCTGCTGGATCAGGTAAATGCCCCCGAAGACCTGAAACGTTTTTCTGATAAAGAATTGCGTCAGGTGGCGGACGAATTGCGTGCGGAAACCATTTCTGCCGTATCCGAAACCGGCGGGCATCTTGGCGCGGGGTTGGGCGTCGTAGAGCTGACCACAGCGATTCACGCGGTGTTTGACACGCCAAAGGACCGTCTGATCTGGGATGTCAGCCACCAGTGCTACCCCCATAAAATCCTGACAGGACGGCGGGATCGTATCCGCACGCTGCGGCAGGAAAACGGCCTGTCCGGTTTCACCAAACGCAGCGAAAGCGCCTTTGATCCCTTTGGCGCGGCCCACAGTTCCACCTCTATTTCTGCCGCGCTGGGCTTTGCCGTAGCGCGTGATCTGGGCGGCGCACCGGAACACGGGTTGGGCGATGCAATTGCCGTGATCGGGGACGGTGCCATGTCCGCTGGCATGGCTTACGAGGCGATGAACAACGCGGGCCATCTGAAAAAGCGTCTGATTGTCATTCTGAACGACAATGAAATGTCCATCGCACCGCCAGTGGGCGCGATGTCGTCCTATTTGTCGAAACTCTATGCCGGTGAACCGTTTCAGGAATTCAAATCCGCCGCCAAAAGCGCGATTTCCCTGCTGCCCGAACCATTTCAGGACGGGGCGAAACGGGCCAAGGATATGGTCAAACACATGACCGTTGGCGGCACCCTGTTCGAACAGCTCGGCTTTTCCTACGTGGGGCCGATTGACGGACACGATATGGAACAGCTTCTGGCCGTTTTGCGAACCGTAAAACAGCGGGCCACCGGGCCGATGCTGATCCATGTGCTGACGCAAAAAGGCAAGGGGTATGCACCGGCGGAAGAGTCTTCGGACAAATACCACGGGGTTGCAAAATTCGATGTTATTTCGGGCAAACAGAAGAAAACGCCTTCAAATGCACCCAGTTACACCTCGGTCTTCGCGCAGAGCCTGATTGCAGAGGCAGAGAAAGACAGTAAGGTTGTCGCCGTCACAGCTGCCATGCCGGATGGGACAGGGCTGGATAAATTCGCCGCCCGTTTCGGATCGCGCTGCTTTGATGTGGGCATTGCCGAACAACACGCTGTTACCTTTTGTGCAGGCATGGCGGCGGGCGGGCTAAAACCGTTCTGCGCGCTCTATTCCACCTTTTTGCAACGGGGCTACGATCAGGTGGTCCACGATGTGGCAATCCAGCGTCTGCCGGTCCGTTTTGCCATCGACCGCGCCGGACTGGTCGGTGCGGACGGGGCGACCCATGCGGGCAGCTTTGACATCGGGTTTCTTGCCAATCTGCCGGATTTTGTCGTGATGGCCGCCGCAGATGAGGCCGAGCTCGTCCATATGGTCGCCACGGCTGCCAGCATCAATGACCGCCCCAGCGCGTTCCGTTTCCCGCGGGGCGAAGGGGTCGGCGTTGACCTGCCAGAGGTTGGCGTTCCGCTGGAAATCGGCAAAGGTCGCATCATTCAGGACGGCAGCCGCGTTGCATTTCTGTCCTTTGGCACCCGTTTGCAGGAATGCGAACAGGCAGCGATCTCGCTGGCGCGCAAGGGGATCACCCCGACCATCGCAGATGCCCGTTTTGCCAAACCGCTGGATGAGGATTTGATCCGTGATCTTGCCGCCAACCACGAAGCCCTGATCACTATTGAAGAAGGCGCAGTAGGGGGTTTTGGCTCTCATGTGGCGCAGTTCTTGGCCGAGAGTGGCGTCTTTGATACGGGGCTGAAGTTCCGCTCTATGGTGCTGCCCGATACCTTCATCGACCAGAGCAGCCCCGCCCGCATGTATGAAACAGCCGGAATGAACGCGCCCCAGATTGAGGCGAAAGTACTGGATGTTTTGGGGATTTCACAGATCAGCAAAGCCCGCGCCTGACGCGGGCTGCGCCTTGGGTTATTTTTCCAGCCGCGCCAGTCTTGCGCTGATCTCGTCCAGTCGGGCCACCACGTCATCACGATAGGCGCCCGTCGCCTCGGCATCTTCGGCAAGGTGGGCGTCCTGCATGGAGTTCACGATCAGACCCACCAGCAGGTTCACTACAGCAAAGGTTGTCACCATGATGAAGGGAACGAAAAACGCCCAAGCGTAAGGGTAAACCTGCATCACAGGGCGCACGATCCCCATCGACCAGCTTTCCAGCGTCATGATCTGGAACAAAGAATAGGCAGAGCGCCCCAGCGTGCCAAACCAGTCAGGAAACGTAGCGCCGAACAGCTTGGTGGCCATCACCGAGCCGATATAAAAAATGATGGTCATCAGCAAGAAAACCGAGGCCATCCCCGGCAGGGCAGAGACAAAGCCTTCGACCACACGACGCAGGCTGGGGGCAAAGGAAATGACCCGCAACACCCGCAGAATACGCAAGGCCCGCAGCACAGAAAGCCCGCCGCTGCCCGGTGCAAGCGATACGCCAACCACCAGAAAATCAAAGATATTCCACGGTTTGAGAAAAAAGCGCCACCCATAAGCGACCAGCTTTACCAGCAGCTCTACCACGAAAATGGCCAGACAAATGCCGTCAATCACAGCTAACAGACCGCCCGACATCTGTTTGACCGTTTCAGACGTTTCCAGACCCAGAACGATCGCGTTCACCATGATCACGGCCAGTACGAAATACCGTACCTGCGGGGATTCCACCCATTGTGTCAGTCTGGCGCGAAAATCGCCTTTGGCATGTGGCTGCGTAGAAATATTCATAGCGGATTTATAGGGGCTCTGAACTGGGGAAACCAGTGTTAACGGCGTGTGAAATGCGCGACCAATTCGCAGTGTCCGGACCACAAAAACTGGTCCACAACCTGCACCCACTCCAGCGTGAAGCCGCCGTCCAGCAGCGTGCGGGCATCGCGGGCGAATGTTGCAGGGTTGCAGGACACAAAGGCCAGTTTACCCACACCGCTGTCAGCGATGTGTCGGGTCTGTTCTTTCGCGCCAGCGCGGGGCGGGTCCATGACAACGGCGTCATAGGCTTTGAACTCATCCGAAAGCAGCGGGTTGCGGAACAGATCCCGCTGGACCGTGCGCAGCTTTTTCAGGCCGGTTGCATGACGCCACCCCCGATCCATCGCATCCAGCATCGGTTGGCTTGATTCAATCGCAACCACCTCGGCTTTGCGGGCCAGTGGCAGGGAAAACGTGCCACAACCGGCAAACAGGTCGAGCACGGATTTGCTCTTGCCGGTGATTTCATCCACCGCATCCCAAAGCGCGGCCTCTCCGTGGGCCGTGGCTTGTAGAAAGGCGCCATTGGGCGGGGTGACAAGCGCACCGCCAAAGTCCTGCTGGGCCGGCTGGCGTTCCAGCACAATATCACCGTTCCAGAACACGCGGGCAAACCCGTTGTCATGGGCGATTTTTACCACATCCTGCAGGGTGGAGGTGTCCATCGGTTTCGCCTCTGTCAGATCCACATCCAACCCGCCAAGGCTGGTGGATACAGACAGGCGCACCGCGCCCTTGCGGGTGGCAGCCAGTTGCACCAGAGCCTTTAACCCGTCAAAACCGTTCATGATTTCAGGTTCAAGCAGCGTACAGGTTTCAATCGCCACCAATTGATCAGAGCTTCGGGCATGAAAGCCGAGCATCGCACCCGATTTGGTTCGTTTGCCGGTAAACACCGCACGCCGCCGCGAATTGGGCGGACTGGTCACAGTCTCGCGAAAGCTGGCTTCTATCCCTTGACGTTTCAGTGCCGTATCAACGATCCCCCGTTTCCATTCTGCTAGGAAATCACCGCGAATGTGCTGGGTCGCGCAGCCGCCGCAGGTTTTGAAGTGACGGCAGGGGGCTTTGATGCGGATGGGGGCCGGTTCCAGAATGCGCAGGTTCTCCAGACGGTCGCCCGCCAGATCACCACTGACCCTTTCGCCGGGGGCAGTGTAGGCGGCAAAAATCTCGGTCCCGTCCAGCGTTCCAACACCGTCGCCCTGGCTGCCCAATGTATCAATCGTAAGTTCTGTCATGCCGTTGCCTTATAGAAAAACACTGCCCGCCGAAAGGGATCTGTCGGCTGCGGCGTCAGGGTCGCCCGCTCAATAAATCAGCTTTGGAGCGGGTGAAACCGGATTCGATCCACGCACTTTCCAATTCGCGCAGTTTATCGCCGAGCGCCTTACCTTCAAAACCTTGCAAGTCTTTGGCGGCCACAGGAAATAGGGCCTGCGCCCCCTCATCGACCTGCGCAACAATCGCCGGATCGACAGACACGCCAAGACTCGCCGCCTGCACCAGTGCCAGATCAAGACCGGTGTCCCGCCCGAACCGATAGGCGGCGACCTTCGGGGATAGCGCCTGATCATTAGCCTGACGAAATTGCCTGACCCGCGCCGCATCTGCATTGCTCAGCCGCAGCGCAGCTTTCAGACCGTCGCCGCCCAATACCAGCAGACGGCGCAACCAGTCGGCAGGCAGGTCAAGTTGTTGTTCCAGATGCACCAGCGGCGCAAAACTGCGCGTGGTCGCGCCGGGCAGAATACGCCCCAATACGCCGGTTTGCTCCATCGCGCAGAGCGCCATTTCCGGCGTTTCGGCCAGCAACAGCTTGCGCATCTCCGCGCCAATCCGCTCTTTGGACAAAGTGTCCAGACCGTCCAGATTATCGCTGATCGCAGCCAGAGCCTCGGGGTCGAGGCCGGCAGTTTGATCGCCGTACCACGCAAAAAACCGGAAATACCGCAGGATGCGCAGGTAGTCTTCCTTGATGCGGCGATCTGCATCCTCAATAAACCGCAAGCGTTGCGCCATAAGGTCGGGCAACCCGTTGAGTGGATCAACAATGCGCCCGTCCGCCCCTGCATAAAGCGCGTTCATGGTGAAATCCCGCCGCCGCGCATCATCCTTAATATCGGTTGAAAAGGCGACGACAGCTCGGCGCCCGAAGGTTTCCACATCCTTGCGAAAACTGGTGACTTCAAAGCCGTGATCACCGATCAATACCGTGACCGTGCCGTGATCTATCCCTGTCGGAACGCTGCGGAAGCCTTTGGTTTCCATAATTTTTTGCACGTCTTCAGGCAGGGCAGAGGTGGCGACATCAAGATCGGACACCGGCGCATGTAACAGGGCGTTGCGCACGCATCCCCCGACGAAATAGGCTTGGAAGCCCCGTTCCGTCAGCGCGCCCAGCAAGGCTTGGGATGCGCTGTCGCGCAACCAGTCAGCCGTGATCTGCATGGCCATCCTGCCCGACAGTTTCGGCCAGCAAACGCAACATCCGCGCGGTCGCGCCCCAGATGTAATACGGGCCATAAGGCACCACGTAATAATGTCGTGGCTTGCCCATCCAGATGCGGCCTTCGATGAAATAATTTGCAGGATTGAGAACATGATCCAGCGGCACCTGAAACACTTCTTCAACCTCGCCGGGGTCGGATAGGGATGCAAAATCGGTGGAAATTTCCGCGACCACCGGATGCACCTCAAAGCCGGTCACAGTCTTGTGGCAGGGCAACCGCCCGATCAACCGCGCGTGTTTGCGGCTGAGTCCGATTTCTTCAAAAGCTTCCCGCAGGGCGGCGTCCTCAACCGAATTATCGCTGGTTTCGACCTTGCCACCGGGAAAAGAGACCTGCCCCGGATGGTGTTTCAAATGGGCCGCGCGCTTGGTCAGAACCAGTTTCGGACCCTCGGGCGCCGGTATGATCGGCACCAGCACCGCAGCGGGGCGGAAGTTCCACGACGCATCTGCCCCGTCGTTGTTCAGGTCAAAATCCGACGACCCGTCCCGTGTAGAGGCGGTTGCCAGCGCGGTTGAAATCCGCGCCAGCACATCACTGTGATTCCGTTGATCGCCTTCAAGGGGCATCCGGCGCGTCTTTCCCCAGTGTCTCGGGTGGCAGCTCGTAATGGGCGCCGCAGAACTGGCAATCCGCTGTGACCATGCCGTTTTCAGCGGTCATTTTCTGGATGTCCTTGGCCGAATAAATCGACATTGTTTGACGCACTTTGTCCTCTCCGCAGGTACAGCCGAATTCTACCGGCTGGGCAGGGAAAACCCGTGGCGTCTCTTCATGAAACAGCCGCCGCAAAAGCTGTTGCTGGCCGACATGGGGGCCGATCAATTCCATTTCTTCGACCGAATCCAGCAGAATCGACGCGCGGTTCCAGTTTTCGTCATCATCGTCATTTGCGTCGGCTGGCGGGGCCGGTTCGGCGTCGGTTGGCTCGTCACTCGCTTTCACAAAAGGCGAGGCTTTGGGCATATGTTGCAGCATAATGCCGCCTGCGCGCCACGCGGGGCCTTCGGTCTGACCGAGTTCCTGCGCCGCCGAGGTGACAAAACGGGTTGGCAGCTGTTCGGAGTGGGCAAAGTAGTTTTCCGCACAGGCCGCCAGAGAGCCGCCGGTCAGCGGGGTGATTCCCTGATAGGGTTGGGTGCCTTTGCCTTGATCTATCAGGATCGCAAACATGCCCTTGCCGAGCAGTTCAAACGGGGCGAGCGAGCTTGCCTCGATTGCATCGGCATCAAAGCTGGCATACGCGCGAATTCTGGCCGGTTCGGCCTCGCTCTTCGGGGCAAAATAGTCCGTCGCGATGATGCGCAATGGGCCGTCGCCGCGGATCTGGATGGAAAGTTTCCATCGCAAATCAATGGTCTGTCCAATCAGAGCCGTTAAAAGAGCAGCTTCCGCAACCTGGCCCGAAACCACCGCCGGATAATCATGCTGGCGCAGGATCTGATCCAGAGTAGAGTCAAGCCGCGCGACACGGCCCCGCACATCGGCGCGGTCCAGTTGGAATGGCAGGATGACGTCATCCCACCGTTTGGTGTCTTTTTCAGTGTGCATGGTTCTTATCCTTGTTACTGCGTGGAAATAGTGTTGTTTTCGGATAAGTGCAAATGCAGCGCCCCTGCGGGCCGGTAAATTCTTTGAGGGAACAGATATGAGACGCTTCGGAGAGCCGAAACGGAACGGGGTGTCTTATACCCAGCGGGCGGGTGCTTATGGTATCATCGCGGACGGAAGCGACCTGATGTTGACCCTGCAAAACGCAGAATTTCCCGAGATTCAATTGCCGGGTGGCGGCATCGATCCGGGCGAAACGCCCCTGCAAGCCTTGCACCGCGAGGTTTATGAGGAAACAGGCTTTCACATCACCAACCCCCGTCGCATAGGGGCGTACCAGCGGTATACCTATATGCCGGAATACAGGATTTGGGCGCGCAAGGTCTGTCACATCTATACCTGCACTGCGGCGCTGCGCATCGGTCCGCCAACGGAACCGGAGCACGAAGTCCTCTGGATGAGCCCACGAGAGGCAATAGACATGCTCAGCAATAGCGGGGACCGGGCTTTTGTCCGGCGTGTCTGTCGGGTCTAACCGTCGAGTGTTTTATGGGTCTGAATATGTCTCCTTTCGTTGGTCATTGGGACATCCGCTGCGCCGTAATTGGTAAATTCAAACATGATTGCGGATAAATCATCTGCGAACGGTCTGCCCTGCGCAAACTGCGTCAGTTCCCACGTCAGATCGGACAGAAATTCCGCACCCGTGCTTGATGCGTGGGCCTCGATGATGTGCAAAAGGTTTGCATCATCCAACAAGTCCCCGTTAAAATTCTGACACTCCGTAAGTCCATCGGAATACAATAATAATCGGTCCCCGGGACACATCGTGAACACAAGTGTCTCATACGCCATATCCGGTAACAGCCCGATCGGAGGTCCGCCTTGACCCAGAAAGCGGGCACCCTGCACGTTTTTGCAAAGGATTGGGTGGGGATGGCCCGCCTGAACCATTTCGACCTTGCCGGTGGCCAGATCCAGATCGGCAAAAACCATCGTAAAATAAAGCTCTGTCGTCATTTCTTCGATCATGAGCTGGTTGAGAGATGCGGCAATATCGGCCGGCGACCGTTGTCGGTATTGTCCGTCCCCGATGTGCTCAAACGCAACATTCTGATCGCGATTGTGCGCACTGAGGTATCCAGCCAGTCGCGCCGTAAGCAGGGCGGAAGACACCCCGTGTCCCGAAACGTCGATCGAATAGAGTCCTAACCGCGTATCAGTGAAATTGAAAAACCCGACTAGATCGCCGCCCACGTGACTGCTGGGCTCAAACAGAACCGCCATCTCGCCATAGTTTCCCTTTCTGTAGGGAGGCGGAATCAGGGATTTCTGCAGTTTTTCCGCTTCCATCAGGTCTTTGTTGATGCCTTCGTAAAGGATCTGGAGTTCATCAAGAGTATTCGCAAGAGCGGCATTCTGTGCGATAAGTGTTTGCTCGATATTCAATACACGCTCCCCCGCGCGGATACGTGCCTTTAGTTCAGCGGTGTTCACGGGCTTGGAGAGGAAATCATCCGCTCCGATGTCCAGCCCCTTCGCGACATCATTCTTTTCGTTCTTGGACGTAAGAAGGATGAAATAACCGTAGCTTTCCCTCTCTAAACGACGGAATTCCCTACAGAATTCCAGTCCGTCCATTTCCGGCATCATCCAATCGCTCAACACCAAATCGATCGGCTGGCTTTTGCAGATCTCCAAAGCCTCAACCCCGCTAGACGCCTCTTGTACGATATACCCCCATTTCTGCAGGCTAAGCGCAACAATCCTCCGTTGCAGATGACTGTCGTCCACGACGAGAATGCGCAGCGGTTCTTCCCCAATCCGATGCATGAGCTTTGACGGCATGTCCTGTTTAGGTTTCGCATTTTTCACGTTTGGACCTTTGACTGATCAAGACCAGATTCGTGGGAAACCTTTAAGAAATCGTCTACACGTCCCGATTTTTTTCATGGCAGTATTTAACGGAAAATTCAGATTTTCTGGCTGTTATTGGGTCAGAGATTCGGTTTCGCGAAAGGTAACAATGGATGATCAATTGGGCGCAGGTCAGGCAGTTGGAGCAGGACGTGGGCCCGGAAGATATCGGCGCAGTCATTGCCTTGTTCCTTGCCGAAGTCGAGGAGGCGATAAAGGATTTGCAGGCGATGCCGCCCGACGACACCGAAAAAATTGGTGCGATGCTCCACTTTCTTAAGGGCTGCGCGTCCAACGTAGGGTTTGAAGCTTTTGCAGAAAATTGTGCACAGGGGGAGTTGAAGGCGCAGAACGGTCAAATTTCTGATGTATCAACCGCAGCTGTGGCAAAAATTTATGAAGGGTCCAAGCAGTTGTTTCTGGCAGAATTTTCGGCACATTCCACGGCGCAATTGTGATGTGCCAGGACGGTCGCTTATGTTTTTAATCTGGTTCCTGATTTCCTTCAGGATAGGAAATCTTTCACAATGGTCAGAAACTCTTTCGGCTTTTCCGCATGTAGCCAGTGTCCGGCTTGCGGAATTGTTGAAAGAGTCAGTTGGGGAAATTTTTTCTCCAGTTCAGACTGCCCGTTTGCATCAACGTAATCCGAAGCACCACCCCGAATGGCAAGGGTCGGCCTTTCAAAGCAGAAATCAATATCCGGAAATCCTACAATATCTGCCATGTGGGCGGCCAAAGCTTCATGGTTCAAGAGCCAGCGTGCCTGCCCGTCTTGGAACTCCAGGCTTTGGGAAAAGAACGCCGCCAGCGAGGGATCCTCCGTTCTTTGTTGAAGCCAGGTCTGGGCTTCTGACCGTCGGGTAAACTCACTCAGCGGCAATTCTTGCATGATCGCAATGTTGTCTGACTGATCGTGGGTATATGTCACAGGCGCAATGTCAGCTACGATAAGGCGCTCGATCTTTTCAGGCGCGGTTGCGGCGAGCGTCATGGCGGTCTTGCCACCCATTGAATGCCCCAAAACCGTCGCTTTTCCGCCAAGCGCGTCAATGGTTTCGCCAAGATCTGCCGCCAAATCGTAATAGCTGTTCGAATCACTCCAACCGCTTTTGCCATGATTACGCAGATCCACCGAAACGACCCAATGATCTCTTGCTAAATTACGCGCCAGACTGTGCCAGTTTCGTGCCGATCCGAACAGGCCGTGAACAATGACAAGGGGGATGCCGGTCTCATCACCGAAACTGTAAGAATTTAGTATCATCGCTATGAATTTCCGGTGTTTTATGGGGTTGTAGAGCGTACAGCCCCCATGGTGCGGACACTATGTCCCCTTGTCGAGAGCAAAAAAACCAAATAGATGCGAGAAAAATTCACGTTATTTAGGAGACGGCTCGATGGCGGCACCGAAAAAAGTAGTTCTGGCGTATTCTGGCGGGCTGGATACTTCGATCATTTTGAAATGGTTGCAGACAGAGTACGACTGCGAAGTAGTGACTTTCACTGCGGATTTGGGACAGGGTGAAGAGCTTGACCCCGCCCGCAAGAAAGCCGAGCTGCTGGGAATCAAGCCGGAAAATATCTTCATTGAAGATGTCCGCGAAGAATTCGTCCGCGATTTCGTCTTCCCCATGTTCCGCGCAAATGCGGTCTATGAAGGTCTGTACCTGCTTGGCACGTCCATCGCCCGCCCTCTGATTTCCAAACGACTTGTTGAAATCGCTAAGGAAACCGGCGCGGATGCCGTGGCCCACGGGGCGACGGGTAAAGGTAACGATCAGGTGCGTTTCGAACTTTCTGCCTACGCGCTGAACCCTGACATCAAGGTGATCGCACCATGGCGGGAATGGGACCTGTCCAGCCGGACCAAACTGCTGGCATTTGCCGAAGAAAACCAGATTCCGATCGCCAAAGACAAGCGCGGGGAAGCGCCTTTCTCTGTGGATGCGAACCTGCTGCACACCTCTTCGGAAGGAAAGGTTCTAGAAGATCCTGCACAGGAAGCACCAGACTATGTCTACCAGCGCACGGTTAACCCCGAAGATGCGCCGGACACGCCGGAATTTGTGGAGATTACCTATAAAAAAGGTGATCCGGTTGCGTTGAACGGCGAAGAGAAATCGCCTGCTGAAATGCTGACTGCTTTGAACGAATTGGGTGGCAAGCACGGTGTCGGCCGGCTTGATCTTGTGGAAGGCCGGTATGTCGGGATGAAATCCCGCGGCGTTTATGAAACACCGGGTGGGACCATCATGCTGGAAGCGCACCGCGGGATTGAATCGATCACGCTCGACCGGGGTGCAGCCCA
The DNA here is from genome assembly GCF_001719615.1 of Neptunicoccus sediminis. Classification (GTDB taxonomy): domain Bacteria; phylum Pseudomonadota; class Alphaproteobacteria; order Rhodobacterales; family Rhodobacteraceae; genus Amylibacter; species Amylibacter sediminis. The sequence goes on from NZ_MDVX01000001.1 coordinate 342,667, forward strand.
TCTTAAGGATGAGTTGATGCCAAAGTACGCGGAGCTGATCTACAACGGGTACTGGTTCAGCCCTGAACGGGAAATGTTGCAGGCGCTGATCGATCAGAGCCAGACTTTCGTGAATGGCGTTGTGCGGGTGAAACTGTTCAAAGGATCCGTCAATACAGTGGCGCGGTGGTCCAACGACAGCCTGTATTCCGAACAGCACGTGACCTTCGAAGATGATGCGGGTGCCTATGATCAGGCGGATGCGGCCGGCTTTATCAAGATTAATGCACTGCGTCTGAAGTTGCTTGCAGCGCGGAACAACCGCTAAAAACTAATAGTATTAATGCCGGGGCTCCATGCTCCGGCATTTTTTTCAGCACAATTTCAAGAGTTCAGTTTCAACGGAGCGATCCGTTCATAGATCGCAAGCGCCTGTTTCAAAACCGGCTTCAGATTGTCAGAAACCTCCGGCAACGGGCCTTCTGCGCCGGCAAAGCCTGTGCTGTTCCAGACCGCGCCGTACCAGTGCGGCGCCCAGACCCCGTCCTGCGGATTGCCACCTTTTGCCCATGACAACATTGCCGGTTCAAACGGTATCCCGAGACGCTGGCAAAGCAGCCGGAGCATTTTGTCGGGGTTTTCGCGAATGTCCGCGCTGTCGATCACGATCGGCGGGGCGCTGCCGTCTGCATTGACCAGATCAATCAGTTCTGCCTGTTGGCGAAAGCCGATGTCGTCCAGCGTCGGATTGCCCCGCTTTTTGTCATAAGAGGCTAACACCCGCGCGGGATGACGGATCAGAAACACATTGGTCATTTCCTTGATCCAACTGCGATCCACCCCTTGGATCATATGCTGGGTCATATGCTTTTGATAGAACACCGGCTTTCCTTGGGGGCCGGCTCTTGTGCAGGCTTCGATCACCGCATTGGCATCTTGTTCACCGGCAGCCAGAATCTCGGCGCCCATTGGATGATCAAGGCCCGTTGCCTTTAGATAGGCAGCGTAAAAGGGTTCGTCCCAAACCTCTGTGTCTGGGCGCTGGGCAAAGGCGTACATCATCGCAGTGGACAGGTTTCGCGGGCCGGACCACATGGCGATCTTCAACGGTTTGTCTTTAGAAGTCACATTTATCACCGAGTTGTTAATTGTAAGTGAACGTGTGAATGCGCAGTAACAATAAAACCCTTAAAGCGAAAGAACTGTTGTTCCATGGTCCATGCCACGCAATTTTTGCGCCTGATCGCGCTGACTTTTCTTGCAGGAATTCTGCCGGTTAAGGCGGCTCTGGCAGAGGATGCGATTTTTGCGGGGGGATGTTTCTGGTGCGTGGAATCCGATTTTGAATCGCTTCCCGGCGTGTTTGACGCCCGAACCGGATACATCGGTGGGCCTGCGGATAAGGCGGATTACAAAACTGTGTCCAAAGGGGGAACCGGCCATTACGAAGCTGTGCTGATCCGGTTTGACCCTGCCAAAATCAGCTATGCCAGTCTGCTGCATAAATTCTGGCGCTCCGTCGATCCGACGGATGCGGGGGGGCAGTTTTGTGATCGGGGCGACAGTTATCGCACCGCAATATTCCCAGTCAGCGCCGCGCAAGAAAAGACTGCGCGCACATCAAAGGCCAGAGCTGAAGCTGCACTGGGTCAACGTATCGTCACGCCCATTTTGAAAGCCCCGGCGTTTTACCCCGCTGAAGACTATCATCAGGACTATTACAAAAGTTCCAAGAAAGTCTTAACGCGGTTCGGATTGATCACGCGCAAGGATGCTTACAAAAGATACCGCGATGCCTGCGGGCGGGACCAGCGCATCCGCGCCCTGTGGGGCGCAGAGGCGCACAGCCTGCCGAGCAATTAAAGCAAATCAGTAGATCATGTTCTGCGTGATAATGATCCGCAGCACGACAATGCCCAAAAACACAATGATCGGAGAGAAATCCAGACCTCCGGTTGGTGGCAGAAAGCGGCGGATTGGTTCGTAGATCGGTTCCAATATGCGATTCAGGCCAAAGTAGATCTGTGCGACAATCGGTTGACGCATGTTCAGAACCTGAAAGTTCACCAGCCAGCCGATCACGATATGCGCGATCAAAATCCACCATGCAACGTTCAGAATGGCGAGAAGGATAAGTCCGAGAGTGGTCATCTGTATTCCCATTTTGCTTTCTAAGAGACCTAGTGTCTGCAAGGCTCCAACGCAAGATGGTGCAGCGGGGTTACGACGGCGTTACCGCGAAGTCGGCCTGAAACGGCGTTAGTCCTTGCACGGCTTTGCGGAAACGGGTTCTACTCTGGCAAAGACCAATTCATTAAGGAACCACCCAATGGCCACCGTACCCTCAAAAAAATCTGTCTGGGGCTGGTTCTTTTATGATTGGGCAGCACAGCCTTATCACACTTTGCTGATCACATTCTTTTTTGCGCCGTATTTCACCGATTTCGTCGCGATCGACAAAGAGACAGGCACCGCCTATTGGAGCCTGATGCTTACCGTGACAGGTATAATCATTGCCATCGCAGCACCAATTTTAGGCGCAATTTCCGATACCACCGGCCCGCGCAAGCCGTGGATTCTATTATTTTCAGTGTTTTACATCGTCGGGGCATCGGGGCTGTGGTTCGCCGTGCCCCAGATGGAGACGGTATTCTGGGTTCTGATCTCCTTTGCGATCGGGCTTATCGGGGTTGAGTTATCGCAGATATTTGTAAACGGAATCTTACCGACTTTAGGGGATAAGGATGATCTGGGCCGCATTTCGGGCAGCGGCTGGGCCTTTGGCTATCTTGGCGGTTTCTTCGCGCTGATCCTTGTGATCCTGTTTGTTGTCGTCTTGTCAGAAGGTAAAACCATCACCGGCATGGAGCCGATCCTCGGGCTTGACCCGAATATGGGAGAGGACAAACGTGCGCTCGGCCCTTTAACCGCGCTCTGGTATTTTATTTTTATCTTGCCGTTTTTCTTTTGGGTGCCAGATGTTACGCGGCGCAAACGGGCGGTTGGCGCTGTCGGGCAAGCGTTGCGCGGGTTGTGGAACACCATTCGCAGCCTGCCCCAGCGTGGCAGCTTTGCCATGTATCTGGGGTCTTCCATGTTTTATCGTGACGCGTTGAACGGTCTGTATTCCTTCGGGGGAATCTACGCCACGGGGGTGCTTGGCTGGGAGATCGGCCAGCTTGGGGTTTACGGGATCGTCTCAATCGCAGCGGGCGCGTTGTTCAGCTGGCTTGGCGGGTATCTTGACAAATGGATGGGGCCGAAATTCGTTGTAGTCCTTTCGATTTCCATCCTGATCGGCGTCTGTGTCCTGATTGCAGGAACCGGACGCACGGCGGTGTTTGGCGTGGAACTGGCGGCGGGCAGCAGCCTGCCCGACATCCTGTTCATGATCTGCGGTGCCTCTATCGGCGCGGCGGGTGGCACCATTCAGGCGGCCTCCCGGACGTTGCTGGTGCATCAGGTTAAGGACGACCGGCTGACCGAGGCATTTGGCCTTTATGCCCTGTCCGGTCGCGCCACAACCTTCATCGCGCCGATGCTGATCGGCATTTGTGTGCTTGCCACAGGTAGCCAGCGGTTTGGAATTTCACTACCAATTATACTATTGTTCGGCATCGGACTGATCATGTTGAAGTGGGTTAAGACATCAAAGGAGTAGACGAATGCGATTTTCTGTCGTGGGGGGTGTTGCTGTGCTGGCCTGTGCCTTGGGCTTTCCGGTACTGGCGCAGACAGGGAAAACAGTGCGGGACGGGGTTGGTATAGCGCCTGTTGCCGAAACGCAGATCATTCGCAAATCGACCTCCGGCACCAAGGCGAACCAGCTTTTCGGATCGAAGGGGGGGCCTTCCCGCCATAAACCCGCCGCCATTGGCACCTATGCCAAAGGGTGTCTGGCCGGCGGCGTGAAATTGCCCGAAACCGGCCCGACATGGCAGGCCATGCGGCTTAGCAGGAACCGGCATTGGGGCCATCCCGAGACGATCCAGTTTCTCAAAGATCTGAGCGCATATGCAGCTACCCAACCGGGGTGGTCGGGGCTGTATTTCGGGGATATTTCACAGGCGCGGGGCGGTCCGATGCTGTCAGGGCACCAGTCCCACCAACTGGGGCTGGATGCGGATATCTGGCTTTATCGCGCGGTGCGTCTGAACCTCAGCCGGTCCGAACGGGAGCGTCTGTCCTCAACCAATGTGCGCTCTGGCGACCAGCGCAGCGTCAACAGCAACTGGACCCAGCAACACGCCAATATTATCAAACGGGCTGCCGAAGACCCCCGTGTGGACCGTATTTTCATCACCGCTCCGGCGAAAATCTGGATGTGTAACAATACCCGAGGCAACCGGAAGTGGTTGCAAAAGGTTCGTCCGCTTTATGGCCATAACACCCATTTCCACGTGCGTCTGAAATGCCCGCGCGGTCAGGCTGGCTGTATCAACCAGACCCCCACGGTCAAAGCGCTGTCCAAGGGCGGTGACGGGTGTGATGCAACGCTGAACTGGTGGGTGACGGATTATCTCAATCCGCCAAAGAAAGTGACGCAGAAAAAGAAGAAGTCTGCGAAAAAGACGCCGCGCAAACGGGGGGCGCGGGATTACACAATGGCTGATTTGCCCAAGCAGTGCATGACGGTCCTGCAAAGCAATTGACAGCGATCCGTTTCGCACCACGGGGGCGCAATTTTAGATTGCGCCCCTTTTATTTTATCCGCGCGAGCGTTAGCTGACGGATTGTTCCGGTAAAGTTGAATCAATCAGCGGTTCGTCCAGAGGCTCGACGATGTCCTTGAAATCCTCAATGATCTGAACAGCCTGTGCGGCGGTTTCCACAAAATGGAACAGTTTTATATCCTCTGCCGAGATCGTGCCCGCATCTGCCAGCGCCTCCCAGTTGATGATCTTGCGCCAGAAATCCTCACCGAATAGCAGAACCGGCATCCGACCCATGCGTCCGGTCTGGATCAGTGTCAGGGTCTCGAACAACTCGTCCAGCGTTCCAAAACCGCCCGGAAACACCGTGATCGCCTTGGCGCGCATCAAGAAATGTATCTTGCGGGTGGCGAAATAGTGGAAGTTGAAACAAAGGTCCGGCGTGCAATATTCGTTCGGTGCCTGTTCATGGGGCAGCACGATGTTCAGCGACATAGAGGCACCGCCCGCATCCGCCGCACCGCGGTTGCCTGCTTCCATTACACCCGGTCCGCCGCCGGTCACGATCACATCTTCACGCCCGTAGCTTTCCATTGATTTGATCGTCATCAAACGGGCAAACTCGCGGGCTTGGTCGTAGTATTTTGACAGTTCGGCCAGCGTTTCGGTGCGGGCTTCATCCTTGCGGGACGGTTCGGGAATGCGTGCGCCGCCAAACATTACAACGGTGCTTTCGATCCCTTTCTCTGCAAGGATCAGTTCGGGTTTAAGCATTTCAAGCTGGATGCGCGTTGCCCGCAATTCATCGCGGCACAGAAAATCATCGTCGGCAAACGCCAGTCGATAGGCGGGAGAACGGGTTTGTGGCGTGTCGGGAACACCGGCTGCTCTGGTAATGTCGTCTTCGGCGTTTGGAAATGTATTCTGTTTTCGTGCCATTGATAAAGCCTCTTGGTTCTGTGTTGCACCAGCATTGCCTCTCGTCTAGCCTTTTGCAATCTCCGTGTCAGGTCAAGAAATCGGGAAGACTGGACTTATGAATTGGAAAACAGAAATAACCGCAGCCTATCAGCGGGTTGCTCCTCATGTGCTGCGCACGCCGGTGCTGGAAATAGACGGCTTCGGGCTTGGCTATCCGGTCTCGCTGAAACTGGAGCAAGTGCAACATACCGGCAGCTTCAAGGCGCGGGGCGCGTTTAACACGCTGCTGTCGCTGGATGTGCCGGCAGCGGGGCTGGTGGCAGCATCGGGGGGCAACCACGGCGCGGCTGTGGCCTATGCTGCGCAGAAACTGGGCCACCGCGCAAAGATTTTTGTGCCGGAACTGGCAGGCCCCGCGAAAATCGGCCTGATCGAACGCTGCGGTGCGGATCTGGAAGTGGTCGGCGGCGTATATGCCAACGCGCTGACTGCGGCGCAGGCTTACGAGGCTGAAACCGGCGCGATGCAGGTGCACGCCTATGATGCCGGTCCGACTGTGGCAGGGCAGGGGACCGTGGCGCTGGAGTGGGAAGAACAGGGGTTGGATGCAGACACGGTGCTGATCGCTGTCGGCGGCGGCGGTCTGATTGGCGGGGCGATGGCATGGCTTGGCGAGCGGCGGAAAATCGTAGCCGTGGAACCTGTGCTTGCCCCGACACTGAATGCCGCGTTGACTGCCGGAGAACCGACGCAGGTGGAGGTGAGCGGTGTTGCAGCCAATGCGCTGGGCGCGGGAAAAATCGGCCAGATCTGTTTTGATCTGGCACAGGAAACGCAGGTTGAATCTGTGCTCGTACCTGATGATGCAATCCTGAAAGCACAGAGGGCGATTTGGCAGGAAACCCGCCAGTTGGTCGAACCTGCTGGCGCGACGGCCCTGTCAGCGTTGATGTGCGGCGCCTATAAGCCCGCACCGGGAGAGAAGGTAGCTGTGCTGTTGTGCGGCAGCAACTTGTCCGAAGACCCCTTCGGGTGATTGCGCGACGGGCGCTTTAGGGCTATAGCGCCTTGGAACTTCAGACCATCAGAACGGAAAACCGATATGTCTAATGCACAGCTTGAATCCGCCATCGAAGCCGCTTGGGAAGATCGTGACGCGATCACACCGGCCACCACGGGCGAAACCCGCGATGCGATCGAGTCAACGCTGAACGCGCTGGACAGCGGCAAGCTGCGGGTTGCAGAGCGTCAGGACAGCGGTGACTGGCATGTAAACCAATGGGCAAAAAAGGCTGTTCTGCTGGGCTTTCGCCTGAAGGACATGGAACAGCAGTCCGGCGGGCCGCAAGGCGCTGGCTGGTGGGACAAAGTGGACAGCAAGTTCAAAGGCTGGGACGATGCACAGTGGAAGGAAGCCGGCTTTCGCGCGGTGCCCAACTGTATCGTTCGTAAATCCGCTTATGTGGCACCGGGCGTGGTGCTGATGCCCTCTTTTGTGAACCTCGGCGCGTATGTGGATAGCGGCACGATGGTTGACACTTGGGCCACTGTGGGAAGCTGCGCGCAGATCGGTAAAAACGTCCACCTGTCGGGTGGTGTCGGCATCGGTGGTGTTTTGGAACCCATGCAGGCCGGCCCGACCATCATCGAAGACAACTGCTTTATCGGGGCCCGCTCCGAAGTGGTCGAAGGCTGTATCGTGCGCGAAGGTTCGGTTCTGGGCATGGGCGTGTTTATCGGCCAGTCCACCAAGATCGTGGACCGCGAAACCGGCGAAGTGATGTACGGCGAGGTGCCCTCCGGTTCGGTTGTGGTGTCCGGTTCCATGCCATCGAAAAACGGTGTGAACCTCTACTGTGCCGTGATCGTGAAACGGGTGGATGCGCAAACGCGCTCCAAAACCTCGATCAACGAGTTGCTGCGCGACTAAGCGACCGGCACCACTAAAACGGCGCACTGCCCCTGTGTGGTGCGCCAGCAAAGGCATTCCCTGTGGCAAAACCTGACTCCAAACAACAAGTCTTCACGCTCTTGGTCGAAGTCGGCCGCAGCGATGGCGATGGCCTGCCAAAGAACGCAACCGGCGCAGCGCTGATGTGTTTTGCCAGCGGGATCGACGAAGCCGAAGCGGTGCGCGAAACCGTGGCGATTCTGAAACAGGCGGATATGGCGCCTTTGGATGTGTCGGGCTATGGCACGCTGGCGGAACGCCGCGCAGAGGGCCATGACATCAGCGAAGACGAAGAAGGCTTGATGCAACGGGCGCTCGATGAAAATTCGGTTGTTGTTGCGCAAGTCACCCCGTTTTACGACTGATCCGGCGGCACACCCATGCGCCGCACGCGGGGTCTTTGACGCATGTCTGCGGTATAGGCTGGCAATTCGCGGTGAATTTACCGATAACAGCGGCGACAGGACCAGCAGCGGGTTATCATGCTTACACTCTTCTTCGACCTCGACGGGACACTGATTGACCCTAAAGAGGGCATCACCCAAGCCATACAGCACGCGCTTGGCGAAATGGGGATGGAAGACATTCCCCACGCCAACGATCTGACATGGTGTATCGGGCCGCCCCTGTGGAACAGCTTTGACGTCTTGCTCGGCCCCGGAGCGGATCTGGATCAGGCGGTAGATTTCTACCGCGCGTTTTATACCGATGAGGCCATGTATCTGGCGGATGTCTATGACGGAGTCGGGGAAATGTTCGACGCTTTGCATCAGGTGGATGCGAAAATGTTCATCACCACCAGCAAGCCCCATGTCTACGCGCAGGAAATCATCGAACATTTTGGCATCCACGCCCATGTCGAACAGCTGTTCGGCTCCGAGTTGGACGGGACTAATTCTGACAAAACCGACCTGCTGAAACATGCGCTGGATGAAACCGGTGCTGATCCGGCAAAAACCGTCATGATCGGGGACCGCCGTTTCGACATTTTCGGGGCGCGCAACAATGACATCCCGAGTGTCGGGGCGCTGTGGGGCTATGGCGAGCCGGACGAGTTGCGCCAGTCCGAAGCAGATGCGCTGGCCGGAGCCCCTGAAGAGGTGCCGGAAATAGTCTTTGATCTTTTGGGGTTAGATGCTGACTGACATCATAGCCTGTGACGTTCTGATCGTCGGTGGCGGGCCTGCGGGCCTGTCCGTTGCCTCCCATCTCGGGGATGAGGTGCACAGTATCGTGGTGCATCAGGACGCAGAGATCGGCCTGCCGGTCCGCACCAGTGGCGGCACGTGGCAACGGGATATGCAGGCGCTGGACATCCCGTCGCAGATGTACCGCGTGATCGACCAGCTCGACTTTTTTTCGGATAACGCTGAAGCCCGTTTTGCCGTGAAAGACGATAAAATGGCCGTGATGGACGTCACAGCTGTGTATAAACACCTTGCCAGCCTGTCCGACGACAAACGCAGCGAATTGATGACCGGAGCCAAATTCCTAAGCTGTATCGAGCAGGAGGACGGGCAGTTCCTGTCGCAAATCCGCTCGCGGGAGCGGGGAAGTTTCAGCATCCTGTCGCGCATGGTGATCGACGCTTCCGGCTGGCAATGTGCCGTGTTGGAAAGTCTGGGACTGGGGCAGAAGCCGCAGCGGACCGGCGTGGGGATCGAATACGAATTTCCGCGCGGAGATTTTGCCCCGAACAGGGCGGTTCTGTTTGTCGGATCATCTGCGCTGACGGGATATGGCTGGATCTTTCCGACGCCGAATGACCGGCTGCGACTGGGGATCGGAGTGATCAATCCCGACACCGATCTGACGCCAAGACAGGTCATGGAAGCCTTTGAAAGCACAGGGCAGGCGGCCCGCTACGGGATTGAAATTCCGCAAAACTATGAGGTGAATGCAGGAATTATCCCCTCAGAACCTTATGATCCCGAACTGGTATTTGGCAACGTTGTGCGCACGGGGGACGCTGCAAATTTTGCCACGCCGACAGTCGGTGAAGGCATCCGCATCGCGGTGGAATACGGCCGTTTGCTGGGGGCCGAAGTGACGGCCTACCTTAACGGAGATGACAAAGCCCTGCGCCGGTATGAAGTTGCGGCACGGCAAGAATTCCAGCGGGATTACACCTTTGGTTTCATGGTTAACAAACGCATTGCCGGATATTCACCGGAGCGCTGGGATAAATCCGTCGCGCGTTTGGGCCGGTTGTCAGAGCAGGAAATGACGGCGCTGGTGCGGTCCCGTTTTTCCTTGCGCACAATGGCGCGAACGATCTGGTTAACCTTTAAGGCCAAGATTTCCGGCTAAAGGTGGCGCCCGTAATCTGGCGGGAATCGTTTAAAACGCACGAAAACAATCAATTATTCAAGTGTCTGTGATTGTTAGATAATCGGCTTCATCATACTGCATATATGAAGCTTCATATAAGAAGCTTCTTAAATGAAGCTTCGCAAATGCAGGGTCTTGATGCGGCTGCTGTCTGACGACAAAAAAGGCCCTGCCACAAGGGCAGGGCTAGTCAGGCTTCGCGCCCGGGGGCGGCCCCGGGCGTCGGCGGTAAACTCTTAAGCGCTCATTTCGGCGCGGATTTGTTCTCTGAGAAGGTCGATCGGCATGGTCTTGCCTTCCTTGCGGAAGCCCCAATAGGTCCAGCCGTTACAGGATGGCGCGCCTTCCAGCGCGGCGCCCACTTGATGGATGGAACCTTTGCAGTCATTTCCGATCAGCGTGCCGTCGGCGCGAACTTTGGCCGTATGCCGCCCGTTCAACGCATACAATTTTTCGCCAGGGTTGAGCATTCCACGTTCCACCAATTGCCCGAAAGGCACCCGTGGCGCGGCCCGTTTTGAGGTCGAGACCTCCAGCGATTCCTTGTCGAACTTGCGGGTGTCTTTGATCCGACGGGCGGCCACTTCGCGGTAGGCTTCTTCCCGTTCGATTCCGATAAAATTCCGTCCCAGTTTCTTTGCCACAGCGCCGGTTGTGCCGGTGCCAAAGAACGGATCTAGAACCACATCTCCCACATTGGTAGAGCCGATCAGAACGCGGTGCAGCAGGCTTTCCGGTTTCTGGGTCGGGTGTGCCTTATTTCCCTCTGCGTCTTTCAAACGCTCGTGACCGTTACAGATCGGCAACACCCAGTCGGAGCGCATTTGCACGCCGTCGTTCAGCGCTTTGAGAGCTTCATAATTGAAGGTCGGCTTGGATTTTTCATCCTTCGCGGCCCAGATCATCGTCTCGTGGGCGTTGGTCAGTCGCATGCCGCGGAAGTTGGGCATCGGGTTGGATTTGCGCCAGATCACGTCGTTCATGATCCAATAGCCCGCATCCTGCAAACACGCCCCTACGCGGAAAATGTTATGGTAGGACCCGATCACCCAGATCGCCCCGTTCGGCTTTAGGATACGGCGCGCAGCGCGGAGCCAATCCCTTGAAAATTCATCATAAACCTTGAAGCTGTCAAATTGATCCCAGTGGTCGTCAACGGCGTCCACTTTGGAATTGTCGGGTCGGTGCAATTCGCCCTTCAACTGCAAATTATAGGGGGGATCCGCAAAAATCAGGTCTACTGAATTTTCAGGAAGAGCATCCATTACTTCGATGCAATCACCAGACAATATCTGGTTCAGCGGTAGGGAGACCCCACCGTTGGTGTGTTTACTGTTCGTCATGTTCTGCCTCGTCATCGCGCAATTTTTTGCGTCGTTGTCCTTAGAATGAGTCATTCCGGATTCGAGGTCAATTGTATTCTGTGGCCAGAATTAGACGTTTTTGGGGCAGTCCTCAGACCACAACATGTTGTGGATCGGTTTGAAGGAGCGCCGATGATGTTGTGTCACGCCCAAGGTCTCCAAACCTGCGATATGGGCTTTTGTGCCGTAACCCGCATTTGTTTCCCATCCGTAGCCGGGAAACTGTTGCGAAAGCGCCACCATCATCCGGTCCCGCGTCACTTTTGCCACAATGGACGCTGCTGCAATCGACAGACAGCGCCCGTCCCCTTTCACCAGCGTTTCAGACGGGCAGGCCAGTCCCTGCGGCACCTTGTTGCCATCAATCAGCGCAAAGTCCGTCGGCTGCGCCAGCCCTTCAATCGCACGTCGCATGGCCAGCAAAGAGGCTTGCAGAATGTTGATCCGGTCAATTTCTTCCACATCCACGTGAAACACAGAGACATCCGCCTGCGCCATGATCTGATCAAACAGGATCTCCCGCCGTTTCGCCGTCAGCTTTTTCGAATCGTTCAACCCTTCGGGAATATGCCGCGGGTCGAGCACAACCGCACAGGCGGTGACGGGGCCAGCCCAGGGCCCGCGCCCCACCTCGTCAACACCAGCGATGCGGTTCACGCCAAGACTGCGGCGACGTTCGGGTTCTATGGTTATATCAATCATCCCCCGTAGGTGCCGTTTACGGGGCATTTTGGCAAGCCGAAGAACGCAAAACAGCGCCCGAAACGGGGCGCTGTCTGCACGGAATTGGTCTTGGGTTAGCGGCGGTGATAGCCGTGTCTGCCCGCGGGACGGTATTTGTTTACACAGGCTTGATTGTAGAACTTTACCCACCCGTTTTGCGTCCATTTCTTGCGCAGGCAATTCGCTGGTGGGGTAAAGTGGCGTTTCACCGGCCGCTGCGCGTGGTAATATGTCTTTCCGTGGTAGTGAGGCTGGTAATGGGGGCGCGGCTGTGGCGTGGGGCGCACATAGATTGGCTGGTTGTTCGACTTATTCGCTTCATTGGCGATTACGCTGATCACACCCAGCGCGGTCAGCCCCAGCAACAGACGGTCGATATTGTCTTTTGCCAAGGCTGCGGGGGCCGTGATCGGCGCTGCAACAAGGGCAAGGGCGAGAATTCCTGTCAGGGTCATTTTATGGAACATGGCTTTTTCCTCTTAAGGGCTCGGGCAATGCGAAATGCATCGCAACATGGTCCAACCCTGCCAAACCCCGCGCTGTCAGACAAAAACACCGCCGTGTTATGGGATAACATCGCTAAAAACGGGCTTTGTTATTGTATTACCCGCGCGTTTTGCGCAGGAATTTGGCATGAGACACGTATTACATATATGGATACTGGGTGCGCTGCTGGCCGGATTGGTCGTGGCGCATCCGGTGAGCGCACAGCAAAACGGGTGTTTCGCGGATTACAAAGCGAAACGATCGGTGTCGGGCAGTCTGGAATTGCACTATGGTGTGATTGAGCTGGGCGCCCGCGCCTGCCAGTCGCCACGGCGGGCCGAACAGACCGTCAGCCGCCGGATTGCACCGGACGGTTGGACCCTGCTGCGCATCGTTTCCACATTCGGCCGCGCTGGCCTGCAACAGAGACAGGACAATGCCGGACCTTACTTCCTTAGATACTGATGACGCACCGAAAAGCCTGCTGAACCGCTTGAAACCCCGCAACGTGGTGGTGTCCGGTTCGGTGCTGGTCCTGTTACTAATCCTCGTGACGGCGGTGGTGCTGTTCATGGCCTTGCCCGATGCCAATGCATTCAATGACCGTGTGGCGCAGATTTTTGCACAGAACGACGCGCTGACCACCGCAGAGCAGATCAAGCTGCTGGAGATCCTCGCCCAGTCCGGCACGGCGTTTGCCGATGTACTGCAAAGCTACAGGGTAATTATTTTTATCCTGCTGTTACTGGCCTCGGCGCTGTTGCTCTCGGCGCTTTACTTTTTGTTCACCAATTACGGTTTGTCCCGCAGACTGGACGAGATCGAACAGTTCGGCATTCATATCACCAGTCTGATCGTCAGTCGGGACGAGCGGGTCGTCTATATCAACAACATGGAGTTTGAGCTGACCGAGAGCATCTGCGAGACCCTTTCGGTTCTCTGCGAGGCGCGTCTCGATGACGAGGTCATCACTGGCGCAGAGCTGGAGTCCATGATTTCCGGCAAGACGGCTGCCGATTGCGAAGAAGCCGCCGGTGCCACACGGATCAAACGGCTGCGCGACCAGCTTGGCAATCAGCTGGTTTCTCATCTTCTTGTCAAAAACATCAGTCGCAAAGGCTATACCCTGTCGATTGATCGGGATGTCATTCGTATGCTGTGACTGTCACAGCCGGTCAAACGATGTAAAATGGCACAGACTCATCCTTCCGGTCGGGGTAAATTGCAACCGGTTCCGAACTATGAAAGACTAACACCCGTGCTCCATACAAAACCGTCCAGACCCCCGAACACCGGCGTGGCCCGCATCGTATTTCCACAAATTTCAGGAGGCTTCATGTCCCTTTCAATCAAGCGTTTTTCTTCGGCCTTACTGCTTTCAACGGCGCTGGGTGCGCCCGTGTTTGCACAGGAACTGGCGCAGGAGGTCGTGGGCGAATACTTTGACGAACTTCGCGCAGGCGGCATGACCGTGTCACCCGGTGCGCAAAAGGTCAGTGGGTCTATTGTGGAATGGCGCGATATTACGGTTGGTCTGCCCCAGGATGAAGGCCACTATACGCTGGACTTTATGCGGGCAGAGGAACTGGGCGGCGGGAAAGTGTCCCTGAGCTATCCGCCGGAGGTGAAAATCACCATCGACCCCAAGGGGGAGCAATCCCAAGCCGATATTGTCGTGCGCACTGAGGGGATCACCCATATCGTTTCCGGTGAAAAAGCCGCGCGGAACCATGACATTACCGCCAGCCGGATCGCCGTTGCAATGACCAACATGGACCCCCCGTTTTCAATGGAACTGGCCGTCAATGATGTTGTGGTCCGTCAGGTCAGCTCCGGTGCGCAGACGCTCCACTACAAGGGCGATATGAAAGCGGCCAATCTGGAAACGCAGTACGATCTGTTTGACGGCCAGACAAATATTTCTTCAACCGGAAGTTACGATAATCTGTCCGCCAGTTTTGACATGGATGCGGTGAACGAGGCGTCGCTGGACGAGTTGTTTGCCGGTACGCGCAACCTGTCGGTCAGTTACCAGATGGGCAAGATGATTGGCTCTACCGATATTGCTGCGCCGCAATCGGCTATGGTGGTGCAAACCAGCGCCCGCAGTGCCGATGGCAGTTTCTCGGTGCTGGATGGTATCTTTGACATGGGCGGAACAGCACAGGATGTGGCCTATGATGTCAAGCTGAAGGACATCCCCCTGCTGCCCTTTACCGCACAGATGAAGGCTTTGACCACGCAGATGAAACTGCCGTTGAAAAAGGTCGTCGATCCGCTTCCTGCGCGTCTTCAAATGGGGTTTGACGGGCTGGAATTGTCCGACACGGTTTGGGGCATGTTCGATCCGACCGGGGCTCTGCCACGGGATGCGGCCAAGCTGAACATTGATCTGAGCGCACAAATCAAATGGCTGGTCGATGCACTGGGCGCACCGCAGGCCGAATCGTTTCCGGTTGAGGTGGATCACGTGAAAATAAACGACGTTACCCTGAACATCGCCGGTGCCGCCCTGAATGGCAGCGGCGAAGCCAAGCTGAACAACGCGACCTTCCCGCCGATGCCGGTGGGGGAGGTGAACATGGACCTTAAGGGCGGCGTTGGACTGCTGGACAAACTGGTTGCGCTGGGGTTGGTGCCGCAACAACAGGGACAAATGATCAAAATGATGTCGGGCATGTTCACTGTGCCGGGCGGCGATGGCACGGATCATCTGGTATCCAAGATCAAAATGAACCCCGACGGCTCTATTCTGGCCAATGGTCAGCGGATCAAATAACCGCTGCGGTTCAGGTTAAAACGGAACGGCAGGGTTTTGCAGCCCTGCCGTTTGTTCTAGGTGTCTATGACAGATAAAAAAGGCGGAACAGGCATGACAGGCAGATTGTCGGATTTGGCGCAACGGGTATTGGACGCCGCGAAACGCGCAGGGGCGGATAGCGCGGATACGCTGGTGATGGACGGGACCTCCATTTCAATCGAGGTGCGGTCAGGCGCTTTGGAACATGCGGAACGCTCTGAGGGGGTGGATCTGGGGTTGCGGGTGATTTGCGGTGCGAAACAGGCGTGTGTGTCCATTTCCGATGACAGCGCAGCCAGCATCGCCACGATGGCGGAACGGGCCGTGGCTATGGCCCGTGAAGCCCCCGACGATCCCACCTGCGGACTGGCAAGACCGGACCAACTGGCCAGCGGTTGGGATGTGGCCGCGCTGGAGCTTTATGACGATCGTGCCGCGCCAAACCCAGCGGATCTGGAACAACTCGCACTTGAGGCAGAAGCCGCCGCGCTGGAGGTCTCCGGCGTGGATCAGGTGCAGGGTGCCAGCTCCGGCTATAGCGAAACCTCTTTGCATCTGGCCGCCAGCAACGGATTTTCCGGCGGCTATCGCCGTGGCGCCTATTCCACCTCTTGTGTGGCGATTTCCGGTCAGGGCCTGTCGATGGAGCGAGACTACAACGGAGAGGCCCGCAGCCATTACGCCGATTTGCCGGACCCGCGCAGCATTGGCCGGATTGCCGGAGAGCGGGCCGCCGCCCGCGCCGGTTCGACCCGCCCGCCAACCGGCGCCTATCCGGTTTTGTTTGACGAACGGATCGCGGCCTCTTTGATCGGGCATCTGGTCGGCGCGATTAATGGCGCGGCCATCGTGCGCGGGGCCAGCTTTCTTAAGGATGCACTGGGCGAACAGGTTCTGCCTGCCAGCCTGTCCCTGATCGAAAACCCCCACCGTCCCCGCGTGGCGGGCAGCCGCCCGTTTGACGGCGAGGGTCTGCCGGTACAGGAACGCGCACTGGTCAAGGACGGTATCCTGCAAGGCTGGACGCTGGATCTTGCCACAGCGCGCAAACTCGGCATGGAGAGCACGGGCAACGCCAGTCGTGGCGTTTCAACCCCGCCCTCGCCCTCTTTGGGAAATCTGGCGCTGACACCGGGCACAAACAGCCGCGAAGACCTGATTGCGCAGATGGGAACGGGGTTGATAATTACCTCGATGATCGGGTCTACCATTAATCCGAATACAGGGGATTATTCGCGCGGGGCTTCGGGTTTCTGGGTGGAAAACGGGGAAATCACCGGCCCTGTCAATGAATGCACTGTGGCAGGTAACTTGCGGGAAATGCTGATGAATATCACGCCGGCCAATGACGGACGTGCCCATCTCAGCCGTGTTGTCCCAAGCCTTCTGGTTGAGGGGCTGACCATTGCCGGTGCGTGATCTCGACCTGCTTCTGGACGTGGCTGAAGAGGCAGGCGACATTGCCCTCAAACATTTTCAGCAAGACCCAGAACACTGGGACAAGCCCGGTGAGCAAGGGCCGGTTTCTGTGGCCGATCTGGAGGTAAACCGCATGCTCGAGTACCGTCTTCAGGCCGCGCGGCCCGATTACGGCTGGCTGTCCGAGGAAAGCCCCGACGATCCCGAAAGGCTGGACTGCGAGCGCACGTTTATCATCGACCCGATCGACGGCACCCGCAGCTTTATCGCGGGCCATGAGAATTTCGCCCATTCCCTTGCAATCGCTAAAAACGGTGTGGTGACAGCGGCCGTAGTGCATATGCCCGCCAAAACCCTGACGTTCGCTGCCGCGCTTGGCTGCGGCGCGACCTTAAACGGTGAACCGATTGCGCCGAGCCGCGTTGCGACACTCGATCAGGCTGAGGCTCTGGTGGCCAAGCCGATGATGGAGCCGTCCTACTGGCCGGGCGGGGTGCCGCCGCTGCGCCGGAATTTCCGCTCTTCGCTGGCATATCGTTTGTCGCTGGTGGCCAATGGCCGGTTCGATGCGATGATCACGTTTCGCCCAGCATGGGAATGGGATGTGGCCGCCGGCGATCTGATCTGCACCGAAGCCGGCGCAAGTGTTTTTGACACCAAAGGGCAGGTGCCGGTGTATAACTCCCGCGGGGCCAAAACTGCCGGAATGATTGCCTGCGCCCCGCGCATCAGGGACAGCCTGCTGGCCCATGTGACCGGATAGCACAGCCGCATGGATGGCACAGGGTGATTGCAAGCGCCGCTGCCAGCCCTTAAATTCAGACCAGACCTGCACCCGTTCTTTCGTCTGCGCCTCTGGCACAGCGTTATTCAAATTTCCGGCGGAGCCGCTTATGTCCAGCAAGAGCCTTGGTGAGACCCTGATCCGAAGTGCCGCGCGCATCACCGAACCGCTGATGCAGCACGAACTGGCCCGCCGCGTTGCCCGGGGCCACGAAGATGCCAGCCGCGCCCATGAACGGCAGGGTAAAACCGATCTCGTCCGTCCAGACGGCGTGCTGATCTGGTGTCACACCCATGATATGCAAGGCGCGTTAAACCTGATCGGGGTGATCGGCCAGATCCATGCGCAAATGCCCGAGATCACCTTTCTGGTGACAACACAGATGCGGATTCAGGATTATGTGTTCGCCATGCGGATGCCTGCCCGCACCCTGCACCAATACGCGCCTCTGGATAAGCTGGCGGCGGTGGAACGGTTTCTGGATCACTGGCAACCGGACCTGTGCCTTTGGACGGATGACCTGCTGATGCCTGTCCTGAACACGGCCAGCACCAGACGGGGTATCCCTTCGGTACTGGCGGATTTGGGGAATGTCGGGGGCAGCGGTCCGCAGTTTCGCTGGATGTCACGGGTTTCCCGATCCGCATTGCACAGTTTTGAAACCATCTTGACCGCTGACGAAGCCACTGCCAAAGCGGTGCGCGGGTTCGGCGCAGAGGCCAGCGTCATGGGCCGCTTGTGTGAAGAAACGCTCGCATTGCCGCACGACGAAGCCCGCCGTGCGCGGCTGTCGCGGCAATTGGACGGCCGCCCTGTCTGGCTGGCGGCGAAAGTGGCGCAGGCAGAGATCAGTCAGGTGCTCGAAGCGCATAGTCAGGCGATGCGGATGACCCACCGCCTGCTGCTGATCATAGTGCCGGCCAGTCCGGACGATGTGCCTGCCGTTCAATCTGCTTGTGACACGTCCGGCATTGTCTGGCGCTGCAGCGACGATCTTGACGATCTGCCCCCCCGCACCGATGTGATCATCGCGCGGGGGCTGGACGGGCTGGGCCTGTGGTACCAACTGGCTGCCGTGTGTTTTCTGGGTGGCTCACTGGTAGAGCGGGGCGGCCATACACCGCTAGAGGCCGCAGGGTTGGGTTCTGCCATCATCCACGGGCCCCATGTGGACAATTACGCCGATATTTACCTGCGATTGCAACAGGCTGGTGCCGCGATCGAGGTCAACTCTGTTCCGTCCCTCGCAGAGGCCGTAAGCGAGTTAATCGTACCGGACCGTGCTGCTGAAATGGCCCATGCAGGCTGGCATGTCTGTTCGGAAGGGGCCGATGCGACGGATGAACTGGTTGAGGTTCTTTGGGATATGATCCCGATGGGGGCGCCCCTATGAAGCCGCCCGCCTTCTGGACTGCGCCACAGTCCGCACCCGGATTTTGGCCATATGTGCTGGCACCGCTTTCTGCGCTCTGGCGGTTTGGCGCTGCGCGGCGTCACGCCAAGGGGCGCCACCTGCGGGTGCCGGTGCCGGTGATTTGCGTTGGAAATATCAACATTGGCGGCACAGGTAAAACCCCGACTGTGATTGCCCTGATGGGCTTGCTGGCCGAGATGGGGATGCGCCCCCATGTGGTCTCTAAAGGTTACGGCGGGCAGGCGGTCGGGCCGCTGCGGGTGGATGAGGTGAATCATACCGCCAGCGATGTGGGCGACGAGCCCCTGTTGCTGGCCGCATTCGGTCCGTGCTGGGTCGCCAAGGACCGCGCAGAGGGTGCGAATGCTGCTGTTGCCGCAGGGGCGGATGTGATCATTCTGGATGACGGGATGCAAAATCCCGATCTGGTCAAGGATTTCACCATCACGGTTGTGGATGCTGCCGTGGGCTTTGGCAACGGGCGGGTGCTGCCCGCCGGACCCTTGCGCCAGACCCTTGAAAGCGGGTTGGCACAGGCGGATATGGTCCTGTCCATCGGCCCGCCAGAGGCACAGAAGGCCTTTGCAACAGCATGGCCCGATCTTCGCGGCGTGCCTCTGTTGCGGGCCGAGTTGAAGCCGCTTGAAACCGGAATGCTCTGGCAGGATCTGCGGGCCTTTGCCTTTGCCGGAATTGGCCGGCCTGAGAAATTCTTTGAAACCTTGCGGGCAAGCGGTGCCACAGTTGTGGCAACACGGTCGTTCGGGGATCACGAGACCCTGTCGGATACGCTGCTCAAGCGGATGGAGAGCGAGGCCGAGAGTCTGGGTGCGCAAATGGTGACAACCGAAAAAGACGCTGTGCGTCTGCCCCGCACCTTTCGCCATAAGGTTGTCACCCTCCCCGTGCGTCTGTCAGTTGAGGAACCGGAGCGTCTGGGCGCGATGCTGGAACCTGTTGTGGCGCGCAACTAGGCCGTTTCGCGGTGTCGGAGGGCGTGGAAAATGGATATTTCTAGCCAGAAGAAGCCGGCGTGTTCGGGCTTGGATCGCTGGCGCGGTGAAAACCTGTTATAAGGGGTGCGGAGCGTGGTTTGGCACCATAATCGGCTTGCGCTTTGATCTGCGCTGCGTAGCCTACGGCGCAAACCTGTTTGCAAAAGGATGACGTGATGAACAGTGCAGTTGACCCGGATGGTTTGATGGAATTTTCGGTGGTGTTCACCGATAGGTCTCTTAACCATATGAGCAAGGCGTTCCAGCAGGTTATGCTGGATATTTCCGGTATGTTGAAAGAGGTCTACAAGGCGGACGGTGTCGCCATTGTTCCGGGGGGCGGCACCTACGGGATGGAGGCTGTAGCCCGCCAGTTCGCTGCCGGTAAAAAGGCGTTGGTGATCCGTAACGGCTGGTTCTCCTACCGTTGGACCCAAATCTTTGAGGCAGGCGGCATTCCGGCCAGCGAAACTGTGATGAAGGCCAGTCCGGT
This sequence comes from Neptunicoccus sediminis, assembly GCF_001719615.1. Taxonomy (GTDB): domain Bacteria; phylum Pseudomonadota; class Alphaproteobacteria; order Rhodobacterales; family Rhodobacteraceae; genus Amylibacter; species Amylibacter sediminis. The sequence goes on from NZ_MDVX01000001.1 coordinate 362,979, forward strand.
GGCCAATGAAACCGCATCGCCCTTTGCCCCGGCACCAATCAGCGAAGTGGTGGCGAAAATTGCCGAGGATCAGCCCGATGTGGTTTTTGCCCCTCATGTGGAAACCTCCAGCGGGATGATTCTGCCGGATGACTATATCACCGCGGTGGCCGAGGCGGTTCACGCCTATGGCGGGTTGTTTGTTCTGGATTGCATTGCATCGGGCTGTGTCTGGGTGGATATGCAGAAAACCGGCGTCGATATTCTGATCTCCGCCCCGCAAAAGGGCTGGTCTGCATCGCCCTCCGCCGGTCTGGTCATGATGAGCGAACGGGCGCTGGCCAAAATTGGCGAGACGCAAAGCAGTTCTTTTGCCTGTGATCTGGGCAAGTGGTATTCCATCATGCAAGCCTATGAAAACGGCGGGCATGCCTATCACGCCACCATGCCCACCGATGCGCTGCGGTCGTTTCGCGATACCATGCTGGAAACCAAAAACTACGGGTTTGACAAGGTCTGCGCCGAGCAATTGGAACTTGGTGCAGCGGTGCGGAAACTGCTGGCGGAAAAGGGCTTTACCAGTGTGGCGGCGGACGGGTTCGGAGCGCCGGGTGTGGTGGTCAGCTACACCGATGATCCCGACATCCAGAATGGCAGCAAGTTTGCGGCCCAAGGGATGCAGATCGCAGCCGGTGTGCCGTTGATGTGTGACGAGCCTGCGGATTACAAATCCTTCCGTTTGGGGTTGTTTGGTCTGGATAAACTGCACGATGTGGACGGCGCGGTCGCAAAGCTGCGAACGGCGCTGGATGCGGTGGTCTAGGCCGGGACCGGCTGACGGATTGACGAAATAAGCTGAGGAAACAAGACGATGACGGCAGTAACAATGGAAACGACCGACGGTATTGCCGTCATCACGGTAGACAATCCTCCGGTGAATGCTTTGGACCACGGGGTCCGTCAGGGGCTGGCGGACGCGGTGGCGCAGACCGATGCAGATGATGCGGTGCAGGCGGTGGTTCTGATTGCGGCTGGTCGAACCTTTATGGCCGGGGCCGAGATCAAGGAATTTGGCAAGCCGATGCAGGACCCGAACCTGCCCGATGTTGTTCTGGCGATTGAAGCCGCCCGCAAACCCTGGGTCGCAGCGATTCACGGCACAGCGCTTGGCGGTGGTCTCGAAGTAGCGCTGGGCTGTCATTACCGGATCGTGGATGCCCGCGCGAAACTGGGTCTTCCCGAGGTGCATCTGGGCCTTATTCCGGGGGCGGGCGGGACTGTACGTCTGCCCCGCGTGGTGCCGGTCGCCCGCGCGGCGGAAATGGTGGCAACGGGGCGTCCGGTTCGCGCACAGGATGCGGTGCAAATCGGGCTGGCCGACCGGAAATCCGACGGAGATCTGCGTGCTGATGCTATCGCCTTTGCCCGTGAAATCGCCAGCGATCCCTTGCCCGAAGCCCTCGTGAACCGTGCGCCGGTGGATACACCGGATGAGGAAAGCTGGCGTGACATAGCGGGCAAGCTGGTTTCCAAGGCACGGGGGCAGAATTCTGTGATCCGCGCCGTGGATGCTATCGGAGAATCCGTGCGTCTGGACGGAACAGCGGCGCTGGCGGTGGAGCGGCAGGTATTTTCAGACCTGATGGCTGACCCGCAATCGGCGGCCTTGCGTCATGTGTTCTTTGCGGAACGCTCCGTTGGCAAGCTGCCGGAACTGCGCGGCGTTGCGCCCCGTTCGCTGTCCCATGTGGGGGTGATTGGCGGTGGCACGATGGGGGCAGGTATTGCCGTGGCGCTGCTGCTGTCCGGCCTGCACGTCACAATGATCGAGCGGGATGCTGACGCGCTGTCTATCGGTCAGAACCGCGTTGCCGATACGCTGATGGCCAGTGTGCAGCGGGGGCTGATTTCACCGGACAAGCGGGATAGTTTGCTCAAAGGGTTCATCGGTTCGGTTGAATACGACTCTCTGGCGCAGGCCGATCTGGTGATCGAAGCGGTGTTTGAGGATATGGAGGTCAAGAAACAGGTGTTTGCCGCACTGGATGCAGCCACACGGCCTGAAGCGGTGCTGGCCACCAATACCTCTTATCTGGATGTGAACGAGATCGCCGCCAGCGTGACCGATCCCTCCCGCGTGTTGGGGCTGCATTTCTTCTCTCCCGCCCATGTGATGAAACTGCTGGAAATCGTGCGCCCTGATCAGGTCGCGGATGATGTGCTGGCAACAGGTTTCGCGCTGGGGCAACAGTTGGGCAAGATCTCTGTGCCTGCGGGGGTTTGTGACGGGTTTATCGGCAATCGCATCCTGTCAGCCTACCGGCGGGAGTGTGACTATATGGTTGAGGATGGCGCCACACCGCAGGAAGTGGACAGCGCGATGAAAGCCTATGGTTTCCCGATGGGCATTTTCGCGATGCAGGATATGGCAGGGCTGGACATCGGCTGGGCCGCCCGCAAACGCCGCGCCCCGACCCGCGATCCTAAGGAGAGATACGTGTCCATCGCAGATCGTCTGTGCGAGTTGGGCCGTTTCGGGCAGAAAACCGGTGCGGGCTGGTTCAATTATCCCGAAGGCAGCCGCAGGGGGGAAGCTGATCCGCTGGTTGCAGAGATCATTGCCGAAGAAGCGGCGAAAAACGGGGTTGAGCAGCGCGACTTTACCGCAGAGGAAATCATGGACCGCATCCTTGGTGCGATGGTGTCCGAAGGTAAGGCGATTCTGGACGAGGGCATTGCCGCCAGCCCCGAGGCTATCGACGTGGTGATGATCAACGGCTACGGCTTCCCGCGCTGGCGGGGCGGTCCGATGTTTGCTGCACGGGCGGCGGAACAGGGCAATGGCTGATCCGGTTCATACCACCACGCAAGTGGTCCGGTTCCAGCATTGCGATCCGGCGGGGATTGTCTTTTATCCCCGCTATTTCGAGATGTTGAACCTGACGGTAGAGGAATTTTTTGAACAGACCGCAGGCTGGTCGTTCCACCGGATGCACGAAGATTTGAAAACCTCGGTGCCGACGGTGCATATTGAAACCGACTTTACCGATGTGTCGCGGCTGGAGGACCGTCTGGATTTCCAACTGCGTGTTGCACGGCTCGGACGGCGCAGTCTTGACCTGACGATAGAGGCGCTGTGCGGGGCCGAACAGCGTCTGAGTGCGCGGATTACCCTTGTCTGTGTGGATTTCATCAAGAAACATGCGGTGCCTTGGCCCGAACCGCTGCGCGCTGTGTTAGAGCCGTTATCAGAGGGATGATATGGACCTGACACGGCGGCAGATGATGGCACTCACAGGCGCTGGGCTTGTCTGCCCTGCTACCGGACGGGCCGAGGTTCTGCCTGCTTTCATCCCGACCGCCGTGATTGACGCCGCTTTTGACATGACACGGCGCAAGGGAATGATGGAAATGCTGGTGGCGCGCAAGGTGCGCACTGTGTTCCGCTATTACGCCTATAAAGACCAGCCCGAACGCAACCTGCCCCATAAGGTTCTGCGCCGTCACGAAGCCGAGGCGCTATGGGATGCAGGCATCAACATCGGCGCGGTCTTTCAGTACAACAACGACAAGCTGGAAAGCATCACGCCAGAGCGCGGGCAGGCGGATGCGGAACATGCGCTCGATTACGCACAGAACACGATCGGCCAACCCGCAGGCTCTGCCATCTATTTCGGCGTAGACGGAAGTTGGAACGGCGCTGCGCAACTGGCCGGTGTTATGGCCTATTTCGAATCCGTGCGCCGCGTGTTCCAGCAAAACGGCAACCGCTACCGTGTGGGGGCTTATGGCTCGGGGTTGGTGCTCGGGCGGTTGCTCGATACGGGGCTGACGGATCTGACATGGCTTGCCCTGTCGCGGGGCTGGCCCGGCACACGGCAGTTCTACAATCAGGAGCGGTGGAACCTGTTCCAGTTTTCCCACCATCTTTGGTTCGGAAAAAATCAGGTGGACGGGAATGTGATCAATCCGGTCGCACCGGATTTCGGAGACTTCTCCCGCACGTCTGTCGGGAAACCTGCGGATTTCGGAACGGCGTTTTTGTTAAAGGACCAGTTCTATTTTTCAAGCCGCCGTAAGGCAGCGGTCTATGAAAAACCCGATGAAACCGCGAAAGTCGTGCAATCTCTGACGCTGGCCTATAACCCGATTGTATTAAAATCCATCAAGGACTGGCACGCGGTGTCGTTGGACGGGACGGACCGGATCGCAGGTTATGTCCGCGCCGAAGTTTTGACCTCCTCGGCGCAGATGCCTGCCTATAAATAGGCGTTCAGGCCGGTTTTTTTCCGAGCAGTTCTTCCGTATGCGCGCCAAGCTTGGGGGCCGCATCCTTGGTGGCCAGATCAGAACCCGAGAACCGCATCGGAGAGCGTACACCGGGCAGCCCGTCCAGTTCGATCTTCATGCCACGCGCCTGCACATGGGGGTCCTCAAACAGCTCTTTCATGTCGTTGATCGGGCCAGCCGGAACCGTATTGGCATCACAGGCGGCCAGCAACGCGGCTTTGGTATGTTTGCGGGTTTCCTCTTGCAGAATGGGCACCAAAACGTCGCGGTGTTTCACCCGCAGCGGATTGGTGATGTAATCGGCATGGCTCGCCAGATCGGGACGGTTGAGAATATCGCAAAAGCGGCGGTACTGGCCGTCGTTGCCACAGGCAATAATCACATGCCCGTCGGATGTGGGCAGCACCTGATAGGGTACAATATTCGGATGGGCGTTGCCCGATAATCCCGGCGGATTTCCGGTGGCCAGATAGTTCCACGCCTGATTTGCCGTCACTGCCGCGGCCACGTCCAGCAGGGACATATCAATATGCTGCCCTTTGCCGGTTCTTTCACGGTGGGCCAGTGCGGCCTGAATGGCGATCACGGAATAAAGCCCTGTGAACAGGTCGGTAATCGCCACACCGCATTTCTGCGGTTCGCCACCGGGTTCGCCGGTAATGGACATCAGGCCCGACATGCCCTGCATCAGAAAGTCATAACCGGCGCGGGGGGCATAGGGTCCGGTCTGCCCGAAGCCTGTGACCGAACAATAGACCAGACGGGGGTTGGCCTCTTTCAGACTGTCGTAGTCCAGCCCGTATTTCGCCAGCCCGCCAACCTTGAAGTTCTCGATCAACACATCGGCTTCAGAAATCAGGCCCAGCAGGTCCGCCTTGCCTTCGGGGGTGCGAAAATCCACCACAACCGATTTCTTGCCGCGATTGCAGGCGTGAAAATAACCGGCGGCCACATCATCACCCCGATCAATAAAGGGCGGACCCCATTTGCGGGTGTCATCGCCGTCCGGCGCTTCGATTTTGACGACCTCCGCCCCCAGATCGGCAAGCGTCTGACCAGCCCAGGGACCGGCCAGAATACGGGCGAGTTCGACGACCCTCAGGCCGTGCAAAGGTGTATTTGTCATGAATCAGCTGCCAAGCTCTGCGTCGATGATCTCGGCCAGTTCGCTATAGGGCAGGTTGCCGTATTTGGTGCCGTTCACAAGCAGCGTCGGCGTGGAGTTCACTTCATCCGCTGTCGAGGTTTCCTGAAAGCGGGCGACCATGGCTTCGGCCATTTTCTGATCGTTCAGACATGCGTCCAGTTGTTCGTCAGACAGACCGGCAATTTTGCCGATCTTGCGCATTTCACCAACGATTGCAGCAGGCTCGCCAGCGCGGGACCACTCGGCCTGACGTTTGTAGAGCATATCCGCGATGCCAAAGAATTTCGCCGGATCGCAGCGGGCAATCATCGCACCCCATAGGCCGAAACGGTCAAAATAGACTTCGCGGTAGACGAAATTGATCTTATCCGTGTCGATGTAATTCGCTTTCAGCTGCGGATAAGTGTTGGCATGGAAACTGGCGCAATGGGGGCAGGTGAAAGAGGCGTATTCTGTCACCGTAACTTTGGCCAGCTCGTTGCCAAGGCGCATATCCGGAACGGTCAGGGTTTCTTCCTGTGCGAAGGTGAAACTGCCGGGCAGGGTGGTCGCGGCCAGAGTGGCCAGTGCTGTGCGGCGGGTAATCATAACGGGAACCTCTTGGATTAGGATTTTTGTTTTTTCAGGATGTTTTCACCCAGCGCGGCAAGGGCCGCTTTTAACCCACCGTCTGACACGTCAGATACGGTCCGGGCAAGCACCTCTTTCTTTTCGGCGCTCAGGGGCGGTTTTTCGGGGCGGTCGTGGTGGAAATCCGCCTGTTTGTCGGCAAAGCCGGTCGGGGAGGTCTGGGTAATGTGGATGCGGCTGATCGCGGCATAGCCGTAGGTGGCGTTCACGCGATCCTTGATCTGGGGCAATTGCATCTGCACCATCGGCGCATTGGCACCGGTTGTCAGCAGGGTCAGGGTTGCCCCCATGCCCTGACGGGTATAGCCGACTTTCACAGGGCGGGCGATCCGCGCAACAGACTCTCCGGCGATTTCCGCCCAATGGGTCAGCAGACGGGTCTCCGAGAACCCCCGCTTTTCCGAAGCCTTGCGGATTTGGGTGCCAAGGATACCGCCGGTTTGCAGAAAACCACGGGCCTTGCGCCGCGTAAACGCGGGCTTGGGCGGGGAATTCTTCGATTTCATGGCGGCCATGGCTGTCTTAACCTTTGATTCACGTTATCTTACGCAGGCAAAGGGCGGATGCCAGCGAATTGGTGGTAAAGAGGTGATAAAACTTGTGTGAGAAGTTGACACAGCAGGCGGCAGAATTGCTGGACTGGTACGATATTCATGCCCGCGAAATGCCGTGGCGTGTCGGCCCCGCTGCGCGGCAGGACGGCGTGCGGCCCGACCCCTATCACATCTGGTTGTCAGAGGTGATGTTGCAGCAGACAACCGTGGCTGCTGTGAAGGATTATTTCCGCAAATTTGTCAGCCGCTGGCCGACGGTGGGTGATCTGGCAGGGGCTCAGGACGGTGATATTATGGCGGCTTGGGCGGGGCTGGGCTATTATGCCCGCGCCCGCAACCTGCTGAAATGTGCCCGCGTGGTAGCGCAGGATTATGATGGCGTTTTTCCCAATACTTACGAGGAACTGTTAAAGCTGCCGGGTATCGGCCCCTACACAGCCGCCGCCGTTTCAGCCATTGCCTTTGACCGCCGCGCGGTGGTCCTTGATGGAAATGTAGAGCGGGTTATGGCCCGTTATTACAGGGTTTTAGACCCTTTGCCTGCCTCCAAAGAGACTCTTCGCAGCCTTGCAGACGGTCTGACACCGGACCGCCGCTGTGGGGACTACGCGCAGGCGGTAATGGATCTGGGGGCGACGATTTGTACGCCGCGCTCCCCGGCCTGCGGTATTTGCCCGTGGATGTCAGGCTGCGCTGCGCGTCTGGCGGGCGATGCGGCCAGCCTGCCGCGCAAGACACCGAAGGCCGCGAAACCGATCCGGCTCGGCATCGCCTATGTGGCAGAGCGCACAGATGGCGCAGTGCTGCTGGAACGCCGTCCCGACAAGGGGCTACTGGGCGGAATGCTGGGCTGGCCCGGCAGCACGTGGCAAGAGGCACCCCATGACGCAGAGCCGCCCCTTGCTGCGGACTGGCAGGACAGGGGCGAGGTGCGCCACACCTTCACCCATTTCCACCTGCGCCTTCAGGTCCGCTTTGCCCAAGACGTCAGCGGCGATCCGGACAGTGGCAGTTTTCTGCCCCGTGACCGGTTTTCCCCTGCCGATCTGCCCACCGTCATGCGCAAGGCATGGGATCTCTGTCGCTAACCCCTTGCGGGACTTCAGCCTTTGCGGATCGTCCCGTCGGCCACCCATGCGTCAAAGATTTCCAACGCTTTATCGGCAAACGCCTGATCATTGATATGGGCATCCACCTCGGAATATGCGATCGGATCAGTCATGACCTTGCGGGCTTCGTCGGTAAACGCGGCCAGCCCTTCGGGATCATGGGCCACATCGCCTTCCTTATCCCACTCCTCAACCCCTTGTAGAGGCATGATAAAATGGGTTGGCGCTTTGGCCTGCGCCAGACGCTTTGCCACCTCGCGGGCGGATTCGCGGCGTTCCTCGGCGTTGAAAGCGGATGATTTGATCAGGCGGTTATGCTCGTGGAAGGGGCGGTCGCGATAGTTTTCGGGGATGTCCTGCCAGCCTGCGAAATCCACCAGATCGAAACAGCCGGGGGCCACGATCTGCGGGATGCCGCTGCGCCCTGCGTTCAACATCCGCTGGTTGCCGCTGCTGACCACAGATCCGGCGATGAGATTGCCGAGTTCCGACAAGCCAAAGTCCATGACACAGCAGAACCGCCCCTGCGCGGCAAGGGATTCAAAGGCCATGCCGCCCATGCCGGTGGCGTGGAAAATGGCAACCTCGTAGCCCCGTTGTTCCAAAGCGGGTTTCAGCAATTTCATGTATTTCAGACAGGACGACCCAAGCGAGGTCATCCCGACAATGGGTCGGTCCGTGGCGGATGGCTCTACCGCGCGTGCTGCGCCCAGCACGGCACCGGCAGCTTGTGACAGGGAGGCCTTGCAGACAGAGTTCAATCCGTAGAGGCCGCCCGCCCAAAGGATCATCTGGATGTCCGCAGACAGGCGTTCCGGCGGGATGATCGGGGAAAAAGAGACCGTGGACACAACATATTTCGGCACGCCCATTGGCAGGGCCTGACAAACATCGAGCGCCAGATCGGTGCCCATGGTGCCGCCCAGAATAACCACACCGTCAAAGGCGCCGTCACGGTAAAGCTGCGCTGCAAGCTGCGAGGCGCCACGCGCCATAATCTGCATGGCAGTGTTTTCATCGCCAGAGTCAATCGCTGCCTTGATAGAGCTTCCAGCGGCTTCGGCCACGGCGTGTTTGGAGTGGTCGCAAGGCACTGACGGGTCGCCCAAAACGCTGACATCCATCGTCAGAACACCGCCTCCCATCGCGGTGATCCGTTCTGCCATATAGTTCAACTCGTCGTCTTTCGTGTCATAGGTGCCGACGATCAGAATAGTCTTGTCAGACATGGGTGCCTCCCGAATTTAGCCAGTTTGCAACCACTTGGGTCGCCTTATTGATGTGCTGCCTGTTGCGTTCCTGTGCGTTTTGAAGCTCCATCCGCGTCACGATCCAGCCCACATAGGTACAGGCGCGCAACGCGATAAACAGGGGCAGATGGGTGATGTTGATAGCGCGTTCGGACTGGTAGCCATCGATCAATGCCGCTTGCAATGTCTCCGCATTTCCTTCCTCGCGGATGCGGAAAATCGTTGTGGCCAGTTCAAACAGCCGGAAGCCGTGACCGCTATCGTCAAAGTCGATCAGATGCAGGTCGTTCCCGTCGATCAGGATATTCTCGCGCAGCAGGTCGGCGTGGATCAGACCGAAATCATGCTGCCCCTCCGCCAGTGCAGTTGCAGCCTTCGCGCGAAAGCGCTCAAGCAGCGCTTTTTGCTCTGCCGTCAGGGTCGGATTTTCCCAGAACCGCCCCCAGAGCGGCGTCTCACCGATCAGACCTTCGGCATCCCAGGCCGGACGGGTGAACCCCTGTGGCGGTGTCCACGCATCAGAAGCCCCATGCATCCGCGCCATTGCCTGACCGAGCCTGTAAAACGTGCCCTCCGGATCATCCAGATCAAGCGGCGTTCCATAGGCGCCCATCTGATGGCCGGGCAACCATGTCAGCAGATCGAATTGCGCGCCCTCTAACACTTGTAGATGGGCACCATCCGCGCCGGAAATCGGGCGGGACAGCGAAAGTCCGGCCCCGTCAAGGGCGTCCATCCACGCCAGTTCCGAGCGCAACTCCGCGTCTGTGCGATAGCCACCACGGTGATGGCGCAGCGCATAGACCGCATCCGGCGTCGTCACGCGGTAGACGCGGTTTTCTCTCTCGGCCACCAGTTCGACAGCGGTGGCATTTACATCCCAGCGGGCAATCGCCTGTTGCGCAAGCGTCTCTGTCATGGCTGCACATCCGTCAGCACCTGATCCAGCGTTTCCACCAGCAGATCCGCATTCTCGCGGGTGAATTGCAGGTTCGGTCTGATCTTCAGCGTGTTGTAATGGATGCCGATTTTGTTCAGCAGCACACCGCACTTGCGCAGTTCCTCAATCACCCGCAACAGATACTCTGTCGCAGGCGCTTTGGTGGCGCGATCTGTCACCAGTTCCGCCCCAAAGAACATGCCCCGCCCCCGCACATCGCCAATGACAGGGTGTTTGGCGGCAAGCTCTTGCAGCCTGGCTTTGGCATAGGCCCCCACGTCGGCCGCCTGTTGCATCAGGCCCTCTTGTTCGATCACGTCCAGCACAGCCATTGCAGTGGCGCAGGACACGGGATTGCCGCCAAAGGTGTTAAAATAGCGGAAGGCTGTGCGGAATTTGTGCATGATCGCAGATGTTGTCACGACACCCGCCACCGGATGGCCGTTGCCCATTGGTTTGCCAAGGGTCACAACATCGGGCGTAATCCCCTGATACTGATGCCCCCACATATGGCTTCCGGTGCGTCCGAAACCGGGCTGGACCTCATCCGCGATCAGGAGTCCTCCGGCATCGTGGACAGCTTTCAGCGTCGCATCAAGGAAACCAACGGGCAGATCGGGAAAACCTTCATTGGCAAAGAACGGGTCGATCAGCAGGGCGGCAAACCCGTGGCCGCTCTCTTCCAGTTCGACAATCCTTGCCTGCACCTGCTCGGCAAAATACGCCGCCGGATCATCCGAGGGCGGACGATAGCTGTCAGGGGCCGGTACATGTCGGATGTGACCCGATTTGCCGAACTTCGACGGGTTGGTAGTGGATAGGGCCGAAACTGCCGTGGTGTTGCCGTGGTAGGTGTGATCGGTGACGATGATCCCCGTTTTTCCAGTGACGGCCTCTGCCATGCGCAGGGCAACATCGTTGGCCTCTGACCCCGTGCAACACAGCAGCGCAGTGTTCAGCGGATCGTCAAAGGTCGCTGTCAGCCTTTCCGCATAATCGACAATACCTTCGTGCAGATAGCGGGTGTGGGTATTCAGTGTCGCCGCCTGATCGCACATGGCTTTGACCACATGAGGGTGGCAATGGCCCACATGGGGGACATTGTTGTAACAGTCGAGGTATTTCTTGCCGTCATGGTCCCAGACCCAGACGCCTTCCCCTTTCACCAGATGAACAGGCTCTTCGTAAAAGGTGGACATGTTGGGCCCAAGAACGGCATCACGGCGGGCGAGGAGAGACTTGCTGAGCGGGTTCATAACTGTATCCATGCCGTTTTCAGGTTGGTGTATTTATCCAGCGCGTGAAGTGATTTGTCCGAACCGTTGCCCGATTGTTTATGACCTGTCAGCGGCACGGTGTTATCCGGCCCGCCGTAGGTGTTCACATGGACAACGCCCGCATTGATCGCCCCGATCATGCGATGGGCGCGGGACAGATTGGCGGTCCAGACACCAGCCGCGAGGCCAAGTTCGCTGTCATTGGCAAGCTGTACCGCTTCTTCTTCCGTTTCAAACGGCGTTACCGCCAGAACCGGCCCGAAGACTTCCTTGCGGAACACGGTGTTGGATGGGGTTACGCCGGACAGGATAGTTGGCGCCATATAGCTGCCGCCAGTGTCTTCAAGAATACGCTTGCCGCCTGTGACGCATTCCGCGCCCTCGTTGATTGCGGCTTGCGTCAGGCGCAGGTTTCCGGCCAGTTGGGTTTCCGAATTGACCGCGCCAATCTGGGTGTTCAGGTCCAGCGGATCACCAACCTTAAAGGCTTCGGCGTGGGTTTTCAGCGCGGCCACAAAATCATCGCGGATGCTGCGTTCGACCAGCAGGCGGGACGCGGCCACACAGACCTGCCCTGCATTGCGAAAGATGCCGCCGGCGGAAACTGCCGCCGCTTTGTCGAGATCCGGCGCATCGGCAAAGACCACATTCGGGGATTTCCCGCCCAGTTCCAGATAGACCCGTTTCAGGTTCGACTGGGCCGATGCCTCCAGCAGCTTGCGCCCCGTCATCCCCGATCCGGTAAAGGCCAGAACATCCACGTCCATAGACCGTGCCAGCGCATCCCCCGCGATCCGGCCATCGCCGGTGATGACGTTCAGCACACCCGCAGGCAGACCGGCGCCCGCGGCGATTTCAGCCAGCCGCAGCAGCGACAGGGATGCAGTCTCAGCCGGTTTCACTACGATGGAATTGCCCGCTGCAATAGCAGGGGCGATTTTCCACGCGCCGATCATCAGCGGGAAGTTCCAAGGGATGATCGCACCGACCACGCCAACAGGTTCGTAATGCACCAGACCCAGCGTGCCGGGGGCGGTTGGGGCAATTTCGCCCGGTATCTTGTCGATGGCCTCGGCGTAATAGCGGAAGGTTGCAGCGGCGGAACCGGCCTCGGCCTTGTAAGCCATGGCAAATTCCGTGCCGTTGTCGCGGATGCCAAGCACCGACAGCGCCAGCGCATCGGCCTCAATCGCGTCGGCCACGGCAAAGAGGATCTTCTTGCGGGCAGCAGGGGCCAGTCGGGACCAGCGCCCGTCGTTAAAGGCCGTGCGGGCAGAGGCCACGGCCATATCCACCTCGGCCGAAGTGGCGTTGGCAATCGTGGTCAGTTGCGCACCGTCAATCGGAGAGGTCACAACCATCGGTTCGGCAGACCCTTGCACGGGCGCGTTGTCGATGAACAGGGATTGCGGCGCTAGGGTTTCACGCCGCAGCGCGTCAATTTGCGTTTGTGTGGTCATTGATTTTCCGTGGAGTTGCGATCCTTCCACATGCGCCAGGCATGAGAGCCAAGCACGACGAGGATCAGAAGAAACAGGATAAAGGCGATGGGACGGTCGATCATATCAAACGGGGTTTTGACCCGCATCATCGAGGTGCGCAGTTTCGCCTCCATGATGCCGCCCAGAACCATGCCCAGAATGATCGGCACAATCGGCAGGTTGAGCCGTTTCAGGATGAACCCGAACACACCGAAACCGGCAGCAATAGCGCAGTCGATGGTAGAATTGCGCAAGGAATATACGCCGACAAAAGACAGGGTCAGAATGATGATGCCCAAAAAGCGGGTCGGAATCTGGATGATCTTCAGCAGCAGGTTGGTCGAAAACAGCAGGAATATTACCACCATCACGTTCAGCACCAGAAGCGCGATGTATAGCGCGATGACAAAATCCATCTGGTTCTGGAACAACTGCGGACCGGGCACAACATTATGCACATAAAACACGGACAGCATCATCGCCGTCAGCGCCTCGCCCGGAATGCCAAGCGCCAGCAACGGTATCATCGCTGCGGCGGGTACGGCATTGTTCGACGCTTCGGAGGCGATCAAACCTTCGGGTGCGCCGTTGCCAAACAACTCCGGCGTTTTCGATCCGCGCCGGGCGGCGGTGTAGGACATGAATTGCGCGGTAAATTCCCCGACACCCGGGATCATCCCCATCAGTACCCCGAAAGAGGCACTGACACTGGCCACCCGTTTGTGGCGGAGCAGTTCCTTAAAGCCTTGGAACAGATCGCCGGACAATGTGCCGGTGCGTGGGGCGCGGTTCTTGTCCACCAGCAGAACGATGGCTTGGGAAATGGCGAATAGCCCCAGCACGACCACGATCAGATCAACGCCGCCGGACAGCCAGCTTTGCCCGAAGGTGTAGCGTTTGGAATACTGGATCGGCTCTAGCCCGATGGTGTTCAGCCAGATGCCGAAACAGGCCAAAGCACCCGCAATCAGGATCTGCCCGCGATGGGCCAGCACCACCAGAATGATGCCGAGCAGCGAGGCGAGGAAAATCTCGCGGCTGCCGAAATGGGGGGCGATCGCGGCCAGTACGGGGGACAGGAAGATCAGGCAGACCACTGCAAAGACGCCGCCGAAAAAGCTGGCGGAATAGGCCAGCGACAGGGCGCGGCGGCCCTCGCCCCGTTGGGTCATCGGATAGCCGTCATAGGTGGTCAGTGCGTTGACCGCAGTGCCCGGTGTGTTCACCAGAACGGCAGGTATCGCGCCGCCATACATGGAACTGCCGTAAATCCCCAACAGCGCGGTCAGGCCGACGATAGGATCAAGCGAAAAGGTCGCCGGAAGCAGGATGGCAATCGCCACCGCAGCGCCCACACCGGGAATAGCGCCGATAATGACGCCTCCGACAGAGCCGACGACAAGGGCGATCAGGACATCCCAGCGGGCGAGAATGTCAAAGCTGGAGAGAAGCAGGTCCATATCAGAAGTTCAGAATCATAAAGTTGCGCAATCCGTCTGGCAGATACTCATAGAGCGCGCCTCCGGGGATTTTCACGCCGAGAAGTGTCTTGAAGATCACCACAATCGCCACACCGGAGGCAGCCGCCCAGCCCAGCATGGCCGGACCGCGATACCCCATGCGCAGAGCAAGGAGGAAGGTGAAGAGAACGGTGCTCGGCAGATAGCCCAGACGCGGGACCAGCACCACATAGACCATGAACCAGCCGACAAACTCCAGCGCGCGCAGCCAGATCACGACCTCATTACCAAGGCCGGCTTTGGCCCGCTGGCGCATGTGGGTTAAAAGATGCAGGCCAGTGAAGCCCACCATGCCAATCACGCCCACACCGGGCCAGAAAGCGGGCTGTGCAAAGAGTTTCCCCTTGGCAGAAAATTTGGCCTGCTCCCCGATCTGGCTCAGCAGAAAGGCAGAGGCTACGAAGAGCAATCCGACAAACAGCATCTCTCCGGGTTTGGCTTTATTCGGTTCGGCGCTCATCGGTTTGTCTCCGTCAGGTGCAAAAGGACCGGCCCGAACGGGGGCCGGTCCGTGTCAGTTTGGCGAACGCTTATTCCACCATACCGTTGAGTGTTTGCAGTTTGCCGGTGTCTGTTTCGATCCGCGCAGCGGATGTTTCGGCATCCTGCCAGTAAACTGCAGCGCCGGTTTCAGCGGCCAGTTTCTGGGCGCGCTCGGACATCATGGTTTTCTTGGCAACCGCAATGATCTTTTCGCGCACGTCCTGCGGGGTGTCTTTGGTCACAAACAGACCGTTCCACAGGGAAATCCCGAGGTCGCCGTTCACTTCACCCATGGTTGGCGCGTCAGACACTTGTGGAATACGCTCGTCCGTCATGGTGGCCAGCACGGTGATGCTGTCGAGACAGGGCAGAACCAGCTGCAAAGTGGTGTTGACGACATCCGCATCGCCAGAGGCCAGCGTGTTGCAATCAAGCGCATCAAATGCGGCTTCGGAGCCCCATTCAAAACCGGCTGTTTTTGCATAGGCCAGCGACACTTTGGTCGGGATCAGCGGCGCACCGAAATGCCCCAGCGCCAGATCGTTGGACTTGGCATGTTCGGCCATTTCCTCAACCGTTTTGAACGGCGCGTCACCGGATGTTGCCAGCACAAACGGATAGGTCAGGAAAATACCCAGCGGGTCGAATTTTGCCGGTGTCAGTTCGTCGATGCCGATTTCATGACCGATCAGCGGAACGCCAATCACGAAAGAGCCGATGGTGTAGCCGTCCGCAGGGGCGGTTGCCACGTCAATTGCACCGGGAAAGGGGCCGCCGCCGCCGCCCGGTTTGTTCACAACAGCCGCTGCCACGCCGTATTCCTTTTGGAAATCTTCAGCGATCATGCGGGTCAGAACGTCTTCCAGATCACCCGGAGGCCACGGCACGATGAAGTTAACCGGCTTTTCGGGGTATTCCGCCAGTGCAGGTGTGCCAAAAGCGGCAGCCGTCAGAGCAGCCGTGGCTGCTGCGGTAAGAAAATATTTCATATGGGACTCCCTGTCCGATGTCTTGTGTTCCAAGTCATGACCGTGGATCACTATTCAATCCATCGGTTGAAATAATGATTGCTTCAAAGCTGGAACGGTGTCAAACAAAAAACGATGCAGTTGCAACGATGGGATGACTGATGAGCACAGTTGAGAAGGCATTGGAGATACTGGACCTGTTCCACACAGCCCGTCCCTCAGTGGGTCTGTCAGAGGCCGCGCGGCTGCTGAACCGCGATAAAGCCACGGTGCAACGCTATCTGAGCGCACTGGAATCCCAAGGTTTTCTGGAACAGGATCCGCTGAGCAAAGCCTATCATCTCGGCCCGGCCGTAACCCGTCTGGCTTCTGTGCGAAATCTGACCTATCCGGTTGAAGTCGCAGTAAAAAACGTGCTGTCGGATTTGGTGCAAAAGACCGGCGAGACGGCCCATCTCAGCCATCATCAGAAAGCCGGGTTAAGTGATGTCGCCATTGTCGAGACCTCTTTGAATGCCACAAGGGTCTATATCGAGCCTGCGGATATTCTGCCCTATCACGCGACAGCCTCGGGCGTGGCCTATCTGAGCGCGGTAGAACCGGCGCGGCTTGACAGTCTTCTGGACCAGTCTTTCCGACGCTACACCGACACCACCCCCATTTCCCGCGAATCAGTCATGACGCTTGTAGAGCAGGCAAAGGCATCGGGCTTTGCGCTGATGCTGGGGACTTTTGATCATGACGTGGTTGGTATGGCCGCACCGGTTTTCAACCATCTTGATGCCGTCTGCGGATCAATCGCAGTGGCAACGCCGCTGTCCCGGTTTGACGACAAGGCCAGAGACACGATTGCCCTTCACCTGCGCGACTCCGCGCAAGCCATTTCCAGAATTTACGGTGCACGGCGGCAGCCAGCACTCGACGCGGCCGAATAGGCCAGACCCGTAACCGACGCCCCGTGCGGGCACTTCCATGAAGGACCGGAAAGATGAAAGACGAAAACTTCCTCAAAGAAAACAACGCTCGCCATATGTGGCATCCGATGGCGCATCCGGGCGGACAACAGGACAATCCACCCGCGATTATCACCGGCGCTTCGGGCGTGAAAATCACCGACATCGACGGACATGAAACCATTGATGCTGTTGGCGGGCTTTGGAATGTGAACCTCGGCTATTCCTGCGATCCGGTAAAAGAAGCGATCACCAAGCAGTTGGAGCAGCTTCCTTATTATTCCGCTTTTGCCGGTACGTCGAATGATGCCGCGATTGAACTGTCCTACATGCTACGGGAGTTCTTTCAACCCGAAGGCATGGGGCGTGCGTTCTTCACCAGCGGTGGATCTGATTCCGTTGAAACCAGCCTGCGTCTGGCCCGTCAGTACCACAAAATCCGTGGCGAGACCCAGCGCACCAAATTCCTGAGCCTTAAAAAAGGTTATCACGGCACCCATTTCGGCGGCGCTTCGGTGAACGGGAACAACCGTTTCCGCACTGCCTATGAACCGCTGCTGCCGGGCTGCCGCCACCTGCCGGCGCCCTATACCTACCGCAACCCCTACAATGAAACCGATCCTGCGAAACTGGCGCAACTGATCCTGCAAGCCGCAGAAGACGAGATCGCATTTGAGGGCGCAAACACAATTGCCGCCTTCATTATGGAACCGGTTCTTGGCGCCGGTGGTATCATGGTTCCCCATGAATCCTTCATGCCCGGCATGCGCGAAATCTGTTCCCGCCACGGTATCCTGATGATCGCGGATGAGGTGATTACCGCCTTTGGCCGCACAGGCGACTGGTCCGGTTCCCGCCACTGGGGCGTGCAGCCCGATATGATGTGTACGGCCAAGGCGATTACCAACGGCTATTACCCGTTCGGGGCCTGCATGATTGCCGAAGGCATGGCCGAAGTATTTGAGAAATCCGGTCCCGAAGGATCTATCGGCCACGGCTACACCTATTCCGCCCATCCGGTCGGCGCGGCGGCTGCGATTGCCTGTCTGAAAGAAACGCAACGTCTGGACGTGCGGGAAAACGCCGCCGCCCGTGGGACGCAGATGTTTGAAGGCGTGCAACGTCTGAAGGAAAAACACAGCGTGATCGGTGACGTGCGCGGGGGCCACGGCTTGATGACTGCGATCGAGTTCGTTTCCGACCGCGAGAGCAAGAAACAGATGGCACCGGACTTTGGCGCGAAAGTTGCCAAGGTTGCCTATAAAAACGGCGCGATGCTGCGGGTTTCGGGCGCAAATATCCTGTTGTCCCCGGGTTTGGTGATTACCGAAGCCGAAGTGGACACCATTCTGAACGCGGTAGATGCCGGTATCACAGCGGCGGGCTAGGTCCCGTCCGACGATCCGCTGCTACAGGGTTGGCCGCCACCACTTGGGCGGCCAGCCTTTCCCACCGTTTGAATTGTGTGTTCCCGTGTTTCGTGCGAGATTGCGAAAAAAAACACCGGAGCATTCATGTCAGGCGCCCCCGTCCGATCCGATTTTCTGTCCGCGCTGCCGTTCTGGTTGTCGCTGGCCTATCTGCCAGTCGTCGCGCTGGCGGGCTGGCTGGGGGGCTGGTGGCTGGCGCTGACGCCTGTTTTCGGCTGGTGGGTGATGTCGCTGGTGGATGTCATCGGCGGGCTGCGCACTGAAAATGCCGATCCGCAGACACCGGATGAAAACCTGCGCTGGTATACGCTGATCACCCTGATCTGGCCTTTTTTACAGGCTGTTCTGGTCTTTGGCGCACTGGCCTATGTCAGCTATAGCGACCGGCTCGGTACACGGGAAAGCTGGATTTTTATGGCCACCGTCGGTATTGCCAGCGGCACCATCGGGATCAACTACGCCCATGAACTGATGCACCAAAAGTCCCGCTTTGAGCGGTTTTTGGGGGATATGCTGATGACAATGGTGCTCTATGGTCATTTCCGCAGCGAACATCTGCTGGTGCATCACCGCTATGTGGGCACGCCGCGCGATCCGGTCACAGCGCGGTACAACGAAGGTTTCCACCGGTTTTTTCGGCGTGTTCTGGTTTCTTGCCTGCGCTCCGCTTTCAAGGCGGAAAAGGCAATGCTGGCGCGCAAGGGGTTGCCGGCCTCTCACCGCAGTAATCCGTTCTGGAAATATGCTGCATGGCAGTTGGGCTGGCTGCTGCTGGCCTATCTGATTGGCGGATGGGCCGGCGTTGGCATGTTCTGTCTGCAAGCGCTGGTGGCGGTCTGGCAGTTGGAACTGGTGAATTATGTGGAACATTACGGGCTGACCCGCCGTCATCTGGGAAAGGGCAAATACGAACACGTCCTGCCACGTCATTCATGGAACGCGGCGCATCGCCTGACGAATTATGTGCTGATCAATCTGCAACGCCATTCCGACCACCACTATAAACCCAGCCGCCGTTTTCCGCTGCTGCAAAACTACGACGCGGATGAGGCACCGCAGCTGCCTTACAGCTATCCGATCATGACGATTATGGCGATGATGCCTCCGGTCTGGCGGCGCTACATGAATCCCAAAGTGCGGGCGTGGCGGCGTAAGTATTATCCCGATGTGGAGGATTGGACGCCCTATAACAAGGCAACGAACCCATTGCCGCGCTAGACCCGTTCCCCGATACCAGACTCCGGAAATGAAAAAACCTGCGGGCATCACAAGGACACTCGCAGGTTTTCAATCAATCACAACAGGGATTTACTCTACATCGAATTCCAGCGGCTTGACCTGCTGGAACATGCCTGTCTTGCGCAGCTTCTCCAGAACCGGAACCGGCGGCTGTGCGTCCAGATACAGCAGCGCAATCGCGTTTGCACCTGCTTCGGAACGGCCCAGTGTGAAATTCGCGATGTTCACGTCATTCTCGCCCATAGTCTGACCCAGCGTCCCGATGATACCCGGCATGTCGTCGTTAGTGGTATAAAGCATGTGACGGCCCACTTCGGCGTCGATGTTGATGCCTTTGATCTGGATGAACCGCGGTTTCCCGTCAGAAAAGACTGTCCCTGCGATGGAACGCTCTTTCTTTGCGGTTTTCACGGTCAGCTTGATGTAGCTGTCAAACACACCGGATTTTTCCTGTGTGGTGGTAGAACACTGGATGCCGCGCTCTGCCGCGACAACCGGGGCGGACACCATGTTCACATCAGGGTTCTGCGCTTTCATCACACCTGCAATCGCCGCAGAGGATAGGGCTTTGGTGTTCATTTCCGCAACTTTACCATCGTAAAGGATATTCACGCTTTCAATGGCTTCTTCCGTCATCTGACCGATGAAAGCGCCCAGATGGGAGGCGAGTTTCACAAACGGACCCAGCACCGGCGCTTCTTCCGCCGTGATTGACGGCATGTTGATCGCGTTGGTGACAGCACCGTTCAGCAGGTAGTCTGAAATCTGTTCGGCCACTTGAATTGCCACGTTTTCCTGCGCCTCGCTGGTCGCTGCGCCAAGGTGCGGGGTGACAACCACGTTTGGCAGGTTGAACAGCGGACTGTCTGTAGCAGGCTCTACCGCGAACACGTCAAAGGCGGCGCCCGCAACATGGCCGGACTTCAGCGCCTCGGCCAGCGCGTCTTCGTCCACCAGACCGCCACGGGCACAGTTCACAATGCGCACGCCTTTCTTCATCTTTGCGATAGCTTCCGCGTCGATCATTCCGGCGGTTTTTTCGGTTTTCGGAACGTGCAGCGTGATAAAATCGGCTTGGGCCAGCAGTTCGTCCAGCTCTACTTTTTTGACGCCCAGTTCGGCGGCACGCTCTTCGGACAGGAAGGGGTCATAGGCCACAACCTTCATCTTCAGACCCAGTGCGCGGCTGGCGACAATGGAACCGATGTTACCGGAGCCGATCAGACCAAGGGTCTTGTTGGTCAGCTCGACCCCCATAAACTTGGACTTTTCCCATTTGCCTGCATGTGTAGAAGCTGATGCTTCGGGGATTTGACGGGCCACAGCAAACATCATCGCAATCGCGTGTTCTGCGGTGGTGATAGAGTTACCGAAAGGTGTGTTCATCACGATCACACCTTTGCGGGAAGCGGCGTTCAGATCCACATTGTCCACACCGATACCTGCACGGCCGATCACCTTCAGGTTGGTCGCGTTTTCGAGGATTTTTTCGGTGACTTTGGTGGCTGAACGAATGGCAAGACCGTCGTATTCCCCGATGCGTTTCATCAGTTCTACTTTGTCTTTACCCAGATCCGGTTCAAAATCCACTTCGATGCCGTTGTCACGGAAGATTTGCACGGCTGTTGGGCTGAGTTTGTCAGAGACAAGTACTTTAGGGGCCATTTTGGGCGTTCCTTATGTATAAATGTATGGGGTAGCCCCGCGTCTGGCGCGGGGCGAAAAGCTTATTGCGAGATCTCGGCGTTGAACGCCCAGTCGAGCCAAGGCAGAAGTGCTGCAATGTCGGCAGTTTCAACCGTTCCGCCGCACCAGATGCGCAGGCCCGCAGGGGCATCGCGGTAGGCACCGATGTCAAGCGCCACACCTTCGGCTTCCAGACGTTTTGCAACCGCTTTGGCAAAAGCCGCGCCGTCCGTGATCCGCGCATCCGTGAACTTCAGACAGACAGAGGTATTGGAGCGTGTCTCGGGCGTTTCGGCCAGAAAGTCGATCCAGTCGTTTGCCGCCACGAAAGCCTCGATCTCGGCAAGGTTCGCATTGGCGCGGGCTTTCAGCCCTTCCTGTCCGCCAACAGATTTCGCCCAGTCGAGCGCGAAGAGGTAGTCTTCAACGCAGAGCATCGAAGGCGTGTTGATCGTTGCACCGGTAAAGATACCGTCGATCAGCTTGCCGCCTTTGGTCATGCGGAAGATTTTCGGCAGGGGCCACGGCGGGGTGTAGCTTTCCAGACGCTCAACCGCGCGGGGCGACAGGATCAGCACACCGTGGGCGGCTTCCCCGCCCAGAACCTTCTGCCAGGAGAAAGTCGTCACATCCAGTTTGTCCCAAGGCAGGTCTTGGGCAAAGGCCGCAGAGGTCGCATCGCAAATGGTCAGGCCAGCACGGTCTGCCGGAATGAAGTCGCCGTTTGGCACACGCACACCGGATGTTGTGCCGTTCCATGTGAACACCACGTCGTCGTCAAAGTTAATCGCGGAAAGGTCGGGAAGCTGGCCGTAATCCGCATTCAAATGCGTTACGTCCAGTTTAAGTTGTTTGGTCACATCCGTCACCCAACCCGCACCGAAACTTTCCCAAGACAGCATGGTCACACCCCGTGCGCCAAGCAGCGACCAGAGCGCCATTTCAACCGCACCCGTGTCGGATGCAGGAACGATGCCGATCTTGTAATCGGCCGGGACGCCAAGAACTTCGCGGGTGGTTTCGATTGCGGCTTTCAGCTTGTCTTTGCCCACAGCAGCGCGGTGGGAACGGCCAAGCGGCGCATCGCGCAACGCATCCAGAGACCACGTCGGTGGTTTCGTGCAGGGGCCAGAGCTAAAACGGGGATTTTGCGGGCGTGCGCCCGGCTGAGATGTCGTCATCAGTGGTATCCTTCCAGATATAAGCCTCTCGTTGGGGAGAGGTGTCCCACCGTCGCGTCTAAGTTAGTTTTTGCTGCATCGCAACAGGAAACACTGGTCATTCTGACGTTTTTGGCGAATAAAGCGCCGCAAGTTGACCCAGAACAGAGTGCCCAGATGTACGTTGCGACCCTTATTTCCAAGCCCGAAGATGCCCGAGTTACACCAGAACTGGTGTCCTCGATAAAATCGCGCCTGAACGGGTCGCGGGTGGACTGGCTGGCTGAAGGCATCGCCTGTGATGTCTATTTTGAACAGGAACTCAGCGGCTTTGACGTGTTCTGGCGGGGGCTGGAGCGGATGCGAATCGACTTTTGCGTGCAGCCTGTCGCGGGCCGCCGAAAGAAGGTTCTGCTCGCGGATATGGACAGCACGATGATCCAGCAGGAATGTATCGACGAACTCGCCGCGGAAGCGGGCGTGGGAGAGCGGGTTGCCGACATCACCGCAAGGGCGATGAACGGCCAACTGGACTTTGAGGCGGCGTTAAAGGAACGGGTCGGCCTGCTGAAAGGACTGCCGGTTGCGATGATTGAAAAGGTTTTAAAAGAGCGTATCACCCTGATGCCCGGCGGTCGCGAACTGGTGGCGACCATGCGGGCGAACGGGGCTTATGCAGCACTGGTGTCCGGCGGATTTACCAGCTTCACTGCGGCTGTTGCGGCAGAGCTGGGGTTTGATGAAAACCGCGCAAACACGCTGTTGCAGGAGGGTGGCAAGCTGACTGGCGAACACGGGGTTCCGGTGCTGGGCAAGCAGGCCAAGGTGGACGCGCTAAACGACATAACTGCGGCGCGCGGCCTGACGCCGGATGACGTGATTGCCGTGGGTGACGGGGCCAATGATCTGGGCATGTTGCATCTGGCCGGATCGGGCGTGGCGCTTCACGCCAAACCCGTTGTCGCCGCCGAGGTCGATTTGCGTCTGAACCATGCGGACCTGACCGGACTGTTGTATTTGCAAGGTTACAAAGCGGCAGAGTTTATCGGCACCGCGTAAGTTCGCGATCTATTTAGCTTGACAGTAGGTTCGTTTCCCTGACCTAAATAGGTCAGGAGGACAGACCTATGACACCACAAGAGACACCTATGGATTGGGGCACCCGCTATGCTGCGCGTATGGCTGGCATGAAAGCATCGGAAATCCGCGAGCTTCTCAAGCTGCTGGACCAGCCGGACATCATCTCTTTTGCGGGCGGTATTCCCGATCCGGCGCTGTTCCCCCAAGCCGAGATCGCACAGACCTATGCGCAGATTTGCGGCGACCGCGCCCTGTTTGACGCGGCGCTGCAATATTCCGTCTCCGAAGGCGACGCGGGCCTGCGCCAGTGGATCGTCAGCTACATGGCTAAACGGGGTGTGACCTGTGGTCCGGAAAATATACTGATTACAAATGGTTCCCAACAGGCGCTGGAGTTTCTGGGCCGTATGTTCCTGTCCCCCAAAGACACCGCAATGGTCGAAGCCCCGACCTATCTCGGGGCGTTGCAGGCGTTTTCCGCGATGGAGCCGGTCTATGACACGTTGCCCAACGGCGCGACCAACCGCACGGTTGCGTCCTACCGCGATAAGGCTGGGGCGGCTGGCGGCGTTCTGAAATTTGCCTATGTGGTTCCGGACTTTGCCAACCCGACCGGCCACACCCTGAACATCGAAGAGCGGAGAGAACTGCTGCAATTCGCCAGCGATCTTAATATTCCGGTGATTGAGGACAGCCCCTATGTTGCCCTGCGCTATGACGGGCAGGAGGTGCCAATGCTTCAGGCGCTGGATTGCGAAGATCAGGGCGGAATAGAGTCTTCCCGCGTCATCAGTCTCGGATCGTTTTCCAAGGTCTTCACCCCCGGTCTGCGGGTCGGCTGGATTTGTGCCCCGACAGAGGTGATCGGCAAGCTGACCCTGATGAAACAAGCCTCCGACCTAAGCAATTCGGCCATTAACCAACGGGTGATCGCGACACTCGCCACCACGCGCTTCGACCAGCAGGTGGCGCAAGGCATCGCCCATTATCGCGTAAAGCGCGACGCTATGCTGGACGCGCTGGAACGACACATGCCCGATGGTGTGACATGGAGCAAACCAGAGGGCGGGCTGTTTATCTGGGTCACACTCCCCGAAGGGCTCGACGCGACCGCCTTGCTGCAACAAGCCGTAGAACAGGCCCGCGTTGCCTATGTGCCCGGACATGCGTTTTTCGCGGACGGTTCGGGGCGCAACACCCTTCGGCTTAGCTTTAGTCTGCCGTCTGTGGATGCAATCGAAGACGGGATTGCAAAGCTGGGTGCGCTGCTTAAGAAAGCGACGGGATGATCTCCTCCGATTGGTAAATTTCGGGAATGTAAGTCCCAAAAATAATCTCTCAGACGCAGTTCTGCTCCGAGGAGGTCAGTATCTGGAATCACGTGATGAAGTAACTGGCCCTACAGTCCGGCGCGGCTTTATCGCTTTAACTGACACAAATCTTTCGGGCGCAAATTCCCTGCGCCTGACGGATGCCGATCAAAGCGCATTGCGTGATAACTCAAGGAACCGCCCCATGAAAATGACAACAGAAGAAGCCTTTGTAAAAGTCTTGCAAATGCATGGTATCGAACATGCGTTCGGGATCATCGGTTCGGCCATGATGCCGATTTCCGACCTGTTTCCCGAGGCGGGGATCAAGTTCTGGGATTGCGCCCATGAATGTAACGCTGGCATGATGTCCGACGGCTACACCCGCGCGTCCGGTAAAATGTCCATGATGGTTGCGCAAAACGGTCCGGGGATCACCAACTTCGTCACGCCGGTAAAGACCGCCTATTGGAACCACACGCCGCTGCTGCTGGTCACACCACAAGCGGCCAACAAGACTATCGGTCAGGGTGGTTTTCAGGAAGTCGAACAGATGAAACTGTTTGAAGACATGGTGGCCTATCAGGAAGAAGTCCGCGACCCGAGCCGGATTGCCGAAGTGCTGAACCGCGTGATCGAAAACGCCTTCCGCGCCTCTGCGCCTGCGCAGATCAACATCCCGCGCGATTACTGGACGCAAGTCATCGACATCGAGCTGCCGAAAATCGTCCGTCTGGAGCGCCCCGCCGGTGGTGAAACCGCACTGAGCGAAGCAGCCAAACTGCTGTCCTCCGCAAAATTCCCGGTGATCCTGAACGGCGCTGGCGTGATCCTTGCCGGTGCGATCGAAGACAGTGCAAAACTGGCCGAAGCACTGGATGCGCCGGTGTGTTCGGGCTACCAGCACAATGATGCGTTTCCGGGCTCCCACCCGCTGGCCGCCGGTCCGCTGGGCTATAACGGGTCCAAAGCTGCGATGGAGCTGATCTCCAAGGCGGATGTGGTTCTGGCGCTTGGGACACGGTTGAACCCGTTCTCCACACTGCCGGGCTATGGCATTGATTACTGGCCGAAAGACGCCGCCGTTATTCAGGTGGACATCAATTCCGACCGGATCGGTCTGACCAAAGACGTGACTGTTGCCATTCAGGGCGATGCGAAGAAAGTCGCACAGGAACTGCTGGCCCGTCTGGACGATGGCGCAGGCGATACCAACCGCGAAGAGCGTAAGGCCACCATCGCCAAGACCAAATCCGCATGGGCGCAGGAACTGACGTCTATGGATCACGAGGACGATGATCCGGGCACCACATGGAACGAACGCGCCCGTGACCGCGAGCCGGGCAAGATGTCCCCGCGTATGGCCTGGCGTGCGATCCAGTCGGCCCTGCCAAAAGAGGCGATCATCTCTTCGGACATCGGCAACAACTGCGCCATCGGTAACGCCTACCCGACCTTTGAAGAAGGGCGCAAATACCTCGCACCCGGTCTGTTCGGTCCTTGCGGTTACGGTTTCCCTGCCATTTGCGGTGCGAAAGTCGCGCAGCCCGACGTGCCTGTTGTGGGCTTTGCCGGCGACGGTGCCTTCGGGATTTCCATGAACGAAATGGTATCCTGCGGCCGCGACGACTGGCCGGCAATCACAATGGTTATCTTCCGCAACTACCAGTGGGGCGCGGAAAAACGGAACACCACCCTGTGGTTCGATGACAACTTTGTCGGTACAGAACTGGACACCAATGTGTCCTACGCCGGTATCGCGCAGGCCTGTGGTCTGGTCGGCGTGCAAGCGACCTCTATGGAGGATCTGACAGACAAGCTGGACACAGCGATCAAGGCGCAGATGAACGAAGGCAAGACCACCTTTATCGAAGTGCTGCTCAATCAGGAACTGGGCGAACCCTTCCGTCGTGATGCGATGAAAAAGCCTGTGTCTGTTGCTGGCATCAGCAAAGACGACATGCGTCCGCAATAAATCCAGCGGAATTGCGAATCAGAACGGCGCCGGACATCTCCGGCGCCGTTTTTGTTTTCGTGCACGAAATAAGCAATGTTGCCATTTTGTTCTAAATTTAATACATTAGAAACATGCTGCTATCCGAAGACCTGTTCCCCATTGTATTGCCTCGTGGCCTGACCTATCTGCCGGAGTATCTGAGCGGGAAGGAAGAGCAACGCCTGCTTGAAGCGATCGAGCAGGGACCGTGGGATCTGACCTACGCCAGACGGCGGAAACATTATGGTAAAGCTTATCAGGACACGGCAAACCTGCGGCCCCTGCTGATGCCCGCCGCAATCATCCGGCTGGCGACGCGGATCCACAGCGAAGGGCTGCTGCCCTATGTGCCGCAAAAGGCGCTCGTAAACGAATATCGGCCAGGGCAGGGAATCGCGGACCATGTGGACCGCGCCGGATCCCCCGGCGGTAAGGTAATTTCTGTGTCTTTGGGGTCTGGCGCCGAGATGCGTTTCATCGAACCTTCAGGGCGCAGGCACCACATATACCTCGAACCGCGCTCTCTTCTTCTGTTTGAAGGGGCGGCACGGGACAGTTGGACCCACGGCATCGCAGGCCGCCATTCCGACCTACGCCACGGCATCACCGTTGCCCGAAAACGCCGCCTGTCCGTAACCCTGCGCTGCGGACCAAATAAACCCCTTGCCCCCGCCGCCCAATCCCAATAAACACGCCAACGGAGACGTGGCCGAGTGGTCGAAGGCGCTCCCCTGCTAAGGGAGTAGACGGGTTGAACCGTCTCGAGGGTTCGAATCCCTTCGTCTCCGCCACATGCTTTTGCTTGTGTCTAGATTCACATGGAGACAGTAAAAAACTGGACTCTTTTGTCTACCAAATGGATCTGTTGATATTTTTGATTTAGCAACAAGTTCCGCATTCGCCTTTTTCTGTCTGGATTGCTCACCCCGGCCTTTTGTGCTTGAGGAGCCGCCGATAGATTGACGCGTTATGCGGAGAAGGTTTTGCGGAAAATGTTTACATTTTGGTGCAATAATAGTGTGTTGCCCATGGGCCATCGTCCCCAGCGAATAACGGTTTGTGCTGGTTTTGCGCTACGCTCCCCCCTCCCATCTGTGACAGCCGTTACTTTATGGTGTGATCGCTACTCTGAACTGGAGTGCGCCGATCTCGCCGGGTAGGAAATTTCCGGAGCAGTTCCACTCGACCGAACCTGAATAACTCGCCCCGTTACTGACGGGCTTAGCCAGATTGCACGTTAGGTTGGGCGACAGGATTTGCGGATCGGGAATGGGTTCCGACAACGCGGTATAGGGTGGGGTCCGGTCGAATACTTTGACGTTGCTGACAGGTGCAGTATCAGTGTTTTCCAGATAGATCCGGTAGAGCAAAATGTCATTCGCGCCACCCAAGTTTGAGGTCGCTTCCGACGTGCCGGCAGTCTCGTTTTCGACTGTTTTGGTTAAACGGACCTGCCCGGTTTCGGCCGCGACAGTGATCTCATCGGTATTGCTTGCGCTGCTGACCGCGGCGGTGCCGGAGAAGGCAGTTGTGGCGATGATCTTATAGGTGAACCTGCTGCCCGTACCTGCGCCTGTACCGGCTGAGACGCGGGACTGGACACAGATTGTTTGTCCCGCGCTGACGGACAGCGGTCCGGTCAACGGGACGCCCGGCCCGCCGCTACATCCGGCGTCGTGGTAGAGGGCCGCACTAAAGGCGCCCGTTGGGACGGATGTACTGTCCGCGAGAGAGAAGGTCACATTTCCGTCGGATGTCGCAGTGTAGAGATGGGGCAGGGATACGATTTGGCCCTGGCCAACCGTGCTGACCTGATTTTGGGTGAGGACGGGGATCTCCAAAAGGCCAAAGTTTAATTCGGTCAAATTGCCGAACGGATCGGGGGTAAACGTGAAGGTTCCATCGTGCGGATCGGGGTTTGACAGGCCAGGCAGACCGGATGCTCGCTCCGAGATCGGTCGATAGCCGTTGGCCGGAATTGCGCGAATTGTGAGTTCTCCGGTGTGGGAGGATGGTAACGCATAGGTCCATGTCCCGTCGGAGGCGACGTCGGGCGTTGCGATGACAGTTCCGGTGCCGTCCAGAATTTCCACGACGGCAGAGGATAAACCGGGTTCGCCACCGTTGATTTCTGCATCATGGGCGGTGCCGCCGGCTGCGCCGTTGTCCTTGAAGACGCGGCCCGACAGGATCCGGTCGCTGGTGATCAAATTGACGGAATAAGACGCTTCGTCGTCATCGGCAATTTGATCGAACAGGTCATCCGTCAAGGGGCCAGTGGCGGGATCGCTATCCGGGTCGGGCAGGGAGCTGTAGATGATCTCCGCCGTATTGGTGAGCTCTCCGCTGTCGCGCACTGTGGTGGTAATGATGAGGGTTTCGCTGGCACCGGACAGGATTTCATCGACGAACCACAGGCCGGTACCCGGGTCATATGTATCGCCCGTAGAGGGTGCGCTGTCGGACACATAGGAAAATCCGCTTGGTATAAGGTCGATCACTTTGACCCCTGACGGCGACCCGCCGCTGACGTTAGTAATAGTGATGATCCAGTCGATCACGTCGCCTTCGGATACATTTACAATTGGGGTGGTTGTGCCTGTCAGGGCAGCATACTTCGTCAATTCCAGATCGCTGGCAGCGGCGTCAAAGCCGAAGTCCTGATCGGTCGTGACGCTGCCCGCAGTCACGCCAACACCAAGCAGCGGGTTCGATGTGCCGATCGTGTTACCTGCGCCAAGGTCCGGATCTGCTTCGTCCAATTCGACCCTGTAGCTGGAGTTGATCAGCAGTTCACCAACGGCGTAGGTACCGTCAGCCTCTGTGTCTGTTGTGATCAGGAACATGTCGTCACTGGTGTCCGCCGGCGTGCCTGCATCGGCGTAGACAGAGATGCCGATGCCTGCGCCAAAATTGGCCTCACCATTGTCCTTAACGTCTGAGGCATTTGCGTCATTGTAGACATTGCCTGAGATCGCGCCAAAGGGGATGGGGGCGGGGCCGCGGCAGGACATGCCATCGCTGTCGCCGGCTTCATCGACCGTGCTGTTGGCGATCAACTGCGCCTCTCCGGTGGTGGTGTTTGTCAGGTAGAGGTTGTTGGTTGTGTTGCTGTAAACGTAAAACCGCCCGTCTTCATCAAACCAGATCGACCCGAAAATTCCGCCGTAGATTGCGGGCCCGAATTCCGTGACTGTCGTCGCGCCCGGCAAACCACCGTTTGGGTCCACCTTGAACGCGCGGCCACTGGCTTGGTTGATGCCGTAAATCAGCCCGTCCACCGGATTATAGGCAAGGTCCCGGACGTCAACGCTTTGGCTAAGGCTAAGAGACCCCAAATTGGCAGGATTGTTTGGATCAGTAAGGCTGATCAACTGCCATGTTGATGTATTGTCTACATAAATCATTGTACCGTTTGGCAGAATGTCACCTGCAACGGATCCGTCTGCGCTTCCGGCTGGCAGATTGCCGAGGTCAGTGAAATTGCCTGCACCGTCGAGCCGGTAAAGATCCTGTCGCCCTGGGCGCACTGCGTACATATATCCGTCCAGCGCGTTATAGCCCCAGTTGGCGTTCAGGTCTCTTGGTGCGGTGCCGATGTCCTGAAAGCCGATGACATAGCTTGCGCCGCTTGCGGTGAAGCCAAGCCGCCGCACCACCCTGTCGCTGTCGTAGCGATAGAGGCTGCTGTCGCAAAGGAACGGCGGTGGATCGCTGGAAATGGTGAGGGTGTAATCTTCGACCTCGCCGTCAAAGGCAATGGTCTGCCCCGTGGTGTCTGTGGACCAGCGGAAACGTGCAAAGGTGGGCAGCGTTGTCGCGCCGGCGGGAACGGCTACCTCAAAGCGTATGGAGCCGTTTGTCGAGCCGTCTTTGTCCAGCGCATCGCCGTCCTGAAGATTGGTGGCGACTTGTTCTCCGGCCTGCAGGAATGTGCCATCGCCGTTAAAGTCGATGAAGGCCTGGAGGTATGCCGATTTCTGCGGTGGGCTGCCCAGATCGTTAACCGTCACGGTAATCTCGGCCAATCCGCCCAGATAAAGCGTTGGCAACACGACCCCGTTTTCATCATCATTGCCGTCCAGATCGTCGCCCGAAGCTGTCGCATTGTTTTGGGCGATAAGGTCAATATCCGGTGCAACGGACCCTAGATAGATTTCCGGCGCGCCGGGGCCTTCGATGATATGTTGGGGATCGCCATAGCTGGCGGGCGCGTCGCCGCGATCGGCGTCTGGCGGGGTTCTTATGGTGATGCCATAGTCTTCGACCTCCCCGTCGGTGGCGGGCGAAATCGCGGTGAGGCCGGCAGTGCTCGACCAGCGCAATCGCGCAAAAGTCGGGCTGAGAGCCGCTGTTGCGGGAACTGAAATCGCAAAGCTGATTTCACCGTTGGTGGCGCCGTCCAGGTCTTGCGGGCCGCCGTCCTGAATGTCCGTGGCGACCTGATCCCCGAGGGACAGGAATGACCCGTCACCGCCAAAGTCTACAAACGCCTGCAAATACCCCGTTCCGGGTGTGGGTTCACTGACAGGGATTGTCACTGTGCGGGTCAGGGCGCTGTAAAGCTGAGGGAAGTTTTCCTCGCTTTCGTCATCCTTGCCATCCAGATCATCGCCTGTGCCATCCACAGAATGCTGTGTCGAGCTGTCGCCGTCCCCGTTTACCGCGCCGATCCAGTAAGAGGATGTATCGGCATGTTGCGGGTCGCCGTAGGTGATCGGCGCGTCACCGCGATCAGGGCCGGAGCCTGCATAAATGGTCGTGGGATCGTCCCGCCCCTCACCCGGGCCGTTTTGCGCTACGCCATCACCGTCCCAAGGGTTTTCTGAGTCCGACAGATCGGAAACCGTAGTGCCGCCGGGGGTTTGTGCCGTGACCTGTGCCTGATTGGAAATCGTTGTGTCCAAATCAGCGGGAACCAATGTGTAGGTCGCTGTATAGACGGCCTTTTCTCCAACCAGAAGCGTGCCTTCCGGCGACAGTGATGTTGCGGCCTGAAAGGTGATGACGGGGGGAATGCCAGCGCCGCTGAATTGGGTTTCAGCAAGTTGCACATTGGTCAGATCCACATTGCCGAAGTTTTCTGCGGTGAAGACATAGGCGATGGTTTCGCCGGGGTCTGCATAGCCGTTAAGGTTGGTGTCCACCAGTTGGGCCAGCTTCAATAGGCCCACCGATCCAACGTCAATCGAGACCTGGGCCGGCGCGGAATAGGCCTGTGGTTCGCTTGGCAGGATGATCGGGGATTGAAAGCGGTATTCAATGGGCGTGGGGGCGGCAAAAAACGCCACGAAAGGGGTGAATGTCAGTTCGCCCGTGTTGTCGTCATAGCTCCACGTGCCCTCACCGATCACATCAAACCCAACGCGGTGGCCTTCGCTGTCTGTAACGATGTTCAATGCGCCTGTCGGGGGAACCAGATCGATTGCCTGCATGGCATATTCGCTGGGCTGCTGGGAGTTGTTGGCGGGCGCGTTATCGTTTTCTGTGGCGACGGAATCGTTGAACAGGATATTCACCGTCACCGGTTCGCCAAGAACCTGTTCTTTGATGTCGTCTTGCAGAAGCGGCGCTTTGAAGTCACCACATTTCAATTCGTAAGTTTGCGTCTGATCGTAGGTCGGATTGGCGAGAAGAACGAGAAAGCCGTTATTTGCTGTCCGGCCAAAACGGAAGGACGAGGTTTGCGGGTAAGAAATTTCCAGACCCGAGACCGGCTGGTTTGCGTAAGGCTGATCACCTGCAAGGTAAAATGTCTCTGTTCCGAGGCTGGGATCAGGCCCCTCGATATAGCCGCGATAGGTGGTGGCATTGCGATCGACCCGCACATATTCCACCGTTCCGTCGCACAGGTTGACATATACCTGTTCATTGAACGGTCCGTCGATGTCGTTGATCTGGATTTCCACATCGGCCGTGACAGGAACACCACCGGAATTTGAAAAGATATTATGGGTGCCGGCCTGAAAAATGTAGAAATCCACGAAATGGGCATCCTGCCCGACAGAGGTGATCATGATCTGCCCGTTACCAGTCCCGAACTGATGGTCGCGGGTCGCGAGCGTCATGATGCCGACGATATCAACCGAGGTCCCACCGACGGTTCCGACATTCCGCCAGATTCCCCGTTTGCCAAGGCCGCTACCCACAACGGTTGGCGCGCCGGTGGGTTGGAGTACAAGCTGCTGCGCCAAAGCCATGCTGCTGCCAGCGAGCATAATCAGCAGGCCCAGTACAACACAAAAGACCTGTTGCAAAAGCAGACGCGCCACATCCTGCCCTATCCTGTGCAGTTGTTCTGCGCAAGCACGACAGGGGGCAGTAGATTTTTGTGAGGCGCTGGCGCCAAATTTGAACGTTATAGGCATGTAATTATTTTCAAAACTTATTGATCCGACCATCTGGATTTACGCGCTATGCTGCGGGTAAACCACCGCTCCAAAAGTATAGGACCATGTCTCTTAAGGATTCCTTTCACCCGGCCGATTGCTTTGGAGATGCGTAATTTTCCAGTGCGTTTCCGGTGGGAATTGTGATGTTTCGGCCAAGGTTTATTGATGTTTAATTGCCGTTTATCCCAATAGGTTTAATGTGAATAATTCATCGAAAATTCGATGTAACTTGGCAGGTTTGGGGGGGACCGATCCGATCCTTTCGACGGTTAACGGGCAAGACCCGCCCGACTTAGGCAAACCGGCCAAGCTATTCAGTGGTGCCCAATGTTTCGCCAGTTCTTTTCCGTGCCGCTGCATTTAAGCGGTGCACCCGCCGTTTACTGTGGTATTTCAATCATATGGACATCGTTTTAATCACTACAATTGTTGCGACCCTGTTTGTCGTGATCGGTATAGCCGAGCCGTTGGCGGCGCGTCTGCGGATGCCCTACAGTGCGCTTCTGGCGGTCATTGGCATTCTGATCAGTGTTACAGCAATCTTCTTTATGCAGACGGATCTGACAGATGCGCTCAACCCCGTTGCCGAAGTGATTCTCGGGTTTCCGATCCGGTCCAACGTGTTTCTCTATGTCTTTCTGCCGACGCTGTTGTTTCAGGCCACGCTGGGGATGAACCTGCGGCGGATGCTGGATGACTGGGTGCCGATTCTCGTGCTGGCGGTGGTGGCCGTGGTCGTAGCAACGCTTTTTGTCGGTTACGCGCTGTCATGGGCGACGACCTTGCCGCTGGCGGCCTGTTTGCTGATCGGGGCGATTGTTTCAACGACAGACCCGTCGGCGGTTGTGTCGATCTTCCGGTCCATTTCTGCCCCAAGACGGGTGGCGCGGATCATTGAGGGCGAAAGCCTGTTGAATGACGCCGCCGCAATCGCGTTGTTCGGTCTTTTCATGGGGTTTGTGATGCTCGGGGTTCCCGACCCGACGCTTGCAGATGCGCTGGCACAATTTCCAATGCTGATTGCGGGCGGTGTGCTGGCCGGATGGGTGATGGCCCGCATTGCGATTTGGGTGATGGCGGCGTTTCCCCAGTTTGAACTGGCGCAGATTTCAATCTCTGTGGCGCTGCCTTATCTGGTTTACATCGGGGCAGAGCAAAGCATCGGCGCCTCGGGTGTGATCGCGGTCGTGGCGGCGGGTCTGACGCTGAACCTTGCGGGACCGGGGCGTTTGTTGCCCCAAACATGGATCAACCTGCGAGAGCTTTGGGATGTGTTGGCTCACTGGGCTGGAGCGTTGATTTTTATTCTGGCCGCCTTCCTTATTCCGCGCTTTCTCGCGGATGTGCATCTGCATGATTTCCTGCTGGTCGGGGTGGTGATCCTTGCGGCTATTACCGCGCGTGCGGTGATCCTGTTCGGGCTGATGCCGATGCTGCATAAATTCCGCCTGTCGCCCAAGGTTGAACGACCCTATCGCACGGCGATCCTGTGGGGCGGGCTGCGCGGCGCGGTCACTTTGGCGCTGGCTCTGGCAGTCACCGAGAGTTTTCGCGTGCCCAACGACATTCAGCGGGTCGTGGGGATTCTGGCCACCGGCTTCACGCTGTTTACCCTGCTGGTGCAAGGCACCACGCTGCGGCGCGTGATCCGCTGGTTGGGTCTTGAAGATCTGTCACCGATTGACGAGGCCCTGTCCCGTCAGGTGGTGGCGGTTGCGCTGCAGACCGTGCGCGAGGACGTGGCCCGCACCACCGAAAACTACGAGTTGACCCATGAGATCGTCCGTTCCGAGGCCAAGCAATTCGGGGACCGGCTGGAAGAGGCGGTAAAGCTGGCGGAAGACAATGCAGATATTCTGGAACGGGACCGTGTGACGCTGGGCCTTATCGCGCTGGCTGGCCATGAACGGGACACGATCCTTGACCGTGTGCGGGAACGCACGATTTCGGCGCGGATGGCAGAGCAGGTTCTGTCAGATGCGGACCGTCTGATCGAGGGGGCGCGCAGCGGCGGGCGCAGCGGCTATCAACGGGCCGCGCGGCGCAGTGTGTCCTACGGGCGGGGGTTCCGGATTGCAGGGCTGTTGCACAACCGGCTACGGATTTCTGCACCGCTTGCGAATATGACGGCCGACAGGTTTGAACTGCTTTTGTCCCAACGGCTGGTGCTGCGGGATCTGAATGCTTTTATCGGCGGTCGCATCCGCCGCATCCACGGACGGCGGTTGGCGGATCTGTTAACGGAGCTGTTGTCGCGCCGGATTGAATCGGTTGAAACCGCGCTCGAAGGACTACGCTTGCAATATCCCGGATATGCCGAAGAACTGGAGCGCCGATTTATCCGGCGCACGGCCCTGCGGCTTGAGGAACGGGAATACACCGCCATGCGGGAGGACGGTTTGATCGGGGCCGAGGTCTTTACCAAATTGATGGAGCAAACGGCCACAAGGCGGGCCGCTGCCGAGGACCGCCCCCATCTGGATGTGGCCTTCCAGCGGATCGAACTGGTGCGCCAGTTTCCGCTGTTTGTCGATCTGGACGAGGCCACGCTCAAACGGCTCGCCCGTGCGCTTCAGACCCGTTACGCAAATGCCGGAGAGATCATCATGCGCCGCGATACACCCGCCCGCAGCGTGTTTTTTATCGCTTCTGGCGCGGCGGAAATGGAAACAGCGGGGCAGACGTGGCGTCTCGGTCGGGGAGAGATGTTCGGCCAGATGGCAATCCTGACCAATAAGGCGCGGCGTACCGAGGTGCGGGCGATTGCGCCGTCAACTCTGCTGGTGCTCGACGAAATGCGCTTTCGCCGCTTGCTGGGTCGCAGTCCTGCCATTCAGGAAGCGGTGCGCGCCAGTGCCGAGAGGCGGGGCATTTCAACCAGCGATCTGGTGTAAACCGCCTGACACGCCAAGGGTTGAGGTCAGGAAAACAGCGCGATCCAGATGCCGGCAAACATCAAAATGCCGCCAATATTCACCCAAGCGTGCCAGATAGCGTAACGGTAGGGCATGGACCGCCGTGCATAAAACACCGTGCCGATCACATAGGCCGCAGCACCCGCGATGATGCACCAGAGCGTCAGAACCGGCATGTCCTGCATATCGGGCAGCGCCAGCAATCCGATCGCGCCAAGCCCGAGATAAGAGGCCATCGACCATTTGGACTGCACCGAAACATCGGTCATTTTCTTATACATGGCAACGCAGGTCAGCCCCCAGCAAATCCCCAAAAGCGACAAGGTCCAGCCCGTGTTGGCAAGCACGAAAAACGGGGTGAATGTTCCGGCGATACTGGGATAAATCGCGGCGTGATCCAATCGGCGCAGAATGACGCGGTGGCTGTGCCAGGGTGCAAAATGGTAGGTCCAAGAGGCCACATTCGACGCCAGCGCACAGAACACATAAACCAGCACGGCAAAAAAGACCGACAACGGGTGCGTAGCAGCGGTTTTAACCAGCATCAGCCCGCCAGCGATAAAGATCAGCACCAGCCCTAGAAAATGGACTGCCGTATCAGCGCGACGATGAGAGGCGAACTGGCTGGGATAGGTTGTATCTGTCATGGAAGCCCTGCTTGTAGAACGCCACGGGCGTAGCCGCAACAGTCTGAAAAGTCCAATAAATCCGCAATTTTACACAGATGACGTAAGGGTAACTTTGCCTTTAAATGTAGGAATTCAACGCAATCGGAAGCGCTTAATCCTGTGGAGAGGCTGTGGCGTGGTCGTCATCTGCACCGCCGATAAACCGACCGATCACCCGGAGGGACCGGGATTCATCACAGGCGATTTTGATCACGATCAGGATTGGCAAGGCCACCACCATGCCCATTACAGACCAGATCCACGCAAAGAACGCGACCGTCAGGAACACGACAGTTGTGTTCAGCTGCATCCTGCGGGAAATCAGCAGCGGCGTCACCAACTGCCCTTCAATAGAGGTCAGCGTCGCATAGGTTGCAAACACGCCAAGCGCGGTCCATGCGCTTTCGAGGCTGACAAAGGCCACCGAGCCGGCAATGGCAGCGCCCATCAGCCCGCCAAGGAACGGCACGAAATTCAGCCCGAACGCCAGAAAACCGAAGACCAGAACATTGGGCATGCCCCAGAAATACATCGCGATGCTGACGGTCACGCCCAAACCGATGTTGATCAGGGTGATGCCCCCTAGGTAGTACCCAAGCCGGTCTTCAATCGCATGCAGTACCTCAACAGCGCGGCGTTTCTCGGCAAACGCGTCGATGCTGGCAATAGTCTTGGTTAAAAACAGATCACCCGATGCAATCAGGAAGAACAGCAGAATAAGGGCGAAAAGAATACGGCTCAGGAAACTGGGCGCCATGCTGAAAATGGCCGTTACGATGCCCGGATCGGACACGACTTCGACCTCAACGGTTTCCTTCTCCTGATCCGCAACAATCTCGCCCGCCGCAACTGTGGCGTCTTTAATCGCCTCAAGCGTGCCACCGGAATTTGAGAGTTGTTCCTTCATCTGTTCAATCAGCCACGGCAAATCCTCAATGAACTGCGCCGTGGGGGAACTGATCTGGATCAGGAACAATCCGATTACTATGGTAAGCACAGTCACAAACAGGGAGGCGGAAATGAAGGGCGGGACGCCGCTTCGCTCCAGCCAGCGACGGGGGCGGTTCAGGATCAGATAGCCGATAAAGGCGGTGGTGACAGGGATCAGAAAGTCGCTTGCCCAGACCAGCGCCTGCAACAACAGGATGATAAAGATACCGTAGAGTGGCACCCGCAACCCGTTCAGCCATAGGGTAGGTTTCGTGTCCGGCTGCGTCGCGATCTCTGGTGTTGTGTCGCTCATAGCGCCACCCCGGCGATGTTGTAGGTGGCGATCTTGCGGGACGGGGCTGCGCCGCTCACTTGCCCGCAGCCTCGCCCAGATTGTCGGCTTTCACCGCATCGCGCTGACCCATCGGTTCGTCCTTGCCAACCGTGGTATCCTTGCGGGTCTGTGCCTCCAGCTCGGCGTTCACTTCTGCACCGACCAGTACGATATAGGCGGAAATCCAGAACCACATCAGCAGCACAATGGCACCGGCCAACGTGCCGAAACTTTCATTGTAGGATCCGAAATTCCCGACGTAGAACGCGAAACCGACAGAGGCGACGATCCACATAAGACAGCCGATAATCGCCCCGGGCGACGCCCATTGCCATTCAGGGCGATCCCGCGAAGGGGCAAAATGATAGAGTGCAGCCAGACCCAGCATGGTCATGACCACCAGCAAAAGCCACGGTAGAACGGTGGCAAGAATGGAACTTAGCGGGCCGAGATTGGCAAAGGCCAGAATAGCCGGAACCGCCAGCGTCACCCCAAGCCCGACCACCAGTCCCGAGATCAGCAACAGGGTAAGCCCGAGCGTTACCAGCTTCAGTTTAATAAACCCGCGGGATTCGTTTTCGTCGTAAACCACGTTCAGCCCTTCAATCAGGCTGGCCATGCCTTTGGACGCCGAATAAAGCGCCACCAGAATACCGACAATCGCCGCCAGACCCAGCCCGCCATCCCGCGAACCGGCAACAGAAGTCGCCTGATCGGTGATGATTGTCATGACTTCTTCGGGCATCAACCCCGAGAACGACTGCATTTGATCGACAATCTGGCTTGGCTCTACCAGCAGTCCGCTGATAGCAATTACAGCCGTGATTGCGGGGAACAGGGCCAGAAGTCCGTAAAAGGCGACACCTGCAGCCACAAGCCCGATCCGGTCATTCGCGATCTCGTCCTTGACGCGGAAGGCGACATCTTTCCAGCCTTTGGCGGGGATATTGTCAGGGGATTCAGCAGTGCGGCCTCGTGCCATCTGGGTCTTCCTTATCACTCGGGGGGGAGAGGAGAAGGGGGCCGCGCTGCAGCCCCCTACGAATGTCAGGTGTTTGGTTTCCCAAGCTTTTCTTCTTTAGCCTTGGACTTGGCTTTGTCAGCAACGCGGGTGGCTGCGGATTTGGCTGTGTCACCGACAGCCTCGACCGCGGATTTATCGCCCGGCGCACCGCTGTCCAGATCGGATTTGGTCTCGGATGCGATGTCCTTGACCTCTTCCTGAACCGACTTGGCAACGCGTGTGGCTTTCTCTTTCTCTTCATGAAAGATGCGCTCCGCTTCTTCAAACATCTTGTCGCTATGCTGACCGACGTATTTGTCCTCAGTCCGGGTGCGCGGCAATGCACCGCCCAGCGCAGCCCCCACAGCAAGCGCCAGCGCACCTACTACAAGCGGTTGACGGTCGTAGAAGTCCACCGCTGCATCCGCCCCTTCAGAGGCTCTCTGCGTGGCAGCCCGACGCATTTCGATGGCTTTCTCGCGGGCTTCGATAACGCGCTTGCGGCCTTCTTCTGTCAGGTTTTCAGTCCCTTCCGCGATACGGTTGCGTGCGGCGGACAGTCTGTCCTGAACGTTGCTGGCACCACTCGCCACAGCCGATTTACCAGAGGCCGCAGCGGAAGACACCTTGTCCCGCAGATTACCCGCACTGTCGCGCAGCTTGTCGGCACCATGTGATACGCTTCCCGATACCTGATCTTTGGCATCGGCAACGCTGCCGGCCACTTGGTCCTTGGCATCAGCGACACGATCCCGCGCATTGGCAAGAGTGTCCTTGGCATCAGCGGCGCGATCCGCAATGTAGGAAGACCCGTCATCATTGTCATCCTGTGACCAGGACGGCAGTGGGTCGCCGTTCCCCAGCGTGTTTACAGGCGCTGTGTAGGGCATGCCCTTGCGGCTGCGGGACTGGCGATATTCGTCTTCGCGGCTGCGGTAGTCATCCGCCGGATGGGGGGCGACACGGGTCGCGGGATAGGCGTGACGGTCGCGGTTGTCATAGCTGTCGTAACGATCATTGGAGCGGTAGCCGCTGGAACGGTAGGATTGCTCCCGTTTCTGACCGTTGCCAAACATCATCCACGCAAGACCGATCCCTGTCAGCGCCAGCGGCACCGGATTGGCTTTGACCTGATCCACAACAGAACGTCCCAGATCGCCGCCGTGTTCGCGGAACTGGTCGCCAACCTGACGTACCAATGTGTCGATTGAGAATTTGTCTTGCAGCGTTTCGATATTGTCGCTCAGATTGGCACGCTGCCGTTCAATGTCGCGTTCAATTTCACTTGCACTTCGAGTGTCGTTAGGCATCGTAAGACTCCTTGATAGCTTTGGCATCACGTTTCACGTTTTTGGCAGTACGTGTCGGCGCGAGGCTGGACAGTTTCAGATCGCTCAACCCTTTGCTGATCATCCCGTAGGCGATCCCCGCAAGGATCACACCGACGATCAGGGCAGCCCAACCGGCATCCAGACCCGCTTCGGCCAGACCGGCCACAAGGGCGCCTGCCAGAACGTTCAGGGCCACCAGCGCGATGATTGCGGCGCCTGCGATCATGCCAACGGCCGTACCGGCACGGTTGACGTTTTCGCTGATTTCGGCGCGGGCCAGATCGACTTCGCTGCGGACCAGCGAACTAACGTTGTTCAGCGCCTCACTCAGGACAGAGCCTGCGCTTTTGTTTGGTTGATGGTCACTCATGAGAAGTCTCCTCCTGTGCGTGTTGTTCCTGTCTGAACGGCAGGAGCGTAGGTTCCGTAGTCTTGCGACGGTGTGGAACCAGGATCACTTTGGCTGTGGGTGTGGTCACTGTCGTGGCTGGCGCGACCGGAGGCTTTTGCAAAGCGTGTCGCGGCGAACCCGAGCAGTGCTGCACCACCAAGGAACATCAATGGATTCTTGCGGGCGAATTGGGTCACATCCTCAACCATAGTGCCGAGGTCCTTGTCCCGCAGCGCATCAGACGCATCGGCCAGACCTTCGGCCATTTGACCGAATGTGCGTTCCTGGGGCGATCCGTTGCGCATCTCGTCTGCGGCTGTGCGCAGGGCAGAGGCAACGCCGGATACTTCGTCAGCGACCGAGGCTTTTGCGTTGTCAGCCTGCTGCACGGCTGCATTCGCAGCAGTTTGCGCAGCGCTGTTGGCTGTGTCTTTCGCTTGATCGGCAAGGTTTGAAGCGGTTTCTTTTGCTTTATCCGCTGCGGACGGCTTGCCTTGGGTGTTTAACGTATTCTGATTGGTCATAATCCGTCTCCTGTTCAGTTAGAATGCAAGGCTGATGACGGCCAAAACGACGACAACGACCCCGATGATGTAAAATACATTGTGCATGTTCTTTTCTCCTTCTAACGCGGCGCGTCTGCGTGGCACCTATTGCAGTCTCAACGCAGCCTCGGTTTGAATCGTTCCGGCGTTTCTGACGAAATTGTCACCAATGGGAGAGTAGGGTGCAGATTATGCACGTCACCACAGGGCGCGTTTGCAGGGCTACGGGGCTGGTAATGCTGGGAAAAACCGCCACTCGCGCTGGCGTGATATGGACCGCAAATTTTTTAACCTTCCGCCCGCTGTGACGGGGGCGCAGGTTGCCCCTGTCGCGGTCGGGGCGCTTGGAACACCAGCCTCTGTCTAAGGCTGGCGTTTTTGAAGTGGGTAATTTTTCGCCGGTTCTCAGGTCTGCGTCAGGCCCAAAGCCATGTTACTGACCGCCGGTTCCTGATCCGACAGCTTTCCATTGGGCCGGTCTGCATTGGCCTTGGCCTGCTTTTTGTATTCCAGTCGTGCGATCTGGTCGCGGTGGACCTCATCCGGGCCGTCGGCAAGGCGCAACATACGCGCCGTCGCATAGGCTGCCGCCAGCCCGAAATCGTTGCTGGTGCCACCGCCGCCGAACAACTGGATGGCCCAGTCGATCACCTGACAGGCCATATTTGGCACCGCAACCTTGATCATGGCGATCTCGGCTTTGGCCTCTTTATTGCCAACAGTGTCCATCATATGGGCGGCCCGCAGGGTCAGCAGACGGGACTGTTCGATCAGGATACGGGACTGGGCGATGCGTTCACGGGTGACGGACTGTTCGGACAGAACTTTGCCAAATGTCGTCCGTTCACCGGCGCGTACCACCATTTTTTCCAGCGTGCGTTCGGCCAACCCGATCAGGCGCATACAGTGGTGGATGCGTCCCGGTCCAAGACGGCCCTGTGCGATTTCAAACCCGCAGCCTTCCCCCAGCAGCATGTTAGAGGCAGGCACACGCACGTTGTCAAAGATCACTTCAGAGGCACGGTCCGGTACGCCGTAAAATCCGAACACAGGGATCGAACGTTTCACGGTGACGCCGGGCGTGTCTTTCGGGACGAGGATCATGGATTGCTGACGATAGGTCTCGGCGCTCGGGTCGGATTTACCCATAAAGATGATGATCTTGCAGCGGGGATCGGTCGCGCCGGTGGTATACCATTTATGCCCGTTGATCACATATTCATCACCGTCCCGCACGATGGCGCTCTCGATATTGCGCGCATCCGAAGAGGCTACAGCGGGTTCCGTCATCGCAAAACTGGAGCGGATTTCACCCTTCAGCAGCGGTTCCAGCCACTGTTTCTTGTGTTCCTCGGTGCCATAGCGTTCCAGCACTTCCATGTTGCCCGTGTCAGGGGCAGAACAGTTGAACACCTCCGGTGCAAGGTGGCTGCGACCCATGATTTCACACAGGGCAGCATATTCCAGATTGTTCAGTCCGGCCCCTTTGTCCGATTCCGGCAGGAAAAGGTTCCACAATCCGGCCTCTTTCGCCTTGATTTTCAGCTCCTCCACAACGGGATGCACACCCCAGGGGCCAATATCCTCGGACTCCCGATAAAAGCGGGCTTCGTTCGGATAGATATGCTGGTCCATGAAATCTTTCAGACGATCTTCCAGCGCACGGGTTTTATCGGATTTTTCAGGGATCATTTCAGGCTCGTTCGTTAGGGGCGGGCTTGCTCCGGTGGCTGCATTTTGCGTGGTGCTAAGCCGGAGAGACCCATTGATAAACAGAAATTAGTGACGTATTGTCTGACACTAATGGCGTAGCATAGCGGAATTGCGATGGGAAGACGAAACATGCTCCCGCTCCGTGTGGGACGCAGGGTCAAAAAGGAGGAACGGATCATGGCCGATGCATATATCGTAGAGTCGCTGCGCACCGCAGGGGGGCGACGCAAAGGGGCGCTGGCAGACTGGCACCCCGCTGATATGGGGGCGGAAATTCTGAATGCACTGGTAGAGCGCACGGGGATTGATCCGGCAGCGATCGACGATGTGATTATGGGCTGTGTCACCAAAGGTGGCGAGCAGGCGTTCAACATCGGGCGCAACGCGGTGCTGGCCTCCAAGCTGCCCCAGACTGTGCCTTCTACCACAGTGGATCGCCAGTGCGGCAGTTCCCAGCAGGCGGTGCATTTTGGCGCGGCTATGGTGATGGCGGGCGTGCAGGACGTGG
The DNA here is from genome assembly GCF_001719615.1 of Neptunicoccus sediminis. Lineage (GTDB taxonomy): Bacteria > Pseudomonadota > Alphaproteobacteria > Rhodobacterales > Rhodobacteraceae > Amylibacter > Amylibacter sediminis. Next base: position 406,191 of record NZ_MDVX01000001.1, read on the forward strand.
TGATTGCCTCTGGAGTGGAAAGCATGACACGGGTGCCCATGTTCGCGGATATGAGCAGCTTCGCCAAAGCGGGTATCGGGGCCGATCCGGTCAGCCCGCGCATTGCAGAGCGGTTTGGCGTGACAGGTTTCAGCCAGTTCACAGGGGCCGAGATGATTGCGCAGAAACACGGTTTCTCGCGCGGGGATCTGGACGCTTATGCGCTGGAAAGCCATAAACGGGCAGCGGCTGCCACAGAAGCGGGGGCGTTCCAGCGGGAAATCCTGCCACTTCACACGGCAGCGGGCGCACATACGCGCGACGAAGGCATCCGTTATGACGCCACCGCGCAATCCATTGGCAGCGTTGATACACTGACCGAGGGCGGCAAGCTGAGCGCGGCAAATGCCAGCCAGATTTGCGACGGGGCGTCGGGGCTGATGATCGTGTCCGAACGGGCGCTCAAGACCCACGGGCTCACCCCGATTGCGCGGATTGTGGATATGACCGTGACGGCGGGTGATCCGGTGATCATGCTGGAAGAACCGATCGAGGCCACCCGTCAGGCACTGGCAAAATCCGGTATGACGCTGGATCAGATCGACCTTTACGAGGTGAACGAAGCCTTTGCCCCCGTACCGCTGGCATGGATGAAAGAGCTGGACGCCGACCCCGCACGCACCAACGCGCAGGGCGGGGCGATTGCGCTTGGTCATCCGCTCGGGGCGAGCGGCACACGGTTGATGTCTACCCTTATTCACGGGCTGCGGGCCTCGGGCAAACGTTACGGGTTGCAGACCATGTGCGAAGGCGGCGGCACTGCGAATGTGACCATCCTGGAGGCGCTGTCCTGACGGGGCAGTTTTCCAACACCCGCAAGCCGCCTTTCGGTTCACAAAGGGGGCGGTTTGCTGTTAAATTGGCGCAGCAGCGCACGGGTCTGTCCGCACGCCTGCAACCGATGGAGTAGAAGACATGAGTTTGCGCAGCCAGCATCTGAAGGTGAATTATGCCTATCGCCAGTTTGCCGATGAAATCGAAGCGCAGATCATGCAGGGCACGCTAAAGCCCGGCGAACGTCTGCCCGGCGAAGTGGAGCTGGCGCAACTGTTCGGCGTCACCCGTTCTACCGTGCGCGAAGGGCTGCGCCAGTTGGAAAGCGAAGGTCTGGTGCATCGCCCCACGCCCCGCCGACTGGAAGTTGCGCTGCCCCAAAGCGACAAACTCGCCAGCCGATCCAGCCGCGCAATGGTACTGATGAATGTCACCTTTCGGGAGTTGTGGCAGGTGGCACTGGAAACCGAACCGCTGGCCGCAGAACTGGCCGCGCGACAGGGCCGGCCAGAGGCTCTGGCCGCGTTGAAAGACATTCACGCCCGTCTGGTGGCCGCTAAGGACGACGTGGCCGAAACCACGCGCCTTGATATGGAATTTCACACCCAAGTGGCCGAGATGAGCGAGAACCGCGTGCTCTGCCTTGTGCGCGAACCGCTGACATTGCTGCTGTATCAGGGGTTTATCCAGATCACCCCTTCCGTCCCCCAAGCCATCGAACGCCAGATCGTCGCGCACGGTCAGATCGTGGAAGCGATTGAGGCTAAAGACCCCGAACGCGCCCGAGACTGGGCCCACCGCCACATCCAAGACTTCTGGCGCGGCATCCAAATTGCAGGGCTACAGGATGAGCCGTCGATCTCGAAAGAGAACAGGATGAAATGAGGGGGGTGGATATTAGGACTTGATAATAAAATCACGTGCCAGAGAATTCGAACCCTTGCCAAACCAAAGATTAAGTATGACTTCTCCATCATCACATAGCTAAATATGGTTGTTACACGGAAACAACTTTTCGAAAGATTTCAATTGGCATGAATGACGATGTAATTCAGGATTTTCTTCGCACGAAATCTATCTCCTGCATCTCGGACGTAGATCGAGATCTGATTGTGGACTACGCTATTAGCTCAAGGTCTTACGATGTTAGCGGGTTCAATAACCTAATTGACCAAAGCCCTGATTGGGCATCAGTGCTAGTGTCGCATATCCATTTGGATCATTTGTTGACACGCTTCCTGATGGAGTTTTGTGTGCGCCCAAAGTCGGTTAGCCCAGATGTAAGACGCATGAGTGTTTTAGATAAGTGTTTTTTCCTCCACGGAGTTGGAGTTTTGTCGGACGGTTCGCTTTCGGCGATCAAACACCTGAACAGGGTGCGTAACCGTTTTGCCCATCAGCTTGAATTTGATGTTCCCGAAAAGTTTGTTTCTGAATACCGCGCAGCTCAGATATCAGCCTACGGAGATAGAGTCTATCAACGTGAAGAGTATCGTCTTGCTGAAGGCGGCCAGCTACCTTTTAAGACAATGCTCAAACTTTCGGTTTTATTTGTTGAAGAAGAACGTTTAGCACATCTTATCATGGGGTTGAATGCAGCCCGAGCTCGCGCTGACCTAGAAGAAGCTTGCCGATTTGCAAATCTGCAATTGGCGAAATCTAACACATGATAAATATGTGATTTCCACGACGTTTAGTATCTCAGTACTACTTTCTTAAAGTCTCGAGTGTTCTAGTATCATTCGCCTGTCAATTTCCACCACGACCTTTCCAACAATATTGAGAGGAATTGCATCGAAATCACAGTTGGATCGTTTCTTATTCCGTAATTTTCACGTTCGGTTGCCCCTTTAAGCAACCGAACGTATAATTTTTTGCCTCCGGTCCGCTCGACCCCTATCACCCCCCGTCAAACACCCCCTGATACTCCACCCGCAGGTCTTTTTTCAGGATCTTGCCGCTCGCGTTTTTGGGGAGTTGCTTTACGATCTCGATGTGTTTTGGCGATTTGAACCCTGCCAGATTTTCGCGGCAGTAGTCCATCAGTTGCTCCCGTGTCACCGATGATCCGTCTTTGGCCACGACAACCGCTGTCACCGCTTCGATCCATGTGGGGTGGGGGATGCCGAACACGGCGACTTCGGCCACATCGGGGTGGTGGAAGATGGCTTCCTCGACCTCCCGGCTGGCGACGTTTTCGCCGCCGGTTTTGATCATGTCTTTCTTGCGGTCCACCACGTACAGGTAGCCGTCCCCGTCAAACCGCCCCAGATCGCCGCTGTGGAACCAGCCGTTGGCAAAGGCTTCGGCGGTTTTGTCGGTGTCTTTGTAATATTCAAGGATCAGGTGGGGGCTGCGGTGGACGATTTCGCCGACCTCGCCCACGGCTACGGGCTGGTCACTGTCATCGACCACACGGGTTTCCACGTTCAGCGCCGGACGCCCTGCCGAGCCTAGCTTGGTCAACTGGTCTTCGGGTTGCAGGATGGTGGCGATGGGAGCCATTTCCGTCTGTCCGTAAAAGTTCCACAGCTTCATGTTTGGCAAACGCTGCATCAGTTCCTCGATAATCGCGGTGGGCATGATAGAGGCGCCGTAATACCCCGCTTCAAGGCTGCTCAGGTCCCGTTTGTCAAAATCGGGATGCCGCAGCAGAGCAATCCAGACGGTGGGCGGGCAGAACAGTTTGGTCACGCCTTCCGCTTCAATCGCCGCCAGCATTTCGGCGGGGTCGGCCTTGTCATGCAGGATGCTGGTCACGCCAAGATAGAGGTCCGGCGACAGGAAGCAGTCCAGTTGTGCGCAGTGAAACAGGGGCAGGCAATGGAGCGAGACCGCGTCGCCGGTCATTTTGCCGTCCACGATGCAGCTGATATACTGGGCATAAAGTGCGCTGGAGGTCAGCAGCGCACCCTTGGGCCGTGATTCCGTACCGCTGGTGTACATCATCTGGATCGGGTCATCCGGGTCCACATCCACCCAGACTTCACCGTCATCGGCGTGATCCAGCAGGGTCGAAACCGGCGCCCAGTGGTCCGGTGCGGCAACATCGGCATGGGGGATCACAAACCGCTGCATCTCCCCCTTGCCAAGCTGCGCCAGCGCCGCATCTGCCGTGGCACAAAGCGCGTCTTCGGCAATGATGGCACAGGCGCCGGAATGGTCGAGGATATAGGCCACATCTTCAGCGTTCAGCATGAAATTCACAGGCGTAGTCACCGCCCCGAGCCGCGCCAGCGCAAAACGCAGCACCACGAAGGCGCGATTGTTATGGCTGAGAAGGGCAACACGGTCGCCCTTCTTGATGCCATTGGATTTCAGCCCGTTGGCCGCACGGTTCACAGCGCGGTTCAGTTCGGCAAAGGTTTCCGAGGAACCGCGGAATTTTAGTGCGGTTTTATCCGGTGTGCGCGCGGCTGAGCGGTGCAAAAGATCACCAAGCTGCTGGCTGCGGGCCCGCCGGACCAGCGTTGTGTTTTGGGATGTCATTTCCATAACTCCTTTGGCATTTCCGGACAGGGCCGGACGATAGGTCGTTTCAGGATCAGTTCAGCAATTCCGGCAGGAACAGAACCAGTGCGGGGAAGGCCGAGAGCAGGGCCACGATGGCAAGGTCCATCACGATGAACCACATCACGCCGCGGAAGATGGCAGAGGTTTTCACCAGATCGCCCACCACGCTTTTGATGACAAAAACATTCATCCCGATAGGCGGTGTGATCATCCCGATTTCCAGAAGTTTGGTCAGCACGATGCCAAACCAAAGCAGGCTCCACCCCGAATTATCCACCACCGGCAGGATGATCGGCAGGGTCAGCAACATGGCCCCGATCGGTTCCAGAAACATGCCCATCAGCAGGTAAACCAGCACGATGCCAAGCATCAAAAGCGCGGGGTTGGAGGCCACGGACATGATGCCCGAGGACAGGTAATCCCCTGCACCCGACAGGGCGAGAAACCGTGTCAGCAGGCTCGCACCAATAGCGATCACCAGCAGCGAGGCGGTGGTCATGGTGGTTTCCCGCGCTGCCTTGAGAAAGCGTTCCAGTGTCAGTTCACCGCTAACTAGTGCGACGATACAGGCCAGAAACGCACCCACAGCACCGGCTTCGGTGGGGGTAAAGATACCGCCGAACAAACCACCAAAGATGCCGATCATAATCAGGAAAATCGGCCATGTGTCCTTTAGTGCGATGATGCGTTCGGACAGGCTGACCTTTTCGTCCCGCTCCGGTGCCAGATCGGGGTTCAGTTTCACCCGTACCAGCACAACAATGATGTAGCCTACAGTGGTCAGGATACCGGCGCTGATGCCGCCCAGAAACAGTTTGGCGATAGAGACCTGTGCAATCACGCCGTAAAGGATCAGGATGATCGACGGCGGGATCAAGGCACCGATGGTCCCCGCAACCGCTACAGTGCCTGTGGCCAGTTCGGGATGGTATCTGTGTTTCATCATCTCGGGGATGGCGATGCGCCCCATTGCAGCAGAGCAGGCGATGGACGATCCGGACACAGCGGCAAAACCGGCAGACCCGAAAATCGCAGCAATCGCCAGCCCGCCGGGAATGGCTGAAAGCCAGATCCGCGCCGCGTTGAACATGCCTTTGGTCAGTTGCGTGTGATAGCTGATGAACCCCAGAAACAGGAACATCGGAATAGAGCTGAGCACCCAGTTCGACGTGAACTGATAGGGAATAACCCCAAGCGCACCCCAGGCGACACGGGACCCCATCAGGGACCACAATCCGATGAAGGAGACACCGATCAGGGAGACTCCGATCGGCACCCGCAGGGCGATCAGGGCCATAAGGGAACCAAGACCGGTCAGGCCAATTGCGACATCAGTCATGAACGATCTCATCTGCTTCAAGTGTTTCGTGAAGTCCGTTGCGGGTTTTGAACACGCGCACCAGAACTTTGTATCCGGCGATCAGGCAGATCAGCGCACCGCCTATCGGGATGGCCCAATAGCTCGGCCAGATTGCGATCAGACTGGAGCCTTGCTCCATCGAGGCGCCGGAGTTGGTCTTTTTCATCGCCTCGGTGAACCCGCTGATGGCCAGCAGCCCGAAGACGAAAATGGTGAACAGACCGGAAAACACCGACAGCCAGCCCTGTATCGTGCGGGGCATCATATCTGTCAGGAACTCAACCGATATATGGGCGTTCTTTTCCTCTGCCACACCAAGGGCAATGAATACGACGATAATCATGTAGTAATGGCCAACGATCACAATCGTTCCGGTCAGCGGCGCATTGAACACATACCGGCCCACCACATCCGCTGTCACGTGCAGCATCATTAAAACGATACATATCGTCCCGAGCAGCGATCCGATCTTTGTCAATCCAGACAGGGCTTTCCCCACATGAACCATCTAATTCCTCCCCTGAAATCCGTGTCGGGCGCCAGCAGTTAACGCTGGCACCCTTAAGTGATTATTTACCGTAGCTGCTTAGGTCGATCTTGGAATAGATCTCGTTCCAGTAAATCTCGGTCAGCGCATCGGCAGAGTCCACATCCGCTGTCAGCTCTGTCCAGCGGCCCAGCAGTTCGCGCAGTTTCTCCGCTGCCGCGTCCCCGTTTTCCAGACTGAAACGGTCTTTGTATACGGTTGCAACGTTTTTCACGTCATTAGCGATGAAGTCGCGGTTCATTGCAACAAGCGCGTCAGAGGCCGGACCGTATTCGATCCCCAGTTCCGGCGATTTCGCCTTACCGGCGCGGGCTTCTTCAAGGTAAACCCAAGTCATCTCAGAGGCGAGCTTGGCGCTGGCTTTCATCACGGCGGATTTGCCGCTGTCGGACAGACCGTTCCAACGGTCCTTGTTCATCATGGTCGGAACCGTGAACTGGCCACCGGGCAAACCTGTGTAGAGGTATTTGACCACTTCGATGAAGCTGAAGTTTACGAAATCCGCAGTATTGGATGCCGTGCAATCCAGAACACCCTGATTGAGCGCCTCAAAGGTTTCGTTCACCGACATAGAGACCGGAACAGCACCCACGGTTTCCGCCCAGCGGGACCAGTATGCCCCGGCGGTGCGGATGCGTTTGCCTTTCAGATCTTCGGGAGAGTTCAGCGGAACCACACATTGCAGCGCATAGGATGTGGTCATGGCTGCACCGAGATACACCTGATTTTGCTTGGCAGTTTCGCTCAGGCAGTCGGGACAGTTCAGCATCACGTATTCGGTCAACGCACCGGCAAAGGCTGCTGAGCTGGTCTCGCCGGAAAATTCTTCCAGTTCTACCAGTTGGGAAAATTCCGAAATCATGTTCAGGTTCGGAAATTCGGCAGGGAAATAGGGCGTCAGGATCGCGGCTGTATCCGCCAGACCGTCGCGCAAACCGGCGTTGCCTTCGGCAAAGGACAGCAGCGACAGCGGAAAGACCCGCATGGTCAGTTCGCCACCGGAGTTTTCTTCGATGGCTTCTGCATAGGCTTCCAGAACCGCTGTGGGTTTGGAGTTCGGCGGCCAACCGCCCGCAAAGCTAAGCTGGTCCGCCTGCACAGCCGGTGCCAGCGCCAGCAGGGATGCCCCTGCGAGTACCGATCTAATGATACGTTTCATAATGTGTTCCTCCTGTTTGTGTTCCGGAAGCCGGAACGGTCATATGAACGAAAATTCTCCTGCCCCGCTCCTCCCGGGGTGGATAGTCTTGTGATCCTTTGGAGGGGATCGCCGCACCGGATGTCGCTCGCGTCCGGGGGTGTTTTCAGCGCAGGGTTATGAATGAAACCGTGGTGCGCGTTTTTCCTTGAAAGCGGCCAGCCCTTCGGCAAAGTCGCGGGACTCTCCTGCTTCTTTTTGCAATTTGCGTTCTGTGGAGAGGGCGCTGGCGAAATCGCTGTCTGCCGCGCTCCAGGCTGCCTGGCGGATCAGACTGTAGCTGTGGGACGGGCCCTGTGCCAGCCGCGCGGCGATTTCAAAGGCAGTCGCTTCGACCGCGTCATCGTCGGCAAGCCGTGTGATCAGCCCCCAGTCCAGCGCTTGTTCTGCCGGAATTTTCTCTGCCAGCAGCATCATTTCCATTGCGCGAACCCGTCCGACCGCCTTGGTCAGCAGCCACGTGGCCCCGCCATCAGGGATCAGGCCGATGCGGGCGAAAGCCTCAAGGAAATAGGCGCTTTTGCCTGCTACGATGATGTCACAAGCCAGCGCAATGGAGGCCCCAACCCCCGCAGCCGCCCCGCGCACGGCACTGATCACAGGCACCTCCAGATCGCGGATGGTTAGCATCAAGGGGTTGTATTCCTGTTCCAGCGTCGCCCCCACGTCAAACCCCGTGGTGTCTTCAGGCATGGCAGCATTCAGGTTGGCCCCTGCGGAAAAAGCCCGCTCGCTGCCTGCAAGGATGATGGCCCGCGCGGTTTTTGACTCGCTTACTAGCAGATCGCGCAAGGCTCCGGCCATATCCGCTGTCATGGCGTTCATGGCTTTGGGATCGTTCAGACGCAGGGTCGTTACCCCGTCCTTGCGCTCTACCAAAATCTTGTCTGTCATTGCGTGTCCTCCCAACACTTTAACGGATCAGGCCCAGGGGGGCTCGTTCCACCAGGGGAAAAATCCGGGCATGTCGGTGCTGACACGATCGGGAAATTCCGCTGGTCGTTTTTCAAAGAAACTGGCCACACCTTCGGCAGAATCGCCCTGCACACTGCGGGCGGCCACGGCGCGGCTGTCGATCTGGTGCGCCATCATCGGATGGGGCGCGCCGGACATCTGCCACAGCATCTGGCGGGTCATCGCCACAGACACTGGTGCTGCGTTATCCGCGATCTCCTGCGCGATGTCATAGGCCGCTGGCAACAGATCATCGGGCGCATGGATGGAGCGGATCAAACCTGCCGCCAACGCCTCTTCCGCGCCAAAAACGCGGCCCGAGTAGCACCACTCCAGCGCGGTGGACAGGCCCACAGCGCGGGACAGGAACCAGCTTGACGCCGCTTCCGGTACAATGCCGCGGCGGGCAAAAACAAAGCCGAATTTCGCTTTGTCCGAGGCGATGCGAATATCCATTGGCAGCTGCATGGTGCTGCCGATCCCGACAGAGGGACCGTTTACCGCAGCAATCACGGGCTTGAGGCATCGAAACAGGCGCAAGGCCAGCAACCCACCGGAATCGCGGTTCTGTGGATTGCTCCAAGTGGCGGGGTCGGTGGATTTCGGGTCCAGATCCGCCGAAGAAAACGCATCCCCGTCATCAAGATCCGCACCGGCACAAAAGCCGCGACCCGCCCCTGTCACCACAATGGCGCGCACATCGTCATCCGCATCCGCCAGATCGAGCGCGGCAATCATCTCCTGCATCATCGTTTCGTTGAACGCGTTCAGCTTTTCGGGCCGGTTCAACGTCAGGGTCATGATGTTGTCAGCTACAGCGGTCTGAATGGTGGTAAAGCTCATGGACGGTCTCCGGTGGCGCACTGGCGCAAGCCCGTCCCGACGGGGCGGTCGGGCCGTAGAATGGTGTCAAAGAAGGCCGCTTGGCGCATAGATGGAATATCCGATTAGTGTCTGACAGTAATACACTGAGGAGAATCGGCGGGTCTGTCAATATGATTGTCGCCTGACGCTGCGAAGCGCAAACTTTGACGCGCACTGTAAGATGCTAGTGTATGGGTGCTTAACTTCCCAGACCGATCTCTATGTTGCGCCGTAAGGTTATTTCGCGCCATCGTGAAAATCGTTGACGCTGGCAGCTCGTCTATTTATGTCCTAATGTCAGACACTAATTGGCGACATTACAGCACCAGCGAGACGAACAGACCTATGGCCATTCAACCCGATTTTGACCCCGCCACACTCGAAAGCCTTCTGGGAGAGCCTGTCGCGCTTGCACCTGTGACAAGCGGGCAGTCCAACCCGACGTGGTTTGTCAGCACCGCAACACGGGAATTGGTTCTGCGAAAGAAACCTGCGGGCGTTACAGCCTCCAGCGCTCATGCGGTGGACCGGGAACACCGCGTGATGTCAGCGCTTTCCAACAGCGCGGTGCCGGTGCCTGATATGGTGATGTTCGAGCCCGATCCGGCGGTAATCGGCACGCCGTTCTATCTGATGGAGCGGCTTTACGGCCATGTATCCGAAACCAGTGACCTGCCCGCACTGGCCGCAGAGGAACGGGGCGCAGTGTTCAACGATGCTGCGCGGGTTCTGGCGGCAATCCACACGGTAGACTGGCAGGCGGCTGATCTTTCGGATTACGGCAAGACGCAGGATTACTACCCCCGACAGGTCCGCCGCTGGGCGCGACAGTGGGAGACTGCAAAAGCGGCCGGAATGGAGGCGCAGTTCAGCAACCGGATCGACAGGCTCGCCGCTTGGTTTGCAGAAAACATCCCCGCCGAAAGCCCGACAACGCTGGTCCACGGGGATTACCGGATCGGTAATGTGATGTATGCCACCGGCCCTGCACGGATCGAGGCTGTGCTCGATTGGGAGCTATCAACACTGGGCGATCCCTTGTCGGACCTTGCCCACTGGATGATGTTCTATGACCTGACGCCCGAACAGATGGGGGGCTTGGCCGGACTGGATCTTGCCGCACTCGGGATTCCTGACGGGGCGGCGTTTATGGATCATTACCGTGCCAGCGGCGGCTGTGATGCGCCCCTGACGCGGTTCCACCGCGCTTTTGCCATGTACCGCATGTCGGTCATTCTTGCCGGAATCACGGCGCGGGCAAAGGCAGGGCAGGCAGCCCATGACGACGCGGTGGCCGTGGGTGCGATGGCGCCGCAGTTCGCGCTGATTGCCGAACGGCTGCTGTCGTCGGACAAGGCGCATCAGGCAGTCGGGTAACTGTGCAGTAGCGTCAGTGTTGAAACCGGCACCGCGCAGTTCTAGCCTTCGCTGAACCGCGCCTGTACCCTGTAAGACCCTCCAAGAAAGTTCAGATATGACCGTGATGCCGACCACCCGCACCGAAGTTCACTTCCAAGACCGCGCACTGACCTGTTTTGAGAACCGCGCCGCGCTGGTGATGGATCAGATCGACGCTGTCTTTGCCCGCTTTGCAGAGCGCACCGCCATTGTGGACGAACGGGAACGGCTGACCTATGGCGCGTTATCGGCCCGAGTTGACGGATGCGCGGCGCAATTGCAGCGGCTCGGCCTGTCGGGGGGGGATCGGGTCGGGCTGATCCTGTCCAACCGGCTGGAGTTCGTTGTCTCGCTGCTTGCGATCTGGCGGCTCGGGGCGGTTCCGGTGCCGATGAACGTGCGCGAGGCAGCCCCCGAAACCGCCTTTATCCTTAATGATTGCAGCGCGGCGGGCCTGATCTTTGATCCCGCCCATGACGGCGCAATTCCGGCGCAAGACGATGTGCCTGATTTGAAATGGCGATTGGACATCGACAGTATTGAACGCAGCGCTCCGGATAGTTTTGATCCGGCAGCGCCTGCGATGGATGAGGATGATCTGGCTTGTATTCTGTATACTTCGGGCACCACCGGAAAACCCAAAGGCGCGATGCTGACCCACCTCGGGATCATCCATTCGATGCTGCATTTCGCCCATCACCTGCAACTGGACGAACAGGACGCGGCCCTACTGGTTGTGCCTGCAACCCATGTGACAGGGTTGATCGCGCTGGTCATGACCAGCCTTGGGGTCGGGTCCAAACTGGTGATGCAAGAGGCTTTCAATACCCGTGCGGTGCTGAACGTGACCCAAGCCGAAAAGATCAGCTATTCCGTGATGGTTCCGGCCATGTACAACCTGATCCTTCTGCGCGAGGATCTGACGCAATATGACCTCAGCTCTTTGCGCATCGGTGCCTATGGCGGTGCCCCGATGCCGGTGCCAACGATTGAAAAGCTCGCGCAGCTGGTGCCGGATCTGACCTTGGTAAACGCGTACGGCGCGACCGAGACGACTTCCCCTTCGACGATCATGCCGCTGGATGCGGACCGTTCGGCGTTTGATACGATCGGCAAGCCTGTGGCCTGCGGTGAAATCCTGATTATGGATGAGGACAAGCGCGAATGTCCTGTTGGCACTGTGGGGGAAATCTGGATTCGCGGGCCGATGGTTGTGGCGGGATACTGGAACCGTCCCGATGCCACCGCGTCCGAGTTCGTAGGCGGGTTCTGGCGTTCCGGCGATATGGGCGCGATGGACGAAAACGGCTATGTGCGGATTTTCGACCGGATCAAGGACGTGGTGAATCGCGGCGGCTACAAGGTGTTCAGCTCCGAAGTTGAAAGCGTTTTGATGACCCATCCCGATGTGGCAGAAGCTGCGATCATCGCAAAACCCTGCCCCGTATTGGGCGAACGGGTCCACGCCGTAATCTGTCCCAAGGCCGCACAGGTGAACGAAGCCGCGCTGAGCGCCCTTTGCGCCGAAAACCTGAGCGATTACAAAGTCCCCGAGAGCTATTCCATCTCTCACGAACCGTTGCCGCGAAATGCGAATGGCAAGGTGTTGAAACGAACCCTGAAAGAGACCTTTCTGTAACGTCTTGGCTTTTACCTTTTTTGTCGGGTAACGTAATCTTTATTAAAAAGACCTGTCTTCCACCCCGCCTGTGGTGTCGCATTCTGCCATAAGCTGCGAGACTGAACCGGCTGGGTTTGCCAGACAGAACCTACACCGAACCGACAAGGACAAAACCGATGAACGTCTTGCGCCAGATTATCCTCTGTGCAGCAGCGCTTGCTGCGGCGCTTTATATCTGGGCGAATTATGTGCCGTCAGCCGCGCCGTTTCTGGCAAAGCTCGGTCTGAAGACAGAACAACCGCAGGACGCGAATGCGGGGCGTGGCAGGTTCCAGCGTGGCCCGACACAGGTGGTGACAGCGCCGGTTCGGGAGCAAACACTGGCCGACAGGATCAGCGCTATCGGGGATGGGCGGGCGCTCCATTCCATCGCGGTGCGGGCCAAGGCTGTGGGGTTGATCACCGAACTGCCCTTGTCGGCGGGCGGCTATGTTGAAAAAGGCCAGCTGATTGCCCGTCTTGAGGATGAAGCCGAAACCATCGCAGTGGAACAGGCCCGTGTCCGGCTGGAGGATGCACAGGCCGCAGCAGAGCGTATTGCGCGGCTGGAAACCACAGGGGCCGTAACCGAGGTGCGCCTGCGGGAAACGCAACTGTCCCTGCGCAATGCCGAACTGGCCTTGCGGCAGGCAGAGTATAACCTTGAGCAGCGCAAGATCGAAGCGCCGGTTTCGGGCTATACAGGGATTATCGACATTGCGGTGGGGGATCGGGTCAACGCGCAGGATGTTCTGGTAACAATCACCGACCGCTCGCAAATCCTGATTGATTTTCGCGTGCCCGAACGGGTGATCGGCAAGATCGCGACCGGACAGGTGTTCACGGCTGTGCCGCTGGGTCTGCGCAATGTAGAAATGACCGGAGAGATCAGTGCGGTTGATACCATCGTGGACCGCACCAGTCGCACCTTGCGGGTGCAGGGGCGGCTGGACAATACAGCCGACCGGTTGCGCGCGGGTATGGCCTTTTCCGTCAGTCTGAATTTTCCGGGTGAAACCCTGCTGTCCATCGCGCCGCTGGCTTTGCAATGGTCCAGCGACGGGGCGTTTGTCTGGGTGCTGCGGGAGGGCAAGGTACACCGCGCGGCACTGGCAATCCGGCAGCGCAACAGTGACAGCGTATTGGTAGAGAGCGACGCTTTGCGTGCGGGCGATGAGATCGTCACCGAAGGGGTGCAGACCCTGCGCGAAGGCGCAGAGGTTGTGTTGTCCGAAAAAGCCGCCGCGGTGCAGGACGGGATCGGGGACCGCACATGAACCCTAAAACCGAAGATCCGGCACCCGCAGGGCTGGCCTCTGGCACAGCGCTGTTTGTGCGCCGACCGATCCTAGCCTTTGTGCTGAACGCATTGATCGTTCTGGCTGGTATTGCGGGGTTCTTCGGGGCCGAAATCCGCGAGTTGCCCAATGTGGACCGTCCGGTTGTCACCGTCACCACACAGTTTTCCGGTGCCGCCCCTGAAACCGTTGATCAAGAGGTCACAGGCCGGATCGAAGGCGCTGTCGGACGGGTTGCTGGTGTGCGCTCGATCTCTTCCAATTCCCGTTTCGGACGCAGCCGCGTAACGCTGGAGTTTGACGACAAGGTAAACATCGACATAGCCGCGACAGATGTGCGCGATGCGGTAGCGCGGATCGTGAACCAGTTGCCCGACACCGCCGAACAGCCCCAGATCGTCAAGGCAGATGCCAATGCGCAGGCAGTGATGCGGATAGCGGTGACGTCTTCGGGGCGCTCTCCGCAGGATCTGACGCGGATTGTGCAGGACAGGGTAGAGGACCGCTTGATCTCGGTAGACGGGGTGGCGGATTTGCAGGTTTACGGCGACCGCGATCCGGTGTTTCGGGTGGACATCGACCAGATGGAACTGGCCAGCCGCGGGCTGACACTGGCGGATGTGCGCAACAGTCTGGCGGATGTGGCCTATGACTCCCCTTCCGGTGATCTGGCAGGCGACAGCCAGTCGATCAACGTGCGCACCACGGCCAGCGTTGCCACGGCAGCGGCCTTTGAAGCGCTGGAAATCCGCTCGAATGTTATCCTTGGCGATGTGGCGCGCGTGACCCTTGGTCCGGCCCCCGGTGAGACCGTTCTGCGGGCCAACGGACAATCCGGTCTTGGCATCGGGATCATCCGGCAGGCCACATCAAACACGCTGGACATCTCAAAGAATGTGCGCGCTGTTGTGGCGGAACTGGACGCGACCCTCCCCGATGATGTGAGCATCTTTGTCACCTCCGATGATGCGGTCTTCATCGAAGGCTCTATCACCGAGGTGGTAAAGACCCTTCTGTTGGCGGTGACGATTGTAGTGATCGTGATCTTTATCTTCCTGCGGGATTTCCGCGCCACGCTTATTCCTGCATTAACCCTTCCGGTGGCGCTGGTCGGGGCGCTGGCGGCGATTTATCTGGTGGGGTTCTCAATCAATATTCTAACGCTGTTGGCGCTGGTGCTGGCAACGGGCATGGTGGTGGATGACGCTATTGTGGTGCTGGAAAACATCGTGCGCCTGCGCAGTCAGGGCATGGGGCCACGGGCGGCGGCGGTGCTGGGCACGCAGCAGGTGTTCTTTGCGGTTGTGACCACAACAGCCACGCTTGCGGCGGTGTTCATTCCGCTGTCGTTCCTACCCGGACAGGTGGGTGGGCTGTTCCGCGAGTTCGGCTTCACGCTGGCGATTGCGGTGATGTTATCCTCGGTTGTGGCGCTGACCTTCTGTCCGGTTCTTGCCAGCCGCCTGTTGACGCGCAAGCCGCAGGCGAAGGACCAGCGCGGTCCGATGATCTGGCTGGGGGGCGTGCTGTCGCGCAGTTACGCCGCAGCCCTGCGCGGGGTGCTGGCCGTGCCCTTTGCCGTTGTGCTGGTGGCGGTGTTGTTCACCGTGACAGCCGCGTTCATGGCCGGGGGCATCCGGCAGGAACTGACCCCGCGAGAGGACCGCGCCGTTGCCCTGCTCAGCCTCACAGCATCCCAAGGGGTGTCCCTGTCCTACACGCAAGACAAGATGCAGCAGATCGAGGATGCGGTCGAACCCCTGCGGCAAAGCGGCGAGATCACCAATGTGTTTTCCATCACCGGATTTGGTGCGGACAATCGCGGGTTCATGGTGTTCACCCTTGCAAAATGGGACGAAAGGAAACGGTCACAGCAGGACATCGTTGCCGAAATCAACAGGGGACTGAGAGGCATTGTCGGTGTCCGCGCCTTTGCGATCCAGCCCAATTCGCTCGGCATTCGGGGCGCGGGGCGCGGGCTGGCCTTTGCCATCACGGGGGATAACTACGGGCAACTGGCGGATGTGGCCGAGACCCTTGTGGACCGCATGAACGAGGTGCCGGGCATGGGCAAGGTGCAGTTGCAATATGAAACCACCCAGCCGCAGCTGTTCGTGCAGATCGACCGCACGCGGGCGTCCGATCTCGGGATCAACATCACCGGACTTGGCGAAGCCTTGCAGGCGGTTCTGAACGGGCGCAAGGTGGGGTCGGTGTTCATAGATGACACCAGCTATGACGTGCAGATGCTCTCGACCACCAATCCGGTGAATGATCCGGGTGATCTGGAGAATATCTTTGTACAGTCTGGTGACGGGCAAATGGTTCCCATGTCGAGCTTTGTGACGCTGGAAGAACGGGCAGTCGCACCTGAACTGGACCGCGAGGGGCAGAAACGCTCGGTCGAGATCACAGCAGGTCTGACGCCGGAACTGTCGCTCGGGGATGCGCTGGCAACGGTGGAACAGTTGGCCGATGAGGTTCTTGCAGAGGAAAATTTCATCGTGCCGCTGGCCGAGGCCGCGACGCTGGACCAGACAAACTCCGGCCTGTTCGTGACCTTCGGTTTCGCGGTTCTCGTGGTGTTTCTGGTGCTATCGGCCCAGTTTGAAAGCTTTATTTCGGCTGTGGTGGTCATGTCGACCGTGCCAATCGGACTGGCCTGCGCGGTCTTTGCGTTGGTGCTGACAGGGCTGAGCCTGAACGTCTACAGCCAGATTGGTTTGGTGATGCTGATCGGGATCATGGCCAAGAACGGGATTTTGATCGTGGAGTTCGCCAACCAGTTGCGGGATCGCGGGCAGGATGTCTACAGCGCCATTCTTGAGGCTTCGACCGTGCGGTTGCGTCCGGTGATGATGACGATGACCTCTACAGTCATCGGGGGCGTGCCGCTGATCCTGTCATCCGGAGCAGGGGCCGAAGCCCGCGAGGCGCTGGGCTGGGTGATCGTGGGCGGGCTGGGACTGGCCACGGTTTCGACCCTGTTCCTGACCCCTGTGGCCTATCTGCTGCTGGCGCGGTTCTCGACACCTAAAGCGGCACAAGAGGCCCGACTGAAAGCCGAACTGCAAGAGGCGCAGGCAATCTGAGCATCGCCTGCACCTCTGAACCAGAAGGTTCCCCCTAACCGACCCGCTGCCCGCCACTCCAGACACCTTTGATGCAAGGCAGGTGGTAGGACAGAGAAAACGCCAGCAGGTCGGCCCGTTTCCCGACAGCGATCTCTCCGCGATCCGGCAGGTCCACAGCACATGCAGGCTGGTGCGTTACGGTGCGCAACCCGCTGGCCATATTGCCCTGTTCCAGCCCGAGCCGCACCGCCCCCATCAGCAGCGAAGAGGGTGCATAGTCGGAACTCAGCACATCCAGCACCCCGTCCTGCACCAGTTCCTGCGCTGCAACATTGCCCGAATGACTGCCACCGCGCAAAAGGTTCGGGGCACCCATCATCACGCGGATTCCGGCGGTCCTGCAGGCTCTGGCCGCTTCCAGCGTCGTCGGAAACTCTGCCACCCGCACGCCTTTGCCTGTAGAGATCTCAACATCCGAAACAGTGGTGTCGTCATGGCTGGCCAGTACCGCGCCAAGGTCACGCCCGATCCGCGCTGCCCCTTCTTCGTGCAGGGCGCCGTATTTTTCGCGGGTGGCGTAGAGGGTCTCGTAATGGGCCGAAATCTCGGCGGGGGTCATGCCGTATTTGCCCCGCAGGTATTCGTCCATCTTGCTTAGATCGCGGAACTGGCGTTGGCCGGGGGTGTGGTCCATCAGGCTGACAATTCCGATCCGGTCCGCACGGCTGAACTCTTCCATCTCTTCGATCAGGGTTTCCGAACAGATTTCTGCCCGCAGATGCAAAAAATGGCTGATCCGCATGGCACCGCTGTTTTGCAGGTCCAGAATGTCATTGGCCAGTTCACGGGCGTATTTGCGATAGTTCGATCCTGTCGTCGTGACCGATGAACCGACCCGCAGCGCATCAAACACTGTCGTGATCCCGACCGAGACCAGCTCTGCATCATGGGCGATTGCTGCCGCTTTGGTGGGCCATTTCACTCCGGGGCGCGGCTGCATATGGCGCTCCAGATTGTCGGTGTGCAGTTCCACCAGACCGGGGCACAGGAAATCGCCGCCCAAATCAACCGCCCCGCTGATTGCGCTGTGACCGGAGTCAAGCTCGGTGATGATCCCGTCATCCACGCGCAGGGTTCCGTTGATGACTTCGTCTTTCAAAACGATACGCGCATTCGTCAGGGTCAGGGATAATCCCTTTCGGGCCTGTGCCGCGCAGTCTGTGTCTTTCATTGTTTTACTACCAGTTTCAGTTGTGATTTCAGGGTGTAATGTCATGAGGGTGTAACATCTTGATGTCTAATATCCGGCCCAGAGCAAAAGGAGCCCGACTGACCATGTACCAGCGTTATGCCGTCTATTTCACACCGCCAAGCGGCCATCCCCTCGGTACGTTCGGGGCAGGGTGGCTTGGCTGGGATATTACGGCGGGCAAAGCCGTGCCGCATCTGCGGCTCAACGGATTGCCGCTTCCGGTGGAGCAGATCACGGCGACGCCGCGCGGCTATGGTTTGCACGGGACGCTGAAAGCCCCCTTTATCCTTGATGCCGCTTACACGCAGCAAGACTTGTATGATGCGCTGCAAAGCTACGTCGCGGCGCAGGAACCTGTGGCAATCGGCAGGCTGCAACTGGACAGCATCGGGCAGTTTCTGGCGCTGCGCCCGAAGGATGTTGATCCGGCCTTCCCCGCGCTGGTGGCAGATTGCGTTATGGCGCTGGACCGGTTTCGCGCCCCGATGGGCGATCAGGAACTGCACCGCCGCAGGGCCGCCAATCTGTCTCCCCGACAGGATGAATTGCTGCGCCTTTGGGGCTATCCCTATGTGCTGGATGAATTCCGCTTTCATGTGACCCTCACCGGAAGTCTGAGCGACAGTGAACAGGCGCAGACGCGGGCGGTGCTGGAACAGGCACTGGAACCGCATTTGACAAGACCCTTCACGCTGGACGCGCTGTGCCTGTGCGGGCAGTTGCAGAACGGGTGTTTCCAACTGATCAAACGGTATCCGCTGACGGGGTGAAACCCGCGACCATTTGTTCAACGGCGTGATCGAGCGGGCCGGAATTGTCGATCTCGATGGTTCTGGCCGCTGTCTGGAACGGCAGATTTGCCCGTTGCAGTCTGGCGTCAATATCTTCGGGCGTTTCGCGGCCCCGCAGGATCAGCCGCTCGCGCAGCACGTCAGGCGTGACCACCAGTGACAGCACTGTGACCTGCGGATATTTGCGCAGGATTTCGGGCATGGCCGCGCGGGAGCCGTTGAAAACCACGTCCCGCCCCTCTGCCAGCGCCCGATCCATCGCCGCAGGAATGCCGTAGCGGGTGTTATGGGCGTCCCACCACAGGGCAAAGTGGCCCTGCTCCAGCTTGGTCTGAAACTCTGCCGCGCTGACACCGTCGATACTCTCGCCGCCGGCATCGCTTGGCCGCGTGATCACACGGCGGATGCGCAAAAGCTGCGGGCAACGCACCAATGCCGCATCCAGAACCGTGTCCTTGCCGGCCCCTGACGGGCCGACCACTGTAAACAATCGCCCCGCCATCAGGCTGCGGCCTTCGGTGCGAATTCGATCACGTCGATTTCGCGGGTGCAGACCTGTTTACGGGCCGCTTTGTCGTGAAAAATGCCGACGATTGCCGTGCCCCGCGCCTTGGCGGTTTCGATCAGACCCAGCACCGTTTCGCGGTTGCGCCCGTCAAGGCTGGCGGTGGGTTCATCCAGCAACAGCGCGGGATAGTCATAGGCAAAGCCCCGCGCGATATTGACCCGTTGCTGCTCGCCCCCCGAAAAGGTCAGCGGTGACAGATCCCAAAGCCGCTCCGGAATACGCAGCAGGGACAGCAGTTCGCTGGCCCGTTCCAGTGCGGCATCGCGCGGGGTGCCCCGTTGCAGCAGCGGTTCGGCCACCACGTTCAGGGTTGGCACCCGTGGCACCACCCGCAGGAACTGGCTGACATAGCCAAGCGTGTGTTTGCGCATCTGCAAAATCTCGCGCGGTTCGGCCTGTGCCACGTCCAGATCTCCAACACGGATTTCCCCGCTTTGGGTCAGGTAGTTGCCATAGATCATCCGCATGAGCGTCGATTTCCCTGCGCCCGATGCCCCTGTCAGCCCGACACATTCGCCCGGATTTACGGTCAGGTTGCCATTGCCCATCACTGGGATCACTGCGCCGCCCTGATTGTGCAGCACAAAGGATTTGGTCGCGTTTTTAACTGTAATCATGGTCACACCTGTAGAACCGAGGAAACGAGAAGTTGGCTGTAGCTGTGCTGCGGATCATCCAGCACCTGATCCGTCAGGCCGGTTTCCACCACATGCCCGTCTTTCATCACTATCAAACGATCGGCCAGCAGGCGCACCACAGCAAGGTCATGAGTGACGATAATCGCAGACAGTCCCAGATCGCGGACCAACTCGCGGATCATGTCCAGCAGACGGGCCTGAACCGACACGTCCAGACCCCCGGTGGGTTCATCCATAAATACCAGTCTCGGCCCTGTCACCAGATTGCGGGCGATTTGCAGCCGTTGCTGCATCCCCCCCGAAAAAGCAGTGGGTCGGTCGTCGATGCGATCCGCGCGGATTTCCACACGGCCGAGCCAGTCAGCGGCCTGTGCGCGGATGTCTCCGTAGTGCCGTGCGCCCACAGCCATCAGCCGTTCGCCTACATTGCCACCCGCACTCACCCCCATGCGCAGCCCGTCGCGGGCGTGCTGGTGGACAAAGGCCCAATCGGTGCGCCCCAGCATACGGCGTTCCGGTTCGGACATGGTGACAGTGTCTTTCAGCCCGTCGGTTTTGGTGTCAAACAGCACCGCGCCGCTGTCCGGTTCCAGATGCCCGGCCAAACAGTTCAGAAGGGTGGATTTGCCCGATCCGCTTTCCCCGACGATGCCCATGACTTCACCGGGATAGAGATCAAAAGACACATCCTTGCAACCGATCCGCTGGCCATAGTATTTCGACAGGTTTTGAACGTCCAACAAAGGGGTCATGCCGCATCCTTTCCCATTGGGGTGCCTTGTGCACCCACGTGGCCCGCCTGCCGGCGGCTTTCGCAGTAATCCGTGTCGGAACAGACAAACATCCGTCCGCCGTCGTCATCTACGATGACTTCATCCAGATAGGTGTGATCCGCTGCGCACAGGGCGCAGGCACCCTCGGCTTTGCTGGCCTCAAACGGGTAGTCGTCGAAATCAAGGCTGACCACCTGCGTATAGGGCGGGATTGCGTAGATACGTTGTTCGCGGCCCGCACCGAACAGCTGGATCGCGGCCATCTCCATCTTGGGGTTGTCAAACCGCGGGATCGGGGAGGGGTCCATTACATAACGCCCCTCTACCTTTACCGGATAGGCATAGGCGGTGGCGATCTGGCCGTGCTGGGAAATATCCTCAAAAAGTTTCACGTGGATCAACCCGTATTCTTCCAGTGCATGCATCTTGCGGGTTTCGGTTTCGCGGGGCTCCAGAAAGCGCAGGGGTTCGGGGATCGGCACCTGATAGACCAGTATCTGGTCCTCGTTCAGCGGTTCTTCGGGGATGCGATGGCGGGTCTGGATCACACTGGCCTGCGTGGTGGCCTGCGTGACGCCCACAGCGGCGGTCTTTTCAAAGAAACGGCGGATCGACACGGCGTTTGTGGTGTCATCGGCACCTTGGTCGATCACCTTCAGCGTGTCATCCGGTGTCAGACAGGCGGCCGTGACCTGCACGCCGCCTGTACCCCAGCCATAAGGCATCGGCATTTCGCGGCTGGCAAAAGGCACCTGATATCCCGGTATCGCCAACCCTTTGAGGATCGCACGGCGGATCATGCGTTTGGTCTGTTCGTCCAGATAGGCGAAGTTATAATCGCTCATGTCACTGGTCCTTGTGTTTTGGCAGGTCATGGTTATTCCGCCGCAAGTCTGGTGTCCGCCTGCGCGGTGGCGGCGGTGCGGATGGATCGGATCAGTTCCAGTTCGGACTGGAAATCCACGTAATGGGGCAGTTTGATATGCTCCAGAAATCCGGTGGCCTGAATATTGTCGGAATGGCTGAGCACGAATTCCTCGTCCTGCGCGGGGGCACCGGCGAAATCCTCGCCCAGTTCGTTCCAGCGCAGGGCGCGGTCTACCAGCGCCATGGAAATCGCCTTGCGCTCGCATTGGCCGAACACCAGCCCATAGCCCCGTGTAAACTGGGGTGGCTCGGTTTTAGAGCCTTTGAACTGGTTCACGGTTTCACATTCCGTCACCGTTATCTCCCCGATTTCAATGGAAAAACCCAACTCGGGGATGTCCATTTCAATCGCCACCTTTCCGATGCGCAATTCGCCCACAAAGGCGTGGTTGCGGGCATATCCGCGCTGGGTGGAATAGGCGAGACCCAGCAGGAAACCCTCATCCGCGCGGGTCAGATTTTGCAGGCGCAAGGCACGGTTCGCGGGCAGTTCCAAAGGCTCTCGCGTCAGGTCCGGCGGAGTGTCATCTGTCGCCTCGGCGGTTTCGATCAAACCGTCTTTGTTGAGAAAATCCATCACATGGGGTTTGCGCTCTGCTGCCAGATCAGGGGTGTCCTGCGTTGGCGTTTCCGGCGAACCGCCCTCGGCCGCCAGTTTGAAATCCAGCAGGCGGTGGGTGTAGTCGAAGGTCGGCCCGAGGATCTGTCCGCCCGGCACGTCTTTGAACGTGGCCGAAATACGCCGCTGGCATTGCATGGTGTCGGTTTCAACCGGACGGGAGGCGCCGAAACGGGGCAGGGTGGTGCGGTAGGCGCGGATCAGAAAGATCGCTTCAATCAGATCTCCACGGGATTGTTTGATCGCAAGCGCCGCCAGATCAGGATCGAACAAAGACCCTTCAGACATCACCCGATCCACCGCCAAAGACATCTGTTCACGGATTTGCGCCAGTGACAGCTCGGCCACCGCAGGATCGCCACGGCGCACCTCGGCCAGCCAGTCATGGGCGGCATCAATGGCCTTTTCACCGCCTTTTACAGCTACATACATGGGGGTGTCTCCGGTTTGGTGCTGCGGGGCAGGGCAGCGATTTTGTCACCAGAGGTGAAGAAAAAATCACAGCCCAGCGGGAAGAGTGCCGCATTCGATTGAAACGGCTCCAGCGCGGGCAGGGACAATTGTGCTTGGTCCTTGATCCCCGGTCCTGTCAGGGTTGTGCCCGATTGCGTCAGTGCTGGCAGTTCGACGATCAGCGTGGCAGCACGGTCGGGATATTGGTCTGTCCCGATGGCATATTGCGTCAGGGGCAAAAGATCGTCCCACGCGCCAAGGGCAAAATCCGCCAGCGGTGCCGGCACAAACGGCGCACCCGTGTGAAACGTCAGCCAGTCGCGGATCGGTTGAGAGTCTAAATCCCCCGCCAGATGCAGTTTTGTTTCCGGATCGCATAGGGTCAGCAACAGGCTGCCCGCCGCTGTGGACAGACCCTTCGGCGGCACTGCGCCGTCAAGTGTTTCGATCATGCCGGGGCGGGCCATGACGTTCATGATCGCGCGAAAGGCGGTGGCGGATTGCTGGGCGGCATTGCCAAAACCGCCGGACAGGGCAGAAAGCTGCATCAGTCGTCTCCTCTGACCATGGTGAAGAAATCCACTTTGGTGGCATTTGCGCGGAGCTGAATGGCGGCTTGTTGCCTTGCACGGGTCTCGCGCAGGGGGTGCAGAATCTCTGTTTCGATCCGGTCTGCTGCCGGTGTCTGCATTAACGCGTCCACCAACGCGGCCTGTGTGGCGTGGGCCTTGTCGCGCCCCTGCACATAGCTGTGACCGACCGTCCCCTCGTCCAGCCGGAGCGAGCAACGGGTCACTGTGACCTCTCCCACATTAAACGCAGAGCCGGTGCCGCCCGTGCGTCCGCGCACCATGACACCGCCCGTTTCAGGCTGGCGCAGTACCGTAAACCTGTGGGTTTCAGACAGGGTCTGGCAAAGTTCTTTAACGGCCTGGGGGGCTGATTTTGCCAGCAACCCCATCCAGTTTCTGCGGTTCGTTTGATCATCCATCTAGACAAGTTCCCGATGTGTCTATTATACTATACAACTAGACAAGTGGTAGCGCGATTCCGGTGCGCTTGCCAGATGAATTTTGTGAAGGTTTTGTGACGTGAAAAAACAGCCAGTCTGGAAAGATATTGCCGAGCGGATCAGCCGTGATATTGCCAAGGGGCATCACAAGGCGGGGGAAAAACTGCCAACGGAAGCGGCCTATGCCGCGCGGTTCGGGGTGAACCGCCACACGGTCCGTCACGCGATTTCCGCGCTTGTGGAAGAGGGACTGGTCTATACGCGGCGCGGTGCGGGGGCTTTTGTCGCCTCTGATCCGGTGCGCTATTCCGTTGGTAAACGTGTGCGCTTTCATCAGTCTGTGGCAGAGGCGGGGCATCAGGGGTCAAAAGAGTTCCTGTCGATGACAACCCGCCCTGCGGATGCAGAAGAGGCCCGCGCTTTGGCAAGGCGCAAGGGCATTCAGGTGCATGTGGTTGAAGGTCTGGCGCGGGTGAATGAAACGCCGGTTGCGCATTTCTTATCAGTGTTTCCGGCGGCCCGGTTCACTGATCTGCTGGCGCATTTGCAGGCGCTTAATTCGATTACCGCCGCCTTTGCAGCCTGCGGGGTGCAGGACTACACCCGTCAGGAAACACGGCTGGCCGCAGTCAACGCCAATGCAACCTCGGGCGGTCTGTTAAACCTTCCGGCGGGCGCTGCCCTGTTGCGCAGCATCAACGTCGATGTGGATATGGACGGGCAGCCGGTGGAATACGGCCGCACATGGTTTTCAGGCCAGCACATTGAGCTGGTCATCAAGGATTAACCCGCCCCGAAATTCGGTGGAAAAGCGGCGCGGGCAGGGGGATACACCCTCGGCTGTGCTCGGGCGGTTAAGACTCTTGAGGCCCTTATGTTATTAGGTTCAAGAGTCTTTGTTTCCGATCAGTTTTCCGCGCAGCCAGCCGGAAATCGTGTCCATCATCATCACCATCAAAACAATTAGAACGATGTAGTAAGTGACTTCTTCCCAGTCCTTGCCGGTAATGATCGCCTGTGTCAGCAACAGCCCGATACCGCCCCCCACAATCGCGCCGATGATGGTGGCGCTGCGGGTGTTGGATTCCAGATTATAGAGCACCTGACTGATGAATACGGGGGTGATCTGCGGGATGACGCCAAAGCGGTAACGCTGAATAGGTATCGCGCCGGTCGAACGAATACCTTCGATCTGTTTATCGTCCACATTTTCAAGAGTCTCCGAGAACATCTTGCCAAAGGTGCCGGTGTCCGTCAGCAGGATCGCCAGTGCGCCGGTCAGTGGTCCGGGACCAAAAGCACGGGACAGGATGATGGTCCAGATCAGACCATCCACACCCCGCAGGAAATCAAAAATCCGCCGCATGGAGAACCGCGCCACCATATTTTTCGTGAAGTTCTGTGCCGACAGAAAGGCCAGCGGCAAGGCGATCAGCGCCGCACCGATTGTTCCCAAGAAGGCCATAAGGATCGTCTCAAAAATCGCCCAAGCCACATCAGAGTGCCGCCACATCGCGTTGTTCCAAAAGCCGTCCCACATCAGCGCGAGATTGCTTCTATTCGGGTCGATCCGCGGCGCAGAGCTGGCAAGATAGGCCAGTTGTGCGGGGCTTTTCCCGTAAAAGGGACTGTCGAGCGTGAAGAAAAACATCTCCCATCCGGTGAAATAACGAAAGATTTCGGTTTTGGCTTTGGTCACATTGATCCGCCCGCCCGGTACGGTGATCGCGACGCGGTTGCGTGAGGCCGAGATGAAATCGGGTATTTCGGCTGTGGGCAGTTCAAGGTCGATGCCGCTGTTGCGGGTGGTGACAATGATCGGGCCATAGTCCGGTACGTCGTAGTAGACAACTTTTCCGGACAGTTCGACCACGCTGTTATCACGCAAGGTTACAAAGGCATCCGTGCCGTCGCTCTCGACCCATTCGGGGTAGCTGCCTTCGGGATAACGGCCCTTTTTTTCACCTTCGATTGCCGCCGTAAGGGTGCCTGCTCCACGGTTTGATTTGGTGATATGCGTTTTGTAGGAATAGCTGTCCGCCACCAGCGTGCGTGCGTTTTCAAGGCTGGCCCGCTGGCCAAGTCCACCGATGTCAAACGTGAAGAAGATGTAGACGAAATAGGTCAGAACCGCACTGAGCAGGGCAAAAGACAGGGTCTTTTTACCGTTCACCTGCCGGACGGCGCCGGATTTCAAAGTTGCAGTGGTCATTTGGTGTCTCCCACCAGTGTGTTGCGCAGAAGGCCGGACAGTTGGTCCACGGCGACGATGGCGAGGAACAACAGGATAAAGATCGCGGCGGCCTCGTCGTATTTGCCCTGCCCCCAACTGATCGCGTTGCGCAGGTCATAGCCGATACCGCCCGCGCCCACGAAACCCAGAATGGCAGAGGCGCGGATGTTGATTTCAAACCGCAGCAGGGCGTAGCTGATGAAGTTCGGGGACACCTGCGGGATCACCCCCAGCCACATCCGCTGCATCCAGCCCGCCCCGACAGAGGCAAGACCCTCAACCGGTCTCAGATCGGCGTTTTCGGTGACTTCGGAAAACAATTTGCCAAGCGCCCCGACCGTATGAAAGGCAATGGCGATCATGGCAGGGACAGGGCCGCCGCCAAGAATGAAGATCAGCACAAGGGCGATGACGATTTCAGGAATGGCCCGCATGATGTCGGAGATGCGGCGAAATACAGGGATCATGCGGGGCCAGCGGGCCAGACCGCGGGTGGACAGCAGCGCCAGAAAAACCGCCGCAATCGCGCCGGCCAGTGTAGCCGCAGCAGCGATGTTCAGGGTTTCCACAAGGCTCGGGAAAAAGGCAACCAGATGGGCGGGCAGCAGGGTGATTTTCTGCGCGGCCTCGCCCAGAACCTCCGCAGGGAAGTCGAGCACATGGGGCAGACCGTTCCAGAAACCTCCGGCGTTCCGCTCGTCTGCGGTGATGAAGCCGCTGCAAAGCATGGCCACCAGAAGGACCAGCATCACGCCGCTATAGAGTCTTTTTCGGTGGGTTTGGGCCAGATAGCTGGCGCGGGTATCCAATGCGCTCGGTGACATTTTATTTTCCTGGGGAGTCTGAAAAAATTGACCGAGCAGAACGGGGTTCAGCTCGGCCAGATGCGGGTTGAAAATCTCTTTAGTTGGATTTCAATTCGCGGGCTTTGATAATAACATCATAGGCTTCATGGGTAATTGGCGCGAAGGCTTTGGCCTCGCCGTTGGCCACACCATAGGCACAGTCAGGGTCCATCGCGTGCAGTGAGCCTACCAGACCTGTCATCTTGATCTTAACGTCTGCAGGCAGGGATTTGCGCAGAACGACGGGACCTTCGGGGATGGTCTTGGATTTCCAGATCTGAACCATCTCGTTCATATCCACCAGACCCGCATCAACCGCCTTGCGCAGCGCACCGGAGTTGTAGCCGTCTTCCCAGTTGCCCAGACCGTCGGCCCATGTCACGCCTGCGTCGATGTCACCGTTGGCAACTGCAACAATGGTCTGTTCGTGACCGCCGGTGAATTTCACTTCACCGAAGTAGTCGCCAGAGTCCATAGACGCACCGGTTGCCGCAGGAATTTCAATGGACGGGATCAGGAAGCCTGATGTGGAGTTCGGATCACCAAAGCCGAAAACCTTGTCTTTCATGTCTTCCAGCGACGTGATGCCGCTGTCCTTGCGGGCAAAGCCGATGGAATAATAACCGTAACCGCCATCTGCATTGTATTTCACCAGAACCGGCTCAACCGCGTCGGGATCGGAGAGGTAGGTCTTTGCGTAGCCGGATGCGCCAAGCCATGCCATGTCGATAGTGCCGCCCAACAGCCCCTGAATAACGCCGTTGTAATCGGCTGGGGCGAACAGTTTGGTTTCAACGCCCAGCAGATCGGTCGTTTTGTCCGCCAGACACTGGTAGCTGTTCATCCGGTCCTGTGCGTTTTCGCCACCCAGAATGCCGATGCGGAATTCGGTGATCTCTTGGGCCTGTACAGCACCGCACAGGGCGGATGTCGCAAGGATCGCTGCGATCAGTTTTTTCATTGGTCTTTCTCCAGTCGAAAATCCCGCCGGTATTGACGGGTTAGGGTTGAATTGTCAGGCAATGGCCAGTTCCGGCATCTTGTGATCGGCCAGCACATCGACGCTTGTGGATGTTGCTGCTTCGCTAAAGCTGTTGTCCGCGCCGTAGATGTCGCGGGCCGCGCTCAGGGTCAGTTCGTCGCCGGTGCCGTCAAACACCACGCGGCCCGCTCGCATCCCGATGATCCGGTCGCAATAGCGCCGTGCGGTATCTAGGGTGTGCAAATTGCAGATGACCAGCTTGCCGTCCTGATCGTGAATGGAGCGCAGGCTGTCCATGACGATCTGGGCGTTCATCGGATCGAGCGAGGCAATCGGCTCGTCCGCGAGTATGATTTGCGGGTCCTGCATCAAGGCCCGAGCAATGGCCACGCGCTGTTGCTGCCCGCCAGAGAGCGCTTGTGCCCGCTTGGCGGCGTGCTCAGAAATGCCCAGACGTTCAAGAATATCAATCGCATGGTGGATGTCCTTTTCCGGATAGATGTTGAACATCGTGGCCAGCGTGTTGCGCCGGTTCAGCGTGCCGTGCAGAACATTGGAGACAACATCCATACGCGGCACCAGATTGAACTGTTGAAAGATCATGGCACATCGGGATTGCCATGCCCGTTTCTCTGCCCCTTGTAAGGAAGAGATCTCTTGCCCGCGAAACAGAATTCTGCCGCTTGTCGGATCGTTCAGCCGGTTCAGCATCCGAAGCAGGGTTGACTTACCCGCGCCCGACGCGCCGATGATACCGATAAACTGGTTACGCCCGACCGAGAGATCGACCTGATCGACCGCCGTGGATGTTGCGAATTTTTTGGTTAGTCCCGAAAGCTGAAGTAGCATGTGTCACCCGATGTTCTGTCAGGGCGGGGAATAAGCGGGCTATGCGTCATGCAGTTGTCAGTTTCTTAAAGGTTTTGTGAACACGCATTTTTTCCTGTTTTGCAGAACGCGGCAGAGGTGCTTCTGAGCCAAAGGCACCGTGTTACTCGTCTCACGAAAAAGAGAGATATGCCTGTGTTGACTTCCCTGACTTATTTTGTCAGGTAATTGTCATCAGCCACCCGAATGCGGAATCACCGGGCAGCCAGCACGCGAAATCAAAGACGAGAGGGGCTGAACATGGCTGACCCGTCCACCCGGACCATCCGACACGGGAAACCGCGTTTAACGGACGTTTGTCCGAATTGGGGCGACTGGCCTGTTGAATGGCACTCTCGGGATCGAGGGATAGAAACATGGGTATAGTTTACAAAGATATGCAGATTACTGGCGGACAGGGTGCAGCAGACGGATTTTCGACCCCCGTCAGCCAAACGCCAGTCCATGCGGCTGCCGAACTGACCGAGCACGGGCCAACCGCCTATATCCGGCATCTCGATCAGGTCTACACCCTGCGTATCACCCGTGCAAACAAGCTGATCCTGACAAAATGAACCCGCTGGCGACCTGACGGGGCGACCCAACGGGGCGGTGCGGCTTGCGTGCCGCCCGAACGCCGCAAACCACGCTTTACCAAGCAGAAAGACCCTAACATGAAGACCCTTACGCAACTGGCGGGCCTGCTGGCCGCAACCACGGCCCTGACAGCCCCCACACTGGCAGAAACAGCGCCGGAAAAGGCAGCCGTAATTTCGACCTATGCGGATATTGCAGAAGCAACTTACAGCGACAGCCTCTACGCCGCAAAAAACCTGCAATCAGCTGTTGCTGCGCTGGTGGCCGACCCCTCTGCCGAAGCCTTGCAAGCGGCCAAAGCTGCATGGCTGGCCGCGCGGGTGCCTTACCAGCAAAGCGAAGTGTTCCGCTTTGGCAATGCGATTGTCGACGATTGGGAAGGTAAGGTTAACGCTTGGCCGCTAGACGAGGGGCTGATCGACTATGTGGATGCGTCTTATGGCGGTGCGACAGATGAAAACGCAGCAGCCGTGTTGAACGTGGTGGCCAACCCGACGTTTCAATTGGGGGGAACAGATGTGGATGCGACAACCATCACCCCCGCGCTGCTGGAGGAAACCTTGCAGGAAGCGGACGGGGTCGAGGCAAACGTGGCCACAGGCTATCACGCGATTGAATTTTTGCTCTGGGGGCAGGATCTGAACGGACATGACGCGGGCAGTGGCAACCGTCCCTGGACCGATTATGCCAAGGGCGATGACTGCACGAATGGCAACTGCGATCGACGCGGGGCCTATTTGCAGGCGGCAACCGATCTGCTGGTCAGCGATCTGGACTGGATGGCCGCGCAATGGGGGGCCGATGGAGAAGCCCGCGCCGCGATCAGTGGTGATGAAATCGCCGGTCTTTCAGCAATGCTGACGGGAATGGGGTCGCTGTCTTATGGGGAGCAGGCCGGAGAGCGGATGCGTCTTGGCCTGATGTTGAACGATCCGGAAGAAGAGCACGACTGTTTCTCGGACAACACCCATAACAGTCACTATTATGACGGGCTGGGGGTGCAGAATGTGTACCTTGGCGAATATGTCCGCATTGACGGTACAGTCGTTAGCGGTCCGTCGCTGGCGGATCTGGTCGCGGCAAAAGATCCTGCATTGGATGCGCAGATGCAGGGCAAACTGTCCAACACCATGATGGCACTGGGCCGGATCAAATCCGCGGCCGAGGCCGGATTTGCCTATGACCAGATGCTGGAGCAAGGCAATGCGGCGGGCGAAGCGCTGGTGATGGGTGGTGTGAACGGTCTGATCGACCAGACCCGCACCATTGAACGGATCGTGACAGAGCTGGGATTGAGCAGCGTCGCTTTTGAAGGCTCTGACAGTCTCGATAATCCGGGGGCAGTGTTCGAATAAAACCCATTTCAGGCGGCAGGCTTCGGCCTGTCGCCTGTAGTTCCTGAGGCTTCAGGGGGCAAGCGGCGAAAGCTTGCCCATTCACCGCCCCCTGCGGGGCTGGACTAAAGTTTTCAAACTGGTATCACCCCGCCGTCGGGCTGTGCCAACAGGTTGCAAGGCGGCACCGGAATACAAGCAGGGCGCGTTGGTGCCTTGATGTTTCTGTTCCGGGTCTCAAGCCTTCGCCAGAGAGTAAGTATATGGACATAAACAAAATCTTCCGCAGCCTGTCCTGTTCTGCGATGATCGCGCTCCTGCCGTTTGTTGCGCAAGCGCAGGTGCTGCAACCGGATGACAGCCACCTTGACGTGGTGCCCAGAACCAAAGCGGAAATCGCGCGGATCAAGGCCGTGACCGCCCCGCCGACCGATTTCAGCCAACCCCAGAAATTTGAAGAAAACAGCGCCGGCGCCGCCAGTGTGCGGGTCCGCGACAGCCGCGATGCGTTTTCTGCCATGTCCGGTAATATGCCCTTCGCCCGAGAGTTGGATTTCAAGGTCGGCAACGGCATTTTCCGCAAGCTGTGGGTGTCTTCGCCAAGCTCTACGCTGGCCTCTGACGGGTTGGGGCCGCTGTTTA
The DNA here is from genome assembly GCF_001719615.1 of Neptunicoccus sediminis. GTDB lineage: Bacteria > Pseudomonadota > Alphaproteobacteria > Rhodobacterales > Rhodobacteraceae > Amylibacter > Amylibacter sediminis. Next base: position 437,403 of record NZ_MDVX01000001.1, read on the forward strand.
ACGCCCGCTCCTGCCAGCGCTGCCACCTGAAAGACGGGCGCGGCCATCCGCCAGAACCGGGCGATGAGAACGCGGTGTCTTTCCTGATGCGGATTTCCGTGCCCACGCCGGAACGTGTCACATCCGATTTGGAAAGCTACCTCAGCACCCGCCCCGATCCGGTCTACGGCAGCCAGATACAGGACGCAGGACTTGCCGGTCACAAAGCCGAGGCGCGGATCGGCGTGAGCTATACAGAAACCGAGATTCCCCTGTCGGGCGGTGAAATCGCGGTCCTGCGAAAGCCTCTGTTTACGTTAGATGATCTCGGCTACGGACCATTGGCCAAAGGTGCAGTGCTTAGCCCCCGTGTGGCTCCGCAGATGATCGGTCTGGGTCTGTTAGAGGCGATACCAGCGGCGGATATTCTATCCCGCGAAGACCCTGATGATGCGGATGGCGACGGGATTTCGGGCCGTGCCAATATCGTCTGGTCGGCGGAACTCCAGCGTCCGATGCTGGGGCGGTTCGGATTGAAAGCGGGCCAGCCCAGCATTCGCGATCAGACTGCTGCCGCATTCTTGGGGGACATCGGAATTTCGTCGTCCCTGCATGACGCTGCTTACGGGGATTGCACGCCCGCGCAGGATGTTTGCGTGGCTGCGGTGCACGGCGATCAGGATGAACGGGTCTTTGAGGTGGACAGCGAAACGCTCGACCTTGTGACGTTTTACAGCCGCAATCTGGGGGTGCCCAAGCGCCGTAATGTGAATGATCCGCAGGTTTTGCGTGGCAAACAAGTGTTTTACCAAACCGGATGCACAGCCTGCCACACGCCGAATTTCGTAACGAACCGACTGAAGAACCAGCCCGAGCAAAGCTTCCAGTTGATCTGGCCCTATACCGATATGCTGCTGCACGACATGGGTGCGGGGCTGGCGGATAACGCACCCGAAGCCCGCGCCAGCGGTTCGGAATGGCGCACGCCGCCGCTGTGGGGGATCGGCCTGACCAAAGATGTCAGCGGTCACACACGGTTTCTGCACGACGGACGCGCCCGCAACTTGCTGGAGGCGGTGCTCTGGCACGGCGGCGAGGCGCAAGCCTCCCGCGACACTGTTATACAAATGCCCCCCAGCGATCGGGCTGCCCTGATCCGTTTCCTTGAAAGTCTGTAACCCATGAAGAAACTCTGCACCCTTTTTCTTGCCCTTATCTTGCCTGTCTCGGCCAGTGCGGATACCGCGCTGGTGGATCGCGTGATCAGCAACCACGTGATCCCGCGGTTCCAGACACTGGCGCGCACGACGGCGCAACTGGCGGAAACGGCGGCGCAGACCTGTGATCTGGACAACGGGCAGGTGATTTCCGACTATCATGCGGCCTTTGATGCGTGGGTTGGCGTCAGTCATTTGCGCTTTGGTCCGACCGAGGTGGACGACCGCGCCTTTGCGCTGGCGTTCTGGCCGGACCCGCGCAGCAAAACCCCCAAGGCGTTGTACAAGATGATCAGCGAAGAGGATCCGGTGATCCAACTGCCAGCGAATTATTCCCAAGCCTCCATTGCGGTGCGCGGGTTTTACGCGATGGAATATCTTCTGTTTGATGCGCCCACGCGGGAACTTGGCCACGGTGAATATCAATGCGCGCTGTTTCAGGCGATGACACAGGATACGGCGGCGATCAGTCAGGACATTCTGGATGACTGGCAACCGGATTATGCCGCGCTGATGCTGTCCGCGGGCCAGAACGAGCGTTACCAGACCGAAAAAGAGGCGGTGCAGGAATTTTTCAAAGCGGCGCTGACGGGATTTCAGTTCACCAAAGACACGCGCATCGCGCGACCGCTTGGCACCTTTGACAAACCGCGCCCGAACCGGGCCGAGGCCCGCCGCTCCGGTCGCTCTCTGCGCAACGTGGTTCTTGCGACCGAGGCTTCGCTTGATCTGGCCCGCCGTTTGGGGCGGGGTGACGAAACCATCCAGAGCCGTTTTGACAGGTTGGAACACGTTTTCACCACTGCGGTCGCCAAACTGGAAAGTCCGGTCTTTGCGGATGTTATGGACCCGCAGAGCCGTGTGAAAGTCGAGGTGGTGCAACAGTCCGTGGACCGGCTGCTGGAATACACGCTCGGCGGTCTCGGGCCGTATCTCGGGGTGGCCGAAGGGTTTAACGCGCTGGACGGAGATTAACCATGACCAGCCGCCGTGGATTTCTCGCAGGACTGGCCGCCGCCGGTTTTGCCCCGCGCACCACATGGGCCAGTGCCGGGGCGCCTGCCTGTCTGGCTGCGGCGCGAACGGACACGGGGGGCTATGTGCTATGCGGATTGTCCGGTGCGGGGGAGGTCCTGTTTGACATTCCGTTGCCCGATCGCGGCCACGCGGCTGCCGCCCATCCCCACCGCGCCGATGCGGTGGCTTTTGCCCGACGACCGGGCCGTTTTGCGGTCGTGGTTAACTGTGTGAACGGGGCGGTTCGGGCAAGGCTTGACGCGCCGGAGGGCAGGCATTTCTACGGTCATGGCAGCTTTGATCTGGACGGACGGTATCTGTTCACGACAGAAAACGATTATGAGGCAGGCCAGGGTGTTATCGGCGTTTGGGACTGCGCAGAGGATTATCGCCGCGTAGGGGAGTTTGCCTCTGGCGGGGTCGGTCCGCATGAGATCAAAACCCTGCCCTCCGGTGCTCTGGTGGTGGCCAACGGCGGGATTGAGACCCATCCCGAGGCAGGGCGGGCCAAGCTGAATATCCCCTTGATGGAACCGAACCTCTGTTATCTTTCAACGCAGGGGCAGCCGCTTGAGACACTGCGTCTTGATCCTGCCCTCCACAAAAATTCAATCCGCCATCTGGATGTTTCGGGCGATGGACTGGTTGCAGTCGGGATGCAGTGGCAGGGGGAGACGGGGCAGGTGGTGCCGCTGGTCTTTACCCACCGACCCGGAGAACAGGCGGTTTTTCCCGATATTGCGCCTGAAGTTTATCGCCGGATGCTGGGCTATGTGGGCAGTATTGCGATTAACAACGCAGGGGACAGGCTGGCCGCGACCTCGCCGCGCGGTGGGGTCGTGCTGGGCACGGCGACCAAACCGCGGGCCGGTGAACCGGCGCTGGAACCCTATCCGGATGTTTGCGGTGTTACCTTTGGTCCTTGGGGCCGGATGGTGACAACCGGCGCAGGGCAGGTGATCGGCGGGCTGGCGCAGCAGCCGCAACACTATCCCAGGTTGCAGTGGGACAATCATCTGGTGCGGATCTGATCCCCGCGGAAAACCGCAGGACCGGTCTGCAAAAAAAAGCTGCGGCGCCTTGCACATCAGGGGCTGGTCCGTCCTTAATCCACGCATTACCCTAGGGTTAAGCCGGATCAAGCGTTGCAAATTTGCTGAAAATCCGAAGTACTGCCAAATATAAACCGCATTTGTGTATATAGCTGTTTGGGCAAAGTGCGGAGTATGCTAGTTTGTCGAAAAAATCGCGTTGCTGTGCCTTTCTACCCTAGGACGAATGGTGCCAGAATGACCGAAAATAATGCAGGCAGGCTAAATTATGGCTAAAAACCAATTCGCAATTACAGTGCGCAGTTTTGGCGGACTGTGTTTTCGGAAATCTATGGTCTGTGCCGCCATTTTCCTGTCCCTCGTGCCAAATGTCCTTGCCGCGCAGCCTGTTGCCGGCCCTGAAAGCAGCCTTCTGGCGCAGTTTATTGCGGAATATTACTGGTACGTCATTTCCGGCTCTATGCTGTTCATGTCGCTTCTTCTGGCGCTGGTGGCTGTGACCATCCGCAACATCCACCTGCTGCGCCATCGCCGTCACAAGATTATCGCACAGGGTGCCGAACTGGAATTCCAGAAACAGGCAATGGATCACCACGCCATTGTCAGCATTGCCAACAACGAAGGGATCATCACCTATGTGAATGAGAACTTCAAAAAAGTGACCGGCTATACCGAAGAGGAAATCATCGGGAAAGAGGTCAAGGTTCTCTGGGCAGAGCGCAAACTTGACGAAACGATGAAAGACCTGCTGCGGGCGCTGGATCGCAAAGAGCCGTGGTCCGGCGAAATCCCCACCAGAAAGAAGAATGGCAATTTTTTCTGGGCGCAGGCGACGATGGTTCCGTTTTTTGATTCCAACGGCAATTACGTCAACACCACCTCTATCCGCACCGATGTCACCGCAAACAAGATGGCCGAGGCGAAACGGCAGCTTACCTCTTCGCTGGATCTGCTGAAGGACGAAGTGGCGATGTTCTGGCCCGACACGCTTCAGCTGGTTTACATGAACAAAGCGGCACGGGAACAGAACGGCTGGTCGGAACTGGATTATCGCGCGAAGACTGTTTTTGACGTTTACATCCCGATCAAACGGGCGCCGTTTGAAAAACTGCTGGAATCCCTGAAACATACGCGCACGGGTCAGGCCAGCTTTGAGATGCCTGCGGGCAAGCGCGTCATCGAGATCACGCTCCAGTATGTGACCCCGCCAAATGAAAACCCGCGTTATGTGGCGATAATCCGTGACGTAACCGAGGCTGCGCGCTCCAAACGCGAAGTCGCCAATATGCGCACCGTTCTCGATCTGGCCGAATACGAAGTCTACATCATGGACTCCCAGTCGCTGGAATATACCTATCTCAACAAGGCGGCCTTGCGTGCGGTCGGGTGGAATGAAAACGAATATCGCGGCAGGTCGCCTGCGGATGACGACGAACAGTTCGACCGCGACAGTTTTGAAAAACGCGTTGCGCCGCTGCGCGAGGGCAAGAAGACCGCCATTACATTTGAACGCCGCACATTGCACCGCCGCCCTACCGAAGTGACCATTCAAAAGCTGCGGATGGACGATCAGGGAGAGCGTTTCGTCGCGATTGTCCGTGACATCACGGAACGGGCAACTGCGGAGCGGGAAATCCGGCGGTTCAAGACCGCGCTCGATCTTAGTTCCGACTCGGTTCATATGTTCTGGCCCGAAACCCTGCGTTATTTCTATGGCAACGAAGAAGCTTTGCGTCGCGCAGATAAGACGTTTGATGACTTCATTAACCATGGCCCGCTCGACACCAATACCACGCTAACACGCAAGGTGCTGCAAAAGCGTCTCGACCAGTTGATGAGCGGCGAAGTCTCTTCCCAGGTCTATGAGACGCAGCATGTCCTTGCCAACGGATCAATCATGCCGGTTGAGGTGAATCTCCAGTATATCGAGCCGAGATACCACCGGCCCTATTTCCTCGCGATCATCCGCGACCTGACCAAAACAAAAGCTGCGGACAAGGCGAAATCGGAATTTGTGGCCACCGTCAGCCACGAATTGCGTACGCCACTGACCTCTATCAAAGGGTCGCTCGGTCTGGTGCGCACCGGCGCGATGGGGGTCTTGCCGGACAAGCCCAAAGCCATGATCGAAATCGCCTATAATAACTGCGAACGATTGGTCCGTTTGATCAACGATATTCTGGACATCGAAAAAATCGAAGCGGGCAAGATGGATTTCCAGATGGAGCGGCTGGACATGACCCAGCTTTTGCAGGATGCGCTGGAAGCCAACAAATCCTACGGCGAGGAGTTGGACATTACCTTTACCGCCACCGCCCCCGAGGTTCCGGTCTATACCCACGGCGATGCAGGGCGTTTGTTGCAGGTTATGGCGAACCTCATGTCCAACGCGGCGAAATTCTCGAACAGCGGCAGCACGGTGGATATTAAGCTTGAAGCAGTCGAAAGCCGCTTGCGTGTGACCGTTTCGGATCAGGGTGCCGGTATTCCGCTGGAAGCCCAGCCAACGATTTTTGACAAGTTCACGCAGGCGGATTCGTCTGATGTGCGCAAAAAAGGCGGCACCGGACTGGGGTTGAGCATCTCCAAGATGATCGTGGAACAACATGGCGGCGAATTGAAATTCCGCAGTGTTCCGGATGTGGGCACCGACTTCTGGTTTGAACTGGAACTGCTCGAAGCGGTCAAACTGCTGCCCGCCAGTACGCTTTCCCCTGCCTTGCCGCAGATTCTTGTGTGTGAGGACGACCGTGATCTTGCGCTTACCCTGAAGAACCTGCTGGAGTTTGAAGGCTTCAACGTCACCATTTCGCCGGATGTTTCCACCGCGCGGGAGCGTCTGAACCACATGGATTTCGACGCCATGACTCTGGACCTGACGCTGCCTGACGGCAACGGGCTGGACCTGTTGCAAGATCTGCGCAACACGGATGAGCACGCCGATTTGCCGGTTGTAATCATCACCGGCAGCCAGATCGAAATGCGGGAACCTTTGCCAGACAACCTAAAGGGGCTGTTCCGCAAGCCTCCCAACAGCCATGAGCTGATCACTTTGTTACAGACCGTAACCACGGAGACCACCACCCTTCGCCCGCGTATCCTGCACGTGGAGGACGACGCGGGCACGCGGGAGGTTGTGAAGAACATCATGGCGGATGCGGCGGATGTGGATGCCGCCCCGACCCTAGACTCGGCACGAGGAAAGCTCGACGCCAAAAGCTATGATCTGATGCTGCTGGACCTGAACCTGCCGGACGGGAACGGGCTTGAGCTTTTGAAGACGCTCAAGCACGACAGTTGCAGTAAAATGCCGATTATCGTTTTCTCCGGCGATGAAAGCACCGACCTGAAGGATGAGAATATTTCCTCTGTCATGCTGAAATCCCGCGTTACAAACGAAAAAATCCTTGCAGAGATCATGGATACCATGAAAAACAAGCTCACCTTATCTTAGAGAATACATTACGATGGCCGTCTTTGAAAAAATCCTCCACGTCGAAGATGACGCGGATATCCGGGAAATAGCTAAAATTGCGTTGGAAATGATCGGCGGGTTGGATGTGCATCAATGCGCTTCGGGCCATGATGCTATCGCGATCGCTGAAGAATACGCACCGGACCTTATTCTGCTTGATGTAATGATGCCTGTGATCGGCGGCGAGGAAACCCTGCGCGAACTGCGTAAAAATCCTGCGCTGGATCAGGTGCCGGCGGTGTTTATGACGGCCAAGGCCCATCAGAAGGAAAAGCAGGCTCTGCTGGATCAAGGGGCTGTTGCGGTGATTGTAAAGCCGTTCGACCCGACAACACTGGCCGATGAAATCCGCGCGATCTGGGAGGCACAGGCACGCTAGCGTGCTGTGTCCCCCAAGGGTATCAATTATAAAAAGGCGTCTGGATCAGGCGGCAGGCTTAGGCGGCCGTCTCAGGCGTCGATTGCGTCCTGTACGTGGCCGCTCAGGGTTGTGACACCGTCGCATAGCGTGCTGCTGTAGCCACCTTTTTCGATGGCGGTGTTCACTTCTTTTTCCAGATTGGCAGCAAAACTGCCCAGTGTGGCAAAGCCCAATGTCCCTGCCAGACCGTGAATTTTATGCACGATAAACCGCAGCTCGTCCATGTCGCTCGCTGTGCAGGTCCCCGCCGTCAGCTTTTCGTGGAGCGCCGTCAGGCGCTCCTTTCGCTCGGGCAGGCTGCTTACGAATTTTCCGCGGATTTCCAGCAGCTTGTCAGACAATGCAACGTTCATCAAAAGCCCATTTCAAGTTTTGACACATTTTTGGTCGAGGGATGTTTCAGTCGGTTGCGAATGGTGTCAATTTTGCTGGACCAGCCGCTGTTGCCGGGATGACGGCGCATGGAGCGGGCCGCAGCTTCGGCGGCGTCTACCGCCTTATACAGCGGCTCAAGCGTGCTCTTGCTGCTGAAGAAGCCGCATTTGACGGGCTGCCCCATGACCAGTTGCACATCCATTTTCGCACCATTGTCATAAACCAGCTCCATATCGCGGATCGACATGGCAATCTCGCCGGGCAGATCGTTGAATGTGTCCATCACAACCTTGTGGCAGATGGCGACGAACTGGCCGTTGCCCCGATAGCTGAGGAAAAACTCGCTGCGGCGCAGGTTGTCAGAGATCGCTTCGGCAATGTCGATGATGGTATTGGCAAAATCGCTGCCAGAGCTGTGCTGGTGAATGGTCGAGATATTCGCCACCTGAAAGGCCACGATGCACGATCCGAACAGACCGCCCCGTGTCAGTTGCAGCAGGTAGTTTTCAAACGCCAGTTTTCCGATCACACCGGCAACGCCTTCGATGCGGATTTCTTCGGACATAGCGACAGAGTTCTTCGTCTCGATCTGGTCGCGCAGGGCTTCCAGTGCAAAGCTCTTGTCTTCGGCTGCGGCATGTTCCTGCACCAGACGCGCGGCAAGGTTCACACGGGTGCCCAGTTCCAGAACGTCAAAGGGTTTGGTAACGTAATCCGATGCACCCGCTGCGAAGGCGCGGTCGATATACTGCCGGTCCGCCATTGCGGTGATCATCAGGATCGGCGCAGAGCGGTATGCAGGGAATTTGCGTATATGGTTGCACAGTTCGATCCCGTCCATTTCCGGCATCTGGATATCCAGAAGGAAACAGTCAAAGCGGGTCGGACTATTCTGGATCGTTTTCAGGGCCTCAGCCCCCGAAGTCACCAGAGTAATATCAGGAAAACCAGCCGCACCCACAACTTCTTTCAATAGCTCCAGGATGATTTCGTCGTCATCAACCGCGAGAATCTTCATTGGCCCCACCATGTCTTTCTTGTTCACAAGACGCGCTCCCAGGTTTCTACCAAGCGTCAGGGATTGGTTTCATCTTGTGGTAGTATTCTTAAATATTGTGGCGTGTTTGTGACGCATTGTTGTTAACACTGGTACAGAGTCCGGAAAAACCTATGGGAAACCTGCAAAAAACGGTGCAAACTTGTCACGAAACTGGCCGACTTATCGGGAAGGTCGGTTTTGCAATTAAAAATTCACTTTTGCCAAGAATCGACCCTGAGTCGACAATAATTGCAAAAAACGGCCCAAAACCGGAGCGTTTCAAGAACCGCTGAGGGCGGAAATACGGGGTTTTTCGTAAAGCTAAACTTTACAAAATGTAAACTTTTGTAAAGGACGAAACGCGTGACCTCGACCCATGGGCTTTCAACTGCAGGGAATCTGATAGGCCCCTTGTGTCAGACACTATTCACGCCAAGGACCTGTCTAGGTTGGGTGGATCGGGGGCGGTAGCACAACCCAGAGGATAGCTTGCCGCAAGGGATCGGTTCAGGGACGACAGATTTCAGGCAGGCGTGACCGGAAAACTGCCCCGCAGCAGGGGCAAATCTGTGGACCATGGCACGGCGCTGGACTAGAGTTTTGGGACCAACATGGCGCTTGGACAACGATTCAGCGCTTATTAACCTAATGGGAGATAACATGAAGCTTAATATGCTGATGACAGGGACCATTCTGTCCGGATTCCTCGCAGCCGCTGCGGCTGGTGCGCAAGAACTGGTCGTGCTGGACTGGTCCGGCTACGAAGATGAAGGCTTTCTGCAAAGCTACATTGAAAAACACGGCGGACCGCCAACCTTTTCCTTCTTTGGTGAAGAAGAAGAGGCCTTTCAGAAGTTGCGGTCCGGCTTTAAGGCCGATGTGTCCCATCCCTGTAGCCAGTCCGTTTCCAAATGGCTGGATGCCGGTTTGATCGAACCCATCGACCCTTCCAGAGTGGAACGTTGGGATGAAGTGAACGCCGGTATGAAAGAGGCGTTCAAGTTTGACGGCGAGTATTACCTGATCCCTTCGGATTGGGGCACAACGGCTTTGACCTATCGCAGCGATCTGGTGGACCCGGCGGCGATGAATACGTTGGAAGTGTTCAAGGACCCGAAATACGCAGGCCGTATTTCCCTGCCCGACAATGTGGATGACGTCTATGCGCTCGCTTATCTGGCGACAGGTACACAGGATTGGTCCAAAGCCACTGATGAGGATTTCGCCAAGGCCAATGAATGGCTGCGGGCGGTGCATCCGATGGTTCGAGCTTATTGGGCGGACGGCGCAGAGCTGGGTCAGTTGATGACCAGCGGCGAAGTTATCGTGGCCTGGGCCTGGAACGAGACCCCGACAACGCTGGCAGGGGAGGGTATTCCTGTTGAGGCTAACCGCGCGACCAAAGAAGGCTCTTCCACATGGTTCTGTGGATATGTGAACCTGAAGGACGGTCCGAACGACGAAGCGCTGATGTATGATTTCTTCAACACATGGCTGTCACCTGAAACCACCCAGTATATCGTGAACGAGTGGGGCTATGGCAGCGGCAACGAAGCGCAGATGGCTACGCTTGGGACCGAAACGCTGGAAGGGGCCGGTCTGGGAGAGATCGACGTGCCAATTCTGGCGCAAATCCCGATGGACCAGCAACTGCGCGAAAAGATGATCGCAGAATTTGAGAAGATCAAAGCCGGTTTCTAAATTGCGAAGGCGAAAAACCACAAAGGGCGCTCGGTCGGGCGCCCTTTTTTTATGTCCGCAGGTCAGATGATTCGACGGATGTTCCCGGTTGTGTGGGCCAAATTTGCAGATTGCGCCTTTGGTGCGCCCGACACTGGGGCTATTTCGATAAAATTATATACGAATTGATAGGATAGAAGCGCAAAGTAGATAGTGTCCTATTCCCTTCCCAACGGGCGCGGTGCGGATATTTATCGTAAATTTGTTTCAGTAAACAAATCCTGAAGGAAAGATCATGAACTGCAAACAAATTGAGATGAATGTGCGGCAATCACGGATTTCTGCCTTGAAAAGCCTGAACGGGGCCAGCAGATCCGCGCGTCCCTCTGCATTCTATTTGAAGCGTTCTGTCGGGCAGGCCCATTGGCCCGAGCCGGTTGCAGCGGTGGAGGACAGGCTTTTCACCACATTCAAAACGATGTGCTACTTTGTGTAACAGGGCTATTCGCGGGACAGACCGATTGCACAGGCCGGACGGCAGTCTGTTACAGACGGCTCACTTCAGCAGCAGCACAGACTCCGCGCCCCAGCCGACGCGGGCGCGGTCCTGACGGGACAGAACAGAACGTCCGGCAGTGTTGCGCATGGATATTGTGACAGGGTGGTCTACGCCGTCCAGCTTTACATCATAATAGGTCATATCCCCGTAGTAATAGACATCCTCTACGATGCCGGATGCCTCCCGTTCGGAGTGTGCGTTTTCGCCGGACAGGATCGTCAGCATCTCCGGCCGCACCCCTGCGGTCACGCTGGCATCGACGCCGCCCGGGGCTTGTTCGGCGGGAATGGTGACTTTGCCAAGCCCCGCGATGTCACAGTCAAAGGTGTCGCCGGTGCCATCGCTGACGGATACATCAAGGAAGTTCATCACGCCGATAAATTCAGCCACCTTGCGGTTCACAGGGCGGCGGTAAAGATCCTGCGGCGAGGCAAGCTGCCCGATCCGCCCCTCAAACATCACCGCGATGCGGTCGGACATGGTCAGCGCTTCTTCCTGATCATGTGTCACTAGAATAAATGTGATCCCGACTGCCCGTTGCAGGTGGCGCAGTTCGGATTGCATCTGTTCGCGCATCTTCTTGTCGAGCGCGGACAGCGGTTCGTCCAGCAGCAGCACCTTGGGCTTCAGCACCAGCGCACGGGCAAGCGCCACGCGCTGTCTCTGCCCGCCGGACATGGCATGAGAGGCCCGCTCGCCGTATCCCTCCAGCCCGACCTGTTTCAGCGCAGTGGCCACCTCGGTTGCGATCTGGTCCTTGGGCATCTTGCGCGCCTTCAACCCGTAGGCGACATTTTCGGCCACCGACATATGGGGAAAGATGGCATAGCTTTGGAACACCATATTGGTGGGGCGGCGGTTTGCGGGCACATTGTCCATCGACTGTCCGGCAATTTCCACATGACCCGCCGTGACATCCTCAAATCCGGCGATGGTGCGCAGCAGGGTTGTCTTGCCGCATCCCGAAGGCCCGAGCAGGGAGAAAAACTCGCCCGTGCGGATTTCCGCGTTCACATCATGTAGCGCCTGAAAGTCGCCGTAGAATTTGTCGATACCGCTCAGGCGGATGATCGGGTCGGTCATAGGAATCCTCCGGCATCTTCAATGCCTGTTTTTCTTGCGCTACGGCGGCGGAAATATTCGGCTGTGGCCAGCAGGGTCAGTGACAGGATCAGCAGGATCGTGCCAAGGGCCATCAGGCTGGGCAGTTTTTGCGGAAACCGCAGTTGTCCCCAGATATAGACCGGCAGCGTGGGTTCGGTTCCGGCCAGAAAGAAGGCGATGATGAATTCGTCCAACGATATGGTGAAAGAGATCAGCATCGAGGACACCACACCGGGTAGCACCAGCGGCATTGTCACCAGCCAGAAGGTGGCCAGTTTGCTCCGCCCCAGATCGAATGAGGCTTCCTCAAGGCTCTGGTCAAGGTTGAGGAATGCCGACGACAGGATCGCCACACAAAACGGCGTACAGATCAGCACATGCCCCAGCACAATGGTCCAGAGCGACAGATCAAACCCCATTTGCAAGATCACCACCAGCAGGGACACACCGACGATAATCTCGGGCAGCACCAGCGGGATCATGATGAACCCCATCACTGCCTTTTGTCCGCGAAACTTGTAGCGCGAGGAGGCCCGCGCCGCCAGAATACCAAGGCTCGTCGCGATGATCGCCGTGCTGACAGCAATCAACAGGCTGTTCTTCGTGGCGGTGTGCAGGGCTTCGGTTTCCCACAGCACATTAAACCAGTTCAGCGTGAAGCCTTTGAGGGGAAAAGAGACAATCGAACTGTCGTTAAAGGCAAAGATCGGCAACAGCAGGGCAGGGGCGTAGAGAAACACCAGAAACACCCCGATATAGAGCTTGAACCACTTCCCAGACTTCATTTCTGCCCCACCAGATATTTGCGGTTCAACCAGACGAAGATCAGGGAGATCACCGATACAAGGAACATGGCAGACAGGGCCAGCGCCGCGCCAAGCGGGGCGTTATTGGCCTTTTTGAACTGTAATTCGATCATGTTGGAAATCATCAATCCGTTCGGGCCGCCCACCAGCCGCGGCGTGACGTAATCCCCGATGGTGGGGATAAAGACGATGACAGTTGCCGCCACTACGCCCGGCATCGCCAGTGGCAGGGTGACTCGGATGAACCGGCGCAGCGGACCGTCGCCCAGATCTTCGGCTGCTTCCAGCAGGGAGCGGTCGATTTTTTCCAGCGCGACAAAGATCGGCAGGATGGCGAAAGGCACCCATGCATGGGCCAGCGTCACCACCACTGCATTCTGGTTATAAAGAATAAAGGACAGCGGCTGTTCGATCACCCCAATCCCCAGCAGCGAGCCGTTGATCACACCGTTGTACCCGAGGATCACCTTCCACAGAAAAATCCGCATCAGGTAACTGGTCCAGAACGGAATGGTAATCAGGAAGATCCACAGCGGTTTGCGCTTTTGCGGGACGTAAAAGCTGACGTAATAGGCGACCGGAAAGGCCAGCAGGATCGTCAGCGCCGTGACGAACGCGGAAATCTTCAGGGACCGAGCCATCAGTGTCTGGTAGATCGGCTCGGACCACGCCTCGATATAATTTTTCAACGTGAAGGTTTTATCAAGATCCAGATAGTCCTGAGTCCAGAAACTGAGCGCGATAACCATTGCAAGCGGTGCGGCCAGCAGCAGGATGGAATAGACCAGAGTCGGACTGACCAGCAGCCAGCCCGAGGCTTCCTCCGAGCGGCGCCATTTGGCAAGCTGGCTCATGCGATACAGCCTTGGTTCATCGGTTTGTAATCACTTCGCATTCTGTCCCTTGTGCTTGGGGCTAATGGAACGTTGGAATCCGGTTCAACGCAAGCGAAAATGTCAGAAATGTCCCTCTTCGCGAAGCTGTTTTGTGACCTTTTCGATCGAGGTGCGCAAGGTCTTTACCAGAAAATCCACGTCCTTGCGTGTCAGGGTCAGGGGGGGCGACATTACGTTCAGATGACCGATCGGGCGCACCAGCAGGCCAAGGCTCTCGGCGGTGGTTGCAATGCGTTTGCCGATGTCCACTTCGTCAGGGAAGAGTTCTTTTGTGGCCTTGTTCTTCACATTCTCCACACACATCATCAGCTTGCGTCCGCGCACGTTTCCAACGATTTCAAGGTCGTTCAGCGTGTTGAGCTGTTCCTCGAAATATGTGCCCACATCGGCTGCATTTTGCAGCAGGTTTTCGCGTTCCATGATCTCGATGTTTTTCAGCGCGGCAGCACAACAAACCGGATGGCCGCTATAGGTATAACCACTGGTGAACCAGCGGTTTTCGTCGCCCTTGGAGATCACATCATGGATACGATCCGAATAGATCATCGCGCCCATAGGCAGATAGCCCGAGGACAGCCCCTTGGCCGTAGTGATGATGTCCGGCACCACATCGAATTCATCCTCAATCGCAAAGAAATGCCCCAACCGTCCAAAAGCGGTCACGACCTCATCCGCGAGGAACAGGATGTCGTGCTTCTGACAAACCTCCCACATCCGTTTCAGATAGCCCTTGGGGGGCACAAGCACCCCACCCGACGCCTGAATCGGTTCGGCAAAGAAGGCGGCAACCTTATCCGCGCCGATCTCTGCGATTTTGGCTTCAAACTCAGCGATCAACTGGTCGGTAAATTCCTCTTCGGTGGGATTGCCCTCGGCACGGTAGAAATGCGGTGCCGAGATATGGTGGATGCCGTCGCGCAGGTACTGGAACTCTGTCACTTTGTCGGCGGCCTTGTTGCCGATGGACATGGTGACAAAGGTGGACCCGTGATAGGCCTGATCCCGCGCGATGATATGGGTCTTTTCGGGCTTGCCACGACAGTAGTTGTAGAACCCCACCAGACGATAGGCCGAATCCACCGCCGTAGAACCGCCGGTGGTAAAGTGCATCCGGTTCAGATCACCCGGAGTCAGACTGGCCAGCTTTTCCGCCAGCAGTGCACTCGGCCCGTTGGTCATATCCACAAAGGTCGAGGAATAGGCCAGCTTTTCAACCTGCTCGGCAATGGTCTGTGCCATCTCCTTGCGGCCCAACCCGATATTGGTACACCACATGCCGCCCACAGCATCCAGATAGGATTTGCCGTTGGCATCTTTCAGATAACAGCCTTCGCCGCTCTCAACGACCATCGCGCCTTCCTTTTCGAAACTGTCGAAATGGGTCCACGGGTGGAGCGTGTGGCGCTGATCCAATGCGCGCAAATGGGCTTCTGCATCGTTCTGGCCTTTATCGGTAAGCATGGTGTTTCCTTTATTTCTGAAATGAATTCCGGGTGGTCTGTCCTGTGCTAGTGTGAAACGATAGCGGGGCTAACGGCCCTTCCAGACCGGATCACGCCCTTCGGCAAAGGCGCGGGCACCTTCCAGCTGGTCTTCGGAGGAATAAAGCCGGTCCACGGATTCAAGCTGGCGCTGGGTGATCCGGTTCATGGCGTCCTGAAACTTGCTGTCCTCGGCATCGCGCACGACTTCCTTGATCGCCGCGTAAACCAGTGGCGGTCCGGTTTCGAGCATCCGCGCCATGTCCCAAGCCTTGTCCAGCAGATCCGCGCCGGAATGGATCTGGTTCACAAACCCCCAGCGGTGCGCTTCCTCGGCATCGAGCCAGCGCCCCGTCAGCAGCATTTCCATTGCGATGTGATAGGGGATGCGCTTGGGCAGCTTGATGCTCGCCGCATCGGCAACCGTGCCGGAACGGATTTCAGGCAGCGCGAAAGAGGCATGGTCCGCCGCCAGAATAATATCCGCCGACAGCGCCAGTTCCAGCCCGCCGCCACAGCATATGCCGTTCACAGCCGCGATCACAGGCTTGTTCAGCCCGCGCAATTCCTGCAAGCCGCCAAAACCGCCCACGCCGTAATCCCCGTCAACCGCGTCCCCGTCCGCGGCGGCTTTCAGGTCCCAGCCGGGGCAGAAGAATTTTTCGCCGCCGCCGGTGACAATGGCCACCCGCAGTTCCGGATCGTCGCGGAAATCTGCAAAGACCTCGCCCATGATGCGGCTGGTGGCCAGATCAATGGCATTGGCCTTGGGGCGGTCCAGTGTCACCTCCAGAATGCCGCCCTCGCGGCGGGTTTTTATCGGGTCTGTCATGTCAGGGCCTTCTCGTTTGTGTGTGTCTGTGACGTGTTGGTCGCACGCGCACCGGCCTGCCGTCGCAGCAGGGCGTCTGCTGCAATGGCATCGGTGGGGGTGCAGATCAACGGATTGATTTCAACTTCTTCCAAGCCGTCCGCATTGGCAAGGACGTAGTTCTGAACCGCTTCTATGGCGTCCAGAATAGCAGGCAAATGGGCAGCAGGGGCATTGCGGAACCCGTTCAGCAATTTGCTGATTTTAAGTGTGGCAAGCGCCGCTGCAATTTCTGCGCGGGTGGAGGGGACCAACAGGGACACGCTGTCTTCCAGCAGTTCGGTCAGCACCCCGCCAGCCCCCAAAGTCAGAACAAATCCGTGGGCCGGATCCTTGACCACACCGACCAGCAATTCCGCCACGGTGCCTGTAATCATCTCTTCAACCAGAAACTGCGCACAAGGCATCGCTGCGGCTGCGGCTTCCACGGCCTCCGACTGTTGTAGGTTCAACGCCACTGCTCCGGCCTCTGATTTATGGGCGATGCCCACCCCTTTGAGCACGACAGGAAAACCGATTTCCCCTGCCATCTGCGCAGCCTGAACGGGGGAGGTGGCCTGCGCGGATTTGGGGATGCGCAATCCGTGGGCGTGAAGCGCGGTTTTGGCTGCGGCCTCGCTTGTCACCTCGGCCGGACCGCTGGCAGGGGGCAACAGGACCGGCTGTTCCGACAAAGCGCCAAAGCCCGAGGCCGCTGCCACCGCTTCGATGGTTTCGCGCAGACCCAACATCGGGATAACGCCTTTGGCCACAAGCCGCGCGGCGATGGTTTCCGACAGGTTTTCCGGCAGGGTCGTCACCATAGCCACAACACCACCGCTGCGGGTTTTGGCCAGTCCGGCGGCATCTATGGCGCAATCCCAATCCGCATCGGAGCATTTGTCGGCGCGGGGAAAATCCACCACCAACAGGGTCAGCGCCAGATGGGGTTCCATCATCGCGGCCCATGCGCTGGCCATCGCCTCTGTGTTGCGCCAGATATAGGTGTGATAATCCAGCGGATTTGCCAAAGCCACCATCGGGCCCAGCGCGTCGCGCAGGTTGCGGCTCTGACTGTCTGTGAGGGGCGGAAAGCTGACCGGCGTGCCATGTGCGGTATCCGCTGCAAGGCTCGCCTCGCCGCCCGAACAACTGATCGAGGCGATCTCGCCAGAGGGCAGCGGGCCTGCAAAATGAAGCAGTTTCAGGGTTTCAAGAAAGGTCGGCAGGCTGTCCACCCGCGCAATGTTAAGACGCCGCAACAGGGCCGTCGCCCCCGCGTCTCCCCCCGCGACAGATGCCGTGTGGGAAATGGTGGCGGCTTTCGCCTGATCCGACTTCCCCACTTTTAGCGCTACAATCGGTTTGCCCAGTTCTGCCGCCTTTCGCGACAAAGCTTCATAGGCGCGGATGTCGTTAAACCCTTCAATATGCAGCCCAAGGGCCGTAATGCGCGGATCTTCCAGAAAATGCGCACCGATTTCCGCCATGCCGGTCTGCGCCTGATTTCCCGCACAGACCACAGCCGCGATTGGCAGACCCCGTTGCTGCATGGTGATGTTTATGGCCATGTTGGAGGATTGCATGACAATGGCCACCCCGCTGTCCACCTGCGCCCCGCCATGCTGGTCAGGCCA
Source organism: Neptunicoccus sediminis (assembly GCF_001719615.1). GTDB lineage: Bacteria > Pseudomonadota > Alphaproteobacteria > Rhodobacterales > Rhodobacteraceae > Amylibacter > Amylibacter sediminis. The sequence continues at coordinate 454,991 of NZ_MDVX01000001.1, forward strand.
CAGGATCGCAGACTCAAGATAGTTGATCATCCCGTAACAGTTTGGCCCCAACACCGGCATCCGGCCCGCCGCCGCAACCAGTTGCGCCTGCAAATCAGAACCGGCTGCGTCTTCGTGATCGGCTTCGGAAAATCCCGAGGCAAAGCAGATGGCGCCACCGGCCCCCATAGCAGACAGTTCCGCTACAACGTCGAGCGTTGCATGCCGGTTCACCCCGATGAAACAGGCGTCCGGCGGCTCTGGCAGATCCTGAAGGCTGGTAAAAGCGGGCAGGTTTCCAAGGGGCTTGCCCTTGGGGTGCACCGGATGGATCGCCCCGTCAAATCCCAAGCGTTGTGCCTGATCTGCCACCGCTTCGCACCAGGCGCCGCCACCGATGATGGCAATGGATTTCGGGGAAAAGAGTCTTTGCAGGGTCATGGCTTCAGCAGTCTCGGGAAAAAGGGTTCCAGCCTCCGGCGGGGATATTTTCTGCCAGAAGAAGCAAGGATTTGTTAACGGGAATCAGTTTTAACAGTTGTGCGGTACAGGCTGGGAAGCCGATGACCGCGCCAGGAGAAGGCCCTCTGCCGCTGTTTACGGCGCAGAGGGCTGTTTCCACCCCGCCGCGCCTTTCTTCTGGCTTTAAATATCCCCGCGAGGAGCGCATGACCTACGCGCCCAATGCGCGCAAAAGCTCGCGGCTGATGATGTGACGCTGGATTTCGGATGTACCGTCCCAGATCCGTTCTACGCGGGCATCACGCCAGAAGCGTTCCAGCGGATAGTCGTCCATCAAGCCCATGCCGCCGTGGATCTGGATCGCCGCATCCGTGACGCGGGACAGCATTTCAGAGGCGTAGAGCTTTGCGCTGGCAATCTCTCGGTTCGCGGGCAGGCCCTTGTCCAGCCGGTCCGCCGCGGCGAGGGTCAACAGGTCTGCTGCGTCGATTTCGGTAATCATGTCAGCGATCTGAAAGCTGACGCCCTGAAACTTGCCGATGGGCTGGCCAAACTGTTCCCGCTCGGCGGCGTAGGACAGTGCGTAGTCAAAGACGCGGCGCGCGCGGCCCACGGACATGGTCGCGACAGTAATCCGCGTGGCGTAGAGCCATTCGTTCATCACCGCAAAGCCGCCGTCTACCTCTCCCAGCACCTGCGCGTCGGGCAGGCGGCAGTCGTCGAATTCAAGGATCATATTCTTGTAGCCGCGATGGGACACGGATTTATAACCGTCGCGGATGGTAAAGCCCGGTGTGCCACGATCCACCAGAAACGTGGTGATCCGTTTCTTCGGGCCTTTGGGCGTGTCGTCTTCGCCCGTGGCGATAAAGACGATGATGAAATCTGCGTGATCCGCACCGGAGATAAAGTGTTTGGTGCCGTTTACTACCCAGTCGCCACCATCGCGCACGGCCGAGCATTTCATTCCGCGTACATCCGAACCGGCGCCCGGTTCCGTCATCGCCAGCGCGTCCATCCGTTCCCCGCGCATGGCGGGCATCAGATAGCGTTCGCGCTGTTCGGCGTTACAGGCCATCAGGATATTTTGCGGACGGCCAAAGAAATGGTTCAGCGCCATAGAACCACGCCCCAGTTCCCGTTCCACCAGCGCAAATTCCCGGTGGTTCAGTCCGGCACCGCCTACTTCTTCGGGAAAGTTGCAGCCGTAAAACCCCAGTTCCAGCGTCTTGCGCTTGATCTCATCGGCAATTTCCGTGGGCACTTCGCCTGTGCGCTCGACCAGTTCCTCATGGGGGTAGATCTCTTTCTCAACAAAAGATCGCACGGTGGAAGCGATCATTTCCTGTTCTTCGGTCAGGCCGTATTGCATGTCGGAATCCTTTTGATGTTCCCCCGAGCCTATGGCTCTTGCCAAAGCAGACCTTGCACAAGTATGCCTTGATCATGCCGGATTGGAAAAAATCATCCTCTGGCGGGCTGCGGGTCGGGGTGCTTTTATTTGATCACTTCTCGAACCATTGTCTCGCCAATGCCATCGAACCGCTGCGCGCGACCAATGATCTTGCGGGTGCGTCCCTGTTTGAGTGGCGGTTCCTGTCGCTCGACGGGGCGCCAGTGACCAGCTCCAGCGGGCTGCAAATCACACCGCGCGGACGTTTGGAGGGCAATGACGGGGATATGCTGTTCGTGATGCCAAGCTATGCCCATCACAGCCACACCGGAGCCGCCACGCGGGCGGGGTTGCGGGCGGCGGCAGGGCGATTCGACACGATCGCGGGTTTTGACACGGGCGCGTGGCTCATGGCGGTGGCGGGGCTGTTGCAGGGGCGGCGGGCAACGATCCACTGGGAAGAACTGGATGCGTTTGCCGAAACCTTCTCCGATACAGAGGTGCTGCGGGAACGTTACGTGATAGACGGCAACCGGATCACCTGCACGGGGGCGATTGCGGCTTTTGATCTGGCGATGCATCTGATCGCCTCTCAACACGGAGAGGCATTGCGTCAGGATGTGGCGACTTTGTTTATGTCGGATGCCCGCGCCGAGAGCGGTTTTGGACGGGCGCGGGATCGTCTGGTGGGACGGGCGCTTGATTTGATGCAGGCCCATGTGGAACACCCGCTGTCTGTCAAGGATCTGGCGCGGCGGCTGGCTGTGTCGCAAAAAACGCTGGAGGCGCGGATGAAGGCTGCGCTTGGCGCAACGCCGCGACAGGTTTACCGGCGTCAGCGTATGGTGGTTGCCCGCAATCTGGTGCAGGACACGGAACTGGGCATCGCAGAGATTGCCGTGCGCTGCGGTTATCGTGATGCAACCGCCATGACACGGGCGTTCCGCATCGAGTTTTCCACCTCCCCGCGGGCTTTGCGCGGGGGGGCGGGGCGGGGCGCACCGGACTAGCTTGCGTAGGAAGAGCCTTCTTCGTCGAGGATCAGTTTCAACTCTGCCAGATGGCGGTCTGCCTGTTCGGGATAGTCCTCCAGTTCCCGCGCGGTTTTTTCTGCGATTTCGTCGGAAAGCACCCGCAGTTCCCGTCCGGTTTGCAACGCGCGAATATAGGTTTCCGCAGAGCGTTCGAAATAATACAGCCGGTTGAACGTGTCCGCGACCGTGTCGCCGATAATCATTACGCCGTGATTGCCCATGATCATCACCTTGACCTTTGGATCGCTGAACAGTTGGGCACAGCGTTCGCCTTCCTCTTCAAAGGCCAACCCGCCGTAATTGTCGTCAATCACATAGCGGTTGAAGAATGTGGCGGTGTTCTGGTCGATGGGCAACAGGCGGCTGTCTTTCAGACTGGCGAGCACTGTTGCATGGACCGAATGGACGTGCATGGCGCAGCGGGCGTGGGGGCAGTGGCGGTGCAGCGCACCATGCAGGCCCCAAGCCGTCGGGTCCGGTGCGCCGGGGCGGGACAAGACATCGGGGTCGTTAGCATCGAGCAGCAGAAGGTCGCTCGCCTTGATCCGCGCGAAATGCATCTGGTTGGGGTTCATCAGGAACTGTGTCCCGTCGTCATTCACAGCATAGGAAAAATGGTTGGCCACGGCCTCGTGAAAGTTCAGCCGCTCGGTCCAGCGGAAAGCAGCGGCCAGATCTACGCGGGCGTCCCAGTGGTCCATATTTGCGGGGGCGATCTTCTGTTGGGCGGTCATTTCTGATCCTTTCGTCGGTTTTTCCAGCAGGGTGGCGGGAAAAGCCGCGTCTGACCAGCCCCGAAAACGAAAAAGCCGGACCCGAAGGCCCGGCGTTTCTATTTGCGTTGTGGCGCGGCGTCAGTTCTGTGTGAACTCAGGGTAGGCTTCCATGCCCAGCTCGCTCATGTCGAGTCCGGTCACTTCGGCTTCCTGCGAGACCCGGATGCCCATGACCGCCTTCAGGATGAACCAGACCACAGCGGAGGTGACGATCACGAAGATAGCAACTGTGATGATCCCGTAAAGCTGTGCGCCAAGTGAGGCCTCGTTGTTGGTGAACACCACCGCAATCGTGCCCCAGATACCAGCGACGAGGTGTACCGGAATGGCGCCAACCACATCGTCGATGCGGAATTTGTCGAGCAGGGGAACCACGATGACCACGATCACGCCCCCCATTGCACCGATCAGCGTTGCAGCACCGATAGAGGGGGTCAGCGGCTCGGCTGTGATGGATACCAGACCGGCCAGAGCACCGTTCAGGATCATGGTGAGGTCAGGTTTTTTATATAAAATCTGCGTCAGGATCAAAGCCGTAACCACACCACCGGCTGCGGCTGCGTTCGTGTTTACAAAGATACGGGACACATCGGCCACGTCTCCGACCGTACCCATCGCCAGCTGCGAACCGCCGTTGAAACCGAACCAGCCAAGCCAGAGGATAAATGTGCCAAGTGTGGCCAGCGTCAGGTTGGAGCCCAGCATCGGGGACACACGACCATTACGGTATTTGCCGATGCGCGGGCCAAGGATGATGGCGCCGGTCAAAGCCGCCCAGCCGCCGACCGAATGCACTACGGTTGAGCCGGCGAAATCAAGGAAACCCGCCTGATCCAGAAAGCCTGCGCCCCATTTCCACGATGCCTGAACCGGATAGATTACGGCGGTCAGGATGACAACGAAGATCAGGAACGGCCACAGCTTGACCCGCTCGGCCAATGCGCCCGAAACGATAGAGGCGGTTGCCGCACAGAACATCAATTGAAAGAAAAAGTCCGAACCGACAGAGGCATAGGATAGGTCGGCATCCGCGGCTGCCAGCCCGACGGCGTCTAAGGCTGTGGGGCTGATGGCCCCGATCACATTCGGCACAATCCAGGCGTCGCCCGGATACATCAGGTTAAAGCCGATCAGGTAGTAAAAGATACAGGCCAGACCGAAGAGGCCCATATTCTTGGTTAACTGCATGGTCACGTTCTTGGACCGCACAAGCCCGGCCTCCAGCATGGCAAAACCGGCGGCCATAAAGAACACCAGAAAGCCGCCGATCAGGAACAGAAGCGTAGTCAGGATGAAGCCGACCTCTGCGGGAACGGCGGCGGGGGTGCTGTCCTGCGCCAGAGCGGCCACCGGCAGGGTGGTCGCCGCCAGTGCCAGCAGCGGGGTTTTCAGGGGGTATGTCATGATTTTTCCTCGTTCTTCCTAATCATGCGGCGCTTAAACCGCGTCCTCACCAGTTTCGCCGGTGCGCACGCGAACCGCCTGTTCCACATCCAGTACGAAAATCTTGCCGTCACCGATCTTGCCGGTTCTGGCGCTGTCCTCGATGGCGCTGACCGCCTGTTCGGCCATATCCGCCGTGACGACAATTTCCAGTTTCATTTTAGGCACATAGTTAATGGCGTATTCCGCGCCGCGATAGATTTCTGTGTGGCCGGATTGAACGCCGTAGCCTTTGATCTCGGTGACCATCATCCCTTTCACGCCAATATCCGTCAGCGCGGTGCGGACTTCTTCCAGTTTGAAAGGTTTAATTGTCGCTATGATTAGCTTCATCTGTCCCTCTTAGGTTTTGCCAACCGGATTGCCCGGCCGTTGAAACAAAAAAGGCGGTTGCGGTGGATCGAGACAAGTTTGGCCGGTTTCTGCAGTGCAGAAAAAGCGAAACTTGCCTAAAATTTAACCGTGACACAGGGTCTGACCGAAATTTAGGCGAAAAAGAATCTGGATAAGGGGGGCTCTAAGCCCTCCACAAACCTGCCCATCCGCACTATCTTGCAGGGAACGACCTAAAAACAGGCACGAGCGGTTATGGCTGATAATGGAAAACGGCGGCCCCTTGCGGCGCCCAAACGGAATTACAATTCTGCAAAGGCAAAGCCGCGCAAGGCATCCGGGGCAAGCTCTGGGCTGCTCAAGGGTCTGATGCCGTCCTTCCGCAAGTCAAAACCCAAAGGCAAATCCCCGCGCAAGAAGCCGACCGGAAACATCTTCACACGGGCTGTGAAATGGGTTGTTGGGGGCATTTTGCGGATCATCTGGTGGATTACCTTCCGCGTGGCGGTGGTGCTTGGGATCATCGTTGGCACGACCACGATGTATTACTACGCAAAGCTGCCGGATGCGACGGCGCTGATGGACGACCGGCAAAAAGGGTCGGTGACGCTGGAAGATGACACCGGCACGGTCTTTGCATGGCGCGGTGATCAGTTCGGCGGGCTGGTGCATGCCAAATCCGTTGCGCCGCAACTGCGCAATGCGGTGATCGCCACCGAGGACAAGCGGTTCTACAGCCACTTTGGTCTGTCGCCGCGCGGGATTCTGGGGGCCATCCGCACAAATATGCGCGAAGGGCGTCACCCTTTGAAGGGGCACGGCGGCTCTACCATCACGCAACAGGTGGCCAAACGGGTGTTTTTCTCGGAACTCGGCTCGATCGAGCGCAAGTTGAAAGAAGTCCCCATGTCGCTGGCAATGGAGATCAAATACACCAAAGACGAGATCATGACGATTTATCTGAACCGCGCGTATCTCGGGGCGGGCAGCCACGGTTTCGAGGCCGCCAGCCAGCGCTATTTCAGCAAATCCGCCGCCGAGGTGAGCGTGCCGGAAGCCGCGATGCTGGCAGGGTTGCTTAAGGCGCCTTCGGCCAATGCGCCGACCCGCAATATCGGTCGGGCGCAGGACCGTGCGGATCTGATTATCGACCTGATGAAGGATCAGGGGTATCTGACCGATCAGGAAGCAGCACAGGCCCATGCAAATCCGGCACAACTGTCCGAAGTGGCCAAGGCACGGGCCGGCGGCTATTTCGCAGACTGGATCATGGAGAGCGGGCCGGAATTTATCCTTAAGGACAGCACCGAAGATCTGGTAATCCGCACCACCTTTGACAAAAGGGTGCAAAAGGCAGCAGAGGACGCGCTGACCAATGTGTTTGAAACCAAGGTCCGTGAAGGCTCCAAGGCGCAGGCGGCGATTGTTGTGCTGTCGCCGGACGGGGCGGTGCGGGCCATTGTCGGCGGCAAAAAATCCGGCAACGCAGGAGAATTCAACCGCGCAACACAGGCGATCCGGCAGACCGGCTCTTCGTTCAAGCCGTTTGTCTATGCCACAGCGCTACAGGATGGTTGGCGTTGGGATACCCGCGTTGTGGATGAACGCTTTACGATCAACGTGCCCGGTTCAGGGCCGTATACGCCAAAGAACTACACCAAGAACCACCTTGGAGAAATTTCACTGACAACGGCTCTGTCCAAGTCGATCAACACTGTGGCGGTGAAAGTCGCCGTTGCGGTCGGGCTGGAACGGGTGCGCGAAACCGCCCGCGGTTTTGGTATCCAGAACGAACTGTCCAACGGTCCGGCGATGGCGCTGGGCGCTTCGGAATCGACTTTGCTGGAAATGACGGGGGCCTATGCGGGTATTCTCAATCAGGGCGTCGCGGTGGAACCCTACGGGATTGAGGAACTGACCCTTCAGGGTGATACCAAACCGCTGTTCGTGAAAACAGACGAAGACCCCAAGCAGGTGATTTCGCCCAAGGCCGCGCGCCAGTTGATCTATATGATGAATCAGGTTGTCGAGAACGGAACCGGTGGACGGTCCCGCATAGAAGGGGTTGAGAACGCGGGCAAAACCGGTACCACCCAAGGGGCGCGGGATGCGTGGTATATCGGGTTCAACTCCGATTATGTGATCGGCGTCTGGATGGGCTACGATGACAACTCCAAGCTGACCGGCGTGACAGGGGGGGGGCTGCCCGCAGAGATCTGGCGCGAAACAATGATCCGCGTGCTTGACGGGCACGTGCCAGCGCCGTTGCCAATGGATGTGCCTGCGAAACAGCCAACAGCCCCGCAAGTGGCACAAGACAACAACCAGAACAAGCAGCGCAGAGGAAACGACACCCTGCGGGATCTGGCGGAACAGATCGAAAGAGACGTGAAGCGGCTCGATAAGGAGGCTGAGAACGTGCTTAAGAAAGTGATAACGGGTATCTTCGGCGGCAGGAATTAGGACCGGCGCCCGCGATAAACGGCGGCAGGGCTGCGGTTGTCAGAGTAGGCGGCGCGGCATCACCCCATAAAAAAACGGCACCGGATGTGGATCCGGTGCCGTTTGTCGTTTCAGGCCCGAAAGGGCCAGCGCCCGATTAGGACGCTGTTTTCAGATGGGCGATCAGTTTGTTGATGTCGCCACCGCGCCGGTCCAGCATAGACCCGATTTCTTCCCGCTCCAACCGCAGCATGGAAATGCCTTCGATGATGATGTCGAACATCTTGTCACGACCGGAAGCGTCGGACACCTGCCATTCAACGACGAACGGTTTCTTACCTTTGAAGGTTACATCGCTGCTGACAAGGTAGCCGCGTTTGGTTTGACGCGCGCCTCTGACCTCAATTTTGGCTCCGATAAATTCACGGAAACGCTTGCCGTACTTGCGAGACACATAGCCCTGAAACGCTTTGGTATAAGCGCGCATCTGGGCGGGGGTTGCGCTGCGCCGTGCAACGCCCAGCGAAGAACTGGCGATGGTTGGAACGTCCGCGTATTTTGAGAAAATTTTCTCAAAGTCGCGATACATTGCGCCCTCGGACTTGCCCGAGTTGATCGTGCGGAAAATGTCATTGGTCAGAGCGCCAATCAGCTTTTCGGCTTGCGCTTGGGACAGGGCCGCGGCAGGGCCGGCCAGAAACAGGCCGACGATCAAACCGAGAAGGCTGCGACGGGAGAGTAGGGATTTAATTCGCATAAGGATCCTCCAGATCGTCTAGATTTACGGTGCCGCCGATGTCAAATCTGCGGTTTTGCAGGTAGATGGAACGCGCCGTGGCGTAGCTGTCTTCGGATTCATACAGCACACCGCTGATTGCATCGTCATACTCGTTACGGTCGCCAAGCTTGTCCACAACATAGAGAGGGTAAGTCACTTTCTGCGCGCTTGCAGGCAGGAAGCTGCCGAGCGGATCAAGCAGGTAGTCCACGACAATCCCATAGGCTTCCCGTTCGGTACGCGGCCCGAAAACCGGCACTTCAAGGTAGCGCCCCTCAGGGATACCGTAGACCGCAAGTGTCTTGCCAAAGTCCGTGTCCACGTCTTCTTCCATACCCGCAACGGTTGCAAAATCGAACAGGCCACCGAGACCAAACACGGTGTTGGTGGCAAAACGGATCGTATTGATCACCACGTCCTCAAAGTTCAACTGCAAGGTGCTGTTCACAATTTCACCTGGAATCGCGAGATGGTTCGCAAGGTTGTTAATCGCCTTATCCGCACGCACGGGAACAGCCTTGCCATAACCGCGGGCAACAGGGGCGACCAGATTGCGGTCGAGCGCTTTGTTGAAGGCATGAACCTTGCGGTTTTCGGCTTCATCCGGATCAAAGATCTCCTGATCCGGCGGCCCTGCCGTACAGGCTGTCAGGGCAACAGCGCCAATCAGGGGAAGGAGGCTGTGGGGCATACGGATTTTCATATCTAATTTGTCAACAAGTTAAGGATCATTCAGTCGAGTGGGTCTTGTAAGGGCATCCCTCCGGACTGTCGACCAAAGGCGTGTAAAATCGGCGTGTTTGTGCTTTTTGAGCACTTAGTCTATAAACTTCATGTGTCAATTGGCACATATTTACATCAAACATTTGAGAGCGATCACTGCTTTGATGTTTTTTTTGATTTCAAGTCGTCTATAAGTCTTTCGATAATTGATTGGCTTATAAAGATTGGGAATTAACGATGGCCGGCGAAAAAATGCACTATCCTGTCGGGCTGGCGGAATTGCGCGATGTGCGCAGCCGCAGTCGTGGCCTGTTCCTGTCCGTTGGATTCTTCAGTATTTTCGTAAACCTGCTCATGCTGACGGGTCCGTTGTTCATGTTGCAGGTCTATGACCGTGTGCTTGGCAGCCGGTCCGAGGCAACGCTGGTCGCGCTGTCGGTGCTGGTGGCATTGCTTTATATCCTCTTTGGTGTGCTGGACTGGGCGCGGGGCCGTGTTCTGGCCCGTGCCGGTGCGCAATTCCAGTCCGATCTGGACGAACGTGTGTTCAAGGCGCTGCTCAAGGTGCCGTCCCAGCCGGGACGGGGCGACAAAATCCAAAGCGGCCTGCGTGATCTGGAATCGGTGCAGAAACTGATGACCTCTCCGGCACTGTTCGCCATTTGCGACATGCCTTGGACCCCGATTTTTGCCTGCGCCATTTTCATGTTCCACCCGATGCTCGGCTATCTTGCGCTGGCGGGCGGGGCGTTGCTGATCGTCACGACGATTATCAACCAGAAGGTGTCCAAGAAGGGCGTGATCGACGCCCAGATCCAAAGCACACGGGCCGACAGTTTTGCCGAAAACGTGCGCGATGACCGTGAAGTGGTGCAAGGGCTGGGGATGCGCGGCGCTGTGATGTCCCGCTGGCGCAAGACGCGGAACAAATCCCTGTCCTCGAACATGCAGTCCAGCGATGTGACTGGCGCGTTTTCCTCTTTTACTAAAGCCTTCCGCCTGTTTCTGCAATCTGCGATGCTGGCGCTGGGTGCCTATCTGGTGCTGCAAAACGAACTGACTCCGGGCGCGATGATTGCGGGTTCCATCCTGATGGGCCGTGCACTGGCGCCAATCGAAATGGCGATCGGTCAGTGGCCTTTGGTGCAGCGGGCCAGCAGCGGCTGGTTCAACTTGTCCAAGCTGCTGGAAATCGTGCCGGATGAAACCCCGCGCACCGCGCTGCCACGGCCCAAAGCGCACCTGACTGCGCAAAACCTGACAGCAGTTCCTCCGGGCGAATCCCAGGCGAGCCTGAAGATGGTCAGCTTTGAGGTGCAGCCGGGCACGGCCCTCGGTGTGATCGGGCCCAGCGCGGCGGGTAAATCCTCGCTCGCGCGGGTGATCTGCGGGATCTGGAAACCGGCCTCGGGGCGGATCCGGCTCGATGGTGCGTCTCTTGATAACTATGATCCGGATGTGCTGGGGCAATACGTCGGCTATCTGCCGCAAACAGTAACGCTGTTTGATGCGACCATCGCGGAAAACATCGCCCGTATGTCGGAAACCCCCGATGCGGCGGCTGTGGTGGCGGCGGCCAAGAAAGCCGGCGCCCATGAGATGATCCTTGAACAACCCGAAGGCTATGACACGCCGATTGGCAACTTTGGCGGGCGACTGTCCGGCGGCCAGCGGCAAAGGCTGGGTCTGGCGCGCGCGCTTTACGGTGATCCGCTTATTCTGGTGCTGGACGAACCGAACTCCAATCTTGATTCGGTCGGCTCCAACGCGCTGAACGATGCAATCCGCACGATGAAAGCCGAAGGCAAATCCGTCATCATCATGGCACACCGTCCTGCGGCGATTGCGGAATGTGAAAACCTGCTGGTTCTAGAAAACGGCATGCGCAAGGCCTTTGGTCCGCGCGACGAAGTGCTGAAAGAACAGGTGCGCAACGTGGCGCAGATTACCGATGCGTTACAAAAAGGACGGGCGTCATGAGCGTGCAGCAATTGTCTATGGCCGGAATGCCCGGTGGCGTAGCGCCCGCACCTGTGCAGTCCCGCTGGTCCGCAAAGAAACCCCTGTTTTTAGGGATGCTTGCGGTTGCGGTGCTGATCGGTGTCCTTGGTATCTGGGGCAGTTTCGCCACGATCTCGGGCGCTGTGATTTCCAGCGGCATGATTCAGGTCGAAAGTCTGCGTCAGGTGGTGCAGCATCCCCAAGGCGGCGTTGTCGGCGAAATTCTGGTGAAAGAGGGCGACCGCGTTGAAGCGGGCGATGTTCTAATCCGCTTTGATGACACGTTGTTGCGCTCTGAACTGGCGACCGTGAACGGCCAGTTGAATGAAATCCTGTCCCGTCGCGCCCGCCTGATTGCGGAACGGGACAATGCCGAGAAGCTGAGCTTTGATCCTGAACTGCTGGAGGTGGCAAAAACCTCTGCGGATGTGCGGGCATTGATCGAGGGACAATCCCGTCTGTTTGAAGCGCGGCGCGAGTCGCTGGATCAACAGGTAGAACAGCTGAACGAACGCAAGCAGCAGATCAAACTGCAAATCCGCGGTGTCGAGGCGCAACTGGCGTCCTCCAAAGAACAGGTTGCATTGATCACCAAAGAGCTGATCGACCAGCAGGGGCTGTTGGAGAAAGGACTGGCGCAGGCCAGCCGTGTGCTGTCACTGGAGCGGGAAGCCGCACGGTTGAAAGGCTCCATCGGAGAGCTTGAAAGCGCGGCAGCACGGGGCGGGGCGCAGATTGTCGAGACGGATATTCAGATCCTGCAACTGCGCAACCAGCGCCGTGAAGAGGCTATTTCCACCCTGCGCGACCTCAGCTATTCGGAAATTGAGATGCTCGAACGCAAGCTGAGCCTGCGCGAGACCCTCAGCCGGATGGACGTCCGTGCGCCGATGTCCGGTGTGATTCACGGTCTGACCGTCCACGCCATCCGCTCTGTGGTGCGTCCTGCGGATGCGATTCTTTACGTTGTGCCCACCGACAGCCCGCTGGTGATCACCACGCGGATTTCGGCAATTAACGTGGATCAGGTGCATGTAGGACAGGACGCGAGCCTGCGGTTCTCTACGTTTGACCAGCGCACAACGCCCGAGATTTTCGGCACCGTGGCCAAAGTCTCTGCCGATGTGTTCCAGGATGATACCACCGGCATGTCCTATTATTCGGCGGAGATCGTTCCGAATGAAGGAGAAATGGAGCGTTTGGGCGATGTGGAATTATTGCCGGGCATGCCTGTAGAAGCGTTTATCAAGACCGAGGAACGTTCTCCGATCAGCTATCTGACCAAACCCTTTACCGATTATTTCAACCGCGCCTTCCGTGAATAATCCGGCCGCGCGGCTGAGTATTTTTGGAACATTGAAGCGCAACGGGCATCTTTCCTGTTGCGGGGGCGTTTCTGTCAGGTAGCTTGGCAGCACCCCTTTATTGGAGATTGAGATGGTTGGAAAAATAGACGCGGTTCTGGCACAGCTTGGCGAAACACTGCCCGAGGCGCCGGCCCCTGCGGCCAATTATGTGCCTTATGTGGTTGTCGGTGACATGGTGTATGTGTCCGGCCAGATTGCCAAAGGCCCTGACGGGCTGATCTGCGGCAAACTGGGCGGCGATCTGGATGTCGCGGCCGGTCAGGAGGCGGCGAAAACCTGTGCCTTGAACCTGATTGCGCAGTTGAAGGCCGCCTGCAATGGCGATCTGGATCGTGTGACCCGCGTGGTAAAACTGGGCGGCTTTGTCAATTGCACGCCCGAGTTTGAAGACCATCCGGCGGTAATCAACGGCGCCTCCGATTTTATGGGCGCGGTTTTCGGAGAGGCCGGCGCCCATGCGCGGGCGGCTGTCGGGACATCTTCTCTGCCATTCAACGTGGCGGTTGAGATCGAAGGCATCTTCCAGATTTCCTGATGCTGGACGCCTTTCTGAAAGCTCCGCTGGCCCATCGCACTTTGCATGATGTACGTGCGGGCCGGCCTGAAAACTCGCTCGCCGGTGCCCATGCTGCGATCGCGGCGGGATACGGGATCGAGATTGATTTGCAACTGTCGTCGGACGGGGTGCCGATGGTGTTCCACGACGACCACCTGCAACGTCTGACCCGCCATTTCGGGGCGCTGCGCGAACACACCGCGCGCGAGTTGGGCGCCATGCGCCTGACCCACGGGGACGAACCGATTCCCACGCTGGAACAGTTTCTGGGCGTGGTCGCGGGGCAGGTGCCTTTGCTGGTGGAGATCAAGGATCAGGATGGCGCGCTCGGGCCAGAGACCGGCGATATGGAGCGGCTGGTCTGCGAGGGTCTGAAATCCTATCGGGGGCCTGTGGCGCTTATGTCCTTTAACCCTCATTCGGTTGCCAAATGCGCAGCGTTTGCGCCCGACATCCCCCGTGGACTGGTGACGGACCCGTTTGACCCAGCAGAGTGGCCTGAGGTGCCGGAAGAGCGTTGCGCAGAGCTTGCCAGTATTCCCGATTACGCAAGGGTTGGCGCCAGTTTCGTGTCCCATCAGGTGAAAGACCTTCACAGCGCGGTGGTGCAGGATCTGATCACACAGGGCGCAACCGTGTTCTGCTGGACCGTCAAATCGGCCGCGCAGGAGCATGAGGCGCGTAAAATTGCGCAGAATATTACCTTTGAGGGGTATCTGGCTTGACCTGTCAGCTTTGGCACCCATGTGGATGCTGATATGGAAAATCAGACACCCCCGAAGAACTCCACAGACCCGGCGCCGGTAGAAATAAGCGTCATTTCGGGTCTCGACCAGATCGCAGCGCAGGATTGGGACAGCTGTGCCAATCCTGACGGGTCCGGCCAACGCCCGTTTGATCCTTTCACCAGCCACAGGTTCCTATCGGCGCTAGAGCAAAGCGGATCGGTGGGCGCTGACAGCGGCTGGATGCCCCGCCATCTTGTCGCCCGCCAGAACGGGCGGCTTGTCGGGGTGATGCCAGCCTATGCCAAGACCCACAGTCAGGGTGAGTATATCTTTGATTACAACTGGGCCCATGCCTATGAAAATGCAGGCGGGGCTTATTATCCCAAACTTCAGTCGGCTGTGCCCTTCACGCCGGTAACGGGACGCCGGTTCCTGACGGCCGCCGGTGAGGATGATCTCGCGATGGGGGCTTTGGTTCAGGGGGCGGTGCAACTGGCCGCGCAGAACGAGCTGTCTTCGTGGCACGTGACCTTTTGCACCGAGTCAGAAGCCCTTGCAGGGGCGCAGATGGGCCTTTTGCGCCGCACCGGACAGCAGTTTCACTGGTATAACGACGGCTACGACGGTTTCGATGACTTTCTCGCCGCGCTCTCGTCGCGCAAGCGCAAGAACATCCGTAAGGAGCGTCGGACTGCGCAGGATTTCGGTGGGACGATCCACAGTTTTACCGGCGATCAGATACTGTCCGAGCACTGGGATGCTTTCTGGATGTTTTATCAAGACACCGGCATGCGCAAATGGGGCACGCCCTATCTGACCCGGGCGTTTTTCGATCTGGCCCATGAACAGTTGCGCGACGACATTCTGCTGGTGATGTGCGAGCGGGAGGGGCGCTGGGTGGCCGGTGCGCTGAACTTCATCGGGCGCGACACGCTTTATGGCCGTTATTGGGGCTGCCTTGAGGATCATCCCTGTCTGCATTTTGAGGTGTGCTATTACCGCGCCATCGACTATGCCATCCAACACGGGCTGGCGCGGGTCGAGGCAGGGGCGCAGGGGCCACACAAACTGGCGCGGGGCTATCTTCCGACGCAGGTCCATTCCCTGCACTGGATCGCTGATCCGGGCTTTAAGGACGCCGTGGCCCGCTATCTGGAGGCAGAGCGGGACGCCATTGACGAAGAGATCGAAGTGATGACGGCCTACGGTCCGTTTCGGAAAGAAAAAGGAGAGTATAATGGCTGAAAAACTACAGAACGACGAACCGCTGGCAGAACTGTTTGACACCGGCTGGACCAAGGATGACACCCGAGAGGCCATCCTCAAAACCTTCAAGTTCAAGAATTTCATCGAGGCGTTCGGCTTTATGACCCGCGCTGCGATCTGGGCCGAGAAATGGAACCACCACCCCGAATGGTTCAATGTGTACAACCGCGTAGACGTGACCCTGACCACACATGATGTGGACGGGCTGTCCGATCTGGATATAAAGCTGGCGCGAAAGATGAATGCCCTCGCTGGCGAATAGGATAGAGGTAGAATTATGGAATGGATTGTAGCTTTGCTGCTGAATGTGCTCTACGCGGCACTTATTCTGGCGGCAGCCATCTGGCTGGGCGGTGTGCTGCAGCGGTACATCGCCGGCTACGCCAAGAAACACGAGAAGATCGACGATATGTTGTTCTCGTTTCTGGGCAGCGTGGCCCGTTATGCGCTGCTCGCCTTTGCTGTCATCTTCGTATTGGCGCGGTTCGGTATCCAGACGGCCTCGCTTGTCGCGGTTATCGGTGCCGCCGGTCTGGCCATCGGTCTGGCGCTACAAGGCACGCTCGCCAATCTGGCGGCCGGTGTCATGCTGGTGGTGTTCCGGCCCTTCAAAATCGGTGATTTCGTAGAAATCGGCGGATTTTCGGGCACCGTTATCGACGTGAGCCTGTTTACAACCGAACTGGCCACAACCGACAATGTGCAGATTATCCTGCCCAACGGAGAGGTGTTTGGCACCGCTATCAAGAACTACTCGTTCCACAGCACGCGCCGCGTGGAACTGGTGCTGGGGGTGTCCTATGACACCGATCTGAAAAAGGCGGAAACCGTGCTCAAGGCACTGGTGGAAGAGGATGAACGCATCCACGACCTGCCGGAGCCTTTTGTCAAAGTAACCAATCTGGGTGACAGTTCGGTCGATTTCACAATCCGCGCCTGGACCGACGCGGCGGATTTCTGGAATGTGAAGTTCGATCTGACACGCAAGGCAAAAGACGCCTTTGACGAAGCGGGGATCGACATTCCTTTCCCCACAAGAACCATCGTTCAGGCCGAAGCCAGCGCGGATTAACCAACGGCTCTTTTTGGGGGAAATATCCCCGCCGGAGGCTGGAAGTGTTTGCATCAGACGCTGACACAAATGCTCTGAGGTGCCAATCGTGCTTTGGTTAAGCGCGGTTGCGTCTCAGGGCAGACCGAATTTTCAATCACGGCCAGGGCCGGTGAACCCGGGAATTTCTACCCTTCAAAGACGGGGAACAGCGACAATATCGCGAAAGTCAAAAGCCCAGTCATATGGTCTGCCATGCCTTGAAGCTTGACTCGAATCGAAGTGTTTAACAGTCTTACAGGTAAGTTTTCTTAATTTTCGCTAAGTCCAGCGAATTCGCTATGTCCGGCACGTTGGGATCCCAACGATCCGTATATGACATGTCAGTGAGTGGACTGAAAAGTACGTAAGATACTGCGCCTCCTTACCTGGTATGTGAGCGATCCGTCTGGGATTGTCCTTCAAACAGGGGGCCTTTTATATGAAATATCTTTTCAACAAATCAATTCGTAAAACCGGCTTGAACAGTCTTTTAATTGCAGCCGTGTCAATTGGCCTTGCGGCGACGCCAATGCAGGCAAACGGACTGCTTGAGAGCATCGTAAAACAGGGGATCGGTCAGATTGTGCAGCAGCAGCGCACGAAACCGGCACCGCAACCCACGCGAAAACCAACCCCTTCACCGACAGTTCAGACGACCGCGAAGTACAGTTCGGGCACAATCCGCGAGGTGCAGACGCTTCTGTCGCAACTGGGCTATGCCAGCGGCGGGGCCGATGGTGTGATGGGGCCGAACACCCGCAGAGCAATCAGGAATTTCCAACGGGATCGGGGAATGCCCCGTTCCGGGCAGGTAGACGACTGGCTGCTAACAGAGCTGAGGCATGCCGCAGGAAGAAACGCCGCTCCGACATTTGGGCAACCAAGCTTTAATTGCGCCCGTGCGGGCAACGCGGCGGAGCACGCGATCTGCAGATCGGCCGAGCTTGCCATGCTCGACCGGCAACTCGCCGCAGCTTTCAAACGGGCACGGTCCGGTGGGGGCGGGAGTATGCTTTTGCAGCGCCAGAACCATTGGATTGAAGCGCGCAACCGCTGTCAGAGCGACGAAAACTGCTTGGCCCAGTCCATGCGTAACCGGCTGGTGGCGCTTGGCGGCGGGGTGGCGGGGACAACCGCGACCGCGTTATCCGGCGCCTATGTGACACCGGTACAAACGGGCGACGCTGCACTTTCCGGGGCGGATGCTTATGACTATCTTCTGACGTCTTATATTCGCGCGAATCCCGAACTAGGCAACTCTGACGGGTTTCTGGGGTGGTTTGCCGGCTGGAACTGTAGTTCCAAGAGCTTTTATCGAAAACAACGGCTTAACCCTTTTGAGATAGAGGATGCGATGGCGGCGGCAAGACAGACTTTTGCCGCGGTTGCGGCCTTGCCTCCACCCGTCCCTCCCCCGATGGTCGAGTTAGAGGTGCAACTGTCGGTCGCAGACTACAATATGACAACGGGTACCTTCCCGATCGCACTTAATGCGCAGGGTACCACTGTCGCGGTCCGGTCATCCGATTACTGTAACACCTTGGGCCGCGCGCAGAGCCCCGCCGATACGGCCCGCTTTCCGCGCAGTTTCGACATTACCGCTGCGGACGGAAGACCTTTTGACGCGAAGATGGTACAACAGCTTATCGGTGATCTGAAATTCTCACGCGGGGAGGCCGAAGCATTTTATGAACAGGGGTTCCCGACAATCGTGGTTAAAATACGTGGCACCGTGACGGAAATCTCGCCGCCGGGACAGTACGACATCGGCATCGCCAAAATCCAACCCGAGAACATCATTGTCCGCACGCACGGCAGCGAAAAATATTCGCGGATTCTTGCGGTTTACGGGCCAAAGGACATCAGGATCCCACAGGCGGAAACAGAACAGGTCGAGCAGGTTCTCCTGCCGTTCCTTGATCCCGCAGCAGTCACCATTGCCTATTTTAAAGCGCACCCCGAGCAACTGAATAACCCCGAGATCGCCTCCGGACTGGCCTATTGGGATGGGAAACAGGGCTGCACAGAAGAAGCCCGCTCCGCGCGTAACCAGTTCGATCAAAGGCGCCTTCTTGACGCCGCGCCAGAACGGGCACGCGAAATGCTCGCTAGTCTGCATTCGCCCGAACGGTTCAGGGTCAGCTACGATGTCACATTGCCGAAATATGATATGGACACGCAGAGCTATGACATTAGCCCCAGACAACGTGATCCGAAAAGACCCGAGCAATTCGTCACCACGCTTAGTAATCCCTATGCCCGCCGGATCAACCACTGCGTAACCAATCGCGGTCAGGTGGCCGTCCAGTCAGGGGTTGCTGTTTTCGTCGATAATGGTGTCATGGATAGGCTTCCGCTTGACGCAGCACGGGCCGAGGCGCTGGTTTCCCGCCAGCAACGGCCCACCGTCACCGTCGAACTTGTGGTCACGCCGCGGGGTTTTAATGACCAAGATTCCCGTTGGTCCCAAATAGAAGTTCAAGTGAACCATGTCATCTTCCGCGATAAGGCTACCGGCGAGATCCTCTATGAACGCGAGGTCGAGGTGCTGGAACGCGGGCAGGCGTCGGTCTGGGACACTGCGCTCAGCCCTGATGTCGCGAATCTTCTGCTGCGCCAACTCCGTCTTGCGCCAGACGCGGCGGACAACGCCGGCTTCTCGGACATTTATGGCGCGGCGACACATTGCAGGGAGTTAAGAGCCGCCGCCGGCAACCCGATCCGCACCGCGCGGTTAAAAAAGCAGGTAGCGGAAAAACTGTCAGCTCTACTGACGGAGACCGCGCCGCAAGAACAGCTTTTTGTTATCGACTTTAGCCAGGAAAGTCTCGGGCAATACAATATCGAAACAGAGCGGTTTCCCTTTACCCCGCACGGCGAATATCTAAGTTTTTATAACAAGGTAGCTTTTATCTCACTGCCAAATTCCTGTTCGGCCTTTGATAGCGAGAAACTTCCGGGGGCCTATCGGCTGACCCTGACCGGTGCTGACGATCTGATCGCGGCGGGGCTGCCGATGGAGATCGAGCAGGCGGAAGAATTCATCGAACGCTACGACGGACGTAAGGATGGCCGCGAGAGAGGCGTTCAGATCAGGGTTCTCGCAACGGTGGACGAATTCCGGACAACACCGGTGCTGGTGCAAAGGAATAAGAAAGCGATGCCAGCCGTGGCCAAATTCGTGGCGATGCGGGTCATCGACCCCAAGGACAACAGCGTGATCTACGAAGCCGGCGTTACGAATGTTTCTCTCCCTGCCGGCGCGGCACAGTCTTCTGCACAAGCTGACCCTGCCGCTGAACAAACGGCACCTTCCACCAAAGGTACGTTTGCCCTACTGACAGTTTCGACCGGAATGGGGCGCGAAGAGATCGAACATGCGCTGGAAGAACAATTGCCCGATGCAACCGCGTCTTGGGACGACCCGAATGTGCTTTCGGTTGAGCAAGGTCCGTGTCTTTTTAAGCCTCTCGACGATCCTGAACTGACGCGGGAAGCCGGTTCAACCTGTTTTATCGCCCGCTTCGCACGGGACGGGGGGGCCGCGTCGGTGATGGTGCGCAACGTCGTGGCGGGGCAAATCTCAGAGCATGTCGAGACCGCGCTGATCAAACGCTTTGGTGCGCCCGCAGACCGAAGGGAATTGCCTGCGGGTGGAGTGTTGCTGGGCTGGGGCGCGCCGCTAACCGCCCCTGCAGCTGAATTGCACCGCGATGTGACCGCAGGGCAGCCGTTGCTGCAACTTGAAGGGCGAATTTACGAGCGGCAAGGCGTGACGGTTGCAATTCTCAGTTTGGACGCCGATCCGGCACCCGCAGTCGCAGATGCGAAACCCGCGCCGGCGCCCGCGCCAGCCATAAAATTCTGACCTGATGTCCTTAGCCGTCCTGCCGCGCATTTGCGGACGTGACAGGCAAGTAAAGCTCTGACTCGGCGCGCTGTTTCAAGATGCGACAGCCCCGAGATTGGTGAATTTTATCGGTTTCAACTGGCCAGTGATCCGCCGGTAAGGTTCGCCACTGACATAGCATGCGATGACTCTGTAAAACGAAAAAAGGCCCCCGCGCCTTGCTGGGGGCCTTTCGCTTGCCGGATCGGGCTGTATCAGAGCGTTTCGAGGATCGCCTCTCCGCCGGATACATCGCATACGCCGGGGTTTTCTTCTTCCTGCAAAGTCACGATCTTACCGTCTTCAACCACCATCGCGTAGCGTTTGGAACGGTTCATCAACCCCACGGGAGCTGCCGAGAAACTGCGGCCCATCGCTTCGGTAAATGATCCGTCGCCGTCAGCCAGGATCTTGATCCCCGCCTCGGTCGCGCCGGTTTGTTCACCCCAGGCTTGCAGAACAAACACGTCATTGACGGAAACGCAGACAACATCGTCCACGCCCTTGGCTTTCAGATCGTCGATCGTGCGAATAAAGCTTGGCAGGTGCGCGGTGGAGCAGGTGCCGGTAAAGGCGCCGGGCAGGGCGAAAACCACCATTTTCTTTCCCTTGCCAAGTTCGTTCAGGTCAACCACCTCGGGTCCGTCCGCGCCCATTTTGGCCAGTTTTGCTTCGGGAAGTGTATCTCCGGGTCCGATAGCCATTGCAGTTTCCTTTCCGTTTCGGTTTATCTTGCGCTTGACTATAGAGCGGTGGCGTCAAGGTGCCAGCACGATTTGGAGATTTGTTATGGGGCATGTGGTAGTAGTGGGTGCAGGGCAGGCAGGCAGTTCCTGTGTGGCCAAACTGCGTAATTCGGGGTTTGAGGGACGCATAACCCTTATCGGTTCCGAGACAGCGCCCCCCTATCAGCGTCCCCCCCTGTCCAAAGCCTATCTGCTGGGCGAAATGGAACTGGACCGGCTTTATCTGCGGCCTCTGTCTTTTTACGAAGACCAGAATATCGATGTGAAACTTGGCGCGACCGTGGACTCTGTCGATCCGGCGGCGAGGACGATTACACTGGATGGCAGTGCATTGGCGTACGACGATCTTGTGCTTGCAACCGGCTCCCATCCACGCCGTCTGCCAGCCAGTGTCGGCGGGGAACTGGACGGGGTTTACGTTGTGCGCACCTTGACGGACGTCGACAGCATGGCACCGGAGTTTGTCGCCGGAAAACGGGTTTTGATCATCGGGGGTGGTTATATCGGGCTAGAGGCTGCGGCGGTGGCGGCCAAGAAGGGTTTGCAGGTCACGCTGGTGGAAATGGCCGATCGCATCCTGCAACGGGTCGCTTGTCCTGAAACATCCGATTTCTTCCGAACCCTGCACCAGTCCCACGGCGTCGAGATTATCGAAGGTGTCGGGCTGGACCGTCTGAAAGGTGAAGGGCGTGTCAGTGGCGCGGTTCTGACGGACGGACGCGAGCTCGACGTGGATTTTGCCATTGTCGGGGTCGGAATTACGCCTGCAACGGAACTGGCGGAAATGGCCGGATGCAGCATTAACAACGGCATCAGCACGGATGCGCAGGGCCGCACCAGTGTTGACGGCATCTGGGCGGCAGGGGATTGCGCGTCTTTTCCCTATCGCGGCGAACGCATCCGGCTGGAAAGCGTCCCGAATGCCATTGATCAGGCGGAGCTGGTGGCCGAGAACATTATGGGGGCTGCAAAGGACTACGTGGCAAAGCCGTGGTTCTGGTCCGATCAGTTTGATGTGAAGCTGCAAATCGCGGGGCTAAATCTGGGCTACGACAGTGTGATCACCCGTGCCGGTGACAAGGCTGGCGATGCTTCCTACTGGTACTACAAAGGCGACGAACTGCTGGCCGTGGATGCCGCAAATGAACCCCGCGCTTTTATGGTGGGCAAGCGTTTGATTGAATCCGGCAAGTCTCCGGCCAAGGAACTGGTGGCAGATACCGGCGTAGAGCTGAAAACCCTGCTGCGATGAGGATTGTTTCGGGCCGGTTCAAAGGCACGGCGCTGACCTCGGTGGGAAAGGGGGATGCAGGGGCGCATCTGCGACCGACTACGGACCGCGTGCGCGAAAGCATCTTTAACCTGTTGGTCAATGGCGGGTATGGCGATCCGGTGCGCGGCGCTCGGGTGTTGGACCTGTTTGCAGGCACCGGTGCGCTGGGGCTGGAGGCGCTGTCCCGTGGTGCGGAGTTCGTGCAATTTGTCGATGACGGCACCAAGGCACAGCGGTTGATCCGCGACAATATCAACCTGTTGCGGGTGCAATCCGAAACGAAGCTCTACCGCCGCGATGCCCGCAAGCTGGGTCCGGTTGAAGCTGCACCGTTTGACCTGCTGTTCCTAGACCCGCCCTATGGCAAGGCGATGGGGCAGAAGGCCCTGTCCGCGGCGCGGGACGGGGGCTGGATCGCGCCCGAGGCGTTGATCGTCTGGGAGGAACACGCCCCGCAGCCGACGCCAGAGGGATTTACGCAGTATGACATGCGCAAATACGGCGACACCTGCGTGCATATTCTGGGGTTGGCAGAGGCGGGTTAATAGGCTGCGGCGGCGCGGGCGGCTTGGTCGTAGTGGCCCGACATCAGGCGTAATAATGCAGCCAGACGGCTGATCTGTTCCGGCTCGATCCCCAAATCCTGTAGCGCGGTCAGCAGCAGCTTTTCGCGGGTCTCGGCGTATTGGCGGCAGGCTTCCGCCCCCGTGTCCGTTGCCTCCACGGTTTTTTCCTTGCCCTGCCGACCGGAGCGCACCAGCCCTGCTTTTGCCAGCTTTTTGATAGCATAATTCACCGTATGGGTGTCTTCGATATTCAGCACCAGACAAATATCGGCCAGTGTTTTGGGCCGCTCGCGGTGGTGGACGGAGTGCAGTACCTGCACCTCTAGTGGTGACAGATCGGGTGTTCCCGCAGCTGCCATCCCCCGCACAGTCCAGCGTTGGAAGGCATTGCTGGCGATGGTCAGGCCGAACTCCAGCTCTGACAGTTCGGGAAAGCTGCCTTGGGCCAGATGGGCAGAGGATACGACGGGGCCGAGGTTGGACATGCGAACACTCTCAAATAACGTTGACAAATTATCAACAAAATGTTGATGTTTTGCAAGTTTGAATTTTGCAGAATCGAAAAGGGGTTTTGGGATGACACAAGGCAAATGGGATTTCTGGATTGATCGCGGCGGCACGTTTACCGATCTGGTGGCACGGGACCCCGAGGGTGTGATCTCTACGCATAAGTTGTTGTCGGAAAACCCCGAAGCCTACCGCGATGCGGCGATTCAGGGCATTCGCGATTTTCTGGGGGTGTCCAAAGGCGGGCGGATTCCCAATGAAAAGATCAACACGGTCAAGATGGGTACAACCGTTGCGACCAACGCCCTGCTGGAACGCAAAGGCGATGCTACGGGTCTGCTGACCACCAAGGGCTTTCGCGATGCGCTGGCCATCGGGGATCAGGGCCGCAAGGATATTTTCGCCCAGAACATCATCAAACCCGAACTGCTTTATACCCAAGTGGAAGAGGTGAACGAGCGTATTCGCGCAGACGGTACAGTTGAAACTGCTGCACAAGATGACGATATTCGCGCCGCCCTGCAAAAGATTTATGACAGCGGCATCCGCGCTGTGGCGATCGTGTTCATGCACGCCTATGCCTATCCCCAGCACGAAGAGCAGGCAGCGAAAATCGCGCGGGATGTCGGCTTTACACAGGTCTCGACCAGCCACGAAGTCTCTCCCTTGATGAAATTTGTCGGGCGCGGTGATACCACTGTGGTAGATGCCTATCTGTCACCAATTCTGCGCCGCTATGTGCAGCAGGTGGCGGATGAACTGGGGCTGGATGAAAACAGCGAAACACGCCTGATGTTCATGATGTCCTCGGGCGGGCTGACGGCGGCGGACCGTTTTCAGGGCAAGGATGCCATCCTGTCCGGCCCTGCGGGTGGCGTTGTCGGCGCGGTTGAAACCTCGCGCCTAGCCGGATTTAACGAAATCATCGGCTTTGATATGGGCGGCACTTCTACAGATGTGTCCCATTACGCGGGCGATCTGGAACGGGCCTTTGATACCGAAGTGGCCGGTGTGCGGATGCGCGCACCGATGATGCGGATTCATACGGTTGCAGCGGGCGGCGGGTCTATCCTGCATTACGAAAACAACCGCTATGTGGTTGGTCCGGACAGCGCAGGCGCGAACCCCGGACCGGCCTGTTACCGCCGTGGCGGGCCGCTGACGGTGACAGACGCCAACGTGATGGTGGGCAAACTGCAGGCGCAGAATTTCCCTGCGATCTTTGGCCCTGATCAGGACCAGCCGCTGGATGTCGAGGCGGTGAAGGCAAAGTTCGAAGCCCTGACCGAAGAAATTGGTGACGGGCGCAGCGCCGAAGAGGTCGCCGCGGGATTTCTTGCGATTGCCGTGGAAAACATGGCCAATGCGATCAAGAAGATTTCGGTGCAGCGCGGCTATGACGTGACCCCCTATGCGCTGACCTGTTTTGGCGGCGCGGGCGGGCAGCATGCCTGTTCGGTGGCGGATGCGCTCGGCATGACGACGGTACATGTGCACCCCCATTCCGGCATTCTCAGCGCCTATGGCATGGGGCTGGCGGATATTCGCAGCACGCGCACGGCATCCATCGTAAAGCCGATGCTGGCGGAAAATCTGGATGCAGTGCAGGCCGAAGCCGAGGCACTGGCCACAGCGACAGAGGCGGAATTGCGCGATCAGGGCGTGGATGCGCCCGAGACGGTGAAGCGGGTCCATCTGCGGTATGACGGGACGGACACGCCCTTGCAGGCGCTGCTCGGAGATGTGGAGTCCATGAAGGCGGAATTCGAGGCCGCCCATAAATCCCAGTTCGGGTTTGTCTATCCTGACAAGCAAATCGTCGTTGAGGCGATTGAGGTGGAAAGTGCTGGCGGCGGGGCCGCGATTGACGAGCCTGCACAGAAAGAAACAGAGACGCACGCCGAGGCGAGCGGCCAGACACGGCTGTTCTCTGGTACCAGCTGGCACGATGCAGGCGTCTATAAGGACCGCGCCGCGCTGACACCCGGACAGGTTATTCCCGGCCCGGCGCTGATTGTGGAGCCACACCAGACCATCGTTGTAGAGCCCGGTTGGGAAGGGCGGATCACCCGCCACGACCATATCGTTCTGAAGCGGGTAGAGGCATTGCCCTCTGCCCATGCCATCGGTACCACCGCCGATCCGGTGATGCTGGAGGTGTTCAACAATCTGTTCATGTCCATTGCCGAACAGATGGGGCTGACCCTGCAAAACACTGCCTATTCGGTGAATATCAAGGAACGGCTCGATTTTTCCTGCGCGGTGTTTGCAGCCGACGGGTCTTTGGTGGCCAATGCGCCTCATATGCCGGTGCATCTGGGGTCTATGGATCGCTCGGTTGAAAGCATCATCAAGCAGAACAAGGGTAAGATCCGCCCCGGCGATGTATTCTGTCTGAACGCGCCCTATAACGGCGGCACGCACCTGCCGGATATCACCACGGTGACACCGGTGTTTGATGACGCGGGCAAGGAGATCCTGTTCTACACAGCCTCGCGCGGGCATCACGCGGATGTGGGCGGCACGGCGCCCGGCTCCATGACGCCACTGGCGACCAATGTGGATGAAGAAGGCGTGCTGTTTGACAATTTCCTGATCGTGGATCAGGGGGAATTCCGCGAAGAAGCCCTGTTGCATCTGCTGACGGATCACAAATACCCTTGTCGCAATCCTTATCAGAACGTGGCCGACCTGAAGGCGCAAATCGCGTCCGAGCAGATGGGCGCGCGGGAATTACGCAAGATGGTGCAGCACTTCGGGCTGGACGTGGTGCAGGCCTATATGAAGCACGTGCAGGACAATGCCGAGGAAAGCGTGCGCCGCGTGATCGACGCGCTGCATGACAGCAGCTTTGAGACCCACACCGATCAGGGGGCGGTGATTAAGGTTGCCATTTCCGTGGACAAGGAAAAGCGCGAGGCCACGGTGGATTTCACCGGAACCTCTCCCCAGCAGGGCACCAACTTTAACGCGCCGGAACCTGTGACCCGTGCGGCAGTGCTTTATGCCTTCCGCGTGATGGTGCAGGGCAATATCCCGATGAACGCGGGCTGTCTGCGCCCTATCAACATCATAATCCCCGATGATTGCATGCTGCGCCCGAAATACCCTGCGGCTGTGGTGGCGGGGAATGTGGAAACCTCGCAAGGGGTGACAAACACGCTGATGGCCGCTTTGGGCGTTATGTCCAACAGTCAGGGCACGATGAACAATCTGACCTTTGGCAATGACACCCACCAGTATTACGAGACGATTTGTTCCGGTGCGCCAGCGGGGAACGGATTTAACGGCACGGATGCGGTGCAGGTGCATATGACCAACAGCCGTATGACCGACCCTGAAATTCTGGAGTTCCGCTTTCCGGTGCATCTGGAGGAATTTGTCATTCGCGAAGGCACCGGCGGCAAGGGAAAATGGCACGGCGGCAACGGCACACGGCGCACCGTGCGCTTCCTTGAAGAAATGGAAATGGCGATCCTGTCGGGCAACCGGCAGAACCGTCCCAAAGGGATCAAGGGCGGTGAAGACGGCTTAAGCGGCAAAACCGAAGTGCGGCGTCAAGACGGCAGCATCGAGATGCTGAACGGCTGTGACCAAACCGTTTTGAAACCGGGTGAGGCCGTCATCGTGACCACACCAACACCGGGTGGATACGGCGCGGCCTAGGCTGATTTCGACAGAAAACCAAAGGGAGAGGCGGCGGATGCTGCCTTTCCCTAAGATTAATTTCAGCAGGCGCGGTTTCCTTTTTATCGCCGTGAGACACGCTGTTTTTATGGCTAAGTAACTGGCACAAAGGGTTTTTGTGATCCTTGCAGCCATCGCTTGGGTTAATAATAACCGTCGCAATTGCGTTTGGTTCACAGGCTCACGGTTACGTGATGGAATAATTTGTGATCCAGAATGGCCCAGCCCCCGTAACCCTTCTACGCGGTTGACGTAAGGTTATCTCGTCACCCCGTCGCCTTTCCACTTCCGGAGAGGCGCTTATTGGGAGGGTACTTATGAAAATGAAACGATATTTCTTGGCCAGAGGGCTGGCCGCATCGGCACTGGCCTTGTCCGTGGGAATGGTTGCGCATGGCGCATCACACCGCGAAGCGCCAATGATCACAAAAATGCCCAAGGTGGACGCAACAGATTTTTATATGTTCCGCTCTTATGAAAGAGGCCGGAAGGATTATGTCACCTTCATTGCAAACTACCAACCGCTACAGGCCCCCTATGGTGGTCCCAACTATTTCACTATGGATGAAAATGCGGTTTATGAAATCCACATCGACAATGACGGCGATGCCAAGGAAGACCTGAGCTTTCAGTTCCGCTTTAGCAATACGTTGGTGAAGAATGGCCGTCACATCCGCGTGCCCGTCGGGGATAAAAAGCTGGCGGTGCCCCTGCGCGCTGTGGGTCCGGTCTCTGCGGCCAATACTGCAAATCTGGGCGAGCACGAAACCTATACCCTGACTATGAAGCGGGGGCACCGGTCCCGTGGCAAAAGCAAATCCCTGCGCTCTGCTTCGGGGATGACAGAGTTCACCAAGCCGCTCGACAATGTGGGGAACAAGACGATCCCCGATTACGATGCCTATGCGAACAGCTACATCTATGACTTCAAAATTCCGGGTTGCAAGAAAGACGGTCGCGTTTTTGCCGGACAACGGGCCGAAGCCTTTGCTGTCAATTTGGGTGAGATTTTCGATCTCGTGAACCTTGTGCCACTGGATGGAGAATCCTTCCCCGGTGGTATTATGCAATCGCGTGAAAACGATGATCTGGTTGGAAAGGCAAATGTGACCTCGTTGGCGATTGAAGTTCCGACGCAATGTATCACCAAAGACGACGAGCCGGTGATCGGCGCATGGACCACGGCCAGCGTTTACGGTCCGACAACCAAAGGCACCCCTGCGAAAATGCAGCAGGTGTCCCGTCTGTCCAACCCGCTGGTGAATGAAGTTGTCATCGGTCTGCCGGATAAGGATAAATTCAACGGCTCCAAGCCAAAACATGACAAACAGTTCGCGAAATATGTGACCAACCCGACACTGCCATTCCTGCTGGACGCCCTGTTCCGCGATGCGGTCGGTGCAGAAGGTGACATCGCGCCGTCGAACTTTCCCCGTCAGGATCTGGTGACAGCCTTCCTGACCGGCTTTCCGGGATTTAATCAGCCCGCTGGTGTGGTCGGATCCGAGATGATGCGCCTGAATACAGCCGTAGACCCGACATGGCGGAACCGCCAGCACCCTTACGGTGTGGTTGCCGAAGATCTGGCCGGCTTCCCGAATGGTCGTCGTCCCGGTGATGATGTGGTGGATATTGCGCTGCGTGTGATGATGGGTGCTTTGTGCCATCCGGTGCCGCTGGGTGCGGAATTGGGTGTTGAAGGTGCGGTCGAGGACGAAGAGAGCGATCTGATCAATCTGGGCCTGTGTGATCCCGAAGATGCGCCGGTTGGCAATGCGCCGTTCACCGATGGTGCGCCGATCAGTGCAGCCGAATTGCAGAATGTGTTCCCATACCTGAACACACCACTGGCCGGTTCTCCGAACTGATCCGGTGTTGAGGCGCCCTGTTTAGGGTCTGAAATAACAAAGCGCTCCGTTGTATTCGGGGCGCTTCTTTTGTATGTGGAATCGTTGAGTTTGAGGTTGGGATTACCAAGGTGTTTGATTTTATGGGTAAAAATGTATGACCCTGCAAATATGAAGCGTCATATATGAAGCGTGTAGTAAGACGCGTGTTGTATGAAGCTTCTTATATGAAGCTTCATGATTAAGGTTTTGGAAAGGTTTAAGGGTTTCTCCAGTTAACGGGACGCCGGAAGACTAATCACCCGCCTATCGCTGGTACTTTCGGAAATAGGCTTGGAGCCATTGCGCTAACCCGCCCATCCCTTCGGTGCAGGGGCCGATCCGCGCACGATCAGGGGGCCGGCGATCTTGATATTCGCGACCGGAGCTTCGCCAGTGGCAATCGCATTCATCAAAACTTTAACGGTTTCCTCCACCATCCGGCCGGTGCGCTGGCGTACGGTTGTCAGGCTGTAACCGGCCCAGACCGCTGGCGGCACATCGTCGTAACCGACAAGGATGACATCGCCCGGAACAGTCAGGTGCAGTTCGCTGCGCAGCACGTCCATTACAGTGAAAGCCATGTGATCATTGGCCACAAAAACAGCATCCGGATGGCGCGGCGTTGAAAACATGGCGAGCGCGGCGGCGCGGGTCTCTTGCGTGTTGAAATTCCCAACAGTGCGGCTGGAAACCTCCCGTCCGGCGGCGTTCAAACCGTCAAGGAAACCGGCCTCGCGATCCCGCTGTGTTGATGCGCCTTCAAACCCTGCAATATACCCGATCCGTTCGGGGTGGTGGGCTGCAAGAAACCGCGCGATCTCTTTGCCGCCTGCGTAATTGTCGGCCGTGACGCTGGTCAGGTTCTCGCCAGCCTGCGAGCGGTTGAAAAACACCAGCGGAATGCCCTCGTCCCGACAGCGCCCCGCCAGATCGGATGACAGCGGCACAGAGGCGGCCACAATGGCATCCACTTGATAATCCAGCATTTCGTCCACCACCCGTTCAATGTCTTTCGTGGTGTCCGACGCCATGAAAACCATAACGTGATAGCCTTCTTCCTTCAGCGCATTGGACAACTTTTGCAGGGCGACTGGGTAGAAATAATTGTCAAGATAGGCCACCACTAACCCGACAATACGCGAGCGCCCCGTGATCAGCGAGCGCGCCAGAACATTGGGCCGGTAGCCGAGTTCTTTTGCCGCCTTTCGGACTTTGTCGATGGTTTTCTGGCTTGCCGAAGCGCCTTTTGTAAACACGCGGCTGACGGCAGATTGGGACACGCCTGCGCGTTTTGCAACGTCGAGGGATGTAATCTTGTCGTTTGGCATGCGCTTGCCCTTTTTATGAGTATTTCGGGAACATTGAAGAGAGGGTCAGTCTGCGGTCCACCCCCCGTCGATCAGTAGGGAACTGCCGGTGATCAGGGCGGCGGCGTCCGAGGCGAGGAAGACTGTGGCGCCCATGATGTCCTCTACCTCTCCGATGCGCCCGAGTTTGATCTTGTCTTCGATCCAGGCCACCAGTTCGGGGCGTTTGAAGGTTTGTTCTGTCAGCGGGGTGCGGATGAAGGTGGGGCAGATGGTGTTGACGCGGATTCCATGTGGGCCCCATTCGATCGCTTGGGCCTTGGTGTAGCCTTCGACCGCATGTTTGGAGCCGCAATAAACCGCCCGTTCCTGTCCGCCCACGTGGGCCATTTGCGACGAAATCTGGATAATGGAGCCGGGTTTGCCGGCTGCGATCAATCCTTTTGCGACAGCTTGCGCCAGAAAATAGGCGCCCTTTGCGTTGAGGTCGGTCATCGCGTCGAAATCGGCTTCGGTTGTCTCGAGCGCCGGCGCGTGGCGCGCAAATCCGGCGGAATTAACCAGAATGTCAAAGGGGCCGCTTTGTGCCACATGCGCCTGTGTCGCCGCCACATCCGCCACGTCCAGCGCCAGAGTGTCCACCTGCCAGCCTTCGCTGCGCATCTTATGCGCTGCATCTTCCATCCGCGCGGTTTTTCGCGCCGCAAGGGTGACATGCGCCCCGTGTTCTGCCAAGGCCACCGCGCAGCCCAAGCCGATGCCGGATGTGCCTCCGGTCACAAGGGCGCGTTTTCCGTCCAATCTGAAACTCGGGGTGCGGGGCAGGGTCATGGTCTGGTCCTTATGGTTCGTCTGTGTCTCGCCGCCAGCGCTTGGGCAGCGGGGGGTAGGTGATGCCGCGGAAGGGCGGAAAGTCGGCGTATCTCTTTTGGCGCTGGGCCTTTGGTTCGGCAGGCTCCGCACCGCTGGCCAGCAGCCTGCCTTTCGGCGCGATGTAGCTGAGTATCCGTCCTTGAGGATTTTCCCGCCAGGTCAGGTTCAGCGCGGCGAGTTTCGGGAAGAAGTATTGTTCGTGATAATTCAGGTGATCGTGAATCCAATAGGCCAGATCATGCCAGTCGCGGCCTTGATCGTATTGGTCGGCAAACCACGGAATGACGATGGTTGCGCACGCACCCCTGTTGCCGTGGCGGTCCGTCCGCTCCCAGATCCGCGCGGCACCGTTGGCGTCATTGCGGGCGCAGTTCAGTTTGTGGTCGTTGCCAAATTTGTTCAGAACCGCAGAGCGGTAGCCCGAGCGGATCGCAATCGGCCCGAAGGTTTCGACCAGCGGATCCAGCAGGGTTTGCGCCAGCGCCTTGCCCGCTGCAACCACCGCGTCGGGATTTTCCGGTATGTTGGGGATGCCGTAAAAGGCGCTGATCTCGGAATGCATGAAATCGCGCAAGAAGAAATAGCGCGACAGGCGGGTGCGCCCCAGCGTTTCAAGAGACCACATGGATTTCGGGGTCTGTCGCACGGTTTCTCCTCTCTCGCGCACCAGAGACCCTCCACTGACTGCCGGCGGCGCGACTGTTGTGCCAAGCCTAAAGCGGGGCGGGGCGATAGCGCAAAAGAATAATGCAATCGAATGCAGAATAACGCAGCCGTGGACCGCGAAGCGGCGGCAGTTCCTTTTGCGGTGGACAGATTTGTTCAGTCTTTGCACAGTTGGCCGGAATATCAGGAGGGATAGACAATGGCTGAATTCACCGGACCGGAGCTTTGCGCGAAATCTGCACGCGAGGTGGTGAGACTGTTGAAGCGCAAGGAGGTGTCTTCAAAGGAGCTTCTGGATGCGGCTTATGCGCGGATTGATGCGGTGGGACCGGCAATTAACGCGACTGTCACCCAGTGCCGCGACCGGGCCTATGCGCAGGCAGAAACCGCCGGAAACGCCGATCAGAGCGATCCGGGTTGGCTGGGCGGCTTGCCTGTCGGGATCAAAGACCTGAACGAAGTGGGCGGCGTTGTCACCACGATGGGGTCTCTGGGGATGAAGGATTATGTGTCTCCGGTGAGCAGTCCTTTGGTCGAGATGATGGAAAACCGCGGCGCGGTGATCACCGGAAAGACCAACACACCGGAGTTTGGTGCAGGCGGGAATACCTTTAACGAGGTGTTCGGATACACGCGCAACCCTTGGGACACCCGCAAGAACGCAGGCGGGTCTTCTGGCGGTGCGGCGGCTTCGCTGGCGGCGGGGGAAACATGGCTGAGTTCCGGTTCCGATCTGGCCGGATCTTTGCGCACGCCCGCTGGCTATTGCGGAGTTTGCGGGTTCCGCGCGACACCGGGACGTGCGGGCGGTGGTCCGGGTCCGGCGGGTTTCTTGAACGAGGGGATCAACGGGCCTATGGCGCGGGACGTAGAGGATGTGGCGCTATTTCTTGATGCGATGACGGGGTTTGATCCGCGAATGCCGATCAGCCTGCACGCGCCGGAGGTTCCGTTTCAGCAAGCGGTCCGGCAGGAAAAGAAAAACATCCGCATTGCCTTTAGTCCCGATCAAGGGGGCTTTGCGCCGGTTGAGCGGGAAGTGCGCGATATTCTCTCCGGTGCGATGCAGACTGCCGAAGGCGCGGCGATGCGGGTGGAAGAAGCCTGCCCCGAGATGCCTGCCCTTTATGATACTTATGTTGCCTTGCGCGGCATGCATTACGGCGCGGTCAACAATTTTGTGCCTGATGAGGTGAAACAGCATTTCAAACGCACCCTGCGGGAGAATATCGACGTGGGGGTGAAACAGACCAGCCATGACATTTATCTCGCACAGCGCGGGCGCACCGAAGTCTATCACCAAATGCGCGAGTTTCTGGCGGATCACGATGTGCTGGCGATCCCTGTTGTGGGGCTGGAACCCACTTTGGTGGAGCAGGAATATCCGACAGTTGTAGACGGTCAGGAGCTGAGCGATTACGTAGACTGGCTGCGGTTTTCCTTCCTTGCCACGACGGCCGCGCTGCCTGCGCTGGCGCTGCCTGCGGGCTTTACCAAATCCGGTATGCCGATTGGCATTCAACTGGTTGGGCCGCCCAAAGGGGATGCTTTGGTCTTGCAAGTCGGGCTGGCGCTGGAGCGGGCTTTGAACCTGCCCAAAGGTCCGATTGATCCGAATGTCCGGCATGTCTGAGTATTTTTGGAACATTGAAACTGGGGCGTATCGTGAAGCGGTCTGAGGCGGTGGCGCGGCTTGCGGTTCTGGAGCGGGCGGAGGCGTTGAAGGATGTATTCCGCTCGGGCTTTACGGGGGAGGGGCGGCGCGAGAGCACGGCGGCCCATACCTGGCGCTTGTGTTTGTGGGTTGTGTTGTTTGAGGACCAGTGCGACGGGCTCGACATTGCCCGTCTGTTAAAGCTGGCGGTGCTGCATGATCTGGGAGAGGCCGTGTCGGGGGATATTCCCGCAACAGAGCAGGTAGCGGATAAAAGCGCCGAGGAGCGGGCCGATTTTGCCAGCCTGTTGGAAGGGTTGTTGCCAGCGCAGGCTGATGGCTTGCTTGCGCTTTGGGATGAGTATGAAAATGCGGCCAGTCCGGAGGCACGGTTGATCAAAGGGCTCGACAAATTGGAGACCATTCTGCAGCACACGCAGGGGCAAAATCCGGCGGATTTCGACTACGGGTTCAATCTGGATTACGGGCAGCGCTATATGGACGGCCACCCGTTGTTGCAGGTGTTGCGGCCCTTGCTTGATGAAAAGACCCGTGCACGGATGGAAGGGTAGGCCGGTGGCCTGCCCTATTTGTGATAGGGTCTGCCGATGGCAGCGGGCGGGCGCGGTTTGCCGATGAAACCAGCCAGCAGCAGCACGGTCAGCACATAGGGCATTGCCAGCATCAGTTGCGTTGGCACCTCTCCGATCAAGGGCAGGGCAACGCCTTCGAGACGGGTGGTGGCTGCCTCAAGGAAGCCGAACATCAGGCAGGCCATAAAGGCGCTGAGCGGTTTCCAGTTGCCAAAGATCACAGCCGCCAGCGCGATATAGCCTTTGCCGGCGGACATTTCGCGCACAAAATTGCCGCCCTGTGCGATGGACAGATAGGCACCAGCAATACCGCAGAGGGCGCCGCCCACGATCAATGCGCGGTAGCGCAGCCATGTGACCGAGATACCTGCGGAATCCACAGCCTCCGGGACTTCACCCACGGCCCGCAGCCGCAGGCCAAAGCGGGAGCGGTAGAGGATTAGGGCGGTCAGTGGCACGGCGAGCAGGGCCACATAGACGAGCATGTTATGACCCGAGATTAGCTGGCGATAGATGGTGCCAAGGACCGGCACGCTGTCCATCATATCCACGCCCCACCACTCTATCGGGGTGAACCGGTCTTCGCGCGGCAGCGAGGGTGTTTGACCGCCCCGTTTGAACAATGCAATGCCAAGCACGATTGTCAGCCCGCTGGCCAGAATGTTGATCGCAACGCCGGAAACAACCTGATCGCCTCTGTGGGTGATACAGGCGAAACCGTGGATCAGGGACATGAAAATCCCCGCCAGCATTGCACAGCCAAGGCCGAGCCACGCCGAGCCTGTCAGTGCCGCGATGGTGGCGGCGACAAAGGCACCGGACAGCAGTTTGCCTTCCAGCGATATGTCCACGATGCCGGAACGTTCCGAAAAGATACCCGCCATAGCGCAAAGCATCAGTGGCGTTGCGATCCGCAGGGTTGCATCAAGCGAGAGCAGCAGTTGGTAGAGGAAATCAGCCATTTGCAGGATCCTTCGGTGCAACGAATTTCGCAATCATCCGCGCCAGCGGCGGGTTGAACATATAGGCCAGCGCCCCCGAGAAGAGGATGATCATCCCCTGTATCAGCAACACCATCTCGCGGGTGATGGACTGAAATTCAAAGTCCAGCTCGCCGCCGCCCTGTGTCAGCGCCCCGAACAGCAGGGCTGCGAGGAAAATTCCGATGGGATGGTTGCGTCCCATCAGGGCCACCGCGATGCCGGTAAAGCCGTATCCGGCGGTGAAGTTCAGCACCACCTTGTGATTGAAGCCTAGAATTTCATTGGTGGCGAGCAATCCGGCAAAGCCGCCGGAAATCGCCATCGTGATGATAATGGTCCGCGCCACATTGATCCCGGCATAATGGGCAGCTTCCTGATTTTGCCCGACCGAGCGGATGTTGAAGCCAAGTCGCGTGTGCCAGACCAGCACGTAAAACACCGCCATCGCGCCAAGGGCGATCAGGAAGGATGCGTTCAGCGGCGAACTGGTGATGTCAAAGCCCAGAGGACGCAGCATGTCGGCCATTTTCGGGAGCAGTGTGCTCTCGGCCAGTTTCGCGGTTTGCGGGGATTGCTGACCGGCTTCAAGCATCGGTCCGGCCAGAAGATAGACCATCAGGGATGCTGCGAGGAAGTTGAACATAATCGTGGTGATCACGATATGACTGCCCCGTTTGGCCTGTAGATACCCGGGAATAACACCCCAGATGCCACCGGCAATAAAAGCACCCAGCACAGCCAGCGGAATCGCCAGTGGCGCGGGCAGGTAAACTCCGAGACTGAAAGAGGCGAGCGCGGCGCCAAGACCGCCGATCAGGGCCTGTCCCTCACCGCCGATATTGAACATCTTGCAGTGGAAGGCCAGCGCGACCGCCAGTCCGGTGAAAACATAATTTGTGGTATAAAACAGCGTATAGCCCAGCCCGCCGGAATAGACGAATGCGCCCTTGATCATCACGCCCAGTGCTTCGATCGGGTTTTCCCCGATGGCGAGTACGATCAGGCCGCAGATGAAAAATGCGGCGAAAAGGTTTATGATCGGGAGCAGGATCAGGTCTGCCCAGCGGGGAAGGGGGGGAGTTGGCGTGCTCATGCGGCGGCCTCTTGTCTTTGACCGGCCATCATCAGGCCAAGGGTTTGTCTGTCTGCATCGGCGCTGTCGATAATGCCAACGTTCTGCCCGCCACATAGCACCATGATGCGGTCTGACAGGGACATGATCTCGTCGAGTTCGACCGAGACCAGCAGGATCGCGCAGCCCGCGTCCCGCAGTTCCAGCAGTTGCTTGTGA
Source organism: Neptunicoccus sediminis (assembly GCF_001719615.1). Taxonomy (GTDB): domain Bacteria; phylum Pseudomonadota; class Alphaproteobacteria; order Rhodobacterales; family Rhodobacteraceae; genus Amylibacter; species Amylibacter sediminis. The sequence goes on from NZ_MDVX01000001.1 coordinate 491,289, forward strand.
ATGAACTCAATCGCGCCCACATCAACGCCCCGTGTGGGCTGGCCCACCAGCAAAACGCCGGGGTTGGCGGAAAATTCCCGTGCGATGACGATTTTCTGCTGGTTGCCACCGGAAAAATTCTTGGCATTCAGACGCGGGTTGGGCGGGCGCACATCGTAATGGGCCATTTTGTCTTCGCAATTCTGCTGGATCGTCTTGTAATCGAACAGCTTCCCACTGCCAGCCAGTTCGGTATCCTGAAACCCGAGGATCATGTTTTCCCGCGCTTCAAAGTTCAGCACCAGCCCGTGGGTGTGACGGTCTTCGGGGATATGGCCGACGCCAAGGTCGCGGATGATGCGCGGGTCGGTCTGGTCGGCGGCGGTGACTTCGGTGCCCAGAATGTTCAGGCTGCCGCTGGTGAGGTGACGCATACCCGCAAGGGTTTCCATCAATTGCGTCTGGCCGTTGCCGGAAACGCCGGCCACCCCGAGGATTTCGCCGGAGCGCACTTCAAAGTTGATGTCTTCCAGTTCCACCACGCCCTGTGCATTGGTGTAGCCGAGGTTCTTGGCAGAAAACCGCACTTCGGCGGGTTTGGCGGGTTTGCGGTCCACCTCCAGCAGCACTTCGCGTCCGACCATCAGTTCGGCCAGTTCCTGCGGCGAGGTTTCGGATGTCTTGCGGTGGCCGACCATTTCCCCCTGCCGCATGATCGACACAGTGTCAGTGATGTCCATGATCTCGGACAGCTTATGGGTGATCAGCAGGACGGAGACCCCGTCATCGCGCAGAACCTTGAGAATCTCGAAAAGCTGGTCTGCTTCCTGTGGGGTAAGAACGCCGGTGGGTTCGTCAAGGATCAACACTTTTGCGCCGCCCTTCAGCGCCTTGATGATCTCTACCCGTTGGCGCTGGCCCACGTTCAGATCGGACACCAGCGCATGGGGATCCACCTGCAAATTGTAGGTTTCAGACAGATGCAGCAACCGTTCCAGCGCTGCGCCGCGACCGTCACGCAACATTAAACCGCCCTCGGTTCCCAGCATGACATTTTCCAGCACGGTAAAGGTTGGCACCAGCATAAAATGCTGGTGTACCATGCCAATCCCGTGTTCGATGGCATCCGCAGAGGAGCGCACATCCACCTTTTGACCGCCAAAGTGGATTTCACCACTGTCCGCACGGTGCATTCCGTAGATGATATTCATCAGGGTGGATTTGCCCGCACCGTTTTCACCGATGATACCGTGTATGGAACCGGCCTCGACAGCAAGATTGATGTTCTTGTTGGCTTTTACCAAGCCGAATGACTTGCTGACGTTTTTCAGTTCCAGCGCAGTATTCATGTGTGTCCCTCACCCTGAAGAAGGCCTGTTGTTGGTCCGGATCGTTGTCTTGCCCGACTTGCGTTTAGGCTCCGGCGTGAGAGCGTAAACGAAATACCGGGGCGCAGGTGCGCGCGGGGTGGGACGGCCCGAAGGCCGCCCCGTTGAATGTAATGGATTACATCTTGCAGCTGTTGTCGGAACGGTAGTCGTGGACTTCGATTTCACCCGAAGTGATCCGTGCTGCGGCCTGATCAATCGCGGATTTCATTTCCGGTGTGATCAGATCGGCGTTGTATTCGTCCAGTGCCCAGCCAACGCCACCTTCGGCAACGCCCAGCAGACGGACGCCGGTTTCAAATTCGCCGGACATGGCGTCTTTCATGGTTTCATAAGCGGCCACATCCACGCGTTTCAGCATGGAGGTCAGCACGTTGCCGGGGGCCATGTAGTTCTGGTTGGAATCCACGCCGATGGCCAGTTTGCCCGCATCCGCTGCGGCCTGAATTACACCAACGCCGGTGCCGCCAGCAGCCTGAAAGATCACGTCTGCGCCACGGTCGATCTGGGCTTGTGTCAGCTCGGACCCTTTGGTCGGGTCGTTCCATGCCGCCGGAGTGGTGCCGGTCATGTTTTGCAGGACTTTTGCATCCTCTTTGGTGGCCTTAACGCCTTGTTCATAGCCGCAGGCAAATGCGCGGATCAGGGGGATGTCCATGCCGCCGACAAAGCCGACAGTGCCGGTGTCAGAGGCCATCGCCGCGGCCACGCCAACCAGATAGGAGCCTTCCTGTTCCTTGAACGCATACTGGCGCAGGTTCGGGTGATCCAGCCATGACACGTCAATGATAGAGAAGTTCACGTCAGGGTTGGCCGCAGCCACCGCAGAAATCGCGTCAGCCTGTGCAAAACCTACGCCCAGAACGATCGTCGCACCGCGCTGAACCATTTTTTCCATCGCCTGCTGGCGCTGGGCTTCGTTGGTGACTTCGAATTCCATCACCTCAACGCCGGTTTCGTCCTGAAACTTTTTAATGCCGGCATAAACGCCTTCGTTGAAGGATTTGTCGAATTTACCGCCCATATCGTAGATAACGGCCGGTTTAAAATCGCCGTGGCTTTCGGCCACTGCAAAAGAGGATACGGCTGTGAATGCACCAGCCAGTACCGTTGTAAGTACTTTTTTCATTGAAGTCTCCTTGTTGGCGGCACCGCAGCGGCACCTTTGGGTTTGTAACAGCCTTGGGCGCAGGATTAGCTGCGCTGGCCGATCTCTTTAAGTCTCTCTTCCAGAAATTCACCGGCAGTCTGGTGGTCCAGTTGCACATCGGGGCGCGGGTGCATGAACAGCGGCAGGGAATAGCGGGATTTGTTTTCCTGTTTGGGCGGGTTTACCACACGGTGGATGGTGGAGGGATAATAATTGCGCGATGCACGCTCCAGCATGTCACCGGCATTCACATTGATATAGCCGGTGCCACAGGGAATGTCGTGCCAGTTGCCGTTCACATCCTGCGCCTGAAGGCCGGGCTCCGATCCTGTCACCAGCAGGGTAATCAGGTTAATGTCGCCATGGGCCGCCGCGCGCACTTCGCCCGGTTGCACATCATCGGGCAGGGGCGGATAGTGCAGAACCCGCAGCAGGTGGCTGTCGCTGTCCTTGATCATATCCTGAAACGGCATGGAAAGCTGGTCTTTGACGTCATCCGGTGTGACCTGATCCAGCCAGCCGAGCAGCATCTTGCCCATGCCAACCATCTTGTTGTGGAAATTCTTTGTCACCTCGGAGACGCCTTCGGGAAGGTCGTTCTTCTGGTAGACGTGGTAAAATTCCTTAAGGTCTTTTTGGGCGGCGCCTTTGGCGTTCTCGGATTTATAACCGAAATAGCCCGAAGGATCGCCCATATCGGTGGCGTCTTTCAGCTTGTCGTCGCTGGCGAAATAATCCGGCCACACATCATACATGGCTTCGATTTCGGACATGTCGATGTCGTGGTCCTTAATCACCGCAAAACCGGTTTCGCGCAGGGATTTGGCGAATTTTTCCGGTGCGTCCGGATCGGACGGGCTGACGGCGAGTACGGCGAATTCTGTCATGGGAGTTCTCCTGTTTTAAGAACCGGTTTCAAACATTGTCAAAAACCGGCGTTTCACACCATCAATATCCACGCCCATAGGCACTTTGTGTTTTGGTCGGGACGGATCGGTAGAACGGATTGTCTGGCCTATGCGATCACCGTCCACGATAACTTCTAGCGCGTGGTTTTCAATGGTAAAATACTGGGGGTCTGTGATGGCAATGACTGCCGTCGGGTCATGCATTTGCGAGCCTGAAATCCCGTGGTGGGTCTCGTAAAAGTTTACGTAATACTGGACCGCTTCGTTCAGGAAACCGCCGAGTTTCGGGCTGGCCTTGGCGATGGCGGCGAAATCCGGTTTGTCGCACACCACCTGTGTCGTGACATCAAGCCCGACCATCGTCAGCGGCCAATGGGCGGAAAAGACCTCATCTGCGGCGTGGGGGTCGTTCCAGATATTGGCTTCGGCATAGGCGGAAACATTGCCCCGCTCCAACCCGCCGCCCATGATCACGACGGATTTGACCTTCTCCGCGATTGTCGGGTCGTGGCGCAACGCAAGCGCGATGTTGGTCAGGGGTCCGATCGGGCAAAGCGTGATCTCGGACGGATTTTCATTGATCAGGCGGCAGATAAACTCATGGGCTGGCTCATCCACCGGACGGGCGGTGGTGTCTTGGGCAGGCATGTCGCCAAAGCCCTCGGCCCCGTGCACATAATCCGAAACCGGATTCGGCGTCTGCACCAGCGGTTTGCCAGCGCCTTTTGCTACCGGAATTTCCTGTCCGGCCCGTTCTGCCAGCACGATGGCATTGCGGGCGGCGATTTCCGTTGTGACATTGCCAAAAACACTGGTCATGCCGACAATCTCGATTTCGGGGTGCAGGGCGGCGTAAAAGATCGCCATTGCATCGTCGATGCCGGGGTCGGTGTCGATAAGGATCTTATGGGTCATGTGTTGGCTTTCAGGAAGGACAATGTGTCTTCGCGGGTCGGGATCGCAGGGGCGGCCCCGGCGCGTGTCACCTGTACCGCGGCGGCAGCGGCGGCGAATTGCAGCGCTTGGGCCGGATCGTCGCTAGCCGACAGTTCTGCAACGAAGGCCCCAAGGAAGGTATCGCCTGCCCCTGTGGTATCGGTCGCGGTCACGGCAAAGCTGCTCTGGTCGAACTGCTGGCCGTCCGCATAAAGGGTCGCGCCCTTAGCGCCTTTGGTGATCAGCAGGTAAGGCAGGCCGACAGACTGGAGGTCTTTGCCAAGGGCGGTTTGCAGCGCTGCGGCTTCGCCTTCGTTCACCGCCAGAAGGTGGATATGGTCGAGCATCGGGATCGCGTGATCCGCATCAAAAGGTGCTGCCGAATAAACAACCCTTAGACCCTTTGCCTTGGCCATGCGGGCCATTTCCGGCACCGCGTTTGTTTCATTTTGGCACAAGACCCAGTCTTTGGCGGGATCGGCCTGTGCCAGCGCCGCGTCGAACTGGTCTGTGGTAAAGGCTTGGTTGGAGCCGCCAAACAGGACGATCTGGTTCTCCGCATTGTCATCCACAAAGATCACCGCATGGCCTGTGGGGGTGGTGACACGGCGCAGCCCGTCAGTGGACAGGCCGAAACCGGCAATCTGTTCGCGCAGCCAGTCCCCGTCCGGTCCAAGGCACCCGAGGTGCAGGGTTTGCGCGCCAGAGCGGTGCGCCGCGATGGACTGGTTGATGCCTTTGCCGCCGAGATATTTCTCAAACGAACCGGAGGCGAGCGTTTCCCCCGCTGCCGGAAGATGGGGCACGCGGTAGACCAGATCGAGGTTTATAGAGCCGAAATTCAGGATCATTTATTTGGGCATTGTCCCTGTTGGATCGAGGATAAAGAGCAACGCTAGCGGGTTTGATGCAGCTTCTCTAGTATTTTTTTCGTTTTTCCTGACCAAACGGACAAGTTTTCGATGCGAGGCGCGGAAATGCGCTCCGCGCGGGGATATTTGTCGAAAATGGAGCCGGTGCGGATCAGGCTTTGGTAAGGATTTCGGAGACTTTCAAAGCGCGCATGTTAGAGCCGTCCACCTTTAGTTTGCCCGACATAAAGGCCATTGCGGGGTTCTGGCTGCCGTCCAGAATGTTGCGAAAGGTCTGTTCGGTCGCAGTCAGCGTGACGTCGGCGTCTGCGTCAGACAGGGTTGCGCCCTGATCGGTCAGGTGCACACTGCCGTGATCGCGGATCACCAGTTTGGCGCTGCCTTGCAGGGTGCCGGTGACACGGGGGGACAGGTGATCGAGGAACTCTTGCAGGACTGCGGACATGATTAAGCCTCCGGTTGGGTGGCCGGAGGCTTAGCCGCGCTAGGCGCGTTTGGGCAAGCTTGCCGTTGCGGAAGCTATTTGGTGATCATCTCGGGACCCATCACCAGATTTGGCAGGAAGGTTGAAATGATCGGAATGTAGGTGATCATGATCAGGAAGACAAAGAGGATGGCAAGGAAGGGTAGTGCCGCACGCACCACCGCCATCATCGGCATTCCGGCCACGCCGGAGGTCACAAACAGGTTGAGTCCTACAGGCGGTGTGATCATGCCGATTTCCATATTCACCACCATGATGATGCCCAAATGGATCGGGTCGATACCCAGTTCGATGGCGATGGGGAACACCAGCGGTGCCACGATCACCAGCAGGCCGGAGGGTTCCATGAACTGGCCACCGATCAGCAGGATCACGTTAACCACGATCAGGAAGGCCACAGGGCCAAGTCCGGCGGCCAGCATCGCTTTGGTGATCTGCTGGGGAATTTGTTCGTCTGTCAGAACATGCTTCAGGATCAGCGCACAGGCGATGACGAACAGCAGGGTCACAGTCAGCTTGCCCGCTTCAAACAGGGTGTCGATGGTGTCCTTGTGCCAGATCGCCGTAATCAGCGCCTGTGGCTTTTTCAGCAGCGAGGTGTTGTTTTGTCCCTCTGCTGTGGTCAGCGGACCCATGTCGCGGTAGACAAAACTGGCGATAAACCACGCGTAGATTGCTGCAACCGCTGCGGCCTCGGTGGGGGTGAAGATGCCGCCGTAGATGCCGCCGAGGATGATAACGATGAGGAACAGACCCCAACCGGCCTCTCGGGCGGCGGCGAAGCGTTCGGACCAAGCGGCGCGTTCGCCCTTGGGCAGACCTTTGACGCGGGCCATGACATAGATGCCGATCATCAGCATGATACCGGCCAGAAGGCCCGGAAACACACCGGCGAGGAACATGCGACCGACCGAGACCTCTACCGCCGCGGCATAGACCACCATCACGATGGACGGCGGGATCAGAATGCCAAGGGTGCCAGCGTTACAGATCACACCGGCGGCGAATTCTTTGGTGTAGCCCACCTGCCGCATACCTGCGATCACGATAGAGCCGATGGCGACCACTGTGGCGGGGGAGGAACCGGACAGGGCAGCGAACATCATACAGGCGAAAACACCCGCAATCGCCAGACCGCCGTGGAAATGCCCGACACAGGCGATGGAGAACCGGATGATCCGCCGCGCCACGCCACCTGTGGACATGAAAGAGGACGCAAGGATGAAGAAGGGAATGGCCAACAGCGTGTAATGCCCTTCAAAAGCGTTGAACAGGGTTTGTGCGACCGATGCGAGAGAGCTGTCCGAGAACCAGAGCAGAAACAGCACGGAGGAGAAGCCGAGAGACACAGCAATCGGCACGCCGATCAGCAACAGGCCAATCACCATGGCAAAGAGAAGAATGACTTCCATGATTAATTGTCCTTCACGTATTGGGCGGCTTCTTCGATGGAGTCTTCGGCCTCATGGCTGACGATCAGCATGGAGATTTCGCCGCGCCAGAGCTTCACGCCCGCCTGACAAAAGCGAAACAGCAGCAGTGCCATTGAAAGCGGCAGCACCATATAGGGGATCAATCGGGGCAGCTTTTCGTATTCATCGCCGTCGTTGAACAGGTTCTCCATAAACCCGAGGATTGCGGGCATTGGCACATCGTCGGTTTCATACCAGCCTTTGCCGCGGAAGTTTTCTTCAAATCCGGTGGGGAACCAGCGGCCTGTGGTTGCGGGAAGGTTGGCGAAATTGGCCCAGTAGTCCCATGCGCCTTTCAGCAGCAGAAAGGAAAAGATGATGCAGACGGTGACAGCGACCATGCCGAGCGCCTTGCGCGTCCTAGGCGGCACGATGTTCAGGATCGCATCCACCCCCAAATGGGCATTGATCTTTACCGCATAGGACGCGCCAAGCAGCACCATCCAGCCGAACAGAAACACGGTAAATTCCACCGCCCAGAGAATATTGGAATTGAACCCGTAGCGGGCGACAACATTTGCAAATGTCACCACTGTCATAAGGCCGAGGATCGACGCGATCAGCGTTTCCTCCAGACGGTCCGTCCAGCTTTGTGTGCGCTGTGACATGTGCAAATCCTCCCGAGATTTTGGATAAAAAAGGGGCGGGCCGATCCTGGCCCGCCCCGCAACAGGTCTTAGTTGGTCATGGACATGTTGATTTTCTGTGCGGCTTCGATGTTTTCCGCACCCACATCGCCTTCAAATTTCGCCCAAACCGGCTTCATCGCTTCAACCCAAGCTGCGCGTTGCTCGGCTGTCAGTTCGCGCACGGTGCCACCGGCATCAATCACGGACTGTTTGGCGGCCTGATTCACGGCATAAGCTTCGGAATTGCGGGCTTCGGTCACTTCATCAACGATGGTCAGGAACTGGTCGCGCACGTCTGCGTCCAGACCGTCGAGCCAGTCAACCGAGGCTACCAGCAGGTAGTCGATGATGCCGTGGTTGGTTTCGGTGATACCGTCCTGAACCTCGAAGAATTTCTTGCCGTAGATATTGGACCAGGTGTTTTCCTGACCGTCCACAACGCCGGTTTGCAGCGCACCGTAAACTTCGGCAAATTTCATCTTCTGCGGAGAACCACCGATGGCTTCCATCTGCGCCACCAGCACGTCAGAGGACTGTACACGGAACTTCAGACCGTTTGCATCCGTGGGCAGCAGCAGCGGTTTGCTGGCGGACATTTGTTTCATGCCGTTGTGCCAGTAAGCCAGACCTTGCAGGCCGCGCTTTTGCATGGAGTCGAGCATGGCTTGACCCGCTTCGGAGGCTTGGTAGGCGTTCACGGCTTTCATGTCGTTGAACATGAAGGGCAGATCGAAAATGCGGAACTGTTTGGTGAATTTCTCGAACTTGGACAGGGACGGCGCGGCAAGCTGCACATCGCCCTGAAGCATCGCCTCAAGCACCTTGTTGTCATCATAAAGCGTGGAGTTCGGGAAAACCTCCATACACATCTTGCCGTTCATTTCCTCGTTCACACGTTTTTCAAGGAGGGATGCGGCGATCCCTTTGGGGTGTTTGTCACTGTTGGTGACATGTGCGAATTTCACGACCACTTCGCCGTCTTCGCAGGCAGCGGCGGCGATGGATGGCACAAAAGCAACGGCTGCGATGCAGGCCGCTTTCAAGAAAGTCTTCATGGTTTCCTCCCATTGGATATCTGTCGGACCGTAATCCGGCCAACTGTAGGGAAACGATCAGCGGATGTTTGCGCAAAGGGTTTTTTGCTGCGCAGAAAAACAGTTTATTTTTGGGGGGTTAAGAATTTGCACTTTGCCTGCTGCGGGATTTGTGCGAAATTTCGGACAGCTTTGCGCCGCGCCGGTTTTCACGGGCGGCGCTTCGGGGCCGGCGATTCACCAGTCCGAAAACGGCAACCAAGGGGTCCGCGTTGAGACGATTAATTCCGGTTCTGGCGTTTTGCGGCGTCGCGGTCCTTGTGGCGGCTGGCGTGTTTACGCTAGCCTATCGTGCGAACCTGAACCAACTGTCGCGCACGGGGGCGGTGCAGCTTGATCAGGCATCAGACCGCGTGCTGGCGCAACTGGCGCGGTTCCAGCAACTGCCCAACCTTCTGGCGCGACATCCGGTGATTGTGGGCGTGCTGACTGGGGAAACCGATCCGGCGCGGGCCCATGACTTTCTGGAAACCACCGCGTTGACGGTGGGCGCCGAGGAAATCTTTGTGCTCGACCGCAAAGGCCGTGTTTTGGCTGCCTCCGATCTGGAGGAGAACGGCGCGAGGGTCGGGGATGATCTGGGGCAAACCGCCCATGTGCGCCGCGCGTTGACAGGCGGGCTTGGCGTGGATCATGCGTTTGAACCCAAAGACGGCGGGCGGGACTTTTTCTTTTCCCGCGGCATTATCAATGGTGCGGCACCGCCCAGCGGCGTGGTGGTTGTCCGTGCGGATGTAGAACAGCTGGAGTTCGAGTGGGAAGTGGATGAAACCGTTGTGTCGTTTCTGGACGCGTATAATGTGGTGTTTCTGTCCAACCGCGTGGAACTGGTTCTGCGCCGCGACGGGAAGGGCGCGTTTCCGGCATCGGCCACGCGGATTTACCCGCGCTCTGTGGTGCATCCCTTTTATGACTACAAGGAAAGCAACTGGTTCGGGCACAGGTTGCAGCGCTTTGGCAAGACCGGCGTGATGCCGGAACAGGCGATGGTCCTGTCAGAATTCCTGCCCCGACTGGACCTGACCACCCGTGTGTATTTGAATGTGAAGACCGCTGCGCAAAATGCACGCGTGCTCGGCTATCTGGCGCTGGCGATTATGGGGCTTGTCGGTGCGGGACTGGTGGCGCTTGGCCAGCGGCGGCGCCGTCTGGCAGAGCGGCTGGTGGTGGAAGCGGCCGCCAACGCCCGGCTGGAGGCGCGGGTGGAAGAACGCACCGCCCAGTTACGGCAGGCGCAGGATCAGCTGGTGCAGGCGGGCAAGCTGACGGCGCTGGGCCAGATGTCTGCGGGGATCAGCCACGAAGTGAACCAGCCGCTCGCCGCGATCCGCAATTTCGCCGCCAACGGGATCAAGCTGATTGAACGGGACCGCGTGGCAGAGGCGCAGGACAATCTGGACCAGATCACCGTGCAGGTGGACCGGATCAACCGGATCATCAAGAACCTGCGCGGCTTTGCCCGCAATGAATCCGAACGTGTGGAACCTGTAGAACTGGTCGCTGTGGTGCAAGACGCGCTGCGGCTGGCAGAGCGGCGCTTGCGCGAAGAGGGCATCACGGTAGAACTGGATCTGCCAAAACCGCCGGTCATGGTCGCGGGCGGTCCGGTGCGGTTGCAACAGGTCATTGTGAACCTGACGGGCAACGCGATGGATGCGATGCGCGACCAGCCCGAAAAGCGTCTGTCGCTGGCAATAGAGACGCCTTTGGGTGAGGGTCCGGTGCGGTTGCGGGTTCGCGACACCGGCAGCGGGCTTGTGGAACCGGACCGCGTGTTTGAGCCGTTTTACACCACCAAGGATGTGGGTGCGAGCAAGGGGCTCGGGCTGGGGCTGTCGATCTCCTACGGGATCGTCGGCACTTTCGGGGGAAAATTAAGCTGCCGGAACCTGCCCGAAGGCGGCGCAGAGTTTTGTGTGGAATTGAAAAAGGCAGGAGGGGCGAAATGAAACGTCAGGTTTTGCTTATCGAAGACGACGATGCGCTGCGGGCGTCTTTGGCACAGACGCTGGATCTGGAGGGGATCGACGTCATTTCGACCGCCCATTTCGTGCAGGCCCGCCGGACCATAAGGGCCAATTTCGCCGGCGTGGTCCTGACCGACATTCGCATGCCCGATAAAGACGGATTTGAAATACTGGCGCTGGCGCAAAGCATCGACGCGGAATTGCCGGTGGTGATGCTGACCGGCGAGGGCGATGTGCCGATGGCCATTCGCGCGATGAAGGAAGGGGCGTATGATTTTCTGGAAAAACCCTGTGAGACCTCCCATCTTGTCGGAGTGTTGAACCGGGCGCTCGCGCACCGCGAACTGGTGCTGCACACGCGGCGGATGGAACAGAAGATGCGGCGCAGCGATCCGGCCTCGGTGCACTTCCCCGGTGACAGCCCCGCCAGCCGCGATTTCCGCGAGGCCCTGCGCCGCGCCGCCGACAGTGGCCGTCACATCATTCTGGTGGGGCCGGAAGGGGCGGGCAAGAAACTGGCCGCCCACACGATTTTCGCCATGTCCGAGGGGCGCGATTCCTTTGTGCTGGTGCGCACCCCCGAAATTGATCCGGCAGGCTTCGTGATAGAGGATGGTGCTGTGGATCTCTCTGTGAAACGGGTGCATCTGGCGTCCCGCAGTCAGTTGGACTGTGTGATTTCGCAGGTAGAACACCGCCCCGAACTGCGTTTCATCGGGTCTGCGGAACAGGCGGTGCCTTGGGTGGCGGACCGGCTGAACTGTATTACGGTGGCGGTGCCCGATCTGGCGGCGCGGCGCAATGATCTCGGGGTGATCTTTGAGGTGCTCTTGCGCCATGCGGTGCGCTACGCCAATGCAGAAATGCCCGATGTTCCCGCAGCGACGCTGGCCGAGATCAAGGCACGGGACTGGCCCGGCAATCTGGCAGAACTGCGGGATTATGCGAACAGGTTTCTGGCGGACCCGCAGGGCGGTACAGGGGGCAGCCGCACGCTGGCCGAACAAATGGAGGCCCATGAGAGGCTGGTTCTAGAAACCACCCTGCGCAACGTTCAGGGCAAGGCTACGGTGGCGGCCGAACAGCTCGGACTGCCCCGAAAGACGCTTTATGACAGGCTGGCCCGCTACGGTTTGCGTCCGCGGGATTATCAGGGCTGAACTTTCGCAAAAAAGACTGACAACTCAGCAGTGTAGGGCGGCTTGAGGGCGGAAAGCAAAAAGGTCTGGCAAAACTGCCAGACCTTTTGGAATTTTGGTGAGCCCTGATGGGTTCGAACCATCGACCTACTGATTAAAAGTCAGTTGCTCTACCAGCTGAGCTAAGGGCCCTCACCGTGCTGTGGGGGCGTCTTAAGGCTGCTGGCGGGCATGGTCAAGAGAGAAATTTCGAAATAATGACACGGCTGGAATGATTGTGCGCGAAGGTCTATATGGCGGGGATGAAAAACTTGGACACTCTTGATAACGGGTTGCCGTTTCTGAAGATGCACGGGTTGGGGAATGATTTCGTCATTCTGGACGCGCGCAAGACGGAAGTACCCATGACAGCGGCGATGGCTCGCGCCATCGGGCACCGCTATTTCGGTGTGGGCTTTGACCAGCTTGTGGTGCTCAACGACAGCGATGCTGCGGATGTGGATATTACCTTCTGGAACACCGACGGGTCCACAGCGGGGGCTTGTGGCAACGCAACCCGTTGTGTTGCAAGGATCATTTTTGATGAAACCGGAAAGTCCGAACTGACCCTGCACACCGAACGGGGGCTTTTGTCAGCGGTCGAATCCGGCGACGGTCTGATCAGCGTGAACATGGGCCTGCCGCAACTGGACTGGCAGGATGTCCCGCTGGCGCGGGAGGTGGATCTTGTGGAACTGCCGATTGATGGCGCACCGGGTGCGGCGGGAATGGGCAATCCCCACTGTGTTTTTGTGGTTGATGATGTCGAATCGCTCGATCTGGCCAAACTTGGCCCGGTTTACGAACACCACGACCTGTTTCCCGAACGCACCAATGTAGAATTTCTGCAAATCATCGACCGCAACACCATACGGATGCGGGTTTGGGAGCGGGGCGGCATGATCACCTATGCCTGTGGCTCCGGTGCCTGTGCCAGTACGGTCGTGGCCCATCGCAAGGGCCTGACCGAGCGGAATGTGACAATCAAGCTGGACGGCGGCGACCTTCAAATCGACTGGCGCGAGGACGGTGTCTGGATGACAGGCCCGACCCAACTGGTGTTTTCCGGTGTGTTATCCACCGATTTTCTGGACAAGATAGAATGAGCAAACCACCCGTGTTCGCCACGTTCGGCTGCCGCCTGAACACCTATGAAACCGAAGCCATGAAAGAACTGACCGCTGCGGGCGGTCTGGAAAATGCTGTGGTGGTGAATACCTGCGCCGTCACCGCCGAAGCCGTGCGCCAGTCCAAACAGTCCATCCGCAAGCTGCGCCGCGAACATCCCGAAGCCCGCATTATCGTGACGGGCTGTGCGGCCCAGACCGAACCGGACACCTATTCTGCAATGGATGAGGTGGATCTGGTGATGGGCAACACCGAAAAGATGCAGGCGGACACCTGGATGAAGCTGGGCAAGGGCGCGGATTTCATCGGACAGACCGAAGGCGTTCTGGTGGATGACATCATGTCGGTGAAACAGACCGCGGGACATCTGATCGACGGGTTTGGTAGCCGCAGCCGCGCCTATGTGCAGGTGCAAAACGGGTGTGACCACCGCTGCACCTTCTGCATTATCCCTTATGGTCGCGGGAACTCCCGCTCGGTGCCTGCCGGAGTGGTGGTGGAGCAGATCAAACGCCTTGTGGCCAGTGGCTATAACGAGGTGGTGCTGACGGGCGTGGATATTACCAGTTGGGGGGATGACCTGCCGGGGAACCCGCCGCTGGGGGATCTGGTGCAGCGTATCCTGAAACTGGTGCCCGACCTGCCACGCCTGCGGATTTCCAGCATCGATTCGGTTGAGGCGGACAGTGCGTTGGTGGATGCCATTGCCGATGAACACCGTTTGATGCCCCATCTGCATCTGTCCTTGCAGGCCGGGGACAATATGATCCTGAAGCGGATGAAACGCCGCCATTTGCGCGACGACGCCATCGCCTTTTGCAGCGATATGCGCAAGGCGCGGCCTGATATAGTCTATGGCGCCGACATTATCGCTGGTTTTCCAACCGAGACCGAAGAGATGTTTGAGAACTCTTTGAAGCTGGTGGAAGATTGCGGACTGACCTGGCTGCACGTGTTTCCTTTCTCGCCCCGTCAGGGCACGCCAGCAGCGCGGATGCCCCAACTGGAGAAAAGCGTTATCAAGGCGCGGGCCAAACGGCTGCGCGAGGCCGGAACACAGCGGGTGCAGGACCATCTGGCGGCGCAGCTGGGCAAAACCCATTCTATCCTGATGGAAAACCCCCGCATGGGGCGGACCGAAGGCTTTACCGAGGTGACGTTTGCCAATGATCAACCCGAAGGTCAGATCGTGTCCGCCAAAATCACCGGCCATACAGAAAAATCCCTGCTTGTCGGCTAGGAGCGGGGCCGAACGGCCTTGACCCTGCCGCTGGCGGGCGCTTGATTACACCCATGACACGACCGATCCTATATTCCTTCCGCCGTTGCCCCTATGCCATGCGGGCACGGCTTTCGATTGCCGCCAGCGGCTTGCAGGTGGAACTGCGCGAAATCCTTCTGCGCGACAAGGCAGCCGCCTTTCTTGCGGCCTCGCCCAAAGGGACGGTGCCTGTGGTGGTGAACGGTGATCAGGTGATCGAGGAATCCCTAGATGTCATGGAATGGGCGCTGGGCCAAAGCGACCCTGAGAACCTGCTTTACGCAGGGTCGCAAGCGCGGGAGTTGATTCTACGTTGCGAGGCAGAGTTCAAAGGCCATCTCGATCGTTTCAAATACGCGGTGCGATATGAAGATGTGGACCCCGAAACGGAACGCAAACTGGCCTCCACCTATTTGTTGGAACTGAACCAACGGCTGGACGGGCAGGCCTATTTGTTTGGGGACCGGATCGGCATGGCAGACATCGGCATCGCCCCGTTTGTGCGCCAGTTCGCCAATACGGATCGCGCTTGGTTTGACGGGCAGGACTGGCCGGACCTGATCCGCTGGCTGGACGGGTTTATTGACAGTGATCGCTTCCAGTCCATCATGACGAAATACCCCAAATGGGAGGAAGGGGATCCTGTGACGCTATTCCCCGCCCCGCCTCCAGAATAGAAAGACCGCCGATGCACCCGAACCCGGTATTCCGTAAGGCAGACGAAACCGCGAACCTTGCCTTTGCGCGTCAACGGGCCTTTGGTGCTTTGGCCGTGAACGGGTCGGAAGGGCCGCTTCTTGCCCATATTCCGTTTCAACTCTGCGAGGAGGGTACACGGCTGGAGGCCCATCTGGTACGCTCCAACCCGTTGTGGCGGTTACTTCAAGAGGGGCCGCAGCAAGCGGTGATTTCTATCGGCGGGGCGGACAGCTATATCTCGCCCGACTGGTACCGGATCAATGATCAGGTGCCCACATGGAATTATGTGGCGGTCCATTTGCGGGGCAGATTACACGCTTTGGCGCAAGAGGATCTGCACGGTATCCTGCAACGGCTTTCCGCCGCGATGGAGGCACGGTTGGCACCAAAGCCGGAATGGACGATGGAGAAGATGACAGACGGCGTCGCGGAACGAATGATGCGGATGATCGCCCCTGTTGCAATGGATGTGACGCAGGTGGATGGAACGTGGAAACTGGGCCAGAACAAACCGGACGCGGTGCGCGGTGCTGCCGCTGTAAAGGTTTCAAAGCACGGGCTCGGACAAGAGATCGCTACGCTGGCCGATCTTATGAAAAAGCCGCCGTTCTAGAAACAGATCGCGCCCGAGGTTGACGGTAGCGCTAGGCTGCGCAAGGCTGATCCCAAGCAGGCAGCGCCCTGCGTGATCAACCCGTGTCGGGGCTGCGGCCCTGTGCACCTAAGGAAAGAACTCTGACATGAAACTGCATTGGGCTGCCGCCAGTCCTTTCGCCCGCAAATGCCTTGTTTGCGCGAAAGAGACGGGCGTTGAACTGGAACTGGTCACACGGGGTGGCACGCCTCTGATGACCGATAACATGCCGCTTGAACAAAATCCGCTGGGCAAAATTCCCACGCTGGAGCGAAAGGATGGTCCGGCGCTGTATGACAGTCGGGTCATCACCCAGTTTATCAACGCGCAGGGCGGCGGTGCGCTGTATCCGGCGGCGCGGAACTGGGAGGTGCTGACGCTGGAGGCGACCGCTGACGGGATCATGGAAGCCGCCGTCCTAATGGTTTATGAGGGCCGCGTGCGCCCCGAAGAACTGCGGTTCCCCGACTGGGTCGAGGCGCAATGGTCCAAGATCGAACGGTCTCTGGATGCGATTGAGTCCCGCTGGCTTAGCCATCTGTCCGGCCCGCTGGACGCCGCACAAATTGCTGTCGGCTGTGCGCTGGCCTATCTGGATTTCCGACACAGCGGGCGGGACTGGCGCAAGGGTCGCGAAGGGCTGGCCGCATGGGAAGCGAATTTCGCCCAGCGCGAGGCGATGGTCGAGACCATGCCGAAAGACGCCTAACAGTTACCGCATCGCAAACAAAAAAAGGGCGGGGAAATCCCCGCCCTTTTTCTATCTGTGGTCTGACGGATCAGACCGTTTTTTCTTTGCGCTTGATCGGAGCCCAGAGCTTTTTGTTGGTCAGGTACAGCAGTACTGCCAGCAGGCCGAGGAAGAACAGGGACACAAAGCCCAGCCATTTCCGTGCCATCATCTTGGGTTCCGCCGCCCACATCAGGAAGGCTGCAACGTCTTCGGACATGTGCTGGACATCGTTTTGATGGCCGTCTGCATATTCCAGTTGCTCGTCCTCCAGAGGCGGCCCCATGGAAATCCAGCCGCCCGGAAAGGCGGTGTTTTCATAGAGCGTCACGCCAGCTTGGGTTTTCTCTTCGCCGGTGTAGCCTGTCAGGATCGCTACGATGTATTCAGGACCGCCGATCCCGTAGAGCAGCTGGTTGATCCCCAGACCCGAAGGACCGTGGAAACCGGCACGCGCCTTGGCCATCAAAGACAGGTCCGGTGCGCCCACGGCTGTGTTCGCCGGGAATTTGTCGGACGGTTTGGCCGGACGGGTGTCGTCCAGTTCGGGATCGTACACGTCGTAGTTGGCTGCATAGGCTTTGACCTGATCTTCAGAGTAGTGAGGACCACCCTCATCCGCGAGTGTGCGGAAGGCCACCTGACGCAGACCGTGACAGGCTGCGCAGACCTCGGTGTAAACCTGAAGGCCCCGTTGCAGCTGGTTCTGGTCGAATTTGCCGAACGGACCGTCAAACGAGAACGGGATGTTCTCAACGTGGCCCGCACCGCCAGCGGCAATAGCTGCGCCGCTGGACAGACCAAATGCGACAGCGATGGAAAGAAGTATCTTTTTCATTTTGTCTCTCCTTAGCTCTCTTATTCGGCCGCAGACGCTTTGGCGTCTTTTGGCGGATAATGGGCATCGAAATCAGCTTCGATGGTTTCAGGTTGTGGCAGCGGTTTCTCCAGAACACCCAGCAGTGGCAGGATGACGAGGAAATAGGCAAACCAGTAGATCGCACCGATCAGCGAGATGGTCGGGATCAGGCCTTCGGCAGGCTGGGAGCCACACCACATCAGAACCATGAAATCCAGAGCCAGCACCCAGAACCACCACTTGAAGGATGGACGGTAGCGGCCGGAGCGGACCGAAGATGTATCGGTCCACGGGGCCAGCGCCATCACAGCGATAGAGCCGAACATGGCCAGAACGCCAAGGAACTTCGCATCAAGGAACAGCACGTCAAAGGTGATGGCGCGCAGGATCGCATAGAACGGCAGGTAATACCATTCGGGCACGATGTGGGCCGGTGTCACCAGCGGGTTTGCCTCGATGTAGTTGTCAGGATGGCCAAGGTAGTTTGGCATGAAGCCGACAACAGCCATGAAGATTGCAAGGATCACAACCAGTGCGAACAGGTCCTTGATTACAAAGTAAGGCCAGAACGGAACCGTGTCCTTTTGCGCATCCGCTTTGGAGGTGCGGCGTACTTCAACACCTGTCGGGTTGTTGTTGCCTGTGGTGTGGAACGCCCAGATGTGGACGATAACCAGACCGGCAATCACGAACGGCAGCAGGTAGTGCAGCGAGAAGAAACGGTTCAGCGTGGCGTTATCCACCGACGGCCCGCCCAGCAGCCATGTTTGCAGGATCTCACCGATGCCGGGGATCGCGCCAAACAGGCCGGTGATCACGGTTGCACCCCAGAAGGACATCTGACCCCAAGGCAGAACATAGCCCAGGAAGCCTGTTGCCATCATCAGCAGGTAGATCAGCATACCGATGATCCATGTGATTTCACGAGGCGCCTTGTAGGAACCATAGTAAAGACCACGGAAAATGTGGGCATACACCGCGATAAAGAACAGGGACGCGCCGTTAGAGTGCATATAACGCAGCGCCCAGCCTCCGTTCACATCGCGCATGATGTGTTCAACACTATCAAACGCCAGGTCAACGTGCGGGGTATAGTGCATTACCAGAACGATACCGGTAACGATTTGCAGGCCCAGACAGAATGTCAGGATAATGCCCCAGATCCACATCCAGTTCAGGTTTTTCGGGGTCGGGATCATCAGTGTATCATACAGCAGGCCAACTACCGGCAGCCGCTTGTGAACCCATTTTTCGATGCCGGTTTTCGGCTCGTAGTGATCGTGTGGAATTCCAGCCATGATCTTTTCTCCTTAACCGAGCTTCAGCGTGGTGCCGTCAAGAACGGCAGTGGGTACAGGAAGGTTCTCTGGTGCAGGACCTTTGCGGATACGGCCGGCCGTGTCGTAGTGGGAACCGTGGCAGGGGCAGAACCAGCCGCCAAAATCACCTGCATCCCCCAGAGGCACACAGCCAAGGTGCGTACAAACGCCCATCATCACCAGCCATTCGCCGGCTTCGTCCAAAGTGCGGTTTTCATCCGCAGCATCCAGACCGGGGCTATTGGCGTTCCGGTCCTGATTATCGGGAAGTTCCGACAGATCCACGGCACGGGCCGCTTCGATTTCTTCCGGTGTGCGGCGGCGGATAAACACCGGTTTTCCGCGCCATTTGACCGTCAGCTGGGTGCCGGGTTCAATATCGGCTACATCAACTTCGATCGACGCGAGTGCTTGTACATCCGCGCTGGGGTTCATTTGATTGATCAACGGCCAAACCGCGGCACCAACGGTGACCGCGCCTGTTGTTGCCGTCGCAACATACAGAAAATCGCGGCGAGTGCCTGCGGGTTCATCAGCATGAGACACGTGCTTTTCTCCTTGCCAGGCCCGACTGTCCGGCGGGCTTGTTAACTGGGTCTGTCCAAAAGGGATTCCAGACAGTCATGGCGGGTATTACACATAGCTTTAGCGCTCGTCTAGCGGACTTTAGGCCGCAGAGCGCGACTCTTGGGCTCTGTGTCGGATGAGGCAACATTTTTTCAGGATTTTTTCGCACTAAGCGGCTCTGGCCTGCGGAATCGGCTCTGCGCGGGCGGATAATCCACCGAGTCGCGGGTTTTTGTAACGAAATTTCTTGCAAATATGTTGCGCCAGCGCATCGGATTGACGGGCTGGCGCAACTTTATTACGCGGGATTACAGGCAGGTTTTGAAGAGCGCCGTAACGTTTTCTTTGGTCAGTTCGACAGGATTGCCGCCACAGCTCGGGTCGCTCAGCGCAGAGGCCACCAGCGCATCAATGTCCGGATCGGTGACGCCCAGGTCTGTCAGGTTTGCCGGAATGCCCAGCGATTTGTTCAGCGCACCGACAAATTCGTAGAATCCGTCAAACCCGCCTTCTATCCCCAGATATGCCGCAGCTTGGGTCAGGCGGTCTTCGATTTCAGGGCGGTTCAGGTTGAGAACCGCCTGCATTACAACGGCGTTGGTGGTGCCGTGGTGGGTGTGATGCACCGCTCCAATCGGATGGGACATGGCGTGGATCGCCCCCAGTCCTTTTTGAAACGCAGTCGCCCCCATTGCAGCGGCAGACATCATATGGGCGCGGGCCTCCAGATCGGTGCCGTCCTTATAGGCGCGGGGCAGGTATTCCTTGACCAGACGCATCCCTTCCAGCGCCATGCCTTGGGACATGGGGTGGTAATGGGGGGAGCAGAACGCCTCTAGGCAATGGGCAAAGGCATCCATGCCGGTGCCTGCGGTGATCATGGGCGGCATGCCAACGGTCAGTTCGGGATCGCAGATCACGACAGAGGGCAGGAACTTCGGGTGGAAGATGATCTTTTTTTCGTGGGTTTCGCTGTTGGTGATCACAGATGCGCGGCCCACTTCGGAACCGGTGCCTGCTGTGGTCGGAACCGCCACGATCGGAGCGATTCCATCCGGATCGGCGCGGGTCCACCAATCGCCAATATCCTCAAAATCCCAAAGCGGGCGGGTTTGGCCGGACATGAAGGCGACCAGCTTGCCCAGATCAAGACCGGAGCCACCACCAAAAGCGATCACGCCGTCATGGCCACCGTCACGGAACATCTTGATACCGGCTTCGGCGTTGATCTCGGTCGGGTTCGGGTCCACATCCGCAAACATCGCACGGCCCAGTCCGGCCGCTTCCATCAGGTCGAGCGTGTTCTGCGTGATCGGCAGATAGGACAGGCCTTTGTCTGTCACCAGAAGCGGTTTCTTGATGCCTGCCGCGGCGCAGGCATCGGCAAGTTCGGAGATTCGGCCAGCGCCGAAACGGATAGCGGTCGGATAGGACCAGTTTGCAGTCAGAGACATCGGGTCAGCCCTTTTTCAGGTGGTAGGATTTGGGTCGTGTGAGGTTGTGATAGCCGATCACGGACAGGCCACCGCCGCGCCCTGTATCCTTGCAACCGGTCCAGCACAAGCCGGGATCAAGATAGTCAGCGCGGTTCATGAAGACGGTTCCGGTTTCGATCCGGTCCGCAATCGCCTCGGCGCGGGCGGCGTCCTGTGTCCAGAGCGATGCCGTCAGGCCAAAATCGCTGTCGTTCATCAGGGCGATGGCTTCTTCATCGTCCTTGACGGACATGATTCCGACAACCGGACCGAAGCTTTCTTCGCGCATGACGCGCATATCATGGCTCACATCGGTAAGGATTTGCGGCATCAGATAGGCGCCGCCGTCCTCGGGGAAATCCGCAGGGTCGATATGGGCCTTGGCACCGGCGGCAATCGCTTCGGCGGTCTGGGCGCGGACCTCATCCGCGAAACGTACATGGGCCATCGGGCCGATGGTGGTCTCCTGCTCCAGCGGATTGCCGAGCTTGTAGCCCTTCACAATCGCCACTGCTTTTTCGACAAAGGCATCAAACAGGGATTCAAGGACGTAAATCCGCTCGATCCCGCAGCAGCACTGGCCCGAATTGAACATCGCACCGTCAATGAGCGTATCAACGGCAGCGTCCAGATTGGCGTCTTCCATCACATAGCCGGGGTCTTTGCCGCCCAGTTCCAGACCAATCCCCGTAAAGGTGCCAGCCGCAGCCTGTTCCATGGCCTTGCCGCCCCCGACAGAGCCGGTGAAGTTCACAAAGCCAAAAGCGCGGTCCGCAATCAGATCGGATGTAGTCTGATGGTCAAGGAACACATTCTGGAACACATCTTGGGGAATGCCGACAGAATGAAACGCCTTTGCCAAACGCTCGCCCACCAGTGGGGTTTGAGAGGCGTGTTTCAGCATCACCGCATTACCGGCAATCAGGGCAGGGGCCACGGTGTTAATTGCAGTCATGTAGGGATAGTTCCAAGGGGCAACCACCAGAACCAGACCGTGGGGCACCCGTTTGATCACGCGGCGGAAGGCGTCGGAATCCTCCACTTCGATCGGGGCAAGCGCCTCTTGCGCGATGCTGGCCATATAGCTGGCCCGTTCGTTAAAACCGCCGAATTCGCCGCCATAGCGCACGGGACGTCCCATTTGCCATGCGATTTCAGGAACGATTTCGTCGTTCATCGCGCCCACAGCAGCGACACCGGCCTCAACCAGTGCGATCCGGTCGGCAAGTGGCTTTGCGGCCCAATCGGCCTGTGCAGCCGTGGCCCGTTTCACCGCTGCATCCGCTTGCGTGCGGGTCAGGGTAGGACGTTCGGCATAAACCGAACCGTCTATGGGGGAGATACATTTGATCGTCATGGATTAAGCCCTTTCAAAGCCCCGTGCGATTTCCCAATCGGTTACAACACGGTCGAATTCTTCCTGTTCCCATTCCGCCGCGCGGGTGTAGTGGTCAATCACATCGTCGCCCATCACCTCGCGCAGGAATTTGGAGTTGCGCAGCAGTTCGGTTGCCGCCCGCAGGGTCTGGGGAATGTCGCCTGCCTTGGCGTCCTCATAGACATCGCCTTTGGTCGGGGCAGACAGTTCCATTTTCTCTTCGATGCCCTTGATGCCTGCGGCCAGCATCGCGGCCTGTGCAAGATAGGGGTTCAGATCAGACCCGCCGATGCGGCACTCCACGCGGATGCCTTTGGTGCCATCGCCGCAAAGACGGAAACCGGCGGTGCGGTTGTCTACGGACCAGACGGTTTTGGTTGGCGCAAAAGTGCCTTTGGCAAAACGTTTGTAGCTGTTCACATAGGGCGCGAGGAAATAGGTGTAATCCGGCGCATAGGCGATCAGACCGGCCATATAGTGGCCCATCATCTCGGACATGCCCAAGTCGCGGTCCTTGTCATAAAAGGCAGGCTCTCCGTCTTTCCACAGGGACTGATGCACGTGCGAAGACGATCCAACCCGATCCTTATGCCACTTTGGCAGGAAGGTTGCGGCATGGTCGTTTTGCCACGCGATTTCCTTGATCGCGTGTTTGGCGATGGAATGATAATCAGCGCAGTCCAGTGCTGCGGAATAGCGGATGTTCAGCTCTTCCTGACCGGATTCCGCTTCACCCTTGGAGTTCTCGATGGGCAGGCCCGCCGCGAACAGATGGTTGCGGATCGGGCGCATGATGCCCTCTTCCTTGGTGGTCTGGAAGATGTGGTAATCTTCGTTATAACCGCTGATCGGTTGCAGATCGCGGAACCCGTCGCGGCGCAACTCGTCCAGTGTCTTTTCAAACAGGAAAAACTCCAGCTCGGTCGCCATCATCGCATCAAAGCCCAGCTCTTTCAGGCGGGCGATCTGCTTTTTCAGCATGGCACGGGGGGAATGGGGGATTGGTTCGTGAGTGTGATGATCCAGAATATCACACAGCACCATCGCGGTGCCTTCCAGCCACGGCACGGGACGGATGGTGTCCAGATCGGGCTTCATGACATAATCGCCATAGCCGGTTTCCCAACTGGTAGAGGCATAGCCGTCAGGGGTGGCCATCTCCAGATCGGTGGCCAGCAGGTAATTACAACAGTGGGTTTCCTTGTAGGAGGTCTCTACAAAATTCACAGCGTGGAAGCGTTTGCCCATCAGGCGGCCTTGCATATCCACAAAACAGACAAGAACGGTGTCGATCGCCCCCTCGCTGACGCGGGACTTCAGATCATCAAAACTCAGATTCGCAGGCATGGTGCATCCATTTTCTAATCGGAACAGGGGCAGCAGAACGCCGCCCCTGAAAAGTCACTTTAACAATCGGCTTCAGGTGTAGCGGTACGGGCGACCCGCCTTCAGCATGTCGGCGTTGTATTTCTTGATGATGTCCACCACGCGCCGTTTGGTTTCGGATTCTGCGGCGATTTCTTCCCAGAAATCCTGCGCTGCGGCTTCCACTGTGGCCCATTCGTCGTCCGGAATAGAGGTCAGTTCCATTTTCGGGCCATTGACGCGCAGGTCGGCCTCGCCACCCCAGTACCACCACTGACGGTAGTAGTGGGATTGATCACAGCACACACGGAACAGGGTTTGCAGATCTTCGGGCAGTTCGTTCCAGCGCTCCATATTGGCAAAGAAGGAACCGGCCCACGCACCGGAGATGTTGTTGGTCAGGAAGTAGTTGGTCACATCGGCCCAGCCAACGGTATAGTCTTCGGTGATGCCGGACCATGCAATCCCGTCAAGTTCGCCGGTCTGTACCGCGACCTCGATGTCTTCCCAAGGCAGGTTCACGGGCACAACGCCGAACTGGGACAGGAACCGGCCCGCTGTCGGGAAGGTAAAGATGCGCTTGCCCTTGAGGTCTTCAAGGCTACGGATCGGGTCTTTGGTGGCAAAATGGCAGGGGTCCCATGCGCCGGCAGAAATGTGTTTCACGCCGACTTTGGAATATTCCTCCTCCCAGA
This sequence comes from Neptunicoccus sediminis, assembly GCF_001719615.1. Lineage (GTDB taxonomy): Bacteria > Pseudomonadota > Alphaproteobacteria > Rhodobacterales > Rhodobacteraceae > Amylibacter > Amylibacter sediminis. The sequence goes on from NZ_MDVX01000001.1 coordinate 515,456, forward strand.
TTTCGTTCAGGCCGTATTTGTTGAACAGCACCGGCACGTCGAGAGAGTAGCGCGAGGCGAAGGGGAAATAGCCGCCAAACACGGTGACTTCGGTCGGAGAGGCCATAGAGTCATCATCTGATTGCACAGCGTCGATGGTGCCGCGCTGCATCGCCTGAAACAGTTCTCCCGTCGGGACAAGCTGATCGGCAAAGAACAGTTCGATCTGCATGCGGTCGCCTGCGATCTTGTTGAACATATCCACGGCAGGTACGATCACATGTTCCGCCAGTGCAGCCCCCGCATAGGTTTGCATGCGCCATTTGATGGTGTTTTGCGCCAGTGCAGGGGTCGCCAGTGCAGCAGCCGGAGCCACAGCAGCGCCCTGAATAAACTTACGTCTGGTAGTCATAATCTTTCTCCTTGTTTTGATTGGGGCCGGTTGGTCCGGCTTCTAGGGTTTGTTGTAAATGTAGTCAGGCAGCCATGTGGCGATGCCGGGGAATACCATGACCAGTATCAACGCCAGCAGCATGACCAGCACAAACGGTGTGATCGAGGCATAGATGTCCCGCAAACCGATCTCCGGCGGCGCCATTGCCCGCATCAGGAACAGGTTATATCCGAACGGCGGTGTCATATAGGCGATCTGGGTCGTGATCGTGTAAAGGATACCATACCAGATCAGATCAAAGCCAAGCGCCCCCACAAGCGGCACATACAAAGGCGCGACAATCACCAGCATGGCGGTATCGTCCAGAAACGTCCCCATCAGGATAAAGCTAAGCTGCATCAGGATCAGGATCATCCACGGGCTGAGGTTCAGTTTCTCGGTAAAGACGCTTTCGATTGCCTTTACTGCGCCCAGACCGTCAAACACCGCGCCAAAAGCAAGAGCGGCGAGAATGATCCACATGAACATGCAGGTAATGCCAAGGGTATTGCGCACGGAATTTTCAAACACTTCGCGGGTCATACGGCCCTTCAGCACCGCCGCGACAAAGGCCGCCAGCGCGCCGATGGCAGAGCTTTCCACCAGCGAAGTCCAGCCGTTCACGAAAGGCACCATCATCACGGCGAAGATCACGATGGGCAGGATACCCGCCCGCAGCAGGCGCATTTTCTCAGCGCGGGGCATATCCCGTTCGGAGGCATCCAGAACCGGACCCAGAACCGGATTTATCCGACAGCGGATCACGATATAGGCGATGAACATCCCCGCCATCATCAGACCCGGCACCACGCCCGCCAGCCATAACTGGCCCACAGGTTGCCGCGCGATCATGGCATAAAGCACCAGCACTACAGAAGGCGGCACAAGGATACCAAGCGAGGACCCCGCCTGTATCACCCCTGTGACCATCCTTTTGTCATACCCCCGCTTTAACAGCTCGGGCAGGGCAATGGTGGAACCGATGGCCATGCCTGCCACCGACAGACCGTTCATGGCAGAAATCAGCACCATCAACCCGATCGTCCCGATGGCCAACCCACCCCGCAGGCCGCCCATCCAGACGTGGAACATCTTATAGAGATCATCGGCAATTTTGGATTCCGACAGCACATAGCCCATGAAGATGAACATCGGCAGCGTCAGCAGCGGATACCATTTCATCAGCTTCATCGCAGCAGAAAACCCGATGTCAAATCCGCCCTTGTCCCCCCAGAGCAGCAGCGCCGCGACAACAGCGATAAACCCGATGGCCCCGAACACCCGCTGGCCGGTCAGCAGCATCAGCATCATGGAAGAGAACATCAGAATGGCGATCAATTCATAGGACATCAGATTTCTTCGCCTTTAAGCCGCAGCACGTCTTTCAACAGCTCCGAGATGCATTGCAGTAACATGAGGGTGAGACCGACAATCATGATGGATTTGATCGGCCACAGATACGGACGCCACGCCGAAGAGGAGCGTTCCGCACGGCCCACTTCCTCTGCTCCGGTGGCGAGTCCGGCAAGGAATGAAAACGGCTCGCTGCCCCAATAACCAAGGGAATAGGCGGTCGAGCTTACCGCGCCGTAGATCATCACGACGAGATAGAAGATCAGAAACAGCACGGTGATCAGATCGGTCCATGCCTTTCGCCGCAGGGACCATTCCCCGTAAAGCAGGTCCATGCGCACGTTTGATCCCAGTTGGATCGAATATGGCCCGCCCAGAATGTAATAGGCCACCATACAGAACTGGGCCAGTTCCAGTGTCCAGAGCGAGGGCAGGAAGAAGGTCTTGCTGATCGAGGACCAGAGCAGGATGCCCATAAGGACAAAGATGCCGTACATCACGATGCGACCGATGTGATAGTTCACAGCATCAATGGCGCGAATATATCCGTAAGCTAACCCGCGCATCATGGCTGACCTTCCTGCTCTATCCGCTTCAGGGCGGTCAGGAGCCAGTCGCAAAGCGTGTCACCCATCTTTCGTTGCTGGATTTCGGTGCCGATCAGATCATTTCTGATTTCCAACATCACATTGGCGTATCCGTTCGACAGGCCGTGTTGCTTTAACGTATGTGTCACCCCGTGTTCAGGGCCGTAGGGTTCGTTGCGCTGCACGTTGAGTTCGCTGGCTTGCGCGGCCTCCAGCATGGCATCCGCCAGTCGGGTATCGCTGTCGTGCAGGATGCCGATTTCCACCGCGCGGGGGCTGCCGTGATAGACCGGCGTAAAACTGTGCACTGTCACCAGCACCGGTGTTGCCCCTTGTGCGGCTGTGACGCTTAGCGTGCGGGCCAGAGTTTCGCGGAAAGGGTGGTAATAGGCCATGGTGCGCGACTGACGGGCTGTTTCGTCCAGTTCCGCATTGCCCGGCACCACCACCAGTTCGCTGCGGGCGGGCATGGCGTCCGGTGCATCGGGCGGGCGGTTGCAGTCATAAACGAGGCGGGAAATCCTGCTCGCCACCAGTTTTGCGTCCAGCCGCTTTGCCATCTGCTGTGCCACTGCCAGCGCGCCGGGGTCCCAAGCTGCATGGCTCAGACGGTCGTTCCGGTTCAGGCCAAGGTCCTGCAACTCGGGCGGAATGAAAGAAGAGGCGTGTTCGCAAACCAGCACAACCGGCGATGCGCCCGCGGGGTTCAGAACCTCTACAACGTCTTCTGTGTTACTGGCCGTCATTGAAACTTTTTTCCCTGTTCAAGTTAAACTTCTTGCGCATCTGCGAATATGTCAACAGAATTGTGTTACAAAAAGAACAGAAGTCGTAACGTTGTAATTTTAGTCGTCAAAACGAGAGCCAATGCCAGAGAACCAGCCCACTATTTCCGATCGTATACAGCGCGAGCTAGACCGGCTGACCCGTGCCGAACGCCAGTTGGCCCAATCGATTCTGGAAAATTATCCGGCCTCGGGACTTGGCCCGCTGGCGACACTGGCCAAAGATGCCAATGTCTCGGCGCCGACCGTGGCGCGGATGGTGCAGAAGCTGGGGTTCAAGGGCTATCCCGAATTCCAGACCGAACTGCGCGAAGAGTTGAAGGCCAAGGCAAAGAACCCGATTGCCAAACATGATACTTGGGCGGAGGGTGCGCCTTCGGGGCATGTGCTCAACCGGTTTACCGATGCGGTGATCGACAATATCCGCCACACGCTTGGCCAGATCGACCCTGATGATTTTGATGCGGCCTGCGGGTTGATCGGTGATCCGGATCGCGCGCTTTATATTGTCGGGGGGCGAATTACCCACACAATGGCGGAGTATCTGTTCCTGCACGCGCAGGTGATCCGCGCGTCAGTGACCCATATCCAGTCCACATCCAACGCATGGCCCCATTACCTGCTGGACGTGAAACAGGGTGATGTTTTTGTGATTTTCGATAACCGCCGTTATGAAAATAACACGCTGAAACTGGCGGAAATGGCCCACGGGATGGGGGCAAAGATCATTCTGTTCACCGACCAGTGGCGCTCTCCTGTGCATCATCTGGCGGACATCTGTTTCAGCAGCCGGATCGTCGTGCCCTCGGCGTGGGATTCCGCCGCGACCACGCTGTTGCTGGTGGAGTCGGTAATTGCGGCCATTCAGGACCAGAACTGGGCGCAAACCAAAGAGCGGACCGAGCGGCTGGAGGATATGTTCGACCAGACCAAACTGTTCCGCAAGTTTACCTGAACTGACGGGGGCGACGCCCCTAAAGAGTCCGCGCCGGTGATCCCGCTATTCCCTTCACGCCGGATTTGCCCTATCGCAGAGCCATGAGACTCGCCGCTTACCAACCCGATATCGCCCCCAATCTGGGCGCCATGATCCGCCTGTCGGCCTGTTTTGGCGTGCCTCTGGATATTATTGAGCCCTGCGGTTTTCCTCTGTCGATAAAGGCGCTGAAACGCTCTGCGATGGATTATGCGGATATAGCCAATCTGACCCGCCATGACAGTTGGAACAGCTTTGCACAGGCCCCGCGGGACGGGCGGATTGTGTTGATGACAACACGGGCGGAACAGTCGCTGTGGGAATTTACCTTTCAACCGAATGATACGATCTTAATGGGGCGGGAAAGTGCCGGCGTGCCACAAGAGGTGCATGATTATGCACAGGCGCGGGTGAAACTGCCGATGACAGGGCAGGCGCGTAGCCTGAATGTGGCGATGAGCGCGGGAATGGCTGTCAGTGAAGCTTTACGACAAATGAATAAAAGGAATATGCCATGACTTGGGTTTATCTGCTGCTGGCAATCGGGGCCGAGGTGATTGGCACCCTGTCGCTCAAAGCCTCGGACGGGCTGAGCAAACTGCCTTATGTGGGGCTGACTGCGGTGGGATATACGGTCTCTTTCTATTTTCTCGCCATCGTTCTGCGCAGTTTTCCCGTTGGGCTGGCCTATGCGGTCTGGTCCGGTGCGGGCGTGGCTGTTGTGACCATTGCTGGCGCTTTGTTGTTCGGGGATCGCATCGACACCGCCGGCTTTGTCGGGATTTCCATGATCGTTTGCGGCGTTCTGGTGATTAACCTGTTTTCCTCATCGGTTCCGCACTGAGGGTGGGCGCAGCGGGGGCATTCTGCCCCCGGACCCCCTGAGGATATTTCCCCCAAAAAGAGCCTTGGCCACGTTCAGGATTTTGTTGCGGCGCGGATCAAGGCGTCAAACAGGTTTTGTTGGCTCTTGTCGGTTTCTGCCGAGAGTTCGGGATGCCATTGCACTGCGAGGAAGAACGGGTGGTCGGGGTCTTCGACTGCCTCAACGATACCGTCGGGCGCATGGGCAACGGCACGCAATCCCGGCGCGATCCGGCTGAGCGCTTGGTGGTGGCCGGAAAACGTATCGACCTCGGTGGTTTCCATGACGCTTGCCAGTTTTGACTCCGCATCCACTGCCACAGGCTGACGGGTCCAGCCGCCTTGGGCATTGCGATGAATGTCGCCGGGATGCAGGTCGGGAATATGCTGGTGCAGATCGCCGCCAAGTCCCACGTTCAGTAACTGCATACCGCGGCAAATAAAGAGCGTCGGGACAGGTGCATTGTCTCGCAGATGGTGAAGAAGGGAGAGTTCGGTTTCGTCCCGTTCCTGCGAAGTCTGTTGTACCTTCGGATTGTCCCTGTCGCCGTTGTAACGGTCGGGATGCACGTCTACGCCACCGCTGAAGATGATCCCGTCCACAACGGGCAGCCAGCTTGCGACATGGGGTTCTCCCGGTGGGAGCAGCACCGCCACACCACCGGCGCGGCGCACGGCGTCGACGTAGAATGCAGGGCAGGTGTAGTGGTCGTCATAGTGGAACCTGTCCACTTTCAGATCGCCGCGCCCTTCGGTCAGGATGCCGATCACCGGCTTTTTATGTGTCATGTCGGAGGGACCTTGAAACAGTGTCAGTCGCGACCCTCAAAGCCTGCGTCTGCCGTGCTGTCAAGGGGGCTACGTGCCGAGATAGTTTCGCAGGACCAACGGCGGGTTGGCCAGCAATGTGCGGGTGTCTTGGGGGGCATGGGCCTTACCTTCTGCGATCAGCAACGTCTGGTCACTGATGTGCAGCGCATCTTCGGGTTGGTGTGTGACCATCAGCAAGGTGGCTTTGGCGGCATCTACGATTGCACCCACCAGATCAAGCATCTCGTGTTTGAGCGCGGGACCAAGGGCGGCGAAAGGTTCGTCCAGCATCAGGATCGGCTTTTCCCGCAGCAGGGCGCGGGCAATGGCCACCCTTTGCTGCTGGCCTCCGGACAGTTGGGCAGGCCGTTTTGCGCCTTGTCCCTTCAGGCCCACCTGTTCTAACGCCTGTTCCACAGTGTCATGCTCGGCCCGGGATAACTTCAGATCCGGGCGCAGCCCAAGGCCGATGTTCTGCGCGGCGCTGAGATGGGGGAACAGGTTGTGATCCTGAAACAGCAGGGTGACAGGGCGCTGGGCCGGATGGGTGCCGGTGATGTCTTCCCCGCGCCACAGAATGCGGCCCGATTGAGGTGTATTAAACCCCGCCAGCGCCGAGAGCAGTGTGGATTTCCCCCCGCCTGACGGTCCGAGCAGGGCGATTTTATGGCCCTCTTCAATCTGCAAGTCCGCCGTCAGGGAGAATTCCCCCTGTCGCAGTTCCAGTTTATCGAATGTTATGGTCAAGGCGTCCTCCGCGATCAAAGACCCAGAACAGGGCGAGAGAGGTGCCCACCAACAGCAGCGCGGCACCGGCGGCGGCCTGCATCTGATAGGCGGCCATCAGGCGGTACATGGTCAGGGGCAGGGTGGCAAAATCCGGTGGCGCAAACAATGCGATCACGCCGAGATCCCCCATAGACAGCGCTGCCGACAGTCCCGCGGCAAAGCCTGCGGCCCGTTTGATCCGTGGCCAGATGGCGATGCGGAACAGGGTGAGTCCGGTCATGCCAAGCGAGGCGCCAAGCCGCCCGTAGTGATCCTCTGCCCGTTGCAAGGCGGGCAACAGGATGCGCAGGGCAAAGGGCAGGGACATGGTGGCGTTGACGGCAATGGTGATCGGCAGGGCAAGTTTGAACGGGTCGATCACAGGATTGAGCAGGATGAACAGCCCCGTACCAATCACAAAGGGCGATGCGGCAAGCGCAAGAAAGCCGACGGCTTCCAGCAGGGCAGCGGCGCCTGTGCGCCGTGACAGTTCGGTGATCAGCGCCGCCAGCGCCAGAGCCAGCGCCGTGGCCAGCAGCGCAGCGGGAACCGCGATCAGCAGGGAATTCAGCAGTGACGGCCAGACTTGCGGGGGCAGTGCGAACAGCGGCGGCAGCCCGCGCAGGATGACCGAGACGAGGGGGGCGAACAGGAACAGCGCCACAGCCAGCAGCAGGATGGTATCCACCAGACGGGTCGAACGCTCTGTGCCGTCCCAGCGTGCGGGCGGGTGGTCCAGCCCGATCGAAAACGCCGTGGGTTTTGCCAGCGCCAGCGTTGCACCGGCGGTCGCCGTGCAAAGCGCGAATTGCAGCAGCGACAGCAGCGCCGCTTTGGAGAGGTCGAAATCGAACCGCAATGCCTGATAGATCGCCAGTTCGATGGTGGTGGCACGGGGGCCTCCGCCAAGGGACAGGGCCACGGCAAAGCTGGTGAGGCAGAGCAGAAACACCAGAAGAAACGCCCCCGGCACGGCAGCGCGGAGCATCGGGCGTTCCAACTGGCGGCTGACATCCTTGCTGGTGAAGCCAAGTTCTGCGGCAAGCCGGAAGTGTTCGGCCGGGATCGCCATCCAGCCTTGCAGGATCAGCCGTGTGGCCAGCGGCAGATTGAAGAACACATGGGCCAGCACCACGCCGCTGAACCCGTAGATGTTGAGCGGCGACAGGCCAACAGCGGTTAATCCCTCCGAGATAAGGCCGGATCGTCCCCAGACGGACACAATGCCGAGCACGGCAACAATGGCGGGCAGGATGAAGGGCGCGCCAAGCAGGGCGACCATCACCTGACGACCGGGAAACCGGCGTCGTGCAAGGGCGCGGGCGGTGGGAACGGCGATAGCAACGCTGAGCGTGGCGGACAGAAGGGCCTGTGTCACAGTGAACCGGATCGCTGCCCAATCCGCCGGTGTAAAACCGCGTCCGACCGTTGCGTGCGAGGCCACAGCCGCCACGGTTCCAAGCGTCAACAGCAGCACCACCAGCAAGGCGGCGCTCCCTGTGAGGGTTTTGAACAGGGACGGTCGGGACAGATGCCCGTTGCGGGCGAGGGTTATTTGCTGAGCGCGGTCAGCCATTCAGCCAATGCGTCCTCTTTGATGGCTTCCACATCCGTGTCGCTGATGATCAGACTGTCTTCGGGGGTGATCAACTGTTCAAACCCGTCAGGCAGACCGGCCTCGGGGAATTTGGCCGGATACATCCAGTTGGTCGTCGGGATGATCGACTGGAAGGCATCTGTTGTCATGAAGCTTAAGAACTGGTCGGCCAGCTCCGGTTGGTCGGTGGAGGCGAGCTTTCCGGCGACCTCGATCTGCATGTAATGACCTTCTGAAAAAGAGGCTGCGGATTTGGTGTGATCGTCTTCTGCAATGATGTGATAGGCGGGGGAGGTGGTGTAGCTCAGCACCATATCCGCCTCTCCCTCAAGAAACATGCCATAGGCTTCGGACCAGCCTTTGGTCACGGTCAGGATACGCGGCGCAAGGGAGTCCCAGATATGGGCAGATTTATTGGGATAGGCCGCTTTGACCCACATCAACAGCCCCAGTCCCGGCGTGGAGGAGCGCGGGTCCTGTATCACGATCTTCAGGTCTTTATCCGCTTCGATCAGCTCTTGAAAACTGCCCGGAACGTCTTTCAGCTTGGTGTTGTCATAGACAAACGCGAAATAGCCCCAGTCATAGGGGGCGAATGTGTCGTCGCTCCAGTCCACAGGTACATCAAGACCGGAGGGGGCGGGGGAGAGTTTGGCGAACAGGCCGGTGGCTTTGGCGCGGGCTGTGATATTGGTGTCGAGCCCCAGAACAATATCCGCATCCGTGCGTGCGCCTTCTAATTGCAGGCGGGACAAAAGGGCAGCGCCATCACCGGCATTGACCAGTTGCAGGTCGCAGTCACAAACCGCTTCAAAGGCTTTTTCCACCTGCGGGCCGGGACCCCAATCGGTGACAAAGCTGTCGTAGGTGTAAACCGTCAGGACCGGCTTGTCCTGTGCGTGCGCTGTGCCCGCAAGCGTGGCAGTCAAGCCGAGACCGGTCAGGCAGCCGACAAATGCTGTGCGGAAGAGGGAGGTCATTCTTAAATCCTTTCAAGCTACAGACGGATGGCAGGATTTGGAAAACGCACCGTACCTTCCCTCCGCCGGTATGATCCGGTTCAGGTTCAACGGGTCACGCTGTTGCGTATCTCAGGCTATAGAAGCAGCCCCCCCGAGGTTGTCTCAGGTGTAACAGCGCCGGGATAAAAAGCAAGCAGATCGGCTGCGCTGCCCTGTTCGGCCCGTGTATGGTCCCTACAAAATCCAATTTGAGACAAAGTTCTGACCAATTGTGAGGGTAGCTTTTACGCAAGTTAAGTAGCGTATTTGAGCATGAGGAACGCAGGCATGGCACTAAATTACGAATTTGATGTATTCACAGTCAGCGCTAAAAAAACGCCATCCGGCCCTGTTATGCTGGAGATGCTGACGGATCTTGATCGCAAGATGGAAAATAAGGTGGCGCGCTTTCGCAGCCCTACCGCTGTTGCCGCGCTACGCTCTGCCGATGCGCGGGTGCGCGGGATTTTCCGCGCCGCAGGATTCGAGTTTGAAGAGGATGAGCTGAAGGTAAAAGGAACCTTGTTCGACGACAAGGAAGCCCACGCCGTGTTTCTGGTGCGTGTGACCGACGGGATTGAGAAAACCTTTAGCAGTGCAGAGCTGGATAGCGATGATGTGCTGGCACGGCCCTCTGTTGATAAGGATTACGACGAAGGAATTGCGCCAGAGGGTGCGTTTGTCGTGCTGGACTGGATGAATGATACCATTGCTGTGCATGAAGGCGATGATGCGGAGGAAGGCTTTGATGCCGGTCTGGACGAGAGTGCGGAGGCGGAGCCGGAATTGGAAGCAGCAGAGGAGAGCGACGACACTTACGCCGAGGCGGTCGATGAGGGTATCCTCAAGCTGCAGCAGTTTGCCATCGAAGAAGAAACAAACCCCGCCCGTGATGCACAAGAAAGCGCCGCATCCGAAACAGAAGACGCGCCCTTTGATCTGGGGATTTTCCGCACGGTTCTGGATGACGAGATCCGTGCCGAAGCAGAAGAGCCAAAGGACGAAACGCCGGATCATTTCAAACTGGAGACGCCAGAAGCCGATGACACGCGCTTTAAGATTATCCCGGCGGCCTTTGATGCAAAAGCGGCGCGTCAAGCGGATGTGGATGTAGAGTCCAAAGAGGCAGATACAGCCATGCCAGAGGTCGAGACCGAATTTGATCTGGAAGAAGTTTCCGTGGCAGAAAACCTCGAAGTTGCGCCGGAGCAGATTGATCTTTCATTGGAAATGGATGCGGAAATGACTGCTCTGGCAGAAGTGGCGGCGAAAGCGGACGGTGATCTGAAAATGCCGGCCCGCCGCCCGCGCAAACCGGCCAAAGACCGGCGGGTTCGGGTGATCGAAGCCCCCAAACAAACCCGCGCCGATGTTGCGGCCCAAACACCTCCACCGCCGGCCACGCCGTCCCGTTTCGGTCTGCTCGGCCAGATGAATACTCCGGCAATGGGTATTCTGGCAGGGCTGCTGTTTTCGGGCGCTGGCATCTTGCTGATCTCGCAGATGCTTGCCTAGGGCGGGCACGACACAGACCACAGAATTGCAAACAGGCCCACGGACCGTGCGGCCTGTTTTGCTGGAACGGCACTGATTTAACCGGACGGCGGCACACAAAGGGGTTTTCTAGGGGGCAGGGTTCTACTATCAGGTTTTCACAAGGAGAAAGCCTATGTCGATCAATTCCTTCGGACGTCTGTTTACTGTAACCACTTGGGGCGAAAGCCATGGACCCGCGCTTGGGGCGACGGTGGACGGCTGCCCTCCGGGTGTACCGCTGGACGCAGAGATGTTGCAGCACTGGCTTGATATGCGCAAACCCGGACAGAATAAATACACCACTCAACGGCGGGAACCGGACGCGGTAGAGATCCTCTCGGGGGTGTTTGAAGGGCAGACAACAGGAACGCCGATCCAGTTAATGATCCGCAACACCGACCAGCGCAGCAAGGATTACTCTGATATTATGGAAAAATTCCGCCCCGGTCATGCGGATATTACCTATTGGCAGAAATACGGCATCCGCGACTATCGCGGTGGCGGGCGGTCCAGCGCACGGGAAACTGCAGCGCGGGTAGCTGCGGGTGGTGTGGCGCGGGAAGCGTTGAAAATGCTGGTGCCAGATTTGGAAATCACCGGCTGTATGGTGCAAATGGGGCCACATAAGATCAACCGGGAAAGCTGGGATTGGGGCCAGATCGCACAAAATCCGTTCTGGACACCGGATGCACAGGCGGCTGAGGACTGGGCTGCCTATCTTGATGAGTTGCGCAAGTCCGGCAATTCGGTTGGTGCGGTGATCGAAGTGATCGCCAAGGGCGCACCCGCTGGGCTGGGGGCGCCGGTTTATGGCAAGATAGACACAGACATCGCCACGGCGATGATGTCGATCAATGCGGTTAAGGGCGTTGAAATCGGCGCGGGCATGGGCGCAGCAGAGCTGACCGGCGAAGACAATGCGGATGAGATTTTCATGGGGAACGACGGTAAACCTGTCTATTCCTCCAACCATGCAGGCGGGGTGCTTGGTGGCATTTCGACCGGACAGGATCTGGTCTGCCGTTTTGCGGTGAAGCCTACGTCTTCGATTCTGAAGCCCCGTCAGACCATCACCAAATCGGGCCAGCCTGCAGAGATCATCACCAAGGGGCGACACGACCCTTGCGTGGGAATCAGGGCGGTTCCGGTGGGCGAAGCGATGATGGCTTGCGTGATTCTGGACCATGTTCTGCTGCATCGCGGGCAGATCGGCGAGAACCGCGGCACCATCGGTTAGTCGCCTTCCGGTTGTGTAGTTGAAAAAATGCAACAAAATACAACTTTAACGTGACGTAATGGTAAAAAACTGGTGAAAATTTACCATTTAGTCGAAATTTACCATTGCTTCGCGGAAAAATTTGCTTATTTACCCCGCAACACACGCCAGCCACTGTCAGCAATTCAGGCACGAGCTAACCCGTAGCCTCAGGGCTTCTTTAATTACATTTTAACCTAAACACCTTTCAAACTGGGGGTTGCTGCCTGCTATGGGGTACACTTCATTTTTTAAATACATGGCCGACCGTCATTTCGAAGGCCATGACATCCTGGTGTCGCGCAATTTCGTGTTTCCCTTGCCGATTTTTGTTCACGACAGGGTTTCTGTCGTCCGCACCGAAGCGGATTTTCGCAGCCTGCTGGCAGAGTATCGCGCTACGCTGGAACTGGCGGGTATTGTGCGCTCGGACTCCAAGCAACTTTGCGCACATCGCCAGCAGGCGGACGGGATCAGTATCAAGGTTGCGAAGCAGTATTTCGACATCCACGATAACGCCTGCGCGTCCTGTACGGTGACATATTTTGCCACGTCAGAAGATGACCGTCTGAAATTCCACATGGTGGAATATACCGACATTGATGCGCCGATGCCGCTGGAGCAGATCTCTATCTTTAAAGCGGCCTGATCAGCCGTTCCGACGGGCTCCAGCGCGGGAGGATTGAACCGCCAGAATACCGGCCATAACGATCACAACCCCGATCACATCCGTGCGGCTAAGCGTTTCGTTCAGGATGACAGCCGCGATCAGCACGCCGAAAAACGGATTTAGAAAATGAAAGGTGCTGGCCCGCGTTGCGCCGATCCGCTCTACCAGCAGGAACCAGATGATTGTAGCGACAATGCCCGGCATAATCACCGTATAGGCAAATGCCCCCGCCAGTGATCCAGTCCACGTGAAGCTCTGCACCTCCAGCAGCAGCGCGGGAACTGCAAGCGCGGCGCTGCCGATCATCATCTGCACCCCGACCACCATCAGGACATTGCCCTTGGAAGAGGTCGCCCGCACCGCCAGTGTTGCGATGGCAAGGGCGGTGACACCGATCAGGCACAGCAGGATACCCACCAGATCGACACCTCCTGACAATCTGGCCCCCATGATCAGCGCGACTCCGGCAAATCCGGTGCACAGCCCCGCCCAACCGAGCCAGCCAACCCGCTCCCCCTGCAAGGCCGAAACCAGACCGACGATCAAAGGCACAGCAGACGCGATGATAGAGGCCAGTGACGCCTCTATCCGTTGCATCGCCATAAAGAACAGTCCTAGATAAAGCGCGTTCTGGCAAATTCCGAAGATCGCCACAGCCCCCCAGTTACGGCGGTCCGGCCGGATACGCTGGCCCATCAGATAGGCGATTCCCATGCACAGCAGCCCCGCCAGCAGAAAGCGCAGCGCCGATATGGTCAGCGGCGGTGCCTGCAATACGATAATGCGCGCAGAGGTGAAGGCGCTCGACCAGATCAGGGCGAACACGAATCCCATAACGATAGCTTTGATGTCCAACCGGATCGTCCTTCATTCGTCTTGGCAAAGGCTTGCCTGAAGGGGGCTGGAAAGGGAAGGGGGAACAGAAATCCCGTAACGGCGTTTCTATTCCCAGTCGAAAAACGCGAAATCTTCCAACGTCAGTTCGGGCGCGTCTTCGATCACCGCGACTTTTTCCCAACCGGAGCCATTGTAAAACCGCAGTACGCCGGTTTTATGCAGATAGGAAAATTCGTCGGTTTCCCTCGTTTCATAGATCGACAAGTATTCCAGAGTGAACCGCAGCGCCTCGGCGTTGTCTTTTTCCACGACAATTTTAGTATCGGACAGGGATTTGACCCGTGCAGCAGGGTCGTCACTTTGCAGCACATAAGAGCCGGTGAAATCGAGCGCGATCGTGTCCTGCCCCTGTTTGAAATCGGTGATCCGCGTGAAATATTCGATGTTCTGCCCGTGGGACACCGCAAACAGATCCGCCCCGCGTCCGCCGGTTGCTTCGATAAGGCCCGCGCCGAGCACGCCAATCCCTGCGGCGAAGATCAAATCATCCCCCGCGCCGCCAAACAGATGGTCCGCCCATCCGCTCCCCTGACCGCCAGAGCCTGTGATCACATCGTCGCCCCTGCCGCCGAAAATGAAATCATCCTCGTTCTGATAGCTGCCCGCGATGAAATCGTCACCGTTATGGCCGTAAATGGTGAGATCCTGATCGCGCTGCTTGCTGCTGTCGAGCCAGATAAGCGTATCGTCCAGCCGCGCACCGTGCATTTTGGTGACAGAGCGTGCGCCGATATTCAGGCTGAAGGCTTCAAAATCGGTGAAGCTGGCATTGGCCATCGTCATGGTGCCGGCGTTGACTTCGCGAAAATCCAGAGTTTTCTCGGTGGTCAGTTGCAGGCGGACCTGACTGGTGTTCAAAAACAGCCGGTCCAGTCCCTTGCCGCCGTCCAGATGCAGGCTGCGGTCTTCCCAGTGGTGCCCGTCCGGACCGAAAGTGTCGCCAAAGGTGATATTCGCCTGATCTGCGCCGCGCCCCATGAAAGCGCGATCCACATCGCCTTCATTGCTGTTGGTCTGCAGTCGGGCGTTGGTGAAATAATCCCCCTGCGTGCCGCCGTAATAATCGGTAGAGCCGAAGGTGTCGTAGAAAATATCCGCACCGCCCTGACCTTTCAGGATATTTGCGCGGTCGTAGGTTTCATCAAATTCGGTGCCCGCACTTTGAAAGATGTCCTTGCCCCGTCCGCCCTTGATGTCAGCGGTATCGCCAGAGAAATGGTCCGCTTGATCACCGCCGATCACCTGCAAAATGGGACGGTCCATGTAGCTGTAGATGTAGCTGGTGATACCAAAGTCGTTTTCGCGGCTTTTAGGGAGAGCAATTTGCGTTTGGTCCGGATCGGCCGCGATTTCTTTACCGTTCAGATCGTGGTATCCATAATCACCGACAGCCATAAAAAGTCCTTCAAAAAGCAGGGTTAGGAGGCGTCAGCTTAAATCATCACATCAGTCGCGCAAGAAAAAAGGCCGACTGCGAACAGACGGCCCAATTTCAAACTGTCGTCGCAATCAGGCGTTGATTACGTCTTTCAGAGCTTTTGCGATGGTCACTTTTGCCACGCGGTCAGCGTCTTTTTTCATTTGCTCGCCAGTAGCAGGGTTGCGCACCATGCGCTCCGGACGGGCGCGACAAGCGAATTTGCCAAGACCTGGGATGGTTGCGGCGCCACCGGCTGCAACTTCTTTGGTGATGACGGAAGCCAGCGCCTCGAGAAATTCGTTTGCTGTTTTCTTGTCAGAATCTGTTGCTTCGGCCAGTGCGGCAACGAGCTGTGTTTTGGTCATAGGTTTTTGCGTCACGTGACTGCTCCTCATTGATCTTACGACATGCCCGGCGTCGGGCCCCTTAGTGGGTGTCCTGCGGCATTTAACAAGATATTGAGGTTCAACACAATGATAGAGACCAGCGAAAAACCCGAAAAATGCCTATTTTTATGGGTTTTTCGCGTTTTCGCCGCCGTTTCCGGCAGCACCCGGCGGAACCCTGCGAAACGGGGGCGGGCCTCGGCGCAAAAACGCCCGCCGGAATGTCCGCTCACAAGAAGGCGGTCTCGTCAAAGCTGCGCAATTTGCGCGAATGCAAGCGCTCCAGTGGCATGTCGCGTAAGGACTCCATCGCGCGAATACCGATTAGCAAATGGCGCGTGACCTGTGTGCGATAAAATTCCGACGCCATGCCCGGCAGTTTCAGTTCACCGTGCAGCGGTTTATCCGAAACGCACAACAAGGTGCCGTAGGGAACGCGAAAGCGGAACCCGTTTGCAGCAATTGTCGCGCTCTCCATATCGAGCGCGATGGCGCGGGATTGGGACAGTCTTTGCACCGGGCCGGATTGCTCTCTCAACTCCCAGTTGCGGTTGTCCACGCTGGCCACGGTGCCGGTTCGCATCACCCGTTTCAGGGCATAGCCCTCCAGTTCGGTCACATCCGCAACCGCCTGTTCCAGCGCGATCTGGATTTCTGCAAGGGCAGGTACGGGAACCCAGAGCGGCAGGTCATTGTCGAGCACACTGTCCTCGCGCACATAGGCGTGGGCGAGCACATAATCCCCAAGGCTCTGAGAGTTGCGCAGCCCTGCGCAATGACCCAGCATCACCCAGGCATGAGGGCGCAATACGGCAATGTGGTCGGTGGCGGTTTTCGCGTTGGACGGGCCGACCCCGATGTTCACCAGTGTGATGCCTGATCCGTCCTCCCGTTTGAGGTGATAAGTGGGCATTTGCGGTTGGCGGAAGGCGGAATCCACATGGGGGTTCTCTGCCGTTGCAATGGAATTGCCCGAGGCCACAAATTCCGTGTAACCGCTGTCCGGATCCTGAATGGCCTGCATGCCGTAGGTGACAAATTCATCCATATAAAACCCGTAGTTGGTAAACAGGATGTGGTTCTGGAAATGCTCTGGCTCGGTGGCGGTGTAATGGGCCAGACGCGCGAGGGAGTAGTCGATCCGCTGCGCTGTGAATGTAGCCAGCGGACGGATACCATCCGCATCCGGTTCTGCATCGCCGTTGGCAATATCGTCGTTGGTGGTCCTGAGGTCCGGCACGTCGAAAATATCCCGCAAGGGGCGCGCATCAGCGCGGATCTGGCCCTCCGCCAGACGCAGTTCCTCGGTCAGGGCGAAATGCAGCGGGATCGGCACTTCGGAGACGGACACCGTGACCGGAACACCGTGGTTTTCCAGCAAAAGTTCGATCTGCTGGCGCAGGTAGTTTCCAAAAAGCTTCGGGCGCGTCAGCGTGGTTGTATAGGTTCCCGGCTCTCCGACGTGGCCAAAAGACAGGCGGCTGTCTACCTGTGTGTAGGTCGAAGTGGTGATCGAAAGCTGCGGGTAATAGGCGCGGTAGTGGCCTTTGGGCGGGGTGCCTGCATGATATTCCGCAAACTGCGCACAGAGAAAATCCGTTGCGATTGTATAAAGCCGCTCAATCGCGGCAACGGCTTCGCGGGCCGAGGTGAAGGTCTCGGCCTTCGGGGTTTCGGGAATAATCAGATTTGTCAGTATCGGTGTTTTATGAGGCATGTCCGGCTCGTCTCGTTTCTTGTTTTCGTTGGAATTGCGGGGCCTTTTGCCCCGTCGTGCGGCCCTAGTCTATCAGCAGTGGCGTCATTTCAAACTTAACCACATCCACCAGCCCGAGGTCGGAAATCCGCAGTTCCGGTATCACCACCAGCGCCAGCAGGGAGTGCTGCATATAGGCGTTGTTCACCGTGCAACCGCAGTCCGCCATTGCCGCGACCATACAATCTGCGGCTTTGGCCACCTCCTGTGCGGGGCGGTCCGACATCAACCCTGCGATGGGCAGCTCCACCATAGCGATTTCGACGCCATCCTTAAAGACACAGATGCCACCGCCCACGTCGCCCAGACGGTTGGCCGCCAGTGCCATGTTCTCGCGGTCTGTGCCGACCACAATCATATGATGGCTGTCATGGGCCACGGTAGAGGCCATCGCCATCTGTCCGGTATAGTTAAAGCCGGAGACAAAGCCGTTTGTCACACCGCCCGTCGCACGGTGCCGTTCCACCAGCGCAATCTGGCAGACATCCTGCGCGGGATCGCCTGCAACCCTTCCGTTCTCAACCGACAGCTTTGCTGTCAGGGCTTTGGTCGGGGCCTGATTTTCCACCACGCCGATAACCCGCGCAGTGACGGTTTTCGCGCCCTCTGGTGCGGTGATGTCAAAGTCCTCCGCGCCGAGCGTTTTGCCCAGATGCACGGTCTGGCGGGTGTCCGCAGGCCAGGCGTAGGCGGTTGGATCGACAGTGTTTTTACCGTTCTCCGCTACGATTTCTCCGCGGGCCATGACCAGTTCGATCGGCAGGGTTTTCAGGTCCGAGGTCAGGATAATATCCGCCCGCCGCCCCGGCGTAACAGAGCCTATATCCCGCTCCAGTCCAAAATGCGTGGCGGTGTTGATCGTCGCCATTTGCAGCGCGACGACCGGATCACAGCCGCATTCAATGGCATGGCGCACCACGCGGTTCATATGGCCGTCGTTCACCAAAGTACCGGAGTGGCTGTCATCGGTGCACAGGATAAAGTTGCGCGGGTCGAGCCCTTTCTCCGTCACCGCCGTAATCTGCGTTTCTACGTCATACCACGCCGACCCTAGCCGCATCATGGAACGCATACCCTGCCGTACACGGGCAATGGCATCAGCCTCGCAGGTGCCTTCATGGTCATCCGCAGGGCCGCCCGCCACATAAGCCGCAAAATCCGGCCCGAGATCGGGAGAGGCATAATGCCCGCCCACGGTTTTTCCCGCTCTCTGTGTGGCCGCGATTTCGCCCAGCATTTTGGGATCACCGTGGATCACACCGGGAAAGTTCATCATCTCGCCAAGGCCGATGATATTGGGCCAGCCCATCGCCTCGGCTACATCTTCGGGGCCGAGTTCGGTCCCCGTGGTTTCAAGGCCCGGTGCGGATGGTGCGCAGGACGGCATTTGCACGAACACGTTGATCGGCTGGGCCAGTGCCTCGTCGTGCATGTGACGCACACCATCCATGCCAAGCACATTTGCAACCTCGTGCGGGTCAACAAACATGGTTGTGGTGCCGTGGGAGATCACCGCCTCGGTAAAGCGGGAAACTGTCAACATGCCGCTTTCGATGTGCATATGCCCGTCACACAGGCCCGGCATGATATAGCGGCCGTTGGCCTCGATAATCTTGGTTGTTTCCCCGATGCAATGGCTGGCATCCGGCCCACAAAACGCAATCCGTCCGTCGCGGATTGCGATGTCATGGTCGGGCAAAAGCTCCCGTGTATGGACGTTGACCCAGATGCCGCCCTTGATAACCGTGTCCGCCGGTTCACGTCCGGCAGCGGTAGCGATGAGTTGGGGGGCGACGTCGGGCCATGCAGGGAAGTGTGTTTTCATGTCCTAGTGTTTCACCGCTCGCGCTTTGGTTCAAGAGAAATTTGACCAGATGGTCATGCGGCCTGAAGCGCAAGGGGTGGTCGCGCCACATTTGCACTGAAAGAGCCGATATGCGGAGGGTTTAGTTAAAATTGATGACATTTTCATAAAGGGAGTGGCGGTTGGAAAGGTTTTGGTAGGGATTTTGTGGAACCATAGACCTGGATGACGCTGCCAAGACGCTTGGAACAGGTTGCGGGAAGGCGGGGTGCTGGAAAGCGGGTGTTTACGAAGCATGGCGTTAAAACAGAATGTCGGATTGGAAAACCAGAATGGAAGTAGAAGTTAGCAAAATTGGGGGAATTACAGTGGTGCGGCTTTGCGGGCCGCGACTGGATGCGGCGCAATCTGTCCGCTTCAAAGAGGCGCTGCGCGATATTTCCGACTGTGGCGCGGATCATATCCTGCTTGATATGTCCGGTATCCAGTTTATGGACAGCTCCGGTCTTGGCGCGATTGTCACTGTGCTGAAACAGATGGGGCAGGCCAAGACGCTGGAACTGGCCGCTTTAACGCCAATTGTCGCCAAAGTGTTTGCATTGACGCGGATGGACCGGATTTTCCGTCTGCACGATACGGTTGATGCCGCGCTTTCGTCCAGTGTGAAAGCCGCAGGATGACCAGCGCCGCAGACACAGGACAGCGGGTTGCCAAAGTTTACGAACTGCGTTTGCAAATTGCCATTCGCAGCGTCCAGACAGAGGTGTCCCGCGTATTGGGCCGCATCACCGACTGGCTCGCTAAACACGGTATAAACCGCAGCTTTGTAGAGGAGTTGGAGCTTGTCACCGCAGAGGCGCTGAACAACGTTGTCGAACACGCCTATCTATACGCGGAAGACGGAGAAATCAGGATTGTTGTCTCCTTACGTCCGGGAAAATTGCAGGTGCAAATTACCGATGGTGGGCGAAAATTCGACGGCCCGCCGCCGGAAAAAAAGATGGATGTTGAGAAATTCTCGTTTGAGGAACTGCCGGAAGGCGGTTTCGGCTGGAACCTGATCCGGTCCCTGACCGATGAAGTCGCCTTTGAACGTGCGGGCGAAAAAAACCGGCTCACCCTGACGCGGAACCTGCCAGAGACTGCCGGCGTGGAGTGACCCATTCCTGCGGGCGGTTGCAGGATTGATCGCTCCCCGAGCACCGCACCCGGTGTTGAGCATGCAGTTAGGGTGACAGAAAACCTGCGACCAATCCGCAGTGTGATTTGCGAAAGACCGCCAGCTCTGGCATGATTTGAAAAGATTTTAAGGGTTTGGAGCGGTGAAATGGCATTTCTAAAGGTTAAAAAGCTTTGGTTCGGCGTGGTTCTTTCGGGGCTCATCTCGCCCCACGCTGTTACAGCACAAACCATAGATCACGCGATCCCCGAACGGCGGATCGAACTCTCCGATAAGACCGATTTCTACGGTTCGGACATCGGCAAAATCTTTGATGTCACCTTCAAGGATTGCGCTGCAGCCTGTCTTGCCAATCCCGCCTGCCGCGCCTTCACCTACAACCAAACCTCTGCGGCCTGTTTCCCTAAATCCGCAGTCGGAGAGCGGAGCGCGTTTGACGGTGCAACCTCAGCCGAAGTGCATGAGGTTGCGGCTGAGGATCTGGAATTTGCCAACCATCAGGCCCAGCGGCTCGGGTTTTTACCGGACTCCTACCTTACAAACGCAAAAATGGTCGCAGCGCGTAACGGGACGTGGTACCCGACCAACGGCAGGACCTACGATGCGTTGCTTGCCGAGTCGCGCAAGGTCGCATCAGAGGGTCGGCTGATCCGTGCATTGGAACTCTCCATTGCCGCAGCAAATGATAAAGACCGCGCCGAATCCTGGATCGAAGCAGCGCAGCTTGCAAATCAGGCCAAGCCAAACTCCGCAAAACAACGCCAACTGGTGCGCGCATTGCGTACTGCGGGTGCGATTAACGGATTTCTGCGCGCGCGCGTTCCTGCACAGCAGGTAAACGCGCTCCACGCGCTTGCCTCTGGTCTGGAGTCTGACGGGCAGGGACGACAGATGATTCCGGCCTTGCGTCTCGCCCGCGCCATTGCGCCCCGCGTTGAAACACAAGAGGCGCTCGACCGTGCAATCAGTCTGTATGGTTTCCGCATTCAGGACCACACCGTCGATCACAACGCTGCCGCCCCGCGTATCTGCGCGGAATTTTCTGAAGAACTGGTTAAGGGCACAATAGAATACGGTGATTTCATCCGGTCCGACACCCAAGGTCTGGTGGCCGAGGCGGACGGACACCAGCTTTGCATTGAAGGGGTCAGCCACGGTCAAACCCATCGCATTGCCTTTCGGCAAGGGTTGCCCGCCGCAAATGGTGAGGTTTTGACTAAAACTGTAGAGATGAACATCTACGTTCAAGACCGCGATCCGGTCGCGCGGTTCTCGGGGCGCAGTTATCTGCTGCCCAAACGGGACGGGGCCTCGGTACCGTTGACGACAGTTAATCTGGAAAAGGTTGATGTTAAGATCTACCGTGTCGGGGATCGGAACCTGCTGCGCAGTTTGCAGGAGGGTATGTTTACCAAACCGATTTCCCGCTGGGATCTGGATTTCGTTGCCAACGATCTGGGGCAAGAGGTCTGGAGTGGAACGGCCGAAATTACGCCGGAACTGAACCGCGAGGTGACAACGGCCCTGCCAATCGGGGATGCGCTGCGCGATTTCAAACCCGGCGTCTACACGATGACGGCGCGGGTGCCGGGGATTGCGCAGGATAAAGAAAATACTTTTGCAGCGCAGTGGTTTATCGTATCCGACATCGGTATCTCCACCCTGAAAGGCAACGACGGTATACACGTGTTCGCCCGTGCGCTTGGCAGTGCAGAACCGATGGGTGGCGCAACAGTCCGGCTGGTGAGCAAAGCAAATGTGGTTCTGGCAGAAACGCAAACCGATCAAACCGGGCATGCAAAATTTGACAGCGGGTTTGCACTTGGCACCGGCGGCGCCGCCCCTGCGCTGGTGACGGTGGAAACGTCGGACGGGGATTATGCCTTTCTCGATCAGGCCGCAGCGGAATATGATCTGTCGGATCGCGGTGTCGAAGGCCGTTCCGCCCCCCCGCCGATTGATGTGTTTCTTGCTACAGATCGCGGCGCATATCGCCCCGGCGCGGTGGTTCACACCACGCTTCTGGCCCGGAATCACAAGGGAGAGGCGCTGGAAGGCGTGCCGGTCACGCTGGACCTGATCCGTCCTGACGGGGTCCGACACAGCCGCAAACTTGCCGGTGCCGTGGGCGCTGGAGGGGCGGTCACTGCGTTTGAACTCCCCCCCAACGCGGCGCGGGGCAGTTGGAAATTGCGCGCTTTTACGGACCGCGATGCACCGGCCCTGCTGGAACAGCGGCTGCTGGTTGAGGATTTCATCCCCGAAAAGATTGATTTCGATCTGGCGCTGGGCGCAGGGCCTTTCGTCGTAACAGACCGCCCGAAACTGGACATAGAGGCGCGTTATCTGTTTGGCGCGGTCGGCGCGGGACTGGACATCGAAGGGGAGGTGAAACTCTCTGCTGCAAGCAGTCTCGATGCTTTTCCGGGATATGAGTTCGGCGCTGCGGATGCGGTGTTCAGCACCCGCTATGAAACCATCAGCGGCGCAGGGCAAACGGATGCGCACGGCAAACGCAGCCTGCAACTTACATTGCCCTCCGTGGACGAAGTGGCCAAACCACTGGAGATGACCGCCCATGTCCGACTGCGCGATGGGTCCGGCCGTCCGGTGGAACGGCGGATCACGGCTCCGGTTTTGCCGGGACGGGCGATGATCGGGATCAAGCCGCTGTTTGACGGCACGCTTTCAGAAGGGTCAGAGGCAGCGTTTCACGTGGTCGCGTTGGCCGCCGATGGCAAGGCGCGCGATATGGAAGCCGTGAACTGGGAGCTGAACCGCCTGCACACACGGTATCAATGGTACCAACAATACGGTCGCTGGAACTACGAACCGGTCACGCGGCGGGAACGGGTTGCGGCGGGCGTTGTCGATGTCACCGCCGGCAACGGGGCGCAGATTGCTGCAGGGGTGGAATGGGGCGCTTATGAGTTGAAATTAACCCATAAGAACGCGCCCTATGCGGCTGGCTCGTTGCGGTTTAACGCGGGTTGGTACGCCAGCGGAGACGGGGATGATACACCCGATCTGCTTGACGTGGCGATGGATCGGGCGACATACGCCGTGGGAGAACAGGCCACACTGCGGGTGGATTCCCGCTTTGACGGGGTGGCGCAAGTGTCTGTTCTGTCGGGTCGTCTGATCGAAACCCGCGCGGTTGCGGTCAAAAAAGGGGCGAATGCATTTACTTTTGACGTGACAGAGGATTGGGGCGCGGGGGCTTATGTCACCGCGTCTGTCCTGCGGCCGATGGACGGGGGCCAATCCCCGTCACGGGCGCTCGGACTGGCCTATGCGCCTGTTGATCCGGCGGAGCGGCTGATAAGCGCCCGGTTCGTGAACCCGCCACAGGCCGACCCGCGCGGGGCGTTGGATGTTGCCTTGCAACTGGACAACCTGAAGGGCGGAGAGACCGCATATGTGACCCTCGCGGCGGTGGATTTGGGTGTACTGAACCTGACGGGATTCACGACTCCGTCGCCGGATGATCATTATTTCGGCCAGCGCAAACTGGGGGTGGAACTGCGGGACGTTTACGGTCGGCTGATTTCCGGGACCGGTGCCGCGGGGCGATTACGGTCTGGCGGGGACAATCAGGCGCAGGCGGGATTACAAGGTCCGCCACCTGCCGAAGCAATTCTGGCGCAGTTTTCCGGCGTTTTGACTGCGGATCCAGAAGGGATGGTCCGACACAGGTTTGATTTACCGGATTTTAACGGAACGGTGCGATTAATGGCTGTGGCATGGTCCAAGACCGGAGTCGGGCATGCGGAACAGGATGTGCTGGTGCGCGATCCGGTGGTGATCTCGCTCCATGCGCCGCGCTTCCTGACGCCCGGCGATCTTAGCCGCGCTCGTTTGGAGCTGACCCATGCTTTCGGTCCGGCAGGCCGATTTGAGGTGGCGTTGAACAGCGGTACGGCATTGGCTTTGGGCGGCACCCCGCGCCAGAGCGTCACTTTGGAGGAAGGAGAAAAATTAAGCCTGAACATTCCTCTTTCAGCACAGGAGGAAGGCACATCAGAGATTGAAGTCACGGTAAAAACACCGGATGGAAAGACCTTGCGCAAGACCATTACGATGGGCGTGCAATGGAATGACCCCGCAATCGCCCGCCAGACCCGCGTAAGCCTGCAATCCGGCCGCGCGTTGACGCTGGATAGCAACACGCTGGCAGGTCTGCACGGGGATACAGTTCACGCGACCCTTGCAGTCGGGCCGCTGGCGCGGTTCGATGCGCCGGGTTTGTTGACGGCGCTGGATCGGTATCCTTACGGCTGCACCGAACAGATCACCTCCAAGGCGATGCCGCTGCTGTATTTTGATCACCTGTCCGAGGCGCTTGGTCTGGGGGACAAACAACAGGTCACACAGCGGGTTGAACAGGCTATCACCCGCGTGCTCGGCAATCAGGGCAGTAACGGGGCCTTCGGGATGTGGCGTCCGGCGTCAGGGGATCTCTGGCTTGACAGTTATGTGACCGATTTCCTCAGCCGTGCCCGCGCTCAAGGCTATAGGGTGCCGGATCTGGCGTTTGAACAGGCGCTTGAAAACCTGCGGAACCGTGTGAATTACGCCGCTGATTTCGAACAGGGCGGAGAGGACATCGCCTATGCACTAATGGTTCTCGCCCGCGAAGGCTATGCTGCGATCGGGGATTTGCGCTATTACGCTGACACGCGCGCCGCTGCATTTGCGACCCCGCTGGCACAGGCGCAACTCGGTTCGGCGCTTGCGTCTTATGGCGATCAGAGCCGGGCCGACGCCATGTTCCGCCGTGCCGGTGCGCGCCTGATACAACAGGAAACGGACACTGGCTATCGCTCTGACTACGGCTCGGGCCTTCGGGATGCGGCGGCGGTTTTGTCCCTTGCGATAGACGCAAAGTCAGAGGTTTTGGACCGCGCGTCACTGGCTGAAACGATCAGCCGCGCACCTGTCGCGCTGCAATCCACACAGGAAAGCATGTGGTCACTGATGGCGGTCCGCGCATTGGCACAGCAAGACGATGCGGGGGACGTTCTGCTTGACGATGCGCCAATGGCCGCCCCGCTGGTGCGCAACCTGTCAGCGGAGGATTTACAGGCGGGGATCACGCTGAGGAACAACGGTTCGGAGGATGCTTTGGCGGTTGTAACCGTTTTCGGGGTGCCGTCCGAACCGGAACCTGCGGGGGGCAACGGATATAAAATCGAGCGGATGTATTACACACCCGAAGGGGAGCCGGTTTCGCTGGATCAACTCCGCCAGAACGACAGGTTTGTGGCCGTGCTGCGTGTCACGCCGCTTCGCGATCAAGAGGCACGCCTGATCGTCGATGATCCTCTTCCGGCGGGGCTGGAAATCGACAATCCAAACCTGATTTCAGGCGGGGATATCAAAGCGCTGGACTGGTTGGACCTGAACGCAACCGCGCGTTTTGCTGAATTTCGGACCGACCGCTTCATCGCTGCGGTGGATTGGTCTGGACGCAAGCCCTTCCAGCTCGCCTATCTTGTGCGGGCGGTTTCGCCGGGTAATTTCCATCACCCTGCCGCCTTGGTAGAGGATATGTACCGACCCGACTTCCGCGCCCGCACGGCATCGGGCCGCGTGACCGTGGCGGGCCGGTAGATGGGCTTGCGCCGTCTGCTTCTTGGCCTTTGCCTGCTGACGATTTTTTCGGTTGGCGCACAGCGGGGGCTGGCGGTTTGGGTGGCGCAAACGGAGTTGCCTGTGCTAACGCCGGAGGTTTCCGTCGTGGTTGAGGATCGGGACGGCCGCCTGTTGCGGGCCTTTACCGTCGCGGAGGGGCGATGGCGGTTGCCCGTGGACCTGTCGGATGTTTCGCGAAATTATCTCGAGCAGCTAATCGCTTTTGAAGACAAACGGTTTTATCAACACAGTGGCGTGGACGGATGGGCCGCCCTGCGCGCAATTGGGCAGGCGGTGGCCAATGGCGGCATTGTGTCGGGGGGGTCAACACTCACCATGCAGGTGGCCCGCCTTCTGGAGGACAGCGGGACCGGATCGTGGCGCGGGAAGCTGCGCCAGATGCGACTGGCTTGGGCGCTGGAACAGCAGCTTGGCAAAGATGAAATCCTGCTGCTCTACCTGCATCTCGCCCCGTTCGGCGGCAATCTGGAAGGGGTGCGGGCTGCCGCGCTAAGCTATTTTCGCAAAGAACCGATCCGCCTGACCGACGCCGAGGCCGCGCTTCTGGTGGCCTTGCCCCAATCGCCGGAGCGACGCAGGCCGGACCGGCATCACGCCAAAGCCCGGACAGCGCGGGACCGCGTTCTGGAACGGGGCCGGTCTGCCGGGGTGCTCGACCCTGAAACGGTTGCGGCGGCACAGCGGGAAACGGTGCCAGCGCAAAAGTACCCGTTCGACTTTCTCGCGCCGCATCTGGCGGAACGTATCATTGCGCAAAGTCCAACTGCGCAGCGGCACCGGCTGACACTGGATGGCAACGTCCAGAAACAGGCAGAACGGCTCTTGCGCGCACGTGTGCGGGGGCAACACCGGGCCTTGTCCGGCGCGGTTCTGGTAATGGATCATCACACCGGCGCCGTGATCGCGTCGGTCGGTTCTCCTGATTATCTTGATACCATGCGGCAGGGGTATGTGGATATGACCCGCGCTCTGCGCTCGCCCGGTTCCACGTTAAAGCCGCTGATCTACGGGCTGGCGTTTGAGCAGGGCGCCGCCCATCCCGAAACGGTGATTGAGGACCGGCCCGTGCGGTTCGGAAGCTATGCACCGCAGAATTTTGACAAACAGTTTCACGGTCAGTTGCGGGTGCGCAAAGCCTTGCAGATGTCTCTGAACATTCCGGCGGTCAGCCTGCTGGATGCGGTTGGTCCCGGCGTTTTAATGGCGCGGATGCGGCGGGCAGGTGCGGCTCCGGTGCTGCCAAATGCACGGCCGCCGGGGCTCGCGGTCGGGCTCGGGGGGGTCGGGCTGCGCCTGCTGGATCTGGTCGCGGTTTACGGGGCGATTGCACGGGGCGGTGCGCCTGTAGCGTTAAAGTGGCAGGCGGCAGATACCTCCGGACCGGCGGAGCGTCCTCCGGTTCTGGGGCCTGTGGCGGCGTGGTATGTGGGCGATATTCTGCGCGGCGTGCCGGCACCGCCAAGCGCACCACAGGGTGAGATCGCTTATAAAACCGGCACTTCTTACGGGCATCGGGATGTTTGGGCGATCGGTTTTGACGGGCGTCACACGATCGGGGTCTGGCTGGGTCGGGCGGATGGTGCGGCCATGCCGGGCGAGCTGGGGGTCGGGCTGGCTGCGCCCCTTTTGTTTGACGTGTTTGCCGCTCTGAAGCCGGCTGCGGAACCGCTGTCGCCGCCACCACCCGCCGCCCTGACCGGGACGACGGAGACCTTGCCACAATCCTTGCAATATTTCCGTCCGCGCGGCCAGATTGGACTGCAGACGGGGCCGGAAATCACCTTTCCACCGGACGGAGCGCGGCTGGCGCTCGGTGGAGAGCAGGTGTTCGTGGCCAAGGTGGATCGTGGGGTGCCGCCCTTCACATGGCTCGCGAACGGGGTGCCCGTCGCCGTGGCGCATTTTGAAAGACAGGTGGTTCTGGACGCGCCGGGGGCGGGGTTTCTGGCGCTGTCGGTGATTGATGCAACTGGCGTGTCCCAAGCGGTGCGAGTCACGCTGGACTAGGCCGTGCTATCCGATCCGGCAGCCCGAAGCTCCGTCCACGCGCAGGCTGATCCCCGAGATGAAAGCCGCTTCGTCAGAGGCCAGAAACAGCGCCGCATTCGCCACATCCTGCGCCGTTCCCTGTCGCTGCATCGGCACCCGCGCGGCCCGTTCTGCGGCAACATCGGCGCGGCTGCGGTTCCACGCTTTGGCGCGGGCGTCCACGGCCATAACTGTGTCGATCATACCGGGCTGGATTGCCACGGCGCGGATGCCGTATTCCGCGTTCTGGATCGCCTGTTGTTCTGTTAGTGCAAGGATCGCAGCTTTAGAGGCTTTATAACCGACCCAAGGGTAGGTTTCTGTCGCCGCAATAGACGAAATGTTAACGATTACGCCGCTATTCTGGGCACGCATCACCGGCAGGGCATGTTTCGCGGCCAGCACCATCGCCCGCAGGTTTAGTCGCATGATGTGGTCAAAGGCATCAGCGTCGATTTCGGTAATCGGCGCGTCGCCTGCCTCAATCGAAAGGCCAACGTTATTGTGGAGGATGTCGAGCCTACCCCAGCGCGTCACGGTCTGCGTGATCGCATCCTTTATCTGCGCTTCTTCCAGCACATCGCAGGCAATCGCCTGTGCGGTGCCACCGGCGGCTGTAATTTCACCGGCAACGGCACGGGCCGCGTCTATAGATCGGTCGGCCACCATCACTTTTGCACCTTCCTGTGCAAAGGTCAGCGCGGTGGCGCGTCCATTCCCCATTGGGGCATCCGGGCTGTGTGACGGGGCCTGCCCGCCGCCGATGATCAGGGCGGTTTTACTGTCCAGACGCATTATCGGTCCCCTTGGGTGTGAAAGCGATCCGGATGGAAGGGATCGAGCAGGGCATGCCGCTGCCCCGTTGTGATTTCATCGGTGGCCAGCGCCCCGACCGCCGGTGCCAGTGTCGCGCCGGAATGCATGACTGTCAGATAAAGCCCTTTGGCGGGGCTTCCGATAACAGGAAAGCCGTCTTTCGGGGTCGGCCGCAGACCAAGGGTGTGATCTGCGTATTCTAGCGGTTTGTCGGCTTTCAGGGTGTTTTGCAGTCGCTCGAACAGGATGCGCGCGCCAGAGTCCGGATCGTCGTTCACCGCACCGCCGCCAAAATCGCCGCCTGCGGTGATTGTCCCGTCCGGCCATTGCGCCATATGCAGATTCTCGGTCAGAATTGTCCGGCTGATCAGAGGCGGCGCCGGTTTTGTGTGGATCAACAACCCCGGTGGCGCCGTCAAGGGCAGGTCAATACCTGCGCTTTTGGCCAGTGTGCCCGTATGAACCCCCGCCGCCAGTATGGTTGTATCGGCGGTCAGGTCGCCGTCATCTGTGCGCATCCCTGTGATCACGTTCCCTTTGCACAGGACGGAACGGGCGTTGCTCCGGAGGAATTTTGCGCCGGCGCTGATGGCCATTTGCCGAAAGAATATTGCTGCTTTGTGGGGGGCGACGTGGCCTTCGACGGGGCAGATTAGTGCCTCGTCCACGTTGACTGCAAGGTTGGGCTCCAGCTTTTGCATCTGCTCGGCGCCGACCCATGACAGCGGATAGCCCCAAGGCGTGTGTTCGTCATAAACAGTCTTTAACGGGATGCCGTAAAAGCTCGTATAAAGGGTGCCATTGCGGCGGTAGGGCAGCTCGGGGTAGGTGGCTTTCAGCGCATCCCAGCGTTCCATAGAGAACCGGCGCAGGGCATAATAAAACCGCGGATTTTCGTAGGTTGCATTGGTCCAACCAAGGGATCTACCGCTTGCCTCGCCGCCTGCGTCTGACGGATCGACCAGCGTGACCTTGCACCCGGCCTCTGCCAGATGCCACGCCATTGCGCTGCCGATAATACCCGCGCCAATAACCAATGTCGATTGTGCCATGTGCCACCCTCTTTACGGGTGCATGGGTGGCATGTTTCGGGGTTAAGGTGCAAATAATTTGTCGTGCGACCCAAAGGAAATCGCTTACGAGCAGGCTTCGCGGGTCAGAGTGTCGCAAAATTCCCGCATGAACCGCACCCGTTCCGCCGCCATAGCGCGGGCAGTGCGGGTGCAAAGCGTTTCTGCGATGCCAAAGAGTTTTGTCTGGAAATGGTCAAGCGCATAGCTGCTTTCGTCCAACTCTCGAGTCTGCGCCATCGGGTCGGTCGGGTGGAACAGCGTGCGTCCCAACTGGCCCGATACGGCAAAGCACCGCGCGATTCCAATGGCACCAAGCGCATCCAGTCGGTCCGCATCCTGAAGTACCTGCGCTTCCAATGTTTCGGGACGGATGTTGGCGGAATAACTGTGGGCGTGGATCGAATGATGCACGTTTTCCAGCAGCGCCGCGGGGTAGCGGGTGGTTTTCAGGTATTCAGCGGCGTAATTGGCAGAGAGAAAAGAGGCTTCTGACCGCTTGGGGGAGGATTTCGGCGGGTTAATAATATCGTGGAACAAGGCCGCAGGATGCAGCACGCGCAGTTGTGCGCCCTCGGCCTCTGCGATGGTCTGACAGTTGTGCCAGACCCGTTTTACATGAGCCAGATCATGGGCGGAGTCCTTCTGGCTGGCCCAGACGCGGCGCAGTTCGGACATGTAGAGCGTATGCGTGGCGGTTGCCACAATCAAACAATCCCGGCGACAATCGCGCGCAGAGTTTCCACACCTTCCCCTTTGGCAGAGCTGGTTTTCACCAGTTCGGGATAGGCGGCGGGGTATTTGCGGATCGCCTCGATCGTGCGCTCGATAACCTTGTCCAGATCCTCGGCGCGCAGCTTGTCGCATTTGGTCATGACAACCTGAAAGGTGACAGCGGATTTGGACAGCAGGTCCATGATTTCGAGATCAACCTTCTTGGGGCCGTGGCGCGAATCGATCAGCAGGAATACGCGGCGCAGGGACGGGCGTCCTGACAGATAGGATTTCAGCAGCCGTTGCCATTTTTCCACCACCGCCACAGGGGCGTTGGCAAAACCATAGCCGGGCACGTCCACCAGATAGTGTTCCGGCCCCATCGTGAAAAAGTTGATTTCCTGCGTGCGCCCCGGTGTGTTTGACGTGCGGGCCAGCGCCTTGCGTCCGGTCAGCGCATTGATCAGCGAGGATTTTCCCACGTTTGAGCGGCCTGCAAAGCAGACCTCGATCCGGTCGGGATCGGGCAGGCCGGACATGGCGACCACGCCTTTCAGGAAATCGGTATTGCCCGCAAACAGCAGGCGGCCCTTTTCCAGAGCCTCTGCATCGGGTCTTTCGGCCAGTGTGAATTGCATATCCATCAGAGCAGTTCCAGCTTGTCGCCGAGTTTTACGTCGCCGGTTTCGATTACTTCGCCATATACGCCAAAGTCTTTGTGACCCCATCCATCGGACAGGATCGTCAGCGTGTCCAGATCACGCTCTCCGGTTTGCGGATTGGCGGATGTGGCAGGGCAGCGGGTGATACGTTCGCGGATGGCCAGACGGGTGGTGCCGATCTGCACCTCGCGCCCGATCCAGTCGAACTCGGCCCAAGGCTCCAGTCCGTCAATCCAGATATTCCCGCGCCAGCGCAATTGGGAAACATCCCGTCCGGCCTTTTCGGAAACAGCCCGCAGGGAGGCCCGCGAATTGATCGAGATCGACGGGAAATCGGTGTCGGTCATTCCCCGATCCGGTGCCCGCACAATCCGGTCGGACGCGGCACGGTCTGCCGGCATGATCGGTTTGGTCCACTCCACCAGTCGGGCGGCCTGCGCCGGAATGTCGGGGTTGATCGACAAATCGGGCAGGTCGGGGTGGCTGAACGTCAGGGTGTTGGTGGCCTCGTCGGTTTTCACCGAGATGGCCATCAGTTCGGGGGCCTTGGCCCCGCGGGAGAAGTTAACACAATGGGCCCACTCCGGGGCCGCATCGTTGAATTTGCTCATCTCGTGGGCCACGGCCCAGACACGATCCATTGGCATGGTTTTGCCAGCGTGCAGGGTCACAGCACACAGAGCTTCCCGTCCGTGCGCTTTCACGGGGTGGCGGTAAAGCTCTGTGACCGTGATCATTTTTCCTGCGCTTTCTTGCGTTTGAAACCGCCGATGATGTTACCAAAGATGTCCGGCTTCACCCCTTGCAGGCGCATGATGGAGTATTGCTGGATAAAGGTAATCGTGTTGTTGGCCACCCAGTAAACCACCAGACCGCTGGCAAACTGGCCGAGCATGAACATGAACACCCAAGGCATCCAGGCAAAGATCTGCGCCTGTGTTTTGTCGGTGGGGGCCGGATTCAGCTTTTGTTGCAGCCACATGGTCACGCCCATCAGAATCGGGAAGACACCGATGGAGAAGATCGCAAAGAAGGACGCGGGATCAGGTGCCGACCACGGCAGCAGGCCGAACAGGTTCAGGATAGAGGTCGGGTCCGGTGCGGACAGGTCTTCGATCCAGCCGATGAACGGCGCGTGGCGCAGTTCGATGGTCACAAAGATCACCTTATAGAGCGAGAAGAAGATCGGGATCTGCAAGAGGATCGGCAGACAGCCCGCGGCGGGGTTTACCTTCTTCTCTTTGTAGAGCTTCATCATCTCTTGCTGCATCTTCTGACGGTCGTCGCCAGCGCGTTCTTTCAGCTTTTCCATTTCCGGCTGAAGCTCTTTCATCCGCGCCATAGAGGCATAGGATTTATACGCCAGCGGGAACAGGATCGCCTTGATCACAAGCGTCAGACCGATAATGGCCCAGCCCATATTGCCGATCTGGGCGTTCAGCCAGTGCAGCACCTGGAAAATCGGCTTGGTCAGGAAGAAGAACATCCCCCAGTCGATGGAATCCACGAACTGTTTGACGCCTTGCTCGTCCTGATATTTCTTGATCGTCGCCCATTCCTTTGCACCCGCAAACATAGAGGATGTCGTTTCTGCAGTTGCGCCGGCGGCAATGGTCATGGTGGGTTGGCGCATATCGGTTTGATAGACGTCATTGGACGGCGTGTATTTCGCCACAGAGGTAAAGGGCGAACCCGGTGCAGGCACCAGCGTTGTCATCCAGTATTTGTCGGTGAAACCGATCCAGCCGTCGCTGGCCACTTTGATCTTGTCAACATTTCCGCCCTCAGAGCCGTCTGCATCCAGATCGGGCATGTCATCGTAGTCGATTTCCTGAATCTCGCCGTCAGAGGCGCGTACCACGCCTTCGTGCAGGATGTAGAACCCGATGGTTTCCGGTTCACCTTCGCGGGCAACAATGCCGTAGGGCTGTACCCGAACATCTGCATCGGTGGTGTTTTCAACGCCCTGTTTGATCGAGAACATGTAATCCTCGTCAATAGCGATGGTGCGGCGAAAGATCAGGCCCTTGCCGTTGTCCCATTTCAGGGTCACAGGGGAATCCGTGGTCAGAACATCGCCGGATTCGACTTCCCAAGGGGTATTTGCCCCCGGAACATCGGCAAAATCCAAACCACCCGCAGGTGCCCAACCGTAAAGCGCGTAATAGGCATTCGGCCCGCCAGCGGGGGAGAGCAGGGTCACTTTTTCGGACGGATCGTTCAGTTCAACGTTGTAATCGAGCAGACGCAGATCGTCAAAACGGCCACCGATCAGGGACAAAGATCCCTCTACGCGACTGGTTTTGATCTGGATACGATCGGTTTTCCCAAGGGCGGCCGTGCGGCTGTCCGCCGGTTCACCGTCCACAGTCGGAACGCCGGTCGCAACCTCTGCTTTCGGTGCGGTGGCAATGCCCTGCGCCGTGGTTTCGGTGCTTGTCGGCTCTACCGGAACCGGCTCTTGCGGTGGAAACAGGGCGAACCACCCGAGGATCACGAGCATGCTCAGACCGGTTGCAAGGAGAAGATTCTTGTTTTGATCGTCCATGATCTGCCTTGAAAACGTTTGGAAATGTTTGAGGCGGTTCAATAGATTTGACAGGCAAAGGTCAAGGGATAAGGGCTGGAATGCTGCGTTTGGGCGCAGACTGTCTGATAGGCTTTGCGCCCACTGCGCCCGAATGTGTTGACGAAAGAGCAGCTTAGGGCGGGGAAACGGTCGGGTATTTCAGCAACCGGGTTCTGGTTAAACAACGCCGCTGACGCGCTGTAAAAGCTGCGCCAAAGACGGGCAGGCAGGGATTCGCCCCGTATCAGCGGCTATCGACCGGCCAGAAACGCGCGGGTTTCATCTGTTTTCTGCCGTCCTGCTTCTGCGAAAATCTGTTCCAGCGCGCTGCTGTCCATCGTCTTTTCCATATGGCTCTTGCTGACGAAAGAAATTGTCCGCTCCGGTTCGGGGGCGGCAAGGCGCAGCACCGCTAGCGGACCTTTGGCACGCGTGTCCTCAAAGGCGATTTCAGGGATCAGCGTCGCGCCATAGCCCGCAGCCGCCAGTCCGGCGAGCGTTTGCAGGCTGCTGGCGCCGATCTGGTTCAGGGTTTCCTGCGTGGCATACTGGCAGAAACTCTTGGCTTGATCCCGCAGGCAATGGCCCTCCGAGAGCAGCAACAGCTTTAGCGGTGCGATGTCGGACAGGACAATCTGTCCGTCCTGTAGCCCCAGTTCAGCCGCCTGTTCTGCCTGTATCGCCAGCAGGAAATGGTCGGCAAAAAGGTCGCGCTGCTGCAACTGGGGTGACTGGACGTCTGTTGCAATAATGCAAGCGTCGAGTGTGCCCTGATCAAGCTCTGCCAGTATCTCATCCGTGGTGCCTTCCCGGATTTGCAGGTCCAGCGCGGGCAGGCGGGTCTGGATCAGCGGGATCGCTGCGGGCAGCAGATAGGGGGCAACAGTGGGAATTACCCCAAGCGTGAAAGGCCCCTCCACACCGCGACGCTGACGGGCGCTGTCCTCAAGTGCCTGAACATCGGTAAGGATGCGACTGGCCCGCTCCAAGATGCGGTGGCCATAAGGGGTGGGACGGTAGGGGCGGATGGTGCGATCAATCAGTGGCGCCTGAAGAATATCCTCCAGCTCCTGAATTTTAACCGAAAGCGCCGGTTGTGAAACATGAACGGCATCCGCGGCGTGACCGAAATGGCCGTGGGCGCACAAAGCACGGAAATAGGCGAGGTGTCTTAACGAAATCTTCATAGGCGCAGGTTATCAATTGGCACTCGCGCTGCAAGTTCCGTTTATGGAAAGGATAGTCTATGTAGAACAGATTATAATGTGATTGGGTCAGGTCAGGATCGGGGGCGCTTCGCCTGCCGTGTCTGGATCGCTGCTGCTTTCAGCGGTCTGTGGTGCAGCGTTCGGTTTATCCGCATCCCGTGTCAGCCCTGCAAAATCGAACAGTTTCGGGTCTAGCAGATGGCTCGGGCGGGCATTCATCAGGCTGCGGAACATCACCTGACGGCGGCCGGGGCTGTTTCTCTCCCAACCGTCGAGGATCTGTTTCACCTGCTGGCGTTGCAACCCGTCTTGGGAACCGCACAGATCACATGGGATGATCGGATAGTTCATGGCGCAGGAAAATTTCTCGCAGTCTTCTTCCGCAACATAGGCCAGCGGACGATAAACGAAGAGATCGCCTTCCTCGTTCAGCAGTTTGGGCGGCATTGTTGCCAACCGGCCCCCGTGGAACAGGTTCATCATAAAGGTTTCCAGAATGTCGTCGCGATGATGACCCAGCACAACAGCGGAACAGCCTTCCTCCCGCGCAATCCGGTAGAGGTTTCCACGCCGCAGTCGCGAACACATGGCGCAATAGGTCCGGCCCGCAGGAACCTTGTCCTTCACGATAGAATAGGTGTCCTGATATTCGATACGATGGGGCACGCCCATCTTTTCCAGAAATTCCGGCAGGACGGTAGCCGGGAAGTTCGGCTGCCCCTGATCCAGATTGCAGGCGAGGATTTCCACAGGCAACATGCCGCGCCATTTCAATTCGGTCAGCGCCGCCAGCAGGGTGTAACTGTCCTTGCCGCCGGACAGACAGACCAGCCATCTGGCACCCCGTTCGACCATCCCGAAGTCCTCAACCGCTTCGCGGGTTTGGCGAATGATCCGCTTGCGCAGCTTCTTATACTCCGTAGAGGACGGAGCGCCGTAAAACAAAGGATGGATGTCTGTGGGTGTATCTAGCATGGCGCGGGAATACCCTTAGAAAAAAATAAAAACAAGCAGTGAACCATTCGGGCCTCCCCTGCGTATTTGTTGCAGGTGCCCCTGTGGGTGGGGTGTCTGGAAGTGAAAGGCGGACGGAGTGCGGCGCCGGTTTTACAGCCGGACCGCCCGAGGAACCGCGACGGTCGGGATGTCATCGTAGTAGGGGGCATCCCGACGCGGGGACATTCGTTCGCTCGGGTTCGGGCTTTGGCCTGAACCCGCTTTTCTCCTTTTCCA
Organism: Neptunicoccus sediminis; assembly: GCF_001719615.1. Taxonomy (GTDB): domain Bacteria; phylum Pseudomonadota; class Alphaproteobacteria; order Rhodobacterales; family Rhodobacteraceae; genus Amylibacter; species Amylibacter sediminis. Next base: position 551,468 of record NZ_MDVX01000001.1, read on the forward strand.
AAACCGTGCCGAAAATCACCGCGCTGGGATCGGGCACCGCTATACTGGTTTCAAACTAGGAGACCGGATTATGGGCGACGTTTCAGCGATAGACATGAAAGTGCGCAAAGCGGTGATGGAGGCGGAGAAAGCCCTGCGAAACCTCGCAAAAGAGGTGTCTCCGGCGGCATTTGACGTCAAACTTGAGAAGCTCGACAAGGCCAAAATTCTGTCAGCCCGCAAGAAGGTTGCAGCGTTCATGGGGAAATATTCCGCCCTCACCCAACTGCAAGGCTCCGCGGTCTATGGCAAGCTGAACCCGCAAAGTCAGGCCTATGTGGATTGGATGGACGGTGTCATGGGCCAGCTTTTGAAGTTGGTGGTCAATCTGGAAAAGGCTGCGAAACTGGCGGGGAAAGATCCTGAAAAGAACCTGAAAATCCTCTTGGATGCCTCGGTCCGCCGGTTCAAGGAATTGCGAAAGGCGCCCCAAGGGCTCGGCACACTGGTTAAGGAAATTCAAAAGGACTTCGGGCCGGATGCCAAAGGATTTTCCGGCGTGTCGGTTCTGCCAGCACTCATAATGCTGTTCATGATCTTTGAAATGATCGCAGCAAAAATAAAACAGCGGCCCAAGCTGAAAGACTAGGCCGCTGTCAAAATCAAAGCGCAGGATCAGGCGCTGATAATGTTATGTTCCGGACCGTAAGGGAATTTTGTAATGTTTTCAGAACCTTCAGTTCCCACTACAAGGATGTCGTGCTCGCGGTAGCCGCCCGCACCCGGTGTACCTTCTGGAATGGTCAGCATCGGTTCCATCGACACAACCATGCCTTCGGTCAGCACGGTGTCGATATCTTCGCGCAGCTCCAGTCCGGCCTCGCGTCCGTAGTAATGGGACAGCACACCAAAGGAGTGGCCATACCCGAAGGAGCGATATTGCAACAAATCGCGGGAGGCAAAGAGGTCATTGATCTCGGCGCAGATGCCCGAACAGGTCGCGCCGGGTTTGATCAGCGACAGGCCCAGTTCATGGGCGTTCACATTGGCCTGCCACAGCTTCAGCGATGCGTCGTCCGGCTCTCCGATGAACAGGGTCCGTTCCAGCGCGGTGTAATAGGCGCTGATCATCGGAAAGGTGTTCAGGGACAGGATGTCGCCTTTTTGCAACTGACGCGTGGTCACAGGGTTATGGGCCCCATCGGTGTTCAGACCGGATTGGAACCAGACCCAGCTGTCGCGGATTTCGGAATCCGGAAAGGACCTCGCGATTTCCAGTTCCATAGCGTCCCGGCCTGCCATCGCGATTTCAATTTCGGAGGCGCCAAGTTTGATCGCATCGCGGATCGCAAAGCCGCCGTGGTCCGCAACCCGTGCGCCCTCACGAATCAGCGCGATTTCAGCGGGCGATTTGATCATCCGCTGCTCCATGGAGGCCGGCGCAATATCCGCCATGTGGTCTACTTCAAAGAAAGACCGCAGCTTGTCGGTCTGTGCCAGCGTCAGGTGATCGCCTTCAATCCCGATGCGTTTTGCGCCACCGGCGCAGGACTTTACCGCACGCCAGTAGTTGTCCCGTTTCCAGTCCGTGTACACCAGATTGTCACAGGCCGATCGGCGGGCAGGCTGGCCGCCGTCGATATTGGCAGAAACGGTTGTGGCGGTATCTTGCGTTACAACGCAGGCGTAGGGCCGGCCGAATGCGCAATACAGAAAGCCGGAATAATAGGCGATTCCGTGCATTGACGTCAGGATAACCGCGTCGAGCTTCATTTCCGCCATGATCTGGCGCAACCCTGCGAGGCGTGCGTCATATTCCGACTGGGCAAATGGCAGGGGGGCTTTTTCGCCATTGGCGAATGTGAAAAATTCCGGACGGGTGGGGGTTGTGTGTTTGTTCATCAGAGTCTCCTTTGACAGGAGCCGCTGTCATGCCCCTGCAACTTGTTCCGGCGTTCAGAACAGGTTTGAGAAGCACGCATGTCGCGTGTGGAGCGACGCCATCGCCCTTGCAGCGGTCATAGCAAAACGGGGCGTCTTTGCAAAAGAATTTTTCAACGGGGCGCTGTAAAACAGCAGGCGCGGATCAATCCGGTACGTTGTCAATGCCAGAACCGCCAAAGGGATGACAGCGCCCGATTCGGCGAATGGCGAGCCAGCTCCCCTTGATTCCGCCATGTTTTTCCAGCGCTTCCAGCGCGTAGGCCGAACAGGTCGGTTGGAACCGGCAGCCGTGGCCTACGTAGGACGAAAACGTTTTCCGATAGACGTGGACGGGTAAGGACAGGATGCGGGCGAGGGGTGTCATGGGCGCGGAGTAGCACAGAGCGTGGCGCCTCGCCAGAGCCTGCACGGGTTGGGACAAGCGCAGGATTGGATATTTGAACCAAAAAGAGGAGGGGTCAGGGCGTAACTTTGGACAGAGCGTATTTGAGATCTGCGAGAAGCTTGTCGAACGCCCGTGTGGCGGTCACATCCTTGCGTCCGATCAGCACATAATCCCAGCCGGGTTGTCCGTGATCTGGCAGAATCAGCCGCGCAACTTCGCGCAGACGCCGTTTGGCGCGGTTGCGCGCGACAGCGTTGCCGACCTTTTTCGAGCAGGTAAAGCCAACGTTTATCGCAGGGTCGCCGTCATTGCGGTTGCGTGCTTGCAAAAGAAAGGCCGGCGTTCCCTGACGCCGCTTGTTGTTGCAGGCCAGATACTGTTTGCGCGTCTTCATCACCGATACGGAACGGGGATCCGCGCAAGCAGAAACCGCCGGTTGCGGTTCACCGGCATCCAAACGGTTGCCCTGTGGCGCCTCCGGCGGTGTCAAAACTTAAGAACCGGCTGTCTTATGCGGACAGATCTTTGCGGCCCTGTGCCCGACGACGGTTCAGGATCTTGCGGCCTGCTTTTGTGGCCATGCGCGAGCGGAAGCCGTGGCGCCGTTTGCGAACGAGATTGCTCGGCTGGTATGTGCGTTTCATTTCGGTTCTCCTGATCGGGTAGCCCAAATCGGTAGGGATTCGAGGGCCAGTCTATTCGAGAGTTGGCTTCTAGGGCGTGGGGATTGGTAAGTCAATTCGCAAGAGCAGAAAAAATCTGCATTATTTTCGACATACCAGTGGCAGTCCGAAACCTTTCATATCCGGAAACCCGCGGCAGGTCCAGAAAACTGAAACATTTGTTAACGCCCGATCAACCACCTGTGAGCGGGGTATCTTTGGGCGGCGCAGTGCAGCACATAGAGTGGAGAGGGCGCTTTTGCCCCTGTGTCTTTATTCGGGATGTCTACGACAAATGAGTGAAAAAACCGTTACCGCAGGGCGGATCTGGCCGCTTATCGGAATTGCGCTTGTGGCGCTGGTGGGGTTTTTCACCCTGCGCGACGTGCTCAGCTTTGATACGCTGCGGGAACACCGTGAGACTTTACTGGCATGGCGGGACGGGCACTATCTGCTCGCTGCGCTCGGTTTTATCGGGGCTTACGTGGCGGTTGTGGCCTTTTCCCTGCCCGGTGCGGCGGTGATGACGCTGGCGGGGGGCTTTCTGTTTGGAATCTTTCCGGGGGCTCTGTTCTGTGTCATCGGCGCAACACTTGGCGCGGTTGCGATTTTTCTGGCAGCCAAGACGGGGTTGGGAGATGCGCTGCATGCGCGTTTGCAGGATCGGCCCGGGCTGGTCAACCGGATGGAGGCAGGGCTGCGCGAAAACGAGATCAGTTACCTGTTGCTGATGCGATTTGTGCCGGTGATTCCGTTTTTTCTGGCAAATCTGGCGCCGGCCTTTCTCGGGGTCGGGCTGCGAAACTTTGCGATAACGACGTTTTTCGGGATTATGCCGGGGTCCGTGGTCTATACTTCGGTGGGTTCCGGACTAGGTGCAGTGTTTGAGAGAGGGGAAACGCCTGATTTGGGGATCATTTTTGCGCCGCATATCCTCGGGCCTATTTTGGGGCTTTGCGCACTGGCCGCCCTGCCAATCGTGCTTAAACGATTTGTTAAGAAGAAGGATATAGCGTGATGGCACAGGATGCAGGAACGGAGACCCGGATAAAAACAGATATATGCGTCATTGGCGGCGGTTCCGGCGGTTTGTCGGTGGCGGCAGGCGCTGTGCAGATGGGCGCGGATGTTGTGCTGGTGGAAGGGCACAAGATGGGCGGCGATTGCCTGAATTACGGCTGTGTTCCGTCCAAGGCGCTGATCGCGGCGGGCAAGCATGCGCATGCATTTGGAACGGGCGGTCCGTTTGGTGTGACTGTTGCTGCGCCGAAGGTGGATTTTGCCGCCGCCAAGGATCATGTGGATCGTGTGATCGCGGGAATTGAGCCTCATGATAGTGTGGAGCGGTTTGAGCGTTTGGGCGTTACCGTAATAAAAGAGTACGGGCGTTTCGTATCCGAGACAGAGTTGCGAGCAGGAGACACGATCATAAAAGCGCGGCGCTTTGTTATCGCCACCGGCTCTGCGCCGCTGGTCCCACCGATCCCCGGCCTAAAGGATGTGCCTTATTTCACCAATGAGACGATCTTCGATCTGCGCGACCGGCCGGAGCATCTGATCATAATCGGCGGTGGTCCGATTGGAATGGAACTGGCGCAGGCGCACCGAAGACTCGGCTGCGCGGTGACGGTGATCGAAGGAGATAAGGCGCTTGGCAAGGATGATCCCGAACTTGCCGCAATTGTGCTGGAAAATATTCGCGCTGAAGGTGTTGAGGTGATCGAAGGAGCCCAAGCCGAAAAGATTAGCGGTGCGGTCGGGACGATAACGGTAGAAACCGGAGATGGAAGGCAGTTCAAAGGCTCTCATCTTTTGATCGCTGTGGGACGCCAACCGAATTTGGACCGGCTAGATCTGAAAACCGCCGGAGTGGAGCCGGCCAAGGGTGGACTCAAGGTGGATGCCAGCCTGAAGACGACGAACAAACGCATCTATGCAATAGGTGATGTGGCGGGCGGTCTGCAATTTACCCATGTGGCCAATTACCATGCGGGGGTGGTCATACGCTCGGCCCTGTTCGGCCTTCCGTCCAAGGCTAAAACCGATCACATCCCTTGGGCTACGTATACCGACCCTGAGCTGGCGCAGGTGGGGTTGACCGAGGCGCAGGCCAGCAAAGCGCATGGTGACAAGCTGCAAGTGGTCCGGTTCGACTACGGTGAAAATGACCGCGCACGGGCAGAGCTGAAAACCCGCGGACTTGTGAAAGTCATGGTTGTGAAAGGCCGCCCCGTAGGGGCGTCAATTGCAGGGGCGCAGGCGGGGGAATTGATCCAGACCTGGGCGCTTGCCATCGCCAACAAGCTTAAGATGGGCGCTGTGGCCGCGATGGTTTCGCCGTATCCGACGTTGGGGGAGGTGAACAAACGGGCGGCCGGGGCCTATTTCACGCCGAGGCTTTTTGACAATATCTGGGTGAAACGCTTTGTCCGCTTTGTGCAGCGTTTTTGATCTGGTAAAAGGCGGCGTGCGTAACGTATACGGCGGGTCTGTGTTCCAGACGTATGTTCAGGGGTCAGGATGTTTCTAAGGTCACTCTCCGGGCGTTTTTTGTTGCTGACGATTATTTTCGTCATGCTGGCCGAAGTGCTGATTTTTGTACCCTCTGTTGCGCGGTTTCGCGTCGATTATCTGCAAGAGCGGCTGGAGCGTTCGCAGATTGCATCTCTGTCCTTGCTGGCCACCGCCAATGATATGGTTGAACCGGATCTGGAGGCGGAATTGCTGGAAAACGCAGGCGTTCTGAACATCGTTCTGCGCCGGAACCAGATGCGCGAACTGATCCTGAGTTCTCCGATGAACGCGATGGTGGATCAGACATACGATCTGCGGGAGTCCACGCCGCTGACCCTGATCCGCGATGCTTTTGCGACGATGTTGCGGCCGCAGGACAGGGTGATCCGCGTTATGGGGGCGCCGGTGAAGGGCGCCGGCCTGCTGATCGAAGCCGCCATGCACGAGGCCCCGTTGCGGGCCGCGCTTTGGGATTACGGGCGGCGGATTCTGCTGCTTTCCGCGGTGATTTCCATTGTGACGGCCTGCCTCTTGTTCCTTGCGGTGCGCCGTTTCATGGTGCGTCCGATGGAGCGGTTGGTGCGACAGATCAAACATTATGGCGATGCGCCGGAGGACAGCCGCCGCATCATCCAGCCCAACGCCACCGTGACCGAGCTGTTTGAGGCGGAAACTGCGCTGCAGGGAATGGAAATCCAGCTAAGCCAGTCGTTGCGTCAGAAAGAAAGGCTCGCAGCACTTGGCGGTGCTGTCTCTAAAATCAGCCATGACCTGCGGAATATTCTGACCACAACACAGCTTTTGGCTGACCGGATGGAGAGCAGTCACGATCCCGGGGTCCAGAAAATCGCGCCGAAACTTTTGAACAGCCTGTCCCGTGCGGTTAACCTATGTGAGAGCACGTTAACCTATGGCAAGGCGCAGGAGGTGGCACCGAACCGCCGTCCCTTTGCGATGGATCATCTGCTGGAAGATGTGGTGGAGGCAGAGACGCTGGCGTTGGGGAATGGCAAGGTTGAGATCGTGGCTTTACCCGCAAACGGCCTTCAGGTCATCGCGGATGAGGAGCAAATCTACCGTGTGGTGAGCAATTTGGTGCGCAATGCCCGTCAGGCGATGGAAAGCGGTGCCGGTGGCCGGATCGAAATTGAGGGTCGGGAGCAACCGGATGGTTGGGAAATCCATGTGCGCGATACGGGGCCGGGCCTGCCGGTGAAAGCGCTCGACAATATTTTTAAACCGTTTGAAGGCAATGTGCGAAAGGGCGGTACAGGGCTTGGTCTGGCCATTTCCGAAGAATTGGTCGCAGGGCATGGCGGCAAGCTGGAACTGATTGAAAACAGTGACAAAGGTGCTTCCTTTCGCATTTGGCTCCCCCGCGGGGAATCGTAAACCTTTACCGCTTTGAATTGTGCTGTTTCATCCGCAAGACCACTTGGTTTGCGCGTGGGTTCGTTGTGTGTGCGAATTATCTTCGCTGTTTTCCTTGATCGTTCGAATAATCTCCCGCAAGACGTCACGTCTGTGCCGGAATGGTCAAAGTAATTCCTTTTGGCCCGCATTAAGGTGCCGTTAAACACTGCCTGATAGATTCGAAGGGAACCGCTATGATTGAGACACCGTATTTGCTGTTTTTGGGCGACGCGCCCGATGGTCTGGCTGCGAAAGTCGCACAAGGTATTAAGGATTGGCGTCCGGACGCGTCCTTGGGCCAGTACCGCATGGAAGGCTGCAAGGCCGATATGGGCATGCCTGATATGACCATCGACGAGGCTGTTGCCGCTGGCTGCAAAACACTGGTGATCGGTGTGGCGAACCGTGGCGGGGTGATCTCTGCCGCATGGAAAGAAGTGCTAGTAGAGGCGCTGAACAAAGGCATGGATATTGCCAGCGGTCTGCACAATCTGCTGCGGGACGAACCGGAACTTGTGGCGGCGGCGAAGGCTAATGGCCGGACCCTGCACGATGTGCGGATTCCTTCGGTGCAATACCCGATTGCAAACGGCAAGAAACGCAGCGGCAAGCGGATTCTGGCTGTCGGGACCGACTGTTCGGTTGGCAAAATGTACACCGGCATCGCGATGGAGCGGGAAATGCTGGAGCGGGGCATGAAGGCCACCTTCCGTGCCACCGGTCAGACTGGTATCCTGATCACTGGCGACGGCGTGCCGCTGGATGCTGTGATTGCAGATTTCATGGCCGGTTCGGTGGAATATCTGACCCCTGACAATGATGATGATCACTGGGATCTGATCGAGGGGCAGGGTTCCTTGTTCCACGTTTCCTATTCGGGCGTGACCCTTGCACTGGTTCACGGGGGCCAGCCCGATGCGCTGATCCTGTGTCACGAACCGACCCGCACCCATATGCGCGGTCTGCCGGAATACCAGCAGCCGAGCCTGTCCGAACTGCGCGACACAGCATTACCGCTGGCACAGGTGGCCAACCCCGCCTGTAAGGTTGTCGGCATTTCCGTTAACACACAGCATATGTCCGAGGACGAAGCCAACGCCTATCTGAAACAGGTTGAGGCCGAGATGGGCTTGCCAACGGTTGATCCTTTCCGCCATGGTGCCGGTCGTCTGGTGGATGCGCTGGACGCTGTATAATACCCCGACTTTGGTGGTCCGGAGTTGATCTTCTGACCATCCCAATGACTATCCCAAACAGTCCCGAATCCGGTTCGGGACTGTGAAGAAAGGACGACTCCGTGCAAATTACCGTGACCCCCGATGTCTTCAAGCTCGCGCAGGTTTTTACCATCGCGCGGGGTTCCCGTACCGAGGCCAAAGTGCTGACAGTGCGGGTGACGCAGAACGGGGTAACGGGCTGGGGGGAGTGCGTGCCCTATGCCCGCTACGATGAAACGCTGGAGTCTGTGACCGACCAGATCAACAGCCTCTCCGGTACGATTGACCGCGAGGGTCTGATTGACCTGCTGCCCGCAGGCGCGGCGCGAAACGCTGTGGATTGTGCGCTTTGGGATCTGGAGGCAAAAACCGCCGGTAAACGGGTCTGGGAACTGGCCGGACTGCCCGCACCGAAACCGGAAATCACCGCCTATACCCTGTCGCTGGCCACCCCGGACGAAATGGAAAAACAGGCGGCAGAGAATGCGTTTCGCCCCTTGCTGAAAACCAAATTGGGCGGCGGCGAAGAAGACGTGGCCCGAATCGAGGCAGTGCGTCGCGGTGCCAAGGATGCCCGCATTATTGTGGATGCAAACGAGGGCTGGACGCCAGAACTTTACAAAACGCTCGCCCCTGTTCTGGTGCGCCTTGGTGTAGAAATGGTGGAACAACCGCTGCCCGCCGGTGAAGACGATGCCTTGCTGGATCTGCAACGGGTGCTGCCTGTTTGCGCTGATGAAAGCTGCCATGACAGCAGCTCTTTGCCCCATCTGGCGGGGAAATATGACATGGCGAATATCAAGCTGGACAAGACCGGTGGCCTGACCGAAGCACTGCGCCTGCGCGAGGCGTCTCTGGCTGCGGGCTACAAGGTGATGGTGGGCTGTATGGTCGGATCCTCCCTTGCGATGGCGCCGGCGACAATCGTGGCGCAGGGCGCTGCTGTAACTGATCTTGACGGTCCCTTGCTTCTGGCGCAAGACCGCGACGAACCTTTGAAATTTGACGAGGCTGGGGTCTATCCACCTTCAGCCGCACTATGGGGATAGAAAGACCATGAGCCGTATTGTTTACCTGAACGGGGAATATCTGCCGGAAGAAGAGGCCAAAGTCTCGGTGTTTGATCGCGGCTTTCTGATGGCTGACGGTGTTTATGAAGTGACGTCCGTTCTGGACGGCAAACTGCTGGAATTTGAAGGCCACTTGAAGCGGCTGGAGCGGTCCTTGTCCGAGTTGGACATGGACAAGCCGGACGGGTTTGACGACCTGCTGGAGATTCACCGCGAGTTAGTCAAGCGCAACAATGTGGAGCAGGGCGGGGTCTATCTGCAAATCACCCGCGGTGCTGCGGATCGGGATTTCGTTTTCCCGAAAGATGCCAAGCCGACGCTGGTTCTGTTTACCCAATCCAGACCGCTGCTGGATACGCCTGCAGCGGAAAACGGGATTTCTGTGATCTTTGCCGATGACATCCGCTGGGGCCGTCGCGATATCAAGACCGTGCAATTGCTGTACCCGTCCATGTGTAAAATGATGGCGAAGGCGGCTGGTGCTGATGATGCGTGGCTGGTGGAAGACGGATTTGTGACCGAAGGGTCTTCGAACAACGCCTATATCGTCAAAGGCAACAAGATCATCACACGGGGGCTGTCCAATGACATCCTGCACGGGATCACCCGCGCGTCGCTGCTGAAATATGCATCCGAAGCACAGATGGAAATCGAAGAGCGCAACTTTACACCGGATGAGGCCCGCGATGCGGATGAGGCGTTTATTTCCTCGGCCTCTACCTTTGTGATGCCGGTTGTCAAAGTGGATGGTGCCGTGATTGGCGACGGCAAGCCCGGATCCGTGTCCAAGCGGCTGCGGGAGATCTATGTGGACGAGAGCCGCAAGCGGGCGATCTGATCGCCACCGCCGGATTGTGAGTATTTGGGGAACATTGAAGCCCCGATTGGACGAGCGCCTGACTGTCAGGCGCTCGTTCTTTTTTGGTTCAGCCGTGGCTGTCTTTGAAGGCGGCTTTTTGTGCATCCGTGGCTTCGGTTTGGTATTTGTCTTTCCAGTCCTCGAACGGCATGCCGTAAAAGGTCTCGCGGGCCTCTGCCTTGTCCATTTCGATACCCTTTTCATTGGCGGCTTCCTGATACCAGCGGGACAGGCAGTTGCGGCAAAAACCGGTGAGGTTCATCATGTCGATGTTCTGCACATCGGTGCGGTCCTGCATCAGATGCTGTTGCAGGCGGCGGAATGCGGCGGCTTCCAGTTCGATTTTGGTTTGGTCGTCCATAGCTTTCGTCCTTTGCGTGTTATGATCGGGATATGGCGGCTTGCAGGTGGGGAACAAGGTAGCGTGCCCATTTTTCCTGCCCATCCGGCGTGGCGATAAGATCCTGCCGCAGTTCCAGAAGCGTGTGGAGCAGGCCGTTTTGCAAAGCGTGCTGGTCCATCGTATCCCCTGTCAGATAGCCAGTATAGGGGACATTGTCACCGGTGGTGACACCGGTGTCCCGGGCGAGTTCTGCCAGCAGATGCTCGGACAGGCGGCGGTCGTCATTGGACAGGACGCCGATCTGCCACGGGCGGGGCGGGCGGCCGCGCAATTGCGGGGTAAAGCTGTGGACCGAGATAAGCACGGGGCGGTCTTTCGTTTTGATCAACCGCGCGATTTCTGCGTGATAGGGGCGGTGGCACAGGGTCATGCGCCGTTCCAGTTCGGCGGCATCCGCGTGGCGGTTGGCCGGAATCAACGTGCCATCGTAAAGCCGCATCAGCAAGGTGGGATCGTCCTCGCCCCGGTTCGGATCAATCACCAGACGTGAAAAATTGGAGCAGATTACGGGGGCGTCCAACAACAGACCCAGATGTTCGGACAGGCCGGCCGCGCCGATGTCATAGGCGATGTGGCGGTTCATATCCTCGGGGGGCAGTCCCAGATCGCCACCGTTGATGTCTGCGGGAACCGTATTGGCGGCGTGATCGCACAGGATAAGGATATTGGCGGGGCGGTTTGCACCAATTGTTACAAAAGGGGAATATTTCATCTACAGAAAGCCGGTTACAATGATGTGGTCAGAAATACGCGCAAGCCGGACAAAGGGCCAGAGCAGAGCGATGATTTTGTCATGAGGTTTTGGGCAGACATCCCCAAACAACCTGCTATAGAAGATGCGCAAAGAAAAAGGATAAAACAATGCGACGGATGAGAAGCGTAAAAATCGTGGCCACTCTGGGCCCTGCGTCTGAAACCTATGACATGATCCGGGCTTTGTTCGAAGCGGGGGCCGATGTGTTCCGCCTGAACATGAGCCACGGCTCCCATGAGGAAATCCGCGAGAAACACCAGACCATCCGCGATATTGAGCGGGATCTGGGCCGCCCCATCGGCATTCTTGCCGATTTGCAGGGCCCCAAGCTGCGCTGTGGTGTCTTTGCCAATGATGATGGCGAGATGCTGGAAGAGGGCGCTTCCTTCCGGTTTGATCTGGATGAAACACCCGGCGATGCCAACCGTGTCTGTCTGCCCCATAAAGAGATTTTCGAGGCGCTTGAGGTGGGGTCCACCCTGTTGGTCAATGATGGCAAGATCCGTCTGGAAGTCAGCGAATGCGGCGCGGATTATGCTACCTGCACCGTTATTGTGGGCGGGCAGATTTCCAACCGCAAGGGCGTGAACGTGCCGGATGTGGTGTTGCCGCTGGCGGCTTTGTCCGAAAAAGACCGGGCCGATCTGGATTTTGTGTGCGAGCTGGGCGTTGACTGGCTGGCGCTGTCCTTTGTGCAGCGGCCCGAGGATGTGCTGGAAGCACGGGAACTGGCAGCGGGGCGGGCCTCGTTGATTTCCAAGATTGAGAAACCGGCGGCGGTGAAGTCGTTTGAAGCCATTCTGGAAGTGAGCGACGGGATCATGGTCGCACGGGGGGATCTGGGTGTGGAACTGCCCGTCAGTCAGGTGCCACCGATCCAGAAACGACTTGTGCGGCGCTGTCGCTCTGCCGGCAAGCCGGTGATTGTAGCGACCCAGATGATGGAGAGCATGATCGAAGCGCCTCTGCCGACCCGTGCCGAAGTCTCGGATGTGGCAGCGGCGATTTATGAAGGGGCCGATGCGGTTATGTTATCGGCTGAATCTGCGGCCGGTGCCTATCCGGTGGAAGCCGTGCGCACCATGAGCAATGTGGCCGAGGAGGTGGAGGTCGATCCGACGTTCCGTCAGATACTGGAAGCCTCTCGCACGGCGTCGCGTACTTCTGTGGCCGAAGCGATCACCGTGGCGGCCCGCGAGGTGGCGGAAACCACGGACATTAAGGCGATTTGCTGTTTTACCCATTCCGGCACCACAGCTATTCTGGCCGCGCGGGAACGTCCGCAGGTGCCAATTCTCGCGCTGACCCCACTGGTGAATACTGCACGCAAACTGACCCTTGTCTGGGGGTTGCATTGCGTCCAGACCAGCGAAGTCGGCCGTTTTAAGATGGCGGTGGTCAGCGCGGCGCGGGCGGCGCGGAACTATAATTTTGCCAAGGATACAGACAAGATCGTGGTGACTGCGGGTGTGCCGTTCAACCAGCCCGGCTCTACCAATATTTTGCGGGTTGCGCCGGTGCAGGAGAAGCTTATCTTCGGCAGTGAAGACGACTAGGAGCGACCCTCTATGCCTTATGATTACCAGCTTGTTGGTGGCACAGTTCTGGTTCTTTTAAGTTTGGTCGGCATAACCAATGCAATGGTAGAGCGGCGGTCGCCCCTGTTTGGCATTATTGCCTTTTTGATGGGGGTGGGGCTGCTGGTCTGGGGCTGGCTGCTGTCGGGGTGGCAGATGAACCCTTCGGACCTGCCTGCGGCGGTGTACCGGCTGATTGCAGAGTGGAAATAGGCAAAACCTGCGTATTCAGACGATCTTTGCCCTTGCAATGGGGCGAAGCCGCGCCTAAAAGCCAGCTTCTACTGCGCGTCCGGCCGGAGGGCTGCCGAGTCGCGTGTCCGACCAACTTCTAGACTGGAGACGGAAATGCCCAAGATGAAGACCAAATCAAGCGCCAAGAAGCGCTTTAAAGTGACGGCCACAGGTCGCGTTCTGGCTGCACAGGCTGGCAAACGCCATGGTATGATCAAGCGTTCAAATAAATTCATCCGCAACGCACGTGGGACAACCACATTGTGCAAGGCGGACGAGAATATCGTGAAATCATACATGCCATACGCGCGCTAAGGAGATCTGAACCATGTCACGTGTAAAAGGGGGCGCAGCGTCCCACGCCCGTCATCGTAAAGTTATCAAAGCGGCAAAAGGCTATTACGGCCGTCGTTCCACAGCGTTCCGCACAGCAACACAGGCTGTTGATAAGGCGAACCAATACGCGACCCGCGACCGGAAAAACCGGAAACGGAACTTCCGCGCATTGTGGATCCAGCGCATCAACGCAGCTGTTCGTGCCCATGACGAAGCTTTGACATACTCCAAATTTATCAACGGTCTGTCCCTGGCAGGCATCGAGGTTGACCGTAAGGTTCTGGCTGATCTGGCCGTTCACGAACCCGAAGCGTTCAACGCGATTGTTGATCAAGCCAAAGGTGCAATGGCCTAAGCTGCCATTCGGTTTTGAGAGTTCAAAAGCCCTGCACCGTTGGTGTGGGGCTTTTTCTTTTGGGGCAGGTTTTGCCGGACGGTTCGGGGCCTCCGGCGGGGATATTTGAAGAAAATGGATGGTGCCTGTCGGGTTGCAAAAAACCGGCGATATGGTAGCCATGCGGCGAATGTTTGAAGGATACGGTCGATGGACGGTTTGGACGCTGTTAAGGCGAAATATCTTGGCGGGATAGCAGAGGCGGCGGATGATTCCGCGCTGGAAGAGCTGCGACTGGCTGCAGTGGGCAAGAAGGGTGAAGTCTCCCTTAAGATGCGCGAACTGGGCAAGATGACTCCGGAAGAGCGGCAGGTGGCGGGACCGGCGCTAAATGCGCTGAAGAACGAGATCAACTCTGCGCTGGCGGCCAAGAAAGAGGCGTTGGAGGATGCGGCCCTGAACGAGCGGCTGCAGGCGGAGTGGATTGATGTGTCCCTTTCAGGGCGTCCGCGCCGCGAAGGTACGATCCATCCGGTGTCCCAAGTGACCGAAGAAATCACCGCGATTTTTGCCGATCTTGGGTTCTCCGTGGCCGAGGGGCCGCAGATCGAAAGCGACTGGTATAACTTTGATGCGCTGAACATCGCGCCGGAGCATCCTGCCCGTCAGGAGCATGATACATTCTATATGCACCGCGATGAAAGCGACGGGCGTCCGCCTCATGTGTTGCGCACCCACACCAGCCCCGTGCAGATCCGCCACATGGAAAAGCACGGCGTGCCCTGTCGCATTATCGCGCCCGGCCGTGTGTACCGTGCGGATTACGACCAGACCCATACGCCGATGTTCCACCAGATCGAAGGTCTGGCGATCGACAAGGACATTTCCATGGCGAACCTCAAATGGGTGCTGGAAGAATTCTTCGCGGCTTTCTTTGATCTCGACGGGATCAAGACCCGCTTTCGGGCCTCTCATTTCCCGTTCACAGAGCCTTCTGCCGAGGTGGACATCCAGTGTTCATGGGTGGACGGTCAGCTGCGCATTGGCGAAGGGGACGGCTGGATGGAAGTGCTTGGTTCCGGCATGGTGCACCCTCATGTGCTGCGCTCTGCGGGGGTGGACCCCGACCAGTGGCAGGGCTTTGCCTTTGGGATGGGGATCGACCGTCTGGCGATGCTGAAATACGGCATTCCCGATCTGCGTGCCTTCTTTGACAGCGATCTGCGCTGGCTGCGCCACTACGGGTTTTCCTGCCTTGACCAGCCGAGCATTCATGCTGGCGTGAACCGCTAAGCCCGGTTGGTAAAATATATTTCGAACCGCATCGGGCAATTCGGGCGGGGCGCTGAAAAACGGACAATAGAGCTATGAAATTCACACTGTCTTGGCTAAAGCATCACTTGGACACAGATGCATCCTTGGATGACATCCTTTACGCGCTGACCGATCTGGGGTTGGAAGTTGAAGATGTCGTAAACCCGCTGGACAAGCTGAAGGATTTTACCGTCGCTTATGTAAAAGAGGCGGAAAAGCATCCGGATGCGGACAAACTGCGGGTGTGTCAGGTGGAAACCGACGACGGGATACAGCAGATCATCTGTGGTGCGCCGAATGCGCGGGCGGGTATCCGTGTGGTTCTGTGTAAACCGGGCATGTATGTGCCGGGGATTGATACCACCATCGGTGTTGGCAAGATTCGCGGCGTGGAAAGTTTCGGCATGATGGCCTCCGAGCGGGAGCTGGAGCTGTCCGAGGAACATGACGGGATTATCGAACTGTCGGGTGAACCGGCGGTTGGATCGAAGTTTGTGGACTGGCTGGCGGCGAACCAGCCTGAAAAGATTGATCCGGTGATCGAAATTGCAATTACCCCGAACCGCCCCGATGCACTGGGCGTGCGGGGCATTGCGCGGGATCTCGCGGCGCGGGGTCTTGGAACGCTCAAACCGGTTCCGACACCGCAGATTGAGGGCAGTTTTGCCAGCCCAATGACCGTATCCATTGACGAGGACACACTGTCGGGCTGTCCGGTGTTTTATGGCCGTCTGATCAAAGGCGTCAAGAACGGCCCGTCTCCGGCTTGGCTGCAATCCCTGCTGAAAGCAGTGGGACTGCGTCCGATTTCCATGCTGGTGGATGTGACCAATTTCTTCACGATGGA
Organism: Neptunicoccus sediminis; assembly: GCF_001719615.1. Lineage (GTDB taxonomy): Bacteria > Pseudomonadota > Alphaproteobacteria > Rhodobacterales > Rhodobacteraceae > Amylibacter > Amylibacter sediminis. The sequence goes on from NZ_MDVX01000001.1 coordinate 567,310, forward strand.
CCAGAACCGTCCGCTGCATGTGTTTGATGCAGATAAGGTTGCGGGGAACCTTCGGGTGCACCGTGCCAAGGGCGGCGAAACGATCATGGCGCTCGACGATAAGGAATATACCTTTGACGCTGGCATGATGGTGATCTCTGACGATAACGGGCCTGAAAGCATTGCCGGTATCATGGGCGGGGCGGAAACCGGCTGCACCGAGGATACGGTCAATGTGTTCATTGAAAGCGCCTATTGGACGCCGAAAGAAATCGCCGTTTCCGGTCGGAAACTGCGGATCAATTCCGATGCCCGCTACAGGTTTGAGCGGGGGGTCGATCCTGCCTTCACACCGGACGGGCTGGATCATGCGGTTAAAATGATCCTTGATCACTGCGGCGGGGACGCCTCTGAAGTGGTTGTGGCTGGCGCTGTGCCGGATGTGTCCCGTCAGTACAAGCTCGACACGGATCGGGTGCAGTCCTTGGTCGGGATGGAAATTCCGGCAGAAACCCAAGTTGCCACGCTCAAAGCGCTCGGCTTTAAGGTGGAGGGCGATCAGGTGACACCACCGACATGGCGTCCCGATGTGCTTGGCCCTGCCGATCTGGTGGAAGAAGTGGCGCGGATTGCCTCGCTGACCAAGCTGGAGCCGAAACCTCTGTCGCGACCAAGCGGTGTGCAAAAGCCGATCCTGACACCGATGCAGAAGCGCGAAACGCTTGCGCGGCGCACGGTGGCGGCGCTTGGCTATAATGAATGCGTGACCTATTCCTTCATCGACAGGAAGAGCGCTGAACTCTTTGGTGGCGGGTCGGATGCGGTGATGCTGAGCAACCCGATCAGCGCGGATCTCAGCCATATGCGGCCCTCACTGTTGCCCGGCCTGCTGGCGGCGGCGGCCCGTAATCAGGCCCGCGGCATCGCGGATATGGCTTTGTTCGAGGTGGGTCCGGTGTTTCACGGCGGTGAGCCGGAAGAACAGGAAGTGCTGGCAACAGGGCTGTTGGTCGGTCACACCGGGCCGCGTGATCCTTTCGGGGCCCGCCGCCCCGTAGACACCTATGATGCGAAGGCCGATGCCGAAGCGGTGCTGTCTGCTATCGGTGCGCCCGACAAGCTGATGGTGCTGCGCGGCGCGAACAACTGGTGGCATCCGGGACGTTCGGGAAAACTGTCCCTTGGACCGAAAAACGTGCTGGCAGGGTTCGGGGAAATCCACCCCAAAGTGCTAAGCGCGATGGGCGTAAAAGGGCCGGCGGTGGCCTTTGCGGTGCATATCGCCAAGCCACCGTTCCCCAAGAAGAAATCCACCACCCGCACGGCGTTGAACTTTTCGGATCTGCAAGCGGTTGATCGGGATTTCGCCTTTGTGGTGGACGATAAGGTTGAGGTTCTGACCCTGCTCAATGCGGCGAAAGGGGCGGATAAGACGCTGATTTCCGACGCTTCCGTGTTCGATCTGTTCAGTGGGGCCAAAGCCGAGGCGCAGATGGGCGAGGGCAAGAAATCCGTCGCGATCACCGTGCGCCTGCAACCCAAGGACGCGACCCTGACCGACAAGGATATTGAGGCGGTTTCCGCCAAGATTATCGAGAAAGTCGGCAAGGCCACAGGCGGCGTGCTGCGCGGTTAACCTGCCTTCACCTGCAACAGCTCCAAAAGGCCCGACCCTGTGTTCGGGCCTTTTCTTGTAGAAAACCTTGTTTTTCGTCGTAAATCTGGCGGATAGTGGGCTGACTTTGAAGTATCAGCTTAGAAAAAAGCAAATCGGGGACAGTATGTTAAAAGAATTCAGGAATTTTATTGCCCGCGGCAATGTCATGGATATGGCTGTCGGGATCATTATCGGGGCGGCGTTTACTGCCATCGTCAAGTCGATGGTCGATGACCTGATCAATCCCTTTGTCGGGCTGTTTACCGGCGGTGTGGATTTTACGAACCAGTTCATCATCCTGAGCGGCGACGGCACCTATGAGAGCCTTGCCGAAGCACGGGAGGCCGGAGCAGCCGTTTTTGCCTACGGGTCATTCATGATGGCGGTGATCAACTTTCTGATTATTGCATTTGTGGTCTTCCAGCTTGTCCGCACCGTGAACAAGGTTAAGGAAGCAGCCATGAAAAAAGATGAAATGCCTGCGGAAGAGGCGGCCCCTGCGGGACCATCGGAACTGGAAGTACTGCTGCAAATCCGAGATTCGCTGGAACGCAGGTAGGCCGGATCAGGCCGTGACGACGAAAAAACCCGCCGGAATGGCGGGTTTTTTATGGAGCAATATTACGATTTCATTGCCACCTTCGGGGAAATCACATCAATCCCCAGCGCCTTGCCCACTGCGTAATAGGTCAGCTTGCCCGCATGGGTGTTAAGCCCGTTCATCAGGTTCTCGTCGTCCTCGCACGCTTGACGCCAGCCCTTATCTGCCAGTGCAAGCATATGGGGAACCGTTGCATTCCCAAGGGCAATGGTTGAGGTTCGCGCCACAGCACCGGGCATATTGGCCACGCAATAATGTACGATCCCGTCCACTTCATAAATCGGGTCGTCATGGGTGGTGGCTTTGGAGGTTTCAAAACAGCCCCCCTGATCAATGGCGACATCCACCAGCACCGAACCGGGCTGCATCAGGCCAAGCTGCTCGCGGCTGATTAGTTTGGGGGCCGCAGCGCCGGGGATCAGAACCGCGCCGATAACCATATCCATACGCGGCAGCAGTTCTGCCATAGCGCCCTTATCGGAATATTGCGTGGTCAGGCGGCCCATGAACACATCGTCCAGATAGGACAGGCGCGGAACCGAACGATCAAGCACAGTCACATTCGCGCCCATGCCCACCGCCACACGTGCCGCAGCAGTGCCAACAACGCCGCCGCCGATGATCGCCACATTCGCAGGACGTACACCGGGCACGCCGCCCAACAGAACGCCACTGCCGCCATTGGCTTTTTGCAAGGCCCATGACCCTGTTTGGGGGGCCAGACGGCCAGCCACTTCGGACATCGGCGCCAGCAGGGGCAGGCCGCCGCGATTGTCGGTCACGGTTTCATAGGCAATCGCTGTTACACCGCTGTCCAGAAGGTCTTTGGTCTGTTCGGGGTCGGGCGCAAGGTGCAGGTAGGTATAGAGGATCTGCCCTTCGCGCAGTTGCTTGCGCTCTGCGGGTTGGGGTTCTTTGACTTTCACGACCATCTCGGCGCGGGCGAAGATTTCTTCGGCGGTGCTGACGATCTCTGCGCCGACGTCCCTGTAGGCCTCATCGGGAAAACCGGCGCCGGACCCTGCATTGGTTTCAATGATAACCGAATGACCGTGGGAAATGGCCTCCAGCGCGGCGGAGGGTGTGACCCCGACGCGGTATTCCTGATTTTTGATCTCTTTGGGGCAGCCGATTAGCATTGTGATCCTCCTCTGTGCGGTGCTGTTTTGCCCAATTGTTAAGCATTTATTGCAACGCATGCGATTCAATCTGTTGTGTTCAAATGGCAATTTTTCGAATAATCTGTCGCGAGATTACTGCTACGCACAGAAAGTTTCGAAACCCGTGAAATTAGACGATATAGACCGTCGAATCCTGACTGCCCTGCAAAAAAGCGGGCGGATGTCCAATTCCGAACTGGCCGAGAAGATCAATCTCTCCGCCTCTGCCTGTCACAGACGGGTGCAGCGGCTGGAAACCGAAGGGGTCATAAAGAACTATGTGGCGATGCTCGATCCCCGTGCGGTGGGGCGGCGGACCACGGTATTTGTCGAGATTTCACTACAAGGGCAAGCGGATGAGACGCTCGCCGCGTTTGAGCGGGAGGTCGCGCGGGTGCCGGATGTGCTGGAATGTCATCTTATGGCGGGCACGGCGGATTACCTGCTGAAAGTGGTTGCGGCGGATACGGATGATTACGCCCGTATTCATCGTCAGCATCTGGCCCGCCTGCCCGGTGTGGCGCAGTTGCAGTCCAGCTTTGCCCTGCGCACAGTTTTCAAAACCACGGCCCTGCCGCTTTAACCCAGCAGATATTGAACGGCGTAAAGGGTGGTCAGTCCGCTGAAAATTGCCCAAAGCGCGGATTTGCGCCACATGCCCATGCCAAAGGCCACAAGAGCTGCCAGCAACCGTGCAGGATCAGGTTCCCCCCCCGTCGCAGACGGCCACAGGATCAGCGGTGCAATCAGGCCGGGCAAGATGGCAACGGCGGTATAGCGCAGGTGACGCAGCGCCCATTGCGGCAGTTCGCGATCCCCAAGCAAGCCGAGAAACGACCAGCGGATGAAGAACGTGCCAAAGGCCATGCCCGCGATCACGATCCAGATTTGTGTTTGATCAAGGGTCATCTCTTGCGCCGCTCCAGCCAGAGTTCCGCCTGTGCACCCACCAACATGGCAATAGCCGCTGCAATTAGCAGTCCAAGGGAAAAGGGTATCCAGCTTAGCGTCAGTGCCGCGACCACCGACGTCACGGCCGCCAGCACATGGGGCAGGGTGCGCAAGGCAGGGGCGATAATCGCGATGAAACAGATCGGCATGGCAAAATCGAGCGAGAATTCCGGCGGAATTGCCGCGCCAAAGGCCGCGCCCAGATAGGTGAATAAAATCCAGAAGGGGGTGATCGCCAGACCGCCGCCGATGAAATAAGCCGAGCGTTGTGCCACAGTCCACTGCATCTCAAGGGGCAGGCGGACGCTGGCCACCCCGAAGGTCTGATCCACGTTGAAATAGGCCAGCAACAGCTTTGTGCGCCCCCGCGCCTTGCCCAGATAGGGCACAAGGGCTGCGGAATACATTGCCATACGCAGGTTCACCGCCAGTGCGGTGGCCAGAATGATCAGGGTGGGTGCATGTTCTTCCAGCAGGATCAGCGCGGTGAACTGCGCAGCCCCGGCAATTACCAGAACGGTCATCGTCATGGTCTGGATCAGCGACAGGCCGAGTTCGGTTGCAGCCACGCCGAACATAAGCCCGAAGGGTGCGGCCACCAAAATAAACGGGGCGCAGTCGCGATAGCCTTCCCAGAAGGCGGTTTTGGTTGTGGTCTGTTCTGAAGTCATGATGTTACTGTGCAACGAGTATGTGAGTTTTTTCCAAGTGGCAAATGCTAGATGATTGAAAACAGTTCAAATTATGTGATCCCGCCCAACAGCACGGGTGATGGATTGACCCGTGTGGTCTCTGGCCGCGACCATAGGGGCGCGGTGCAGGAGATACCAGTGGTAGAAGAGCGCCCGTTGACGATTTTCCTGAATGGTCAGGAAATCGTAACGGCGATGACCATCGGGGACTATCCGGCCTATCTCGCGCTCGGGTTTCTGCGCAATCAGGGGATGCTTGCGGCCGGAGAGTCTGTGCTTGGCGTGGATTACGACGAAGAGCTGGAAACCGTGGTTGTGCGCACCGATGGCAGTACCATCTATGAGGAAAAGCTGAAGAAAAAGACTCGCACCAGCGGTTGCGCGGTGGGAACCGTCTTTGGCGATATGATGGAAGGGCTTGATCAGGTGGAACTGCCAAAGGCGGAGCTGCGGACAAGCTGGCTCTATACACTGGCGCGGCAGATCAACCAGACGCCGAGCCTCTACCTCGCGGCGGGGGCGATCCACGGGTCGGTGCTGTGTCAGGAAGACCGCCCGCTGGTCTATATGGAGGACGTGGGGCGGCACAATGCGGTGGATAAAATCGCCGGATGGATGTTGTCCGAACAGGTCGAAGGCGGCGACAAGATCATGTACACTACAGGGCGGTTGACCTCGGAAATGGTGATCAAATGTGCTTTGATGGGCATACCTGTTCTGGTGTCCCGCTCGGGTTTTACCGCTTGGGGTGTGGAAATTGCGCAGCAGGTTGGCTTGACGTTGATCGGACGGATGCGCGGCAAACGTTTCATGTGCCTGAGCGGGGCAGACCGGATGATCTGGGATGCCGATCCCGACCATGTGGCAGAAGACAAAGGCAAGCGGAGGTCTGGCCATGAATGATCCGGTCGGGGTGATATTGGCAGGTGGTCTGGCGACCCGTATGGGCGGCGGTGACAAGGGGCTGATTGCGCTGGATGGCGTGTCCCTGTTGGGCCGCGTGCGGGTGCGGCTGCAACGCCAGCTTGATACGGTGATTTTGAATGCGAACGGTGATCCCGAGCGTTTTGAAGGTTTGGGGCTTCCGGTGCAGCCGGACACGGTGGCAGGTTATGCCGGACCGTTGGCCGGTGTGCTGGCGGGGATGGATTGGGCGGCTGGACAGGGCGCCAGCCATATTGTGACTGTCGCGGCAGACACGCCGTTTTTCCCGCGCGATCTGGTTGTGCGTCTGCAAGGGGCGGGCAATGATCTGGCAATGGCGGTGACACCGGATCCCGAAAGGGGCTTGGCGCGGCATCCAACGTTCGGGCTTTGGCCTGTGGCGGCGCGGGAAGACCTGCGGGCTGCATTGAACGACGGGTTGCGCAAGGTGGTGCAATGGACCGCACCGCGCGGCTGTGCGCAGGTAGAGTTCGCCGCGACACCTTATGATCCGTTCTTCAACGTCAACACGCCCGAGGACCTGAAACGGGCCGAAGCCATGATCGCGGAGTTTGATCTGTGAAAGTCTTTGGAATTACCGGCTGGAAAAATACCGGCAAGACCAGCCTTGTGGAGCGGCTCGTCGCCAATTTCACCGCACGGGGGCTGGTGGTGTCCACGGTGAAGCATGCGCATCACAATTTTGACGTGGATCAGGAAGGGCGGGACAGTTACCGGCACCGCGAATCCGGGGCGCGGGAGGTTCTGTTGTGTTCGGGCACCCGCTGGGCCTTGATGCACGAATTGCGCGATACGCCAGAACCGCCGCTGCGTGAACTGCTGACCAAACTGTCGCCGGTGGATCTGGTGCTTGTGGAGGGGTTCAAGACCGAAGATCACGCCAAGCTGGAATGCCACCGGCAGGAGACCGGAAAGACGCTGCTGGCGCCGAATGATCCGACAATCGTGGCGGTGGCAAGTGATGCGGCACCGGATGTTTCCTGTCCGCTGCTTGATCTGGATGACACCGACAAAATTGCAGATTTCATACTTGGAAAGGTGGGTTTGTGATGCAGCCTCCGCCGCTGAAAGACGATTGTTTTGCCATGCCACCCGGTGTGGACTGGACGCCGGTGGACAGGGCGCTGGCGCAGTTGCGCGAGCGGCTTCACGCGGTAACGCCTGTGGAAACAGTGGCGCTGGCTGCGGCGGGCGGGCGTATTCTGGCAGAGGATGTCAACGCGCGTCGATCCAGCCCGCCCTATGCCAATTCAGCCGTGGATGGTTACGGGCTGGCCCATGCCGGTTTGCCCGAAGGCGAGATTTGCACACTGCCGCTGGTGCAGGGACGCGCTGCGGCGGGGGGGCCTTTTGACGGGGTTCTGCCTGCGGGACAGGCGCTGCGCATCCTGACGGGGGCGCGGTTGCCGGATGGTGTGGACACGGTGGTGCTGGAAGAGGATTGCAGCGTTGAATCCGATCGCATCGCCTTTCGCAGCGGTCTGCGCCGCGGCGCGAACACCCGCAAGGCCGGAGAGGACGTGACAGCCGGTGCGGATGTTCTGGCTGCCGGACGCCGTCTTTTGCCGCAGGAGCTTGCCCTGCTGGCATCGGTGGGCGTGGCAGAGGTGCCGGTGCGCCGCCGCCTTCGGGTTGCAGTTCTTTCAACGGGGGATGAGGTTCTGGACATTGCCGCCGGCCCTGCGCGGGACGCGCAGATTTATGACGCAAACCGTCCGATGCTGCTGCATCTGCTACAGTGTTGGGGCTGTGATCCGGTAGACCTTGGCCATGTGCGGGATGATCCTGAAACGGTCTGCGCGGCCTTTGATAAAGGCGCTGCACGTGCGGATGCGATCATTACCAGCGGCGGTGCATCGGCAGGGGATGAAGACCATGTCTCGGCGGTGTTAAAGGCAAAAGGCGGGTTGCAGAGCTGGCGTATCGCGATGAAGCCGGGCCGTCCGCTGGCACTGGCGCTTTGGGACGGGGTGCCTGTTTTTGGCCTGCCCGGAAATCCTGTGGCGGCACTGGTCTGCACTCTGATCTTTGCCCGTCCCGCGCTTGGGGTGCTGGCGGGGGCTGGATGGCTTGCGCCGCAGGGGTTTTTGGTTCCGGCTGCGTTTGCAAAATCCAAGAAGGCAGGGCGGCGCGAATATTTGCGGGCGCGAATGCGCGAGGGTCGCGCCGAGGTTTATCACTCCGAAGGGTCGGGGCGGATTTCAGGGCTAAGCTGGGCCGAGGGGCTGGTGGAACTGGGCGACGAGGCCCGCGACATTGTGCAGGGAGATCTCGTCACATTTTACCCGTTCGGGGCATTCGGTCTGTAAAGGACCGCCATGAAGTCTAGTCGAATGACCCTGCCACACGACCCAACAGCATGAACGCGCGGGCAGTGCGGGTCTGGGACATTTCCAGCAGTTCGTGATCTTCAGCGGTTTGTTCAAATTCGATCAGGATCTGGTCGAACTTGCGCAAAAAGTGATGGGCCGCATCCCGAAACACCGGATCGTTTTTCAACCGCGTTTTTGCAAGGGTCAGGGCGGAGCGATCCCGAATGCCGCCAAGGGCCGAAACGGTCAGACCACGCTGGCCGCTGGCAAACCGACGCCAGACAGCGGGCAGCGGTTTGTCGGGGATCAGGTCGTCCATATAAATGCCGTCTTGGGACAGCAGGGTCAGCACATCCTGCGAGGCTTGCAGCAGTTTGCCCAGTTCCCGTTCTTCAAAGGCACGGCGCAATACGCGAAAGCCTTCCTTGTCCTCGGCATTGTCCGGAAAGTTCAGCGCCTTGATGAATTCCGACACGGTGATCGGCATCCGCTCGGGGCCGGAGGGTGTTTGCAGCGGCAGGGAGGTCTGGCTGAAATCGTTATCCTCTTGCTGCTTTTCCGCCAGTGCCGCCGCATCGGTGCGCGGACCCGCCGGTTCTGGCGGATTGATCAGGGCGGTTGTCGTCAGATCGTTCAGCCGCTTGTCAGTCTGCTGTGTCAGGGCCGCAATTTCGTTCAACTGCTCCTGCATCTTGATGCTGCGGGTGTCGTCCTCGGCGGGGCGGTCTGCCAGCACGGTTCTGATCTGGTCCATCGAAGACCGCAGCACGTTGGTTTCCGCCCGCATGCCGCGCAAGGCGTTGGACACATAGGCCACGGTCCAGATCACGATCACCGGAAAAAACATCGCGATGAAAGCAATCATCAGCGTCAGGATATTGGTGGTGATTTGCGTCAGCGCACCGGGCACGCCGAATACGTACAGCGCACAGGCCAGCAGCCAGAACATGGTCAGGGCAAGCGCGATCCGTGTTTCCGCGCCGCTGTTTTCAGGCGAAGCAGGGGCGGTCTGGGTATTGGTGTTGGACATGGCGCTGGCCTTCGTGACCTAAATGAACTTCACGCTCACCACTTCGTAGTTTTTGGTACCACCCGGGGTGCGCACCTCAACACTGTCACCTTCCTCTTTACCGATCAAGGCCCGCGCAATCGGGGACTTTATGTTGAGCAGGTTATTGTCGATGTCGGCTTCGCTCTCGCCCACGATCTGGTAGGTTTTCTCCTGTTCGGTGTCTTCGTCGAACAGTTCAACCGTCGCGCCGAATTTAATAGTACCCGAGAGTTTGGACACGTCGATCACATCCGCAAGTCCGATCAGGCCTTCAAGTTCCTTGATCCGGCCCTCAATGTGGCTCTGCTGTTCACGGGCCGCGTGGTATTCCGCGTTCTCTGACAGATCGCCATGCTCGCGCGCCTCGGCAATAGCCTTGATGACGGCGGGGCGTTCCACAGACTTCAGCTGTTTCAGTTCCACTTGGGCGGCATTGTAACCGCGGGGTGTCATCGGGATTTTTTCCATTTGGCCTGTCCACTCAACTTTTCCGAAAACAGACCTTAGAATTGGAAGCCTTGCACTGCAAGGGGCCATTCGCGCGATAAGGCGGCTGTTTTTGGGGCAAAAGCAGGTGTTCGCCGGTCCGCTGCGACGTTTTATTGCTTTGAACGTGTAGTAAAGCTTTCAATATTGCTCATGCGCTGCAATGTCTTTAGAAGGGCGCAGATATTTTTTGCCCAAGGGCGCGAAAACGGGAGACCTAAATATGTCCGAGATTGAACGCGAGTCGATGCCATATGATGTCGTGATCGTCGGGGCGGGGCCGGCTGGCCTGTCCGCTGCGATCCGCATCAAACAACTGGATCCTGATCTGGACGTGGTTGTGCTGGAAAAGGGCTCTGAGGTAGGCGCACATATCCTGTCGGGCGCGGTTCTGGACCCTTGCGGGCTGGATGCGCTGATCCCTGACTGGAAGGAAAAGGGCGCACCGTTGAATGTGCCGGTCAAGAAAGACAACTTCCTTGTGCTGGGTGAGGCTGGAAGCATGCGGATTCCGAACTTCCCGATGCCGCCGCTGCTGAACAACCACGGCAACTATATTGTTTCTATGGGCAATGTTTGTCGCTGGATGGCAGAACAGGCCGAAGAACTGGGCGTCGAGGTGTTTCCCGGCATGGCCTGTTCGCAGGTGGTTTACGGCGATAACGGCGAGGTCAAAGGTGTGGTCGCCGGTGAATTCGGTCTGAACCCGGATGGCACCCAAGGCCCGAGCTACGAACCCGGCATGGAACTGCACGGCAAGTACGTGCTGTTCTCTGAAGGGGTGCGTGGTTCCCTGTCCAAAGAGCTGATCGCGAAATACGATCTGGCCAAAGATTCAGAGCCGCAGAAATACGGTCTCGGCATGAAGGAAATCTGGGAGATTGATCCTGCGAAACACTCTGAAGGCACTGTAACCCATACAATGGGCTGGCCGCTCGGTGGTAATGCAGGTGGCGGGTCTTTCCTGTATCATGCAGAGAACAACCAGATATTTATCGGTTTCGTGGTTCACCTGAACTACAAGAACCCGCATCTGTTCCCCTACATGGAGTTCCAGCGCTTTAAACAGCACCCTGAAATCAAGGCGTTGCTGGAAGGTGGCAAACGTGTGGCCTATGGCGCGCGGGCGATCACCGAAGGCGGTTGGCAATCCCTGCCCAAGCTGGTCTTCCCGGGCGGCGCGCTGCTCGGCTGTTCTGCAGGTATGGTGAACGTGCCGCGCATCAAAGGCAACCACAACGCGATGCTGTCGGGTAAAGCCGCCGCCGAAGCTGCGGTTGCTGCGATCAAAGCAGGCCGCGCGAGTGATGAACTGAGCGAATATGAAAACGATGTGCGCACAGGTCCGATTGCGACAGACCTTAAGAAAGTGCGCAACGTCAAGCCGATGTGGTCCAAATACGGTCTGGTCGCTTCACTGGCGCTGGGCGGGATTGACATGTGGGCCGCAAGCCTGATGAACATCAACCCGTTTGGCACATGGAAGCACGGTAAATCTGATGCCGAAGCGACCGAGAAAGCCGACAAGCACAAGCCGATCGACTATCCCAAACCGGACGGCAAGATCAGTTTTGACCGGCTGACCAACCTCAGCTTCTCGGCCACCAACCACGCCGAAGAGCAGCCCTGTCATCTAAAGCTGCTGGACCCGAGCATTCCGATCGACGTGAACCTGCCGCTTTATGCGGAACCGGCGCAGCGCTACTGCCCTGCCGGTGTGTATGAGGTCCTGCGCGATGATGACGGCTCTAATCCGCGCTTTCAAATCAATGCGCAGAACTGCGTGCATTGTAAGACATGCGATATCAAGGACCCGAGCCAGAATATCAAATGGGTCACACCCCAAGGGGGCGAAGGGCCGAATTACCCGAATATGTAACACTGAAAACCCCGGCCAATGCGCCGGGGTTTATGGTTTCAGGCTTCGGGATGTGCATTTTCGCGGGGAAACCGGCTGAAATCCGCGAAGAAGTGATGACAATCCACCGGAGTTTCATTGTCAAGCCGCGGCTCTGGGGCTAGGTTTTGGGAAACAGGCAGAGGTTGGATCAGACGTGGCAGGGAAAAGCAGAAGTATCGCGATGGCAATCGGCTTTGTGGTGGCGCTCGGGGCGTCAGCGTTAACGCCGGATAAACCGCAGGCCCAAGGGCTGGCAGGGGCCTATCTCGCTGGCAATCAGGCGAATCGGGATAACAACTACGAACAGGCCGCGCGATTTTATTCCAAGGCTCTGGCCCGTGATCCCAGCAACCCTTACCTGCTGCAAAACGCGCTTTTGTCCTATGTGGCAAAGGGCGACGTAGACCGTTCCGTCGCAATCGCACGCAAGATCCAGTCCGGCCAATTCGCCAGCCAGCTTGCCGATCTGGTGGTTCTGGCACAGTCGGTCCGCGAAGGGGATTTTTCCGAAGCCGAAGCAATTCTGGATGACAGTGCCGAGATTTTCAGCCCGTTGCTGACAGGGTTGCTTTCGGGTTGGGTCGCGCTTGGCGATGGACAGATGAAGGTCGCGGTAAAGCGGTTTGACGCTATGCGAAACCCGCCCGCGATGCGGTTGTTCGGCCAGTACCACAAGGCGCTGGCGCTGGCAGCAGTGGGGGATTTCGCGACAGCGGATAAAATCCTGACGGGCGACAAGGACGGCAACCTGCGTTTGAACCGCGGCAGTCTGATCGCCCATGCGCAGATCATGACTCAACTTGACCGCAAGGACGAAGCGCTGGCCCTGCTGGACGGGGCGCTGCGCGGCACGTCGGATCAGGGGGTTTCGGACCTGCGGGACCGGATCGCAGAAAAGGGCATTGTCGATTACACCTTCATTACCGAAGCGTCCCAAGGGGCGGCAGAGGTGTTTCTGACACTGGCCAGTGTGCTGGAACGGGAACAGGACGAACGCTATGCGCTGGTCTATGCCCGTTTGGCGGAATATCTGCGGCCGGGCTACACCGAGGCGATCCTGCTGACGGCGGAAATCCTGCAGGATCAGGACCAGTTCGATCTGGCGTCCAAGACCTATGCCCGCGTGTCGCAGGACGATCCCATGTTCCTCAACGCAGAGCTGGGCCGTGCAGATGCGCTGGTGGATGCCGGTAAAGCAGACGCCGCGATTGAAGTGTTGCGGAACATGACGCGGAGCTTTGGTGATGTGCCGCGGGTGCATATTTCGCTGGGGGATGTGCTGCGCGGTCAGGAAGACTATGCTGCGGCGGCCAAAGCCTATGATACCGCCGTCGACATGATTCCCGATCCGGCACCAAACCACTGGTTCCTGTTCTACGCCCGTGGCATTTCCTATGAGCGGGAAGGCCAATGGGAGCAAGCCGAGGCCGATTTCCGCCGCGCATTGGAGCTCAGCCCCGATCAGCCGCTGGTGCTGAACTATCTGGGTTATTCGCTGGTGGAGGCGAACCTGAAGCTGGACGAAGCGCAGGATATGATTGAACGTGCGGTCAAGGCGCGCCCGGATGACGGTTACATAACGGACAGTCTGGGCTGGGTGTTGTATCGCATCGGCAAATACGAAGAAGCCGTTGGCCCGATGGAACGGGCGGTGGAGCTGGTATCCAACGATCCGATCATTAACGACCATCTCGGGGACGTGTACTGGAAGGTGAACCGCAAGCGCGAAGCGGAATTCCAGTGGCGCCGTGCGCTTTCTCTCAAGCCGGAAGAAAAAGACGCGCCGCGCATTCGCCGCAAGCTGGAAATCGGGCTTGATGCGGTTTTGGAAGAAGAAAACACCGTGGCAAAGACAGCTTCCGGCGATGGAAATTAGGCGGGTTGCGCGGGCAAAGATCAATCTCTGCCTGCATGTGACCGGACAGCGGCAAGACGGGTATCATCTGCTCGACAGTGTGGTTGCGTTCGCGGATTACGGCGATGTGTTGACGTTTGCGCCGGCGGACCATGTTTCGCTCAGCATCAGCGGTCCCTTTGCAGACGGGTTGCGCGGTGCCGATGACAATCTGATCCTGAAGGCAGCACGCTGTTTTGACCGCAGATCAGGGCAGGGGGCGTCCATCCACCTTGAGAAGAACCTGCCTGTAGCCTCTGGTATCGGCGGCGGCTCTGCGGATGCGGCTGCGGCGCTTTCGGGGCTGGCAGAGCTGTGGAACCTGCCGCTGCCCGCCCTTGACAAGCAACTGTCTCTTGGCGCGGATGTGCCCATCTGTGTCACTGGCCAGCCGTTGCATATGCGTGGCATCGGGGACCAGATAGAACCACTGGAACTGGATCAGGAACATGCGATGGTGCTGGTGAACCCGAATGTGTCAGTGTCAACGCCCGTCGTGTTCAAGGGGCTGGCAGGCAAGAACAATTCTGCCATTTCCGGCAGGCCGGATACGGGTTGGATCAACTGGTTGAGAAAGCAGCGCAATGATCTGGAAGCCCCAGCCATCGCCCACACGCCTTTGATTGCGGACGTGTTGGACGCGCTGACGCGCAGCAAACCTGAACTAAGCCGGATGTCCGGTTCGGGGGCCACCTGCTTTGGTCTTTATCAAAATCCGGAGGCCGCGCAGGACGCAGCAGCAAAGCTAACGTCGCAGCACCCGGACTGGTGGGTTCAAACCACGCGGCTGACCACGTAATCTGACAGGTCCATCAACAGGTTCCGCAGGTCACTCTCGGGCAAAGCCTCCAGCGCGGTGCGGGCCTGTTTTGCCCAATACAGCGCATCCTGACGGGTCTCTTCCATCGTGTTGTGCTTTTCCAGAAGCGCCATCGCCTGTTCCAGATCACCGTCCCGCTGGTCGCCCTTTTCGATGGTCCGTTTCCAGAAATCCCGCTCTTGCGCATCGGCCTTGGCGACCGCTTTGATCACCGGAAGGGTCAGTTTCCGCTCTCGGAAATCATCGCCGGTGTTCTTGCCCAGACTGGCCGCCGCCCCGCCGTAATCCAGCAGGTCATCCACAATCTGAAAGCTGATCCCAAGCGCATCGCCATAATCATATAGCGCCTGCGTCACGGTTTCATCCGCCTGTGCAATCACGCCGCCCACCTGTGTTGCAGCAGAAAACAGCGCGGCGGTTTTACCACGAACCACCTGTAGATAGACGGATTCATCTGTCGCCAGATTGCTTGCCGCGGTCAGTTGCAGAACCTCGCCCTCGGCAATGGTGGCAGAAGCGTTGGCCAGAATGTCCAGAACCCGCAGGTTGCCGGTTTCAACCATCAACTGGAACGAACGGGAAAACAGGTAATCCCCCACAAGAACCGAAGATTTATTGTCCCATAACAGGTTTGCGGTCGGACGCCCGCGCCGTTTGGCGCTTTCGTCTACGACATCGTCATGCAGCAGGGTCGCCGTGTGAATGAACTCCACCGTTGCGGCCAGATGCACGTGATAGGGGCCGTCATAACCGCACAGCAGCGCCGCCGCGAGTGTGAGCATCGGGCGCAAACGCTTGCCGCCGGCCTCGACCAGATGGGCGGTCACTTCGGGGATGCGCGGCGCATGCTTGGAGGCCATGCGGGTGCGGATCTGGTCATTCACCAGCGCCATATCGTCGGCCAGCACAGCCGCAAGTTGCTCATGTGGTTTAAGGGGGCTTACGTTGTTCACCGTTTATTCATTCCCTTTGGCTCGACATCCCATAGCGAAAGGCCGTATGCCATTGCCATGAAAGAATTGTTGCGCACGAACGACCCGACCATTGTGGCCTTTACCCACGCATTGTTGCGTGCCGAGGATATAGAGTGCTTTGATCTCGACGTCCATATGAGCATATTAGAAGGCTCCATCGGCGTGATGCCAAGGCGTGTTATGGTCGCGGATGAAGACTATTTCCGGGCGCGTGCCATCCTGACGGATAATGAAATCGAACTGCCGGACCGGATATGACCGATGCCGCGCCTGATGTGACTGTTGACGGCTTTCTGGGCGGGAGGTTGCAGATCCGCCAGCCGCGAAACGGATACCGCGCAGCGACCGATCCGGTGTTTCTGGCAGCCTGGGTTCCTGCCAAAAGCGGGGAAAGTGTGTTGGAGCTTGGCTGTGGTGTTGGCGTGGCGAGCCTGTGTCTCGGGGCGCGGGTTGCGGGGCTGACGCAAACCGGATTGGAGCTGCAAGCGGCCTATGCCGCACTGGCCCGCCAAAACGCCGAAAGCAACGGGATTCCACTAGAGGTTGTGCAGGGGGATCTGACGAATATGCCTGCTGATCTGAAAGGCAAGAGCTTTGATCATGTGCTGGCCAATCCGCCGTTTTTTCCCGAAGGCCGTGTCAGTAAACCCCAAAATGATGGTAAATCGCTGGCCTTTGTGACCGGAGACAGCACAGGTGTCTGGATTGATGCAGGGTTGCGGCGGCTGCGTGCGGGGGGCGTATTTACCATGATCCACCTGAGCGAACATCTCGGAGAAATCCTGGCCGGTTTTACTGGACGGGCCGGAAATATAGAGATTCTGCCCATTTCCGCCCGGCAGGATAAACCGGCAAAACGGGTACTTGTGCGCGCAACCAAGTCCGCACGCGGACCGTTGCGGCTGTTGTCACCCTTTGTGGTGCATTCCGGTGCCGCCCACGTACAGGGCCAACCGGATTATAGCGCCGAAGCGGAGGGGCTCCTGCGTCACGGTCAAGGGCTCGACAGGGCGTGATTCGCGGGGGAAGGGACGGGTTTGCATCGAATGGCTGAAACCCGCCGACTTGGATCACAGCGAGGACTCCGGGCCTGCTAAGGGGGATTTCAGAGGCTATCTCAGCCGAAACATTGATCTTTTCGCCTCAACTATAGGTGGTTGCATCAGCGGTTCCGATAGCGGGGATTTGCTATATTCAAATCCTACGAAACAATTTGATGACAGACGGCAGAACTTGTGCTGCTATGGGGGTGCTAAACCAAAACGGAGGTGTACCATGAGCATGAGTTCCCATATTTCCGAACTCAAACGAAAGCACGAAGAACTCTCCCAAAGAGTCGAAACGTTTCAACGGCGACCCGGAATGGATGATCTGGAGATCGCGAGCCTCAAAAAAGAAAAGCTCCGTCTAAAAGAAGAAATTAACCGCCTGTCAAACTAGGCGAAAGAAAGGGCCGCTTGATCAAGCGGCCCTTTTTTTGTGCGTCCATTAAAACGGGCGTCAGGTCATATACTGGCCGCCATTGGCGGTAAGTGTGGAACCAGTCACAAAACCCGCATCGTCAGAGGCAAGGAAGGCTACGCAACGGGCGATGTCCTCAGGCTCTCCAAGGCGCCCTACGGGGATAGTGGCAATGATACTGTCACGTACTTTTTCCGGCACAGCCATCACCATATCTGTGGCCACATAGCCCGGACAGATCACGTTAACCGTAATCCCCGCCCGTGCACCTTCCTGTGCCAGTGCCTTGGTAAAACCGATGTCTCCGGCCTTGGCAGCGGAATAGTTGGCTTGGGCAAACTGGCCTTTTTGCCCGTTGATGGAAGAAATATTAATGATGCGGCCGAATTTGCGTTCACGCATGCCGTTCCACAGCGGATGGGTCATATTAAAGACGCCGGACAGGTTGGTGTCCATCACCTCGGACCACTGTTCGCGGGTCATTTTATGGAAAGGCGCATCCCGCGTGATGCCGGCGTTGTTCACCAGAACCTCGATTGGTCCCAGATCGGCCTCCACTTTGGCAATGCCTTCGACGCATTCGTCATAATCCGCGACAGACCATTTATAGGCCGGAATGCCGGTTTCCTCAGTGAAAGCGGCCGCAGCCTCTTCATTTCCTGCAAAACTCGCCGCGACGGAATAACCTTCCGCTTTGAGATGTTTCGCAATCGCCGCGCCAATCCCGCGCGACCCCCCAGTGACCAGTGCAACTCTTGCCATTAATTCATTCTCCCTGAATGTATTAGGCCCCGCAACAGTGCGGGGCCGTTAAATTATGAACGTTCCACACACATGGCGACGCCCATACCACCACCGATGCAAAGGGTCGCCAGTCCCCGCTTCGCATCGCGTCGTTTCATTTCAAACAGCAGCGTGTTCAACACACGGCATCCCGATGCGCCAATCGGGTGGCCGATCGCGATTGCGCCGCCGTTCACATTAACGATTGCCGGATCCCAGCCCATGTCCTTGTTCACGGCACAAGCCTGCGCGGCAAAGGCTTCGTTGGCTTCCACCAGATCCAGATCGGAAACGCTCCAACCGGCCTTGTCCAACGCCTTGCGAGAGGCATAGACCGGACCCACACCCATGATCGCCGGATCAAGACCGGCGGTTGCATAAGAGACGATTCGCGCCAGGGGCTCGATCCCGCGCCGTTCAGCCTCATCCGCGGACATCAGCAGCGTGGCCGCTGCGCCGTCATTCAAACCGGAGGCATTGGCAGCCGTGACTGTGCCGTCGCGGTCAAATGCGGGGCGCAGTTTTTGCATTGCGTCCATTGTCGCGCCGTGACGAATGTATTCATCGGAATCGACAGTGGTTTCCCCCTTGCGGGTTTTCACCACGAAAGGGGTGATTTCGTCTTCGAATTTGCCCGCTTTCTGGGCGGCCTCGGCCTTGTTCTGAGAGGCGACTGCAAATTCATCCTGCATATCGCGGCTGATTTGCCATTGGTTTGCAACGTTTTCAGCCGTGTTTCCCATATGATAGCCGTTAAAGGCATCCCAAAGACCGTCTTTGATCATGGAGTCGATAAATTTCATATCGCCCATTTTTTGACCGGCCCGCAGGTTCGCAACATGGGGTGACAGAGACATGCTTTCCTGTCCGCCGGCAACCACGATGCCCGCATCGCCAAGTTGGATATGTTGCGCGGCGAGGGCGACAGCGCGCAGGCCGGAACCGCAGACCTGATTAATGCCCCAAGCTGCAGATTCCTGTGGCAGACCGGCATTGATATGGGCCTGACGTGCCGGATTTTGGCCCTGACCCGCTGTCAGAACCTGCCCGAGAATGGTTTCGGATACATCAGCCGCATCAACGCCGGCGCGATCGAGCACGGCTTTGATAACCGTCGCGCCAAGATCATGGGCAGGGGTATTGGCAAAACTTCCCAGAAAGGAGCCGACTGCTGTGCGGGCGGCGGATGCAATTACAACATTGGTCATTGGTTTTCCTCTTATAAAACGCTCGGCCACAGGTCGCGCAGCCGGTTTCATCGGTGGTGATACAGGCTTTTGCCCCTGATGTGTTAATCAATTGGTAGGAACCGCTGATCGTTCACGCAAGAGGAAACATGTCGCATCACGACTGCGGGGCTGCGGCATGGTTTTCTGGGAATCGCAAAACGCAACGGGGGTTTCACCACGCGTTACGTTTCAGTGTCGAAATCTTAGGCAGGGTAGTCCGCTTAGATATAGCCCTCAAGCGGGGTTTCGTCCTCTTTCCAGACAGGCACGGTTTCGGGGCGACCCAGAAGATAGCCCTGCAAACAATCAATCCCGGCTTCTTGCAGATACGCGAGTTCTTCTTTTTTCTCTACGCATTCAGCGACTGTAAACATGTCAAACTGATGAGCGATTGCAATTAGAGCCGCCGTCAGCACCTGATTGTCGACATCCTTGTGAATGTCGCGAATGAACTGCCCGTCGATTTTCACAATATCAAACTGGAAATCGCGGAAGAAACGAAAGGCGGTGTATCCGGCGCCGAAATCATCAAGCGCGAAGGAAATACCCCGCCGGTGCAGATCCCCCATGAATACATTCACAATGTCAGGCATTAACATTGCAGAGCTTTCCGTTACTTCCAAAATCAGACGTTCTGCAATGGTCTTATCCATGGCGAGCCCCCGATTCAGGGTTTCCATCCAGTGGGGATAACCGATGGACCGGGCCGACATGTTTATCGCCAGTCGCAGGGTCGGTTCCTCTGCAAGGGCGACGAGTCCAAGTTCGAGAGACAGACAGTCAAGAATGCGTCCGATTTCCATGGTTTCCACGGCACCGATAAAATTTTGCGCAGGAATGATCCGCCGTTTTGCATCCAGAACACGGATCAAACCTTCGTAATATGCAGGGCGTGTGGGATTTTTACTGTGCACAATCGGCTGGTAGGCCAGCATAACGTTCCTGCTTTTTATAGCTTCCCGCACCATTTCGATCATGGCACCGAGTTCGGTCCGGGCGTCACCTGCCCCGCCATGGCAGTGGGGTTCGTTCAAATCCGGCCCGTATATATGTGTCACGCGGCAATCCTCCGATTTCAGTAAATCTTGAACCCAGTATTGACGGTAAAATTCTAAGATGAAGTTAAGGTTCCCATTTTGTTCTAAATTGTGTTAACTTTTCGCTAAATGCGCAAGCGTTTGGGAGGTAAGGGAAAATATGACTGAAACCCGATGTGACTGGTGTGGATCTTTACCAATTTACATAAATTATCACGATGAAGAATGGGGCGTTCCTGAATATGACAGCCGTGCGCTTTGGGAAAAACTGGTGCTCGACGGGTTTCAGGCAGGGCTAAGTTGGTTAACGATTCTCAAAAAGCGGGATGCGTTCCGCGCAGCCTTTGCCAATTTTGATCCCGAAAAGGTCGCCCGTTTCGATGAAGCCGATATACAGCGTCTTCTCGGGGATGCGGGGATTGTCCGGCATCGGGGTAAGATCGAGGCTGCAATAACCGGTGCGCAGGCCTGGCTGAAACTGCAAGATGGGCCGGGTTTTGCCCCAATGATGTGGGGCTATGTGGACGGTCAACCGTTGGTGAACAGGTTCCAAACGATGGCGGAGGTTCCAGCGTCCTCGGACCTTTCCCTAAAAATTTCAAAAGATTTGAAGAAACTTGGTTTCAAATTCTGCGGCCCCACAATTGTTTATGCCTGGATGGAGGCAACGGGCCTGATCAACGACCATCTTGTAACCTGCCACCGTCATGAGGCAGTTAAAACGCTGGCGCGTTAAGCAAAGAGAGAAATTCGTCAAATTTTAACCAACAGCTATTTTCCGGCATTTTGGAAACCTTTTTTTAAGGGGTGATCTGACATTCTTTAGGCAAGCGGCCCGATCCTTGGCAGGGCCAGACAAATTGCAGGTAAGAATGGCGGAACACTACTTAAAAACCGAACTTGACCACCAGATGAGCACGAATCCCGAAATGTGGAGCTTTGTGCAGCAGGCGTCACTGGATGGGGTGTGGTATTGGGATCTGGAACGGCCGGATCAGGAATGGATGAGTCCCGAATTCTGGCGTCTTTTCGGGATCGATCCCGAAACCAAGACCCATGATCCGGCGGAGTGGCAGGATATTATCAATCCCGACGACCTGAAGATCGCTTTGGTTAATTTCGAACTCCATTGCGCAGATCCGGCCCATCCCTACGATCAATTGGTGCGCTACAAACATACGGACGGCTCAACCATCTGGGTGCGATGTCGGGGGCGGGCAATTCGCGACGATGCAGGCAAGGCCATTCGCATGTTTGGCGTTCATAATGAAATCACGGCGGTGCGGCGCCGTCACGAAACCGGACGGGAATTGGACGCGGCGAACAGCGAATTGCGGGATTTCGCCTATGCGGTCAGTCATGATCTGAAATCACCGGTGAATACTGTTGGAATGCTGCTTGACGAATTGCAGGAGAGCGAGAGTGAACGCCTGTCCCAAGACGGGCTGCACCTGTTGTCTTTGGCTGGCGAATCAATCGGGCGGATGCAAATCCTGATTGACGAGCTGCTCCGGTATACCAGCATTATCGGTGAAGTTGTTGAGTTTGTGCCGGTCTCCCTTACCGAACTTGCCAAGGGGATTTTACGCGAACTGGAGGCAGAGCTTGGTGTAGCCAACGTCGTCGTCGATCTGCAACCGCTGCCGCAGGTTATTGCCCATAAGGAACAGATGCGGTTGCTGCTTTCCAACTTACTGACAAATGCGATCAAATTTTCGCGCCCGGATTGTGAAAACCGGATCAGTATCACTGGCGAGATTGCGGGTGATAATCGGGTCGTAATCAGCATTGCGGATCAAGGAGTCGGCATCGGTCCGGAAGATTTTGAGAAGATATTTACTATTTTTACCCGCTTGCACCGCCCGGAACAAATTGCTGGCACCGGCTTGGGTCTCGCTCTGTGCCGGCGCATCGTGATGAACCACGGTGGAAGCATCACGCTTACATCGGATCCCGGGGTTGGCTCCTGCTTTACGGTTGGGCTGCCGCAATCCCAGACATGACGTTAAAGCCGAAGGGTATTGCCAAAGGCGGCTGCGCTTGTCGGATGCGGGAATGCAGATTTGAGGAGAGAATAATGACTTATGAGATGCACAGGTTCATACCGGATGACGACAAGCCGGCGATCAGGAACCTTTTGGTGGTCGATGATAACAAGGTGGATCAGTTGATCTATCGCAGGATCATCAAAAGATCAGGACTGGTGGGGCAGGTGCTGCAGTTCCTGTCCGCCGAGGAAGCACTGGTGTATCTGCGGCGCAGCGACCGGACTTTGGTTGATGCCATTTTGCTCGATATTAATATGCCACGCATGGATGGGTTTGAATTTCTTGCCGCAGCAACGGAAGAGTTGGGCGACAGCTTTACGCGCATGTTGATTGTCATGCTCACAACGTCACTGGACCCCAGCGATGAGGAGCGGGCCTCGCAATTTTCTGTGGTGAAGGAATACCTTAACAAACCGCTGTTGCAGAAACATCTTCTTTTGATTGCAGAATACCTGGCCCGAAACTCCCCCATTGCCGCACCCGTGGCGTCCCCGCAATGCTGAAGACCATTATGCTTGCCACGGGCCGCACACGCTTGCCGGTTGGGGCGGCGGCATGGCTACCGGTTCCGCCACGGCCGCGCCCTACTTTGGTTAAAGCGGTTTCTGATTATGCCCCGTTTGCTGCGATCAGAGCTTTGATAATTTCCTGCGCTTCTGTGCTGAACCAGTCCGCATCCCCGCGCAGGCGGGCGATTTCCTCCCCTGCGGGGTTAAGGATCATCGTCATTGGTAGCCCGAATACTGTCATCTCACGGGCCAGCCTTTGTTTGGGGTCGCGGTAGATGGCGATGTTGGTCACGCCTGCCTCTTCAAAGAAGCTGTGGATGGCGGGCAGGGGATTATGGCCGGTGGCAATGGTGACAACTTCGAAATCATCCCCGCCAAAAGCTTCCTGCAAGGCGTCAAGGGTTGGCATTTCATGCCGGCAGGGGGCACACCATGTGGCCCAGAAATTCACCAGAAGGTATTTGCCTTCAAAATCCTTGAAGGTGACAGCTTCGCCTTCCTCATTTTGAAAAGGAGTATCAACACGTTTCACCGGAGCCTCCGAGAAGGCAAGTTTCTTCATGTCACCGCCGCGCATTTCGCTCAGGGCTGCGATATCAGGGCGGTCGGCCAAGACAGGATTTGCGATTGTCGCCCCGGCGGCGTATAGCACTGCGGCAGCGAGAGCTTTTTTCAGGGTCATGTCAGGCCTCTTCCTATCGTGTTAACTTCGGGCGCATTCATCATGTCAGACAAAAAATCATCCTCCACGAAAACTTCCAATGCCATGTGGGGCGGGCGTTTTGCCAGTGGTCCCGATGCCATCATGGAAGCGATAAACGCTTCCATCGGTTTTGACAAACGGATGGCGCGGCAGGACATTGAAGGATCCCGCGCCCATGCGGCAATGCTCGCCCGACAGGGCATCATCACTGATAGTGATGCGAGTGCGATCAGGGAAGGCCTGCTCACGGTCTTGTCAGAAATTGAAGGCGGAACCTTTGAGTATTCCGCAGCCCTTGAGGATATTCACATGAACGTGGAATCCCGCCTGAAGGAGATCATCGGTGAACCGGCCGGACGCCTGCACACGGGGCGCAGCCGGAACGATCAGGTGGCGACGGATTTTAAACTCTGGGTGCGGGACCAGTTTGATGCGGCGATCTCGGGACTGGATGCGCTGATCGCGGCGCTTCTGGATCAGGCAGAGGCCGGCGCGGACATGGTGATGCCCGGCTTTACCCATTTGCAGGTGGCCCAGCCCGTCACTTGGGGGCATCACATGATGGCCTATGTGGAAATGTTTGCGCGGGACAAAAGCCGCATGATCGACGCGCGGGCGCGGATGAATGAATCGCCGCTGGGCGCGGCGGCGCTGGCGGGCACGTCCTTTCCGATTGACCGCCATGCCACGGCGCAGGCGCTTGGCTTTGACCGTCCCAGCGCGAACAGTCTGGATGCGGTCAGCGATCGGGATTTCGCGCTGGAGTTTCTGTCTTCCGCGTCGATCTGTGCCACGCATCTTAGTCGCTTTGCCGAAGAACTGGTGATCTGGTCCTCTGCACAATTCCGTTTTGTCGTACTGTCGGACCGGTTTTCGACAGGTTCCAGCATTATGCCACAGAAGAAAAACCCAGACGCGGCGGAACTGATCCGCGCCAAGGTCGGGCGGATCAATGGCAGCCTGATCGGTCTGCTGACCGTGATGAAGGGGCTGCCGCTGGCCTATTCCAAGGACATGCAGGAAGATAAGGAACAGGTGTTTGATGCGGCAGACAGCCTGATGCTGGCGCTGGCGGCGATGTCGGGGATGGTGGCGGATATGCGTCCCAATGCAGACAGTCTTGAGGTTGCCGCGGCCAGCGGGTTTTCCACCGCGACCGATCTGGCGGACTGGCTGGTGCGTGCGCTTGGCATGCCGTTCCGTGATGCCCATCATGTTACGGGCGCCTTGGTTAAAATGGCCGAAGATCGCGGTTGCGACCTGCCGGACCTGTCGCTGGAAGACATGCAATCGGTGCACGACAAGATTACACAGGATGTGTTCGGCGTGCTCGGCGTGCAGAATTCTGTGGCAAGTCGTGTCAGTTTCGGCGGCACAGCACCGGAGCAGGTGCGAAAGCAGATCGCAGCCTGGCGCGAAAGGATCAAATGATGCGGGTTTTAATCCTCTGCCTGATCGCTGGACTTGGCCTGACGGCCTGCGGAATTAAGGATGATCCGGTGCCCATCAGCGCAACGGAATCTTAGCCTGAAGGGGTTATACATGTCGGGCTTGCGAATGGTCTATCTGGCTCTGGCTGTGGCGGGCACCATCCTGCCAATGCGGTATTTCCTGCAGTGGTTCGGGGAAAACGGGTTTGACATCATGGGAATGGTGGACGCCTGGCATGTGAACGCTGCGGCCTCCGGGCTGGTTTGGGATTTGACGGTATCGGCGGCGGCACTGGTGGTCTGGATGTGTGCCGAGGTCTACCAGCGCAAGGATTACTGGGTGCTCGCGGTTTGTTTGCCCGCTACCTTTGGCATTGGTGTCAGCTGCGGCCTGCCGCTCTACCTGTTTTTGCGGGCGCGTTCTGTGACCTGACCTTTCAGGCCGCGCTTAAAACAAGGGTGGTTTGACCTGCCGTTTCGGTTTAAGCGGGGCGGGCTTGAAGTAAGGACTGCACCATGGACCATTTTTTGTATCGCAACGGGGTTTTGCACGCGGAAGACGTGCCGCTGACAGAAATCGCGGCTTCTGTCGGGACGCCGTTTTATGTCTATTCCAGCGCGACGCTGGCACGGCATTACACGGTGTTTGACGAAGCGCTCGCCGGGATGCCACATCTGGTGTGTTACGCGATGAAGGCGAATTCCAATCTGGCGGTTCTCAAGCTGCTGGGCGATATGGGCGCTGGTATGGATGTGGTGTCGGTGGGGGAATACCTGCGGGCCAAAGCTGTTGGCATCCCGGGAGAGCGGATTGTCTTTTCCGGTGTTGGCAAGACACGGTTTGAGATGGAAACCGTGCTGGCTGGCGGCATTCGCCAGTTCAATGTGGAAAGCGAACCGGAACTGCATCTATTGTCCAAAGTGGCCACTGAAATGGGCGTTGAGGTTCCAATCACCGTACGGGTGAACCCGGATGTGGATGCGAAAACCCACCCGAAAATTGCAACAGGCATGTCCGACAATAAATTCGGCATTCCAATCGCCCGCGCCCGCGACGTTTATAAACTGGCTGCTAGTTTGCCCGGTGTAAAAGTTGTCGGGATTGACGTGCACATCGGCAGCCAGCTTGTGGATCTTGCGCCTTATCGCGATGCGTTCCAGAAGGTTGCGCAGCTGACAGAGGTGCTGCGCGCCGACGGGCACGAAATATCCCGTCTCGATCTGGGCGGCGGTCTGGGGATACCTTATGAGCGTTCCAATGCCGCGCCGCCTTTGCCGATGGAATACGGCGATGTTGTGCGTGAAACGGTCGGACATCTGGGCTGTGAGATTGAGATCGAACCGGGCCGTCTGATCGCCGGAAACGCGGGCCTGATGGTGTCCTCTGTGATCTTCCGCAAAAACGGCGAAGGTCGTGATTTTCTGATCGTCGATGCAGCCATGAACGATCTGATCCGCCCGGCTATGTATGACGCCTATCACGATATTGTTCCGGTGCTGGAGCCGGCCGCGGGTGTTGCGCAAGCGCCGGTGGATATTGTCGGGCCGATTTGCGAATCGGGGGATACATTTACCAAACAGCGCATGATGCCCCATCTGGATGACGGCGATATGATCGCTTTCCGGTCTGCCGGTGCCTATGGTGCGGTAATGTCGTCAGAATATAATTCCCGCCCCATGATCCCCGAAGTTCTGGTGAATGGCGATCAATATGCTGTCATCCGCCCCCGTCCAACGTTTGACGAAATGTTAAATCGGGATAAGCTACCGGAGTGGATGCAGGACTGATCCTGCACACCTCTACCGCGAAAGGCGGGTGAAGGGTCCGGATGGCTGATTACGAGATCAACGTTGACAAGCTGGCACGCAGGGCGATGCGCACCCTGACGTGGCGGTTGCGCCTGACCCGTGCCGCGATTCTGCTCGAGCGTGGCATGGCCAGCTTTTGGCCTCTGATAACGCTCACTCTTTTTGTGGTCGCGCTGGGTCGTCTGGGATTGCTGTTGCCCTTTGGCAAAGCTGCGCTGACAGGTGGGCTGGCGGTGGCGGCTGTGCTCTGGCTGTGGTTTCTATGGCGCGGGGTCCGTTCGTTTCACTGGCCGACAGTGGCGGATGCCAAGGCGCGGATCGACGCGAAAATGCCGGGCCGCCCCTTGCAATCTCTGGATGATTCCATGGCGGTGGGGGCAGATGACCCTGCAGCGCGATACCTTTGGGCCAGACATTTGCAGCGCATGGCGGATCAGGCCCGCGGCGCACAGGCCGCGCAGCCCCACATTCGGCTGGCCCGCCGCGATCCTTGGGCCTTGCGCCTGATCGCGGTGTTTGTCTTTGCGGCGGCGGCCCTGTTCGGCCGGACAGATCCGGTGCAGTCGCTGGTACAAAGTCTGACGGACGAAACAGCGCTTGTGGCCACCGGTCCCAGTTGGGAAGGCTGGGCAGAGCCGCCCGCCTATACCGGAAAACCGGCGGTCTATCTGAACGATATTGCCAGTGGCGAGACCTTGGACCTGCCAGAAGGCACCCGCATAACCTTGCGGATTTATGGTGAAACCGAAGGCGCGACATTGGAGGAATCCTTCAGTGCGACGGGCGATGCTGCCTTGAGCACGGGCGAGGCCGGATTTGCCGAGAGCACAATTGACGTGACGCAGTCGGGGCGGCTTAGGCTGGTGCCACCGCAGGGACCGGATGCGGAATTCAACATTGCGATGATCGCGGACGAAGATCCGCAGGTTGTGCTGACAGACGAGATCAGCCGCACCGTACAGGGGGCGCTGAAACTGCCGTTCGAGGCGCGGGATGACTACGGTATTGAAGGTGGCACTGTCACCATCGAACTGGCACTTGAAGCGGTGGACCGGCGTCACGGTCTGGTGTCTGACCCCGAGCCGCGCGAGATGCTGACGTTGCAACTGCCGCTGCCTTTCACCCGAAAAACCGCAGCCTTTGAAGAAACGCTGGTCGAGGATCTGGCGGAACACCCTTGGGCTGGTTTGCCGGTTCGTATTGTGCTGACAGTGGAGGATGCGCTGGGTCAGACGGGCAGCGTCACCCCCGAAATCGGCCCCATGCCGGGCAAGCGGTTCTTTGACACGATGGCCGCTGCCGTGGCCGAACAACGGCGTGATTTACTGTGGAACAGGGATAACAAACAGCGGATTGTGCAGGTATTGAAGGCGATCACCTACCGCCCCGAAGTCGCGTTTGAGCGGCGCGGCGAGAAAGCCTATCTGATGATCCGCACCGCCATGCGCCGGATGGAATATGCCGGCGACGACCGGCTGAGCGATACGGTGCGGGACGAGGTTGCCGCCATGCTTTGGAAGGCGGCTCTCTTGATCGAGGACGGTGATCTCGCCGATGCTCGGGAGCGGTTGAAGCGGGCGCAGGAGCGTCTGTCCGAAGCGATGAAAAACGGGGCAACGCAGGATGAAATCCAGCAATTGATGGATGAATTGCGTCAGGCCACCAATGACTACATGCGGCAGTTGGCCGAAGAACAGCGCAAGGACGGCCAGCAGAACCAGCAGGCTGAGAACGGACAGACCCGTGAAATGTCGCAGGATCAATTGCAACAATTGCTGGACCGTATTCAGGATCTGATGGAACAGGGCCGCATGGCCGAGGCGCAGGAGCTGATGGAACAGCTTCAGCAGATGATGGAAAACATGCGCGTGACCGAGGGCCAGAACGGCGGGCAGGGTGGACAGAACCAGCAGGCGATGGAAGGGCTTGGCGATACGCTGCGCGAACAGCAGGATCTGGCCGATGACACCTACCGCGAGTTGCAGGAAGAATACGACCGCAACCGGCGTGAATTGCAAGAATCTCAGGACCCTTCGCTGTCGGACGGAAACCAGCAAGGCCAGCAGCAGGGGCAGCAGGACGGTCAGGAAAACGGCCAGCAGCGTGGGCAAGAACAGGGTCAGGGTACCGGACCGGGGCGGCTTGCAGAACGTCAGCAGGCGCTTCGGGATATGCTGGAGCAGCAACGCCGCGAGATGAACCGGAACGGGGTCAATGGTGGCGAAGAGTTTGAGCGGAGCCTTGAAGAAGCGGAGCGCCAGATGGGGGAGGCCGAGAGCAATCTCGAAGACGGCAATTCCGCCGGTGCGCTCGGCAATCAGGCCAACGCGCTGGAAGCTCTGCGCGAAGGGATGCGCCAGCTCGGAGAGGCGGAGCGGCAGGCGCAATCCGGTCAGGCCGGTCAGCAGGGCAGCCAGCCCGGACAGGGTGATCAGGACGCGCGCGATCCCTTGGGGCGTCCGTTGTCGGAAACCGGACGGGTCGGCAGCAACGAAAAGCTGGTGCCAAGCGAAGAACAGTACCGCAGATCGCGGGAGGTTATGGATGAAATCCGCAAACGGTCCGGTGAACGCAACCGCCCCGCATTGGAACTGGATTATCTGAAGCGGCTGTTAGACCGCTTCTAGAACCGCGTTCCGTTAACCCGATATTCAGATACGGGATGTATTATAGGGGCGACCGGCGCTTTAACCGCCGATCTTCCGTTCAATCAACAGACGCAGGCTGTCGATGGCCGATGCGTATGGATCAAGCACCACAGCCGCTGACGGCATGCCAGCGACGATCAGCGGGTGGAGCAGATACAGTGCAATAAGGATCGCAAAGACAAAGACCGTCCAGACAAAAGCGCGCCTGAAACCGCCGGATTTCCGCGCAAGCTCTTCCTCATGGGCGTCGCGTATTTCTCGGTCGCGGCGGCGGGGTTCCCCGCCATCACTGCGCAATGACGCGTCGAGTTCGTCTACATCGGGCAGAAGGGACTTGCGGCCCGACTGACCACCCGCCAGTTCGTCTGCCGGTGCCGCTTCGCCCTCTTCCAGAGGGGACAGGGACGACGGATCAGACCCTTCGTCCAGCCCGAAACCCTGTTTTACCCGTGCACGGCCTCGGCCGTTTCTGGCTTTGGGGCGGGACAGCCCCATAATGGCAGCGGCGGCAACGGCCCCTTTCGGGCTGTCCTCATCCTCGGGGCTGTCGATGCCGTCATCGTCGTCCCGTGATGGTGCAACAACAGCTTTATCGGCGCGATAGGCGTGTCGGGCGCGGTCCTCTTTTATCTCTTTGAAATCCTCGTCTTCGATGTCGGCAAGAGAGAGGTCTTCGGTGACGGCATCTTCTGTATCCAGAGAATCGTCATCGGCGTAAGGATTTCGTAACTCTTCGTCGGTATCTTCGGGCAGAGGGTCGTCGGATGGCAGGATCGGGGTGTACTGTTCCTCGTCTCCTTCCGCTTCTGCTTCCGGTTCCTGATCCGTCTCGGCTGCGCGGCTTGCGCCGATGGTTTCAAGCTGGCTGCGAATGGCCTCCAGATCAGCGAGCGGATCAAATTCCGGATCGGCGCCCTCATCCTCCGGTTTGGCATCCGCGCGCTCTTCTGGTTCCGGTGCAGAAGGATCGGGCTGCAATGTATCCTTATTGGTGTCGTCGGTGTCATTGCCGTCGTCATCCGCATGGGCATCAAGGAATTCGGTCAGTCCGGCAAAGCCGAGTTCATCATCGTCACCGGATTCCTCTCCGGCTGGTGCGTCTTCAGGTTCTTTCTTGGGGTCGTCCTGTATTTCGTAATCTGTGGATTGCTGTTCTTGCGAACTGTCTTTTGACGCGCTTTGCGGGTCGACAACATCTCCCTCGCCCCGTGGTGCTTCCTCTGTGAAATCGGCTGCGTCCTGATCGCCGGAGCCAGAGCCGCCTGCAAGGGAATTGTCCTGTTGCTGCTCCTCTTGGGCCAGTGCGCGGTCTACGGCGATTTTGCGGTCTTCGCCGTCACCGTCAATTGCATCCGCAGCGGCTGCGTCCAGTTTGTCCCGTGCTGCCGAAGCGGAAGAAAACGCTGCCTCAGACCTTAGAACGTTAAGAACATCCTCTGCGACTGGGGCTGTTCGCAGATGGGGTGAGGGCGCATCGTCATCATCGTAATCGTCGTCGCTATAATCATCGTCGCTGGCGGAGAAATGCGGCGCGGCAGGTTGATTTTCCCTTTCGACGGGGGCTTCTGCCGTGTTGTCATCCGCGTCAACGTTGCCCGAAACGGCCTGATCATGGGAGTCTGTCGGGGCAGCGGTCTGCGCCCGTTTCGATCTGAAATTCAGCTCGGGAAGGTCATCCAGATTGTCGAAGACCCCTTTGTCTTCAAGCTCGTCGTCGCTGTGTGATGCGCGATCCGGCAACATTTCGATATAGTCTTGAAACCAGATATTGTCACAATTGGCGCATTGCACCTCGCGCCCGGACTCCGGGATCGCTGCTTCATCTACCTCGTACTGCGCGACGCATCTTGGGCATACTATACGCATGGCACCCTCGCTTATTTTTTCTGCCAACCGCCAGCCCGCGAATCAGCTTTTTTACTAGTTTTAGCGGTGGAACCCTTTCATTCCAAGTATCTGTTCAAATTTGTAAACATTGCATGTATGGGCGGTATGAGCGAAAACCGACAAAACGGACTGTCGAACAGTATACGAGGCACAGAGTGATAGAGCTGAAAAACGCGGGTTTTAACTATGGTGGGCGTGATATTCTCAGCGATATGACCCTGCGGTTGTCCCCCGGATCGTTCCATTTCCTGACCGGGCCGTCGGGTTCGGGCAAAACGACCTTGCTGAATTTGTGCTATCAGGCGCTGATGCCGACCACCGGAATGGTGCGCATTTTTGAACAGGATGTGCGGGCCATGACGCGGGATGATGTGGCCCGCGTGCGGCGGCGGATCGGTGTCGTGCACCAGAACTGCCAGTTTCTGGATCATATCAGTGTGCGCGATAATCTGACATTGCCGCTGTCGGTTTCGGGCCGCGAATCCGAAGTGGATCAAGGCAATGTGGACGACCTGTTGGGCTGGGTCGGGCTAAGCGAGCGGGGCGATGCGCTGCCGCCAGAACTGTCCGGTGGAGAGCGTCAGAGGGCGGCGCTGGCCCGCGCGATTATCATGTCGCCGGACCTGATCCTTGCGGATGAGCCGACGGGAAATGTGGATTGGGAAATGGCGCAACGATTGATTGCGCTGCTGGTAGAATTGAACCGGATGGGTAAAACGATCCTGATCGCGACCCATGATCTCAACCTGATCCGCAACACGAAATCCGAAGTTTCGGCGCGGGTTTTGCGGATCAGTAACACCAAGTTGCAACTGGCCGGAGCGGATTTGTGATGGAGCGTTTGCGCAGTATTTTTGAGGTTTTCAGCGGTGATACCAATGCGGACCGCGTTGTGCCGCCCAGTGGTTTCACCTCGCGGCTGACATCTTTTACCGCCGGAGCTATGGCCTTTCTGACGGTGTTTGCACTAGCGCTGTCGCTGGCGACGGGTCGGCTGGCGGATCGTTGGGATGCAGAACTGGCGCGGACCTCGACCATCCGCATTGCCGCCCCCGAAGGGCAACTGGCCGCACAATCCGAAGCAGTGCTGGAGGTTCTGCGCACCACGCCGGGAATTGCCAGCGCGCGGGTGATGTCGGATGCGGAACAACGTAAATTGCTGGAGCCCTGGTTCGGTCCGGACCTGCCGCTCGATACATTGCCGGTGCCCCGACTGATCGAGGTTCTGGAAGAGGGCAAAGGGCCGGATATGGTCGGACTGAAACTGCGGCTGAGCGCGGAAGCCCCCGGCGCGGTTCTGGATGACCACACCCGCTGGCGCAAGCCGCTGGTGAATGCGGCGACGCGGTTGCGTCTGCTCGGGCTGGTGTCGATCCTGCTGATTGCAGGCTCTATGGGGGCGATGATTACGCTGGCGGCCCAATCCGCGCTGGCTGCGAACGGACAGGTAATCGGCGTGCTGCGGCTGATCGGTGCGCGGGATGTCTACATCGCCCGCGCCTTTGTGCGCCGCTTCACACTGCGGGCGCTGATCGGGGCTGCGATTGGCACCGGACTGGCGATGATAGGTGTTGCATTTATGCCCGCTCCGGCAGAGGAAGGCGCCTTCCTGACGGGGCTTGGCTTTGTCGGTTGGCATTGGGTCCTGCCGGTTTTCGTGCCGGTGATCGCCGCAATCGTTGCATTCTGGGCGACCCGTCTGGCGGCGTTCCGTGCCCTATCGAGGTTAAGCTGATGTATGCAATCCAATGGCTCCGCTCCCTGTTGTTTATCGGGCAAATGTATCTGGCCATGTTCGTCATGGCGCTGTTTTTCATTCCAATGACGATGATCAAACGGGAAAATTCCTACTGGGCGGTGCGCAGCTATTGTCGCTGGGTGCGCTGGACGGCAAGCTGGATGGTCGGGCTGAAATCCGAAGTGCGCGGTGAGGTGCCGACGGACGAGGTGCTGATCGCCTCCAAACACCAAAGCTTTTTTGACATTATCCTGATCGTTTCGGCGGTTCCGCGGCCCAAGTTCATCATGAAGGCGGTGCTGAAATGGGCGCCGATTCTGGGCTGGTTCGCGCTAAAGATCGGCTGCGTTCCGGTGGAGCGGGGCAAGCGCGGCGCGGCGATCAAGCAGATGGTGGCAGATGTGAAATCCGGTGCGCAATTGCCCGGCCAGTTGATTATTTTCCCCCAAGGCACCCGCGTGGCGGCCGGGGCGCATCTGCCTTACAAAGTGGGCGCGGCGGTGTTGCACCAGCAGACAGGACAACCTGTGGTGCCGGCGGCGACAAATGTGGGCGTGTTCTGGCCGCGTCACGGCATCTATCGCAAGCCGGGATTGGCGGTGGTGGAGTTTCTGCCGCGCCTTGACGCGGAAGATTTGGACGGCATGGAGACAGGCACGATCACCAAGGTTCTGGAGGAAGCGATCGAGCCTGCGTCAAACCGTTTGATGGCAGAGGCCGGTTTTGTGGTGGATGCGACAAAGCATCAGTCCGTGCCCAAAGCTTAACAGAACCTTTCCGATCACCCTGCAAATATGAAGCGTCATATAAGACGCTTCATAAATGAAGCTTCATGGCAGCAGTGTCTTAATGACTCGGCGCTGAAAGTCACAAGATGCCAAGGCTTTAACTTACAGGAATTTTCCCATCGCGACGGCTGTATCGGCCATGCGGTTTGAAAAGCCCCATTCGTTGTCATACCAGCTCAGCACGCGACCCATGCGGCCCTGAACCTGTGTTTCGCTGGTCGCCACCACAGAAGAGCGCGGGTCGTGATTGAAATCTATCGACACCAGCGGCAGGGTCTCCATGCCGAGCACGCCCTTCATCGAACCCTCCGCAGCCTCTTGGAGCGCCGCGTTAATGGACTCCACCGTGATAGCCTTGGTGGTGTTGAACTTGAAATCAACGCAGGACACATTCGGTGTCGGCACGCGGATCGCAACACCGTCGAGTTTACCTTCGAGTTCGGGCAATACCAGACCCAGCGCTTTGGCCGCACCTGTTGATGTCGGCACCATAGACAGGGCAGCCGCACGGCCCCGTTCCCAATTGCCAGCACCACGATCCAGCGTTGGCTGGCTGCCGGTATAGGCGTGAACGGTTGTGACCAGCCCGTCTTCGATCCCGAATGTATCGTGCAGGACCTTCGCCAGCGGCGCGAGGCAGTTGGTGGTGCAAGACCCGTTGGACACAATCACATCATCGGCGGTCAATGTGTCGTGGTTAACGCCGTAAACGATTGTTTTATCGGCGTTCTTGCCCGGCGCAGAGACCAGGACGCGTTTAGCACCGGCTTGCAGATATTTCGCGGCCTTATCCTTGTCTTTGAACAGGCCGGTACATTCCAGCGCAATATCCACATGCCCCCAGTCCAGTTCCGCCGGATCACGCTCGGCGCTGACAGGGATCGGACCATAGCCTACATCAATGCTGTTTTCAGTGTGGCTGACCTCGCCCGGAAAGACTTTGTGCACGCTGTCGTATTTGAACAGATAGGCCGAATTATCCACCGGCGTCAGGTCATTTATCGCGACCACTTCAATGTCTGTGCGCCCGCTTTCAACGATGGCCCGCAGGATGTTGCGCCCGATCCGACCAAAGCCGTTAATCCCCACTTTTACAGTCATAGTGCTTCTCCGATCCCAAAAGTTGCGCCCGTCGCGGACGATTTCGCAGTTTCGTTAGCGATAACGTAAGCAGACGGAAGGTTCAACCTCATTTGGGGCGGCAGGCGTTTACATCAACCAGAAAATCAGGGCGAGCAGGGCGAAAAAGCCTGTCATGGCGTACCAGCTGCGGTTCAGGGCGCGCACTGAATCCAGAATATCGGTGCTGCTGAGATCCCGTTTACCCTGTTCGTTCACAAACAGGTCATTGGTCATTTCCCCGCCATAGCTGCGCGGTCCGGCCAGCGACACATCCAGCACGCCGGCCATAGCTGCTTCGGGCCAACCCGCATTCGGAGAGCGGTGCATGTCGGCATCTTCAAACACCACATCAAGGGCGGTGCGGTCGAAATGGGCGAAACAGATCAGCACGGCAGTGATCCGTGCGGGCAGCCAGTTCAGGATGTCATCCAGTTTGGCGGCAGCATATCCGAACTCGGCATATTCCTCATTTTTGTAGCCGATCATACTGTCGGCGGTGTTCACGATTTTGTAGATCAGAATACCGGGCAGTCCGAGGATCAGGAACCAGAACACCGGCGCGACCACACCGTCCGAAAAGTTTTCGGCAGCGCTTTCGATGGCGGCGCGGGACACTTCGGTCTCCTTCATCGCGCCAGTATCCCGCCCGACGATCATCGACACCGCGTTGCGCCCCTGCGGCAGACCGTTTTGCAGGGCGGTCGCCACGTCGCGCACATGGTCGATCAGGCTTCTGTGGGCGATCAGAACTGCGGCGATGATGACCTCGATCACGTTTATTGCGATGCCAAGGTATTCGACATTGTTCAGCAGCTCGAATACCAACCCGATCAGTCCGGCCACCAGCACAAGGACAGCCACGGCGAAGAACCCCTTCACCCGCCGTGCAGAGCCACGGTTCAAAAGCTCGTCCAGACTGTTGACCAGCCGCCCCATCAGTGTGGCGGGGTGGGGGTAACGGTCCCAGATCTTCTCCGGCTCGCCAAGGGCAAAATCCAGCAGCAGCGCCAGCAGAACCATCAGAAAGATACTCATTCGTTTACTCCAGAACCTTTTCAAGGTGTTCCCAGTCACGGTCCGGACCGGGCAGGCCCAACCGGATCAGTGTCTTTGAATAGGGAAAAATACGCGACAGGATGCGACCCTCTGCCAGTTTCTCAAACATCGTCTTGGCATCTGAAACATCGTACAGCCGGAACAGGCTGGTGCCGCGCGGATTGTCAAATCCGGCACGTGTGGCGATGTTGTCGAGCCGCGCGGCGTCCTGTTCCAGACGGCCGCGGGTGGTTGTGGCCCATGCGGAATCGGACAGGGCGGTCAGGCCGATATGCTGTGCGGGACCGGAAATCGCCCAAGGCCCCAGCATTTGTTCCAGAGTGGCAATGGTCTCGGGCCGCGCCATCGCAAAGCCAAGCCGCACACCTGCCAGCCCCCAGAATTTGCCCAGCCCTTTCAGCACCACAAACCCCGGACGGGCTGCCAGTTCCATATGGCTGCTGTCGGGGCTGACATCGCAAAAACTCTCGTCGATGACGGACAGGGTATTATGGTGTTTTAACAGTGTGTCGCGGTCCCAGTGCCGCCCGTCGGGGTTGTTGGGATGCACATAGACGTTGGCCCCTGCGGGATCGTCGGAAACCTCCCAGCCAAAGGCGGTAAAGCTGGCGGCGTGTTCGTTATAGGTGGGGCGGGCGATGCCCACACGGCCCGCCGGTGCCAGCCGGGGCAGGGCGGCGATCAGCGCTGACACGCCCGAGGCCGCCGCAATGCCCGCACCCTCTGGCACGGACCAGAATTGCCGCGCCGCGTCAAGCAGGTCGGATTGGTCCTGACTGTCGGGCAGGGCCTGCCAGAAACGGGCCGGAATTTCCGGCAGCGGATAGGGCAGCGGGTTGATGCCGGTGGACAGGTCAACCCAGTCGCTGCGCACACCGCCAAAGCGGGCGATGGCGGCGTCCAGCCCGCCGCCGTGGTCCCGTGTCTGCGCCGCCAAGGTGGTCATTCGCTCTCGGGCAGGGT
This sequence comes from Neptunicoccus sediminis, assembly GCF_001719615.1. Lineage (GTDB taxonomy): Bacteria > Pseudomonadota > Alphaproteobacteria > Rhodobacterales > Rhodobacteraceae > Amylibacter > Amylibacter sediminis. The sequence goes on from NZ_MDVX01000001.1 coordinate 603,943, forward strand.
CGGAATACGCGACACAAAATGGCCTTTGACGGCTTTGGGCCATTCGCGGAAGGGCACCTGACCCTTTTCGCTGGCGGCATGTTTTTGGGCATACTCTACGATGCCCTCGGCCGCTGCTGCGCCCGGTTCAAAGCGCCCCAGAACATAGGTCAGCTTGCCCTCGGCCTGAATCGCGATGTTGCAACCGTGGTTGCAGCCCATCAAACAGGCGTGGCGGCGGATTTTCACATCACTTGCCCCTTGTGCGGCGGCTTCCACTGCTTCGGCCAGCAGTTCCCCGTCGGTTTGGGATTGGGTTTCAGCGCTCCAACCTTCTCTTTTACAGGTTTCGCATACAGTAATTGTCGTAGTCATGGCAGTCTTTCAGCAGGTTTCCGCTCGTTTCATCATCAAATCTGCGAAAACACAATTCCTATTGGCTGGAACCAAAAAAATTAAAACTTTATTAATAAATTGGGCAGACCCTAAAGATTATGTCAATTTGGGTGGATTATGAAGATTCTTGTTGTGGAAGCCGTGGCGGAACTTGGCCGTCTTTGGTGCCGCCATTTGGAGCGGCAAGGCGGACACACGCGCCTTTGTCTGGACGAGCAGAGCGCGATTGACGCCCTGCGGTTTGCAACATTTGACGTGTTGGTGCTGGATGTGGGTATGGAAGACACCAGTGTTCTGGCCATCAGCGATCTGGCCACCTATCGTAATCCCAATGTTGCGATCATTGTTGTCACCGCCAAAAGTTTCTTTTCCGATGGCATGATTTTTGATCTGATTCCCAATGCACGCGGGTATCTGCATACGCCTGTTCTGCCCGATGATCTGGCAGCGTTGGTGGATCATTACGGACGGGCCGCCGGGGGGTCGGCGTAGTCCGAAGCTTTGGTTTCTGGCGTCAGTTACCGCTTTTGACAAATTTTGCACTTGTGCTTTTGCGATCAAAACCAACGGAAATACGGGTGATCCCTGTGGGCGCATTCGCGCGTGTCGTGGTAGAAGTGGCCGTGTTTGAATAGCGGGGCAGCACGCGCAAGGTGCGTTTCAGATGGGCGATATTTGCGGGCAGGTCCATGCCGAAGGCCACAACATCCCCGTCTGCATTGCGTCCCGACGAAACCAGCGAGACGATCCGCGCGCGGTTGCCTTCCTTCACAAAGACCGGCGCACCGGAAGAACCGAAGGTCACATCGCAGTTAAAGGCAATCAGCCCTGCACCACGGCCCAGAACATCGCATTGTTTCTGCCAAGACATCACGTCATCCCGTCCTTTGCCATAGGACACAACGCTGACGGAATTGCCCGGCGCGATTCCCGAATGGATGGCGAAAGGTGCGGCTGTGAAGGTGGAAATCGGCTCGGCCAGTTTCAGCAGGGCCACGTCATGGCGGATGTTGGATGTAATCGGGCCGAGCGCGGCTTTGTAATTGGCATGGGCGACCACCTGTTGCACAGCGCGGGTTTCTATCGCCTGTCCGTCCTGATAACCCGCCGCAAAAGAAAAGCTGCCCGCATCCCGCAACAAGCTGGTTTCGCTGTCAAAAACGCAATGGGCCGCGGTAAGCACCAGATCGCTGGCGATCAGGACGCCGGTGCAATAGCCCTTGCCGCCGATGTCGATACGCCCCACCGCCTCCCAGCCGAGGATGTCAGTGCGATCGGTCAGGGGGGTTAGCCCGCTCGCCCCGAGGCTGGCTGGGGCGAGAAAGAAAATGCAGCTTAGCGCGAGTCTTCTGAGGAATGTCATGGCCGGTCTCCGGTTGTACAAGAGACAGGGTGGCATCCATTCGGGGCGAAATTATGTTCCCCGTTTGTGCGCTTTGTGCCAGTCCGGGGCGGGGTTGATCGGGATGATCCGATAGGGATTCACATTGTCATGACTGTAGTGGTAATGCCGCACGATGTGTCCAAAATGCACCGTCTGTGCAACGTCCGGCCATTGGTACAGCTCTCGTGCATAGGCCCAGAGGTTCGGGAAGTCGATGATCCGGTTCCGGTTGCATTTGAAATGGGTGTGATAGACCGCATCAAACCGCACCAGCGTGGTAAACAGGCGCCAATCGGCCTCTGTCACGCGATCCCCCGTCAGGTAGCGATGGGTCGAAAGATGATCTTCCAGCCAATCTAGCGTTTCAAACAGCGGGTAAACCGCCCCGTCATAGGCGCTCTGGCTGGTGGCGAAACCGGCTTTGTAGACACCGTTGTTCACAGTCGTGTAAATCCGCGCGTTGATCTCGTCGATGGTGTCTTGCAGTTCGGAGGGGCAAAAGTCCTGAGTGTTGCCGGTGATCCCGTCAAAGGCCGTGTTGAACATGCGAATGATCTCGGCGCTTTCGTTGGACACGATACGATCCTGCTGCTTGTCCCACAACACCGGAACGGTCACGCGGGTGGTCGCATCCGGATCGGCCTTCTGGTAAATCTGATACAGATACGCGCTGTCAAACAGGCTGTCGCCCTGTGCCGGACCGTCATCGGTTTGAAAGGTCCAACCTTTGTCGAGCATTTCGGGATGAACCACATCCACCGAAATATGGTCTTCCAATCCTTTGAGCGTGCGAAAAATCAAGGTGCGATGGGCCCAGGGACAGGCGAGCGACACGTAAAGGTGATACCGGCCGCTTTGCGCAGGAAACCCCCCTTCGCCGCTGGGTCCGGCACTGCCATCAGCGGTTATCCAGTTGCGGAATCCGGAATCCTTGCGGACAAATTTGCCATCCTTGTCGCCACTTACCAGCTTTTCCGTCTTCCACGTTCCGTTAACCAGTTGTCCCATTAACCTGCGCTCCTGTGTTCTGATGCCTCAACATAGGGCATGCGTGGGGAAAGTCTTTGATAGACAGCCGATTTCACTGTTGCGTTACGTGCAACAGAAAGAATTTGAGAGCTTTGCCAACCAAGCTACCATTGCGGGTATTACAAACAGGGAGCCAGAGTGAAAAAATGACCCATTCCAGAAGAAGTTTTCTTAAGACCGGCGTCGCGGCAACGGGTGTTGTCTTTCTACCCTACGTGGTCGGGGCCGCAGCCCATGCCGGTAACGAATTTGCCACACAGTCCGGCACGCTGTCGGTGAACGCAGTGGCCCATGCCTCTATGGTGCTGTTGACGCCAGTGGGTACGATCCACGTCGATCCCGTGGGCGAAGTGGCGCAATACGCCGATTTCCCCGCGCCGGACCTGATCCTGATCACCCACCACCACGGCGACCATTTTAACGTGGATACGCTGAACGGGTTGGTGGCGGATGGCACGAAGCTGGTCACAAACCCTGAGGTTTACAACCAGTTGCCCGAAGCCTTGAAAGCCAAGGCCAGCCAGATCGCAAACGGTGAATCGGCCGAGTTTAACGGCATGTCGATTGATGCAATTCCGGCCCATAATCTGACCGAGGAGCGGATGAACTTTCACCCCAAAGGGCGCGACAACGGCTATGTGCTCGGGATTGACGGGCTGCGGGTTTATATCTCTGGTGATACCGAAGACATCCCCGAGATGCGCGCGCTTGAGAATATTGACGTGGCCTTTGTCTGTATGAACCTGCCCTTCACAATGGACGTAGAGGCCGCGGCCTCGGCGGTGGCAGAGTTCAAGCCGAAATACGTCTATCCCTATCATTACCGTGGACGGGACGGGGGCACACAAGACCCCGAAGCCTTTGCCAAGCTGCTGAACGATGCAATCACGGTGAAGATGGGCGGCTGGTACGGCTAAGTCGAATGAACAGTTCTGAAAACCCCGTTGTGCCTTGGTGCAGAACGGGGTTTTTTGCAGGTGGATCGGTGAGGCACGACCCGCATGGTGGCGTTTCCGGTCCCTGTTCTGCCGCGAATCCCGTTGCACGGAGGGGGCGGGCTGCTTATACCTTGGCTAACGATGCCCCACAGGGGCCGGAAAGGTGTTTCGTCGGGGGCTGACCCAAATAGGGGGCCAAAGACGAGATCGTTAGAACGCTACATCCTGTGGCGGCCTTTCCGTTGCATAAAAGGAAGGGACCGCAATGCGATTTTCGGTATTTTTGACAGCAATTCTGGCCGCAACAGGGGCGAATGCCCATGTAGGGCATGTGGGCGAAGTGGCTTCCCATGATCATTGGGTTGCAGCCGGTGCGATCGGGGCGGCTGTTGCCATTGCGGGCTGGAACATCCTGAAAGGTCGCAAAAAGAACAAAGCTGCCGAAGCGGAAAAAGCGGAGTCCGACGAAGCTCCGCAAGAAGCCTGATCTTATGACGCAAAAAATCGGTGTAATGATTTGCGGTCATGGCTCTCGCAGCCAGTCCGCAGTGGATGAGTTTTCGGTGCTGGCAGAAAAACTGCCCGCGCTTCTGCCTGACTGGCAGGTGGAATACGGCTATCTGGAGTTTGCAAATCCGGTGATCCGCGTCGGGCTGGACAAGCTGCGGGATGCGGGGTGTGATCGTATTCTGGCGGTGCCCGGCATGTTGTTTGCGGCCATGCATTCTAAGAACGATATTCCCACGGTGCTGAACACCTATGCTGTCAAAAACGGGATAGACGTGTCTTACGGGCGCGAGCTTGGGGTTGATCCCAAGATGATCGCCGCCGCGGGTGCGCGGATACAGGAAGCTGTGGATGCCGCCAATGCGGAACACGGCGAACTGCCGCTGGAAGATACGGCGCTGGTGGTGATCGGGCGCGGCGCCTCTGATCCTGATGCCAATTCCAACGTGTCCAAAATCGCGCGGATGCTTTGGGAGGGCATGGGCTTTGGCTGGTGCGAAGTGGGCTATTCCGGCGTGACCTTCCCGCTGGTGGAACCCTGTCTCGATCATGTCAGCCGTCTTGGTTACAAACGGGTTATCGTCTTTCCCTACTTCCTGTTCACCGGCATCCTGATTGACCGGATTTACGGGTTCACGGACAAATGTGCTGCGAAATATCCCGATATTCAGTTCGTCAAAGCGGGGTATCTGAACGATCACCCGCTGGTTCTGGAGACCTTTGCGGACCGTGTGAAAGAACAGCTTGGCAGCACACCGGTGCCGAATTGTGGCATATGCCAGTACCGCACGCAGGTTCTGGCAATGGATGGCGGCGATACACGGGTTATCCCCGTCGAAGCCCGCCGCGCCGCCATGGGCGAGGATCATCCCGCCCTGTCAGAAGTGCCGCCGCCCACCTGTGTTCTGTGTAAATACCGCGCCCAGATCATCGGGTTTGAGGCTGAAGTCGGTGCAATTCAGGAAAGCCATCACCATCACGTCGAAGGGCAGGGTGCGCAGGCGCCGGGGTCCAATGTGTCGGATTGCGGATTGTGTGGCGACTGGTGCACGGGGGAGTGTCGTCTCGATCTGGACCACCACCACCACCATCACGACCACAGTCATTCTCATGATCACGACCATGACCATCATCACGATCACGGGCATCACCACCACGGTCATGATCACGGACATAGCCACGACCATCATCACGATCACGTCCATCCGGTCTACCCTCATGCCAAACACCCGCTTGGCCCCGAAAGCGCACGCCGGAAATGAGAAACGGAGCCAAGCCACCGCGCCCTCTCCCGTATGAGAGGGAGCCGGCCGAGATTTACGCCCAGTCCTTTGCCACCGTGCGGGCCGAGGCCAGTCTGGACCGCTTTCCCGAAGAGATGCGCCCGATGGTGATCCGCTTGATCCACTCTTGCGGGATGGTGGAAATTGCGGATCGTCTGGCCTATTCCCCGAAGGCGTTTGCGGCAGCGCGCGATGCGCTGCGTGCCGGTGCGCCGGTGCTGTGCGATTGTGAAATGGTCGGCGCGGGGATTATCCGGCGCTATCTGCCGGCGGATAATGACGTGATTGTCACACTTAACGATCCGACTGTGCCTGATTTGGCACAGCGCATCGGCAACACGCGGTCCGCGGCTGCGGTGGAGCTGTGGAGCGACCATATCGAAGGCGCTGTCGTGGCAATTGGCAATGCGCCGACGGCGCTGTTTCATCTGCTGGAACTGCTGGATCAGGGCTGGCCGAAACCGGCCTGTATCCTTGGCTTCCCGGTGGGATTTGTCGGCGCCGCCGAGAGCAAGGCCGAACTGGCCGCCCGACCGCGGAATTGCGATTTTGTGGCGCTGCGTGGACGCAAAGGTGGCTCTGCAATGGCGTCTTCTGCGGTGAATGCGCTGGCCGCCGGATTGGTAGAGGAAAAACAATGACCCCTTGGTTGCATATTGTCGGCATTGGTGAGGACGGGCTGGACGGGCTGGTGCCCACCGCCCGCGCTGTGGTGGAAGCGGCTGAAGTCATTATTGGCGGCGACCGACACCATTCCCTGTCGGACAACATCCGTGCGGAACGGGTGGCTTGGCCTTCGCCCTTTGACGCGCTGATCGACACGCTGCAGGGCTATAAGGGTAAACGGGTTGTGGTTCTCGCCACGGGCGACCCGCTTTGGTATTCGGTTGGTGCCCGGATCGGACGGTCCATTCCGCCGGCCGAGATCACCTATCACCCGCAGCTTAGTGCCTTTCAACTGGCCGCCGCGCGCATGGGGTGGTCCATGCCGGATGTGGAAACCCTGACAGTTCACGGGCGCCCTGTAGAGCAGATGATCGCCTTCATCCAGCCGGACCAGCGGTTGCTGATCCTCACCACGGGTGCGGAAACTCCGGCACAGATCGCGAAATTCCTGAGTGAGCGGGGCTATGGCAAATCGCAGATGACCGTTCTGGCGGCGATGGGTGGCAAGGAGGAACAGCGTTTTGAGGGGCTGGCCGAAAGCTGGGACCATATTGTACCTGCCTTCAACACGCTGGCGGTAGACTGTGTGGCTGCGGAAGACGCGGCGCTGATCCCCCGCGTGCCCGGACTGGCAGATGAGCTGTTCCAGCATGACGGCACCATGACCAAACAGGAAGTCCGCGCCGTGACGCTGGCCAAGCTGATGCCAATGCGCGGGGCGCTGTTGTGGGATGTAGGCTGTGGTTGCGGGTCTGTTGCAGTGGAATGGATGCGGGCGGCACGGTTCAGCCATGCCATCGGTATCGAGCCCCGTGCGGACCGCCGCCTGTTTGCGGCGCAAAACGCCGCCGCGCTGGGCGCGCCCCGTCTGGAACTGGTTGACGGCACGGTTCCCGCAGCGCTGGACGGTTTGAAAGCCCCTGATGCAATCTTTATCGGCGGTGGCCTGTCCCGTGAAACATTCGAGACCTGCTGGCAAGCCCTGCGTCCGCTTGGGCGGCTGGTTTGCAATGCAGTCACGCTGGAGAGCGAGGCGCTGTTGCTGTCTTTGCACAAGGAATACGGCGGGCAGCTTGTCAAACTGAACGTGAACCGCGCCGAACCCATCGGCGGGCCGGACACCGGCCTGACCGGATGGCGCCCGCTGATGCCGGTGACACAGTGGAGCCTGATCAAGCGATGAACGGCAAACTCTACGGTGTGGGGCTTGGTCCGGGCGATCCCGAACTGATGACCCTGAAGGCTGCGCGGCTGATCGGCGCGGCGGATGTTGTGGCCTACCCGAGCCTTGAAGGCGGGGCGAGCTTTGCCCGTGCCATTGCCGCCGGTGTGATCCGCGACGGGGTAGAGGAAATCGCCATCTCCATCCCCATGTCGGTGAAGCGGGAACCGGCGCAAGCGGCCTATGATGCCGGTGCAGCGGATCTGGCGGCCTGTCTGCGGGCGGGGAAAACTGTTGTGGTTCTGTGCGAAGGGGACCCGTTCTTTTACGGGTCTTTCATGTATCTGTTTTCCCGCCTTTCGGATGAATTCGAGGTCGAAGTCGTGCCCGGTGTCACCAGCGTGACGGCCTGCGCCGCTGCCCTGCGTTCGCCCCTGTCGGCGCGAAACGAGGTGCTGACGATTATTCCCGGCCCGATGGAAGAAACCGCGATGGAGCAGCGGATTGCGGCGGCCCAAGCGGTTGCGGTGATGAAGGTGGGGCGGCATCTGCCGAAGATCCGCCGCGTGTTGGACCGGCTCGGGCTGATGGAACATGCGGGCTATGTGGAACGGGCGACCCTGCCGGAACAAAAGGCGATGCCTTTGGCAAAGGCTCCGGAAACGGCGCCTTACTTCTCGATGATATTGGTGACCAAGGGCGAGGATCCTTGGTTGTGACGATGATGGCGGGCCGCGGTCTGCCCAGTGATAAGGTTTGATGGATGGTTAATCCGGTAGTTGTTTGTTTGTCCCGCTCGGGCGAGTCCACGGCCCGACGTGTGGCGGAAATTCTGGGTGCTGCGGTACACGGGCGCGAAGGGCGCGTGGATCAGGCGGATGCCTATTTCGCCAATGCGCTGGAACATGTGCGCGTGCTGTTTGCCAGTGGAACGCCGGTTGTGGGGGTCTGCGCCGCCGGTATTCTGGTGCGTGCCGTCGCGCCGCTGGTCAGTGACAAGAAAACCGAACCGCCTTTGCTGGCTGTGCCGGATGACGGATCGACCGTGATCCCGCTGCTGGGCGGGCATCGCGGCGCGAACCGGCTGGCCCGTCAGATTGCCGAAGGTCTGTCCGCCCATGCCGCTGTGACAACGGCTGGCGATGTAGCGATGGGGGTGGCGCTGGACGAGCCGCCGCTGGGCTGGCGTCTGGCCAACCCGCAGGATGCCAAGGGCGCGATGGCGCTGATGTTGTCAGGCGGTGGTGTGCGTGTTGAGGGCGAGAATATCTGGGATGTCGACACGGTTGAAACCGGCGCTGTCACGCTGACCACCACAGAGGCGCCGATGGCAGGGGACGGCACGCGGCTGGTCTATCATCCGCAGCGGTTTGCGCTGGGGCTTGGCTGTGCGCGGGGCTGTGACGTAGAGGAAATGTGGGATCTGGTGCAAAAAACGCTGGCGGAGAATAACATCGCGGCGGGGGCCATCGCCTGTGTCGGCTCGCTTGATCTGAAGGGGGATGAACCTGCGATGATCGAAACAGCCGCCCGTCTGGGTGTGCCCTTCCGCGTATTTACGGCCGCCGAACTGGAGACACAGACGCCCCGTCTGGCCAATCCGTCTGCGGTGGTGTTTGACGAGGTCGGCTGTCACGGTGTGTCCGAGGGTGCCGCGCTGGCGCTTGGCGGGGACGCGGCTGTACTGGCGGTTGAGAAACAAAAGACCGCAAATGCCACCTGTGCGCTGGTACGCTCCGAAGCGCCGATTACAGAATTTGCAGGCCGTTCCCGCGGCAAGCTGTCGATTATCGGTATCGGTCCGGGGCAACATAGCTGGCGCACGCCGGAGGCCAGTGCGTTGGTTGCAGAGGCCGAGGAACTGGTGGGCTATGGGCTTTACATCGACCTGCTCGGCGCTTTGGCCCATGGCAAGGAGCGGTCCGATTTTCCGCTTGGGGGCGAAGAAGACCGCTGCCGCTATGCGCTGGAACAGGCCGGTAAGGGTAAGAACGTTGCGCTGATCTGTTCCGGTGATGCGGGAATTTATGCGATGGGTGCGCTGGTGTTTGAACTGCTGGACCGCGGACCAGACGAAATGGGCGTTTCCGATGCGGCCCATCGGGTCGAGGTCGTCTCCACCCCCGGTGTCAGCGCTTTGCAAGGGGCTGCAGCCCGCGCCGGTGCGCCTTTGGGCCATGACTTCTGCGCGATTTCCCTGTCTGATCTGCTGACCCCGCGCGAGGATATCGTGAAGCGGTTGAAGGCGGCGGCGGAAGGGGACTTCGTGATCGCCTTTTACAACCCCGTTTCGATGCGTCGCCGCACCCTGCTGGCCGAGGCGCGGGATATTCTGTTGCAACACCGCCCAGCGGATACGCCTGTGATGCTGGCTTCCAGCCTTGGCCGTCCCGAAGAACACGTCCGCTATCGCAAGCTGTCCGAATTGGAAGTGGACGAGGTGGATATGCTGACGGTGGTTCTGGTCGGGTCGAGCCATTCCAGACTGGCGCAACTGGGCGAGGGACCGCGCATGTATACACCGCGCGGTTACGCCCGCAAGATTGACGGAGATCTGGCGTCCTGAACGGCGCAGAGAGGATAACACGATGACAGTTTATTTTATTGGGGCCGGACCGGGTGATCCCGATCTGATCACGGTCAAAGCCAAGGCACGGATCGAGTCCTGTCCCGTTTGCCTTTATGCCGGTTCGCTGGTGCCAGAGGCCGTGGTGGCCTGTGCGCCCGATGGGGCAAAGGTAATGGATACAGCCGTGATGACGCTGGACGATACCCACGCCGAGATAAAAGCCGCCCATGAGCGGGGCGAGGATGTGGCGCGGGTCCATTCCGGTGATCCCTCCCTGTACGGCGCCATTGCCGAACAGATCCGCCGGTTGCGGGCGGATAACATTCCCTTTGAAATCATTCCCGGTGTGCCAGCATACGCGGCGATGGCAGCGACTATCGGGCAGGAACTGACCATTCCGGAAATTGCGCAATCCATCGTGCTGACCCGCATGTCCATGCAATCCACATCCATGCCAGCGGGCGAGACGCTGGAGAACTTCGGGCGCACAGGGGCAACGCTGGCGATCCATTTGGCGGTGCGCAACATGCGCGAGATCGAACGGCAGCTGGTGCCCCATTACGGCGCGGATTGTCCCGTGGTGGTCGGCTATCGTGTGGGCTGGCCCGATCAGGAAATCATTCGCGGCACCTTGTCAGACATCCGCATGAAAGTGCGTAAAGCCAAGATTACCCGCACTGCACTGATCATGGTGGGCCCCGCACTGGCAGAGAGCCACGATTTTGTTGATTCCGCGCTGTATGATCCATCAAAACCCCATGTTTTGCGTCCGGTTACAGGCGTTGATCTGGTGGAGCCGAACAACACCTGACCGCAGTATTCGCGCGAAAACGTTAACAGCCGGTGTCTTTGGGGACACCGGCTGTTTTTTTATCTGGCAGATTTTAATAAATCGTCAGTTCGACGGGTACTTCGAGGCCGCGCGCCGCGCCTTGTTCTTCTTGCTGTTGGCCTTTCCGACTGCGGGCGCAAGGTTCTTGCCGCCCTTCTTTTTCAGCGGCGTCACCACGCCTTCGGGACGGCTGTCCTCGGGGCGGGCGCGTTTTTTGAACTTCGGCTTGCCCTTGTCTTTGGTACTCGGCGCTTTGGGCTTTTTGCGGCGCGGAGCGGGATCGTCGTTCCAGTCAACTGGGGTTGTGGACGCCTTGGGTTTGAATTTCGGCTTTGGTCCACGCTGGGCCGCACTCGGGGCGTCGATCCGGGTGATCGGAGAGTTCCGGTCGTATTCCATTTTCGGACCGACCGATTTCAAGAAACCTTCAACGCTGCCTTTACGGATTTCCACCAGCGTTTCACTGTGCTGGACGCGGATCGCACCGATGTCGTCCTTGGTAATTCCGCCAACCTTGCACAATTTCGGCAGGAAGCGGCGCACTTCCACGCCGGCATTCTGGCCTCCGGCGACGGAGAACCAGACAGACGGACCGAAGGCGGCTTTGGCATCGCGGGGATCAAACGGCTGGGGTTCGCCCAGTTCCTCCGGCGCGGTCTGGCGCGAGCGGTAGAGCCGCAGATAGGCCGCAGCAACCTGTTCGGCGCTGTGCAGTTCCAGCAGGTTCGCGACCGCATCGGCCTCGTTTTCAGCGACGGGTGTGTGCCATGCTTCATGGGCCAGCATACGGGCTTCATCCTGCGCCATCACCGCTTCGGCAGAGGGGGCGGGGCCTTGCTCCGCAGTCAGTTTTGCCGTGCTCAGCAGGCGGGAAGCCTTGCGCAGCGCTTTGGGGTTGGCGATCAGGATCGAAACACCCTTACGCCCCGCACGCCCCGTCCGACCGGAGCGGTGCAGCAGGGTTTCGCTGTTGGATGGCAGGTCCGCATGGATCACCAGATCAAGGTTTGGCAGGTCGATGCCGCGCGCAGCCACATCGGTCGCAACACAAACGCGGGCACGTCCGTCGCGCATGGCTTGCAGGGCATGGGTACGTTCGTTCTGGGACAGCTCGCCCGACAGGGAGACCACGGAAAAGCCGCGGTTCGACAGGCGGGTGGTCAGACGGTTTACGGTGGCGCGGGTGTTGCAGAACACCAGCGCTCCGGGCGATTCATAATAGCGCAGCACGTTGATGATGGCTTTTTCATCGTCGCGGTTTGCCACGCTCATCAAATGGTATTCGATGTCAGAGTGTTGCTGGCGTTCACCGATGGTGGACACGCGCACCGCATCGTTCTGATAGGTTTTCGCCAGTTTCGCGATGCTGCCGGACACAGTGGCAGAGAACAAAAGCGTGCGGCGGGATTTGGGGGAGGCTTCGAGAATGAATTCCAGATCCTCGCGGAAGCCCAGATCAAGCATTTCGTCGGCTTCGTCCAGCACAACGGCCCGCAGGCCGGACAGGTCGATAGAGCCGCGCATGATGTGATCGCGCAGACGTCCGGGAGTGGCTACAACAACATGGGCGCCACGACCAAGCGCACGGCGTTCGTCGCGCATGTCCATGCCCCCCACACAAGAGGTCACGATTGCATTGGCCTTACCATACAGCCACGTCAGCTCGCGCATCACCTGCATGGCGAGTTCGCGTGTCGGGGCAATCACCAGCGCCAGCGGTTTGCCTGCAGGACCGAAGCTTTCGTCGTCTTCCAGCAGGGTCGGGCCAAGCGCGAGGCCAAAGCCGACCGTCTTGCCAGAGCCTGTCTGGGCCGAGACCAGAAGGTCGGAATTACCCAGTTCGGGATCGGTCACAGCGGTCTGGACGGGGGTGAGTGTTTCATAACCGCGCTCGGATAGCGCGTCGGAGAGAGCTTGTTTCATAGGTCAGTTCTTTTCGGGATAGGCCCCGAAGAGCGGTCACGCGCGGCAGGGAGGTTCGTGCCGCAGCTACGCGGTCAGGGCTTGTGTGTAAAGGTCGATTTCCGCAAGGCTGCGTTGCAAATTAGGACAGTTTCGCGTTATCGTTCCAATAAATTCATTGAAAATACATATTTATAGGCCAAACTGGATAGATAAAAGAGGGGATTCTTCATGGACGTTCATATGTCACCCGAGGTTCTGGAAGGGCTGCGCCGCGCCCGTACACAAGAGCTTAAGCGCAGTTCCCGCCTGCGTGTCGTTGTCGGAGACGAGATTTACCCCGTATTGCGCAGTTGGGAGGGTGGATTTTCCCTGTCAGCGGATGCGCCCCATCTGCGTGGCACGGTGGAATTTTGCAACGGCTCCCGCCTGTTACATGAATGCCTGATCGTGTGTTCGGCTCAGGAAGGGTCGGAAATGGTCTATGAATACAAGCGGCTGTCCCGCGTGACAGAGGGACGTGTTCTGGATTTTGAACAAGCGGACAACACGCCTGTTGCGTATCTCGGTGCGCCGGAAACCTGAGGGTTCAAACCCTTGATAAAGTTTTAGTAGAGCGGCGCGTCGTAGATTTTCTGCCCCTCGATGGTCAGCCCTTTGATCAAGGCGCTGCCGTCGTCTGCTACGGACAGTATAACCCCCAACTTTTGCTCGCGGCGTAAGGATTCGAGCTCCAACGCGCGGTCCTTGGGCGCGAAAAACCGATCAAAAGGAAATGCGATTCGCAGGGTGTTGTCGCTGGCCGATGACTGGAATTGCGCCCGCCCTGCCAGAACCGGACCGTTGAAATCCTCTGGATAGGTGTCATGCAGGCTTTGCACCTGCGCAAAAGGCCCTGTGGTATCAAGGGCGGCATAAACCGGATCGTTCCACGTGAAACGTCCGTGCAGGGTCACGCTGTCCCGCGGAATCTGGCTGATGTTAAGGTTCAGGGCGGTGTAATGGCCGCGGAACAGGTCTCGCGGGTCGATAAATCCGGTTTCAAGCAGAACCTCCCGACCTGACTGCAGGGCGGTCGCCCGGTCGGTAATGATTTTCGCCAGAACGCCGGTTTGCAACAGCGCGGCCAGAATGGTGCCGATGATCAAGAAACGGCGGCTCATGGCTGGCCGCCCTTGTTGCGGGTCAGGCGCGGGATGATGAACACGCCCGCCAGCAGGATCACCCCGACACCCAGATAGAATACGCTGGTGCCAAGCAATGTGCCGACGGTTTCGAAATAGGTGTACAACAGCGCCACTGCGAACAGCAGAAATCCAAGTGTCGTCAGCGGCCGCTCCCCGATCCGCCAACCCATGCGGATCACCCAGATCGCTCCGCCGACCATGAGGATTTGGACAGCTATGGCAATGTCAGGTGCGAACAGCAATATAGCAAAGGTCACGACGCCGAACAGGACGGTTACGACCAGATCGTAGGTGTTGGGATGGCGCGAACGCACGGCGGTTCTCGCGAAAGCCGCGCCCAGCATAAGGCTGGCAAGGGCGGGCAGCAGAGTGGCAGCGTTCAGCGGCCCATAGGCTATATGAATCCGGTCAACGCGAGCAATGACATGCCATGAGAAGATCATTACCGCCATAAAGAGGATGATATAGACCATCAAAGGCCGCTCAAACCCGAGCAGCAGGCGGCGGGTCCGGTCCAGCCAAAGCGCCCCAGACAAGCAGGCCAAAGACAGCCCCAGCCCAATGGCCAGCATCCCGAGCCGGCCTTCTTCGGCCAGTGTCAGCGCCGTCATTGCGAACCAGATGCACGCGGACAGAACGATCAGATGGGCCGCAAACCGGCTGCGCGCGGCATAGGCTATGGCGGCGGCGGCCAGCAGATAAAACGGATAGTCGGGATGCAGCGGTTGCGCTCCAGCAAAGGCATTGGGGTATAGCAGCATCCAGACCATCAGCAGGGCAAGGGACAGCACCAACGCGGGCACGGATAAGGTCAGTGCCGCGGCCAGAAGGGTGCCCATCGCCCAGAGCCACGTTGCATCCTTCGGACTGCCCTGAATGTGGTAAATCTGGCTGATCAACATGATGCCGGCGCCAAACATGGCGCAGGCGCCAAGGGTGCAGGTCTGGGCGGTCTTGTGATAACCCCGCACGGACAGAAACAGCGATCCGCCCCAGAACCCCCACATGGCCGCAAGGATCAGGCCGACCCGTGTCAGCCGTGACATGCCCTCCCAGTTGGCCGCGACAAAAGTCATCGCTGCAAAGCCGAGACAGACCACCGCCAGCAGCACCAGAACCTGCCGGAAGCTGGCCCCGCCCGCGCGGTTCTGCACATCCGCATCAAGCAGCGCCGCCGTTGTGCCGTCCAGCAATCCGCGACTTTGCCAATCGTCGATCGCCTCTGACAGCACGGATTTGCGGTTCCACATGGCCATAAAAAAGATGCCCCTTCATTCAGGGGCATCTTATGACGCAGGCTCTGCGCGTCAACCGAAAGCGGGGTGGGCTAGCGGGAGCGGACCATGCCCACGATGTCATAGGTTTTGTCGAGGATCGGTTCGGCAATCGCAGAGGCGCGGTCGGCACCGTTGCCAAGAATCCGGTCGATTTCGGCAGGATCGGCCATTAGCCGGTTCATCTCCTGCGTGATCGGTGCCAGATGGTCCACGGCAAGATCGGCAAGTGCGGGTTTGAACTGGCCAAACTGCTGTCCGGCAAACTCGGTAATGACGCTCTCGGCGGTCCGGCCGGACAGGGCGGCGTAGATATTCACCAAATTGCGCGCCTCTGGGCGGCCTTCCAGTTCTTTCAGGGTCTCGGGCAGCGGTTCAGGATCGGTTTTGGCCTTGCGAATTTTCTTGGCGATTGTGTCGGCATCATCGCGCAGGGTGATACGGCTTTGATCCGACGGGTCGGATTTCGACATCTTCTTGGTGCCATCGCGCAAGGACATCACGCGGGTGGCTTCGCCGTCGATCAGGGGATCGGGAGAGGGAAAGAAATCCGTGTCAAAGTCGTGGTTGAACTTGGCCGCAATATCGCGGGCCAGTTCCAGATGCTGTTTCTGGTCTTCGCCCACAGGCACATGAGTGGCCTGATAGATCAGAATATCCGCAGCCATCAGCGCAGGATAGGCCAGCAACCCGAGCGAGGATTTCTCGGCGTTTTTGCCCGCCTTGTCCTTGAACTGGGTCATGCGGTTCATCCAGCCGATGCGCGCCACACAGTTGAAAATCCACGCCAGCTGGGCATGGGCGGGCACTTGGGACTGGTTGAACAGGATGGATTTTGCCGGATCAAGCCCGCAAGCGATATAGGCCGCTGTTACCTCGCGGGTGTTGTGACGCAGGTCAGCCGGATTTTGCCAGACGGTGATCGCGTGCAGATCGACCACGCAATAAAGGGTTTCAATGTCGGAACCTTGCATTTCGACAAACCGCTTGAGTGCGCCGAGATAGTTGCCAAGCGTCAGATTTCCCGATGGCTGGATGCCGGAAAAGACGCGCGGTGTGTGTATTGTCTCGCCCATTGCGAAAACTCCGTCTGGTGTTGATGGAGGGGTTATCGCTATATGGGCGGGTATCGTCAAGCGATGGAGCCTTTAGATGTATGACGCCGAGGGGCACAGCGCCCCGATCAATCCCCTGCCGCCCGTTGTGACCCTGCTGGTTATTGTGATCGCTGCGGTCGAAGCGATTTTCCAACTGGGCGAGGCGGGCATCATTGGCGGTGCCACCGGACCAGCCTGGCGGATCATGATCGCGGACCAGTTCGGGTTTTCCAATGCGGCGGTCTATCTGATGTGGGATACAGGACAGTATCCGCCCGAACTGCTGTTGCGGTTTGTCAGCTATATGTTTGTGCATGCGAATTTTGTCGCCGCTTTGTTCAGCGTGGTGTTCATCCTTGCACTTGGGAAGTTCGTTGCAGAGCGCGTGCACTGGCTGGCGTTTCTGGCGATTTTTTTCGGCAGCGGCGTGCTTGCAGCACTGGCGCAGGCGATAGTGATGGGGCCGACTATGGCGATGCTCGGGGCGGGGGCGGCGTCTTACGGGTTGATCGGCGCGCTGAGCTGGATTTTGTTCACCGAACAGCGGGCAGCGGGGCAGAACGGGTTGCGGGCGTTCCGCCTGATCGCCGCGCTTGGCGTGTTACTGGCGGTGTTTTCGATCCTGTTTGGCGGGCACGACTGGTTCGAACGGGTCGCAGGCTTTTTCGTCGGCTTTGCCCTCTGCGCTGCACTGCGTCCGGTTGCCGGTGCAGGGCTGACCTATTGGCGGGACCGGATGCGGCGCGGTCGGGATTTGGATATTTGACCCAAAAAGAGCCGGTGCCGGTTCCGGTTTACCGCCGCACCACGTTGCGCAGCCCTTGTTTGGTAAAGGCACCGAGCATCAGGCAGGCGGCGAAATAGACACTGGTGCCACCGACAACCAGCAGGGCAAGCGCGAGGTAGCGCAGCCCTTCTGTGACCAGCCAGTCCGACAGCAGCCATTCCAGCCCGTAGGTGAACAGCCCCATAATCACACAAGCCACCAGCATACGGGGCAGGGCCCGCAGCAGACGGTCGTCAAAGGCTGCGGCCAGTCCCATGCGGCGGGTGCCGAAGTAGAGCATCACCGCCAGCGCTACAGAGGACAGCGTGGTGCCGATGGCAGCGGCCAGATAGCCGAACTGGACCGAGAGCCCGATCGCCAGCGCTGCGTTCAGTACCATAGAGACCAGCGCGAAATAGAACGGGGTTTTGGTGTTTTCACGGGCGAAATAGAGCGGCTGGAAGACTTTTTGCAGCACAAAGGCGGGCAGGCCAATGGCATAGATCGACAGGGCTGCCGCGGTGTTTCTGGCATCTTCTGCGGTGAAGGCGCCCCGCTCAAACAGCACCGAGACCACGGCTTGAGGCACTACCAGCAGGCCTACGGCGGCGGGCAGGGTCAGGGCCAGCGCAAATTCGGTTGCGCGGTTGAAGGCGTGGCGGCCGCCGGCTTCGTCTGCGGATTGTAACTTGCGTGACAGATCGGGCAGCAGTACCACGCCGATAGCAATGCCAACCACGCCGAGCGGAAGCTGATAGAGACGGTCGGCCACAGCCAGCCATTGGATCGCGCCGTCAAAATAGCTGGCGACCTGACGGCCCACCAGCAGGTTGACCTGCACAACCCCACCGGCAAGTGCTGCGGGCGCTGCGATCATGGCGAGCCGGCGAATTTCAGGGGTAAATCGGGGCAATTGCGGCAACAAGCGAATGCCCGCACGGGAGGCGGCAATCCACACCAGAGCCAGTTGGCCCACGCCAGCCACAGGCACACCCCAAGCAAGCGCAAGGGCAACATTTCCGCCAAGCGCCCAAGTCGCGACCATTGCACTGATCAGGATGATGTTCAGCACCACAGGCGCGGCAGCGGCGGCGGCAAAGCGGCCCATGGAGTTCAAGACGCCCGATAGCAGTGCTGCGAGTGAGATAAACAGGATATACGGAAAGCAGATACGCGCAAAATCGGTTGCCAGATCAAAGCGCTCGTCGCCCGCAAAGCCGCTGGCCATAGCCAGTACAAACCACGGCATGAACAGTTGCGCGATCAGGGTGAGGCCGATCAGAACGCTGGCAAGACCTGCCATTGCGTTCTGGGCAAACTGGCGCGCGTCTTCCCCGGATTCCAGCTTTTTGGAAAACATCGGCACAAAGGCCATGTTAAACGCGCCCTCGGCAAAGAAGCGGCGGAACATATTGGGCAGGGCGAAGGCTACTTGGAACGCCTCGGCCACCGGACCTGCGCCAAAGAAGGCAGCGATCAGGATGTCACGGATGAAGCCCATAATACGGCTGGCAAGGGTCCAGCTGCTGACGGTGAAGAAACCGGCCAGCAGACGGATGCTCCGCGGCTTGGTGGTCACTGTCACGTGAGCGCTCCGGCGGCGCTTATTTCAATTGCGGCGCGCAGGGCGTCTTCGATCTTTTTGCGCTTGGCGGCACTGTGCAATTTCAATCCGAACATGTCTTTCACATAAAATACATCGACTGCCTGTTCCCCATAAGTGGCGATCACGGCGCTGGCAATGTAGATATTGTTGTCAGACAGGGTGCGGGTCAGATCATACAGCAGTCCGGGTCTGTCGCGGGTGTCCACCTCGATGATGGTGTAAAGGTCCGAGCCTTTGTTGTCGAAAGAGATCACCGTCGGCACCACAAAATCCCGCTCGCGCTTTTTGATTTTGTCGTGGGACTTCAGCGCATCCTTGGCGATCACATCCCCGTTGAGGGTTTTGTTGATCATGCTGCGCAGGCGTGTCAGGCGGGATTTCTCATAGGGTTGGCCTTTGGCGTCCTGTATCCAGAAGACCGCTGTGGCATAGCCGTCAGAGGAGGTATAGGTCCGCGCATCCACCACATTGGCACCGACCAGCGCCAGCGCCCCGGCCAGCCGCGAGAAGATACCGGGATGGTCCTGCAGCACAAAACAGGCGCGGGTGGCGTCGTGGTCTTTATCGGCCTTGATGTCGGTCTGGATCTCGGTGGTGGACGCTTTTAGCATCAGCTTGGCAAAAATCTTGTGCGTCTCTGCATCCAGCCCCTGCCAGTAGGCCGGATAGTGGCGTTCAATTTCGGCATCGAGCGCCTTGCGGCTCATCTTGGGGAGGGCAGCGCGCAGGGCTTCTTTTGCCTCGCTTGAAGATTGCAGTTCGAGAACCTTGTCGAACCCTTCCTGGAGCGCAAGCTTGGTGTAGCGGTGCAGGTCGCGGATCAACTGGGCCTTCCAGTTGTTCCATGTGCCCGGACCAACGCCGCGGATGTCACAGACCGTCAGAACCGTCAGCAGGTTCAACCGCGCCGTGGTTTTCACTTCCTTGGCAAAGTCCCGCACGGTTTTCGGATCGGAGAGATCCCGTTTCTGCGCCACGTCAGACAGCAACAGGTGGTGGCGCACCAGCCAGACCACAGTGTCGGTTTCCCCTTCGGACAGGCCAAGCTGCGGGCAGATGGTTCGCGCCAGCCGCGCCCCTGCGATAGAGTGATCCTCGGGCAGTCCCTTGCCGATGTCATGGAGCAACAGCGCCACGTAGAGCACCTTGCGATCAACCCCGTCTTGCAAAATGCTCGACGCGACAGGAAGGCTCTCTTTCAGTTCACCTTTTTCGATTTTAGCCAAATGGGAGATACACTGAATTGTATGCTCGTCCACCGTATAGTGATGGTACATATTGAACTGCATCAGGCAGACAATTCGCTGGAATTCGGGGATGAAGGCGCCAAGAACACCCAGTTCGTTCATCCGCCGCAAGGCCCGCTCCGGATTGCCGTAGTCCAGCAAGAGCGACAGGAACAGCTTTTGCGCTTCGGGGTTGGTGCGCAGCTTGTTGGTGATCAGCTCCAGATTGGCGACGATCAGGCGCATGGCATCGGGGTGGATCAGAATATCCGTATCAAGACCGTGTTCGAATATCCGCAGGAAATTGATCGGATCTGCCAGAAACGCCTCTTCATCCGCAATCGACAGCCTGCCGTGAACGATCTCATAGCCTTCCGGTGCCTCAAGGGAATCGCTGCGCCACGGCATCGCCCGAAGCAGACGCGCCCCGAAAGAAGGCTGTTGTTTCACGTGTTGTGCTTCCAGCGCGGTCAGGAAAATGCGCGTCAGATCGCCCACATGGGTGGCGTGGGTGAAATACTCCTGCATGAAGGCTTCGACTCCGCGCAGACCCTCTGTGTCCTGATAGCCTAGCGCGGCAGCGATGGCGACCTGATTGTCAAAGGTCAGCAGTTCCGCAGCGCGTCCGACCACCAGATGCAAATGGCAGCGTACGGTCCACAGAAAATTCTCGGCCTGATCGAAACTGGCGTATTCGGTGGTGGTGAAATAGCCCGCATAGATCATTTCGGAAGGCAGCTTTGCCCCGCTGAGGTATTTGGTGATCCAGTAGAGGGTTTGAAGATCCCGCAGCCCGCCTTTGCCCTCTTTGACGTTGGGTTCCAGCAAAAACCGTGTCGCGCCCTGTTTCTTGTGACGCGCTTCCCGCTCTTCCAGTTTCAGGGCGACAAATTCCGGTCCGGTGGTTTTGAACAACTGCTTCCAAAGCTGGGCGTCCAGCGTTTCGGCCAGTTCCGCATCGCCGTACAGGAAACGGGATTCCAGCAGGGCCGTGCGGATCGTCAGGTCACTGCCTGCAAGACGGATACATTCTTCGACCGTGCGGGTCGCGTGGCCGATCTTCATCTTCAGATCCCACAGGATGTAAAGCGTGCTCTCCACAACGCTCTCGCCCCAAGCGGTCAGCTTGTAGGGCGTCAGGAACAGCAGGTCCACGTCAGAAAAGGGGGCCATCTCGCCGCGTCCGTAGCCGCCCACGGCGACGATGGAAATCCGCTCGGATCGGGTGGGATTGGGAAGCGGGTGCAGATGGGTTTGCACCATTTCAACCGCGGTGTTGATCAGTTGGTCGGTGACAAAGGTATAAGAGCGGATCGTGCGGCTGGTTTTGAACGGTGTCTTCAGATAGGCCGCTTTGATTTGCGCGCGCGCCTGGGTGTTGACCCGGTCGAGAATTGTGCTGATCGCAGAGCGTTTGGCATAATTATCCGCACAGGTGGTCAGCGCCTCTGCGATTTCAGCGCGGATGGCGGGACCGTCAAAAAGCAGTCCCGGCGCGCAGATCAGCGCACCGGGACCAGCTGTATTGGCTTGACTGTCAGAAATATCAGAAGCCTGCGCCACCAAAGCTCCTTGGGGCCGGATCAACAACGACTACATTGCCTTCCTGAAATGTCGCAATCGCCAGCGCACGCTGGTTGGTTCCATCCGGACGCAGACGGAAAATGCCGTTGGCGCCCTGAAAACCGGAATTGCGGGTCAGTTTCTTACGGGTCAGCGCGTCGGACGATCCGGTTTGCAGCAGGGTGCCGACTGCGCGCATGGCGTCATAGGCTTTGCCCGCCAGAAGATGCGGGTTGCTGCCATTGGCTGCCGCATAGCGCTGGTTGAAAGAATTGGTGGCACCAGTGTCATTCAACGTGAACAAAGCGCCCTGAAGCCCCGAGCTGCTGCGCACAGCCGGCGCGGTCTGGTCCCAGCGGGTCAGGCCGATAAACTGCGTGTTCGCAGATGTTACACCTTTTTCCGGCAGCATTTGTGCGAATACAGGCAAGGCCCCCGCCGCATCCGCATCAAGCACCAGGGCCGTGGCGCCGGTCCGTTCGATCAGGGATTTGGTTGCGGAAACCGCTGCAATCGCGCTCTCACTGGTCAGTTCGTATTTCGCGAGACCAACAAAATTCGCACCGTTGTTTCTGGCCGCAGACTGGACTGCGGCGGCGGCAACGTCACCGGCTGCATCGGCCCGCACCAAAGCGGCAATGCTGCGCTGGCCTTTGCGTGCTGCATAGCCAACCACGCGGTCGGCGGTGTTCGCGAAAGTGTCACCAAGGATAAAGACGTTGCCACCGGCAATGTCAGGGTTGTTGGAAAAGCTCAGCACGTTGATGCCTTGGGCGGCCACGGCTGTACCGGCCGCATTTGCTGCCTGTGCAAACAAAGGGCCGACAAGGATTTTCGCGCCTTCGCTGGCAGCGCGCTGGGCGGCGGCAGCGGCTTGGTTTGAATCGCCGGCCGTGGGGTAAACCCGCAGGTCGATCTGGACATCACCCATTTCGGCCACAGCCAGTTTAGCTGCGGCAACAAGGCTGCTCGCCAGCGCTTCCTGCTGCTGGTTGCCCGATCCCGAAGGGACAAGAACGCCGACAACGACAGGTTTGCCGGTGTTCACGCGGGGTCCTTGCGAACCGCCTCCGACCTCGGTACACCCCCACAGCACAGCGGCGGCTGCTACAAGGCCGGCCGTCTTAAGGCCGAATTTCCTGATCTTATGAAACACAACAGTCCCCCTTCGTGACATAACTGTTCTAAGCAGCGTAATATACGGGAAAAACTAAGTGCTGGGCGGTGGGAAAGCAACGCCTGTTCAACAAAGAAGTGGAATTAGGCAGATGCATGCTGGAAAAATTGCGGCAGGTCTTCATCTTGTGGCAACCCCGATTGGTGCCGCGCGGGACATCACGCTGCGGGCGCTTGATATTCTGACCCATGCGGATGTGCTGGCGGCGGAAGATACCCGCAACACCCGCAGGCTGCTGGACATCCACGGGGTAAAGCTCGGGGACCGGCGGCTGCTGGCCTATCACGATCATAATGGCGCGCAAATGCGCCCCCAACTGATCAAGTCCCTGCAAGAGGGCGCATCCGTGGCTTATGTCTCGGATGCAGGCACGCCGATGGTCGCAGATCCCGGATTTGACCTTGCCCGCGCGGTGATTGCAGAAGACCTGCCGGTCTATGCCGCCCCCGGAGCCTCCGCCCTGCTTGCGGCGCTTTGCGTGGCCGGACAACCGACAGACCGTTTCTTTTTTGCCGGCTTTGCCCCGAATAAAACCACTGCACGTAAGAAATTCTTCGCTGAATTTTCACAAATCGGCGCGACACTGGTGTTCTACGAATCGCCAAAGAGGGCAGCAGCGAGCCTGCGGGATATGTGCGAGGTTTTCGGCGCCGACCGTCCGGCCGCCTTTTGTCGGGAGTTGACGAAGAAATTTGAAGAGACCTGTCGGGGAACGCTGGGGGCGCTGGCAGAGGAAATTTCGGGCCGGGACACTGTGAAAGGAGAGGTGGTCATCGTCTTGGGTCCACCTTTGGCAAGAGAAGTGTCTCAGGATGATGTCGATGCTGCGCTTCTGGCCGCACTGTCCCGTCTTAGGGTCAAAGATGCCGCCAGCGAAGTGGCGGAGACTTTTGGTTTGCCGCGTAAGGAAATTTATCAACGGGCTTTAACCCTGAAAGAAGATTCATAATCCTTTAACATCTTGTCGCTAAAACGGTCCCAACATCATTCACGGGGACAACATGGATCGCGCAGCAAACGGTAAATTATCCTATCTGAAAGGACAGGCAGCAGAAGGTCAGGTGGCACGGGCCTACGAACGCAACGGTTTTGAAATCGTAGACCGCCGTTGGAAATCCAAAGACGGTGAAATTGATCTTGTGGCACGACACAAGGAAAAACTGTATTTTATCGAAGTAAAGGCCAGCACAACCTTTGATACTGCCGTTCAACAGATCACACCGCGCCAGCAAAATCGCATTCACAATTGCGCCCTGCAATATCTGGCGGAAAAAGCCGGACATTTGGATGTGGACTGCAGGTTTGACGCTGCATTGGTGGACGGTAAAGGTCGGATCAAGGTGCTGCCGGGGGTACTATTGGCCGCCTGATTTGCCAATCTGACACAGCCGCCTGAACTATCGCGGCTTTATCTCTCCTTTCCATTAGTTGGTTGCGGGTTATTGAAACCCGTGCCGCACTGCGTCATGTATTTGTGAACGCAATTTGTGCAGCAATGCTGCTCTTTGGAAAGAAAATGATGATGAGTTTGAAGGTCGCCTTCCAAATGGACCCCATCGGGGATGTCGATATTAATGCGGACAGCAGTTTCCGCATTGCCGAAGAGGCGCAGGCCCGCGGGCATGAATTATTTTTCTATACACCCGACAAGCTCGCCTTTGACGAGGGCCGCGTGACAGCCCGCGGGCACCGGATGGAACTGCGCCGTGAGGTCGGCAACCATGTGACACTGCAGCCCGAAGAGACCGTCGATCTTGCAGATTGGGACGTGGTTTGGCTGCGTCAGGACCCTCCGTTTGACATGGGGTATATTACCACCACCCATATTCTCGACATGCTGCATCCAGAGACTCTGGTAGTGAATGATCCCCGTTGGGTGCGGAACTATCCGGAGAAACTGCTTGTACTGCAATTCCCCGACCTGACGCCGCCGACCACAATTGCGCGGGATCTGGACACGCTCAAAGCCTTTAAAGAGCGGCACGGAGACATCATTCTCAAACCGCTCTACGGCAATGGCGGTGCGGGCGTGTTCAGGCTGGAACCGGGCGATCGCAACCTGAATTCCCTGCACGAGTTGTTCACCACTATCAATCGCGAACCCCTTATCGCGCAGAAATTCCTGCCCGATGTGGCAGCGGGCGATAAACGTGTTATCCTCGTCAACGGAGAGCCTGTCGGCGCAATCAACCGTGTACCGGCCAAAGGAGAGACCCGCTCTAACATGCATGTGGGCGGTCGCCCCGAAAAGGTCGGCCTAAGTGCGCGTGACAGGGAGATTTGCGCTGCTATCGGTCCGTTGCTGCGGGAAAAAGGCCAGATCTTTGTCGGAATCGACGTGATCGGTGGTAATCTGACAGAAATCAACCTGACCTCGCCCACCGGCATTCAAGAGCTGGAACGTTTCGACGGTATCAATGTTGCGGAAATGATCTGGGAAGCGATTGAGGAGAAAACCGGAAAATGAACTCTTTGCGCCTGCGTCTTTACAGTATCTTTACGAGATTGGTGATAAAGCCTTGGGTGCAACGTGTCAAAAATCCGGTAGAGGCGCGGCAGGCTTTTGAACGACACGCCCGCCGCATGCACCGCCACCCTGCCTTTGCTGCGTATCGAAATGGAGTGATTGGCAAGGTTCCGGTTCTCTGGGCCTCTGTCGGACCGGTCTCCCGGCCGGAGGTTTTATTATATCTTCACGGTGGCGGTTTCATTGTGGGCAGTCCGGACACCCACAAACATATGGTGGCAGACATCGCAGGGGCCGTGGGGGTGGAGGCTGTCATCCCCCGGTATCGCCTTGCGCCGGAAAACCCGTTTCCAGCGGGGTTTGATGACGTGCTTGAGGTTTACAATGGCTTATTGGCGCGTGGGCTGCGTCCGGACCAGATTATGCTGGGCGGTGACAGCGCAGGGGGCAACCTTGTCCTGTCACTGCTGGCGCATCTCTCCTACCGAAAAGAGGAAATACCCCTCTGCGCCTTCGTCATCAGTCCCGTGGTCAATCTGGAGGGTGGATATGACAGTCTGAAAGAAAACGCCAAGAGCGAGGTGCTGCTTAGCGCCGGACGTTTTGACGAGCTTGGTAAAATGTACCTTGGCCATCAGGATTGCGGGCAGGATTGCGCGTCTCCGATCCACGCCATGTTTGAGCGCTGCCCGCCTATTCTGTTTCACCACAGCAGCGGCGAAATCCTGCGGGATGACACCTTGGAAATGCAGCGTAAACTCGTTGCCAAAGGCCATGACGTGCTGGTGCGCAGCTGGCCCAATGCCTTCCATGTGTTCCACATCATGCGCGGCCATTTTCCCGAAGCCCGCGCCGCGCTCGATGATATTGCCGGGTTTCTTAAGGCACGGCTGACATCAAGCGATAGCTGATCGCCTCCGCCACATGGGGATAGCGTACCGTTTCCGATTTATCCAGATCCGCAATGGTTCGGGCCACGCGCAACAACCGATGATACCCCCGCGCTGACAGATTGAACCGCTCTGCCGCTTTTTCCAGTATGGCATGTCCCTCGGAATCCGGTGTCGCGATTTCCATTAGAACCTTCCCTTCAGCGTCGGCATTCTGGCGCAGGCCGTCATGCTGCGCGAACCGCTGCCGCTGTCGCAATCGTGCGTCTGCGACCCGTTCCGCGACGGTTTTTGAGGATTCCGGAGTCTGTGGCAGGGAAAGATCGCTCATCGTGACCGGCGGCACATCCACGCGCAAATCAAAGCGATCCATTAACGGTCCGGAAATCTTTCCAAGATACTCTTCTCCGCAAAGGGGCACTCTGGCGCAGGCCCGCGACGCATCCGCCAAATATCCGCAGCGGCAAGGGTTGGCGGCAGAGACCAACATGAACCGGCAGGGGTAGGTCACGTGATTATTGGCGCGTGCGACCATCACCGTGCCGGTCTCTAGCGGCTGACGCAGGGTTTCCAATACCTGCCGAGAGAATTCCGGCAGTTCGTCCAGAAACAGGACGCCGTTGTGGGCTAGCGAAATCTCTCCGGGTTTGGCACCGCGCCCGCCTCCGACAATCGCCGCCATAGAAGCCGTATGATGGGGGTCACGAAAAGGGCGGGTTTTGGAGATGCCACCAGAGGATAACAACCCTGCGAGCGAATGGATCATGGAGGTTTCCAGCGCTTCTTCCGGTTCTAGCGGGGGCAACAGACCCGGCATACGCGCGGCCATCATGGACTTACCGGAGCCGGGAGCGCCGACAAGCAACAGATGATGCCGGCCCGCAGCCGCAATTTCCAGCGCTCTTTTCGCGCGCTCCTGCCCTTTGACGTCGCTCAGATCCTTGGTCTGGGGCGCAGCCACGACTTCCCCCGGTTGGGCCGGCGGCAACGTGGCCCGACCGCGAAAATGGTTCATGCAGTCCAGCAAGGTTTCGGGCGCAATAACCTGAACCGCGCCGACCCATGCCGCCTCTGGCCCGCATTCAGCAGGACAGACGAGATCACAATCCGCCTGCGCCGCAGCCAGTGCCGCGGGGAGAGCACCGATGACCGGAATAAGTTTGCCGTCCAGTGACAGCTCTCCAAGGGCGACTTGGCGGGCGGTCTCCTCCCGCGGGATCACATCCATCGCTGCCATCACTGCAAGGGCAATTGGCAGGTCAAAATGCGACCCGACCTTCGGAAGATCCGCCGGAGACAGGTTAATCGTGATCCGTTTCGCCGGAAGCGCCAGCGCCAGCCCGTTCAGTGCCGCCCGCACCCTTTCGCGGGCTTCGGACACGGCCTTGTCCGGTAGCCCGACGATCTGAAAGGCAGGCAATCCGGCTGAAAGGGCGCATTGCACTTCGACCAGACGGGCTTCGACGCCGTGGAAGGCTACTGTGTACGCACGCGCAATCATCGGGTCCCTGTCGTCATTAAGAGTGGTTAAGACTACAGGGCGGAACGTTTATTTTTGGTAAATTTTCATAAAATCATCCCAAGCTTGTGGATCCGCGACGGTCTTGTCGCGACAGAACGAATTGCAAAAGCCAAAAACGCGCCCGTCCAGTTCCAGAAAATCCGAAACCGGCTTGCCGGAATAAGGGCAACTGGCGTTTTCTGACGGACCCGCATCGACACTGCGTGCGGGCAGTGGCGTTGGTCCGGGCCAAGTGCCTTGCGGCAAATCCAGATCATATCCCGGCTGAATATAATTCTGCGCGATGCCCATAGCCCGCCACCGCCGAAACGCGGGATCGGACAGATGAGCGGTGATATAGGCGTCTGCAGTTGCGCTTTGGGGTAGGTTGTAGGTGGCAAAACGACTGGCGGCAGGGGCGTAGAACACATCTGCGATGGAATACTTTCCGAACAGCCACGGCCCGCCTTGGCCGAATGTGGCGCGGCAGAACGCCCATAATTCTGCCATGCGTTCGGCGTCTTTCAGCACTGCCGGAGATGGCTGGAAATCCGGATAATGGCGACGCAGATTCATGGTGCAGGCGTCGCGCAGGGCGTTGAACGAGGCGTGCATTTCCGCTGTCACGGACCGTGCAAGGGCACGGGCAGCGGGGTCGGCAGGCCACATTCTGATGTCGGGGTTCTGCTCTGCCAGCGTTTCGGCCATAGCGAAGCTGTCTTGCACCACAATGCCGTCGAATTTCATCGCGGGCACCAATCGGGCCGGTTGGAAATCTTCCAGCATTTGATGGAATGCGGGCTGATACATGCGCGCCGACTGGCAGCTTACCGGTATTGCGAATTTCTCAAACAGTAGCCAGCCCCGCAAGGACCAGCTGGAATAGGTTTTATCGGCTATGGCGAGTTCATATTTCATTAACCCAGTATCGGATAGACTGGGAGAATTACAAATCGCGCTTTGTGATCGCCACCGTCACAAGGTGTGATTAACGCCAAGAACACGCCACGCGGTTCCCATGTGCTCCAACCGCGTGACGGACAGGTTGTCGATCTTAAAGGACAGCGCGGCCTTTGCGGTCATGCCTGCAGCCCGTTGTATCTGGGTCAGGATCGCGCCGAAATGGGCGACGACAATTATGTCTGTGTCCGGATGGGCGTCGCGTAAACGATCCACGCCGCGACTGACGCGGGCGGCTGCGGCATCCCAGCTTTCACCATTGGGCGGGGCATGGGGGCCCGGATCCGACCAATAGGCGCGGGACAATTCAGCGTGGGATTCGGCCACCTGTGTAAAGGTGCGGTCTTCCCAATCGCCAAAATGCAGTTCCCGCAGATCGGGGTCGCTGGGCAGTCGCTTGCGCCCGTCTGACAGTGCGTCAGCCGTTGCGACGCAGCGGACCAGATCGGACGAGATCACCAGCGCATCCTGTGGGAGATGGGTGTTCAAACGCTCCAGCGCGGCAAGATCAGAGAGATCCGCAGGGGCATCTGTCCAGCCGATCAACCCGTCGCGATGGGTTGGGCCATGGCGGATAAACCAGAAGCGGCTCATGCCGGATTAGCCGGAATCCGGCCCTTTAACACTTGTGGGATGCCTGCTGTTACCATCACGACCAAATCCGCCTCTGCTGCCAGTTTCGCGTTGAGCCTTCCCTGATCCTTTTGAAAGCGGCGGCCCAGTTTTGTATCCGGAATAACACTGTGTCCGACCTCGTTTGAGACTGTAACAATCGGGAACTTACAGGTCTTGACGGCGTTTAATAGCGGCTCGGAAGGATCTTTCGGGCAATTTTCTGATAAAATTAAATTCGACAACCATAGAGTCATGCAATCTATTAAAACGATATGGGTATCAGGCACCCGGCTCAAGGCTTCAGGCACTGCAATCGGGGCTTCGACGGTTGACCAATCAGGGCCGCGATCTATTTGATGTTGTTTGATTTTATCTTCCATTTCCCCGTCAAACGCCTGTGCTGTGGCGATATAGGTTCGGGGACGGTTTGACTGGCGCACAAGGGTCTCTGCAAATCGGGACTTACCTGAGGCAACGCCGCCCAAAATCAAGGAAAATTTAGGAAAAGTAAAAATAATCGCACTCCATTGTGAACGCTTTTGGGGGTTCAGACGTAGTATAATGAGAGCAAGCTTCAACAAGCTCAAGTACAGAATGGACGAGGAGACCCGATCATGCCTCTTGATGATGTTACCAACCACGACTTCCGCCGTCAGGCGATGAAAGCAGAACTGCTGGACGCTGATACCGAAATCGCACTGGCCCGCGCCTGGCGGGACGAGCGGGACGAAAAAGCCCTGCACCGCCTGATCAATGCCTACATGCGGCTGGCCATTTCAATGGCTTCCAAATTCCGCCGGTACGGCGCGAACACGCAGGATCTTATTCAGGAAGCGGGTGTGGGACTGATGAAAGCGGCGGATAAATTCGATCCCGACCGTGGCGTGCGGTTTTCGACCTACGCGCAGTGGTGGATCAAGGCCGCAATTCAGGATTACGTGATGCGCAACTGGTCTATGGTGCGCACCGGATCTACCAGCAGCCAAAAAGCGCTGTTTTTCAACCTTAAGCGGGTTCAGGCCACGCTGGAGCGGGAGGCAAGTGCGGCTGGCGAGGAACTGGACGGGCATCAACTATCCGAAATGATCGCACAGGAAATCGGTGTGCCGCTGCGTGACGTGGAAATGATGCAGGGACGCCTGTCCGGTTCGGATTTTTCCCTGAACGCCCAGCAATCCACCGAGGATGAGGGACGTGAGTGGCAGGATACCTTGGCGGATGAAGGTCCGCAGGCTGCCGACGTGGTGGAACGAAACCACGATCTCGGCCAGCTTCGCAACTGGCTGACGACGGCGATGGAAGGGCTCAACGAACGGGAGCGTTATATTCTGGCGCAACGCCTGCTGGTGGAGGACCCCCGCACGCTGGGGTCGATTGGTGACGAGCTTGGCCTGTCCAAAGAGCGCATCCGGCAGGTGGAATCAGCCGCACTCGGCAAGTTGAAAAAACTGCTGGAAAAGAACACCGGCAACTCTGCCGAGATGATGGCAGAACTGATGTAACATCTCGGGCGGTGCTGTCAGACATGGATATTTAACCCAAAAAGAGGGCGGTGCTGGCAAAAGCCGGAACCGCCCTTTGCTTTGCCCGCGAAGCTGGCTAAGTCTTGTGCCAGAGCAAACGGGAGAGAGCGATGTTGAACGGGCGCAGGGTGCTTTTGGTGATTGGCGGCGGGATCGCAGCCTACAAGAGTCTTGATCTGATCCGGCGGTTGCAGGAGCGCGGCGCGCGGGTTGTGCCTGTTATGACCAAAGCGGCGGAGGAATTTGTCACGCCGCTGTCAGTTTCGGCGCTGGCCGGTTCCAAAGTGTACCGCGATCTGTTCGACCTGACGGATGAGGCTGAAATGGGCCATATCCAACTGTCCCGCGCGGCGGATCTGGTGGTGGTCGCACCGGCTACGGCGGATTTAATGGCGAAAATGGCCCATGGTGTTGCCGGCGATCTGGCGAGCACGCTGCTGATGGCCACGGACAAACGGGTACTGATTGCCCCTGCGATGAATGTCCGGATGTGGGATCACGCGGCGACCCAGCGCAATCTAGAGACATTGACACAGGACGGCGTGCTGGTCGTTGGTCCGGACAGCGGCAATATGGCCTGCGGTGAGTACGGTCCGGGCCGGATGGCAGAAGTGCCGCAGATCGTTGCGGCGGTCGAGGATGCTTTGCTGGACGGGCCGCTGCGGGGCAAACACATTCTGGTGACAAGCGGGCCGACCCATGAGCCGATTGATCCGGTGCGCTACATCGCGAACCGCTCCAGCGGCGCGCAGGGCACGGCGATTGCACAGGCGCTGGCGGGGCTTGGCGCGCGGGTCACGTTTGTATCTGGTCCGGCCGATCATCCACTGCCCGAAGGCGTTGATGTGGTGCGGGTCCAGACCGCCGCCCAGATGCTGGCAGCGGTGGAGGAGGGGTTGCCTGCCGATGCAGCGGTCTTTGCGGCAGCGGTGGCAGACTGGCGCGTGGCGCGCGCTTCGGACAGTAAAATCAAAAAGGACGGTAGCGGGGAATTGCCGGTGTTGGAATTTGCAGAAAACCCCGACATTCTGGCCCGCGTCAGTCAAAAGGCGCAGGGGCGTCCCGCGCTTGTGGTGGGGTTTGCGGCTGAAACCGACGATGTCATCAATAACGCAACGGCCAAGCGCCAGCGCAAAGGCTGTGACTGGATTGTGGCCAATGATGTTTCGCCGGAAACCGGCATCATGGGCGGCTCTGAAAACGCTGTGACACTGATCCACAAAGACGGGTCCGAGAGTTGGCCGCGTATGGGAAAACAGGCGGTGGCGGATCGTTTGGCAGCAAAAATAGCAGAGGTGATCGGTGGCTGATCTTGCTGTAAAAATTACCTATCTGGACGGCGCGGACACTGCGATTCCGCTGCCGGCTTATGAAACAGACGGCGCGGCGGGTATGGACCTGCGGGCTAATCTGGCGGATCGCGGGTCGGTTGTCATCGCGCCGCAGACGCGCGCTTTGGTTCCCACCGGACTGGCGTTGGAAATTCCGCGCGGGTTTGAAGCGCAGGTGCGGCCCCGTTCGGGGCTGGCGCTGAAACACGGGCTTACGGTGGCCAATGCGCCCGGCACCATTGACAGCGATTATCGCGGGCCGCTGGGGGTTATACTGATCAACCTCGGGGACACGGATTTTACAATTAACCACGGCGACCGGATTGCACAGATCGTGTTTGCGCCTGTGATGCAGGTGGGCTGGGACCTGTCGGGGGCGCTGGGCGAAACGGATCGCGGCTCGGGTGGTTTCGGCTCTACCGGGCAGGGCTGATGGGGCTGACGCTGATCCTGATTGCGGGGGCGGCCGTTGCGCTGCGCCTGCTTGGGGCCTCGCGTGGGGCGCAGGGGGCTGTTGTGGCGATCGGTCTGGCCTTTGTGTTGCTGGTGCAACTGACCTTGCCGCCCAGCTCCAGCTTGCGGATGGCGACAGGTGGGTCTTTGACGAACTGGTTGATTTTGCTGACGCTTCTTGCTGTTGTCGGGTTTTACAGCTTTGGCATCAAGGCACTAAGACAACGGGCGGAGGATCGGGTGGAACCTGCGAAAAAAACCGACAGGCTAAGCGAGACTGAACTGGACCGCTATGCCCGCCATATTGTGCTGCGTGAAATCGGTGGGCCGGGCCAGCAGAAGCTGCGCAAGGCGCGGGTGCTGGTGGTGGGAGCGGGCGGTCTGGGCGCGCCGGTGCTGCAATATCTGGCCGCAGCAGGGGTGGGGACCATCGGGGTGATTGACGATGACACTGTCTCCCTGTCCAACCTGCAAAGACAGGTTCTGTTTTCGGAAGATGACCTTGGCACCGCCAAGGTTTTTGCGGCGCAAAAACGCCTGAAGGGGTTGAATCCCTTTGTCGAAGTTCTGCCCTACAACCGCAGGATCAGCGACGACAACGGCGCGGAACTGGTGGCGGATTTTGATCTGGTGCTGGACGGAACCGACAGCTTTGCCACTCGCGCGGTGGTGAACAGGGCCTGCGTTGCGGCAGGGGTGCCGCTGGTTTCTGGCGCGATTGGCCAGTGGGAAGGGCAAGTCACCCTATTCGATCCGGCACACGGCGATCCCTGCTATGCCTGCCTGTTCCCCGAAGAACCTGCCGATGGTCTGGCGCCAAGCTGTGCCGAGGCGGGCGTGGTCGGGGCCTTGCCCGGTATTATCGGGTCGATGATGGCAGCAGAGGCGATCAAGGAAATCACCGGAGCAGGGCAGGTTTTGCGCGGCTCCATGTTGATTTTTGATGCGCTTTATGGCGAAAGCCGCAAGATTAAAATTGAACGGCGCGTTGGTTGTGCTGTCTGTGGAGGAGTTTAGAATGGCCCATGTAACCCTTGCCGAATGTGACGCGGCACTGCCCCATATACTGGACGCACCCAAGGAAGCCGCGATTGAGATTTTGTGCCGCCGCCCCGACTTTGGGCAACGGGATTTCCGCGAAGAACTGGAACTGCGTGTGGCCACAGGGATCGAAAACGAACGCTGGTTAAAACATCCGTGGATGACGCTTGAGGATGGCTCACCCGATCCGCGGATTCAGGTCTCCATCCTGCAAAAGCGGGTGCTGGATCTGTGCTGGCGCGATCGGGATAACGTGGTTTATCCGGGCGATACGATGATCGCGGATATGGATTTGGGGGAAGAAAACCTGCCCGTCGGCACCCGCCTGCAAGCAGGAACCGCCATTGTGGAAGTATCCGATGTGTTCAACACCGCCTGCGCCAAATGGAAGGTGCGCCATGGCCGTGAAAGTTTTGACTGGATCAACAAGCCGGACAACGTAAAACACCGTCTGCGCGGCGCCTTGTGCAGCATTGTTCAGGACGGTGTGGTGCGTAAGGGCGATATTCTCAGGAAGCTCTGATCCGGCGGGACTGTCGTCCGGATCACTCCGGCGTGCGGGTATAATCCGCGTCGCTGACCTGTTCCAGCCAGTCCGCGACCCGTCCGTCCTCTGCCTCTTGCATGGCGATATGTTCCATTGCGGTTTCTGGCGCTGCCCCGTGCCAGTGTTCCTCATTTGGTGCAAAGAACACGGTGTCGCCTGCGCGGATCACCTGCGGGGCCTGACCGCGCAGCCCGACCAGACCTGTGCCAGAGGTGATGTAGATCGTCTGGCCCAGCGGATGGGTATGCCAGGCGGTGCGCGCACCTGGCGCGAAATGTACCTTTAGCGCCCGCAGGCGTGCGGGTTCCGGCGCCTCAATGATCGGGTCCTGCCAGACATCACCGGTAAACCAGTCGGAACTGGCCTTGCGGGTCGGCCTGCTGGCGCTGCGGGTGATGTCCATCCGGCTTCCTTTCAGAATGTTTCGCTTTAGGCGGGTCCCACCCTACAGCATGCTTGGCACAACCTGATCCGGTGGCCGGTGTCCGTCTGCGAAGGTCTTGATATTGATGATGACTTTCTCACCCATCTCAACGCGGGCCTCTTCCGTGGCCGAAGCCATATGCGGAAGCAGCATCACGTTGTTCAGATCCCGCAGGCGGGGATTGATTTCGTTGCCGTGTTCAAACACGTCCAGTCCGGCGCCGGCCAGCTCTCCGGCGCGCAGCATGCGGGTGAGGGCGTTCTCATCCACCACTTCGCCGCGGGAGGTGTTGATGACGATCGCGCTCGGCTTCATCAGTTTCATGCGCCGCGCGTTCAGCAAGTGAAAAGTGCTTGGCGTGTGGGGGCAGTTGATCGAGACCACGTCCATCCGCGCCAGCATCTGGTCGAGGCTTTCGCAATAGGTGGCGTTCAGCGCGGCTTCGGCGTCTTTATGGACCCGTTTGCGGTTGTGATAAAACACCTGCATGCCAAAGGCATTGGCGCGGCGGGCGACGGCTGAACCGACCTGACCCATGCCCAGAATGCCGAGCCGCTTGCCCCCGAGCCGTGCGCCCAGAAAGGCCGAGGGCGACCAGCCCTGCCAGTCACCGGACTGCAGATGGCTGGAGCCTTCGCGGAAGCGGCGCATCACCGCCAGCATCAGCGCCATTGTCATGTCCGCAGTGTCATCGGCCAGAACACCGGGGGTGTTGGACACCAGAATCCCGCGCTGGCGGGCGGTGGCCACGTCGATATGGTCCACACCGGAACCATAGTTCGCGATCAGCCGCAGGTTGTCGCCAGCCTGCGCCAGCATCCCTGCATCAATCGTATCGTTCAGCGTTGGCACCAGCACATCGGCAGTGCGCAGCGCAGCGGTCAGCTGCTCGCGGCTGAGGGGCGTATCGGTTTCGTTCAACTTCACGTCGAACAACTCGGAAAGACGTTTCTCGACAGTGGCAGGTAACCGTCGCGTAACAACAACACTTAACTTACTTGAGGGCATTTGATGTAACCAACTCTGGATTTGTTTTTTCCATTCTGCCAAGGAATTACCCAATGGGGCAAGATCAAAGACCCCGACAAAGGCAAAAGATTTCACAACTCGACAATGTGGATGGCGATGGGCGGATGACGATGGCGCGGGCAGCTTTCTCTTTACTGGTTCTTGGACTTCTCATAGTGGCAGGTTTTGGCGGCGGGGCGGCGTTTGCATCCGGCAAGCGTGGCCCTGTGACGAACCTTCCCCTGCCACGGTTTGTGTCGATGAAATCGGACGAAGGTAACGTGCGGCGCGGCCCGTCCCTGACCCATCGCGTCGACTGGGTATTCAAACACGAAAACCTGCCGTTGCAGATTGTGGCGGAATACGGTCACTGGCGGCGGGTTCAGGATGCCGAAGGGCAGGGCGGCTGGATGCACTATTCGCTGCTGTCAGGCGCACGTTATGTGATCGTTCAGGAAGACAACGCCCGCCTGTATCTGACCCCGAATGACGCTGCCGCGACCCGCGCCCTTGCAGAGCGCGGTGCCTTGGCCCGCCTTGGCGCCTGTGAGCGGGATTTTTGTGAAATCAGCGCTCAGGGGGCCAAGGGCTGGGCGAAAAAATCCGATCTCTGGGGTGTTTTCCCTGACGAGATTCGCGACTGATCCGGCTATAGCGTCACCACCACCGATCCCATTTTATCCGCCTGTTCCACCCGTTCGTGGGCCGTGACAATTTGATCGAGCGGATAGCTGGCGGCGATGGAGTGGGTCAGTTGATCCGCTTCCAGCATGGCCGTTACCCCGTCAAGCGCGGCGCGGCGGGCTTGTGGTGTCAGGATATAGACAAGGATCATGCGCAGGGTCAGATCCTTGAACATCATCGGCATAAAGGGCAGTTGCGGCGCCGGATCACCGGCAGACCCATAGGCGGCAATGGTCCCGTTCGGGCGCATCACCTCGCATAGCAGTTGCGCGTTCAGGCCGAATTCCAGTTCTACCGCGCGGTGGGTGCCGCCGGTCAGGTCCAGTATCTGCGTTGCCGCATCCGCGTCGCGGTAGTTCACCACATGATCGGCTCCGGCGGCGCGGACATAGGCGGCTTTCTCGTCGCTCGACACTGTTGTTATGACCTCTGCCCCGCCGATTTTCGCCATCTGGATGGCATAGCGGGCCACCGTGCCTGCCCCGCCGGAGACAAGGATTTTCAGCCCCTCAACCGGCCCGTCCGCATAAACCGTGCGATAGGCGGTCAACGCGGGGATGCCAAAACAGGCGGCTGCATCAAAGGGGGTGGTGTCGGGCAGCGCCACGGCTTGTTCTGACGGCAGGGCGATATATTCGGCGCAGGTCCCAAGCGGGCGTTGCCACTGGCCGTTCCAGATCCAGACCCTCTGGCCGATCCGCGCACTGTCAACGCCTTCGCCCACGGCTTCGATCTCTCCGGCGCCGTCCGAATGGGGAATGATCAGCGGATAGGCCATCGCGCGGGCACCGGCGCGGGACTTCACATCGGACGGATTGGCCCCCGAGGTCGCCAGACGCACCAGAACCTCTCCAGCGGCAGGTTTCGGTGTGGGCTGTTCGCCAACCTGAAGAACGGCGGCAGCAGCGCCCTGTTCGGTATAAAATGCAGCTTTCATAGGATTTCCTTAATATTTGTGCGGTCGTCAGGCCGCAGTGTCCAAACCGCGACCTTTTAGCAGCGCATCTACTTTGGGCAGGCTGCCGCGAAAGGCGGTGTAAAGCTCTGCGCCTTCGGCTTTACCTCCGGCGGAGTAGATATGATCGTGCAGCTTGGCGGCAAGCTCGGGGTTGAACGGATCGCCGGTTTCTTCAAAGGCGGCAAAGGCATCTGCGTCCATGACCTCGGACCACATATAACTGTAATAGCCCGAAGAATAGCCGTCGCCGGAAAAGACATGGGCGAAATGGGGGGTGGCATGGCGCATCCGGATCGCGGCTGGCATGTCCAGATCCTTCAGGATTTCCCCCTGACGGGCCAGCGGATCAATGGGCGGCGTGCCGGAATGAAATGCCAGATCCACCAGCGCCGATGCGGTATATTCGACGGTGGCAAAGCCCATGTCGAAATTCTCTGCAGCCAGTAGTTTGTCCAGCAGCGCCTTGGGGATCGCTTCGCCGGTGTCCGCATGGCGTGCATATTTTTCCAGAACCTCGGGCACCGACAGCCAATGTTCGTAAAGCTGGCTTGGCAGTTCGACAAAATCCCGCGCCACAGAGGTGCCCGAGATCATCGGATAATGCACGTCCGACAGCATCGAATGCAGCGCATGGCCGAATTCATGGAACAGGGTGCGGGCATCATCAAAGGTCAGCAAGTTCGGCTCGCCTTCGGGGGCCTTGGCGAAATTGCAGACGTTCACGGTGACGGGGCGGATGTCGGCATCCAGATTGGACTGCGCCCGAAAGCGTGAACACCACGCACCGGAGCGTTTGGAGGAGCGGGCAAAATAATCCCCGATAAACACCGCCATATGCCGGTCGCCTTTGCGCACTTCCCATGCGCGGGCGTCCTTGTGGTAAAGCGGTACATCAAGGGCATGGAACGTTAGCCCGAACAGCCGGTTGGCCGTGTCAAACGCCGCTTCGATCATCTGGTCGAGCTGGAAATAAGGCTTCAGTTCCGCCTCATCCAGATCATATTCGGCGGCACGCAGCTTTTCTGCATAATAGCGCCAGTCCCAAGGTTCCAGATCACCATTCACGCCGTCGTCGTGCATCATCTCCGTCAGCCGCGCCGCATCCGCGTTGGCAGCAGCCTTGGCCGGTTCCCAAACCGCCATCAGCAAGTCGCGCACCGCATCGGGCGTTTTGGCCATTTCCGGTTCCAGCTTGAAATCCGCGAATGTGTCATAGCCCAGCAGGTTCGCCCGTTCCTGACGCAGCGCAAGGGTTTCGCGTACGATGTCGATATTGTCGGTCTCGCCGCCATTTTCGCCCCGCTTGCCCCATGCAATATAGGCTTTTTCACGCAGGTCGCGCCGCGCTGAAAATTGCAGGAACGGCACGATCAGGGAGCGGGACAAGGTGATGACATAGCCTTCCAGCCCCCGTTCCTGCGCCGCAGATTTTGCAGCCGCCTTCAGGAAATCAGGCAGCCCGTCGAGATCGGTTTCGCCCAGTTCCATGAACCATTCCCGCTCATCCGCAAGAAGGTTCTGGGAAAACGCCGTGCCCAGTTCCGCCAGACGTTTGGTCACTTCGGGCAGGCGGGCTTTGGCGGCCCCTTCCAACTGCGCACCGGCGCGTACGAACATACGATGGTACAGCTCCAGCACCCGCGCCTGTTCCGCGCTAAGGCCAAGGGTGTCCCTGTTTTCAAAAAGCTGATCCACCCGCGCAAACAGGGCTTCGTTCATCATGGTTTCCGAATTGAACGTGGCAAAGCGCGGGGCAAGAACGCGCTGCAAGGCTTCCCGTGCCGGATTGCTGTCGGCCCCTGTCAGATTGAAAAATACGCCCGCGACCTTGTCCATCAACCCGTCCGCCTGTTCCAGCGCGTCAATGGTATTGGCAAAACTGGCGGGTTCGGGATTATCCGCAATTGCGTTGATCGCAGCGCGGGACTGTTTGAAGGCTTCGTCAAAGGCCGGTGCAAAGTCGTCATCGCTGATCTGTGCAAACGGGGGCAGGGCGAAAGGGCCGGACCAATCGGTAAGAAACGGGTTTTGCGTGGGCATGTCAGAGGCTCCTGAAATCATTTGAGCCTGACCTTATGCGCCTTGATCACAGGTTTCCAGAGCCTGCGGTTCACAAGGACGCGGGGGCGTTGCGGCCACCGCGTCGCTCTGGTGGGGAACTGCGGTGTGAAAGGCGCGGAAACCCTGCGCCACTGCCGGTGTTGTCACAGTTTGGCCCATTTCCGAGGCTAGTTTGGGGCTGTGGAATCGGTCTGGATAGCGCGAAGATGAAAAGACAAATTGCAATTGGACTGGCCGGGCTTTGTTTGATGCTGGGTGTAGGCGGTTATATGCTTGCAGGGGTGTCGGTGACATCTCAGGCACCGGCGGCTGGGACGGCCCAAGATACGGCGCAATCGCCGTTTCTGGTAGAGCGCAAGTCAGGCGCCGCCGTGTTTGCCGATCCGGATGTCATGCCAGACGAAATGGCACAACAGGACGGGACGGCACCTGCCGGACCGAAAAACCTTCTCGGGGCATTGCTGAGCGGTGGCGCGAAAATGGCGAAATCGCCAGATTATGAACCGGGCGAAAGCCGGTTCAAAAAGGTCGGCACATTCGCGGGCGCGTGTTCTCTGGGGAGCGGTGCCAAAAGGTGTAGCACATCGGATTGATCGCCTGTGCTCAGGCTTCGGCGCCACCTTGCAACCCGTGCCAGCAGACCTCTTGCACATGGGGATTGGCATCCGCCAGAAGCTGGAACGCCCCTTGGTCGGGCCACATCCGCAGCGTCAGTTGGGCCTTGCCCTGATCGTTCAACTCAAACGACAGCCATGCCAGCGGCGATTCTGCCGTTGCATTGCGTCCGGCCTCTTCCATCGCGCGGGTGATCTTTTGTTGGGTCGTCTCCGGCAGATACTGCCAGGTGATCGAATGCATAAGAACGCGGGTCTGCCCGCGCGGGGCGGGGGGCTGGCACATCTGTTCCACCCAAACCCCCGCATCTGCGGCGTGCAATTCCGGTGGAAACTTCTGCGCCAGAGCGATTGCCGCGCGGGTGCGGGACAGGCGGTCGGGCTGATCCGGCCAGATATAGGCAAGCAGGCGCAGCGCCTGTTTCGGGTCCTCCACGCGGATCGGGTTCACATCACAGCCCTGTCGGGCAGCAATTACCGGCATCTGTCGGGGGGCTGTGCCTCTCCATTGAGGCGCAAGGCGCAGTTCGGAATGTTCATCGCCCAGATGAACCGCCCCCAACTGGTGGGAAAACCGCTCAAGGTTCAGGTTCAGCCCGCCCGATGAGCCGATCTCGTAAAGCACCAAGGGGCGTCCGCTTTGCTGTCCGATCAGTGCCAGCCCCGCCATAAGCAGGCTGGCGCGGGCAACCTCGTTCGTTTGCGGTGCAAAATTGAGAAAGTCGAGGATCTGAGCATCGCACTTCTGCAATGTCTCCGCCACGGCCTGCTCCAGATCCCGCTGTGCAGGCATCGGATTGGGCGGGTAAAGCGCGGCCAGTGTCGGGCTTTGTTCGGAAAGGACCATCGCATGAAACGCACCGCTCAACCGGAGTGGCACCACATCGCGCATCGGACCCGCCGCTCCCGGCCAGTCCATGACCCTGCGGCCTGTGGCAGTGCTCCCGTCCAGCGTTTCAAGCAGGGCCAGCAGCAGGGCGGATGT
Organism: Neptunicoccus sediminis; assembly: GCF_001719615.1. Lineage (GTDB taxonomy): Bacteria > Pseudomonadota > Alphaproteobacteria > Rhodobacterales > Rhodobacteraceae > Amylibacter > Amylibacter sediminis. The sequence goes on from NZ_MDVX01000001.1 coordinate 644,548, forward strand.
GAACTCGGAACCCAACTGGCGGCACCACGTGGCCTGACGCTCAAAAGCGCTGCGATCCAGAGCCATTCCATCCTCCATGTCGTTTTCGCCACAGCCCCTGTCGATTGACAGTGGATCAGGCCCGCGATTTTTGGCTATCTGATTGCAACTTATCGCCAAAAAGAGAGTCGTGCTATGAAAACCCACGTAAAAGCCTGTGTTGTCGGCGGCGGCGCTGTCGGGGCCTCGATTGCCTACCATCTGGCCAAGGCAGGCTGGAAAGACGTTGTCCTGCTGGAACGGGATGAACTGACATCAGGGTCCACATGGCACGCAGCAGGGCTGTTGCCGCTGTTCAACATGTCCTATGCGACAACCCATATTCACGATTATTCGGTGAAATTCTACAAAACGCTGGAAGAAGAGACCGGATTGAACGCCGGATTCTCTGTGGTGGGCAACCTGCGAATGGCCCAGACCAAAGAGCGGATGGACGAATATATGCTCTACGGGACCACGGCGGAATCCGTTGGCGTGCCGTTTGAGCAGCTTACCCCTGCGCAAATCAAGGAGCGCTGGCCGCTGATCCGCACCGAGGATCTGGAAGGCGCGATTTACCATCCGACCGACGGGTACATCAATCCCGCCGATGTCACGATGGCGATGGCCAAAGGCGCACGGCAGCGCGGCGTAGAGATCATCCGCAAGCGTCAGGTGGACAGCTACGAATGGACCGGCTCTGAATGGATCGTGCGCGGCACAGTAATGGTCGAAGTGGGCGGCAATCTGGTGCCTTCAGAGGAAACCTTTGAAATCCACGCCGAACATGTAGTCACAGCGACCGGCAACCACGCACAGCGCACGGCCAAACTGCTGGGGATTAAAATCCCCGCGATCCCTGTGGAACACCAGTTTATCGTCACTGACGCGGACCCGGAACTACAAGCCTACCGCGCAGCAGGGCATGCGGAACATCCCGTTATCCGCGATGCGGATGCGCAATCCTATGTGCGGGAAGAACGGGGCGGCTGGATTTTGGGCGTCTATGAAAAGAACGCTCCGGCGCGGTTTGAATATGGTGTGCCCGACAGTTTCCGCGCCGATCTGTTCCAACTGGATCTGGAGCGTATTGAAGAGCAATATATGGCGATGATCCACCGGATTCCGTCCTGCGAAAATTCCGGTCTGAAAGACGATTTCAACGGCCCGATCTGCTACACGCCGGATGGCAACCCGCTGGTGGGTCCGGCCCCCGGTCTGCGCAATATGTGGCTGGCCGAGGGCTTCTCCTTCGGGATCACTGCGGCGGGGGGAACCGGCTATTACATGGCGCAGATGATGGTGGAAGGCGAAGCCGAGATCGACATGGCATCGCTTGACCCGAAGCGCTATGGCTCTTGGATGACGACAGAGTTCGCCGCCCGCAAGAACGAGGAATGCTACGACCACGTTTACATCCTGCATCACCCCGACGAGGAACGCCCCGCCGCACGGCCCTTGCGCACGGCCCCTGCCTATGACCGTCAAAAAGCGCTGGGCGCGCAGTTCGGTTTTGTGAACGGCTGGGAGCGTCCGAACTACTACGGGCCGCTGGATGCGCCGGATAATTTTGACCATGACGGGCGGTCTTTCCGCCGTGGCACATGGTGGCCCTATGCAGTGGAGGAGGCCAAAGCCATCCGCGAAGGCGTTGGCCTGATAGATGCCACGGCCTTTACCAAACATGTGGTCAAGGGACCGGGCGCGTCCGCGTTTCTGGACTGGTTCACCTGTAACAAACTGCCCAAAGTGGGCCGTATCAACCTGACCTATGCGCTGACGGATGCAGGCACCACCCGCACCGAATACACTATCGTGCGCAATGGCGAGGACTCCTATTATCTGGTCTCTGCCGGAGCGTGGACGGATTACGACGCCGATTTCCTGCGCAAAGCGGCTGAGGATAAAGCGGGCGAATTCGGCTATATCGAAATCCAGAATGTCACCAACCAATGGGGTGTCTTTGCTATCGCCGGCCCGAAATCCCGCGATGTTCTGAAGAAGATCATCAAGGACGCCGATCCTGAAACCGCCCTATCAAACAAGCGGTTCCCGTGGCTGTCTGCACAACAGATCGAACTGGGCATGTGTCCTGTGAATGCGATCCGTGTGGCCTATACGGGCGAATTGGGCTGGGAATTGCACCACCCGATCGAAATGCAGAACTACCTGTGGGATCTGATCCTTGAGGCAGGAGAGGAACACGGGCTGAAGCTGGTGGGTGCACGGGCGCAAAACTGGCTGCGGCAGGAAAAATCCTATCGCGCATTCGGCAACGAACTGGGCCGCGATGCCACCCCTGCCGAGGCCGATCTGCCCCGCTTTATCGACCTGAGTAAGGAGTTCAACGGCAAGGCCGAGATGGAGGCCAAAGGCATCCGCGCCAAATGTGTTACCCTGCTGATCGACGGACCCGTTGATGCCGATCCTTGGGGCCGCGAAGCGCTGCTGCTGGATGGCAAGAAAATCGGGCGGCTGACCTCGGGTGGTTATTCGGTGCATTTTGAAAAACAGATCGGTCTTGGCTATGTGGCCCCGGAACTGGCTGTCGTCGGGCAAAAACTGCAAGTGCGGATGCTGGGGGATTTGTGGGATGCAGAGGTGGTTGAAGACAGCCCCTATGATCCAACCAACGCCAATATTCGCGTGAACGGGTAACACCGGATTAACCTTAATATTACGCCAAAGTACGCCGCCCTGATCGGGGCGGCGTTCGTTTATTTTTAGCTTTATTTCCACCATCGATTTAAGAATGGGGACAGTTCCAACTTATTTCTGCCCTGCCTAAATTATGTGCTAATCTTCCGGTACTATCCTGATGTTGGTGCTTTTTGTCGTTTGATCCTGCCTGATACCCGACCGTTTTAAAACATCCGAAAGCCCGGCCCCGCGTCGGGCTTTTGACGCATGGTTTGTTCGAAAAAATATCGCATGCCGCTATGCGTTGACCGAGCATGCATGCTAGCCGCAGACTAAATCTGCGCGGGTGCTTTAAGAAGTTGTGCAATTTCAGGGTGAAATTCAGGCAATCTGGCAACAATTTTTGATTGAAAAAACGCATGTATCATGCAATTTCACCACAAAATAGCCCGATTTCCCCCTCTCTTTACTCTGGGTAAACTAGTGGAAAGCTGCACCCAATAGTGCAGCAGCATTGATCTACAGAGGGATGTTCGATGAAATTCAAATTTAATGGTGGAAACATTTATAGCATATTCGCGTATGGTGTTGCCGGTGCAGAGATCTCCTCAATTACCGACACCAAAATTTTTTACCAGAAAGATAACATGGAAGCTGTGTTAGCGGGAGAGGGATTTTCCACAACGGGCTCCGGCGCCTTGGCTTCAGCAGGTACAGTTCATTCCATCACGGTGAAAGTAGATGGCGAGGTGAATGCCAGAGGAATGGATTTAACGTGGTCCTTGTCAGAGTTACTATCTGAGATCAAGATGATGGAGGAGGCGATCGAAGCGAGCGAAGCGTATGATCCCAGCGGTTTGAGCGCACTGCTGTCCGATGGTCCACTTGAGGTAAATGGTATTGGCGCAAGTCAAGGGATAAGGTTTTTGGAGGAGTTGACTTACGATGGAGAAGTCACATTCAAGGGCTCATCGCACAGTGACATTGTGTTCGTCGACGCTGGTGATGATAAATTGTTTGGTCGTGGCAATCGGGATTATCTTGCCGGGGGCGAAGGCAATGATCGAATAGACGGTGGTGGCGGCGCGGATATCCTGCATGGGAATGAAGGTAACGACAAGATCATTGGTAGAGGTGGTGATGACGAAATTTTTGGTGGAGCTGATGCCGATGACATCGACGGGGGCAGCGGCGCAGACATCATTAACGGCGACGAAGGCAATGACGTCCTTAGCGGCGGAAAAGGTAGAGACACCATAGACGGCGGTGCCGGTGACGACGAGATTAACGGCGATGGCGGCCATGACAAGCTGAACGGCGGGGCCGACAACGACATCATCCGCGGTGGTGCCGGTAAGGACCGGATTGACGGTGGCGATGGCAATGACATTCTAGGTGGAAATGCCGGTAAAGACACGATCAAGGGCGGCGCAGGCAACGACTTTATCGTTGGCGGCTCGGGCAAGGACGTGCTGTACGGCGGCACCGAAGCCGATCAGTTCATCTTTAATGACGCCAAAGACAGCGGCAAAGGCAAGTATTCCGATGTCGTTATGGACTTTGAACAGGGTGTCGATTTCCTCGACTTCTCAGCGCTCATGGCAGAGTTCATCGGGGATGCAAAATTCTCGGGCACCGGCGCGGAAGTTCAGGCCAGAAACGACGGAGAGGGCAATTCCGTCCTGATCGTCGATGTGGACGGTGACGGCAAAGGCGACATGCGCGTCGATGTGATGGGGGTAGAGGATCTGATGGCGGACAGCTTTGTGTCGTTTGATCCTGCCTGATACCCGACCTTTTTGAAACATCCGAAAGCCCGGCCCCGCGTCGGGCTTTTTGGTGGGATGTTCAGAATTTTCCTGACTTGTTTTTCCTGCAAAGCCGGTGTGAAACTGATGTTTCAACCACGCCCGAAGGAGCCCCCCCGTGTCGCAACGCCTTGCCCATACAGCCCTGATTGTTCGGGATTACGACGAGGCGATCGCCTTTTACGTGGATGTCCTCGGCTTTGAGCTGGTTGCGGATACTTACCAACCGGAGCAGGACAAGCGCTGGGTCGTGGTGCGCCCCAAGGGGGAGCATTCCGCGTCCCTTGTGCTGGCGCGGGCCAGTGATGACACCCAGCGCGGTTTTGTCGGAAATCAGGCGGGCGGACGCGTGTTTCTGTTTCTGCAAACCGATGATTTCTGGCGCGATTACAAGCTGTACCTGTCTCGCGGCGTGGAATTTACCCGCGATCCGGCGGTGATGGACTATGGCACCGTGGCCGTGTTCAAAGACCTTTACGGCACGCTTTGGGATTTAATCGAATTTGCAGACGAGCCGCGCGTCAGCGCATGACTTTGCGCAGGATGTCGTTCATGGGTGAACCGTCCCCGTCCGCGTCCAGCAAACGCGACAATTGGCCAAGGTCCGGTCCCTGACCGTCGTCATTTCCGCCGCCCAGAAAGCCGCCGACCATGCCCATGATGCCGCCGCTGTCATCCGCGCCGGAAAACCGGCCCATCAGGTTTTCGATGGTGTTGTCTGGCATCTCTTTTTGCAAACCGCCTTGTAGCATTGCTGCCAGTGCGGGCAGGAATTGCATCACTGTGGTCAGATCGATCCCTGTGCGCTCTGCCGCTTCCGAAGCGATCTCCTTGGGGGCTTGATGTCCGCCCATCAGGGTTTCCAGAAACGCCATGCCCTGCGCCTGTCCTGTCGGCGCTGCGGCTTGGGAGGCATCTTCAAAATAGCTGCGTTGCTGTTCGCCGTGGAGCGAGGACAACAAGTCCTGCATCCCACCGCTTTCGGCCTTTTCTTTGGCGGCCTGACCGATGGTCGGGGCCAGTAATTCGGACAGTTGCTTTGCCTGCGTTTCATTCATGCCGAACTGATTGGCAAGCTGCGAAAGTCCCTGCCCGTGATGGGCTTGTTGCAAGAGGGTCATAAGGGACATGGCGGTCGCTCCTGTCGTTCAAATGCTGTTGATAAGAATGATGTGGAACAAAAACTTGCGCGGTCAAGCCCGCCAGAAAGCGGCCCTGCGGGGAATGTCCCCGCAGGTGAACATTTTATTCGCTGTCCATATCCCAACCCAGATGGCGGGCCACGGTGAAGATGTCCTTGTCGCCCCGTCCGCACATATTCATGACCATGATGTGGTCTTTGGGCAGGGTCGGCGCCAGTTTGCGCACATGGGCCAGCGCGTGGGAGGGTTCGAGTGCTGGAATGATACCTTCGGTACGACAAGAGAACTGGAACGCCTCCAGTGCCTCTGCATCGGTCACGCTGACATATTCGGCGCGGCCTGTGTCATGCAACCAGCTGTGCTCCGGGCCGATTCCGGGATAGTCCAGTCCGGCAGAGATCGAATAGCCTTCGAGGATCTGGCCTGCATCATCCTGCAGCAGATAGGTACGGTTGCCGTGCAGAACACCCGGCTTGCCGCCCAGCAGGGATGCGCAGTGTTCCATATTGTCGTTCACACCCTTGCCGCCGGCTTCGACACCGATGATGCGCACGCTTTTGTCGTCCAGAAACGGAAAGAACAAACCCATCGCGTTAGAACCGCCGCCAATGGCTGCAATCACACTGTCGGGCAGCGCGCCTTCGCCTTCATGCTCTGCCAGTTGTTCACGTACTTCCTTGCCGATGATGCTTTGGAAATCGCGCACCATAGCGGGGTAGGGGTGGGGTCCGGCCACGGTGCCGATGCAGTAGAAGGTTTCATCCACATAAGTCACCCAATCGCGCAGCGCGTCGTTCATGGCGTCCTTCAGCGTACCACGACCGGAGGTTACAGGTACCACTTCAGCGCCGAGCAGCTTCATGCGGAACACATTGGGGGCCTGACGCTCTACATCATGGGCCCCCATATAGACCACGCATTTCAAACCGAATTTGGCGCAGACCGTGGCTGTGGCCACCCCGTGTTGCCCGGCACCTGTTTCCGCGATAATCCGCGTCTTACCCATGCGCCGTGCCAGCAGGATTTGCCCCAGCACGTTGTTAATCTTATGGGCGCCAGTGTGGTTCAGTTCGTCCCGTTTGAAATAGACCTTCGCACCGCCTAGTTCTTCGGTGATGCGGCTGGCGAAATAGAGCGGGCTGGGACGGCCGACATAGTGTTTCCACAGGTAGTCCATCTCGGCCCAGAAATCCGGATCAACCTTTGCTTTTTCATATTCGGCTTCCAGATCGAGGATCAGCGGCATCAGGGTTTCAGACACAAACCGTCCGCCGAAATCACCGAACCGGCCGTTTTCGTCAGGGCCGGACATAAAGGAATTGAGCAAATCGTTCATCAGGGTTCTCCTTGGGTCGCATGTGATCTAGCCCGACTCCCGCGTCAGGTAAACCCTGCCCTGAAAAGAGGCGGTTTTTTCGGGGCGATCCCTGCAGACTCAGCGGTGTTCCAGCACCTCCACCGCCAGAATTGTCGGCAGATGGCGCACAATCTCGTGCCAGCTTTCGCCTTCGTCCAGACTGGCAAAAACCGAACCGCTGTTGGTGCCGAAATAGAGGCCAGCCGTATCATTGCGATCCCCGCCCATAGCCTGCCGCAGCACGGTAAAGAAACAGCCTTCCTGCGGCAGCCCGTTGCGCAGGGCCTGCCAGCTTTCCCCGCCGTTACGAGACCGCCAGACCGCCGCCGCCGCATCGGGCGGATAGCGTCCCGCGCTATCCCCGTTCAGCGGAATGGTCCATAAGGTCTGCCCGTCCCGCGGATGCACCCGTACCGGAAACCCGAAAGTAGAAGGTAATCCGGTGGTAATATCGTCCCAACTGCGCCCCCCGTCCGCAGAGCGCCAGACCCCGTGGTGGTTCTGCTGGTAAAGCAGGTCCGCATCACCGGAGGCACGCATGATGTTGTGGACGCAATGACCGGTTTCTCCATCGCGCGGGGCGGCGGGATGATCGTGCTGCGGGCACGCCTGCGCGTTGGACATGCGGTTGCGCCGCTCCCAGCTTTTGCCTCCGTCCTCTGACGCAAAGACGCCTGCCGCAGAAATGCCGACCCAAAGCTTTTGCGGATTGGCCGGATCGGACAGGATGGTGTGCAGCGTCAGCCCCGCCGCACCGGGATTCCAGTCTGCCGCAGATGGGTGGTCGGTCAGGCTTTCAACCCGTGTCCAGCTATCACCGCGATCCGCGCTTTGCAGCAGGTTCGCCGGTTTGGTTCCGGCATAAAGCCTGTCCCCCGCCAGCGCCAGCGACCAGACCTGCGTGAAATCGTTGCCGAAGGGCAGGGGGGCATCGCTCCAGCCGATCATCGCGGCGAAATCGGGGTCATTTGCGGCCCAGTCGTCCATTGATCCACGGGACAGACGGGTCAAGCCCCATGTTTCGCCCAGGTCGTCGGACCGCCAAACCCCTGCGCCGAAAAAATCACCGCCACCCCCGGCCCAGAGCGTTCCTGTGGACGGATCTCCGATCACATGGTTGATGGGCCATCCGTCACAAGACGGGCCGCTGATCTGCCAGCCGCTGCGAGACTCTCCGCCAGATGCTAGAAAGACGCCTTTGGTGGTGCCAATAAGTAAGGTTGTGCGCAGGGTTTCCATGATCTCACTCCTCCGCCCCTGAGACTAGCACAGGATCGGATCGGGAGAGGTCAAAAAACGTTAAGGATCTGGATCAGGCCGAGGCTGCCTTGCAAAAAGCCGCGATTTTCGCGCTGTCTTTGACGCCGGGCGCGGATTCCACGCCGCTAGAAACATCCACCTGCCGTGCGCCTGTCTTCTGCATGGCCAGCGCAACGTTTTCAGGGTTGAGACCTCCGGCCAGCATCCACGGCACCGCCCAGCGGCGCCCTGCAATCAGCGACCAGTCAAAGGACAGCCCGTTGCCCCCCGGCAGATCGGCGGTCTTTGGGGGCTTGGCATCCACCAGCAACTGATCGGCCACGCGGGCATATTCATTCAGGGCGGGCAGGTCATCGGCATCGGCCACGCCCACGGCCTTCATCACCGGCAGGCCATAGCGGGCTTTGACCTCGGCCACACGTTCGGGCGTTTCCTTGCCGTGAAGTTGCAGCATATCGATGGGCACCTCTGCCAGTATCGCATCGAGTTCGGCATCGGTTGCATTGACCGTCAGGGCCACCTTGCATACCCCTTCGGGCGCCGCGAGAGCGAGGTCCCGTGCGGTGGGAATGTCTACATTTCGCGGCGATTTCGGAAAAAACACAAAACCGACATAAGCCGCGCCAGCAGAGACAACCGCCTGCAACGACTCCTGCGTGGTGATCCCGCAAATTTTCACTGGCATGGCGATTACTCGATCAGGGCAAGCACATCATCCGTGCCTTCGCCGGATTTCGCTTTGAGAACCTTGTTTTCCCGTTCCAGACGGTGCAGTTCCTTGCCCTTTTTAGACAGGTCATGGCGATATTTGAATTCCCGCATCCATTCCCAGACAAACCCGATCAACAGGCCGACCACGATCCCCATGAAGATCACCAGAAATAGGGGCAGAGTGATGCTGCCGCTAAGCTGGAAGATCGAGGCGAGTTCCTCTGGCATCACCCGCAGGGTGACGGGGGCGCGGTTCGCAAGGGCAACAACGATCAGGCAAATCCCGATCACAGCGAGAAAGAGATAACGGATGTAACGCATCATGGGGCAAAACTCCTGCAATAGCACACACCTAATCCCACGCGGGATAAATGCAACTGACTTTATCGCTTTTTAGTCTGGTCGGACCTGTCGCACACCGCGACCAAAGGCATCAGCCTTCGTTCAGACGGTCCCGCAGAAGTTTGCCGGTTTTGAAGAAGGGAACGTGTTTTTCTTCCACCTGCACGGATTCTCCGGTGCGGGGGTTGCGTCCGATCCGGGCATCCCGCTTTTTGACAGAGAATGCGCCAAAGCCGCGTAATTCCACACGGTCGCCGTTGGCAAGCGCCTCGATGATTTCGTTGAACACTGTAGACACAATGCGTTCGACGTCCCGCTGGTAAAGATGCGGATTCGCTTCTGCAATTTTATCTACTAATTCGGAACGTATCATAGACTTCAGTCCTCCCAAAAGGTGCGGCCTTATCTTGGCTCTGCTTGGGTATGACTTTACAGAATTTACTTTACGATGGAATAGAGCCGTGGCCCTGATTGTGCCGAAAATCGCTGTAACATGCCGTTTTTGGCGAGAAATTTCCCGACCGGCCCCAAAAATCCACTCTCCTGATAGTCCGGAGTGTAAGGATCAACCGGAAGGCCCTCTGCAACCGAATCGAGCGAATCAATATACTGCTCTGCCTCGTCCACGCCGCCGATGGCGTCGATTAGCCCCAGTTCCAGCGCGACACGGCCAGTAAAAACCCGTCCGTCGGCCACCCGGTCAAGGTCTGCGCCGGACAGGTTGCGGCGCTCTTCAACCAAGCCGCGAAACCACTGATAGCTCTCGTCGATCAGGTCCTGCTCTGCGGCGAGCCCTTCGGGGCTGGCTTTGCGATAAGGGGTCAGGTCCGCTTTCAGCTCTGAGGAGCGGATGGTTTGCATGTTGATGCCAAGGGTGGACATCAGGTCGGTCACATCGGGATATTCCATGATGACACCGATGGAGCCGGTGACGGTATTCCCGCGTGCTATGATATAATCACTGCCAAGGGCGGCGATATACCCCCCCGATGCTGCGACTTCGCCCAAGACGGAAACCACAGGTTTCAGTTCGGCAATCTTGCGCAGGCGTTCGTAAAGCACTTCAGAACCGACAGTGGTGCCGCCGGGGCTGCTGATGGTCAGGATCAGGGCTTTGATGTTGTCGGATTCCTCTACCATACGTAGAGTTTCGTCCATCAGCGGGTCATCGTAAATCACACCGGACAGGTCCACATGGGCGATGTGATCCCCAAACCGGGGCGTGCCGGAGAAATAGACAGACAGGGCAATGAGGGCGGTCAGCAGGCCAAGCGTGGCAAAGACACCGCGCCAGAAAGCGGAGCGGCGCCACTTACGGCGCCGCTCCTCGTAGAAATCACGTTCAAAACCAGTCATTTCAGTTCCCAACGTGAAACTCTCTTATCAGTCGTCCTGGCCTTTGAGGGCCGCACCGAGGATATCCCCGAGAGACGCGCCGGAGTCCGAAGAACCGTACTGTTGTACTGCTTCTTTCTCTTCTGCAATCTCGCGTGCTTTGATCGACAGACCAAGGCGACGGGAGGATTTGTCGATGTTGGTAACGCGTGCGTCTACCTTGTCGCCAACGCTGAACCGCTCCGGGCGTTGCTCTGCACGATCACGGGACAGGTCGGAACGACGGATGAAGGATTTCATGCCATCATATTCGACCTCGATGCCGCCGTCCTCGATGGAGGTCACGGTCACAGTTACCACAGCACCGCGCTTAACGCCGGCTGTTGCATCTGCGAAGGGATCACCGTCCAGGGCTTTGATCGACAGGGAGATACGCTCTTTTTCGGCGTCGATGTCAGTGACAACAGCCTTGACGATATCGCCTTTAGAGTAATCAGCCATGGCTTCTTCGCCGGAACGGTCCCAATCCAGATCGGACAGGTGAACCATGCCGTCGATGTCGCCTTCCAGACCGACAAACAGACCGAATTCAGTGATGTTCTTAACTTCACCTTCAACTTCTGTGCCGATTGGGAATGCAGTCTCGAAGTTCTCCCACGGGTTGCCCTGAGTTTGTTTCAGGCCAAGGGATACACGACGTTTCACGCTGTCGATCTCCAGAACCATCACATCTACTTCTTGCGAAGTGGACACGATTTTGCCCGGGTGTACGTTCTTCTTTGTCCAGGACATTTCGGACACGTGGACCAGACCTTCGACACCGGCTTCCAGCTCTACAAATGCACCGTAGTCGGTGATGTTTGTAACGCGGCCCTTGTGTACGGATTCCAGCGGGTAGCGTGCTTCCACGTCGCCCCAAGGATCGTCTTGCAGTTGCTTCATACCCAAAGAGATACGGTGTGTCTCTTTGTTGATCTTGATCACCTGAACCTTGATGGTTTCACCGATTGTCAGGATTTCAGACGGGTGGTTCACACGACGCCAAGCCATGTCTGTCACGTGCAGCAGACCGTCTACGCCGCCCAGATCCACGAACGCACCGTATTCGGTGATGTTCTTGACGACACCGTCAACGGTTTCGCCTTCGGACAGGTTGCCAACGATTTCCGCACGCTGTTCAGCACGGGACTCTTCGAGAATGGCGCGACGGGATACAACGATGTTGCCACGACGACGGTCCATTTTCAGGATTTGGAACGGCTGTGCCATACCCATCAGAGGGCCGGCATCGCGTACAGGGCGTACGTCCACTTGGGAGCCTGGCAGGAACGCAACAGCGCCGCCCAGATCCACTGTGAAGCCACCTTTGACGCGGCCGAAGATTGCGCCTTCGACACGCTCTTCTGCTTCGTAGGCTTTTTCCAGACGGTCCCATGCTTCTTCGCGACGGGCTTTGTCACGAGAGATAACAGCTTCGCCGCGGGCGTTCTCAACGCGCTCGAGGTAAACCTCTACGCTGTCGCCAACTTCGATTTCAGGCGCCTGGCCCGGGGCTGCAAATTCTTTAAGATCAACACGGCCTTCCATTTTGTAGCCGATGTCGATGATGGCCTGACCGGCTTCAATTGCCAGAACAGTCCCTTTAACAACCGAACCTTCGTCCGGCGTGTCAATTTCAAAGCTCTCCTGCAAGAGGGCTTCAAAGTCTTCCATTGTCGCGTTAGCGCTCATATATGCGTTTCCTTTTTGCGTCATTTTACTGGCCGCGCGGTTGGTCCCACGGGTCTTTGGGTTTCGTTTCTCACGTCCGGCGTAACGGGAATTGCTTACACACACAAAGGGCCGGAGTACGTCCAGCCCTGCTCTTCCCGTCGGCGTTGTATCCGCCACCACTTGTCGTGATTGCCCGCGCTATAGATCAGATTTGCCCGCGCTACAAGGGTAAAGCGGCCCATACCCCTTGTAGAGCGGGGTTTGCGGGGCCGGATCGCGGTATTCGCGCAGGGTCCGGCGCAATCCGGTCGGGCCCGCCCGAAGCATTCAAATCGTTGTGTTAAAACGCAATCTGACATAGGATTTATGTAAGTAATACTCAAAACACTTCAATTTTAGTCCAATTCGTAAAGGTTTCGCCATGGGCATTTCTTTATTCTGGAATACAATTCGCACAATTATTACCACCGCTTTTGTTTGCGGGGCGGTTGTTCCCGCGCTGGGGCAAAGCGACCCTTTCGCCAGCGGCTGGACCCTGAACAACGAACAGTCCTCGCTGAATTTCCAATCGGTCAAAAACCAGACCAAAGTGGAAAGCAGCAGCTTTGCCACGTTTTCGGGGAGCATCGCAGAGGACGGGGCCGCTACCGTAACGGTGATGCTGGAAAGCGTGGACACCAAGATCGACCTGCGCAATGTGCGGATGCGTTTTTTGTTTTTTGAAAGCTTTCAATACCCCGAAGCGGTGATCACAGCGCAGCTTGATCCCGCAGAACTGGCCGATCTGCCAACGGTGCGGCGCAAGACCCTGTCACTGCCCTATGCGCTTGATCTGCACGGGGTGCAGAAAGAGGCCACAGCAGATGTAGTTGTCACCCTGATCAACGAGGATCTGGTCTCGGTCGCGACCACCACGCCGATTTCCATAGCGGCTGCGGATTTCAATCTAATGGGGGGCGTGGAAAAACTGGAGGATGCCGCCAAGGTGGACATCATCCCCTCGGCCACTGTGACGTTCGATTTCATGTTTGCCAGAAACGCGTCGCAGGGCAGCACCGCGCCCACATCGGACCCTGAACCTTCGACAGAGCCTGCACAGGTGGCGCTGGAGCCGACGGGAAATTTCTCGGCAGAGGCTTGTATCGGGCGGTTTGAAATCCTGTCACGGTCCAACAACACCTATTTCAAATCCGGTTCCGCACAATTGGATGGCAAAAGCGAGCCGTTCCTGATCAGCATTGCGGACATCGTAAAGCGCTGCCCCGACATGGTGGTTGAAGTGGGCGGCCATACCGACAGCATCGGATCGGTTGCCTCTAACATGCGTCTGTCAGAACGCCGCGCCGCCTCCGTCCTGCGCAATCTGGTGGACAAGGGCGTGCCCGCTGCAAACCTGACCAGTGCAGGGTACGGAGAAAGCCAGCCCAAGGCCGATAACGCCACTTCCAAAGGCCGTTGGAAAAACCGCCGGATCGAATTTCGTGTGATCAAAGGTGCAACTGAATGAGAATATCCCGTTATGTGCCTGCGCTGGCATTCTGCCTAGTATCGGGAGGCGCCTTTGCAGCCTTGTTAAATGACCGGACCGAGTTGGCGCAAACACCTGCCGCCGATCAGCGGATTGCGGCGCTTGAAATTGTTGGCGGGGATGAGCCTGCGGTAAAGGCAGAGCCGGATCAGACAGAGAGCGATCCACCCAAGCCGCAACCCTCGGGCACAGGGCAGACCGCCACGCCACAATCTGCCGATCCGCTGCCGCCCGCAGCGCCGGTGGTGTTCACAACCCCGCTGGCCGCTGGCGGGCCGGACGTAGAGGGCAGGACGCTGGAGCAACTCATCGAAGGCTCGCCGCTGTTTCCCCCGATTGAAGGCTTGCCAGAGCAGCTTTGGAAGGGGAAAACCTGCTCCACCTGTCACCAATGGACGCGCACAGAGCTTTGTGATCAGGGCAAACGCTATCTTCCGGAGACCGGACAGGCCGCGCTGGACAAACAGCACCCCTATGGCGGTGCGGTCAAGCGGCACATGAAAGCCTGGGCTGAAAACGACTGTAATTAGGCGGCGTTAAAGCGGGGTTAACGCTTGGCGTCGATAATGGCGATGGCCTCGGCAACAGCCTCGGCTATGGTCATTTCTGAGGTATCCAGCAGATGGGCATCTTCGGAAGCCACCAAAGGCGCGGATTCCCGTTCGCTATCCCGCTTGTCCCGCGCGATCACATCGGCCAGAACGCCTTCATAGCTGGTCTCTTCCCCCCGTTCGGCCAGTTCCTTGTAACGGCGCTCGGCGCGGCGTTCGGTGCTGGCGGTAACAAAGAGTTTCACATCCGCGTCAGGGCAGATCACCGTGCCAATGTCGCGTCCGTCCAGCACAGCGCCCCCCGAACGGTTTGCAAACTCCCGCTGGAACGCCACAAGGTTTGCCCGCACTTCCGGAATCGCGGCGACCTTGCTGGCGGCTTGGGCCACAGCAGCGGTGCGCAGGTCGGTGCGGTGCAAATCCTCGGGGTTCACATCCGTCGAAAGCGCGATCACCCGTTCAGGGTCCAGCGACGGGCCGATACTGGCAAGGGCGGCGCGGCCAACAACGCGGTACAAAAGGCCCGTGTCCAGATGCGCAAAACCGAAATGCTCTGCCACGGCCTTGGAGACCGTCCCTTTACCTGCCGCTGCAGGCCCGTCGATTGCCACGATAAAGCTCATGTCGCATCCCTTTTCTACCTGAGTAGTTCAGCCAGCCCTACTTTAGCAAGCCGCCTTAGCCGAACGATACATCAATCGCGCGAAATCGCCGCGCCGAGCCCGTTCATCAAATCCTCGAAAATCGGAAAGCTGGTGGCAATCGCGCCGCCGTCATCAATGCTGACAGGTTTGGCGCTGGCCATCCCGAGACAGAGGAAAGACATGGCGATGCGGTGATCAAGGAACGTCATGGCTGTGCCACCACCCGGCACGTCGCCGTCCATGCCGTGAACGATCATATAGTCTGGCCCTTCTTCGACCGTAACGCCCATCGCTTCCAGCCCGCGGGCCATCGCGTCAATGCGGTCACATTCCTTGACTCGCAGTTCGGCAATGCCGCGCATGACGGTCTTGCCGCTGGCAAAGGCCGCGACGACCGACAGGATCGGGTATTCGTCAATCATGCTGGGCGCGCGGGCAGGGGGAACTTCGATTCCTGTCAGACCGGAGGCTTTCACCCGCAGGTCCGCCACCGGCTCTCCGCCTTCTTCGCGGCGGTTCTCAAAGGCAATGTCCGCCCCCATTTCCACCAGTGTATCCAGCAGCCCTGCACGGGTCGGGTTCAGCCCGATATTAGGCAGGACCACCTCTGATCCTTCAACTATCAGCGCCGCACAGACCGGAAAGGCAGCCGAACTCGGGTCCCGCGGCACCGCAATGGTTTGCGCCTTGAGTTCCGGCTGACCCTGAAGGGTGATCTCATAGCCTTCCGCCGTCTTTACCGTTTCAATCTGCGCACCAAAGCCCCGCAGCATCCGTTCGGAATGGTCGCGGGTTGCCTCTTTTTCAATCAACACGGTTTCGCCCGGTGTATTCAGACCCGCCAGCAGCACTGCGGATTTAATCTGCGCCGAGGCGTGGGGGCTGGTATAGCGCACCGGAACCGGATTTTTCGCGCCCACCATTGTTAGCGGCAAAAAGCCGTTCTGACGCCCGACAGCCTGCGCCCCGAACAGCGACAGCGGATCGGTGATCCGGCCCATCGGACGGGACCGCAGGCTGGCATCGCCGGTAAAGGTGGCATTGATCGGAGTGGTGGCCATTGCCCCCATGATCAACCGCACGCCGGTACCCGCATTGCCGCAATCAATCACATCATCCGGCTCGGCAAATCCGCCGACCCCGACACCATGCACTGACCACGCCTGATCGCCGGTCCGTGTTACTTCTGCCCCGAAAGCCGCCATCGCCTTGCCGGTGTCCAGAACATCCTGACCTTCCAGAAGGCCTGTGATCTTGGTTTCTCCCACCGAAAGGGCGCCAAGGATGAACGAGCGGTGGGAAACAGACTTGTCGCCGGGAATAACAGCCGAACCCCGCAGCGGGCCGGATTTACGGGAAGTCATCGGGATTGGAGCGCCGTGGCCTGACATGCGTATCACCTTTGTGCTTTTTCCCTGCCTATACCCCACGTCCGTTGCAAGGTCTAGAATGGCAGGCCCCTAAAGCACAAAAGCCGCAGGGCGGGGCGCTAACTGTTTAACTGTAATCCAACAGGGGCAGCAGGGGCGGATTTTCCGCCTGCAAACGGTTCAGCCCGACATAGCGTTTGCGCGGCGTGAAAACTTTGGTGTTCTCATACTCGCGCGGGTAGCCGAAAATATCCATGAGATCCCCGACCTTGTCTTCCACCATACGAATTTTCTTTTCGGGTAGGGCGGTCCGGTATTTGGCAAAATTCGAGGCAATCAGCGGTTTGTTCACATTTCCGCGTCGCCCGCCTGAACGCGCACGTTCCTGCGCTTGTTCGGTTTCGTGAAAACGGATCATTTCAGGATGGTATTCCTTGCCGATTGTTGCGCAAAGGGACTTTAGGGTGTCTTCCGGCGTCTGGAGTAGGTCCTCATAGCGGTGCAAGGACACACGGTCCGCGCCAAGCAATCCAAGCGCGCGCAACCCGCCTAACTGGTCTTCGCGCCACATCTTTATCGCATTAATGTCTGAACCGAACCGGTTCCCGTTTTCTTCTTCTGACAAAGCTTTTGTCGATGCCAGATAGTCCCGCGGGTCCCGGACCTGAAATACAAATTTTGCGTTGGGGAATGTATCAAGCAAGAAAAACATTGTATTGTGAAGATTGTTTTCCTTGATGAACACGGTTTTTCCGGCGGCTTCCGGCGTGACCTCCTGATATAGAAACCTCGCAAGCTCTTTCGGTTTTATTTCGGTCTGCGCCGAGAGCCAGGCTTCAGCGGTTGCGATATGATCTTCGGTCGCCAGAGAGCGCAGCCTGTGGTTGATCCGGCGTTTCATCATCCGCCAAACCTTGGATTCAATGCCTGCGTCCATCGTGCGAAAGAGATTTTGGAAGATCAGCACACCGAAATGGAAAGGGGGGGCGCAGTAAATCTCGGGATGTGCGCCCATGACCGTAGAAATGAGATTAGAGCCGGACCGTTCGGAACAAATCAGAAAGATTGGAGCGGAAGCATCCTGTACTGCGTTATCCGGTTTGTGTTCAGCAGTCATGATTTCCCCCTAAAGTTTTTCCATTCGCTGCGCCAAGTCAATGTCGTGCGCCAGCGATCATAAATGCAAATTTATTTCACTCAAGCCAAGTTCGCGCGCTGCGGATAGTCAGGGCAACCCCATCAAAACCGTCAGAGCTTGCGGAAGGTCATGTAGTGGGGGGTGCGGCCTTCGCGCAGGGCTTTTTGTTCGTAGCGGGTGGAAATCCAGTCCTCCCACGGTTTGCGCCAGTCCTCGGGGCCTTCGGCAAGCCATTCGAAATCATCCCGGTTCATCATTTGCTCCATTGTCTGGCGCACGTAATCAGGGATGTCGGTGGCAACGCGGAAAATTGCGCCGGACTTCAGGCATTTTGCCAGCGGGTCAAGATGTTCTGGCGTGACAAACCGGCGGCGGTGGTGGCGTTTCTTGGGCCAGGGGTCGGGATAGAGCAGAAAAGCACGCTCAACCGAGCCTTCGGGCAAAACATCCATCATGTCCCGCGCATCACCCGGATGTACGGCCAGATTGGTTACACCGGCCTTGCGGATCTTGCCGAGCAGTGTGGCAACGCCATTGATATAAGGTTCGCAGCCGATAATTCCCACATCGGGATTGCTGGCGGCCTGATGTACCACGTGTTCGCCGCCACCAAAGCCGACTTCCAGCCAGACCGGACGCGCGCCAAACAGAGCCTTTAGATCCAGCGGTGTGCGCTCGGGGTTTTCTTCCCAAGTCACACCTTTGGGGGCCAGCCCCTCCAGATCTTCCGCCAGATAGCGTTCGTGGGACTGGTGCAGGCCCTTGCCCTTGGTGCGCCCGTAGAAGTTGCGCCACGGGGCGCCGGATACGTGTTTTTCTCTCATGGGGGTGGGAGGTAAAACAAAAAGGCTCCGGACGCAATCCGGAGCCTTTCATTTGACGAAATTGCCGGTATTCGGCGTGGACCGGTTTCAGACGGCGCCTTTCAGGGCGTTGATCAAATCAGTGCGTTCCCAGCTAAACCCGCCGTCTGCAGTCGCGGCGCGGCCGAAGTGTCCGTAGGCAGCCGTGCGCTGGTAGATCGGGCGGCGAAGTTGCAGATGCTCGATAATGCCGCGCGGTGTCAGGTCCATCGCTTGTGCCACAGCCTTTTCGATTTCGGCTTCGGGTACTTCGCCGGTGCCGTGGGTGTCACAATAAATCGACAGCGGTTTGGCAACGCCGATCGCGTAGGACAGTTGCAGGGTGCAGCGTGTCGCCATTCCCGCCGCCACTACGTTTTTGGCCAGATAGCGTGCAGCATAGGCCGCCGAGCGGTCCACCTTGGTCGGGTCTTTGCCCGAAAACGCGCCGCCGCCGTGAGGGGCTGCGCCGCCGTAGGTGTCCACGATGATCTTGCGCCCTGTCAGGCCCGCATCCCCGTCCGGTCCGCCAATGACGAATTTGCCAGTCGGGTTCACGTGCCATTCGGTATCGGCTGAAATCCACCCGTCGGGTAGGGTCTTGCGGATGTAGGGTTCCACCACATCGCGCACATCGGCAGAGGACATGGAGTCATCCAGATGCTGTGTGGACAATACGATAGAGGTCACACCAACCGGCTGGCCGTCTACATATTTCACCGAAAGCTGTGATTTTGCATCCGGACCCAGTTGCGGCGTGTTGCCGGCGTGACGGGCCTCTGCCAGATCCCGCAGAACCGCGTGGCTGTAGTGGATCGGGGCAGGCATCAGATCGGGGGTTTCCGAACAGGCATAGCCAAACATGATCCCCTGATCGCCTGCGCCGTCCTTGTCCACACCTTGCGCGATATGGGCGGATTGCTCGTGCAGCAGGTTTTCGATCTCTAGGGTTTCCCAGTGAAAGCCGTCCTGTTCGTAGCCGATAGCCTTGACGCAATCGCGCACGATCCCGTCCACACCGTCCAGCACACTGGCGAGTTTTTCTTTTGAGGACAGCCCGATTTCGCCGCCGATTATCACGCGGTTGGTGGTGGCAAAGGTTTCACAGGCGCTGCGGGCCATTTCTTCTTCGCTCAGCAGAGCGTCGAGAATTGCATCTGAAATCCGGTCGCAAATTTTATCGGGATGGCCCTCGGAAACGGACTCCGAGGTGAAAAGGTAATTATTTCGGGACATGTAGTGCTCCAGTTTGAAAGAAAATGCCACGTCAGGAAGCCGTTGTGACACTCATTGCGAAAGGTCTATGGGGGGGCAGGGAATAGGTCAATGCCTATTAGAAGCCTCACGCCCTTGTGCTCGGACCCGTGTTGCGGCGTGGGGGCGTGCTTGCGGGCGGGGGCGCGACAGGGCAGCGCCCGCAAGGAGCAGCAGCGCCAGTGCAAGCCATATCCGCTCTCCAAAGCGGCTATAGGGTGTCGGTGCAAGCGGTTCGGGCAGGCGCACATCCACAAATCCGTCGGTGTTCAGGGCAAGCGCCTGCAAAACCTGTCCGTAAGGGCTGATCATCGCGGACACGCCGGTGTTGGCGGCGCGGGCGAGGGGTAGACCCTGTTCCACCGCGCGGGCACGGGACTGGACCAGATGCTGGTAGGGGCCGGAAAAGCTGCCGAACCATGCGTCATTGGTAATGTGGAGCAGCCATTCGGGGCGCTGGCCCTGCACTTGGGCATAGCCCGGAAAAATTGCTTCGTAACAGATCATCGGCAGATAGGGGGGCAGGCCGGGCCGGTCGATAATGCGCGGGCCTTTACCGGCGGCAAATCCGGTGCCGTCCTGTGCGGCCATGCCATAGATGCCGAACCTTGCAGCAAGATCGGCCAGCGGTACGTATTCTCCGAAGGGGACCAGATGGTGTTTGTCGTAGGTCGCCGCCACATCGCCGTTTCTGTCGAGATGGATCAGCGTGTTATAAAGCTCTGGCCCGTTGGGGCGCTGGATACCGCCGATAAACTGCGTGTCAGGCACGGCGGCACGCACCATGTCCATACCGCGCGGGTGTTCGCCGTAAGGAAACGGCAGGGCGGTTTCCGGCCAGATCACCACATCCACCGGCGCATCAAAACCTGCGGACAGGGACAGGCTGCGCTGGAAGAAGCGGGCCACATGATCCGGGTGCCATTTCAGCCGCTGCTCTGCGTTGGGTTGGACCAGCCGCAGGGTAACATCGCGCAAGGCGGGCGGACCCTCTGGCAACCGCACCGCGCCAATCCCCCAAGCCGCAAGCAATGTGACAAGCAGCGTGGCGCCCCGCAGCCAGCGGTTCGACCAGATCAGCGGCAACACCCCGATTGCGACCGTCACCATGCCCAATCCATGCGGGCCGATATAGGCGAGCAGTTGAAACACCGGCGTTTCCGACCAGATATAGGCCAACAGCCCCCACGGAAATCCTGTAAAGACATGGGCGCGCAGGAATTCTGCCAGTGTCAGGCTCGCCACCAGCGCCACCAGTCGCGCCTTGCCGCTACAACAGGCAGCAACGCCAAATCCCAGCCCCCAGAACAGCCCCAGACCAACGGCCAGAAACAGCAGGGCAAAAGGGGCCATCCAGCCGTAAATTTCGGGTTCGACAAAGAAAGGTTCGACGATCCAGAACATCGACCCTGCAAAATAGGCCGTTCCCGCCAGCCAGCCAAGCCGGAAGCCCGAACGCCAGTCCGCTGTGCGCAGCAACAGCCCGCCGAGCACCGGCAGACCCACCACAACCCCGATCGGAAACGAGAAGGGGGCCTGACCCAAAGCCAGAAGCAGGCCTGCACACAGGATCAGCGCCCGAAGCTGCCACTTCCCCAAAGGTTTAGACACGTGCAGGATCGCGGGTCACTCGCAGGCGTTTGATCCGGCGGGGATCGGCATCAACGATCTCAAATTCGATACCGCTTGGATGGGGGATGATCTCTCCTTTGGCGGGTACACGCCCTGTCAGCATGAAGACCAAGCCGCCCAATGTGTCGATTTCCTCGGCGTCGTCATCCGCCAGTGCACCCATATCAAGCATTTGTTCAAATTCGGACAAAGAGGCGCGGGACTGTGCCAGATACACACCGGGTTTTTCCTCGGCCCACATCACATCCTCTTCGGTGTCATGCTCGTCGACGATTTCCCCAAGTACGGTTTCCACCAGATCCTCAATGGTTAACAGACCGTCCACTCCGCCGTATTCGTCAATGACGAGGGCCATATGTATCCGGTCCGCCTGCATTTTCTGCAACAGCACACCAATCGCCATAGAGGGCGGCGCGAACAGCAGCGGGCGCAGCATCGGTTTGATTGCGAAATTCGCACCCGTGCCGTTGAAGCCGTATTTCAGGGCGAAATCTTTCAGGTGGATAAATCCAACCGGATTGTCGAGCTGGTCTTTGTAGACCGGCAGCCGCGAATAACCGCTTTCCTTGAACACCTTAACAAGCTCCGTCAGCTCGATGTCCTGGGAAACGGCGGTCACATCCGCGCGGGGCACGGCAACGTCCTCCAGCCGCATGGATTGCAGATTGCGCAAATCACCCGTGGGCAGGTTGGATTGTTCCAGTGTTTCCGGTGTTTCGATAAGGTCCGGGGATTTAGCCCCGGAAAAGAGGCGCTTGAAAAAGCCGCCTGTCTGGTCCTGATCCTCGGACTGCGCGCCAAGCGCTGCCCCAGAAGATCCGTCGATTGTGTCGCCCATGGCTCCTATCCGAAAAACGCGCCTGCAATACGGCGCGGGGTTAATATGGGTCTGCAATGCCCAAAGATGCAAGTATCTTCGTCTCCAAACCTTCCATTCGTGCTGCATCTGCATCGGTTTCGTGATCAAAACCAAGCAAATGAAGACAGGAATGTGCCAACAGATGGGTCAGGTGGTCCTCGAATTCAAGTTTTCCGGCCTCAGCCTCTTTGAAACAAGTGTCAAAGGACACGGCAATATCGCCCAGTTCGCTGTCCATCGGGTTGGTCAGAATGTCAGGTGGGGGGGCCGGTTCGTCGCCTTCCACCAGCGGTGCGAGTTCAAACGCGGGCCATGACAGAACATTGGTCGGGGCCGGTTTGCCGCGAAATTCCGCATTCAATTCGGCAATCCGCGCATCGTCACAGGCAAGCACCGAAACCTCGTATCCCTTGCCCGACAAGCCGCGTGCCGCAAAAACCGCCCCAATCGCGCGGTTGCACAAACGGGTGAGCGGCACGTCGTTCCATCGGTCGTCCTCTATCAGGACATCAATACTTGCGGGCATGGATCAGCCGCCGGTCTTGGCGTGTTTGTCATAGGCTTGGATGATCCGCGCCACCATTGGATGACGGACCACATCTTCGGCCTTGAACTTGGTCATGCCGACGCCTTTGACGCCTTTGAGAACCCGTTCCGCCTCGACCAGACCGCTCGGGACGCCGCGGGGCAGGTCCACTTGCGTCGTGTCGCCGGTGATCGCCATATGGCTGCCCTCGCCCATGCGGGTCAGGAACATCTTCATCTGCATGGTTGTGGCATTCTGTGCCTCGTCCAGCACGATGAAGGAATTGGACAGGGTGCGCCCGCGCATGAACGCCAGCGGGGCAATTTCGATCCGCTTTTCCTCGATTAACTTGGCCACTTGTTTGGCCGGCAGAAAGTCGTTCAGCGCATCGTAGAGCGGCTGCATATAGGGATCGACCTTGTCTTTCATATCGCCGGGCAGAAAGCCCAGACGCTCCCCTGCTTCAACAGCCGGACGGCTGAGAAGAATCCGGTCCACATGGCCTTCAATGAACATGGAGACACCGGCCGCCACCGCGAGATAGGTCTTGCCCGTGCCCGCCGGTCCCAATCCGAACACCAGTTCGTTCTTGAACAGGCTTTGCACATAGGCCCGCTGTGTGACCGTGCGGGGCTCCACCGTCTTTTTACGGGTGCGGATTTCATACCCGCCACCGGGGAACATTTCTTTCTGGTCGCCAGAGCGCTTACCCGCGTTCTGTTCGGCCCGTCCCATACGGATGGCCGCATCAATCTCGCCGGGCTCAACATCGCGGCCCTGTTCCAGCCTTTGATACAGGGATTGCAAGGCTTCACGCGCCCGTGCGACAGCATCCGCTTCGCCGTGGACATCCAGTTCGTTGCCACGACGGATGATCTGCACGCCAAGAGCGGATTCAATTTGGGTGAGGTTCTTGTCAAATTCGCCGCAAAGATCAATCAGCAGGCGGTTGTCAGGAAAAGTCAGATTGCTTTCGGGGTCGTTGGCCGAAATATCCGGCGCCATCGGGGCGGTTGTCGCCAAAGAAGTCTCCTAAGTCAAAGCGTGAACCTATTCAGCTATGGTGCAAAAACCCGCCGTTCACCGCAAGGGTCAATTCTTTATATAGGCGGAAAAACCCCACGGAAAAGGCCGGCGCTGGGCCGGCCCTATTTTATGCTCTGATTGTAGGATGGGCGTGACCCGCTTAAATCGGATCGGAGCCTTTTTTGAAGTCGCCTACAGCCATGCCCGGCTCGGCAATACCCGAGCAAACCGGCTTGCCGTATTTGTCGAGCCGTGCCGAGAGATAGCCCTCTACACCGTCGTCGATGATCCAGTGGTCACAGCCCCGAGGATCAACCCAGATGCCCGCGTTCAATTCGCTGACAGGATGGGAGTCAAAGCCGCGGTCAACGGTTTTGTTCCGTTTGTTATCGACACAACCGGCAAGTGCGACGGCGGCACCGAGAATAAGAATGCTCGTCTTGATTGTCATAGTCTTAACCTTCCTCAGCGCACGCAGGTGATTTCAACGCGGCGGTTTTTCTTTTTGCCCGCGGCGGTTCTGTTGGACGCAACCGGAACACGTTCGCCGTACCAGCGGATCTGTGCCCGTTTCCCGACCTGTGCTGCGACCTTGGCAACAGCGCGGGCGCGGTTTTCGGACAGATGCATGTTATAGGCATCGCTTGCATCACTGTCGGTGTGTCCGTCGATGATGAAGGATGTGGCATTGGCCTGTTTGAAGAACCCAGCCAGACGATTGCGGCCAGCGGTGCTGATGGCGTAGCGGTCCACCGCAAACAGCTGGTCGGTGTTCATAACGGCGCAAGGGTTGCCGCGGCGACACACCGGAATGCCGTCCCGCGTGACATGCGGGGTCATATAGCCCTCAACACCGTCATCCATTACCCAATGCTCGCAGCCGTCGGGATCAACCCAGACGCCTGGTACATATCTTTCGCCGGTGGCTTGGGTGGATTTGCGAACCACAACATCGTCGGCAAAAGCCGAACCCGCAAACACAAGACACCCGACTGCTGCAACTACAAATTTTACAGATCGGTTAAACACTGCAATTTCCCTTCACTTCCAACGAATATAAAAGTCCGGATTGCGTTCCAATAGACGCAACTCTCCCTATTGCGCCAAAGGTATCAAATTTCTACAAATTGTGAAGAAAAAAATGCCAACCACTAGGTCTTGTTTTGGAAACAATGACTCGGATCGCGCCCCTTTTGGTCGCGATCCGTGGAGAATAGGCGATGTCCTAGCCCTGCACCAGTTCCGCCGCGAGCGAGTTGCGCTCTGACCACAAGACTTTGGCCTGAACGATTTTTCCCACCTGATCGGGGGCAGCGTCCATATGGACTGCGTGCAGAAATTCGGACTTCCCGATCATCTGGCCCGGATTGCGGCCCGGTTTTTCCAGCAGCACAGGCAGGGTTTTTCCGACCATAGAATTCTGGAAATCCGCCTGATGCTCGCTCAGCAGGGCTTGCAGCCGTGCCAGACGGTCGTTCTTTTCCGCCTCATCCACATGGGTGCGGTCCGCAGCGGGCGTGCCGGGACGGGGGGAGTATTTGAAGGAATAGGCCTGTCCGTAGCGCACTTCGCGGCACAGATCGAGCGTGGCTTGGAAATCCTCTTCGGTTTCACCAGGAAAGCCGACGATAAAATCGCCCGAAAGCGCGATGTCGGGCCGTGCGGCGCGGATGCGCTCGATCAGCGCGAGGTATTCTGCAGCGGTATGTTTGCGGTTCATCGCCTTTAGAACCTTGTCGCTGCCGGCCTGCACCGGAAGGTGCAGATAGGGCATAAGCTTGTCGCAATCGCCGTGGGCCGCGATCAGGTCGTCGTCCATGTCGTTGGGGTGGCTGGTGGTGAAGCGGATGCGCTTCAATTCGTCGATTTTCGCCAGTTCGCGGATCAGTTGCGCCAATCCCCATTCGCTGCCCTGATGAGTGCCGTGGTATCCGTTCACATTCTGACCCAGCAGGTTAATCTCGACCACGCCACGCTCTACCAGATCGCGGGCTTCGGACAGGATTTGCTCTACCGAACGGGACACTTCGGCCCCGCGAGTGTAAGGCACCACGCAGAAAGCGCAGAATTTATCGCAGCCTTCCTGAACGGTCAAAAAGGCAGAGGGGGCGCGGCGCGCTTTGGGGCCGCGGGGCAGGTGGTCAAATTTATCTTCTGCCGGAAATTCGGTATCAACCTGCGCCTTTACCTTGCCGATCTTGGATTCCATTTCGGGCAGGCGGTGATAGGCCTGTGGCCCCACGACCAGATCGACCATCGGCTGACGGCGGATGATTTCTTCGCCTTCTGCCTGTGCCACACATCCGGCCACCCCGATTTTAAGGTCGGGATTTGCCGCCTTGAACGGTTTGTAACGCCCCAGTTCGGAATAGATCTTCTCGGCCGCTTTTTCACGGATATGGCAGGTGTTGAGCAGGATCATATCCGCCCCTTCAGGCGTGTCTGTCTCGACGTAACCCTGCCCGCCGAGGGCCGAGACCATCCGTTCGCTGTCATAGACATTCATCTGACAGCCGTAGGTTTTGACAAAGAGCTTCTTGGGTTCAGACATGATACGCACCGATTGATTGGGGGCAAATCCCCGTCAGATCGCAGGCTCTACACGCAAATCGGGCAATCGGCAACGGTTAGCAGGCACTGACGGCGCGGCTTAGCGGTTGCGGCCAAGGCCGCTGGCCCGCGCAAGTTCCTGACGTTTGGCGGCGTAGTTCGGGGCGACCATCGGATAATCCGTCGGCAACCCCCATTTTGCGCGGTATTCCTCGGGCGTCAGATCGTATTTCGACTTGAGATGTTTTTTCAGCATTTTGAACGCCTTGCCATCTTCCAGACAGATGATGTGATCCGGCGTGACGCTATCCTCGACGGGAACAGCCGGCATTGTGTCATTGGCGCGTCCCTGACTGTTCTGATAGATTTGCGTCACTTTTTCGTGGACCACATCCATGACAGCGGCGATCTGGTCCAGATCTACCTTGTTGCCTTGCAAATAGGCAGAGACGATGCGCGTGGTATGGTGCATCATATCCGAATCCATACGATCTACAGTCTGCTTCATCTTCGAACCTTCCAGCCAAGAACAGGCTGACCGGGGGGCCGGCCAGCGTTGAACACTTTTGTTAAGAAGCTAGGCGGGGCCGGATGGATTTCAAGAAATAACGCGGTGAGGGCGACCATCTTGCAGACTTGCGATTGCCCGCAGTTTGCGCCATTTTGCAGCCAAGCGCCGATAACATGAATAACGGCGGGGTTCAGGCAGGGGACAGGGGTTCTATGAAGGCAGATTCGCTGGAGATATTCCTCAGGAAACAGGCAGATACGCTTCTCAAGGGGCCGGTCGCGCTGATTTTTGCAGAGGATGAAATCGGCTTGGGCGCCACCCTGCGCCACCACGCCCGTATCGGGTTCGAAAATATCATCCTTCTGGCGCGAAAGGATACGGTATTACCTGCAGATTGCGTCCCCCTGTGTCATCATGTGGAGAACGATCCGGCCACGCAGGAAACGCTGGTGTCAGCGGTGAATAAGGCCATAACAGCACTGGAGGGGCGCTGGCTTTATTATTGTTACAACGGCGAATATCTGCATTTCCCCTTTTGCGAAACCCGCTCCATCAACGAGCTGATCACCTTCATCACCGAAGAGCGCCGCAGCTCGGCCTTTACCTATGTGATTGATCTTTACGCCGCCGATCTTGACAACAATCCCTACGGCTATTCGCTTGAGGATGCCCATCTGGATTCCTCCGGCTATTATGCGCTGAACCGCTGGAAAGACGGTCAGGTGATGGAGCGGCAGTTGTCGATTTATGGCGGGTTGAAGTGGCGGTTTGAAGAACATCTGCCCTGGGCCAAGCGCCGTATCGACCGTGTGGCCCTGTTCTGTGCCAAAGCAGGGTTGCAGATAGACGGGGACCAGTTGTTCAATGACGAAGAATATAACACCTATCAATGCCCGTGGCACCATTCGGTCACGATTGCCATCTGTTCCTTCCGCACCGCAAAATATCTAAAGTCCAATCCCGGATCGACGTTCGAGGTGAACAGCTTTGCGTGGTCCAAGTCGCAGAAATTCCGCTGGAATTCCCAGCAGTTGATGGATTTGGGGCTGATGGAGCCGGGGCAGTGGTTCTAGGCTGGAGCAGGCGTTCCCCTGCGCGATTGGGGCAGGGGGCAGGCACTGGCACAATCCTGCACTGTTGTTGATACCGCAGACCGCTTTCGGGTCGGTCAGGTGTTTTTGGAAAGCCGGATCACCACATCGACCCGTGCGATAGATGTGCCTGCCGGTGCTTCGGGTTCCTTCGCGAAGGCCACTGCGGATTTCGGGGCATCGGTCAATGTGCCGCTGTCTTCCCAATAATAATGGGGATGTTCATCCACGCGGGTATCAAAGTAAGAACGATGCCCGTCCACGGTGATTTCATTCATCAGACCGGCATCACAAAAGGTGCGCAGCGTGTTGTACACGGTCGCCAAAGAGACTTGTGCCCCATGTTCGGAGGCGGAACCGTAAAGGCTCTCGGCGGTGACATGGCGGTTGCGTCCGTCCCCCACCAAAAGCTCTGCCAGGGCCAGCCTTTGCTTGGTCGGACGCACGTCCGCGCTCAATAGCCACGTCCTGCCTAGGCTTTCGCCTGTTCCGGTTGGTGTAGTGTCTTGCATAACTGCCTCTGGATAAATCCATAGATTTCGCGTGAATATGCCCTGAAAACGCCGCCAATTCAAATGCAAAAGAAAAACGGGCCTTTTACGGCAGGGCATTTGCCTTATATGGCGGGGACGGTGACCTATTGCCAGCCTTTAGCGCACAATGGTAATAGCACTGTTACGACAACGAAAAAACTATCGGAGACAGGCCCTTTATGACAGATCGACCCACCAGCTTTGGATACGAAGACTTGCTGGCATGTGCCCGCGGGGAAATGTTCGGACCGGGCAATGCGCAATTACCCCTCCCTCCAATGTTGATGATGGACCGGATCACCGAAATCTCGGCCGATGGGGGAGAGCATGGCAAGGGTCATGTGGTTGCGGAATTCGACATCAAACCGGACCTGTGGTTCTTTGACTGCCATTTTCCGGGCAATCCGATTATGCCGGGCTGCCTTGGGCTGGACGGTCTGTGGCAGCTGACCGGCTTTAATCTGGGCTGGCGCGGTATGCAGGGGCGCGGCATGGCGCTGGGCGTTGGTGAGGTCAAGCTGACAGGCATGGTTAAACCGGATCGCAAGATGCTGACCTATCATGTGGATTTCACACGGGTGATCGACCGCAAGATCAAGGTCGGCGTTGCGAACGGACAGGTTTTTGCCGATGGCGATCCGATCTACACCGTTACAGACATGAAGGTCGGCCTGTCAGACGCCTGATCTGCCGACACCAAAGACATTAAGAAACAGGAGAGCACCATGCGTCGCGTAGTAGTCACAGGGCTGGGTATCGTTTCCTCTATCGGGAATAACGCAGAAGAGGTCACGGCCTCTCTCAAAGCGGGGAAGTCGGGCATCGTTGCCGCCCCTGAATACGCTGAACGGGGCTTTCGCAGTCAGGTTCACGGCAAGGTTAATATCGACGTGGCCGAGCATATCGACAAGCGCACCCTGCGCTTTATGGGGCCGGGGTCTGCCTATGCCCATATCGCCTTGCAACAGGCGATTGCCGATGCGGGTCTGGACGAAGACGCAATCTCCAACATCCGCACCGGCCTGATCGCCGGTTCGGGCGGGCCGTCCACCTCGGCCATGTTCACGGCCCATCAGACGGTTCTGGAAAAAGGCTCTCCGAAACGGATCGGGCCTTTTGCAGTGCCAAAATGTATGGGCTCTACTGTTTCTGCAAACCTTGCTACGGCGTTCAAGATCAAAGGGATCAACTATTCGATCACCTCGGCCTGTTCCACATCGCTGCATTGTATCGGATCGGCTTCCGAGCAGATCATGATGGGCAAACAGGACATTATGTTTGCAGGTGGCGGCGAGGAGCTGGACTGGACGCTGTCCTGTCTGTTCGATGCGATGGGGGCGATGTCCTCCAAGTATAACGACACGCCGGAACTGGCCTCTCGTGCGTTTGACGCGGACCGCGACGGGTTCGTGATCGGCGGCGGCGGCGGTATGGTCGTGCTGGAAGACATGGACCACGCTATCGCGCGCGGTGCGAAAATCTACGCCGAAGTGACCGGCTTTGGCGCCACATCGGACGGGCATGACATGGTTGCACCATCCGGAGAAGGCGGAGAGCGGGCCATGCGTCTGGCTGTCAGCACCCTGCCAGAAGGACGCAAGGTCAGCTACATCAACGCACACGGCACCTCTACACCCGTCGGAGACGTGGGTGAGGTCGAGGCCGTGCGCCGTGTCTTTGGCGAAGGCAGCACACCGCCGATCAGTTCCACCAAATCCATGACAGGTCACGCACAAGGTGCCACGGGCGCGATGGAAGCCATTTTCTGCCTGCTGATGCTGGAGCATGATTTTATCACTCCGTCGATCAATGTGGAGAACCTTGATCCGGCCATCAATCCCGGTGAAATCGCGACCGAACTGGTAGAGAACGCGGGGCTGGATACGGTGATGACAAACTCTTTCGGGTTTGGCGGCACCAACGGCTCCATTCTGCTGAGCAAGTATAAAAACTGAGAGTGTTAGGAGCCAGCATATGAGCGGTCCACTTCAAGGAAAGCGCGGTCTCGTCATCGGGGTTGCCAACGACAAATCCATCGCTTGGGGCATCGCCAAAGCCGCAGCGGATGCCGGGGCGGAGCTGGCCTTTACCTATCAGGCGGAAAATCTGGGCCGGCGGGTGATCCCGCTGGCGGAATCTGTCGGCTCTGATCTGGTGGTTCAGGCGGATGTCACGGACGAGGCATCACTGGATGCGCTGTTTGCAACGCTGAAAGAGAAATGGGGCACGTTCGATTTTCTGGTCCATGCGGTTGCCTATTCCGACAAGGACGAACTGACAGGCCGGTTCATCAACACCACACGGGCGAATTTTGCCAACTCGATGGATATTTCCTGCTTCTCGCTGATTGATCTGTCCAAACGGGCCGCACCATTGATGACGGCGGGCGGTACGATCCTGACCCTGACCTTCCAAGGCTCTACCACGGTGATGCCGAACTACAATGTGATGGGTGTTGCCAAGGCCGCGCTGGAAAGTGCTGTGCGGTATCTCGCAAATGATCTGGGGCCGGACGGTATCCGCGTCAATGCGATTTCGCCGGGTCCGATGCGCACGCTGGCGGGTGCTGCCATTGGCGGTGCGCGTAAAACCTACCGCGCGACGGAGGCCAACGCACCTCTGCGCTCTAACGCTACGTTAGAGGCCGTGGGCGGCACTGCTGTTTACCTTGCCTCTGATGCGGGTGCCTTCACATCGGGTGAGATCATCCATGTTGACGGCGGCTATCATGTGATCGGCATGGCCCAGCCGGAAAACCTCTAGGTTTTAGACCAATCCACCGCAGCGGGGTAAATCCTTGCTGCGGGCCGGATCCTTCCGACTTCTATCTCTCTATCCTTTCAACGTGCGTGTAGTCTGGCGGACCAAACGACGCTCTGCGCAGTTGCGAAACGCTTTAACTCGGGCGTGGGACGTGCCAGTCTGGTGCAAAGAGGAGAAACTGAATGCCCATCACCACCGCAGTTTTTGACGCCTATGGAACATTGTTTGATGTGGCCGCCGCAGCCCGAACCGCTGCTGGCGAACCGGGGCGGGACGCGCTGGCCGCCTGTTGGCAAAAACTGGCGAGTGACTGGCGGCTGAAACAGTTGCAGTACACATGGCTGCGTGCTGTTGCGGATGCCCACGGGGATTTCTGGGATGTGACGCAGGACGGGCTGGACTGGGCGCTGGAGAATAACAACCTGCACGGCGATGCCGAACTGCGCGAACGCCTGTTGCAGCTTTACTGGGAACTGGCCGCCTATCCAGAGGTGCCGGCCATGCTGGCACAGTTGAAAGAAGCGGGGCTTAACACGGCAATCCTGTCCAACGGATCGCCAAAGATGCTGGACGGGGCTGTGCAATCTGCGGGGATCGGAGACTTGCTTGACGATGTGCTGTCAGTGGAATCTGTCGGCATCTTCAAACCTCATAAATGGGTCTATGATCTGGTCGGCAAGCGGTTCGGCACCTCGCCGGATCAGGTGTTGTTCGTGTCCTCCAACGGCTGGGATGCGGCCAGTGCCACGGGTTACGGGTTTTACACCACATGGGTGAACCGCGCGGGAGAGCCTGTGGACCGGATGCCGTGGACACCGCAGCAGGTCTTGTCCGATCTGACAACGATCCCCGAAATCGCTGCGCAAAACTAGGCGTTTCAAAGCGGGCTGATCCCCCGTAGAAAGGCGAAAATCCCTCCCATTCAAGAACGGAACCCCGATGTCTACGATTCAAATGCTCAAAGCCGCTGAAAAACGCCTCAAGGGTCATGCGCGGCGCACGCCGATGCTGACCTCTCCGTTTCTGGATGACATCGCGGGGCGGCGGGTGCTGGTCAAGGCAGAGTGTCTGCAACACACCGGATCGTTCAAATACCGTGGCGCTTGGTCGGCCATTTCCGCCCTGCCCAAAGAGGTGCGGAAAAACGGGGTAATCGCCTTCTCGTCGGGCAATCACGCACAGGGCGTGGCGCTGGCTGCGGCACAGCACAAGATCAAGGCCGTGATCGTGATGCCGTCGGACGCGCCCAAGATCAAGATTGAGAACACCAAGGCGCTGGGGGCAAAGGTGGTGTTTTATGACCGCGAAACCGAAAGCCGCGAGGAAGCCGCCGAGAAAGCCAACGCGGACGGATCGCTGACCCTGATCAAACCGTTCGACGATCCCGAAGTTATCGCAGGGCAGGGCAGCACCGGCATTGAAATTGTCTTTCAGGCCAAAGACCTCAAAGTGCGCGATGCAGAAGTTCTGGTGCCCACAGGGGGCGGCGGTCTGGCCTCTGGCATTGCCCTTGCCCTGAAGGAATACGCCCAATTGCTGCGGGTGCGCACCTGCGAGCCGCAGAATTTCGACGATTATGCCCACTCTTTGCGGGCCGGTCGCCCTGTGGTGAACAAACGTCTGTCCGGTTCGTTGTGCGATGCAATCATCACCCCGACACCGGGTCTGTTGACCTTTCCGATCCTGAACCGTCTGGCCGGTCCGGGCATGGTTGTAAGCGAAGATGAATGTCTGCACGCAATGGCTCTGGCCTTTCACCGTTTGCGCATTGTGCTGGAGCCGGGTGGCGCTGCGGGGCTTGCAGCCGCATTGTTTCACGGCGATGAAATTGACGGAGACGCGGTGATAGCTGTCGCCACCGGCGGTAACGTGGACAAAGAGGTTTTTGAAATGGCCCTCGCAAAATACGGAGACATCTGATGCGCTATCCTGATCCCGCGAACGATTTTACCATTGCCAGTTTCAATGTGAAAAACCTGATCGGGCCGGATCAGGAGTATTACCGTTTTGAAAGCTACACGCCGGAAGAATACGCGTGGAAAGAGGATTGGCTGGCAGATCAGCTGCTAACCATGAATGCGGATATTGTCGGGTTTCAGGAAATCTTTGACCGCGCTTCTCTGTCCGCAGTTGTACGCGAAACAAACGAGAGGGGCGCTGCAGCCAACGCGGATGTGATCCCAAGCCGTGACAAGCGGTATCATCGCAAGGCGATCTTCAAAAAACTGAAATATGAGGGTTATGACAGCAACAGCATCTTCTTTGCCCCCAATGTGTTCGATGGAGAGCCGGGCAACCGCCGCCCCGGTCTGGCGATGCTGTCCCGTTTCGGGTTTGATGATGAACCCCAGATCGTACAGGAACTGCCGGTTCCCCTGACCATCGACTTTCCCCACATCGGCGGCGGCGAGGCGGGGCAATACACGCTGACCAAGATGTCCCGCCCTGTGATCAAGGCGCGCATTCCGGTGAACGGACAGGTCATCACCGTGTTCAACTGCCATCTGAAATCCAAACTGGGAGAGTACATCCGCCCCGAAGGTGCGCCCTTTGCGCCCGAAGCTAACCTGCTGAACTATGATCCGGTAGGCCGCGCCGTGGGTGAGTTGCGTTCCATGTTGCGCCGCACTGCCGAGGCTGCGGTGCTGCGGGAAATGATTGTGGCAGAGTTAAAGGCGGATCATCCGGTCTTTGTGCTTGGCGATATGAACGATGGCGATCATGCGGTGTCATCCGCGGTGATCACCGGAGAGCGGCCCTTCAAGAACTACGCATGGATGCGCCGCCATGATGCAGAGCGGCGGAATGACCGCTATACCGATGAAGAAAATATCCAGATCACCGAAGCGATTGAATCCATGCGCCTGACCAGTGCGGAAAAGCTGTTCGTGCGCAAATCCCTGCGGGATATGGTCTATACTTCGGCTTTTGGCGGCGTGTTTGAAAGCATCGACCAGATCCTGATGTCCCGCCATTTCAACCCCGAAAACCCCGATGCGATTGGCGGGATGGAGTATTTTTCCGTCTTTAACGACCATCTAACAGACGGCAGCCATTCAGAGGCCCCCTACAATAAGCTGGCCTCTGATCATGGGCAGATCATGGCCCATATGCGGTTGAAGGAACGGGCTTGATCGGCGCTAACGCGTTGTTAATAATCGGGAAAGATATACACTTAAGAGGCGGGCTCGGGTTTTTCCTTTGCCCGTTTTTTCAGCGTTATTTGAAAATTTTACCAATTGATAAATAAAAAGACCTGTGCAAGGGTTTGACTCTACCGAAGTTTTAACAGGGACTAGGCATGGGAAACTCTCCACATACGGATGGAATTGTTGCGGGCCGCATTAGCGCGGACGCCGTGGCGGACAATTTCAGCGATTTGCATCCGCCACTTGATGATCACGAAGCACTGGTGGCGGCGGACCGCTGTTATTTCTGCTATGACGCGCCCTGCCAGACGGCCTGTCCAACGTCGATTGATATTCCGTTGTTCATTCGTCAGATCGCAACCGGCACCGCGGAATCCGCCGCCGAAACCATCTTCGAGCAAAACATTTTGGGAGGAATGTGCGCGCGGGTCTGTCCGACAGAGACGCTCTGTGAAGAGGTTTGCGTGCGAGAGGTGGCCGAAGGCAAGCCGGTCCTGATCGGCCAGTTGCAACGCTATGCCACCGACACGGTGATGGCGCAGGGCAAGCACCCGTTCACCCGTGCAGCCCCAACCGGAAAATCCGTCGCTGTCGTTGGCGCTGGTCCGGCCGGTCTGTCTGCGGCACACCGTCTGGCGATGCTGGGCCATGATGTGGTGATGTATGACGCACGCCCGAAAGGGGGTGGTCTGAACGAATACGGCATCGCGGCCTATAAATCTGTCGAAGGCTTCGCACAGGCCGAAGTGGACTGGCTGTTGCAAATCGGCGGCATCGAAATCCGCTATGAACAAAAGCTGGGAGAGGCCGTCACGCTGGAAACCTTGCAAGATCGACACGATGCGGTGTTCCTCGGGGTCGGTCTGGGCGGTGTGAACGCACTGCGGGCCGAAGGTGAAGACAAGGTAGGCGTGCGCGATGCGGTGGATTTCATCGCGGAATTGCGGCAGGCGGATGATCTGACCAAACTGCCAGTGGGACGCCGCGTGGTGGTGATAGGTGGCGGGATGACGGCCATTGATGCTGCTGTGCAATCCAAGCTGCTCGGCGCACAGGACGTAACCGTAGCCTATCGCCGCGACAAATCCGCGATGGGCGCGTCGGAGTTTGAACAGGTGCTCGCCACCAGTCACGGCGTGCGGATCGAATTTAACGCCCAGCCTGTCCGTGTCTTGGGCAATGGCAAGGTGACAGGCGTGGAATTTGCCCGCACCACCAGTGCAGGCGGTGAACTGGCCCCGACGGGTGAGACTTTTGAAATTCCGGCGGATCAGGTGTTCAAGGCCATTGGCCAGACCCTGACTACAGATGCAGGGCTGAGCGTTGAACGGGGCAAGATTGCGGTGAATGAAACGGGGCGGACCTCTGTGTCCGGTGTCTGGGCTGGCGGCGATTGTGCCAGTGGTGGCGACGATCTGACAGTGACCGCCGTAGCGGAGGGCCGCGATGCGGCAATGGATATTCACGCAACACTTATGGGAGAGGGAGCGTAACAATGGCTGATCTGAGACGCGAATTTGTAGGCATTAAATCCCCGAACCCGTTCTGGCTGGCCTCGGCCCCGCCCACGGATAAGGAATACAACGTCCGCCGCGCCTATGAGGCAGGTTGGGGCGGCGTGGTCTGGAAGACGCTGGGCGAAGAAGGCCCGCCGGTGGTCAATGTAAACGGCCCCCGCTACGGCGCGATATTCGGGGCAGACCGGCGCTTGCTGGGCCTGAACAACATCGAGTTGATTACCGACCGCCCCTTGCAGCAGAACCTGCGGGAGATCAAAGCGGTGAAGCGGGATTATCCCGACCGCGCGCTGGTTGTGTCCCTTATGGTCCCTTGTGAGGAAGAGGCGTGGAAGGCCATCCTGCCCGTAGTGGAAGAAACCGGCGCGGACGGGATCGAGCTGAACTTCGGCTGTCCGCATGGGATGGCCGAGCGGGGCATGGGCTCTGCCGTGGGGCAGGTGCCGGAATATATCGAAATGGTCACACGCTGGTGCAAGCAGAACACGCGCATGCCCGTAATCGTGAAGCTGACCCCCAACATCACCGATGTACGCTATCCTGCACAGGCGGCGAAACGGGGCGGGGCGGATGCGGTCAGCCTGATCAACACGATCAATTCGATCACCAGCGTCAATCTGGACAATTTCGCGCCGGAACCAACCATCGACGGCAAGGGCTCTCATGGTGGGTATTGCGGTCCGGCGGTGAAGCCGATTGCAATGAATATGGTTGCTGAAATCGCCCGCAGCCCTGAAACCGCCGGTCTGCCTATGTCCGGTATTGGCGGCATCACCACATGGCGCGATGCGGCGGAGTTTATGTCGCTTGGCTGTGGCAATGTGCAGGTCTGTACCGCAGCGATGACCTACGGGTTTAAGGTCGTGCAGGAAATGATCAGCGGCCTTGGCCAGTGGATGGATGAAAAGGGCCACAGCAGCATTGACGATTTCGTCGGCCGTGCGGTGCCCAATGTGCGGGACTGGCAGCATCTGAACCTGAACCATGTGACTAAGGCGCGGATCAGTCAGGACGATTGCATCAAATGCGGCCGTTGCTATGCGGCCTGCGAAGACACCTCCCATCAGGCGATTTCCATGTCGGCGGATCGCGTGTTCGAGGTGATGGACGATGAATGCGTAGCCTGTAATCTCTGCGTGAATGTCTGCCCCGTTGAAGGTTGCATCACGATGGAGACACTGGAACCGGGTATGGTGGATGAGCGCACGGGGCAGGTTGTGTCGGGCGAGCATGGCGACTGGACCACACATCCCAACAACCCGAGCGTTGTCGCTGCCGAGTAAGGATCGAGTATTTAGCAGAACATTGAAGCGGGGTGCCTTGGCGCCCCGTTTTATTTTGTCAGGGCGATGTTGCTGGGGCTGCGCAAGGCGTAGCGGAACACGAGGAAAATGCACCAGAGACTGATCCCGAGCCAGAGCGCGCCCCACAGGACCGTAGCACCACCAAATTCCTCGGCCAGCATGCGGGCATCCGAACGAGCCGCAGCGCCGCGGATGGTATCGGCGAAAATATCATAAGGCACATAGATCATGCTGGTGGCCCCGATCAGTCGCAACAGAAAGTCACTGATGGCAGGGCGCAGCCAATAGGCCACCGAGAGGAGTGCCGCGGAAGTTCCGAGACCAAATCCCAGCGCAAACAGGCTGCGGACGTAAAAGAGGGTGATGCCAGCGATCACGGCGCCGAGTGCGCCAAGGCTCCAGCGGTC
Organism: Neptunicoccus sediminis; assembly: GCF_001719615.1. GTDB lineage: Bacteria > Pseudomonadota > Alphaproteobacteria > Rhodobacterales > Rhodobacteraceae > Amylibacter > Amylibacter sediminis. The sequence goes on from NZ_MDVX01000001.1 coordinate 682,069, forward strand.
CCAACGGGTGCGCACTGCCAGCAGGAACAGCGCCGCGCCGATCAGAAGGGACCCGAGGTATCCGGCGGAGAGGGTCATAAAACGGCTGCCGCCTCGGCTGAGAACATGGCCCGATTCATTGGCGTTGATTACGAACTCTACGACCGTGCCACCCGTGAGGATCGTCGCAGCGGCGTGGGCGGATTCGTGAAAGAAAACCGTGAGCAATCGCAAGGGTAACAGCGCGGGCGTGCGCCAGAAAGCAAAGACCAGCGCCACCAGCAGCAACAATTGCCAGTGGTCGCGCAGGAAGGCAGCTGCCCTAGACGTCATGATCCAAGCGCGGTGTCAGCATGCCGCGAAACAGATGGTCGAGATGGGTCTGTGCCGCTGTAAAACGGTCCTCACCCGCGTGCCCCAGCACCGCCTGCACCTGCACATCGAAATCCGCATAGTGTTGCGTGGTGGACCAGATGGAGAAAATCAGGTGATGCGGATCAAGCGGCGCGATTTTGCCGGCGTCGATCCAGCTTTGGATCAGGCGGCATTTTTCATCCGTCAGGGACTTTAGCGGGCCTTGCAGCTCTGCGATGATGTTGGGTGCGCCTTGCAGGATTTCGTTGGCGAACAGGCGGCTTTCGCGGGGATAGTCCCGCGACATTTCCAGCTTGCGGGTTACATAGGCGCAGATCTCGTCTACCGGATTATCGCTCTCACCCAGATGTTCCAGCGGTTCCAGCCATGTATGCAGCAAACGGTCCAGCAACACGCGGTGGATCGCTTCCTTGCCGTCGAAATAATACAGGATATTCGGCTTGGACAGACCCGCCTGCGCTGCGATCTGGTCGATGGTCGAGCCGCGAAAGCCGTAGGTGGAAAAGACCTCTAGCGCTGCATCGAGGATCTGCCGTGTTTTCTGGCGCTGGATTCGGGTGTTGCCCTTGGTGGAAGCTGCGCGTGCCATAGTCTAATGCCTTGTGTCTTTGAAAGCGGGGGCAGGGTCAGATCGTGACCCCGATCCCTTTGAGGATAATCTGTTTGACCGACGCTTTTGCCACCTGCCATTCCGCATCCGACAGTGCAGCGTTGCGGTTCAGGGTTTTAATCTGGTGGCCGAAATCGGCGTAATGTTGCGTTGTGGCCCAGATCATATAAAGCAGGTGGCGCGGGCTGATCGGGTCCATCAATCCGGCCTCGATCCATGCGTCGATGGCTTTGATCCGTGAATCCGTCCATTCCACCAACGTGGTTTCAAGGTAATCCTGAATGATCGGCGCACCGTGCATCACCTCGGATGCCCAGACTTTGGAGCCTGCCGGACGGGTGCGGCTGATCTCCATTTTTGCCTCGATATAAGCACCGATTCCTTCGGCGGGCCCGTCTGCGACTTCAAAGCTTCCGGCGGCTTGCAACCAGACATCAAAAATGTTGGACACCACCTGCCGGTAGAGTTCTTCTTTCGTTGAGAAATAATAATGCACATTGGCTTTGGGCAGGTCTGCTGCATCCGCGATCAACTGCATTGTAGCACCGCCAAACCCTTCCTCTGCAAAGATTTTCTCTGCTGCCTGCAAAATAACCACTTCTTTCTCGCGGCGCTTATTTTGCTTGCGGACAGGGGCAGTATCTGGGTTCATTCAAAGCACTTTCAGAAAATTCTTGACCGAATGGTCAGGGTGCATTCATAGTCCTGACCATATGGTCAGAAAAAGACCAACGCAAGATGCATGACAGGGAGAAGACTCATGGCGGCACCAGCAAGCAACCTTAGGATCAACGCCGACCGTCTGTGGGACAGTCTGATGGAGATGGCCAAGATCGGCCCTGGCGTTGCGGGCGGGAACAACCGGCAAACCCTGACGGACGAGGATGGCGAAGGCCGCGCCCTGTTCCAGAAATGGTGCGAAGAGGCGGGCTGTAGTATGGGGCTCGACACGATGGGCAATATGTTCGCCCGGTTTGAAGGCACTGATCCAGATGCGCTGCCGGTCTATGTGGGATCGCACCTTGATACCCAACCCACGGGCGGCAAATACGATGGCATCCTCGGGGTGCTCGGCGGTTTGGAGATCCTGCGCTCGATGAATGATTTGGGCGTGAAGACGAAGCATCCGATTGTGGTGACGAACTGGACCAATGAGGAAGGCACGCGCTTTGCCCCGGCGATGCTGGCTTCCGGCGTTTTTGCCGGAATGCACTCGCAGGAGTGGGCTTACGACCGCGAAGACGCCGAAGGTCTGAAGTTCGGGGACGAGCTGGCGCGGATCGGCTGGAAGGGCGACGAGCCTGTGGGCGAACGCAAGATGCACGCATTTTTCGAGTTGCACATCGAACAGGGGCCGATTCTGGAAGCGGAAGGCAAGGACATCGGTGTTGTCACCCACGGGCAGGGTCTGTCCTGGACGCAAGTGACCGTCACCGGCAAGGACGCCCATACCGGCAGCACGCCGATGCCCATGCGCAAAAACGCAGGTCTTGGCATGGCGCGGATGCTGGAAAAGGTTGAAGAAATCGCATGGTCCCACAAACCCGATGCGGTGGGCGCGGCAGGGCATATCGACGTTTACCCCAACTCGCGCAATGTGATTCCGGGCAAGGTTGTGTTCACGGTCGATTTCCGCTCCCCGCAGCTTGATGTGATCGAAGATATGGAGAGCCGCTTTAAGGCAGCAGCGCAGAAAATTGCCGACGATATGGGACTGGGTGTAGAGTTCGAAAAGGTCGGCGGTTTTGATCCGGTGGAATTTGACGAAGGCTGCGTCACAGCCGTGCGCAACGCGGCGGAACGGCTCGGCTATTCCCACCGCAACATCGTATCCGGTGCGGGGCATGACGCCTGCTGGATCAACCGCATGGCCCCGACTGCGATGGTGATGTGCCCCTGTGTAGACGGGCTGAGCCATAACGAAGCGGAAGAGATTTCCAAGGAATGGGCCGCAGCCGGTGCCGATGTTCTGATGCACGCGGTGCTGGAGACCGCGGAGGTTCAGGGGTGATTGACATCCTCTCCGTAAAGTCCGGATGCAGGGTCCGAAAAGGGAAAGACTGACGAAACGAAGCAAACACTCCGCATTGGCGGGATATTTCGGGTCAAACCCGGTGTGTCCGCGCTTTTGGTGCCGGCAAGGGGCTGGCGCGAGGTGGAAAAACAGGGAGATAACACATGACAACCAAAGTCATCAAAGGCGGAACGGTTTGCACGGCGGATCGGGCTTGGAAAGCGGATGTTCTGATCGAAGGGGAAACGATCAAGCAAATCGGTGAAGACCTGAAGGGCGATGAATATATTGACGCCGAAGGCGCCTATGTCATTCCGGGCGGGATTGATCCCCACACCCATCTTGAAATGCCCTTTATGGGGACCACCGCCGCAGAAACCTTTGAATCCGGCACATGGGCGGCGGCGGCAGGGGGCACCACCATGCTGGTAGATTTCTGCCTGCCAGGTGAGGACGGCTCTATCGTCAACGGTATCAAGGAATGGCACCGCAAATCCGCACCGCAGATTTGTTCGGACATCGGCTACCACATGGCGGTGACAGGCTGGAACGAGCAGATATTCGAGGAGATGAAAACCGCCGTGGATATGGGCGTGAACTCTTTCAAACACTTTATGGCCTATAAAGGCGCGCTGATGATCGAGGATGACGAGATGTTCGCCTCTTTCCAGCGCTGCAAGGAACTCGGCGCGCTGCCGATGGTCCATGCGGAAAACGGTGATCTGGTGGCGATCCTGCAAGAGAAATACATGAACGAAGGGATCACCGGCCCCGAAGGTCACGCCTATTCCCGTCCGCCCGAACTGGAAGGCGAAGCCGCCAACCGCGCGATCACCATTGCGGATGCTGCAGGCGTGCCGCTGTATATCGTGCATGTGTCTTGCGAGCAGGCCCACGAGGCGATCCGCCGTGCCCGTCAGAAGGGCATGCGTGTCTACGGAGAGCCGCTGATCCAGTTCCTGACGCTGGATGAGAGCGAATATTTCAACAAGGACTGGGACCACGCCGCCCGCCGTGTCATGTCACCGCCCTTCCGCAACAAGAAACATCAGGACAGTCTCTGGGCCGGTCTGCAAGCGGGTTCATTGCAAGTGGTCGCGACCGATCACGCCGCCTTTAACACCGAACAGAAACGCGCAGGGCGGGATGATTTCCGGATCATTCCGAACGGGTCTAACGGGCTGGAGGAACGTCTTGCCGTGCTCTGGACCGAAGGGGTGGAAACAGGCCGCCTGACACCGCAGGAATTTGTCGCGGCAACCTCGACCAATGTGGCGAAGATCCTCAACATCTATCCCAAAAAGGGCGCGATTGTTGAAGGGGCGGATGCCGATATTGTTGTCTGGGATCCGAAAATTTCCAAAACGATCTCACCCAGCAACCATCATTCCGTGCTGGATTATAACGTGTTTGAGGGGTTCGAGGTCACAGCTAACGCCCGCTACACCCTCAGCCGTGGGGATGTGATCTGGGCTTGGGGCAAGAACTCCCAGCCGCAACCGGGTCGGGGCCGCTTCGTGCCGCGTCCGGCTTTCCCGTCGGCCCATACCGCCCTGTCGAAGTGGAAGGAACTGAATTCCCCCCGCAAGATAGAGCGGGATCCGATGAACATTCCGGCAGGGATTTAAGACATGCGCCGCGCCCGTTTTGCTGATCCTCAGAGGCGCGGGCCACAGTGCCGGGGGCGATCATGACCCCCGATGCAATACTGGAAACCGCGCTCTACGCCCGCGATCTGGATGCGGCTGCCGCGTTCTACAGCGAAGTTTTCGGACTGGAAGAAGTGCTGCGGGTCGAGGGGCGGCATGTGTTTTTCGGCTGCGGGCCGGGCATGTTGCTGATCTTCAACCCCGAAGCCACAAAACAGGCGTCCGGCGGTCTGCCCGTGCCAACCCACGGTGCAGAAGGGCAGGGACACATGTGCTTTCGCGCCAGCGGTGCGGATATGGACCGCTGGGCTGAGCATCTTTCAAAATTGAACATTGCCATTGAAGCGGATTTCCAATGGCCAAACGGCGCACGTTCTATCTACGTCAGAGATCCGGCAGGGAATTCGGTCGAAATATCAGAGCCTAAACTCTGGAATCGGCCCACTTGATAAAAACAGAAAGCAGGGAATGAACGACACTGTAATTTCGGCAGAAAACCTCAGCCTTACGTTTGAGACCAACGACGGACCGGTCCACGCGCTCAAGGATATAAATCTTGATATCGCCAAGGGTGAATTTGTCTCTTTCATCGGACCTTCGGGCTGCGGAAAAACCACTTTCCTGCGCTGCATGGCCGATCTGGAGACCCCCACGGGCGGCGAAATCACGGTGAATGGCGTCACCCCCCGCGAGGCCCGCAAATCCCGCGCTTATGGTTATGTGTTTCAGGCGGCTGGGCTATACCCGTGGCGCACTATCGGCGGGAATATCCGCCTGCCGCTGGAAATCATGGGGTATTCCAAAGAGGATCAGGCCAGACGGGTGCAGCAGGTGCTCGAACTGGTGGAACTCGACGGATTTGATCGCAAGTTTCCGTGGCAATTGTCCGGCGGGATGCAACAACGGGCCTCTATCGCCCGCGCGCTGGCCTTTGATGCCGATATTTTGCTAATGGACGAACCCTTCGGGGCGCTCGATGAAATTGTGCGGGACCACCTGAACGAACAACTCCTTGACCTCTGGGCGCGCACGGAAAAAACCATCGGTTTCGTGACCCACTCCATCCCCGAAGCGGTCTATCTCTCTACCAAGATCGTTGTGATGTCTCCGCGTCCGGGACGGATTGCCGATGTCATCGACAGCCCGCTACCCAAAGAACGCCCCCTTGAAATCCGCGACACGCCGGAGTTCATAGAGATCGCCCATCGTGTTCGGGACGGGCTGAGGGAAGGGCATGCGGATGGGTAAAAACCTGTTTTCACCTATCACGCCCGCCGCTGACAGGGACGCGCGACCTCTCTTTGCGCGCGCCCCTGCGATTTTGACACTTTTGCCCTATAGGGAGGGTAAAGCGGCTTCAACGTTCACGGCCATCGGCTCTCCAGCCTGTACCGCAGAATCATTTTGCGACAGAAATGGTTTCAATGTTCTTAAAATACTCAAAGAAAATTTCGCGGGCCTTGGCCGCAGAACGCCTCCGGCGGGAGTATTTGGCGGAACATTGAAGCGGGAGGGCGTTTGCGATGCGTAACGTTCTGCCTGTTCTCACGGTCGTACTGGCGCTTTTTGCGCTCTGGTATGGCGGGGCTGTACTGCTCAACAAAAACTGGTCCTATGACAAGGCGCAACGTGCGGGTGTCGAACTGTCGTTCAGCGAGATGGTCAAGGATACGATGACGCAGGAGAAGCCGCGTCTGCCGCCGCCCCATCAGGTGGGTGCGGAGTTGTGGAAGACTACGGGGGCAATGGTGCAGCGGGGGCGGGCGTTCAGCAAACGCTCGCTGATTTATCACGGCTGGATCACCCTGTCCTCTACTGTGCTTGGCTTTGTTTTTGGCACCGGTCTGGGAATTTTGCTGGCCATTGGCATCGTGCATAACCGCGCGATGGATAAATCTGTGATGCCGTGGATCATTGCCAGCCAGACCATCCCGATTCTGGCGATTGCGCCAATGATCGTGGTGGTTCTGGCCAGTGCGCAGGTGGATGACTTGATCGCCAAGGGTGTGATTTCCATGTATCTTTCCTTCTTCCCTGTGGTGGTTGGCATGGTGAAGGGGCTGCGCTCGCCCGATCATATGCAGATGGATCAGATGCGGACGTGGAATGCCTCGCGCGGGCAGACCTTTTGGAAGTTGCGGCTTCCGGCTTCGGCCCCCTATCTTTTTGCCTCGCTTAAGGTGGGGATTGCGGCGAGCCTGATTGGTGCGGTGGTGGCTGAACTGTCGCTGTCGCAGGACGGCGGACTTGGTGCGCGGATGCTGGTGGGCAGTTATTACGGTCAGACCATACAAATCTGGTCGGCGCTGATCGCGGCGGCAACGCTGGCGGCGCTTATGGTGGCCCTGATCGGGCTGATCCAGACGGTGACACTGAAACGGATGGGGATGGCGCAATGATCTGGATTGTAAGCGTATTGGTGTTTTGGGGGGCTGCATGGTGGGTGAATGTTATCCTGACCGCGCAAAAACCGAACCGTTTTAACAGTTTCGCTGTGCCAGCCTTGTTTGGCATCACGCTGTTGCTGCTGTGGGAAGGCATGGTGCGCGGGTTCGGGATCAATCCGGTGCTGCTGCCACCGCCCTCGGCCATTGCGGTGACGTTCTCGGAAAACCTGCCGGTGCTTTGGGGTGATTTTGTGCAAACATTCGTCAAAGGTGCGCTGTCCGGTTACATCATCGGCTGCGGAGCGGCGATTTTGGTGGCGGTTGCGGTGGACCGCAGCCCGTTTTTGCAACGGGGCTTGCTGCCGGTCGGAAATTTTGTGGCCGCCCTGCCGATTATCGGGCTGGCGCCGATTATGGTGATGTGGTTCGGGTTTGACTGGCAGTCCAAAGCGGCGGTGGTTGTGGCGATGGTGTTCTTCCCTGTTCTGGTGAACACGGTGCAGGGGTTGCAGGCGTCGGACGCCATGCAGCGGGATCTGATGCGCACCTATGCGGCGAGCTATCCGCAAGCCCTGATGAAGCTTCGCCTGCCCGCAGCCATGCCGTTTATTTTCAACGGTTTGAAGATCGCCACCACGCTGGCCCTGATCGGGGCGATTGTGGCGGAGTTCTTCGGTTCTCCGATCCGCGGCATGGGCTTTCGCATCTCGACAGAAGTGGGACGTCTGGCGCTGGATATGGTTTGGGCCGAAATCACCGTCGCGGCGATTGCAGGGTCGGCCTTTTACGGTTTGGTCGCCCTGCTGGAAAAAGGAGTCACCTTCTGGCACCCTTCACAGAGAGGGTAGAAATAATAAAAACGAATCAACAAGGAGAGAGAGAAAATGAAAAAAATAGTAACAACTGCACTGGCCGGTGCGATGGCGCTGGGCGCGTCTTTGGCACAGGCTGCCGATGATGTAACGTTGCAACTGAAATGGGTCACGCAGGCCCAGTTTGCCGGATATTATGTGGCGCAGGACAAAGGGTTTTACGAAGAAGAAGACCTGAATGTCACCATCAAACCGGGCGGCCCTGATATTGCCCCTGCACAGGTGATTGCCGGTGGCGGTGCCGATGTGGTTCTGGACTGGATGCCGTCGGCGCTGGCATCCCGAGAGAAGGGGCTTGATCTGGTGAATATTGCCCAGCCATTCAAATCCTCCGGCATGATGCTGACCTGCCGCAAGGATGCGGGTGTGTCCTCGCCGGATGATTTTCCGGGCAAGACGCTGGGGGTCTGGTTCTTTGGCAATGAATATCCGTTTCTCAGCTGGATGAGCAAACTCGGCCTGAAAACGGACGGTACGGACGGTGGCGTGACGGTGCTCAAGCAGGGGTTCAACGTGGACCCGCTGTTGCAAAAACAGGCCGCATGTGTGTCCACCATGACCTATAACGAATACTGGCAGGTCATTGATGCTGGTCTGACACCCGAAGAACTGGTCGTGTTCAAATACGAAGATCAGGGCGTGGCGACGCTGGAAGACGGGATGTATGTTCTGGGTGAAAACCTGAAGGACGAGGCGTTCAAGGACAAGATGGTGCGTTTCGTGCGGGCCTCCATGAAGGGCTGGAAGTATGCCGAGGAAAATCCGGACGAGGCGGCAATGATCGTTCTGGACAATGATGCGACCGGTGCACAGACCGAGAAGCACCAGAAGCGGATGATGTCCGAAGTGGCCAAACTGACAGCGGGTTCAAACGGGGCGCTGGATGAGGCGGATTACCGTCGGACCGTGGACAGCCTCCTGACAGCCGGTTCCGATCCGGTGATCACGAAAGAGCCTGAAGGCGCTTACACTCTGGAAATCACCGACGCTGCTTTGAACTAAGCAAAGACCGTTGAAACTGGCCGCGCCGCAGGGAAGCCTGCGGCGCGGTTTTTTTGTGCGTGGGGCGTGTCGGGGGGGGCTTTTCGAGGGGTTCGTTAAGAAAGATTGCGAAACCCTTAACCTTGAAGCTTCATATATGAAGCGTCGTATATGAAGCTTCATATATGCAGTATGTTAAATCAGTTTTCGCTTTGTCATCAGTGGCCTGGCCTGTCAGGGACTCTCTTTTTCACGGCACGGCAGGGTCAGGCGAACCGGACGTCACCTTTTCGACTCTATGCGGAAAGTTAACAAATCGCGCCTATATCGCAGCGGTAATCCAGTCCCGATGATCCCGCATATAGACCCGCAGCCAAGGTGTGAACCGCTCTGGCGTTTCCCTGATTTCCTGCGCCAGCGTGTCAAATCCGATCCAGCGCACGGCCTGAACCTCATCCGGATTAAGCGCCATTGCTATGTCCGGCGTCACACAAGCGGTGTAAATATCCACGACCTCATGCTCGGTCAGGCCGCCGCCCACATCCGCGCGGTATTCAACGGTTTGACCGAATTGCAGATCGCAACCCGTAATGCCCAGTTCTTCCTCCAGACGCCGTCCGGCGCAGGTCAGGCTGGCTTCCTGCCAATGGGGATGGGTGCAGACCGTATTGGCCCATAAATCCGGCGTGTGGTATTTGTGAGAGGCCCGTTGCTGGATCAGCGTCTTGTCGCCCGCCAGCAAAAACACCGAGATCGCGGGGTGTTTCAGCCCGCGCCGGTGTACGTCCAGTTTGTCCAGCGGTGTCAGAACCCCGTTGTCCCAAGCGGGTATAAGTTGCGTCATGATTCACTTCCACGTTTTGCGATCCTTTGGGGGATCGCGGGTCGCTCTGCAAGGGGGCGCGCGGTCGCGCCTGTGGCACTTTGTACGCGCGGTGCGGCGTTCTGCCAGCATATCTTCCCGGACCGCTTCGGTATAAGCCGGTTGCTTCTGTTAACAATCTGGTGTGGTCTGTGCGATATGAATGCTCTTGTGCTTTCCAATATAAAATGCGGCGAATGCCCGATCCGGCATCGCGCTGTGTGTTCCCGCTGTGAAGGTGCGGACCTTGATATTCTTGAGAAGATCAAGGTGTACCGCAGTTTCAAAGCCGGCGAGCAGATCCTGTGGCGTGGTGAGGCGATGGATTTCGTCGCGTCGGTGGTTCACGGTGTCGCGACCCTTGGCAAAACGCTTGAGGACGGGCGCACCCAGATGGTTGGCCTGCTGCTGCCGTCGGACTTTATCGGGCGGCCCGGACGGGATCGTGTGGAGTTCGACGTGGTTGCAGCTTCGGATGTGACCCTGTGCTGCTTTGAGCGGAAACCGTTCGAGAACCTGCTATCGGTGACACCCGATCTGTCCAAGCGGCTGGTGGAAATCGCGCTCGACGAACTGGATGCGGCGCGGGACTGGATGCTGCTTTTGGGCCGCAAGACCGCACGCGAGAAAATCGCGACCTTCATCGACATGCTGATCCGGCGGAGCAGTGTGGAAGGTTTGACCGCACCGCATGATGCGCTTGTTCTGCCGCTCAGCCGTGAGGAAATCGCCAACTATCTTGGTCTGACGCTGGAAACGGTCAGCCGCCAGCTTTCTGCGCTAAAGGCACAGGGTATCCTGCGGTTCAACGACCGTCGCAGTTTTACAGTGCTCAGCCCCGATGCCCTGCATGACATCACAGGGAATGACTGTCTGCATTAACCCTGCAATGCAACGATAACGGGCGGAAAGAAAAAGCAAACCTTTCCGGCAAACTTGACCCAGATCAAGGAATCGCCCCGCAAACCCGCCTATCCCTACACTTGCGAACAGGAGTGTCTGCTTTGGCAGTGCTCGTCATTTTCGAGGTGTCAGATGGACTATATCAAGGCTTTCTTATTGGCCGGGGTCGCGCTTGTTGCGGCTATGGGCGCGAATTGGGCGCTGGACCCGGCCTATCAACTACATGCGGTGCTGATTCTCATCATTGCGCTGGTCATGTTTGTGCGGGTGATCCGCAACGCGGGGGAACCGCGGGCGGTTAAACCTGTGCCAACGGGTTATGACGACGGGGTGATCCGCGCCGGCGTGATCGCCACCGCCTTTTGGGGGATCATCGGTTTCGTGGTGGGGACGTTTATCGCGTTCCAACTGGCCTTTCCCGAGTTGAACTTCGACTGGGGTCAGCCGTTTACAAACTTTGGCCGGTTGCGGCCGCTGCATACCTCTGCGGTGATCTTTGCTTTTGGTGGTAACGGCCTGATCGCGACCTCTTTTTACGTGGTTCAACGCACCGGCGCGACGCGGCTTTGGGGCGGGAACCTCGCGTGGTTTGTGTTCTGGGGCTATCAGCTGTTTATCGTGCTGGCAGCGACGGGCTATTTGCTGGGATCAACCCAGTCCAAAGAATACGCCGAGCCTGAATGGTATGTGGACATCTGGCTGACGATTGTATGGCTTGCCTATCTTGCGGTGTTTCTTGGCACGATCTTCAAGCGGCGCGAGCGTCATATCTATGTGGCGAACTGGTTCTACCTTGCCTTCATCATCACTGTGGCGATGCTGCATGTGATCAATAACCTGTCCATTCCGGTGTCCATCTGGGGCAGCAAATCGGTGCAGGTCTTTGCCGGTGTACAGGATGCCATGACCCAGTGGTGGTACGGCCACAACGCAGTGGGCTTTTTCCTGACGGCGGGCTTCCTTGGCATGATGTACTACTTTGTGCCCAAACAGGCAGAGCGTCCGGTCTACAGCTATAAACTGTCGATCATCCACTTCTGGGCGCTGATCTTCCTTTATATCTGGGCCGGCCCGCACCATTTGCATTACACAGCACTGCCGGACTGGGCGTCGACCCTTGGTATGGTGTTCTCGATTATCCTGTGGATGCCCAGCTGGGGCGGTATGATCAACGGTCTGATGACCCTGCAAGGGGCTTGGGACAAGCTGCGCACCGATCCGATCCTGCGGATGTTCGTCCTGTCTCTCGGCTTTTATGGCATGTCCACCTTTGAGGGTCCGATGATGTCGATCCGCGCGGTCAACAGCCTCAGCCACTACACTGACTGGACCATCGGTCATGTGCATTCCGGCGCGTTGGGCTGGAACGGCATGATCACATTTGCCTGTCTCTACTTCCTGACACCCCGTCTGTGGGGCCGCGACAAGATGTATTCCATGAGCGCGATCAACTGGCACTTCTGGTTGGCGACCATCGGTATCGTTCTTTACGCGGCATCCATGTGGGTGACTGGCATCATGGAGGGCCTGATGTGGCGTGAAGTGGATGATCAGGGGTTCCTTGTGAACTCTTTCGCAGACACCGTAGCCGCAAAATTCCCAATGTATGTGGTGCGCGGTCTGGGCGGGGTGATGTTCCTTGCCGGAGCGGTGATCATGGTGTGGAACATGTGGATGACCATCCGCGGCCCCAAAGCGGCGAGGGCAGGTGCCACTGGCACCGTCCCGACCGTCGCAGCAGAATAAGGAGTTCGGAAAATGGCCTTTCTCGACAAACATGCAATCCTTGAAAGAAGTCCGACCCTGTTGCTGGTCAGCTCCCTTCTGGTGGTCTCCATCGGCGGGATCGTGGAAATCGCGCCGCTGTTCTGGCTGGAAAACACCATTGAGGAAGTAGAGGGCGTGCGCCCCTACTCCCCGCTGGAGCTGACCGGACGGGACATCTATGTGCGCGAGGGCTGCTATCTCTGTCACAGCCAGATGATCCGCCCGATGCGCGACGAAGTGGAACGCTACGGGCATTATTCACTGGCCGCAGAGTCCATGTACGATCACCCGTTCCAATGGGGGTCAAAGCGGACCGGACCGGATGTGGCCCGCGTAGGCGGGCGCTATTCGGACGCATGGCACGTAGAACACCTGAAAGACCCGCAGTCGGTCGTGCCGGAATCCATCATGCCGAAATACGAGTTTCTGGCAGAGACCCGCATTGACGCATCCCAGATCAAGGCGCTGCTGAAGACCCACCGCTTTGTGGGGGTGCCTTATGACGATGACATGCTGGAAAACGCCGTGGCGGATTTCTATGCGCAGGCCGATCCAGACAGTGATTACGACGGTTTGCTGGAACGCTATCCGGGGGCGGCGGTGGCCAACTTTGACGGCGCAAAAGAGCTGACCGAGATGGATGCGCTGGTGGCCTATCTGCAGGTTCTCGGCACGATGGTCGATTTCTCGACCTTCACCCCCGATGCAAGCCGATAGGAGGGCGCGATGGACACCTATTCCTTCCTGCGCGAAATGGCGGACAGTTGGTTCCTGCTGGCAATGTTCTGCTTTTTCATCGGCGCGATCCTGTTTCTGTTCCGCCCCGGCAACCGGCAGATGCACAAAGAGGCGAGCCAGATTCCCCTGCGCGATAGCCAGCCCTTTGGTGCAGCCTATGACACCGGAAATGAACCCGCCCCGCGCGGCTGTGCGGGCGATTGCCCCGATTGTATCAAGAGGACAAACTGATGTCTGACCATACTGAAAAAAACGTGGATGAAGTCACCGGCGTTGAAACCACCGGTCATAGCTGGGACGGTATCGAAGAGCTGAACAACCCGATGCCGCGCTGGTGGCTCTGGAGCCTTTACGCAACCATCGTCTGGGGCATTGCCTATACCATCGCCTATCCCGCTTGGCCGCTGATCTCTGGCGCGACGACCGGGGTGCTTGGCTGGTCAACGCGGGCGGATGTGGCCCGCGATATTGAAACCCACAACGCAAAGAACGGACCACTGGTAGAGCAGCTTTTGGCCACCGAGATGAACCGTTTGCCCGAAAATCCGGACCTGTTGCGCTATGCGGTGGCACGGGGCGGCGCGGTGTTCAAAGCGCAATGTTCCCAGTGTCACGGCTCTGGTGCGGCCGGGTTCAAAGGCTATCCCAACCTGCTGGACGACGACTGGCTCTGGGGCGGCAGTCTGGATGACATCACCTACTCCGTGCGCCACGGTATCCGGAACGACACGGACGATGATGCCCGCTTTTCCCAGATGCCGGCGTTTGGCGAATTTATGGAGAAAGAGCAGATTCGCGGCGTGGCGGAATACGTCTACTCCCTGTCCAACAGCGATGCGGACGCGGTGTTGGCCGCAAGCGGACAGCCGCTCTTTGCAGAGCAATGCGCAGCCTGTCACGGTGAAACCGGATTGGGCGACCGCGAACAGGGTGCCCCCAACCTTGCCGATGCGATCTGGCTTTATGGCGGCGATCGGGAGTCCCTGATCCACACCATCACCTATTCCCGGTTTGGCATCATGCCTGCATGGGGCCAGCGCCTGATCGAAGCGGATGTGCGTGCGGTGTCGGCCTATGTCCACGGGCTTGGCGGCGGCGAGTAACCCTGACCGGCTGAAAATTTGCGAATACGGCACTGACCCCCCTACGCGGTGCCGTTCCCCCGAAACGGCCCTGTTCGCAAACAAGCCGTTTCGGGGGTCTTTTTGATCCACATCAAAGCGCGCCTGATTCTTCTGCTGTAAGAGAGGGCTGCGAACAGGATTAATACCATGACCCAGACCACGCCTCCTTCTCTTTACGCGGCGCAAGAGCCCGTGTTTCCCCGCAAGGTTTCGGGCAAATTCCGCCGTCTGAAATGGTGGATCATGCTGGTGACGCTGGGGATTTACTACCTGCTGCCGTGGATTCGCTGGGATCGCGGGCCGAACCTGCCGGATCAGGCTGTGCTGCTGGATATGGCGGGGCGGCGGTTCTACTTTTTCTGGATCGAAATCTGGCCACACGAGTTCTACTTTGTCGCCGGATTGCTGGTCATGGCGGGGCTGGGATTGTTCCTGTTCACCTCGGCGCTTGGGCGGGTGTGGTGTGGCTATACCTGCCCGCAAACGGTCTGGACCGATCTGTTCATTCTGGTGGAGCGTTGGGTCGAAGGGGACCGCAACGCGCGGGTGCGCTTGTGGAAGGCGAAATGGGATTTTCACAAATGGCGGCTGCGGCTGACGAAATGGGCAATCTGGCTTGCGATTGCGATGGCCACGGGCGGGGCTTGGGTGTTCTACTTCACCGATGCACCGACGCTGGCACGGGATCTGCTGCGTTTTGACGCCCACCCGATTGCCTATGGCACCATCGCGGTGCTGACGGCGACAACCTTTGTCTTTGGCGGTTTCCTGCGTGAACAGGTTTGCATCTACATGTGCCCCTGGCCGCGCATTCAGGCCGCGATGATGGACCCTGACACGATCACAGTAGCCTACCGCGACTGGCGGGGAGAGCCGCGCGGCAAGCATCGCAAAGCCATCCAACCGGCCGAGACCGCACCGCGCGGGGATTGCATCGACTGTATGGCCTGCGTTAACGTGTGTCCGATGGGGATCGACATCCGCGACGGACAGCAGATGGAATGTATCACCTGCGCGCTGTGCATCGACGCCTGTGATGATGTGATGGACAGGATCGGCAAACCGCGGGGGCTGATCGACTATCTGGCGCTGTCAGATGAACCGGCAGAACGGGCCGGTGCCGCGCCCAAACCGCTCTGGCGGCATGTTCTGCGGCCCAGAACGCTGTTTTATACCGCACTCTGGTCTCTGGTCGGGGTCGGCCTGATTTATGCGCTGTTCATGCGTTCGGACATGGAACTGGCGGTGTCGCCCCTGCGCAACCCCACCTATGTGACGCTCTCGGATGGCAGCATCCGCAACATTTACGATGTCAGGATGCGCAACAAACATTCCGAGGCGCGGGTGTTCCAGCTCTCTGTGACCGGCGACACGGGTGTGCAGTTGCAACTGGAAGGACAGGCGGAAGGGCGCAGCATTCTTGTGCCAGCGGACCGGACCTACCTGCAGCGGGTCTACGTCACCGCACCGCGCCGCGATCCGGCGGCAACACAGGCCCGCAGCGAAATTCGCATCTGGGTTGAAGACACAGCCACAGGCACGCGGGCGTCCCAAGAAACAACCTTTAACGGAAAGGCAGAATGATATGGTCAAGCGGATTACAGGATGGCATGTGTTCGGGTCTTTCGCGCTGGCGTTTTCGGTGATTATCGGGGTCAATCTGGTTCTGGCCTATAACGCCGTAAGCAGCTTTCCGGGGCTTGAGGTTAAAAACTCCTACGTGGCAAGCCAGAGCTTTGACGCCGACCGCGATGCGCAGCTTGCCTTGGGCTGGGATGTCGGCGCCTTTGTGCAGGACGGCAATCTGACCCTGAATATCGACAAAGCCGGCACGCCGGTTTCGGTTCTGATCGAACAGGCCACATTCGGACGGGCCACCAGTGTGGCACAGGATCAGGAATTGCAGTTCCGCCGCCAAAACGGGGCCTATGTCGCGCCGGTAGTGGCCGGTGCGGGGAACTGGAACCTGCGGCTGAAAGCCCGCGCGCCCAATGGCACATTGTTCCAGCAGCGCATTATCGTGAGGGTCTTGCAATGAGCAGTGCTGTTTCCGCATCCCCGTGTCCGGGCTGTATCCCGGCAACGCTGGTTTCTGAACATGTCGCCAAGAAGATAAAGTCAAACCTGCGGTTTTCGGTTCCGACCGTGCATTGTGCCGCCTGTATCGCCAAAATCGAACAGGGCTTGCTGGCGGTGCCGGGCATTCGGGACGCGCGGGTGAACCTGTCGCTTAAACGTTTGGGCGTTCAGGCCGACGACAGTATCAGCGAAACGCAGATTGCCGAACATCTGAACGCTTTGGGTTTTGCCGCCTACCCACTGGATCAAGAGGCGCTGGGAACGGACACGGACCCCGAAGGCCGCGCCCTTCTGCTGCGTCTGGCAGTGGCGGGGTTTGCCATGATGAACGTCATGCTTTTGTCAGTGGCGGTCTGGTCGGGTGCGACAGATGCCACGCGGGACCTGTTCCATCTGATCTCGGCCACGATTGCCGTGCCGGTGGTCGCTTTCTCCGGGCAGCCGTTCTTCAAAAGTGCGTGGACGGCGCTGCGGCATCGCCGGTTGAATATGGACGTGCCGATCTCGCTGGCGATTGTGCTGGCGGTGGGCATGTCCTTGTTTGAGTCCCGCCAGAGCGGGGCGCATGCCTATTTCGACGCGGCCCTGTCGCTGACCTTCTTTCTGCTGATCGGCAAGTTCCTAGAGCATAAAACCCGTGGTGCCGCCCGTTCCGCAGCAAGGGAGCTATCCGCACTAGAGGTCCACAGGGCGAGCGTTCTGATTGACGGTCAGGCTGTATCTCGTGCGGTGTCGGAACTGGCGGTGGGGGATCATATCCTTGTGCCAAGCGGCATGCGAGTGCCTGTGGACG
The DNA here is from genome assembly GCF_001719615.1 of Neptunicoccus sediminis. GTDB lineage: Bacteria > Pseudomonadota > Alphaproteobacteria > Rhodobacterales > Rhodobacteraceae > Amylibacter > Amylibacter sediminis. The sequence goes on from NZ_MDVX01000001.1 coordinate 699,202, forward strand.
GAGACCTCTTGTCCCCGACAGCCCAGATGGACCGCTCTTTCCTGACCGGAGAGTCCGAAGAAATAGAGGTTCTGGCCGGTGCCGCCTTGCAGGCCGGTGAGGTCAATCTCGGCGGGCCGCTGACCCTGCGGGCCACCGCTGTGGGCGAGGATACCACCCTGCGCCGTGTGGCGGCTATGGTCGAACTGGCTGAAACCGGACGCAACAGTTATACCTCTCTGGCAGCGCGGGCGGCGCAGGTCTATGCCCCTGTCGTTCACCTGCTGGCGCTGCTGGCGTTTCTAGGCTGGCTGGCGGCCAGCCATGACGTGCGAATGTCGTTGAATATTGCCGTTGCGGTGCTGATCATCACCTGTCCCTGCGCCTTGGGGCTGGCGGTTCCCGCTGTGTCCACCGGTGCAATTGGCAAGCTGTTTTCAACGGGTCTTCTGGTGCGCCATGCCACTGCGCTGGAACGTCTGGCAGAGGTGGATCTGGCCGTGTTTGACAAGACAGGCACGCTGACCCGTCCGGGATTTGACGTGACAACCAGCGGGCTGAGCGCGGTTGAACAGTCGATCCTTCTGGGGCTGGCGCAGGCTTCGGATCATCCGGTCAGCAAAGCCATTGCCGGAACGCTGGGGCCGCAGATGAAGGCGGCGGCGCTGGAGCAGATCGAAGAAATCAAAGGCGCTGGTGTGCAGGCCTATTTTGGCGGGGAGCGTGTGCAACTGGGGCGGGCCGACTGGCTTGGTGCGGATTTTTCCGGCACCGGCTTGCGGATCGGGGGGTCGCGTGTGCGCAAGATTGAAACCACCGAAACCCTGCGCGACGGAGCAAAAACCGCCGTTGCTGCACTGCAAAAGGCCGGTATCCCTGTTCACATCCTGACCGGCGACCGGCGCGAGGCTGCGGTGGACATCGCCCATCAACTCGGGGTGCGCGACATTCAGGCGAGCGTCCGTGCCGAGGCCAAACTGGAGCGGCTGAAGGATCTTGAGAAACAGGGGTATAAGGTTCTGATGGTGGGGGACGGGTTGAATGACACTGCGGCACTTGCCGGTGCCCATGCGTCTATGGCGCCATCCTCTGCACTTGATGCCTCGCGTAATGCTGCGGACATCGTGATGCTGCGACAGGATCTGGCAAGCATTCCGCTGGCGCTGGCGGTGGCACGATCTACAGTGAAACTGTCCCGGCAGAATTTCGCGATTGCCGCCGGATACAACATGATTGCGATCCCGATCGCACTGGCGGGATTTGCCACGCCGCTGTTGGCAGCACTGGCGATGTCCACGTCTTCCGTGACAGTTCTGGCAAACGCGATGCGCGTAAGGTTTGTAAAATGAATGTACTGGCTGTTCTGATCCCTGTGTCCCTGATCCTTGGCGGGGTCGGCTTGGTGGGGTTTTTGTGGACCGTGCGCAATGCGCAATATGACGACCCAGAAGGCAGCGCGGCGCGCATCCTGCTGGACGATGACACGCCGACAGACTAGCCGCGCGGCGCAAATACCCGCCGCGCGACAGGGGCCATTCCCACTTCCACAGGGGCGGAAATTGCTGTAATCCCGAAAACAGGCAAGCAGAACAGCCCTGCTGCGGTGCGCTTATGCGCTGTAGAAACAGGGATCAAGACCGGTAAGGGAGAGTGGATATGGCGTTCAAGGACGGGATTCTGGACAATTATCTCCATGAGCGGCATTTCCTGCAAACCGTCTATATGCCTGCGTTCCAACCGGCAGGACGCAGTTTTGTCTATATGAAAAACCACAAGGCGGCCTGCACAACCGTGATCGCCACATTGATGGCGCATCTGCTGGCAGAGATGGGCGACAACCGCGATATTTCCATGCAGAACGTGCATAAACCGCCGATGGATGTGATCCACGCGGGCAAGCGCACCCTGTCGCTGGAGCGTGCCTTGAATGCGCTGCAATCCCCTGAAGTGTTCCGCTTTACGGCGGTGCGCGAACCGGTCAGCCGCACCGTGAGCGCATGGGCCGACAAAGTGGCAGGGCAGGGCGCGAAGAAGCACAAGCTGATGGACAAACTCGGGCGCCCCAAAGACGAAGACCTCAGCCTGTCGGCCTTTCTGGATGTGCTGGCCCACAACCCCGAAGCGCTTGACGTGGATCGCCACTGGCGCCCCCAGAGCAAGGAAATCTCTTGGGGGCTGATTAACTACGATGTGGTCGGGACCACGGATGATCTGGAACCGGCCTTGCAAGACATCGTTTCGGCCTGTTTTGGCAAGGCGCAGCCGATGGTGCAGGACACTCGCAGCTCGCTCGGGCATAAAACCTCCAGCAAAGAACTGGTGGCAGGGCTGACACGCAAGGACCGGCGCAACATCGAGCGGGCTTTTGCCGCCGACCTTGAGATGTACGAGTCTGTCAAAAGCCGCCAGATACAAACGGTGCTCGCCCTATGAACAAGCCAACCCAGATTGACCTGCAAAACCATCTCGCCAGTGTCGGTGGGGAAAAAGGCTTTTTTGAAGAGCTAGGCAACCAGCATTCCGCCCTCTTCGTGCAAGGTGAAGGGCAGGGCGGTAAAACCCTGTTCGTGACCTTTGAAAACCTCGATGATGTGGCCAAAGACGCCGAACACCGGATGCCTTGGGGGTATAATTTTGTGACAGGGCAGGGTTGGTCCATGCTTGGGATGATGGCCCATGGCTGGACATGGTACCGCGACGAAGCCGTGTTCGATTTCTTCGACCGCCTGCGCGATGAAGGTTTTTTCAAGCAGTTTGACAATGTCCTGTTCTACGGTGCCTCAATGGGCGCTTATGCAGCAAGCGTGTTTAACGCCGCCGCCCCCGGTTCAACCGTGATCCTGCTGTCCCCGCAAGCCACGCTCAGCCGCGATGTGGCGTCTTGGGAGACCCGTTACCGCAAGGCATGGGCACGGGATTTTTCCTCGCGCTATGGCTACGGGCCGGTCGAATCCTTGCAGGCCAAGCAAGTGCACCTGTTCTACGATCCACAAGCCAGCCTCGACGCGATGCACGCCGCCCTGTTTCAGGGCGAAAACGTGCGCAAGTATAAATGCCGCTTCATGGGCCACCGCATCGCCTCGCTCTGGCAGCAGATGGGCGTGCTCAAACAGGTCGTGCTCGGCTGTGTGGAGGACACGCTGACAACGGCTGCGTTCTACGGAATGATGCGGGCCAGATTGCACAACCACCGCTATCAAAAGGAAATGCTGAACCGGCTGCTGGAAAAGAACCGCCCCCATCTGGTAGCACGCTACACCCGCGCGGTCCTCAACACCCGAGGCGGCCCCAACTTCCGCAAAGCCCTGCGTGCGGCAGAAGAGCAGATGAAGTCTTAGATCGGGTCGATCAAATAGCATTTGTTGCCCCGCTCCCCATTCGCGGCTGCAAATTACATTTACGTCAGCCGAATGGTTGATCCGCGAGCGGCCAGAAGCAAATCACATTCGAAGGCGTTCGAGTTGTCTGGCAGCTGGGCAACGGAATCCAGAATGAGTCTTGCGGCAACCATACCTATTTGCTTTGCGGGTATCCGGATTGTTGAAATAGACGGTTCAAATTCTGCTGATCCCTTAAAATCCCCGATCCCCATCACTGACAAATGTTGCGGAACGTCCAGACCGATGTGTCGGGCGGCAAACAGAACGCCCTGCGCGATAATGTCATTGCCGCAGAGAATTGCAGTTGGCCGGTTGATCTGTTGTAGCATCGTTGCGCTGGCGCGTTTTGCCTCCGCGATGCTATAGGGCGCTTCAAGGCGCCATTCTGTTGGCACGTTAATTCCGGCGCTTTGCAAGGCTTCCAGTGCGCCTTCCAGCCGGTCTTTGGCGCGGTCGTTCCCGTCCGTTTCCGGAAAGACCAAACCGATCTCGCGGTGTCCCAGATCTATAAGGTGCTGTGCGGCCATGCGTCCGGCTTTGGAGTTTTGCACACCGACGCAAGGCAACCGTGCACCCTGCGCATAATTCCAGATCGCAACGGCAGGCAGTTCCTGCTGCTCTATCAGCTTGTACGAGGCGTCGGAGTGCTCCAACCCGATCACAGCGATACCGTCCACGCGGTGTTCCATCAATTTCCGCAGCATTTGATATTCGCGTTCCAGATCAAATCCATGAGACGCGATGAGCATTGTGAATCCGTTTTCGTCCAGTTCAGCCGAAAACGACTGGATGAGTTCGGCAAAGATCGCATTGTCGATTGTGGGAACCACAAGGCCGATAGTAGCGGTGCGTCTTCCGTGCATAACCTGTGCGGCGCGATTGCGGATATACCCTACGCGCTGCACGGCGCGGTCGATTTTTTTGCGAGTCGCCGGTTTCAGCAGTTCGGGATGATTGAAGCTGCGAGAGACCGTGGAAATAGAGACGCCGGCGGCTTGGGCAACGTCCACAATATCAGGCTTATTAATTGTTTTAGAACGATTATTCACGACATTATCCTGATTTTATGAAAACATTTGCAAAACTATTTTCATCTCTTAGGCTGAAAAGTCAAGACTGCGGTAAGGCTGGTCGGGGGGAAGAAAGCTTGGAATTTCTGTACTACTTTGCGGATGTGTTCACGCCCTTGTCGTTTGGGCTATTACTCCTTGGAACGATCGGCGGACTGATCCTTGGTGCAACGCCCGGCCTATCGCCAACGATGGCGGTTGCGTTGCTGATTCCGTTCACATTTCACCTACCGGCGACCCAAGGGCTTATCCTGCTTGGCGCGGCCTACACATCGACAGTTGCAGGCGGTGCGGTCAGTGCGATCCTGCTCAAGATACCGGGGGCACCCGCCAATATTGCTACCACACTAGACGGTCACCCTATGGCGCGGCAGGGCAAGGGGGCCAAAGCGTTGCAGCTGAGCTTTCTTGCGTCTGCTGTCGGGGGCGTCTTTGGCGTCCTGCTTTTGATTTTCCTTACTCCGCTTCTGTCTGAATGGGCTTTGGCCTTCGGCCCAAGCCATCTGTTCTGGTTAGCCATTCTGGGGGTTACCGTCATCGGCTCGCTCGACAGCGCCTCGGTTGTGAAAGGGTTGCTGTCAGGTTGTATCGGCCTCTGGCTCGCGACTATCGGCTTTGATGACATTATGGGCGCACAGCGGTTTATCTTTCACCCCTCCCTTGGCGGCGGGATAAACATCATTGCAGCCCTCATCGGGTTGTTTGCGATCCCCCAAGTGATAACCATGTTTGCAAAAGGCCGACAGGACAACAGTGCCGAGGTTCTCGTGGTTGAAAAGCACTCTATCAGAGATGCCATCCGCGAAATGATGCGCCGCCCCAAGGCGCTGACCATCGGAACTCTCACAGGGTCGATCATCGGACTCATTCCCGGGGTCGGCGGTCAGATCGCCGGACTGGTAGCCTATGATCAGACCAAGAAATTCAGCTCGGAACCTGAGAGATTTGGCAGGGGCCATAGCGAGGGGGTTATCGCGGCGGAGGCTGCCAACAATGCTATGGTCGGGCCAAGCCTCGTGCCATTGCTGACCTTGTCAATTCCCGGTTCCCCCACTGCGGCAGTTTTGCTTGGCGGGCTTTTGATCCACGGAATTTTTCCGGGCTCCGATCTGTTTGACAATCACCCCGATGTTGCCTGGACGTTTATCAATTCCATGCTGATCGGGCAGGTTCTTATGTGCATCTTTGGCCTTTATGTGGCGGGGCTGGCAGCGCGGGTCGCACAGGTTCCGCAAAGCGTTATGGCTGCGATTGTGCTCGGGCTGGCGGTGTTTGGCAGCTATTCCGTCCAGTCGAGCATGGGCGATGTCTATGTGATGGCCTCGCTTGGGGTGATGATGTATTTTCTGGAGCGTTTCGGCTTTTCGGCTGCGCCGCTTGTGCTGGGGCTGATCCTTGGACCCATTGCCGAAGCAAATTTCATTCAGGGAAGCATGATCGCAAATGCGACAAACGGCATGGCACCCTACTTCCTGTCGGGTGCGCTGAATATCTCGTTGATCGTTATTGTGATCGCGTCTGTCGCCTATTCGGCTTGGATGGAACTACGCTCACGACGTTATACTTCAAAAGAGGAGATCATTGGATGAGTATGCCAAGCCTTCCCCGAATCCAGCACATTCTGGCATCGGGCGTCGTCGCCGCGGTTGGTCTCTGGGTTGCCTCGATCAGCTACACTGCACAGCCTTCCGAAGCGTTCCTATTCCCGCGGATGATCTCGACGGTCTTTGTCCTTCTCGCGCTTTGGACCTTCTTCAAGGCCGTTCTGGGCTGGACGAAGGTTGGCAACGGTATTTCCGCGCGCCAGTTGGTAAATCTGGCGCCCGGCCTTGCGATTGCACTCATCTACATCTTCTGGGCCGCCAAAGCCGTCGGCTTTTACACCGCAGGAACCGCCGCCTTCTTCATCTTACTTACACTTTACGATCCTGCGCCCCACAACGCGCTAAAAAGCTGGATCAAACGCATAGTCATTACAGCAGGCTATCTTCTTGTTATGTATGGACTCTTTGCAAAGCTGCTAAAGGTTTACACGCCAAGAGAGATTTTTTTCTAACCAGACTGCCGGCAAGGCAGCGTTCACATCAACAATCCTAGGGAGGACGAATTATGAGACATCTTATAGCAAGCGCCGCATTGGCCCTGACGGCTCTGACGGGCACAACTACCTTGGCGGAAGGGTATCCCGAAAGGCCCGTCATGATGATGGTCAGCTACGGTGCAGGCGGTGCGACCGACTTTCAGGCGCGTATCGTAACGATGACAGCCGGAAACGAAGATGCACTTGGCATGCCGGTCGCGATCATTAACAAACCGGGCGCGGGGGGGCGCGTCGGTTGGAACTGGTTTGCAACACAAGCGGATGCGGACGGCTACACCCTTGCAGCTTACAACATCCCCCATTTTATCGCCCAGTCGGTGAAGGGTGGTGTCGAATATTCGGCAGAGAGTTTTGAGCCTATCGCCAACTGGGGCGCTGATCCTGCCGTGTTCGTCGTAGCGGCGGACAGTCCGATGAATTCAATGAACGACGTGGTAAATTACGCCAAGGAAAACCCCGCAAAGCTGACATTCTCCGGTGCGGGGCTTTTTGTGGGCCATCACATTGCAGCCTTGCAACTGGAAAAAACTGCGGGGGTTAAAATGGCCTACATCCCGACCAAAGGCGGTGGTGCGGCTGCGATGAAAGCGGTGATTGCAGGCGACGTTATGGGCGGAGTGAACAACCTGTCCGATGCTTTCCGTGCGCAGCAAGCTGGCAATGTCAAGATTCTCGGCGTGTTCGATCTGGAGCGTAACGCATTTCTACCGGATGTCCCTACACTTAAAGAGCAAGGCTACGACATCGACAATGCCAGTGTGAATTTCCGCGGGATCATGGTCCCGAAAGGAACCCCGCCGGAGGTTATCGACAAGCTCGCCGCTGTTGTGCCGGAAATGTTCAAGAATGCGCGCGTTGCCTCGAAGATGAAAGCAGGTGGATCGCCTATGCACATCATGACCCGTGATGAAGTGAAAGAGATGTGGGCCGCCCGCGAAGAGACTCTCAAGGAACTGCTTGCAGGTCTGTGAACCGAGAAACCAAAGGCTGGGGCGGATCGCGCCCTAGCCAAACCAGAAGGAATTTTGCGATGACCGCTACTGATGAAATCGCGGAGGTCGAGGCGATCATGGATCGCGCCCGCGTTGCCCAGAAAACCTATGAGAACGGCGCCGACCAGACCCGTTACGACCGCGCAGCGCAGGCCGCAGCATGGGCTATCATGGAACCATCGCGCAACAAGGCGCTGGCCGAACTGGCTGTCGCAACCACTGGGCTTGGCAATGTAGCCGACAAGATTATTAAAAATCATCGTAAAACCCTTGGCTTGATGCGGGATATCCAAGGTGTCAAAACCCAAGGCATTCTATGCAACGATCCCGCATCAGGCATCACCGAAATTGCGAGACCAATCGGCGTTGTCGGCGCTGTGGTGCCATCCACTAACCCAGCCGCGACACCTGCCAATAACATTATAAATGCGCTGAAATGTGGGAACGCTGTGGTGGTTGCACCGTCCCCCAAAGGCGTCGCCAGTTGCGAGCTTCTGCTGCGCTATATCTACGATGAATTTGACAAGATCAATCTGGATCGTGATCTGGTGCAGATGATCCCCGCTCCCGGCTCGAAGGCAAAAACGCAGGCGATGATGGAGTTGAGCGACCGGGTCATTTGCACAGGCAGCCAGAACAATGTGCATCGCGCCCAGACCTGCGGCACTCCGGCCGTGGCTGTCGGGGCGGGAAATGTCACTGTGATTGTAGATGAAACCGCGGATTTAACAGCCGCCGCAGAAAAGATTACTGCCTCAAAAACTTTCGACAATGCCACCTCCTGTTCCTCAGAGAATTCGGTGATTGTGGTGGATGATGTGTATGATGACTTCGTGGCGGCTTTGGCCACAGCGGGTGGTGCGCTGGTGCGGGACGAGGCGACGATTGTCTCCAAACTCTGGCCTGACGGACATCTTAACCGTTCCGTCATCGCCCAAGATGCAGATAAAATGATCGACGCCCTTAGTATGACAGGCCAGGTTCCTGCCGACACAAAGTTTCTGGCAGTGGAAACAGCGGGAATCGGGCCGGAACACCCCCTTTCAGGCGAAAAGTTGAGCCGCGTCGTTGCGTTGTACCGCGCAAAGACCTTTGATGAAGCGCAGAAGATTGCCGAACGCATTCTGAAATTCCAAGGTGCCGGTCATTCAATCGGAATACATACAGCCGATGATGCCCGTGCGGTAGCGCTTGGCGCGGCCATGCCCACTTGCCGCGTGATTGTTAATCAGGCCCATACTTATGCTACGGGCGGCTCTTTCAACAACGGGATGCCATTTTCCCTGTCGATGGGCTGCGGAAGCTGGGGCGGCAATGCTATTGACGATAACCTGCACTGGAAGCACTTCATCCAGACAACCAAAGTCATCCGCGAAATCCCGCCAAACGAGCCGTCGCTGGAAGACATATTTTCGGAATACTGGTCGGATGCAGGCAAATGAATTTCGATGCTGAGACACCACCGAAGGGAACGGTGCGGGACTGGCTTGATTATAGGGCAAACAGCTGTAGCGGCGATCGGGCCTATGTTTTCACCGATGGTGCAAAGCCGCTGGAGTGGGGCGATCTGCAGAAGGCCGCGCAGGATCTGGCGCGACGGCTGACGGCAGCAGGTGTTGCAAAAGGTGAAAGCGTAGCCATCCTGCAGCCTAACGGGCGTGATGCCGTTATCAGCCTTTTTGGCGCACTTTACGGCGGCTTTCGCGCCACGGTCATTAATCTAGTCGCAGGCGACGAGGCCATTGGTTATGCATTGGAACACTGCGAGGCGCGGCTGGCGCTGGTTGATCAAAGCCAGATGGCACTGTTCGACCGAACGCGCCCCGAAACGCTCGCGGTTTTGCAGGAAGCGGATGCAGACCTGAAACCTGACCTACACGCATTATCCCCGGATGATGATGCGCTATTGATGTACACTTCCGGCACGACGGGCCGTCCTAAAGGCGTTGTTCATAGCCACTCCAGCCTGCTTGCAGGCGGCTGGACCCCTGCGGTCGCTCATTCCCTCTCAAAGCGCGACAGCGGTCTATGCGTCCTGCCAATCTATCATATCAATGGCCTCTGCGTTACAGTAATGAGCACCCTGCTAACCGGCGGGACGCTTTGCGTTGCGCCCAAATTCTCGGCCAGCAATTTTTGGGAGCAATGCGAGAGCGTCAAAGCCACATGGTTCTCCATAGTGCCGACCATTATCTCCCATCTGCTACACTCAAACACAACACCTTCGCCCGTCACACGCGACCGGATCCGGTTTGGACGCTCGGCCTCATCGCCACTTTCTCCTGATGTACAAACGGCATTTGAAACGCGTTTTGAGGTGCCAATTGTCGAAACAATGGGGCTGACGGAAACTGCTGCACAAATATTGTCGAACCCGCTCCCACCCGGTTTGAGGAAAATAGGATCACCGGGTAAAGCCTTTGGCAACGAGGTCTGTATCCTCTCGTCAAAGCTGGCTCCCATGCCTGCAAACGTACAGGGCGAAATCGCTGTGCGCGGGCCGAATGTCATGCAGAAATATTTCAAAAATCCCGAAGCCACAAAGGCCACATTCACCCCTGACGGTTGGCTGCGCACCGGCGATTTGGGTCATGTGGATGAAGACGGTTACTATTTTGTGACAGGGCGCCTGAAAGAGCTCATCATAAAAGGCGGGGAGAATATCGCGCCACGAGAAATCGATGAAGCCCTTTATACACACCCTGATGTCGTCGAAGCCGCCGCGTTTGCCCGCCCCTGCAACACCTACGGAGAGCGCGTCGAGGCGGCTGTAAAACTGTGTAACGGTTCCACATTGACCTCACCCGAGCTGATCGAAATCTGCATAAGAAAGCTTGGCAAATTCAAATCGCCGGACAGGGTGTATATAATGAAAGAGCTGCCGAAAGGACCGTCAGGGAAGATTCAGCGGATAAAGCTGCCTGACACTACGTTGAATTACAAGAGCGGGTAACTTGCGTCCCCAAACCACCCTAAGAGACGTGAGGTGTCCTTCAAACAGTTGCACTTGCTCCGGCACGAAGGAAGGTTGGTCAAGACAACTTTGTTCTTAGAGATGCCTTACAGTTACCATCCACATGCTTTGAGGAATCTGCTGAAGTTTTACGTCGCTGATCGCTTTTTTCAGGTATCCCGCCGCCAGCGGGAGTATTTTTCGGAACATTGAAGCGTGGGCGCTATTGTGTGGCGTGGCTTTTGCCTGTCGCTTCACTGTTCTGGATGTCTTTGGGGGGCTTAGCAGAAGTGGCAGTCCCTAGGGGAATCGAACCCCTCTTTTCAGGTTGAAAACCTGACGTCCTAACCGATAGACGAAGGGACCGCAGCTTCTGTGAGGGCGCTTTTAGTCATAAGGCCGGGGGGCTGCAAGAGCTTTTTTCGACTATTTTGCACTTTTTTATTCTGCAGGGGCTGCATCTTCCAATCGGAGCTTGGCCTTCTTGCGGCCGCCCCATTCGTCGATCTCAAGACGGCCTGCCAAATGGAATAATTTGCCCCGATTATCCTCTAGCATCGGGCCGATTGCGCTGTCGAACGCGCCAAAGCAGATGGCGTCGATTCGGGCGCCGCCTGAATCCTGTGCGGTCAGGCGCAGATGGTTTTCGCCGGCCCGTTTTGCAAAGGCGATGCGCTGGGCGGGCAGGGCGAACCGGGGGGCAGGGGCACCCGCGCCAAAGGGTCCGGCCTGTTCCAGTTGCTCCACGAGTTCGGTTGTAATCGCGCTTGGCATGACAGACCCGTCGAGCATCAGGTCTTTGGGGCCGATGCTGCTGGCGCCCTGTTTGTCGAGCAATTCTGCCAGCCGTGCCATAGCGGGTTCAAGATTCTCGGCGCTGACAGTCAGGCCGGCTGCCATTTTGTGACCGCCGCCTTTCAGAAGCAGCCCTTCGCGGGTGCAGGTGGCGATGGCGGAGCCGAGATCGATTCCAGTGACCGAGCGTCCCGACCCTTTGCCTTCACCGTTTTCAAAGCCGATCACCACGGTCGGGCGGTTGGTGGCTTCTTTCAGGCGGGCGGCGACGATGCCGACCACGCCGGGGTGCCAACCTTCCTGTGAGGCCCAGACCAATGGCGCGTTAAATCCGCGGGCTTCGGCCTGTTCCATCGCTTGCAGGCGGACCTGTGCCTCTATTTCGCGGCGGTCGTCGTTAAGCTGCGAGAGCTGGTCGGCAATGGCTTCGGCCTCATGGGGGTCATCGGTGGAGAGCAGCCGCGCCCCGAGATCCGCCCGACCGATGCGTCCGCCTGCGTTAATTCGCGGCCCAAGAGCAAAGCCGAGGTGATAGCTGTTAGGTGCCGTCGTCAGCCGTGCGGCATCAGACACGGCAGCCAGCCCGACACGGTTGCGTCGCCCCATGATCACCAACCCCTGCCGCACCAAAGCGCGGTTTAATCCGGTTAACGGGGCGACATCTGCCACAGTGGCCAGCGCCACCAGATCAAGCAGCGCCATAAGGTCCGGTGTTTTTTGTCCATCGGCACGCAGAAGGCGGTTCACAGCTACAAGCGTCAGAAAGACCACTCCGGCGGCGCAGAGGTTGCCAAAGTCGTTGTCTTCATCCTGCCGGTTCGGGTTCACCACGGCAAGCGCGGGGGGCAGGGTCTCGCCGCCCATGTGATGGTCAAGGACGATCACATCGCAGTTTTTGGCAGCGGCAATCGGGTCATGGGACAGCGTTCCGCAATCCACGCAGATGATCAGATCATGTCGGCTGGCAAGGTCCGCCATGGCCGGTTCGTTCGGCCCATAGCCTTCGTCGATGCGGTCGGGGACATAGAGCGTGGCAATCAGTCCCATCTGGCGCAGGTAGTCGATCAGCAGGGCGGCAGAGCTGCCACCGTCCACATCGTAATCGGCAAAAATCGCGATGCGTTCCCGTTTTGAGATCGCCTGCGTGACGCGTTCGGCGGCCCTGTCCATATCGCGAAAGATCGAAGGGTCCGGCATCAGGTCTCGCAGCGCAGGGGACAGATAGGCGGTGGCATTTTCTGGCAGAACACCCAGCCGTGCTAATGTACGTGACAGTGTGGCGGGCAGGCCGGTCTGCTGGGCAATGGCCTGCGCCTGACGGTCTGCATCAGAGGAAAGGCCGACCCAGCGGCGGCCTGTTGCGGAACGGGACACCCCTAGAAAATCAGTCATGTTTGCCTTTGGAGGGCGGTATGCCCCTAAGTTGCCGGATCAACACATAAACGGCCACGCCCCAGCCCAGAACAGCCGCGGTGAGCCAGATGTAGAGAAAACTGTCACCAGCGCCGTCCAGCAGGATCGCACCGACGAGAAGGATGCCGCCGCTCCAGCCGGTGAGCCAGAGCATCAGGAACGCAATCACAAACCAGTTGCGTTTGCGTTCCGGTCGGGCGGCATAAGGGTCAGGCGAAAGCCCGTGGTTATGGCGTTGGCGGAATTCGTCCAGATAGCTGTCGGCAATGGATTTCTTTGCCTCTGTATCAGGTTTGGAGAATCCGACCTTACGCGCCATGCCGTTTTGATCAGTTGTTGTTCTGACGGTATTTGATCCGGCGTACGGAGCCGGTTTTGGACCGCATCAGGATGGTTTCGGTTTCCATGAAGTTGCCGTCTTTGGTGGCACCGTCCAGAATGGACCCGTCTGTGACGCCGGTGGCGGCGAAGATCACATCGGCTGTAACCAGTTCGTCGCGGGTGTAGATCCGGTCAAAATCGGTGATGCCGGCGCGGGTGGCGCGGCCCCGTTCGTCGTCGTTTCGGAAGGTCAGGCGGCCGTAGAATTGCCCGCCCATACATTTCAGCGCCGCAGCAGCCAGAACACCTTCGGGTGCGCCGCCGGAGCCCATGTACATGTCGATGCCGGTTTTGGCGGCTTCGGCGCAATGGATCACACCGGCCACATCACCGTCGGTGATCAGGCGGATGGCGCAGCCTGTTTCGCGCAGTTCCGCGATCATTTCTTCGTGGCGCGGACGCTCCAGAACGCAAACGGTGATCTGGTCGGCATCGCAGCCTTTGGCCTTGGCCAGATTGCGCACCCGCTCTGCCGGAGACATCGCGAAAGTAACCGTGTCCACAGGATAGCCTGGCCCGATGGCGAGTTTGTCCATATAGACATCCGGTGCGTGCAGCATGGAACCGCGCGGCCCCATTGCGATCACAGTCAGCGCGTTGGGCATGTCTTTGGCGGTCAGGGTTGTGCCTTCCAGTGGATCAAGCGCAATATCCACACCCGGACCATTGCCGGTGCCCACTTCTTCGCCGATGAACAGCATCGGGGCTTCGTCCCGTTCGCCTTCACCGATGACCACAACACCGGCGATGTCCAGCATGTTCAACTGTTCGCGCATGGCGTTGACAGCCGCCTGATCAGCGGCTTTTTCGTCACCGCGCCCGATGAGTTTCGCGCTGGCAATGGCAGCGGCTTCGGAAACACGGGCCAAACCCAGTGAAAGCATACGATCGGCAAAGTCTGTGGTGTCGGTCATGAAATACGGTCCTGAAAGTTAATCGACGTTAGCGCCCAAATGCCGCAAAACAGCCGCGGTTACAACTAAAAACCCCCTGTCGGTGCAGTGTGCGCCGGTTTAGCTGCGGTCCAGTTCCTGCGCAAATCGCAATTGTGCGATTTCCTCGTTGGTGCGGGCCTTGCGGTCCTGATGCATGCAGCTTTCCACAAACCCGAGATGATCCTCAACCGCCTTTCGCGCGGCGGCGGGATCGCGGGACAGGATGGTGTCGTGGATTGCGCGGTGCTGGTCGAGCAGGGCCTCGCGCGTGGTGCGGACTTTGAACATGACCTTGCGGTTGTAAAACACGCCCGCACGCAACATTTCAAACATGGACCGCATCATGTGCAGCATAAAGACGTTGTGGCTCGCCTCGACGATGGCCATGTGAAATTCCGCATCAAGCGCGGCTTCCTCTGCGGGGTTGCGCTTGGTGTGGGCGTTTTCCATCTTGGCGAACAGGGTAGAGATCACCTTGTGATCCGTGTCGCTGCCCAGACGGGCGGCCCGCTCTGCCGCCAGACCTTCCAGATCGCGGCGGAAGGTGATGTAGTCGAACAGCGCTTCTTCATGGGTGGAAAACAGTTTGATCAGCGGTTCGGAAAAGGCCGAGCCGAGTACATCGGCCACATAAATTCCCGATCCTGCACGGGTGGCCAGCAATCCCCGTTCCACCAGATCGGCAATGGCTTCGCGAATGGATGGGCGGGACACGCCGAGCCGGTCCGAAAGGTCACGCTCGGACGGGAGCCGCTCTCCGGGGCGTAAAATGCCGCGCAGGATCAGTTGTTCGATCTGGCGCACGACAGTGTCGGCTATGCGTTCCGGCTGGATTTTCTGAAACGGCATGACAGGCTCCGAAGGGTCGATTGCCAAAGTATAGAGAGGAAAGGGCGGGGGCGGCAAGCGCGGCTTGCGTGCGGTGTTTTTGTTGGGACGCGCCCTGAAACGCGGACCGGTAACGCGTGACCCGAAACGCACAACGCCGCCCTGAAATTACAGGACGGCGTTGCTTTTGCGGTGTCGTATTAAAGCCTACTTATCAGCTTGTTGGGCGAATAACAACTTCTACGCGACGGTTTGCTGCGCGTCCCGCTGCAGAGTTGTTTGAAGCGATTGCCTGCGTTTCACCACGGCCATAGGCACGGATACGGCTGGAGCGTACACCACTGCCTGTCAGGATGCCGGCGACAGATTGCGCACGGCGTGTGGACAGGTTCTGGTTGTAGTTCGCATCGCCAACGCTGTCAGTGTGGCCGATCACGTCAACCGTGCTATCGGGATAGCGTTGCAGGTTGGCGGCCAGTGCCCGCAGATCGTCCTGCAGGGACGGGCGCACATAGGTGCTGTCGGTTTCAAAGGTGATCGCTTCGGGCAGGGTCACGATTAACTCGTTGCCGGTGTTGGTGATGGTGGCACCGGAACCGGCAAGATCCTGACGCAGGTCTTTTTCCTGCTGGTCGAGGATGGCGCCGAAGACACCGCCAACAGCGGCGCCGACAACAGCCCCTTTCACGATGGAGCCTTCGGAGTTTCCGGCAATGATCTGGCTTGCGGCGCCGACAGCAGCCCCGATTGCAGCCCCGTTACGGGTTTTGCGGTAATCCGGATTGGTTGCTTCGTCACAGGCCGCCAGTGCGAAAACCGCGATAACTGCGGCGGATACGGTTTTGGTCAATGCCATTATACTGGCCTCTCTTGTTGCTTGTCCGTGGTACAAAATGGACGGGTCGGCCAAAGTTTCAAGGCAGGGACCAATGATAGTTACCGGCTCAGGCGGATTTTTGCGCAAAACCGGGGCGGGCGTGATCCTTGGCCAAACTGCCGGTCTGTGGGTCGTCGGCATCAGCCCGCGCACCCTCCCATGCAAGCAGGGCGCGTTTTACCGGCAGACCCCAGTGATACCCGCCAAGCGCTCCGGATTTGCGTAGGGCGCGGTGGCAGGGGATCAGCCAGCTTACCGGATTGCGCCCCACAGCGGTTCCCACCGCGCGGACGGCCTTAGGGTTGCCAATGGCTTTGGCGATTTCGGAATAGGTGGTCACATGGCCGGTCGGTACGTTCAACAGGGCCTCCCAGACCTTGATTTGGAACGGCGCGCCGATCAGGTGAAGCTGCGCTGCATCCCCGCCAAGTATCCGGTTAACCTGCGGCTGCAGGGCGGACCCATCCTGAAGGAACGTGGCATCGGGCCAGCGGCTTTGCATATCGGCCAGCGACCAGTCACGCCCGAATTCTGCTGTGAACCCCATGCCACAGATGCCGCGCGGGGTGGCGGCAACGATCATTTCCCCGAAAGGACTGTCAAACCAGCCCCAGCGGATCTCCAGCCCTTTGCCCTTGGCGGCATATTCCCCCGGACTCATCGCTTCCCATGTCAGGAACAGGTCGTGCAGCCGTCCCGTGCCCGACAATCCGGTTTCCAGCGCGGTATCCAGCAGGGTGAACCGCTCTTGCAGCAGGGATTTCGCATGATCGAGCGTCAGATACTGCTGGTAGCGTTTCGGGGAGACACCGACCCACTGCGAAAACACCCGCTGAAAATGGGTGGGGGAGAGGCCAACCGCCTCGGCCACCTGTTCCAGCCGTGGCTGGCTGTCTTTGGTAGAGTCGATATAGGCGATCGCACGGGCGATAACGGCGTGATGATAAGATGGCTGTGTCATGGCAACAGGATGCCGCTGACGGGGGTTATTTGCCACCCGTTTCTTGCGTATTGTTGCTTGGGGTGGCGGTTGACGGGAAATCGGCGCGGATGGCGGCGGCGACATGTTCGGCCCAGATGCGGTAAACCTCGGCACCGGGGTGAAATCCGTCACTGGCCATAAGCGAGGGGTCCAGTGGCAGGTCCAGTTGCAGGCGCGTCACCTCGGGGCGGTTGGTCAGAAATCCGGCCAGCGCCACATCATAGCGGCTTGCGGTCAGGCCGATCACATGGCGCAGCGGTTGGGGCAGAACGGGAAACCGGCCCATCGGTGGCAAAGCGGTTGTGTAAATGCGTTTTGCACCGAATTTTGTACACAGCAGGGTAAGAAGCCGGTCCTGCATCGCCAGCCAGCGGCGCAGCGGCACAGAGCGGGTCACGTCATTCACCCCGATGGCGAGAACAACCGCATCATATGTTGCAGGGTCGCGCCGTTCCATCCACTCCAGCGTGCTGGCCGTGGTCGCGCCGGTCTTTGCAACAAGGGTCCAGTCCAGTGCATAATCCGCAGATAACGCCCGGACGAGCTGTCCGCTCAGCGCTTGATCCTGCGTTTTTACGCCGACACCAGCGGCAGAGCTGTCGCCCAGCACCAGCAGGCGCAGCGGGGTGCCAGTGCCCAGTTGACCGGACCGCGCCCCACTGGCTTCGGGCAGGATCAGCGCGTGTTTGCGCACGCCAAGCCCTTGCCAGATCAACAGCGGCGAAAGAGACAGTTTCAGGAAGGTTTCAATTGCTGCGCGCAGGGTCCGCCCCCAGATCCGTCAAAGGTGGTTTGGATTATTTGTAACCCTGATACCGCTGGTTCGCGCGAGACACAAATTCGCTAAGCGCAGCATCATCAATACCGATGTCTGTCGCGCCGGAAAATTCGTATTTCCGCAGCTGGGGGGAGGTGTGCTGACTAGCGGTTTCCCGTGCGGTTTCGATCACACGGTCATGGGAGACCTGCACAATAGGTGTGGTCAGAAAAGTTGTCAGGATGACAGCAGTAAGAGCCGACATTGTTTTATCCTTGAAAAGAGCCTGCCACCAGCCGGTAATCTCCGGCGGCGGTGCTGTAAGAGTTGGGGGGTAAATAGGGAAGTGATCGCTGCTTTCAAGGCTTAAGTAACAAATTTGCGAAATCCTGTCGAAGATGTGATCCGTATTGCGGTTCAGGCCGTCTGACAGGCCCGTTGTGACGGTCGCGTCACATGTCTTCCGGCTTTCCATTTTTGTGTGACCATGCCAGAAACAGCGATATGGCCAAACAGTTAGACTATCACACGATCTATAAGATTTTCGATCGCTTCCGCGACAGCGAACCGGAACCCAAAGGCGAGCTGGAACATACCAACGCCTATACGCTTGTGGTTGCCGTCGCACTTTCGGCGCAGGCGACCGACGCGGGGGTGAACAAAGCCACGCGCGGGCTGTTTGCTGTGGCAGATACGCCGGAAAAGATGCTCGCGCTTGGGCTGGAGGGTGTGACCGAACATATCAAGACCATCGGGCTGTTCCGCCAGAAGGCCAAGAACGTAATCAAACTCAGCCAGCTTCTGGTGGATGATTACGGCGGCGTGGTGCCCAGCAGCCGTGCCGCCCTTGAAAGCCTTCCGGGTGTAGGGCGCAAGACTGCCAATGTGGTGTTGAATATGTGGTTCAAACAGCCGACACAGGCGGTGGACACCCATATTTTCCGCTTTGGCAACCGCACCGGTGTTGCTCCGGGTAAGGATGTTGTGGCAGTGGAACGGGCGATTGAGGATCACATCCCCGCCGAGTTCCAGCAGCACGCCCATCACTGGATGATTCTGCACGGGCGGTATATCTGCAAGGCCCGTAAACCCGTTTGTGCAAATTGCATTATCGAAGATCTATGTCCGTTCGAGGAGAAAACCACGTGACTAAGAAATATCAGGTTGTCGGCATCGGCAACGCGCTTGTTGATGTTCTGGCGAATTGCGACGACAGTTTCCTGTCTGACAATGGCGTGGAAAAAGGCATCATGCAGTTGATCGACACGGATCGCGCAGCCGAACTCTATGGCATGATGGGGCCGGCGACGGAAATCTCTGGCGGGTCTGCGGCCAATACCATTGCAGGGATTGCGGCACTTGGCGGGCGGACCGCCTATGTGGGAAAGGTGAAAGACGACCAGTTGGGCGATATTTTTGCCCATGACATGCGTGCACAGGGGGCCGATTATAACGTGCCCCGTTCGCCCAAATCCGAAATCCATGAAACGGGCCGTTGTATGGTTCTGGTGACGCCGGACAGCGAACGGTCGCTGAACACCTATCTTGGCGTGTCAGAGCATTTGGGGCCTGACGACATCGACACCGAGATGATGGCCGAGGCGGATTGGATCTACCTTGAGGGCTACCGGTTTGACGGGTCTGAAAGCAAGGCCGCTTTCGCCAAGGCAATTGAGGCCTGTAAAAGCACTGGTGGCAAGGTTTCGGTGACGCTCTCCGATCCGTTCTGCGTGGACCGTCACCATCAGGCCTTCCGCGACATGATCCGCGATCATATTGACCTGCTGTTCTGTAACGAACACGAAATGGCAGCTATGTACCCTGCTGACACGCTGGACGAAAGCATCGCCCAAGCCGCAGAGCGGGTAGAGATCGTCGCCTGCACGGTCGGGGCCAAGGGCGCGATAATCGTGCGGAATGGCGAGCGCACCGAAGCCCCCGCCGAAGCTGCCAAAGTTGTGGATGTCACCGGCGCGGGTGATCTCTTTGCCGCCGGTTTCCTGCACGGTCTGGTTAATGGCCGCGACATGCTCACCTGCGGGCGCATGGGCTGTATCGCTGCGGGCGAGATCATCAGCCACATCGGGGCCCGTCCCGAAGCCGATCTGGGCAAGCTGTTCCGCGAAAAGGGGCTGGAATAGACGGGTCCTGTCGTGAGCAGGTTTTTCCGTTCCAATCTGGTGCGCGCGCTTCTGGTGCTGTTGCTCGGGATTGTGTTTCTTGACGGGATGTCGGTGTTTATCAAGACGCTGCTGCCCCGTTACAGCGCGTTGGAACTCTCGGCGTATCGCAATGCGATTGGTATGATTCCGGCGATTGTCCTGATGCTCTGGAGTGGCGAGCTGCGCACCCATCCCCGCCGCCTGATGATCCCCCAGTGGAAGCTGGCCTTCGGGCGCGGGCTGATGGTGACGGTGGCACAGCTGTTCTGGTATATCGCGCTGGGCGGCACCGAATTTGCGTTGGTGGCCGCCCTTGGCTACACCATGTCGCTGTTTGTTGTGGTGCTGTCGGTCCCCCTGCTGGGAGAGCGGGTCGGACTCTGGCGCTCCGTCGCGGTTGTAATGGGGTTTGCCGGCGCGGTCTGGATCGTGCGGCCGACGGCGGATAGTTTCAACCTTTATGCGCTGCTGCCCCTTGGTGCCGCCTTCTTTTATGCGATGTCGATGGTGACAGTGCGGTTGGTGGATACGGCGGTGTCAAATGCCCTGTTGTATCTGTATTCGGCTGTCGCGGCGGCGGTCGTGAATGTAATTGTCGTGCTGGCCACCACGGGATTTGCGGGGATCGACAATATGCAGGATGCAATCCAGATCACAATCATGTCCCTGCTGGGGGGCTGCGGTGTGATTTGCATGTTGATTTCCGTGCGTATGGCCGAGCCGAGCCTGCTGGCACCGTTCAACTATTTCGGCCTGATTTCTGCCTTTACCATGGGCTGGCTGGTGTTTGGCGAAGCGCCGTTCGACAAGATCTTTCCCGGTGTTCTGTTGATTATCGGCGGTGGACTGCTGGTGCTGTGGCGTGAGAATCCGGGGAAACGTGTCGCGTTGCAAAAGTGATCGTAGAGGGGAGAGATTCAGGGGCGCTGCCCCTGACCCCGGGATATTTATCGCCAGAAGAAGCAGGGGCGGTGACACAATGAAAAAGCCCCGCAGGTTGCTGCGGGGCTTTGTTTTTGGACCGGGTTATGCGCTTAGGCGGCTTTGGACTCTGCGCCGAAGCGACCGTAGAAGCTCTCGCCGTTTTTGGCCATTTCCTTCAGCAGGGCAGGTGGCTCAAACCGGTCTCCGTAGCGGGCGGCGAGGTCTTCGCAGATCTCCACGGCTTTTTGCGAACCGAGGATGTCGAGCCATGAGAACGGACCGCCGGACCAAGGCATGAAGCCCCAGCCGAGGATCGCACCCACATCGCCTTCGCGGATGTCTTCCAGCACGCCTTCTTCCAGCGCACGAACCGCTTCGAGGACTTGCGCCATTGCCAGACGGTGTTGCACGTCTGTCAGGCTGGGCTGGTCCTCACGGACAGGGAAGTGATCGCCAAGACCCTTCCACAGACCGGTGCGTTTGCCCTTTTCGTCGTAGTCGTAGAAACCGGCTTTGGTCTTGCGACCCAGACGGCCCATGTCGAACAGCTTTTGCACCACATCATCGCCGTTGGAGGCAGGATAGGCGTTGCCAAGGGCGGCTTTGGTAGCACGCATGATCTTTTCGGCCAGATCAATCGAGGTTTCATCCCCAAGTTGAAGCGGGCCGAGCGGGAAGCCCAGTTGCTTTGCGGCGTTTTCGATCAGGGCGGGTTCCACCCCTTCGGCCACCATCCGGTTTGCTTCGGCACCATAAGGGATGATGCAGCGGTTGGCGTAGAAGAAGCGTTCGTCGTTCACCACGATCGGCGTTTTGCGGATCTGGCGCACAAAGTCGAGCGATTTGGCCACAGCGCGATCACCGGTTTCCTTGCCTTTGATGATTTCCACCAGCAGCATTTTGTCTACAGGAGAGAAGAAGTGGATGCCGATGAACTGATCCGGACGGGCCGAAGCCTTGGCCAGTTCGCTGATCGGCAGAGTAGAGGTGTTGGTGGCAAAGATGCAATCCTCGCCCACGATGGCCTCTACCTTTTTGGTCATTTCCGCTTTGACGCCCACATCTTCGAACACCGCCTCAACGATCAGGTCACAGCCTTTGAGCGCGTCGAGATCGGTGGTGGCCGTGATCAGAGAAAGCAGTTTCTCTTTCTTCTCGGGCGTGGATTTCTTCCGCGCGATACCCTTGTCGGCATGGGCCTCGGAATAGGCTTTGCCCTTGTCGGCGGCTTCCTGATTCTGGTCGATCAGAACCACTTCGATTCCAGCCAGAGCCGAAACCAGCGCGATGCCAGCACCCATCATGCCCGCGCCCAGAACGCCGACTTTCTTGACCGACTGATCGGGAATGCCTTTGGGACGCACAGCGCCTTTTTCCAACGCACCCTTGTTGATGAACAAGCTGTTGATCATGGCGCTGGAGGAGGGGTTCAGCAGGATGTTGGTGAACCAGCGGGCTTCAATCCGGATCGCTTGGTCAAACGGGACCAATGCGCCTTCGTAGACGGCGGCAAGCATGGCTTTGGCCGCTGGGAAAGCGCCTTGTGTCTTGCCGTGCACCATCGCGGTTGCACCGACAAAGGTCATGAAACCGGCTGGGTGGTAAGGGGTGCCGCCCGGCATCTTATAGCCCTTGGCATCCCAGGGTTTCACAAGATCGGCGTCTGTGGCAGATTCGATCCATGCTTTAGCAGATGAGATCAACTCGTCCGCAGGCACCACTTCGTCGATCAGGCCAGCGGCTTTGGCTTTGGCCGGTGCAACTGTTTTGCCTTCCAGCAGGAAGGAAGAGGCGTTCATCACGCCCAGTTTGCGCACCAGACGGGTGGTGCCACCACCGCCCGGAAAGATGCCGACCATGATTTCGGGCAGGCCGATTTTGGCTTTGGGGTTGTCCGCCACAAAGATGCGGTGACAGGCCAGCGGGATTTCCAGACCGATGCCAAGACCGGTGCCGGGCAGGGCGGCCACAATAGGTTTGCCGCCCTTGTTGGTTTTCGGGTCCATACCGGCGCGTTCGATCTTACGCATGACCTCATGGCCCTGCATCACGCCGTCCATCAGCGCGCGGGCCGGATTATCGCCGCCCTTTTCCTTCCATTCCGCCAGAACCGTCAGGTCCATACCGGCCGCAAAGCTGTCTTTGCCGGAGGTGATGATCGCGCCTTTGATGGCATCATCGCCCAGCACCGTGTCGATATGGTCGTTCAACTCGGCAAAGCCGGTTTCGGTCATGACGTTCATGGATTTATCGGGGCAATCCCACGTGATGATGGCGATGCCGTCGTCGTCGAGTTTGTAGTGAAAATCTGTCATCTGTTTTCTCTATCTGTATCTGTTTGGGGACGCAGTTAAACGCGCTCTAGGATGGTGGCGGCGCCCATGCCGGAGCCGATGCACAATGTGGCGAGACCCGTTTCCTTGTCAGAGCGTTCCATCTCGTCCAGCAGCGTGCCAAGGATCACAGCGCCCGTCGCGCCGAGCGGGTGGCCCATCGCAATTGCGCCGCCGTTCACGTTCAGCTTGGAATGGTCCACGTTGAAATGATGCTGGAAGCGCAGCACCACAGAGGCAAACGCCTCGTTCACTTCAAACAGGTCGATGTCACCGATGTTCATTCCGGTGCGTTCCAGAATCCGTTCTGTTACCGGAACAGGGCCTGTCAGCATGATGGTCGGGTCGGTGCCGATTTTCGCAGTTGCCTTGATCCGTGCACGGGGTTTCAAACCGTTTCTTTCGCCAAATTCCTTGTTGCCGATCAGAACCGCCGCAGCACCATCCGCAATACCCGAAGAGTTGCCAGCGTGGTGGACGTGATTGATCTTTTCCAGTTCAGGATATTTCAGCAGGGCAATCGCATCAAAACCGGGCATCACTTCGCCCTGCGCCTTGAACGAGGGGTTCAGCGAACCGAGCATTTGCATGTTGGTCTCACCGCGCACCATTTCATCGTGGCTGAGGATTTCGAGGCCGTTCTGGTCTGTGATGCCGAAGATGGATTTGTCAAAACGGCCATCCTTTTGCGCCTGTGCCGCACGCTTTTGGGATTCAACGGCGTATTCGTCACACATATCGCGGGTAAAGCCGTATTTGGTGGCGATAATGTCCGAGGAGATGCCTTGCGGGACAAAATAGGCTTTCATCGCCAGTGTCGGGTCAACGGCAATCGCGCCACCGTCCGAGCCCATTGGCACACGGGACATGGATTCCACACCACCAGCGATATAGGCATTGCCCATACCGCCCATGACTTGGCCTGCGGCCATGTTCACGGCTTCCAGACCGGAGGCGCAGAAGCGGTTTACGGACACACCGGCAACGCTCTCGTCCAGGTCGGAGTAGAGCACGGCTGAACGGGCCAGACAGCCGCCCTGTTCGCCCACTTGGGACACGTTGCCCCAGATCAGGTCGTCCACGTCCTTGCTGTCAAAACCGGTGCGGCTTTGCAATTCGTTCAGGACTTCGGCGGACAGACGCACGGCAGAGACTTCGTGCAGGGAGCCGTCTTTTTTCCCTTTACCCCGCGGAGAGCGGACGGTGTCATAGATATAAGCATCGTGGGTCATGTGTATGTTCCCTTGAGTTGATTGTTCGGTTTAGTCGGCTGCGCGTGGCATCAGATCGTAAGGCGTCCTATAGCCTTCCAATGCTTCGATATTGCCAAGCCAGCGGTTGATATTGGCCCATTCGTTCCGGTCGAAGCCGAAGTTTTCAGGGTAGAAAAGATAGCCGCAGCAAGAGAAATCCGCGTGGGTCGGGCCGTTGCCGACCAGCCAGTCGCGGTCTTCAAGGGCGGCGTCGAGCACGCCGTAAGCTGCCTTCAGGCGACCGAGATTAAAGCCGATGACTTCTTGCGGGCGCTTGTCTTCGGGCAGGAAATTCATCAAAAAGCGGGTCATTCCGGCCATAGAGGACATCTTGTGATTGTCCCACAGCACCCAGCGCAAAACTTCGCGTTTTTCCTGTGCGCTCTCGCCTTCGTATTTGCCCGTCAACTCGCTAATGTAGCTTTGGATGACGCCGGATTGGGTCAGTTTCACATCGCCATGTACCAGCACAGGTACTTCGCCCATGACGGAAATATCCTTGCGGAATTCGGGTGAGCGGGTTTCGCCGTTGAAGAAATCGACCCAGACGGGTTCCCAGTTGAGGCCAGAGAGTTCAAGCGGCAGGGCGCATTTATAGGCGTTGCCGCTTTCGCCCATACAGTAGAGTTTCATATCAGCCATGTTCCGTCCTTAGAGTGGTGGCGGCTTCGGAGTCTGCGCCAAAGCCGCGCAATTCAGGAAGTCCCGACCCGACGGGTCGGGACGATGCTGTGATCAGAGCGAGCGGCCTGCCAGTTCTTTCATGATCTCGTTGGTGCCGCCGTAAATGCGCTGCACACGGGCGTCTGTGTACATCTCTGCCACAGCATATTCCGACATAAAGCCGTAACCGCCGTGCAGTTGCAGACATTCGTCCAGCACTTCGCCTTGGGTGTCGGTCAGCCAGTATTTCGACATGGCTGCCTGTTCGACACTCAGTTCACCGCGCAGGTGGGCGGCGATCAACGTGTCAAGATAGGCCCGCGCCACTTGGGTTTTGGTTGCACATTCCACCAGTTTGAAGCGGGTGTTCTGGAACTGTGTCAGCGGTCCGCCGAACGCCTGACGTTCCTTACAATATTCAATGGTCCGCGCTACAGCGCCTTCCATCGCGCCGACCGCGCCACAGCCGATGATCAGACGTTCCTGCGGAAGCTGCTGCATCATCTGGTAAAAGCCGCGGCCTTCTTCGCCACCCAGCAGGTTTTCCGGCGGGATTTCCACGTTGTCAAAGAACAGCTCGGACGTGTCGGCAGCTTTCATGCCGATCTTGTCCAGATTGCGCCCGCGCTGGAAGCCTTCGGCCCCGTCTGTTTCCAGAACGATCAGAGATGTGCCCTTGGCCCCTTGGGTCGGGTCGGTCTTGGCGGCGACGAGGATCAGGTTTGCGTGTTGGCCGTTGGTGATAAAGGTCTTCTGGCCGTTCAGCTTGTAGCTGTTGCCATCCTTGATCGCCTTGGTTTTGATTGACTGCACGTCGGAGCCGCCCGACGGCTCGGTCATGGCAAGCGCGCCGACCAGTTCACCGGATACCATCTTGGGCAGCCAGCGTTTTTTCTGCTCTTCGGTGCCGCAATGCAGGATATAGTGGCCTACAATGCCCGAATGGATGCCATGGCCCCAGCTTGCAAGGTTCTGGCGCGAGCCGGCCATCAGGATTACCGCTTCATGGCCGAAATCACCACCGGCCCCGCCGTATTCTTCCGGAATGGACGGGCAGAGCAAGCCGAGTTCACCAGCTTGTTGCCAGGTGTCGCGGTCCATCTCGCCCTGCTTGCGCCATTTTTCAAACTTTGGCGCCCATTCGGTTTCGATAAACTGGGTTGTCATCTCGTCGAGCATCTTGTGCTCGTCGGTCATCCATGCGGATGGCAGGCTGGCGATGGTCATGGTCTCTCTCCCTTAACGTGAGCGGGTGGCAAACCTGCCACCCGTGTCTTCTATGTGTTGCTCAGAACGCTTCCGCGTCCAAACCCATCACGTTTTCTGCGCCGGACTGGATCCGTGCAAGGTGCATGCCGGTGGCAGGTAATTGGCGCTGCATGTAATAACGACCCGTGACGAGCTTGTTCTTGTAGAAGTCTGGATCATCGGTGCCAGCGTCAAGAGCGGACGTTGCGGCTTTTGCCATACGCGCCCACATCAGGCCCATGCAGACATGGCCGAACAGGTGCATAAAGTCCGAAGAACCGGACAGCGCCGCGTTCGGGTTTTTCATGCCTTCCTGCATAAAGAACATGCCAGCGGTTTGCAGATCCTTGGACGCCTGTTTCAGCGGTGCAATGAAATCGGCAATCGCTTCGTCTTCCTTGTTCTCGGAGATGAAATTCTTCACCATGTCAAAGAAGGCCATCACGTGTTTGCCGCCGTCCTGTGCCAGCTTGCGTCCCACGAGATCGAGCGCCTGAACGCCGTTCGCGCCTTCGTAGATCATAGCAATACGGGCGTCGCGGGTGAACTGGGACATGCCCCATTCCTCGATATAGCCGTGACCGCCGTAAATCTGCTGAGCCTGAACAGTCATGTCATAGCCCTTGTCGGTCAGGAACCCTTTCAGGACCGGAGTCAGCAAAGAGATCAGGCCGTCCGCGTCCTTGTCGCCGTTTTCCTCGGCGCGGTCGATCATCATTGCGCCCCAGTACACAAACGCACGGGCGCCTTCGACAAAGGATTTCTGGTCCATCAGGCTGCGGCGCACGTCAGGGTGCACGATCAGCGGATCGGCCGGTCCGTCAGGATTTTCCGCGCCGGTCACAGCACGGCCTTGCAGACGGTCCTTGGCGTAGATCACCGCGTTCTGATAGGCCGCTTCCGCCTGCGACAGCCCCTGCATCGCTACACCCAGACGGGCGTGGTTCATCATGGTGAACATGGCACGCATGCCTTTGTGTTCGGTCCCGAGCAGATAGCCTGTCGCCCCGTCGTAGTTCATCACACAGGTCGAATTGCCGTGGATGCCCATCTTTTCCTCGATAGAACCGACAGCAACACCGTTGCGATCCCCCAGCGACCCGTCTTCATTGACCATGAATTTGGGCACGATGAACAGGGATACACCCTTGATGCCTTCCGGCCCGCCGGCGATTTTCGCCAGCACCAGATGAATGATGTTCTCGGACATGTCGTGTTCGCCCGAGGAGATAAAGATCTTCTGGCCGGTAATCTTGTAAGAGCCGTCCTCTTGCGGATCGGCCTTGGTGCGCATCAGACCCAGATCGGTGCCGCAGTGGGATTCTGTCAGGTTCATGGTGCCGGTCCATTCGCAGGACACCATTTTCGGCAGGTAGGTCTGTTTCTGTTCGTCCGTGCCGTGGGCGTGGATCGCGGCATAGGCGCCGTTGGTCAGGCCGGAATACATCCCGAACGCCTGGTTCGCGGAAGAGACCATTTCGGAAACGGCCATGCCCAGAATATACGGCATGCCCTGACCACCGTATTCGGCATCAGAGGCGATTCCGGTCCAGCCGCCTTCGCGGAACTGGTCAAAAGCGGCTTTGAATCCGGTTGGCGTGCGGACAACACCGTTTTCCAGTGTGCAGCCTTCCTTGTCGCCCACAACGTTCAGCGGTGCGATGACCTCTCCGGTGATCTTTCCGGCCTCTTCCAAAACGGCAGAGGTGAAATCAGGGGTCAAATCCTCGTATCCGGGGATTTTTTCGTTCTCTACATCAAGAACGTCGTGCAGGACAAAAGCCATATCTTTTGTTGGCGCGGTATAGGTTGGCATAGGCGTGTTCCTCGGTATTGATAATCGGGTTTAGGGCAGGGCAAGGGCCGCAGATTTGATCTGCTTTATTCTGCGGCTTCTTGCGCGAATGTTTTGGCGATGAAATCGGCACCCCATTCGAGCTGCTTTTCAAACTCGGCAATGGTTTGGTCCAGCTCGGCGCGCTGTTGTTTCATCGCGGCCAGACGTTCTTGTGCCAGTTCATAGGTCTCTGTCAGTTGGGTCCGCTGCTGGTCGCCAATATAGTAAAGATCCAGCAACTGGCGGATTTCTTCCAGCGAAAAGCCAAAGCGTTTGCCCTGAAGAATCAGTTTCAAACGAGCTTGGGATCGTTTGCCATAGAGACGTTTTTGCCCGTCGCGGAGCGGGGACAGCAATTCTTTTGATTCGTAAAACCGCAGAGTACGCGGGGTTACATCATATTCTTCGCACATCTGGCGAATAGTCTTACGGGGTTCAGACATGATTGACCTCGGGTTCAAAGTTGAATCGTGATGCTTACGTGTACGTCAACGTAACACAAAATCACGGATTGTGCATGACGTTTACGTAAAGGGACGCAGCGTTACTTCAACCTTATCGGGTCATTTTTATCTGAAAACCGGCGGAATCCCGCAAGGGGCGGGCTATTCCTAGCTGGCTTTCCCCGTGCGGCGGGCGTTTATCAGACGCTCTTCGGTACGGGTCCGCAACTCTCGCAATTCGTCCAGTGTGACGGCCAGTTGCGCATAGCGGTCTTCCAGTTCCACAAGCTGTCGGTCGGCCATTTCCATCAGGGCTTCAAGCTGGTTTTGCTGGTTTTCCTTGTCGTACATCTCTAGCCACTGGCGGATTTCTTCAAGGCTGAACCCCCAGCGCTTGCCCCGCAGGATCAGTTCCATGCGGGCAAATTCTGTCGGTCCGTAATAGCGGGTCCGTCCCTCTTTTTCAGGGAAGATCAGTTCGATATATTCATAATAACGGAGCGTGCGCGTGGTCACATCGAATTTCGCGCACATCTCTTTCAGGTTCAAGCGGTCGCCGGGCATTCTGTCTATTCCTCCCAGGAAGATTTGGGCGAAATTTAACAAACCACGGAATGTTTGCAATACGAAACGCCGTTCCGCACTGCAAAACGGCTCGGGTCGCAGTAACTTTCGCGCGAAGACCCGGACGCCGTGGCCCGAGCCAAAAGCAGGAAGTGACGGATTGAACCGCTTGCAAACGCCGCCATCGGGTTCGGCGTCATTGTGCAAGACACGCCATTCCGAAAGCCGGCACAAGTTGGACCGTGATGCCAGTTTAACCGGATGACGCGAAGTTAACCACCCGCCGCTGCTAATGCGAGTTAGCATCAATCGCGTACTTCGGACTTGTTAAGGCAATTGCAAGTTAAATATCAGTGACGTAACGATGACAGGAATTCCGGTGCCTGACCGCCCGGAGACTCCGTTTCAGGAAGGGACCCACAGACCGATGACCGAAGAAGAATTGCGCCTGCGTGTGACAGTGGCCAAGAAATTTATGGCGGCGCTGCCGTTTTGCCATGCCCTTGATATGCGGATCGACGAGGCAGGCGTCTCGGAGGCGGTGATGTCCATGCCCTATAACCCCCAAACCGTTGGCGACCCTGATACCGGCGTGGTCCACGGCGGCGCAGTATCTGCGCTGATGGACACCTGCTGCGGGTTTGCGGTGAACTTGCATCCCGATTGTGTCATCCCGACAGCGACCATTGATCTGCGCATGGATTACATGCGGTCTGCCAAACCCGGAGAGCGGATTTTCGCAAAGGCCCATGTCTACAAGGCCACAAGCACGGTGTCCTTTGTGCGGGCCATTGCCTATGAGGACGATCCGGAAAATCCGGTGGCCACGGCAACAGGGGCCTTTGTGTTCAGCAAAAGCAGTAAGGCCGGTAAAACCGGCGCAAAGGGCAAGAGCGGAGAACTCGCATGAACAAGCCGGAATCCTTGCAAGTTGTGAAACAGCGGCGTGACGGTGTGCTTACCGCGCTGGTGGACAGCATTCCTTATATCAAGTTCCTTAATATCTCGTTTGACCGGCGGGGCGACGAATTGACCGCTGTGATGCAGTTCGAAGACAAGCTGATCGGCAATCCGGCTATTCCGGCCATCCACGGCGGGGCCACGGCATCTTTCTTGGAGACTGCGGCGCTGATTGAACTGGCGTGGCAGCGGGCCTGGACGATGATGGAGGACGGGCAAATGGAAGCGGAAGATGTGGCCGCTGCCGGATATTTGCGCCTGCCGAAAACCATCGACTTTACGGTGGATTATCTGCGCTCCGGTCTGCCGCGGGACTGTTATGCCCGTGCGCGGGTCAACCGCTCCGGTCGGCGTTACGCCAGTGTCCACGTCGAGGCATGGCAGGACAATCGCGCCCGCTTGTTCGCGCAGGCGACGGGGCATTTCCTGATGCCACGGCTCGACACGGGTGGCTGAGCCGCTTCAACCCCATGATCCGGCTGGGGGGCGGATGCGTCTGACCCACCGTCGGGTGTTGAACGTAGCGGTGCCGATTGTGATCTCCAACGCCACGGTCCCGATCCTCGGGGCGGTGGACACGGGCGTTGTGGGACAGATGGGGCTGGCTGCCCCCATTGGCGCAGTCGGGATCGGCGCGATTATCCTGACGGCGATTTACTGGATCTTCGGTTTTTTGCGGATGGGTACGGCAGGGCTGACCGCCCAAGCCATCGGGGCGCGGGATCAGGGGGAGGTCTGTGCGCTTTTGGTGCGCAGCCTGATGATCGGGCTGGTAGCGGGAGTCGGGTTTATTCTGTTTCAGGTGCCGGTCTTTTCTGCGGCCTTCCTGATTGCGCCGGCCTCACCCGAGGTGGAAGGACTGGCGCAGGGGTATCTTGCCATTCGGGTCTGGAGCGCCCCTGCTGCCATTGCCATTTACGGGCTGACCGGCTGGTTGATCGCCCATGAACGCACCAAGGCAGTACTTGTTTTGCAGATCTGGATGAACGGGGTGAATATCCTGCTGGACCTGTTGTTTGTGCTGCAACTGGGCTGGGGCGTTGAGGGTGTGGCAATCGCCACGGTGATTGCCGAAGCCAGCGGGCTGATGCTTGGCCTGTGGCTGGTGCGGGACGGGTTTACCGGACGGTACTGGCACAACTGGGCAGTGGTGTTTGACCGCGCGATCCTGCGGCGCATGGCCTTGGTCAATTCGGACATCATGATCCGCTCGGTTCTGTTGCAGATCGGTTTTGTGTCCTTCCTGTTTCTGGGATCTTCCTTTGATGACACCACACTGGCGGCCAATCAGGTGTTGATCCAGTTCCTGTTTATCACCTCTTATGGTATGGACGGTTTTGCCTTTGCCGCCGAAGCGCTGATCGGTCAGGCGCTGGGCGCGAAGGACCGGACCTCCCTGCGGCGTAGTGTGATGCTGACCAGCTTTTGGGCGGCGGTGGTGATCGTTATTCTGTCCGTGTTCTTCGCATTTGGTGGTGGTTGGCTGATCGACCTGATGGCCAAAGCGCCTGCCGTGCAAGCGGCGGCGCGGGACTATCTGTTCTGGATGGTGCTTGCGCCGTTTCTGGGCGGCCCGTCATGGATGCTGGATGGCATCTTTATCGGGGCGACCCGCAGCCGCGACATGCGCAATATGATGGTGGTGTCTTTTGCGATCTACCTGCTGTCGGTCTGGTTGCTGCTTGGCCCGTTCGGAAATCACGGGCTTTGGGCCAGCCTGCTGATCTTCTTTGTCGCCCGCGGGGTGACGCTTGCCTTTCGCTATCCCGCGCTAGAGCGGGGGGCGGAGGATTGATCCTGTAGTTTATGAGTATTTTGGGAACATTGAAGCCTGTTGCCTACCCAAACAGGTCGAGCACAGCTTCGGGCGGGCGCCCTATGGCGGCGCGGTTGTTGGCAAAAACCACAGGGCGTTCGATCAGGATCGGGTTTTCTGCCATTGCCGCGATCAGCGTTGCATCGTCGTCCGTTTTGGTCAGGCCGAGTTCGCGAAAACGCTTTTCGCCGCTGCGCATCAGGTCAATCGCAGGGATACCCAGCAGGGCCAGTGCGTTTTCAAGCTCTGACGCGCTTGGTGGTGTTTCGAGGTAGCGAATGATTTCTGGGGCGTGACCGGCCTCTGTCAACAACTCCAGCGTCTGGCGGGATTTGGAACATCTCGGATTGTGCCAGATTGTAACGTTCATAACCATGTCTCCTGTTCTGTGCCGACGGCCTGCGCGACCGAGTCGTAACCGTCCCTCTGTAAAAGCCCATCGAGATCCCGCGCGATTTGTCCGGCAAGGGACAGACCGCCGTAGACAAGTGCCGTGTAGAGTTGCACGGCAGAGGCGCCGGCGCGGATTTTGGCATAGGCCTGTTCTGCGTTGGAAACCCCGCCGACGCCGATGAGCGGGACTGTGCCTTTGGTAAGACGGCTGAGCTGTGCGAGTATGCGGGTGGAGCGTTCAAACAGGGGCTGGCCGGACAGGCCGCCCTGTTGGTCCCGATCCGCGCTGCGTAGTCCTTCACGGGAGAGCGTTGTATTGGTGGCGATGATCCCGCTGATGCCGCTGGTTGTGGCGACTTCCGCGATGTCTTCGAGATCCGCAGGGTTTAGATCGGGCGCGATCTTGAGGAACACCGGCAAGGGACGCTCCAGCGCGGCTCGGGTCTGCATCACGTCAGACAGCAGCGAGGCGAGGGCCGCTTTGCCTTGCAAATCCCGCAGCTTTTCGGTGTTGGGCGAAGACACATTCACCGTGGCAAAGTCGATATAGGGCGCACAGCGTTCCAGCACCTTGCAGAAATCGGCAGCCTTATCCTGTGTCGTCTTGTTCGCACCGAGGTTCAGCCCGACGATGCCGCTGTCGCTGCGCTGTGCCAGTCGGGTGGCGATAGCTTCAGCCCCGTCATTGTTAAAACCGAACCGGTTAATCGCGGCCGCATCTTCGCGCAGGCGGAACAGGCGGGGTTTGTCATTGCCGCTTTGGGGTTTCGGGGTGGCCGCGCCCACTTCGATAAAGCCGAACCCCGATTGCAGCAGCGGTGCTATGGCGGTGGCGTTTTTATCAAACCCTGCGGCCAGCCCGATCGGGTTGGGCAGGGACAATCCGGCCAGCGTGGTTTGCAGGCGAACAGAGGTGACAGGGCCGGATTTTGGCGTCAGCCCCAGTTGCAGCGCCTTGATCGCGAGCCCGTGGCCGGTTTCAGGATCAATCCGGTACATGGCTGCCAGTGCCAGACGCTCTGCCAGCGTCATGTCATTTTCACCGGAAAGTCATGACCGCCCGCGCCAAGGGGCAATTCTTCGGCCCAAGCGACATGATCCATGCGGAACGGCGCGTAGAGGTGGGGGAATTTCGCGCCCCCGCGGGAGGTTTCCCATTCCAGTTTTTCCATCGCATCTGTGTCTGCGGCGATCAGCCAGAGACCGATTTCCCCGGCAAAATGACGGGCGGCGGTTTCGCGGGCCTGTTCAGCGGTGGAGAAATGCACAAAGCCGTCGGCCAGATCCACCGGCGCACCCAGCGTTTCGCCTGCGGCCTGCATTGCGGCCCATTCATCGGAGCGGAAGATTTTATAGATAAGCATGGGCGCGTGATGCCGCGAGTCCGGCTTCACGTCAAGGTGGATTGATGCTCGACAGGGGGGCGGAACCGTGCGACCGCTGGACAAGAGAGTTCGAGGAGCGTGAAATGTCCCAATCCCGTGACCTGACCACAGGGCCGGTTTCCGGTCATTTCCGCACATTGGCGGTGCCAATGGCGATCGGCATGGTGTTTACGACACTTTATAATGTGGTGGATACGTTTTATGCCGGTATGATCTCCACGGATGCGCAGGCAGGACTGGCGATTTCCTTTCAGGTGTTCTTTGTCATGATCGCTTTTGGCTTCGGGCTGAACGCGGCGCTAAACGCGCTGGTGGGCAAGGCGCTGGGGGAAAAGCGGGGCGGGCAGGCCAAGAGGATTGCCTGTCAGGGGATCACTTATTCCATACTGGCCTCGGCCGTTCTGGCGGTGATCGGCTTTATTGCGATGCCCTATTTGCTGGCCATTGTCTCTGAACCCGGCGCCTACCGCGCGGCCGGACAGTCCTATTTGCAAGTGCTGCTGTTCGCTGCGCCAAGCTTTCTGGTGGCTTTCAGTGCCAATGGTATCCTCGGGGCGCAGGGCGATATGAAATCCATGCAGCACGCGCAGATTGTGTCGTTCTTTGTGAACCTCGGGCTGAACCCGCTGTTTATCTTTGGCATTCCCGGAGTCATCGACGGCATCGGGTTTAACGGAATTGCCCTGTCCACCGCTGTCAGTCAGACGGGGGTGATGGCATTTATCCTTTATCGCGTGTTTACTTCGGATGTGATGGCGCACAAGCAGGTCGCGGTGTTTCGGCCCCGCGCGAAATGGATCAACCAGATCACGCAACAGGCGCTGCCAACCAGTTTCACCATGATTGTCATGATGCTGGCCGGCTTTGTGGTTCAGTATTTCCTCAAAGGTTTTGGCGGGGCGGCGGTGGCGGCTTACGGCGTCGGGCTGCGGGTGGAACAGCTTGTCCTTTTGCCCGGCTTCGGACTGACCGGGGCCTTGTTGCCGATTGTGGCGCAGAACTTCGGGGCGGGAAATTATGACCGCGTGCGCGAGGCGCTGTGGTTCTGTTGCAAGGTCGGGGTTGTGCTGATGTTTTGCGGATCGCTGGTCCTGTGGCTGGCGGCGCCCCATGCTATCGCGGTGTTCAGTGACGATCCCGAAGTAATCCGCATCGGTGCGCAGTATCTGCGTGTGGACGGGTTTATCCTGCCGGTTTACATCGTGTTGTTTGCTATGAACTCGTTCCTGCAGGCGCTGCAAAAGCCGGTTTATACGCTTTGGGTCGGGATTTACCGGCAAGGCTTGGCGGTGTTCTGCTTCAGTTGGCTGTTTGTACGGGTTCTGGACCTGGGCACATGGAGCGTGTGGTTTGGTATCGCGGTTGCCGTGGTCTCGGGCTTGGGCCTGTCCCTGTGGCTAAGCGCGCGTGTGGCGCGTCAACAGATCGGCGGCTGGCGTACGCCGGTTCAGCCGTAGCGGTCTTGCAAGACAGTATAGAGTCGTCGCTTTCGCGGGGCGGCGTCTTCGCTGTCCGGTCGGGCGGCTGGGATTTCCGCCTTGGCCTGCAGGGTCTGGGAGGTGCGCAGGATATGCGGGTCCGGAGCGTTGGTGCAAGTGTCTTGCCGCGACTGTTGGCGCGGGTTTTCGGTGGGGTGAAACCGGGATGCCATTGGTTCTGCCTCTGAAAGAACGCGCCGCTCTTCGGGGCGCTTGCCCCTTTAGCCTGCGGGTGGATTCGGGCGGAAATGCGGCGTAGCGGCGGGGTGGATGTCGCAGGTTTGTGATAAATGCAACAGTTCTGTGACGGAAAAGACGCGTTTTCCTTAGGTCACTTCGGGTTGCGACGCTGCATCACAATCGTGTCGCTACCCATGTAATGGGCCTTGTGTATTTCGCGGTAGCCGAGTCGGTTCGCCAGTTTTTGCGAGACCGCATGGGCGGGGTGGAAAATCGCGACGGTCTTGTCAAATCGGGTATCGGCCCAGTCGAGCGCTGCGCCCATAGCCTCGGCAGCAAACCCCTGTCCGTGGGCCCAAGGCGCAAGCACCCAGCCGGCTTCGGGGGTGTCCCCAAGGGCAGGGCGGATGTCCCGTTTGTAATTGGCAAAGCCGACTTCGCCCACAAATTGTTCGTCGTGGGTGGTCACGCACCAATACCCGAACCCCAACATCTGCCAGTGACCGGCATAGCGCAGAAAACGGGACCAGCTCTCGGCGGGGGTGGCCGGTTCGGGGGAGATATATTTACTGACCTTCGGATCGGCCCACATCGCCGCAGAGTCCGCGTAATCCTGCAAGCGATGTGCCCGCAGGATCAGCCGTTCCGTGTTCAGCTTCGGGGCCGCGCTGAGCATTGCGGCCTAGCGCATGTCCGGTGGCGTTGCCTCGGCCGAGAGGTCCGAGAGCACCGCGTCCAGCGCCTGAACGGAGGTTTGCTTTTCCCCCAGTCGGCGTACAGAAACCGTGCGCTCCTCGACTTCCTTCATGCCGATCGCAAGGATCACCGGAACCTTGCCAAGAGAATGTTCGCGGACCTTGTAGTTGATCTTTTCGTTGCGGATGTCTGCTTCGGCCCGCACACCGGCAGCGCGCAGGGCGGCAACTACTTCGTGCACATAGTCATCCGCGTCCGAAATGATCGAGGCCACGACAACCTGACGGGGCGTCAGCCAGAACGGCAGCTTGCCCGCATGGGATTCGATCAGGATACCGATGAACCGTTCAAAGGAACCAAGGGTCGCGCGGTGCAGCATCACGGGGCGGTGTTTGTTACCGTCCTGCCCGATAAAGGTGGCGTCCAGCCGTTCGGGAAGCACAAAATCCACCTGATGGGTGCCGCACTGCCAGTCGCGCCCGATGGCGTCGGTCAGAACGAATTCCAGTTTCGGGCCATAGAATGCGCCTTCACCTGGGTTCAGTTCCGGCTCGATCCCCGCCTTACGGGTGGCAGACAGCAGCGCTTCTTCTGCTTTGTCCCAAACCTCGTCCGAGCCTGAGCGTGTTTCGGGCCGATCGGAGAATTTCACTTTGAAGTTCTCAAACCCGAGGTCTTTGTAAATCTTGGACAGAAATTCGATGTAAATTGCGGTTTCTGATTCAATCTGGTCTTCGGAACAGAAGATGTGACCATCGTCCTGTGTGAAGCCGCGCACCCGCATGATGCCGTGCAGGGCGCCGGACGGTTCATAGCGGTTACAGGAACCGAACTCTGCCATGCGCAAGGGCAGGTGGCGGTAGGATTTCAGACCCTGATTAAAAATCTGGACGTGGCACGGACAGTTCATCGGTTTCAGGGCGTTGACCGCTTTTTCGCGGGCGTGTTCTTCGTCCACTTCGACGATAAACATGTTTTCCTGATATTTTTCCCAGTGGCCCGAGGCTTCCCACAGCTTGCGGTCCACCACCTGCGGGGTGTTCACCTCTACATAGCCGTTCTTGTCCTGCATCCGGCGCATGTAGTCTTGCAGCGCGGTGTAGATTTTCCAGCCGTTCGGGTGCCAGAATATCTGTCCCGGTGCCTCTTCCTGCATGTGGAACAGGTCCATTTCACGGCCCAGCTTGCGGTGGTCCCGTTTGGCGGCTTCTTCCAGCATCAGAAGATGGGCTTTGAGATCGTTTTTGTTCTTGAAAGCCACGCCGTAAATCCGTTGCAACATGGCGTTGTTGGAATCCCCGCGCCAGTAGGCCCCTGCCACCGACATCAGTTTGAAACTGTCGCCCGGAACCTGACCTGTGTGTTGCAGGTGCGGACCACGGCACAGATCTTGCCAGTCGCCGTGCCAGTACATGCGCAGCGGCTCATCCCCCGGAATGGCGTCGATCAGTTCCACCTTATAGGGTTCGTTATTGTCCTTGTAGAACTGGACGGCGCGTTCACGATCCCAGACTTCTGTGGTCACAGGCTCGCGTTTGTTGATGATCTCGCGCATTTTCTTTTCAATCGCGCCGAGGTCTTCGGGGGTGAAAGGCTCTTCCCGGTCGAAATCGTAATACCAGCCGTCCTTGATCACAGGACCGATGGTGACTTTGACGTCGGGCCAGATTTCCTGCACGGCGCGGGCCATGATATGGGCGCAGTCGTGGCGGATCAGCTCCAGCGCCTGAGCGTCGTCCTTGATGGTGTAAATCGCGAAATCCGCGTCTGCGTCGATGCTGCGGGACAGGTCGCGGTGTTCGCCGTTCACAGAGCAGGAAAACGCGGCTTTGGACAGGGATTTGGAAATATCCGCGGCCACTTCTGCGCCGGTGATCCCTGCGGGGTAAACGCGCTCTGCGCCATCGGGAAGGGTAAGGGTAATGTCGGCCATTTGTCGGCTCCTCCATCGTTTTGGCGCCTACGAAACGCCCGGTTGCGGTTATGTTTGGGCGGTTCTGGAGATGACGAAGCTATATGTCAAGTAGGGTTTATTATAGTGTTCTAAACTTCGAACCTTTACCTTCAGGCAAAAGAAATAGACCATTCGCAAGTCGTGCTCGTTGATCGCAAATTTTATCCCACTGCCATAGGATCGTAGCTGCTTGTTGTGTGATAGACTGTTTGCCGACCTTAGGAGATAGATAAAAAGTTAAAACGCCTGACCTGATAATCGCCTCCCGTTCCGGTTTACGCTTCGCGTTGGCCACATCCTTCGAAATGACCACCCAGTCACGCTCTTTTCCTAGGGCAGTGAAATAGTCTATATCTTCTATGTCGACAGGAAATTTGTCTCTTAACGGGATTGCCTGATGTCCAAAAGGGCGCACAAGCAAGTCCAATGCACGCGGAATTACAGGCGGCATATTATGATCAAATAATACGTTTACCATTCTCGTCTTGCTGTTTTTCTAAGAACTTTTCATAATCGATTGCATTTTTAATAACTGGTTCGGGAACGTCGTATATCGAACTTAAATAATTAAAGTTTTGATGAGTATAAAAATCGTCATAAAGTGTTTTTGTCGAAACTCCGTATTCATCCAAAAGTGGGGCCCCGAAAAGCCGCTTCGGATCAATAACAATACTGTTTGAGGAGTGTGGGCGCCATCTCACTGCCTTACCATTATCGTACTCAAGGTTTTTTATCGACTGACTGACAATTTCTGAGAAAACTTTTTGGCCTGCATTCTTTCTGGCGAGACTGTAATATTCGCCATCTTGCTCCAAAGCCGTCATTAGGATTTGTGTGCCGTCAGTCTTAAAGTCTAAGGTGGATAAAGGGTGCGCAACTCCTAATTTATCTTTCGCAAATTCAATCGCATAACGAATCGACTGAAGAGAAATATTTGCTCTTCTAAAAGCCCTCACGACCCTAACTTCAATAAGATCTAAAAAGCTTAATTCTGTTGCATCATCTATGTTTTGATAGCGAGCATTCCACAGAGGATCCGTAGGGCCGCTCCCCCGAGTCCAGCGCAGAATTTCTTGTGGGGTGCTTGCAATTAGGCGCGCCGCTTGTCGTGGCGTGTAAATCCCTTCTCCAAATATTTCAAAGTCTCTTGGCACTTGCGGTCCTCCTTCTTCTAAATATAGGTAATGTTGGTGAAGTCCAACTGTATCC
The DNA here is from genome assembly GCF_001719615.1 of Neptunicoccus sediminis. Classification (GTDB taxonomy): domain Bacteria; phylum Pseudomonadota; class Alphaproteobacteria; order Rhodobacterales; family Rhodobacteraceae; genus Amylibacter; species Amylibacter sediminis. The sequence continues at coordinate 738,143 of NZ_MDVX01000001.1, forward strand.
GCTTCCACTCTTTAATTTGAGTAATTTTGTGCCCCAATCCCGTCCCCTCTGGCTGATCCTTGCCCCTGCTATTTTCCTGATGCTTTGGTCGGCGGGATTTGCGGTTGCCAAGATCGGGTTGCAATACGCCCCGCCAATGACCTTGCTGGCGCTGCGCTTTGGTTTGGTGATTCTGATCATGGCGGTGATGTTTCTGGTGCTGCGCCCGCCGCTGCCGGAAACCGGGGCGGACTGGTTGCATCTGGCGATTGTCGGTGTGTTGATCCAGACCGTCTATTTCGGGTTTTGTTATATGGCCTTCGTGAATGGCATCGCGGCTGGCACACTGGCGTTGATTATGGCGTTGCAGCCGATTGTGGTCGCACTGGTTGCGCCGCGCTGGAGCGGCGAGCAGATCGGCTGGCGGCAATGGGGCGGGCTGGTGCTGGCGCTCTCGGGGACGGCGGTTGTGATTGTTGCGCGGCTTGATATAGGGCCGGCGCCGTTGTTGGGGTTCTTGTTTTCCGCGCTCGGGCTGGGCGGAATCGTCATGGGCAGCCTTTGGGAAAAACGCTTTGGGCGATACCATCATCCTGTCACGGCCAACCTGATCGGCTATGGCGCGGGGTTTATATGTCTGCTGCCCTTTTTTGCGGCACAGGGCGTTGGTTCTGTGGAATGGAACATGCCCTTCATCTGGGTGCTGGCCTATCTGGTGATCGGCAATTCCGTGATCGCAATCGGTTTGTTGCTGGCAATGATCCGCGCCGGCGAGGTGGCCAAAGTCTCTGCACTATTGTTTCTGGTGCCACCCCTTGCCGCACTGGTGGCTTGGCTTGCGCTTTCGGAACATATGCCACCCTTGGCTTGGGTCGGGTTGGTGCTGGCGGGCGCAGGGGTGTATATCGCAACGCGCAAGCACAAAGGAACCGTCGCATGACCACTCTATTGTTCAACAAACCCTATAACGTGCTGTCGCAGTTCACCTCGGAAGGGGGGCATCGCAGTCTGGCAGAGTTTATCGACAAGCCCGGTGTCTATGCAGCAGGGCGGCTTGATCGGGACAGTGAGGGGCTTTTGGTGCTGACAGATGACGGCAAGCTGCAAAACCGCATCGCCTCGCCCAAATTCAAAGCGGCGAAAACCTATTGGGTACAGGTGGAGCGTGAACCGGATGAGGCGGCCCTTGCGGCTTTGCGCAGGGGTGTCACCCTGAAAGACGGCGTCACCGCCCCGGCAGAGTGCAAGCGGATGGCAGAGCCTGCGGGCCTGTGGCCGCGCACGCCGCCGGTCCGTTTTCGCAAATCCGTGCCGGATTGCTGGATTTCCCTGACCATTCGGGAAGGACGCAACCGGCAGGTGCGGCGCATGACAGCAGCGGTCGGCCACCCGACGCTGCGTCTGATCCGCTATTCCGTTGGCGACTGGACGCTCGACGGGTTAGAACCGGGACAATGGCAGGAGGTTTAAATGGTTGATTATCTGGAAGCAAACGGGCGTCGGATCGCCTATCACAAGACCGCCGGGTCCGGTCCGGGGATCGTGTTTCTGGGCGGGTTCAAATCCGATATGGAAGGCACCAAGGCGGTCTATCTGGAGTCATGGGCCAAAGCGCGGGGGCGGGCGTTCCTGCGGTTCGACTATTCCGGCCACGGCAAAAGCTCCGAGGCGTTTACCGACGGCTGTATCGGGGACTGGTCGGCAGATGCGCTGGCGGTTCTGGACCAGTTGACCCACGGCCCGCAAATTCTGGTGGGCAGTTCGATGGGGGGCTGGATGTCGCTGCTGGTGGCCCGTGCCCAGCCGGAGCGGATCAAGGGGCTGGTGGGAATCGCCGCCGCACCGGATTTCACCGAAGACAGCATGTGGGCCGGTTTCGACGGGGCGCAGCGCGCCGCCCTGAACGAGCGGGGGCGGGTGGAACTGCCCAGCGACTACGACGAAGGGCCCTATGTCATCACCCGCAAACTGATCGAGGACGGACGCAACCATCTGGTGCTGCGCGAACCGCTGGATCTGCCCTTTCCGGTGCGCCTGTTGCATGGCACAGCGGATACGGATGTGGCCATGTCGGTGCCGCTGCGCATATTGGATCATGCAACCGGCGATGACATCCGTTTGACCTTTGTTAAAGGGGCGGACCACAGGTTTTCCGATATTGCCTGCCTGCAAATGATTCTGGATGCGGTGGAAGAGGTCAGTTCATGAAGGTCTCGGAGGCCATTGCGCAGCGCCGCTCCTGTCGCGCATTTCTGGACCAGCCGGTTGATCCCGCTCTTGTGCGTGACCTTCTGATAAAGGCGTCCCGTGCCGCTTCGGGCGGGAATGTGCAACCGTGGCGGCTTTATCTGTTGCACGGCGACCGGATGGCGAAGTTCAAGGCGCTTATGGCGGATCGCTCGGCAAAGGGATTGGTCGATACGCCGGAATATCCGGTCTATCCGCAGCCGATGAAGGAACCCTACCGCAGCCAGCGTTTTGGCATCGGTGAGACCATGTATGCGCAGCTTGGCATCCCACGGGACGACAAACCGGCGCGGCTGAAGTGGTTTGCCAACAACTTTCAGTTCTTTGGCGCCCCTGTTGCAGCGTTCCTGTTTGTAGACCGCGATATGGGCGCCGCCCAGTGGAGCGATCTTGGCGGCTTTCTTGCGACGTTCATGTTGTTGTTGGAAGAGGCCGGGCTCGGTTCTTGTCCGCAAGAGGCATGGTGTACCCAGCATAAGTTCGTGTCGGAATTTGTTTCGGCGCCGGCAGAAGAAATGCTCTTCGCGGGGGTGGCGATCGGACGGCCTGACACGGCGCATCCGGTGAACCGGTTCATGTCAACACGGGCCGATCCGGATGTGTGGTTGCGCGAGGCGTAACATCACCCCTTATCCGCGCTGTTTGAGCAAAAGGCTCGCACCGAAGGCGGTCAGCAGGGTGAGGATCAGACCAACCAGCAGCACGCTCAGGGACAGCAGGCTGACCGGCAGGGCTGCCAGTCCTGACAGGTTCAGGCTTGCCAGCAGTGCGGGTATCCATGCCGCTGGCGCGCCTGTGGCGATTTGCAGCCCGATGGTGGCGATCAGCAGCGCAACACTGGCAAGGCTCGCCCCCAGAAGGATGATGCGTTGGCCCCGTGCGCGGTGGCGCCCGAACCCTGCGCGGCGGTAGGATTTGAACAGCCGCCCCACGTCCTGTTGCATAACCAGCAGGGACGGAACCACCAGCAGGACCAGAAACAGCCCGACGCCCAGACCATAGCAAAGCGTGATCACTGTCGGCTTTAGAAACTCTGCCTGCCGAGAGCCTTCATACAACAGCGGCACCAGTCCCAGAACGGTTGTCAGTGTGGTCAACAGAACAGGGCGCAGGCGGTCTACGGCGGCATCAACAATCGCAGGCACCAGACCGCGATTGCGCGAATACTGATCCACGGTAGAGACCAGCACGATACTGTCGTTGATGATGATCCCCGACATGCCGATCAACCCCACGACCGAGAACATCGACAGCGACACACCCCATGCGTAATGGCCGTAAATTGTACCGATCAACCCGAAGGGGATCACTGCCATCACCACCAGAGGCCGCGTCCAGCTGGCAAATATCCATGTCAGGGTCAGATAGATCCCCAGCAGGCACAGCCCGAAGCCAAGCATCGCATCCGAGAGGAATTCCTGTTCCTGTTCGGCCAATCCACCCATGCGCCATTCCACCCCGAGATCAGCGGCAATACCGGGCATGATAACCTCCCGGATCTGGGTCTCGACAAAGGCGGCGCGGTCGGGGTTGTCCTCGGAGATGTCGCCAGTAATGCCGATCAGCCGGATGCCGTTTTCGCGCCGCACCGTGGAAAACCCGAGGCTCGTTTCCACGCTGACCACATCGGAAAGGGGCACATAGGTGCCGCTCGGGGTGCGCAGTCGTGTCCGCTCCAGGAAATCGGCCGTCAGCTCGGTTTCCGGCAGGCGCACGGTGATTTTTCCGGTGCGCACGCCCACAGGAAAACTGGCCGCTTCGATCCCGTTCAGACGGTTGCGCAGCTCTCGCCCGATGGTGTCGATGGTAAAGCCAAGCGTCTGGCCCTGCGGAGTCAGTTCCAGCACCAGTTCTTCCTTGTCATACGCAAGGTTGTCTTCCACCGCCGAGACTTCGGGGTATTGCGCCACCGCCGCTTTCAACGCTTGGGAGGCCTGTTTCAGCGTGTTGGCATCCGCCCCGTAAATCTGGATATCAAGACTGTCCCCGCCCGGTCCCGAACGCCAGCCGCGAAAGCTGACGGTTTCTGCCAGCGGGTGTTCGCGCACATTTTTCTGAATCGCGGCGAGCAGTTCAAACGAGGTATAGGGGCGGCTGTCCGCATCAATCAGTTCTATCGCGATAGAGCCAAGCTGGTCTGCGTCCTTGGTATCCGAACCGGCCAGCCCGCGCCCCGTGTTGCCCCCCACTTCGGCCAGAACGTAAGTCACAGGATTAACCCCGTATTCCGCCTCGTATTCGGCACCCGTCGCTGTCACCGCCCGTTGCAATTCGCGCACCATATCAAGGGTATCATCGCGGGTCGCACCGGAGACCATCGCCACATTGCCCGAGATCGACGCCCGTTCCGGGGCGTTAAAGAACCGCCAGCGCACGTCTCCGGTCACAAAAAGGGCGGATTGCATGGCAAGAAGCACCAACACACCCGCCAGAACAGGATAGCGCAGGATCAGCACAAGAGACACAAAACGGCGGAACACAGTGTGGCGGAACCAGTCAAAGCCCTTGTTGAACGTGGTAGAGGGCCAGTCATACCAGCGCTGCTGGTCAATGGCGGCCAGTGCGTGGGACATGTGATGGGGTAGGATCACAAAACATTCCATCAAAGAGGCCAGCAGCACGACAATCACCGTGAAGGGAATATCGGCAATCAACGTACCAAACCGCCCGCCCACTGCGGTTAGCGCAAAGAAGGCAATGACGGTCGTAACCGTTGCCGAAAAGACCGGCGCGGACATGCGGATCGCGGCGTTCTCGGCGGCTTCGACGGGGTGTTCCCGCAATTGACGCGCCCGAAAATCCGCGTGCTCCCCCACCACGATGGCGTCATCGACAACGATGCCAAGGGTGATAATCAGGCCGAACAAAGAGACCATATTAATCGTCAGACCGAAGGCATACATCAGCGCAATGGCGGCGAACATCGCCACGGGGATACCGGCCGCCACCCAAAAAGCGGTGCGCGCGTTCAAAAAGAGAAACAGCAGCAGAACCACCAGCCCCAGCCCCATCAGCCCGTTATCCACAAGGATGGTCAGCCGGTCGGTGATGGCCTGTGCGCGGGTGCGGATCAGCTCTATCGTGACGCCTTCGGGAAGGGTCAACTGCATCTCTTGCGCGATCTGTTGCACCTGACGCTGCATCTGGATCGCATCGCCCTGATCGGCGCGATCCACGCGGATCGACACCGCCGGAAGATCCCCGACATAGTAACTGCGGTCCCGCGTAACCCCCTGTACCTCTATATCGGCCACATCCCCGACCCGCAGCTTGGACCCGTCGGGATTGGAGCGCACGACGATCTCCTGCACCTGTTCGGGGCTGCGTTTTTCGATACCGGTGCGCACCCGTGCCGCGCCACCGGCCACATCGCCGGCGGGGTTGGATTCCGCTTCTTCTGCGATTGCACCGGCGATCTCGGCCAACGTGACATCATTACGGATCAAGGAAATTTCCGGTGCGTTTACTGTAATTTCCGGCGCTGAAACCCCGCGAATCGTGGTGCGGGTGATGCCTTGGCGGAACAGGCGGGCGACGAATTCATCGGCAAACCGCCCCAGTTGATCGGGCGAGACAGGACCGGAGATCACCACATCGGTCACGCGGTCGCGCCATGCGCCGCGCCGGATAGAGGGTTCCTCTGCACCTTCGGGCAGGTTGGTCACACCATCTACGGCGGCTTTCACATCATCGGCGGCCCGCGCCATATCCCAACCCGGCTCAAACTCCAGCGAAAGATTTGCCCTGCCTTGGGTGGCGGAACTTGAGGTGCTCTCGATCCCCTCAAGCGACAGAAGTGCGGGTTCCAAGACCGACACGATCGCGTTGTCCACATCCTCGGGGCCTGCGCCCTCCCACGTGACAGAAACAGAGATGCTGTCCACGATCACATCGGGAAAAAACTGCGAGCGGATTTGCGTGGTGGACCCAAGTCCGATCACCAGCATCAGCACCAGCAGCAGGTTCGCTGCGGTGCGGTGACGGGTGAAATAGCTCAGCACACCGCCAGCCGCAGGGGGGAGTTGCCGCATCGCCATGATCTAGCCACCCATCCGTTCTGTGATCCGCTCCAGCATGGCTTTGGGCACACGGGGTTGGCGCAATGTTTCAAGCATCGCGGTCTTGCGGGCTTCGGGAATGCGGGTGTTCTCGGTGATAAAAGCGATCAGTTTGGCGCGCTGTTCTTCGGTGATTGCAACGGTTTCTTCCGGTTTTGGCGCGGCAACAGGGGGGGTGCCCTGACCACCCGGACTGCGCGGCTCTACCCGGATGCCAGCACCCAGTTGCGGCGCGCGGGTCAGGACAATGCGCTGCCCATCCAGACCATTCAGACGTACAATCAAATCATCGCCCTGTTTGCGCAGAATATCTACAAAGGCCTCTTCCAGACGGTTATCCCCGTTGACCAACAGAACAGCACCATTGGTGGTGGCTGCTGTGGCGGGAATTTTTGCCACATCGCTCAGGGGCGGTTCGCGCAGCACAACGGTCACAAAATCACCCGGCTGGATGCCAAGGTTAGCCGCGTCGCGCAGTCTGGCGAACAGCTCTCGTCCGGTGGTGCCTGCGGCCACCGCTGCCGACACACGATCGATGCGGCCTTTGATGGTTTCGCCGCTCGGGGCTGTGACAAGCACCTCTGCCTGATCCAGTCCTGTATCCTGAGAGATCAGGGCGCGGTATTCCTGCGCCGAAACCCGAAACGACACTTCCAGCGCCTCCGGGTCGATCAGACTGCCCAGTTGTTCGTTTGCATTGACCAAACGGCCGAGAACCGCGCTTACCCCGGTGAGAACGCCGTCAAAATCGGCGCGGACGGTGGTTTCTTTCAGAATGCGTTCGGCCTCGTCGCGGTTGATCTCGCGCCGCCCCAGCAAGGTCTGCGTGCGGGCGATCGTGGCTTGCGCATTGGCCAGTGACAGGCGTTTGGCCAGCAGGGACTGTTCCGCGGCTGAAACCGCCAGTTCTGCGGTTTCCATCGCGGTATCAGTGCCAAGCCCCCGTGTGCTGAGCGATGTCTGCCGCTCGAACGCTTTCTTGCGCAGGTCCAATTGGGATTGCGCGGCGGACAGCTCGTCTTCGGCCAATGTCAGGTTGCGGCGTGCATCCAGCAGGTCCGCCTGTGTTTCCACCAGCTCGTTTTCCGCCAGCAGCAACTTGGAACGGGCATTTGCGGGATCGGTCTGGAACAGGATCTCCCCCTTGCTGACCCTGCCACCCTCGCGGAAGTTGTCCGAGAGTTGCACCAGCTCCCCGCTTGCCGCTGCGCGTAATTCCAGCGTGCGCCCGGAAATGACCTCTCCGAAGGTGCGGATTTCGGGCGTATGACTGCCAAGGGTCAGTTCCGCGACTTCGACCGTGAACACTCTTTCGCGGGCCTGCCGCCCTGCAAACCCGCCGCTGTTACGGTCTTTAAGCGCAGAAACAAGACTGCTCGCCGCCAGCGCCAGCAGCGCCACCGTCAGGGTCAGAAGAAACAAGCCCAGCAGGCTTCGGGTCACAAATCGCATCCATATCCCTTAAACGAGAGGCCCGCAGGCGACAGAGAGTTTCGACTATTATACGCGAGGGTTTTCACATTCCGTCGCGCAAAACCAAAAAAATCAGTCTGACGCATCACAAAGGGTAAAATAATGGGCAATGATCTGACCGGCCGCCGGCATCAGGGGCAGGGTTTCGATCTGTGCAGGGGTTAAAAACGCGAAACCTGCACCTTCGCCAAGCCGGATGTCGCGCGGGTCGACAGGCATCTTCACTGTAAACGCATAAAGCCCTGTGCCACGGGCAGAGACCGCACGGCCCAGCGGGGTCAGTTGATCCTCTGACACCGTGAGTCCGGTTTCCTCGGCAAATTCGCGTATGGCCGCACGATGCAGCGTTTCCCCCGGTTCTACCTGCCCGCCAAAGATGCTCCACAAACCGGGACCGGCAGTGCGATCATTGATGTCGCGCAACTGCATCAACAGCCGGTCGTGCTGGTCAATCAGGATAATCCCCGCAGCGGTGTCAGTTGTTTCAGACCATTCGCCAAGCGTGGTGAACCCGTCCTTCATTTTCGGCGCTGGTCTTCGGTCAGGCGGGGCATGATTTCCACGAAGTTACACGGCATGTGGCGATAGTCGAGCTGGTAACGCAGAATGCCGTCCCAGCCGTCCTTGCACGCGCCCGGGGAGCCGGGCAGCGCAAACAGATAGGTGCCGTTCGCCACCCCGCCACAGGCGCGGGACTGGATGGCGGAGGTGCCGATTTTATCAGCCGAGATCATAGTGAAATAGGTTGAAAACGCGTCGATTTCCTTTTCGTAGACATCGCGGTGCGCCTCTACCGTGACATCGCGCCCTGTCAGTCCGGTTCCGCCGGTTGAAATCACAGCGTCTACCTCGGGATCGTCACACCATATGCGCAACTGATCGGCAATCATGGCACGCTCGTCCGGCAGGATCTTGCGGTCTGCAAGGATGTGGTTGTCCGCGATCAGGCGGTCCACAAGGGTCTGGCCGGATTTGTCGCCCTCTGTCGTGCGGGTGTCCGACACGGTCAGAACGGCAATGCGGATCGGAATAAACTGGCGGTCGCTCATGGGGTGTCTCGTGTGTTGGGGCAGCTCAGATGTCAAACCAGTTGATGCTTGGCCCGAGGTTGTAAACTTCCGTATCACCGATTTTACCGGCGGTGCCCCAGCTTTCGTGAATGTGCCCGCAGAAAAAGAATTTCGGCTTCAGTCGTTCGATGGCTTCGCGCAGGGCGGCGGATCCCACATGCTGCCCCTGCGAGGTCCGGTCCCCCAGATTGATCGGGGGCGAGTGGCTGACGATAATATCTGCCTGATGACAGTTTTCCAGCATCTCGGAGGCTTGGGCATCGGTCAAATCCACCGACCAGTCAGTGAAAGGCGACAGCGGGATGCCATAGCCGATACCGAAAATATCCAGCGTGCCGATGCTGTGGGACTGGCCGTGCAGTACCGTCATACGGGGCGGTGCCGCGGCACACAGCGCATCTGCGGTTTCATGGTTGCCCGGTACGGCAATGATCGGGCAGGGGATCGGATCCAGCATAGCGACGGCCTGCTCCAGCCCCTTGTGAAAGTTGCAGAAATCCCCGGCAGCGATGACCAGATCCGCCGATGCACTGGCCGCGACCAGTGCATCCGCGTGATCCTGATTGGCATGAAGATCGGAAAACGCGAGTATTCTCATGGGGTCAGCCTTGCCTTGATTGCCAAAAGATCCGCCCAGCAATCCCGCTTTTTCAGCGGATCACGGAACAGGGCGGCGGGGTGGAACATGGGCAGCACAGGCTTGCCGAACGCCTCGGCCCAAGTACCGCGCAGACGGGTGATGCCCGTTTTCCCAAGCAGGGCCTTACAGGGAATATTGCCCAGCGGCACGATAATATCAGGATCAACCAGCGCGATATGGCGCTCCAGAAACGGTAGCATCATGGCGATTTCCTCGGCGTTCGGGTCGCGGTTTTGCGGCACGCGCCACGGCAGCAGGTTGGTCAGGTAAAGCGCATCAGACGGGTCCTCGCCTTTGCGCGACAGGCCGATGGCGGCAAACATCCGGTCCAGCAGCTTGCCCGATTCCCCGATGAAGGGCGCGCCTGAACGGTCCTCATCACGGCTCGGCGCTTCTCCAATGATCATCACCCGCGCGTTCGGGTGGCCTTCTGACAGCACCAGATTGCGCGCGCCTTTCTTGATCGCGCAATGTTCAAATACCGCCAGCGCATCGCGCAGCTCTGCAAGGCTGTTACAGCGTCCCGCCATAATACGGGCAATATCCGCACCGGTTTCCTTAACCTGCGGGATAACCGGCATCACATCGACAGGTTTGATATTGCTGTTCGGTCCGGTTTTCGGCACCGCACCTTTGGCAGGTGTCATCACCTGTTCATAGCGGTTGACGGGCGTATCCTGAATCGCCTCGTCGGCGCCAAGATCAATCTGCCAGTCAAGGGCAGTCAGGTCGGCAAAATAGCTGGCAGAGTCGGTCATGGCGCGCCTTGTGTTCAGCGGGCAGGGTATCAAAGCCGGAGTGGAGTCGTAAATCCCTTGTTTCGCATTTGCCACCCGCCTATAACGCGACGAAGTCAGCAAAGAGGTCGGCCATGACGTTCACCGCCCAGCACCTTTTGGGGATAGAGCATCTTTCCCGCGACGACATCGTTTCCATTCTCGATCTTGCGGAACAATATGTCGAACTGAACCGGCAGCCCCACAAACATGTGGATACGCTGGCGGGGATGACGCAAATCAACATGTTCTTTGAAAACTCCACCCGCACGCAATCCAGCTTTGAAATCGCCGGAAAGCGGCTTGGGGCGGATGTGATGAATATGGCGATGGGGGCCAGTTCGATCAAAAAAGGCGAAACGCTGATTGATACGGCGCTGACCCTGAATGCGATGAACCCCGATCTGCTGGTGGTGCGCCATCCCCATTCCGGCGCGGTTGATCTGCTAAGCGAGAAGGTCAATTGCGCGGTTCTGAACGCGGGTGACGGACGGCACGAACACCCGACACAGGCCTTGCTGGATGCGCTGACGATCCGCCGCGCCAAGGGGCGTCTGCACCGGCTGAGCGTGGCGATTTGCGGTGATATTGCCCACAGCCGCGTGGCACGCAGCAATATTTTCATGCTTAACAAAATGGAAAGCCGCATCCGCCTGATCGCCCCTGTGACCCTGTTGCCTGCCGGCATTGACCAATTCGGCGTCGAGGTGTTTGACGACATGGCCGAAGGTCTGGAAGGTGTCGATGTGGTAATGATGCTGCGCCTGCAACGGGAGCGTATGGACGGCGCCTTCATTCCCTCCACCCGCGAATATTATCACCGCTGGGGGCTGACCGCCGAAAAGCTGAGCCACGCGAAGGACGATGCCATTGTCATGCACCCCGGTCCGATGAACCGCGGCGTTGAAATCGACGGAGAGATCGCAGACGACCTGAACCGTTCCGTCATTCAGGAGCAGGTGGAAATGGGCGTCGCGGTGCGTATGGCCGCAATGGAACTGCTGGTGAAAGCCCGCCGTGACGCGAAACGGGATGTGGGGGTGATGGTGTGATGATCAGGTTAACACAGGCCAGCGCCCCACCTCGGGTGGGCGCGCTTTCGTTTGGGACTGCATCTGCCGCAGGTTTCACCGCTCCGGCTGTACCTGCCGCAGCCGCACAACTGCGCCCTCCCGTGGGGGAGGTCAGGCGCGGGCCGTGCGATTGCACGCCCCCTTTCTGCGGTGAGGTGCTTTGATGACCACGCTTCTGACAAACGCCCGTCTGATCGACCCTGAAACAGCCAGTGAATTTCGCGGCTCTGTTCTGATCGATGAGGGTCGGATCAGCGGGATCATTGCCGAGGGCGATACACTTTCGCAGGCTGACGAGATCATTGACTGCAACGGCAAATGTCTTGCCCCCGGTATCATTGATATTGGCGTCAAGGTTTGCGAACCGGGGGAGCGGCACAAGGAAAGCTTCCGCACCGCCGGAGAGGCCGCTGCTGCGGGCGGGGTCACGACGATGATCGTGCGCTCTGATACGGAACCTGCCGTGGACAGCCCCGAAACGCTGCAATTCGCCCTGCGCCGTGCGCGGGATGTGTCCAAGGTCAACGTCCTGCCTATGGCGGCCCTGACCAAAGATCGCGCTGGCAAGGAAATGGCCGAGATCGGCTTTTTGCTGGATGCGGGGGCTGTTGCCTTTAGTGACGGCGATGCGGTCAACCGCAACAACAAGATTTTCGGTCGGTGCCTGAGCTATGCGAAGGCGATGGGCGCTTTGGTGATCGGCCATGCGCAGGAACCTGTGATGTCGGACGGGGCCTGCGCCACTTCCGGTCCGTTTGCCAGCAAGCTGGGCCTGCCCGCCGTGTCGCCTATGGCGGAGCGTATCCAGTTGGAACGGGACATGGCCTTGGTGGAAATGACCGGCGTGCGCTATCACGTGGACCAGCTATCAACCGCCGTTTCCCTGCCGGTGCTGGAGCGTGCCAAAGCCGCCGGTCTGCGGGTCACTGCGGGGGTGTCCATCCACCATCTGACCCTGAACGAGCTGGACATTGACGGCTATCGCACCTTCTTCAAGCTCAAGCCGCCCTTGCGCCATGAAGACGACCGCATCGCTATGGCGCAGGCCGTTGCCAGCGGTCTGATCGACGTGATCTGTTCCCAGCACACGCCGCAGGACGAAGAAAGCAAACGCCTGCCCTTTGAAGAAGCCGCCAGCGGTGCGGTGGGGCTGGAAACCATCCTGCCGGCTGTAATCTCGCTGGTGCACGCGGGGCATCTGGATCTGCCGACCCTGTGGCGGGCGCTATCGCTCAACCCTGCAAAGGTTATGGGGCTGGAGAGCGGACGGCTGGCTGCGGGTGCGCCTGCGGATCTGGTGGTGTTCGATCCGGACAAACCCTTTGTGATGGACCGTTTCAAAATGCTGTCCCGTTGCAAGAATACGCCTTATGATGAACGCCGGATGCAGGGGGCCGTTCTGCGGACCTTCGTGGGTGGCACCGAAGTCTATTGCCGCGATTGACCGGCCAGCGCTGCAAATCTGTAGGAGGCCCTGATGCCCGAACTGACCTTTGATCTTGTGACGGTGCTGCTGGTGCTGGGCGGCTATCTGCTGGGGTCTGTGCCCTTTGGCATGGTGCTGGCGCGGGTTATGGGATTGGGCAATTTGCGCGACATCGGCTCCGGTAATATCGGCGCGACCAATGTTTTGCGCACAGGCAATAAAAAAGCCGCTTTCCTGACGCTGGTGTTTGACGCGGGCAAAGGGGCGGTCGCCGTGCTGATCGCCCGTGCCGTAGCGGGCGAGGGGGCGGCGCAACTGGCCGGACTCGCCGCGTTTCTGGGGCATCTGTTTCCGGTCTGGCTGGGCTTTCGGGGCGGCAAGGGCGTGGCGACTTATCTAGGTCTGTTGCTGGCGCTGTCCTTTCCTGTGGGCCTTGCCGCCTGTGCAAGCTGGCTGGTTGCGGCGGCGCTGTTGCGGATCTCTTCGGCCAGTGCGCTGGCCAGTGCGCTTGTCACCCCGATCTGGGCGCTGGTGCTGGGCTACGGGCAGGGCATCGTTCTGATCGTGCTGCTCGGCCTGCTGATCTTTTGGGGGCATCGCGCCAATATCAGCCGGATACTGGCCGGAACCGAGCCGAAGATCGGCAAGAAGTCCTGACACCGAAAGCGCTTGCTGTGTCATGCAATATTCCTAAGGTTGAACCAATTATAGCCGATAAGGGACAGTGCAATGGATTTTACAACTGCGGTGAAAACCGTATTCAACAAATATGTGGATTGGAACGGACGCGCCCTGCGCTCTGAATTCTGGTGGTGGACGTTATTCACCCTGATCGTGAGCATCATCACAACCATCATCGACAGCGTGCTGGGCATTGCGGCCCTGAACCCGCTATGGTCGCTTGCGACCCTGCTGCCAAGCATCTTTGTCGCGGTGCGCCGTCTGCATGATCACGGGCGCACAGGTTGGTGGCTGCTGCTGGCCCTGACCGGAATCGGGATGCTTGTTTTACTCTACTGGTACATCAAGGAAGGCGACCGCGAAGTAAACGCCTATGGCCCGCCGCCAGTACCTCAGGCCGCCTGATAGCGGCGTGTCAGCGCAGATTTAAGGTTCAGGGGCATCCGCGCGATTCGACCGCGCGGGGGCCACCCAAGAGTGTGACAGTGACGCCGTTGCGCTGCACCATCAAAGGCGTGCTGCCATAGGCGAACAGATTGGCGCTGGCCGTCAGGGTATTGCCCTCGATCCGGCTGTCCTTTTGTTCGATCCACACATCTCTGCCGGGAAACTCTATCACCGGGAGGGTGCCTGCGGGCAGAGGCTTGTTGCCGCGCAGCGTCGTGCTGATGCGAAACCCGCCCTTGATCGGAGTGATGTCACAGGACACCGGCGCGATACCATGGGCGTCACCACGGGCCGGTTGTTTGCGCAGGGCTGCCTTGATCGCTTTGGTGCTGCGGGCATCGCTGCCCGCCACGTCCATTGAGAACCGCGCCTTTACCGGAATGCAGACATCTTCGCAGACACCGAACAGGACTTCTCCTTTCAAGGAGACCGGAACGCCGGATTTCTGCGGCGTAATGCTGATGGGCAGGACGAGTTCATGCTCGTAGCCGATGATCTGTTCGCCGTCTTTCACAAAGACACGAGGCTCTGGCCAGTGAAAGGTGACTTCTCTGAGGTTTTTGGACCCGCCCCAGTCAAAGGCAGGCGGGATGCCGTTGCTGCCGGGCGCACGCCAGTAGGTTTTCCAGCCGGGGGCGAGCTTGATCCGCGCGGCAATCATATGGCCTGATGGTGTCTCATAACCCGGTAGAATATCCAGACGGGCCACCCCCTGAATCGTATACTCCTGCGCAAAAAGCGCGGCAGGCAGGCCCAGTGCAAGGCCAAGGGCAATAAGACATCTGCGTATCATGGGTGGGTGGGTATCCGTTCTTTTGTCCCAAGGATATGGCCGCAACGACCAAAGCGAAAGTCACAAATCAGAGAGAGCGTCGTGACAACCCTGCGGGTCAGGCTTGAATCTGGAAGGAAACGAACGCATCTTAAGGGGATAAAACAGCTTCGGATGCAGAGGGTTAGCTATGGGCCGACCTGCGCCGGAGCAGGGGGCGCGTTGTTTGGCGATGGCTGTGCCTCTGCGCAACACTGGAGATGTGGTCAAAATGGCAGAATATTCATCAGAGGCACGGCATCTGGACGGACGGTTGCTGGTGGCGATGCCGTCTATGGGCGACCCGCGGTTCGACCGTTCTGTGATCTATATCTGCGCCCATTCCGACAACGGGGCGATGGGGTTGATCGTGAACAAACCCGCAGCTGATCTGAAGTTCTCCGACCTGCTGGACCAGCTTGACATAAAGGCGGATCGCCCGATCGAAGGCATTGATGTGCATTACGGCGGGCCGGTGGAACATGGGCGCGGCTTTGTGCTGCATTCGCGGGATTACGGGTCGGAGGATTCGACGCTGACCGTGAATGAAGAGTTCGGGATGACCGCGACTCTCGATATTCTCGAAGACATCTCCCAAGGTTTCGGACCGCAAAGCTGCCTGCTGGCGCTGGGCTATGCGGGTTGGGGTCCGGGGCAGTTGGAAGGGGAAATCCGCGAGAACGGCTGGCTGATTTGCGATGCAGATAAATCGCTGGTGTTTTCCGCAGATCACGAAGGCAAATGGGCCGCAGCGATGAAACAGATCGGCATTGATCCACGGGTTTTGTCGATGGAGGGGGGACGCGCCTGAGCCCTTCTGCCGTTGCGCGGCGCTGTTCCCGAGCGATTTGGATATTTTAAGAAAATGGAGCCGTTGCAGGGGCTTGGATACCCCCCAAAAGCAAAACCCCCGAACGGATCCGGGGGTTTAGTGACTTTTCGGTCTGAAGCGTAGTGCTTAGAGCATGCCTTCGCGCTGAAGCTTTTTGCGCGCCAGCTTGCGTGCACGGCGAACTGCCTCGGCCTTTTCACGGGCTTTCTTAACGGAAGGTTTTTCGTAATGCTGCCGAAGCTTCATCTCACGGAAAACGCCTTCGCGTTGCAGTTTTTTCTTCAGAGCGCGGAGCGCCTGATCAACGTTGTTGTCGCGTACCGATACCTGCATGTGGTGTCACCACCTTTCTAGGTTTGAGTTTGCAGAAGTGCAGGAAGGCGCCTTATAGACGCGGATTCTTGATTTGTCCAGTGCGCAGCGCAGGTTTGCTATGCCCTGTCCCGCAAGTGCGCGATCTGTGTTGCCCGGTGGTGCTGCTATTGCCACCGATAACGGTTGAACGGGTGGGGCTGTGGTATTTCGCGCAGTATCAGGGGCGAAATCTGGTTAAAGGTCGATTGGAAAAAATCTGAAAATCGAAATGGAATTTTAACCTGTCAGGCTCATTCTGGCAGAAATTGGCGAAACGCGGGCAAAAATGACGCGCTGGCGATCCGGACTTTGCTTTCGGCGGCGCAAAGCCTATTTATAGGGTATGACCCAGACACACAAAACCGAAGCCGACCATATTCAGGACACCCGCGCCGCATTGCTGGAGGCTGCCATCCCCCATGTGGTGTTTGACGGTTGGTCCGATGCCACCTTTGCCGCCGCCGTTGACGAAAGCGGTGTGGATGCGGGGCTTGCAACACAGGCCTGCCCGCGCAAGGGGCTTGATCTTGCGGTGGCCTATCACCGGCAGGGGGACCGCGAAATGGTTGCTGCGATAGAGACAGCGGACCTGCAATCCATGCGCTATTCGGAGCGGGTCGCCTTTGCCTTGCGCACCCGCCTGAAGGCGGCCGACCGAGAGCTGGTGCGCCGTGGATCAACCCTATTTGCATTGCCTCATCACGCCGCTGAAGGGGCGGGCTTGATCTGGGAAACCTCCGACGCGGTTTGGGATGCGCTGGGCGATACTTCTCGGGATGTGAACTGGTACAGCAAAAGGGCGATGCTGGCTGCGGTGTATTCCAGCGCGGTATTGTTCTGGTTGGGCGATACCTCGGAGGAGTCTGCGGAAACATGGGCTTTCATCGACCGGCGTATTGAGGATGTGATGAAGATTGAGACCACCAAAGCCAAACTGCGGGACAATCCGCTGTCCAAAGCCTTTATGGCCGGACCGGGGCGGTTGCTCGATCTGATCAAGGCGCCGGATACGGCAGCGCAGGATGATCTGCCGGGGTACGTTGCGCCCAAGTCCTGACCTGCGCCGCTGCGTCGGGCGGGCCTTGCGCCATTTGCCGCTTGCATCCGCGAACCGATTGCACTTCGTTGCGGGCATATGAAAGACGTTCCCAAAAACAGGAAACCCGATGGCACTTGGCAAACGACAGCTGACCTATTTTAACGGAGACTGGCACGAAGGACACACGCCGGTGGTCGGTGCGGCCGATCACGGAGCCTGGCAGGGTACGATGGTTTTCGACGGTGCGCGGTTCTTTGACGGCGTCACCCCTGATCTGGACCATCACGCCGCCCGTGTGGTGAAATCGGCCGAAGCGATGGGCATGGATGCGCCTGTGGACGGCGATACGATTGCAGGGTTGATCCGCGACGGTATTGCTCGAATGGATACCAAAGAGGCGCTGTATCTGCGTCCGATGATGTGGAGCCGCGAGGCGTCGCCGGCATTGCTGGATGCCGATCCTGCAAGCACCGCCTTTGCCATCTGCCTTGAGACCCTGCCGATGCCCGAACCCGGCGATATGCCGATCACGGTCAGCCCCTTCCGCCGGCCCCGTCAGGATACCGCTTTGACCGAGGCCAAGGCGGCCTGTCTCTATCCCAATAACGCGCGCATCCTGACCGAAGCCCGCAAACGGGGCTTTCGCAACGCGCTCTCGCTTGATCTGGACGATCATGTGGCGGAAACCGCATCGACCAACGTATTTATGCTGCGCGACGGCGTGGTGCTGACTCCCCGTCACAACGGAACTTTCCTGAACGGCATCACGCGGCGCCGTGTGATCGCGCTGTTGCGGGCAGAAGGCTACGATGTGCGCGAAGTCTCGCTGGAGGTGGAGGACTTTCGGGAGGCAGACGAGATTTTCCTGACGGGCAATGCCTCTAAGGTGATGCCGGTCACACGGCTGGACACGCGGGAATTGACCGCCTCCCCCGTCGCACAGCGTGCCCGTGAACTCTATTGGGATTTTGCCCACTCAAACTATGAAAGTATGCCCCTATGACCCAGATGAACGTTGTTGAAATCACGCAAGCCGGTGCGCCGGAGGTTCTGAAACCGGCTACCCGCGAGGTGCCGTCGCCGCGCCATGGCGAGATCCTGATCCAAGTGGCCGCTGCTGGTGTGAACCGTCCGGATGCGCTGCAACGGGCTGGCAAATATGCGCCGCCTCCCGGCGCTTCCGATCTGCCAGGGCTGGAATGTTCCGGCACGGTTGCCGCAATCGGGGAAGGTGTCACGCGCTGGGCCGTGGGCGACAGCGTTTGCGCCCTGCTGCCCGGTGGTGGTTATGCAGAATATGTCACCACCCCTGCCGACCATGCGCTGCCGGTTCCAGCCGGACTGGACATGGTGCAGGCAGCGGCCCTGTGTGAGACCTATTTCACCGTTTACTCCAACGTTTTCATGCGCGGCGGATTGAAAGCGGGCGAGGTGTTTCTGGTCCACGGCGGTTCCAGCGGTATTGGCACGACCGCAATCCAGCTTGCTGTGAAAGCAGGCGCGCGGGTGTTTGCCACGGCCGGTTCTGCAGAGAAATGCGCAAAATGCGTGGAACTCGGCGCGGAGCGGACGATCAACTACAAGGAAGAAGATTTCGTCGAGGTGATGAAAGAGGCGACCGATGGCGCTGGCATCGACCTGATCCTTGATATGGTGGGCGGCAGCTATATTCCGCGCAACATCAAAGCCTTGGCACTTGACGGGCGGCTGGTGCAGATCGCATTTCTGGAAGCCCCCGTGGCCGAGTTGAACTTTGCGCAAGTGATGGTGAAGCGGCTGACGATCACCGGCTCTACCCTGCGTCCGCAAAACGATGGGGCAAAGGCGGAAATCGCGCGGGCGTTGGAAGAGAACATCTGGCCGATGCTGGCAGACGGGTCTATCGCGCCGGTGATGGACAGCACCTATTCGCTGGCCGAAGCCGCTGCCGCCCATGCGCGGATGGAAGGCTCCACCCATATCGGCAAGATCGTTCTAACGGTCTGAGGTCTGAAAGCCTGAAAGCCTGAAAGTGGCAAAAGCCGGAGGGAGTGCCTCCGGCTTTTGTGTTTGTGTCAACGGGGGATACGCCGGCCCTAGCGGGCGACCAACTGGATATGCGCGGGGGTGATCCCCTGAACACCGGCAAGTTTCGCGACGATCACATCGTTAATCGCAATATCCGCGTTTTGCCCGTCTTTTGAAGGGATCACCGAAAGCACCGCTGGAAGTGCCGCGCCGGTTTCCGGGTCGGTCATGGCGTCATATTCAATCCGAAGCTGGTCTTCTGCCGGATCAAAACCGGCAATTTCGATGGTTTCAGGGTCGGACAGGGCAGGGGAAAAGGGGTCTGTGTCTTCTACCTGATCCGCAGCGCCAAGCATCAGGATGTCTGCGGTGGATGTGTCAGAGACGGGCACGGTGTCACTGGACCCCCAAAGCATGTCATCGCCGCTGTTGCCATAAAACACGTCTTCTTCCAGCTTGGGATCTGCGGTTGAAAGCGCGGCGGTTTGCGTGGCCGAAGCCTCTGCAGCCGCATCTGTTTCAAACGTGTGTTCGGCCTGCGTGTCGATGATTTGCGGCGCCGCCGGAGTTGTATAATGGGGCTGGCTGTCCTGTGAGAAATCGCGCGGCAAAACCGCTCCGCTGTCTTGGGTCTTGGGGAAGGTAACTGCCGCCGGTGCCTCGGGTGCGTCCTCTGACCCGATCAGAAACGATGCGCCCATCAGGACCACAAACATCAATGCGTTTGCTACGTGTGCCAAAATAAATGCCAGCATGTCATCACCATTTCTGCATGAGTGCGTTTAAGCGTATTCATGGTAAATTATTGGTGAATGTAGGCAGCTTTGCGGCCCGTTCGTGAAGCTAGTTTGATGATTTGGTGACTGACCTGCCTTATCTGATCGGGTTCAGAACCGCCTTGCGCGCGGTGCAATCGCGCAGGGCATCCACACCGCAGCGGCGGGGGGTCAGGTCCCGTGTCAGACAGATGCGCACCTCCTGTATGTGGTTGCTTTTACAGGTCACGGTGATCTGTTCGGCCTGCAAGTCGGGGTTGGCGTCAAGGAAAGCATCTTCAATCACGCGGGCGGGCAGAGTGATCGTCCTGTCGAGTTTTCGCAGCACCTCGGGGCGGTTCACACGGGCATAAGCTTCTCTGGATAAAGCATAATAATCATCAGCACTTAGTCCCGAACAGGTGCCGTGTTTCTTCCACTGGTGCCACGCCAGCCCGCCGGTGCCCATGATGTCGGCCATAGCTGCGGTCATGGCACGGCTGGGGGCGCGTGTGTTGGCGCTGCAATAGGACGGCCAGCCGCGCTCTTGCTGGGGCCAGAGCCCGTGCAACACCCAGCCGTGATCCTTTTGCGGTGCGCATTGTGGCGAATTGCGGGCATCCCCCTCTAAAGCGCACCAGTTCGGGGACCATGACAGGGCCATGACATAGTAATCAAAGGTGCCGGGACGGGAACCTTGGGCGCGGGCCGGCGTCGCTGTGGCAGCGGCAATCACGAGAAGGGACAGGAGAATACGGATCATTTGGCCTTTTCCTTTGTGCTATCCTTGTCTATATAGGCTGGGAATTCCCCACCTGAAACGGCAATTCGCGACGGTCCCGACCCGAGCAACCGATTTCTCGGCGCGGGAGAGGTTTATTTGGAGGAAAGAGATATGGCGCTTCCGATTATGGCTAAGGCCACCGCTGTCTGGCTGGTGGACAACACTACGTTGAGCTTCAAACAGATCGCGGATTTCTGCGGGCTGCACGAACTTGAGGTGAACGGCATTGCCGACGGGGAAGTGGCCCAGGGCATCAAAGGGTTTGACCCGATTGCCAACAACCAGTTGACCCAGGCAGAAATTGACATGGCGGAAAACAATCCCCGCCACAAATTGAAGCTAAAACATAACCCAGCCGCCGATGGTGAGGAAAAACGCCGTGGTCCGCGCTATACGCCGCTGTCCAAGCGTCAGGACCGTCCTGCTGCGATCCTGTGGCTGGTGAAGTTTCACCCCGAACTGTCCGACGGGCAGATCTCCAAACTGGTTGGCACAACCAAGCCGACTATTCAGGCGCTGCGGGACCGCACACACTGGAACATCGCGAATATCTCACCGATTGATCCGGTTGCTCTGGGCCTGTGTAAACAGGGTGAACTGGATAAAGCTGTGGCAAAAGCAGCTGCCAAAGCCGCCAAAGACGGCACCGCGATTTCTGATGAGGAACGCCTGAAGCTGGTCTCTACCGAACAGTCCCTGCAAATGGAGGACGAACCGCGCCTGCCGTCCAATATGTCCGGTCTGGAAACCTTCACCCTGTCCAGCTCCGACGAAGACGAGAAAAAAGACGAGCCGGTTGTGGATGCAGACAGCCTGTTCAACCTGCCCAAAGGCGGCGGTGAGGACGAAGACGAAGACGACGCGTAAATGCGCAGCTCGTACTGATCAAATTAACCCGGCCCTGCGCCGGGTTTTTTGTGTCCGCCCGTGACTTGACGGGTTGCAACCTGAAGTGTGCATTTTTGCTCTGGTCTTACAGGTTGACGCGGCGTAGCTTGCCGTCAACCCGCATGTTGCGCGGGCGTTTTCATCAGCCGGAGGAGGGTGCCCGTGGAACCTGCACAGCGCGGTGTCGCGTTTGGAATTTCTTGCGCATTGGGCGCGGCGATTTTCTTTTCTCTGAACGATCTGTCGATTAAATTCCTGAGCGGCGGCTATCCGTTGCACCAGATCGTGTTCCTGCGCGCTGTGGTGGCACTGGCGATAACTGTTATTTTCATCGTGCCGCTGGACGGGGGCTGGTCCGCGCTGCGTGCGAAACGACCGTGGGTTCATGTGGTGCGCGGACTTTGTGTGGTGGTGGCGAACTCGGCGTTTTTTGCGGGGATCGCGGCCATGCCGCTGGCGGATGCCTCTGCGATCTTCTTTGTGGCGCCCCTGTTTATTACCGGCCTCTCGGCCCTCGTTCTCAAAGAGCCTGTGGGTCTGCGACGCTGGCTTGCGGTCGGGGTGGGGCTGGCTGGCGTTATTCTGGTGGTCAAACCAACCGGCGCGAGCTTTACCATCGTGGCGTTGCTGCCGGTTCTGGCCGCCGCCGCCTATGCGGGGTTGCAGGTGCTGACCCGTTACACCGGCATGTCAGAGCGGGCCTCGACCATGTCGGTCTATATCCAGATTACCTTTTTGATCGTGTCCGGCGGGCTTGCTGTAGGGCTTGGGGACGGGCGGTTTGCCGGAAGTGACAATGATGCGCTGGAGTTTTTTCTGCGGGCGTGGCAGTGGCCGGACCTGAAGGACGGTCTGATCATGCTGGCACTGGGGGGAATCAGCGCCTGTGCAGGCTATCTGATCGCGCTGGCCTATCGCGGGACCAACGCGGCGATTGTCGCGCCGTTTGAATATTCGGCGCTGTTGCTGGCGGTGTTCTGGGGTATCATGATCTGGCAGGAATGGCCAACCGGTACCACTTGGGTGGGGATCGTCCTGATTGCGGGATCGGGTGTGTATGTGGCTGTACGCGAGGGACGTGTAGGCAGCAAACCCTCGGCCAAACGGGTTGCGGGCCGCAGATAGCCCTGCGACAGCCCTGGGCCGTCGCAGGTGCCGGGGGAACCGCTATTTGGCAGTGATGACCGACATGACCAGTTTGTCATCTACCTTGACGGGGCCGTCCTCTTTGGCACCGAGGGTATATTCAAACACACCGGCTTTCATGCCGCCGTCTTCGGCGTGCAACATCAGCATCAGCTTGTCACCGCTGTTGACCGGCTCTGTCAGGATGGCGCTTACATCCATGTTTTCGCCTTCTTTCAGCGGTGCATGGCCCACCACGGGGCCGGGCTTGCCGCTGTCATCGGTGCGGTGCACCACCAGCCAGCCATTGGCGCCAGCGACGATTTTTTCTGCTGTGACAGTGCCGCCGGATACATCTTGATCGGATCCGGCCACCATCAGACCTCCGTGGGCTTCTGCAAAAGCTGCGCCGGACAGCAGAGTTGCCCCGAATGCCAGTGAGATAATATTACGTTTCATGCGTAAACCTCCTTGTTTGGCCGCAAATGTTTCGCGGCTCTGTAAGGGGTACGGCGGTCCGGTCGATGTGGATCAAAAAGAATTCGACGTAGGGTGAATTTAATTGCGGGTTGGCATGGGGTGCGCGTGAAGCAAAGGGTGTGCGCTGCCTAGTGAGCGGCCGTTTCCAGCGGATCAATCAGGGACCGGCCCCCGTCGACGGTGACGACCTGCCCGGTGATAAAGCCGGAGGCGTCTGTGGACAGGAACTGTGCGGTCTCCGCCACTTCGCGGGCCTCGGCAATGCGGCCCAAGGGGGTTGTCGCAAGGGTGGCGCTGCGCATTTCGGGGTCTTGTTTCAGGCGGGCTTGCAGGCTTGCGCTCATGACCGAGCCGATGGCGATGGCGTTCACGCGGATACGCTGGTCCGCAAAGGACACCGCCAGAGAGCGGGTCATCTGGTTGAGCGCGGCACAGGCCACCGAATAGCCCAAAAGCCCTGCATGGGTGCGATCCGCCGCGATGGAGCTGAGGTTGACCACAGCGCCGATAGAGTTCGCTTCAGGCTTGTCCTTGGCCTGCGTAATCATCCGTTTGGCCACGGCCTGTGTCACCCGCAGATTGGCCAGAACGTTCTGTTGAAACAGTTCTTCAAAGTGGTCTTCGCTTTCATCCAGCGGATTGGAGGGCAGCACCTGACGGCTGGCATTTACCAGAATGTCGATACTGTCGAACGCGTCGATGGTGGCAGACAGAAGGTTGGCCACGGTCAGTTTTTCCCGCAAGTCGCCGGAAAAACTGCGCACATTCGTGCCGTCCCCGTCAATGGATTCCACCTCGGCCGAGAGCTTTTCCTCATCCATATCCACCAGCATGACATTGGCACCGTGATCAGAGAAATGCCGCGCTATTTCCAGCCCGATGCCGTTGGCCGCTCCGGTGATAATGGCGGTCTTACCCTCAAGCGAAAAACTCATATTGCGGACACCTTTTGATGATTCGACCTTTGCCAGTCTAGCAAAACAGGCAGCGGGTTACTTGGGTTTTCGGGCGTGGATAATTTTGTAGCGGCTTGACTGGTTCACCACATCAACACGGCCAAAACATTCGTTCAGTGTGGCTTCGTAGGCCAGCTGCCGGTTCGCCACCAGATAGAGATGCCCCGCAGGTTTCAGCATGTCGCGGGCGGCTGCGATAAAGGCGCGTCCAAGGGCGGGCTCTGCCTTGCGCCCTGTGTGAAACGGCGGGTTGCTGATCACGGCGTCATAGCTGCGTTTGGCATGAACCTCCCGTGCGTCGTCCCAGACAAACCGCGCACGCGGATCGTTGAGGTTCAGTTTTGCACAGTTCAGGGCCAGATGCTCTGCCTCGATCAGATCGAGACTTTCGATCTCGGGGTTGCTGGAAAGCGCCTGCTGCGCAAGCCAGCCCCAACCGGCGCCAAGATCGGCTACCCGACCTTTCAGCTTGCCTGCGATCACGGGAGCAAGCTCTGCCGAGCCCTGATCAATCCCGTCGGCAGAAAACACGCCGGCGGCGGTCATGAAACCGTCCTTGTTCGGGGCAGGGGTCAGCGCCGCTGCCCAGTCGGAAAACGGATTGGCCGGCGCCGATTTCGTCAGCCAGAACACCTTGCCGTGGGCTTTGGAGAGTTGCCCGTCTACGGGGTGCAGCTTTTTCACGGTCTTCAACAGGCTCTCGATGCCTTCGGTCTTGGCACCGTCCACAACCAGCGTGCCGCCCTGCGCAACCGCGTCATAGGCCAGCGCCAGCAAAGCACGGTTTTCGTCCTTGGCCTTGGTCAGATGCACGATAGCCATGGCAGCCGTGTCGGGATATTCGGTTGTCGTTTGATACCCTGACGCCTCCAGAAACTGGTGGGTCGGGTAAAAGCCTTGCACGCAGGTCAGCCGATCTCTGGGGAAATCCCCGTAACCTTCGGTTTTTGCGCGAAGAACGACGATCTGCCCTGAGTCGGGCAGGGCGATTGCCCCTTCATCGAAGGGCAGCGTAAGGCGGTTAACGGTGCTCATGTGATCCGGCGCGGGGCGCCTGTTCCTTTTCCAAAGCGCGCAGGTCTTGCGCTGTAAACGCGGCGGCGGGCGTCTGCCTGTTCAGGCTATTCTTTTTCCATCGTGCATTGCAGCGGGTGTTCGTGCTGGCGCGCGCATTCCATCACCTGCATCACTTTGGTCTCTGCAATTTCGTGGCTGAACACGCCGACCACTGCCAGCCCCTTTTTGTGGACCGTCAGCATCAGTTCGATTGCACCTGCATGGCCGATCCCGAAAAACCGCTCCAGCACATGCACGACGAACTCCATCGGCGTGTAGTCATCGTTCAGCAGCATCACTTTATACATCGGTGGACGCGCGGTTTTGGATTTGGGTTTGGTGGCCAGTGCGGTATCGCCGTCCTGATCGCCTACATCCGAATCAGACCCGTCGTTCTGCGCCCGTATTGTCAGTCTTGAAGTCATGAGATTGGTCTGGGTTGTTTGCATTTCACCATACTATATAGCGTTTCGGGCCAAAGAAAAAAGAGCCGAATGGAGCGCGGTGATTCCGCTGTGAAGAAGGGGCGGTCAACGCCGGTTTTTCGCTGGTATTTGCAAATAATGAGACACCTGTGTCGGGGTGGTACTACACCTAGTGGTTGTAAACAGCCTGCTCCCGTCATGTAGTGGACTGTTGCGTTGTAGTCACCGCTAAACCACGGAAAAAGAAAAGGTTTCTCACTCGAACGTGTTTGTGTTAGCCTAATTTTAATCAATACGCCGAAAATGGCGACGAGGCAGGCAGCAATACAGGACGTCGGAGAACCGATGCGAATCGCAGTAGCAGTACGGGCGCTATGTGCCCTTTATTTTCTTATCGTAGTAACCCTTGGGGCGAACGTGGCACAGGCCGCGCCTTATGCAGCGATGGTCGTGGACGCCAGAACCGGAGAGGTTCTGCACGCCCGAAACGCCGATGCGCGGTTGCATCCGGCATCGCTGACCAAGATGATGACACTCTACATCGTTTTTGATGCGGTGGAGCGGGGCGTGATCAGTCTGGACAAACAGATCACCATCTCCCGTCACGCGGCCAGTGAACCGCCTAGCAAACTGGGTTTGCGGGCCGGTCAAAAGATCGCGCTGCGCTATCTGATCCGCGCCGCGGCTGTGAAATCCGCCAATGATGCGGCCACCGCCCTTGGCGAAGCGATTGCCGGTTCGGAAGCGGAATTTGCCAAGATGATGAACCACACGGCCAGAGCCATTGGGATGAAGAACTCAACGTTTAAGAACGCCCACGGTCTGACCCAATCGGGGCATTTGTCCACCGCCCGCGACATGACCCTCTTGGGACGGCGGCTGTTTTATGATTTTCCGCAGTATTACAACCTCTTCTCGCGCAAATCGACCCATGCAGGCATCCGCAATGTGCCTAACACCAACCGCAGGTTCCTGAGCGCCTATAAAGGGGCGGACGGGATCAAGACCGGTTTCACCAATGCGGCGGGCTTCAATCTGGTGGCCTCCGCCGAGCGGGGAAACAAACGGGTGATTGCGACTGTATTTGGCGGGCGCACAACCGCATGGCGGAATGCCCGCGTTGCCGAACTGCTCGATATGGGGTTCCAACGCTCCAAGAACCGTGTAGCCGTGCGCAAACCGCCCAAAGTGGATCTGGGCGTGCAGGCGAAACGGATACGCGTGGCCAATTCCGGCGCGGTGAAATCCAGCCCGCGGCCCAAGTTGCGCACAGCACCCACGACCACCACCACGACCTTGATGGCCGAAGCGCAGTTGAAAGCGATTGAAGCGGCGGTGAAGGCGGCCAACCGGGAAGCGCAGGCAACCGGCGTTGTGAAAACCAGCAGCAGCGGCAAGCTGACCTCTATCGCAGCGGCGGCACAGGCCGAACAGCCCCTGCGCGTGGTCAGCCGTGTCTCTACAGCCGGAAATCAGTATTGGGGTGTGCAGGTCGGGGCGTTTTCCTCGCGTCATCAGGCGGAAAAAGCCCTGTTGCAAACAGCGCTGCGGGAATTGCAGTCGCTGGACGGGTCCGAACGCCGGATAGATTACGCCACAGTGAACGGTTACAAGAAATACCGCGCCCGCTTTGTGGGGTTGAATCAGGCCGAAGCCAATCTCGCCTGTGCCAGACTGCGCGCCCGCAACCAGCCCTGCCTGCCGATCGCTCCGGGCTCCTGAAGCAAGGCGTTTATAGCGATGAATGATCGAACCCGTTCGGACATTGGTCCGGAGGGGTTTTCTTTTGGGTTTGGCCAGTAATATTGGCCGGCCCCTGATCGGATGCTTCAATCAGGTCAAACGGCCTCTACAGGCCCGTCAGAGCACTGCACCGCGCGTCGCTGTCATGGTGTTAAGCAGGGGGATGAGAGCCGTGCAGCAGGCGTTGACCGCGCCTGTGCGCACACAGGCAAGAGCGCTAGTTGCGGCCTTCGTCAGTCTCAATGACTTTGGTGGTGATCACACCGGGAAGTTCCGCGAAATTCCGCATCAGTTTGGCAGGAAAATAAGTTCGCCGGATCGCTTCAAAACCCTCAAGCTGCATCAGTAGACCGGAAATATTGAGCGTACATTGCGCATCAAGCGAGGGACCGGCAGCCTTGGCAAGCGCAAAGGCTTTCTCCGCCGTGGCGCTGCTGACGTAGATTTTCTGGTTCACCACGTGATGGGTCACGCGGGCGTGCCAGTTGTCGTAATTCTGTTCCAATTCCGGAAACATGCCGTAAACCACGTCATTGCGCTCCGGCCCCAGAGGATGGGACCAACGGCCTGCGGGATCATACATCACGGTTTCGCTGGCATTGATCACCAAAGAGGCATGACCACCGGACCCTGTCCGGTTGTTGATCATGGTTTTCAGCATCAAATAGGGGTCATCCGGACTGACATAACGGCGTTTTTCCACTTCGACGTCGGGCGCCCAAACGGATTTCCCGCCACAGGCGGAGACAGTGATCGACAGCAGGATGAGAAGAAGGACGCGGAAAAAAGACATTAAACCCGTTCGGCGGTCCGGCTTTTCCGGCGCCCCTTAGTATTCAGGAATTGAAAAGCGCAAGGAAGATCAGAACGCCGATGGAGAAGACCGTGATACGGATGGTCCAGCGGATGAAGCCTTCAAATGCCGCTTCTTGCGCTTCGATGTTCATTTTACCATGTTCGTGGTTGGCCATAGTGGTGCCCTTTCTAATCCCGTGGTTGGCAGAGGTTTTGACCGAATTTTTGGGACAATGCAATTGTCAGTTTGCCGCGTTTACGCTTAGAGAACCGGTTCGTCCCATTTTTGGTTCAGTTTTGCCGCCAGCCGAAAGCCGATCCGCTGCGGTTCGGCTTTTTCGTCCTCTTTCGGGGCGGAAACCAGCATGACATTCAACTGGCTGACGTGTTGTACCAGTTGGGTTTTGGACCCGTTTGGCGCCTCGCCGTAAAAGGTGATCAGATCGGGTGCAAAAAACCCCATGCCCTGAATGCGCAGGGTGCCCACATCGCCGCCGACAAAGCCCATGCCGACCTCTTGGTCGGAATCCAGCGTTTCCTCAAACTTCTGGATATACATGACGATCCGTTCATAGGCCCATTCTGCCTCGGATTTGGGGCGGGCCTGTTGTCCGCCTTCCCCGCTGGAGACAACGTGATTCTCGGTTCTGGTTTCCCCGTCCCGATCCACTTTGGCCGAATACAGCTCCCACAGGGCAGAGCTTTCCAGCGCCTCTGCGGTGGTTTTGATCTTGTTGTCCATGTGACCCCCTCAGGCAGCCTGATAAACCCATGCACCCGCGTCATTGCGGGTGCGGGTGATTTTGCCTTGCTGGTGAAGATGGTTCAAATGGGCAATAGATTCAACCAGCGCCAGCCCGTATTCGCCATCTCCGATCTTGCGTTTGAACAGGGGCAGGAAACATTGCGACGCTGTGGCAGGTGTTTCGAGATGATCCAGCAAACGGTCAAGCGCATGATGGTGGTTGTCGATCAACTGACGCATGCGGGCAGGCAGGCCGGTAAAGGGCAGCTTGTGGCCGGGCAGGACGAAATGATCCTCACGGGCGATGTCAGCGAATCTTTCGCAAGCCTCCAGCCAGCCCTGCACCGGATCGGCCTCCGGTTCTGTGGCATAGACGCCAAGGTTGGGGGAAATGCCCGGCAGGATCTGGTCGCCGGCAATGACAATATTGTCGTCGCGTGACCAGAGCGTTGCGTGCTCTGGCGCATGTCCGTTGCCGATCCGCACGTCAAAGGTGCGTGCGCCGATGGTCAGCGTGTCGCCTTCCTGTATGCGTCGGAAGCCCAGCGGCATAGGGTGGACTATATCGGCGTAATTGAACGGTTTCTGGGTGCTGCGCTCTCGCAGCAGGCGCGGCTCCATATCCGCGCTTTCGTAAAAGGCGATGGTTTCGGGGGGCGGGGTTTCCTGCGCATCGAGCAGCAGCATCCGCGCAAACAGCCAGCTGGTGCGGGTTGCGACCAGTTCCGCCTGATGATGGGTCTGTAGCCAGCCCGCCATGCCTACGTGATCGGGGTGGTGGTGGGTGATCAGCACGCGGGTCACAGGCTTGTCCCCCAGCGTCTCGGTCACGATTTTCTTCCAGGTGGCAACCATCCGTTTGGAATAAAAGCCGGTGTCGATAATGCACCAGCCGTCCCCGTCATCCAGCGCGTAGACATTGACGTGATCCAGCTTCATCGGCAGCGGCAGGCGTAGCCATTTTATGCCGGGCGCAATGTCGATTGCTTCGCCTTCAGCGGGCGGGGTCTCATGGGGGAATTTTATGTTTTCCAAGGGACTATCCTGCCAATGCGTCTGTGTCCAAAGCATAGAGCAACGCATCTCCGGCTGTGGCGGCGGCGCAAAGCGCGTCGACCTGTGGCAGCAAATGCGCGGCATAAAAATCGCTCAGGGCGCGGCGGTTTTCGGTGTCCGCACCGCGCGTCAGATAGTGACCGCCAAGGGTGATGGCAAAGGCGCGCAGGAAGGATGTTGCCCCCGCAAACCGTGCATTCATCTCTGAGGCAAGCAGCGCCTTGGTGGTTTCGCGCAGGGTGGCCTCTGCTTTGGCGAGCGCCTCGTTCCCTTTCGCAGTCGCTGCGATTTCATCCAACATGGCAAAGGCAGCATCGCCCCCGTCCATCAGCTTGCGCCCCACCAGATCCATTGCCTGAATACCGTTGGTGCCCTCATAAATACGGGTCACGCGCACATCGCGGGCGAATTGCGCTGCGCCGGTTTCTTCAACAAAGCCCATGCCGCCGTGCACCTGAATGCCAAGGTCTGCGACCTCTGATCCGGTGTCTGTGCCAAAGGCTTTGGCGATCGGGGTCAGGAAGGCGGCGCGGGCCTTGAAGCTTGCGTCTTGTGTGGCGTTGAACAGATCAGTGCTCATGGCGGTGTCAAGGATGATGGCGCGGGCCACAGCGGTTTGCGCCTTCATGGTCAGCAACATGCGGCGCACGTCTGCGTGATCCGCGATCGTGCCGGTGCCGCCGTCCACAGGGGTCTTGCCCTGTTTGCGTTCCAGTGCGAATTCCAGCGCCTTCTGATAGGCCGCTTCCGCCACGCCAAGCCCTTCGGTCCCGACACCGAGCCGCGCATTGTTCATCATGGTGAACATCGCCGCCATGCCACCGTGGGGCGGTCCGACCATCCAGCCGGTGGCGCCGTCAAATTCCATCACCGCAGTGGGGGAACCATGCAGCCCGAGCTTGTGTTCCAGCGACACAACCCGCAGGCTGTTGGCCTCGCCCAGATTGCCGTCTGCATCGGGGATGAATTTCGGAACGATAAACAGGGAAATCCCCTTGGTGCCGGGAACGCCGTCGGGCAGGCGGGCCAAAACAAGGTGGCAGACGTTGCCGCCGAAATCGTGATCGCCCCAGCTGATGTAAATCTTCTGGCCGCTGATCGCGAAGGTGCCATCGCCGTTGTCCACCGCCTTGGAGCGCAGCGCCCCCACATCCGAACCGGCCTGCGGTTCGGTCAGGTTCATGGTGCCGGTCCATTCACCGGAAATCAGCTTGGGCAGGTAAAGCGCCTTGATTGCGTCCGAGCCATGGGCCTCTAACGCTTCGATCTGGCCTTGGGTCATCAGCGGGTTCAGCGACAGCGACAGACAGGCCGAGGCCATCATTTCCCCGACCAGCGTTGTGATCGTCAGGGGCAGGCCCATGCCGCCGTGTTCGGGATCAGCGGCTGCACCGACCCAGCCGCCCTCGGCAATCGCCTTGTAACCATCGTGGAAACCGGGGGCGGTGCGCACCACGCCGTTTTCCAGATGGGCCGGTTCCAAATCGCCGGGCCGTTGCAATGGTGCCAGCACGTCCTGCGCCATTTTTGCGGCTTCGGACAGGATCGCCGCAATCATATCGTCGCCGGCATCCTCGAACTTCTCGGTGCTGCTGATGCGATCATACCCGAGCACATTGCGCAGAAGGTGAAGGTGTTCGTCTGTCGGGGCGGTGTAGGGCATCTGGTCTTGTCCTTTGCGGCGCAGGCTTGCATTACGAAGTCATTCGGGTAAACGCACGGTAACGGCGGTTTCGGGACAACCTAAACTGCCCGTTGCGTCACGACAACTGGTACACAACGTCATTGTGAAGCTTTTGAGCGGCCGGAACAGGAACAGAATGGACAAGCAGACAGAGCGTTTGGAGCGCCATCAGGTGGATCAAGCTGCCGAAATTTTGCGGCGCGGCGGCTTGCTGGCTTTCGCCACCGAGACCGTTTACGGGCTTGGCGCGGATGCGTGCAACGGAACCGCGGTTGCAGGGGTCTATGCCGCTAAGGGGCGGCCTGCGTTTAATCCGCTGATTATCCACCTTCCCGATCTCGCCGCGGCGGAACGTTTCGGCGTGTTTTCCCCCCTTGCCCGCAAGCTGGCAGAAGCGTTTTGGCCCGGCCCGCTTAGCCTTGTTGTTCCGGTGCGCGAAGGTGCTGGGCTGTCGTCTCTGGTGACGGCGGGTCTTGATACCGTGGCGATCCGTGTGCCGGCCCATGACGGGGCGCGGGCGTTACTGTCCGCTTTCGGCGGTCCGGTTGCAGCACCATCGGCCAATCCGTCCGGCGGGATCAGCCCGACACGGATGTCCCATGTGCTGGACGGTCTGGACGGAAAAATCGACGGTGTGCTGGAAGGTGGCGACTGCGATGTGGGGCTGGAATCCACTATCGTTCTGGCGGGGGAAGACGTCGCGCTGTTGCGGGCGGGCGGGGTGACGGTAGAGGATTTGGAGGCGGTGCTCGGACAGGCTGTGGCCCGTCCCGAAGACCCTGATACGCCGAAATCCCCTGGCCAGTTGGCGTCCCATTATGCGCCGGATGCGAAGGTCCGGATCAACGCGAGAGAGCGTCGGGCGGATGAGGTGCTGATCGGTTTTGGCGCTGTGGCAGGGGCTGATCTGAACCTGTCCGAAGCAGGTGATCTGGCGGAGGCGGCGGCCAATCTGTTTGATATGTTGCGTCAGGCGGATGGGTTGGCGCGACAGCAGGGGCGCAGCATCGCGGTCTCTCCGGTGCCGATGACGGGGCTGGGGCTGGCGATCAATGACCGTTTGACCCGCGCTGCGGCCGAACGGCGTTGAGGCGGGTCAATTTCCTAACAAATGCTTAATCATGAAGCTTCATTTAACACGCGTCTAATATGAAGCGTCTTGTATGACGCTTCATATTTGCAGGGTGATAATCCTGATTTTCTTTATCTATCAACAGGATACTTTTTCGAGAGGGACAGGTTGCCCGGTTCAGCGCTGGTAGATTACCGGAAACCAGTCCTCGCGCAGTTTCTGTCCAGCGGTCATATCATGCCCCGGAAATGGCGGAGACGTCGGCCCCGGACGTTCAACATACCGTGCATCATCGCCCACCAGCCGCAGGGAAAACGCGCGGCGGCGCCGGTCGGACACATTGGCCCGCGCCCCGTGCAAAATGCCGTAATTAAAGGCCACCGCATCCCCCGGTTCCATTGCCCATTCAGTAATCTCCATGCCTTCCGCATCCGGATCGGGCACCGACATATAGGCATCGCTGTCCGGGTAGAAATTATCCTCGTTCAGCCAACGGGTCGGCAGCACCTGCTTTTCCCATTTGTGGCTACCCGCCACACACCGCAGTGACGCATCTGTCACCGGATCAAGTGGCGACCAAAAGCTGATGGTCTGCTGGCCTTCGACAAAATAATAGGGCGCATCCTGATGCCATGGTGTCGGCTTGGAGGTGCCGGGCTCTTTCACCAGAACGTGGTCGTGGAACACCTGCACAGAATTCGACTGCATCAAATCCGCCGCAACCGCCGCTGCAGGAGAGTTGCGGATTACGTCCTCAAACTGGGAAATCCGCGTCCAGTTGCAGTAATCGTCAAAAAACCGGCCGGTGTCCCCGCTCTTGAGGTTTTCAGCCGCATAGGGACCGGGCTCTTGCATGTTCACCTCAACCCCGTCGCGCAGGGTTTCAACGTGATCGGCAAACAGCCCTTTGATCAGGACCACGCCGTCCCGTTGGTAGGTGTCGATATGGTCTTGGGTAATCAGCGGATGGTGCATGTTTTATCTCCTTTGTCTGATGACAGGGATGGCCGTTTCATGGCATAGTTTCAAATCATAATTAACTAACTCAAGTATAATGACATGTTATACCTTACCCTGCGCCAGTATGAATATGTGGTGGCGGTTTCCAAGTCCGGCAGCATGAGCGCAGCCGCACAGATGCTCAACATATCCCAACCGGCGCTTTCTGTGGCGGTGGCCACCGTAGAGACCCATCTCGGCCGGCCCTTGTTCATCCGGCGCAAGGGGGCGCCGATCCGTCCAACCGGTTTTGCCAAAGGGTTTCTGGCCGAGGCAGAAACCCTGCTTGCAAAGGCGGCGCAACTGGAAAACCCCCGTGCCGATTTCAGCAAACCCCCGCAAAAGCTGCGGATCGGTTGCTTTTCCGATCTTGCGCCGGTCTGGCTGGCCCCGTCGCTGAAACGATTGCGGGCCGCGTTTGCGGATATTGAACTGCTTCCTCTTGTAGCGGATTTTGAAACACTGGCCGAGGGCATGGCCGAAGGGCAGCTTGATCTTGCGATCACCTATGATCTCGGGCTTGATGCGCGTTTTACCCGTCACAAGCTCTCGGCGGTGGCGCCGGGCGCTTTTGTGGCTGCAGATGATCCGCTCGCAGAGCAAAATTCCATCCCTCTGAAACAGCTTGCCACACGGGATCTGATCCTGTTTGACGAAGGACTTTCCGTGCGCCACATGCTTGCCCTGTTCTCGCAAGAAGGCGTGCGGCCCCGTGTGGCGCACCGCGTTTCCTCGCTTGAGGTGATGCGCTCTTTCGCGGCCAACGGAGAAGGTGTCGGCATCAGCTACACAACGCCCCTGTCGGATTACAGCTATGACGGATTGCCCCTGACACGGGTGGAAATCAGCGACCCCCGCGCACGGGAAAACATCGTGGCCGCCTATCGCAGCGATATGGCCGAGGTGCTGGCGCTGCCCCGGATCTTGACCGCGCTGATGGGAGAGGCGCGCAGAGATTGCGATCCTGAGGCGCAATGTTAAAAGGGGGAAACACAGATTCAATAGGATCGCCCCGCCGGTCCCAGACGCCTAAGGAACTTACATGAGCGATACCGTCACATTCCACGACCTGAAAGACAAAAGCGTTTTCATCACCGGCGGAGGATCGGGTATCGGGGCGAGCCTGACGGAAGGGTTCTTGCAGCAGGGCGCCAGAGTCGCCTTCGTGCAGCGTTCCGACGCCAGTGATTTTGCTGCGAAAATGGGGTCGAAATACGGGATCACGCCTGTGTTCATCCAATGCGACATCAGCGATATTGCCGCGTTGAAAGAGTCTATGGCCCAAGCGGCCAGCGTGATTGGTGCCTTTGATGTGGTGGTGAACAATGCAGCCAATGACAGCCGCCACCAGCTTGGCGATATTACACCGGAAAGCTGGGACATGGGGCAGGCGGTGAACCTGCGCCCCCATGTGTTTACCGCACAGGCCGCCGCAGACGGCATGAAGGAAGCGGGCGGCGGCTCTATCATCAACTTTTCCTCGGTGTCCTACATGATGGGGAACGGCGATTATCCCGGCTATGTGGCAGCCAAGGCGGGGATTACCGGCCTGACCCGTGGTCTGGCCCGCGAACTTGGCCCCCATAACATCCGCGTCAATGCGTTGATGCCCGGATGGGTGCTGACAGACCGGCAGATGGAGCTCTGGGCCACGCCCGAAGGTCTGGCGGCGCATCTGGAAAAACAATGTCTGAAGGAGCATCTTGTGGCCGATGACATCGTAGACGCCACTTTGTTCCTCGCGTCCAAGGCCAGCCGGATGATGACCGGACAAGCCCTTGTCGTGGATGGCGGCGTGGTGGTGACGGGCTGATGTCCCTGCGTGAAAAAACCGAATGGATCGCCGTTGACTGGGGACAGACAAACCTGCGGATCTGGGTGATGGGGGCAGGGGGAAACCTGCTGGCAGAGCGGAGCGCCGATCAGGGCACAGGGGCGCTGGCCTCTGACGGGTTTGAACCCGCTTTGCTGGCGATGATCGAAGATTTCCTCAGCGATGGCAAAACCACGCCGGTGCTTTGCACGGGCAGGGCAGGCGCGGCCGGTGGCTGGGTAGAGGCCCCGTTCCAGCCGGTGCCATGTGCGCCCCTGACCCATACGTCTTTTGTCACGGCCCCGACCCGCGACCCGCGGATCGCAGTGTCGGTTGTGCCGGGGCTTAGCCAGATCAGCCCCGCGCCGGATATTATGCAGGGCGAGGAAACACAGATCGCCGGATTTTTGCAGGCGAACCCGAAATTTGACGGCGTTCTGGTACTGCCCGGCATCCATACTAAATGGGTCCACATCAGCGCCGAGGAAGTTGTCTCCTTCCAGAGCTTCCTGACCGGCGAACTTTATGCCTTGCTTGCCCGTCAATCGCTGTTACGCCCTGCCATAGCGCTAAGCGGTTGGGATGATGCCGCCTTTGAGGACGGTCTTGGCGAGTCGATTTCCCGCCCCGAATCTGTAGCGGCCAAACTCTTTGGGCTGCACGCTGCGGCGCAACTCTCCACGCTATCGCCCCAAGCCGCCCGCGCCCGTTTGTCCGGTTTGCTGATCGGGCTGGAACTGGCCGCGACGCGACCCTACTGGCTGGGACAGAACCTTGCTATTCTGGCCACGCCCGAAATCGGAGAGATTTACGCCCGCGCCTTGTCTCTGCAAGGTCTGACCGCGCCTGTGTCCGACGTCACACCCCTGATCCGCGAGGGTCTGATGGCCGCTTACGAGTCCCTGATTGCCCCGCAGGATTAGACGTCGTCGCCGCCTGACATTCCCCCGTTGACGCGGCAGCGCCTGCAGGCAACAGTAATGCAGCCAAAGACAGGAGCCTGCCCCATGACCGTCACCGTTTACGATTCCCGCCAGTGCATTCTGGGTGAGGGCCCGCTTTGGCATCCCTTGCGCAAGCAGTTGTTCTGGTTTGATATTCTGGGAAAGAAACTGTTGTGTGACACTGGGGAGGACTGGACCTTTAGCGGCCATGTCTCGGCGGCGGGTTGGGTGGATGCGGACCGCTTGCTGGTGGCGGGCGAGACCGCTTTGTTCACGTTTGATCTTAACACACAGGCGGTCACGGATATTGTCGGGCTAGAGGCTGAGAACCCGCTGACCCGCTCAAATGACGGGCGTGCCGACCCGCAGGGCGGCTTCTGGATCGGGACGATGGGCAAAGAAGCCCAAAGCTATGCCGGTGCGATCTATCGCTATTATCGCGGCGAATTGCGCCAGTTGTTCGACCGGATCACCATTAGCAATTCCATCTGCTTTGCCCCGAACGGAGATCGCGCCTATTTCACCGACACCCGCGGACGGCGGATCATGCGGGTCACGCTCGACGCCGAAGGTTGGCCGGTAGGCGAGCCGGAGCTTTACCTTGATTTGCGGGCCGATGCGCTTAATCCGGACGGGTCGGTTGTGGATGCACAGGGCTGTCTGTGGAACGCCCAATGGGGCGCCCATCGCGTGGCCCGCTATGATGCCGATGGTGCGTTTCTCGAGGCGGTCGAATTTCCGGCGGCGCAAATATCCTGTCCGGCCTTTGGCGGGGACGGATTAAAAACCCTGTTCGCCACATCTGCAGCAGACGGGCTGGAGGGCCAAAGCGAAGGCCAGACCTTCGCCATTTCGCTAGAGGTGGCAGGCCAACAGGAACACCGCGTCATCCTGTAAAATCCGTTCCTTGGTTTTTATGAGGATATTAAGCTCTTAAAACTGTTTTTCCAAACAGAGGCCGCGCCGTAGTCTTTCTGAAAACAGCCAGATCGGGACTTTTGAGATGTCACAGACCACAATTTATTCCGCACGCAAGATTATCACGATGAATCCGAACCAGCCGGAAGTCAGTCATGTAGCTGTGCGCGAAGGACGGGTGCTTGGGGCGGGCAGCCTTGAGGAACTGGCAGTTTGGGGCGATTACACTCTGGACGCGCGTTTCGCGGACAAAGTGCTGATGCCCGGCTTTGTCGAGGGTCATGCCCACACGATGGAAGGCACCATGTGGCGCAATGTGTATTGCGGTTTCTTTGACCGGATGGACCCGAACGGCAAGGTCTGGGCGGGTGTGAAGTCCATTGAGGCCATGCTGGAGCGGCTGAAAGAGGCCGAAGCCAAACTGGATGATCCGGATGCGCCGCTTCCGGGCTGGCAACTCGACCCGATCTATATGGATAATGCGCTGGTCAGCCGTGCCGATCTGGACAGGGTTTCATCTACCCGCGCGATCGGGGTGCTGCATGCCTCGGGCCACATTATGAACGTGAACACCAAGGGGCTGGAACTGGCCGGACTGATGAAAACCGGCATCAACCATCCGGGCATTCCGCTTGGGCCGGACGGCTATCCCACCGGAGAGCTGCGCGGGCCGGATGCCTATATGCCTGTGGGAGAACACGTCGGCTTTGACCGCGATGTGCTGGGCTGTGATGCAGAGGGCTTGCGCGACTTTGGCAAACTATGTGTGCGCACCGGCACTACGACCATCACCGATCTTGCGGCACGTCTGGGCGATGAGGCGGTGGAAATGATGCTGGAGGTTACGTCCGAAGCGGATTTCCCCAGTCGCATCGTGCCGTTGCGCCATTTCATGGGCCTGACACCGGAAGAGCTGATCGCCCATGCCAAGGAACTGAAGGATAAATCCACCGATCAGTTGCGCCTTGGCATGATCAAGGTTGTGGCGGACGGATCGATTCAGGGGTTTTCCGCCCGTCTGCGCTGGCCCGGCTATCACAACGGGGCGGACAATGGTTTGTGGTACATCACACCGGATCACCTGTCGCAAATCCTGAACCTCGCGCTGGAAAACGATCTGCACATCCACACCCATACCAATGGGGATCAGGCGACCGAATTGGTGCTGGAAACGATGGAAGAGGCTTTGCGCAACCACCCGACACCGGATCATCGCTATACGTTGCAACACTGCCAACTGGCGGATGCGGCGCAATTCCGCAAGATGAAACAGCTTGGCATGTGTGTGAATCTGTTTGCCAACCACCATTTCTACTGGGGCGACGAACATTACACCCTGACCGTCGGTCCGGAACGGGCGCTACGCATGAATGCCTGCCGCACCGCGCTGGAGACCGGCGTTCCGATGGCGATCCACTCGGATGCGCCGGTGACGCCGCTTGGCCCGCTGTTCACGGCCTGGTGTGCGGTAAACCGGCTGACAGCCTCGGGGCGTGTGCAGGGCGAGGGAGAGAAGATTTCTGTTGCGGATGCGCTTTATGCGATCACCATCGGCGCGGCCTATACGTTAAAGCTGGACGGGGAAGTCGGGTCCATCGAGGTCGGCAAGAAGGCGGATTTCGCGGTGCTGGAGGATGATCCAACAGCCGTCGATCCGTCAGATCTGAAAGATGTGAAGGTCTGGGGAACAGTACAGGGCGGACGCGTCTTTGCGGCGGC
Organism: Neptunicoccus sediminis; assembly: GCF_001719615.1. Classification (GTDB taxonomy): domain Bacteria; phylum Pseudomonadota; class Alphaproteobacteria; order Rhodobacterales; family Rhodobacteraceae; genus Amylibacter; species Amylibacter sediminis. Next base: position 777,013 of record NZ_MDVX01000001.1, read on the forward strand.
AGACCTTTGATGAAACCGCTTCCGGTTACGGTGATCGGCGGGTATCTGGGGGCGGGGAAAACCTCGCTCGTCAATCATCTGCTGCGCAATGCGGACGGGCTGCGGCTGGCGGTGCTGGTCAATGAATTTGGCGCGCTGCCGATCGACGAAGACCTGATCGTGGCGCAGGACGACGACATCATCTCTATCGCGGGGGGCTGTGTCTGCTGTTCCTACGGCTCTGATATGGCGGCGGCGCTGTCCGACCTGCGCAAGCTGGATCCTGCACCGGATCATGTGGTGCTGGAAGCCTCCGGCGTGGCGCTTCCCGGTGCGATTGCGGGATCTGTCGGGTTGATGCAGGGCTATAGCATGGATGGTGTCGTGATCGTGGCGGACGCAGAAACCTTGCAAGCTAATGCCAACCATAAATACATGGGCGATACCGTGACGCGGCAGCTTGCTGATGCGGATATTGTGGTTCTGAACAAGGTGGATCTGGTCAACGACAAGACCCGCGCAGAGAGCGAGGCTTTCGCGCGGTCCTACGCCAAAAACGCGCAGCTTTTAATGGCAGAGCATGGTGCCCTACCGCCGGAAGTTCTGTTGCAAAGCTTTGTCGAACGTAACCGCGACAGCGGCACAGGGCATGACACCAGCGTTTTTGACTCTGTCAGTCTGTCTTTGGATAGCCCGTGTGATCCGGCGGCGCTGGGCCAGCTTTTGGCATCAGAGGAATTGGATCTGGTGCGGGCAAAAGGCTTTGTGCGGGATGCAGACGGGGCCATCCATGCGGTGCAATCCGTTTCGCGCCGCTGGAGCAGTGAAGCTGCCCCCGAGGACTCCCCCATAGGACTGGTCTGCATCGGCTTGAAGCCTGCTTTTGATGGGGATGCTGTGGCGCGGAAAATTGCGGAATTGACCGGCTAGGTCAGGCTATTTTTCCAGCCAGATTGTCACCGGACCGTCATTAACCAGCGCCACCTGCATATCCGCACCGAACCGTCCTTTACCAACGGTGATCCCCATATCTGAAAGGGTGGAGCAAAGCAGCTCGTACAGCCGTTCGCCCTGATCGGGTGGGGCGGCAGCGGAAAAACCGGGTCGGTTGCCGCTTTTGGTGTCTGCGGCAAGCGTGAACTGGCTGACCACCAGAACGCTACCTCCGGTATCCAGCAGCGAGCGGTTCATCCGCCCCTCTTCGTCCTTAAAGATGCGCAAGGCGCCGATTTTCTTTGCCATGCCGTGCACATTGGCTTCGGTATCCCCCTGCATCGCGCAGGCGAGAATAACGAGGCCCGGTCCGGTTTCCCCGATAACCGTACCGTCTACCGAAACCGAGCCCTGCCGGACCCGTTGCAACAAACAACGCATATCAGCCGAGCTTGCCTGTCAGAACATAGGACAGGCATTTCGCCACTTGCGATGGGGTAGAGCAGACAGCCTGCGCTGCGGCGTCAACTTCCTTTAGGGCGTGCTGGTGTTCGTCCATCTGCAACACGATCAGGGATTTGCCGAGCGCATGGGCAAAGCCTGCATCAAAGGCGGCGTTCCACTGGCGGTATTTCTCACCGAAGCGTACGACGACCACATCCGCATCCTTGATCGCCTTTCGGGTGCGGATGGAATTCAGGTTCGCGCCCTTGCTGTCGTGCCAGAATTTGTCGTCTTCCGCGCCGAGGATTTCCACGCCGCAATCATCCGACGCGCCGTGGTCGGTGACGGGGGCCGTAAAGGTGATGTCCAGCTTTTGCGCTTCGCATTCGGCAATGATCTCTTCACGCCATGAGGTGTGGATTTCGCCGGCAAGATATACGTTCAGTTTCATGGGAGGGTCTTAAAATCCTTCAACTTTTTTCATCAGCTCTGCCAATTGTTGCTTCACAGCAGAGAGTTCTTCATCCGCATCGGATTTCGGGTCCGCTTCGTCAGCAGGGGTTTGTTGCGCCGCAGCAGCGCTGTTTTGCAGTTGCGGCATCCACGCAGCCATCATGGATTGCATCAGATCCGCCTGTTGTTTCTGCCAGTTGGTACCAGCGCCCATGCCCGAACTCATGCCCGGAATCCGCTCCATCATGGCGGCCTGCTGTTCGGAAAACATCTCATAGGATTTGGACAGGAAGTCCGGCAGCACCCCTTGGGCCGCCGTGCTGTAAGAGCGCACGAGTCCTGTCAACACATTGACGGGTAAGACGTTTTCGCCCTTACTTTCCTGCTCGGTGATGATCTGCAACAGAAACTGACGGGTCAGATCCTCGCCGGTTTTACGGTCCTTGATCTCGACATCGTTGCCCTGTTTGATCAGTTCCGCGATTTCGTCAAGCGTCACATATTCGCTGGTCTGCGTGTTATACAGCCGGCGGCTTGCATAGCGATTGATTAAAATCGTGTTGGTCATGGTTTCCCCGAAATGCGCGGTAATGCTGCACCGTAGCGCAGTTTTTTGCGTATTCAAAGGGGGAAACCTAAAACGCAAAAAGGGGCACCGTCGCGCGGTACCCCTTTGTGTGCAGTTTCCGTGGGAGGTCGGAACCCGCGGTAAAAGCTTAGGCAGCTTTCGCTTTTGCTGTAACGTCTTTGGTTGCAGCAGCAACTTCGGCTTGAATGTCTTTGCCAGCAGCTACGAACAGTTCAACAGCTTCCAGTTGGGCAGCTTTTGCAACTTCGGCGTAAGCAGCCAGTTTTTCGGGCAGGGATTGTGCCTGAGCAGAAGCAAAGTCGGAAACAACTGTGGAGTAAGCGGAAGGGTCTTTTTGAACCTTGTTCGCAGCTTCAACAGATTTCAGCGTTTCGGCTGTCCATGCGTTGGTCAGTTCTGCGTTTTTCTTCGCAGCGGCCAGTGCGATCTTGCCCATTTTGACGTTGAATTCAGCGGCATTTTTTGTCGCGTCGTCAAACATCTTTGTGTCCATTTTGAAAGCAGCGAAGAATTCTTCAGTTGCTTTTGCGAAATCGAAGTCTTGGTTTGCCATCGTTATGATCCTTTGATCGGAATTTCGGAGCCAGCATGATCGCTGTCTGTGAGGAAGATATAGATGCTGCGCTGCGGCATTTCAACAATTTTATGCTGCAGCGCAGAATAAATCTCCTAAACTCCTGGTTTCAGAACATAACTTCCGGGTGCAGGTTCGATTGGAGGGTTGTTTTTATTGCCAGGCTTGCGGGGGGAGGTCGATTTTTGCTCCCCCTCGGACAGCCAGTCCGACCAGCGGTGCCACCATGATTCCTTTACATATGTCGCGTTTTCCAGCCAGAATTCCGGATCGCGGGGCGGCTCTGGATTGTGCCAGTGGCCGTATTTGTCCCGTGACGCCGGATTGACGATGCCAGCGATATGGCCGCTCTCGGACAGGATAAAGGTGCGGTCGCCCCGCGTTTTGGTCAGCCCGCGGAAGGTGCTCGCCCACGGTGCGATGTGGTCCTGAATGGTAGAGACCGCGAAAATTGGCCGGTTGATCTGGGCCAGACGGATCTTTTCCCCCAGCAGTTCGAATTTGCCTTCCGCCAGTTCGTTATCCACATAAAGCTTTTGTAGATACTCCACCGCCATGCGACCGGGCAGGTTGGTGGAGTCGGCATTCCATTGCAGCAGATCAAAGGCAGGAGGCGCTTCACCCATCATGTAGGACCGCACGGCAGGGGCATAGACCAGATCCCGTGCCCGCAGGAAGCTGAAGGCGCGGGACATGAAGTAGCTTTCCAGATAGCCGGTCTCTTCCACCTGCGCTTCGATCCCTTTAAGGAAGCCCGGCTCAAGGAAGTTGCCCAGCTCTCCGGGGTTTTTGAAGTCGGTCATGGTGGTAAAGAAAGTGGCCTTGTTGATCTTGTCGTCCTCACCAATCGCGGTGAGATAGGCCATTGTACAGGCCAGCAGCGTGCCGCCGATGCAATAGCCCGCGACATTGGCAGATTTCTGTTTGGTGATCTCCAGCACCTTGTCGAGCGCGACAAGAAGGCCCTCTTCCAGATAGGTGTCAAATCCGCAATCCGCATAGCTGGCATCCGGATTGACCCAAGACACCACGAATACTGTGTGGCCCTGATCGACGGCGTATTTGATCAGGCTGTTTTCGGGGCGCAGGTCCAGAATGTAGAATTTGTTGATCCACGGCGGGGTGATCAGCAGCGGCTTTTTATAGACCTTATCCGTGCTCGGATTATACTGGATCAACTGGAACATCCGGTTCTGGAACACAACCGACCCCTGTGTGGTGGCAATATCCTTGCCCACAACAAAAGCGTCCGGATCCGCCAGACGCACGGCAATCCCCTGCTGGTTGCTCTCCAGATCGGCCACGAAATTCTGCAACCCGTCCACAAGCGATTGACCATTGGTTTCCATCGCCCGCTCCAGCGCATCCGGATTGGACGCCAGAAAGTTGGTTGGCGCAAACATATCCACCACCTGTTTGGCAAAGAAATTCACCTTCTCCCGTTCCCGCTCGGGCAGGTGGGACATATCTTTGGTAATGGTTTCAATGGTCTTGGAGGACAGTAGATACTGCTGCTTGATCATTTTGAAATAGGGGTTCTTTTCCCAGTTCTCGTTCTTGAACCGCTTGTCGGTTACAGGTTCAGGGTCTGAATTTTGGGCAGTGCCCCCCAATTGTTGCTGAATTTCCGACCAGTTTTTCAAACTCTGGGTCCAGAAGCCCACCTGCGCCTCTATTATGCGGCTCGGGTCGCTCATCATTTCGGCAAAATAGGCGGCTGCGGCTTTGGCATAGAACTGGTGATCGGGGGTTTCGAGGTTCGGACTGTGACTTTTCCGTTCCGCCAGCGCAGCCATCATTCTTTTAGTTAATTCGTTAATTTTGCTTAAATTTTTCTCTAAAATCTCGGCATCGGGTGACGTTTGGTCAGTCATAATTAAACCTCCATTAATGAGGATTGCACTAGTATTCACCTATCACTTTACGCAACATGCGGTCAAAGAGACAACAAAAGGTTCTACTGTGACCATTTATGATATGAGCGAAAGCATCCGCCAGACCAATGTCTGGGTCGGTGCGACAACGAAAGCCTTCTGGCAAAACCCTGCCTTTGCCGTGACCATGAGCCCGCTACCGGCGCTCTTCTCCGCTTGGGGTGAGGTCACGGAACGCAGTTTTGAAAAAGTAGCGACAAAACCCTCTTGGGGGATCGACAGCGTTGTGTCCGCGGATTCCGATTATCCGGTGACCAAACAGATCGAACTGGAGCTGCCCTTTTGCAACCTGATCCATTTCACCGCCGAACGGGACCGTCCGGTTCGCCGCCGCGTTCTGCTGGTGGCGCCCATGTCGGGGCATTACGCAACCCTGTGCCGCAAGACTGTGGCAAGCCTGCTGCCCAACTGTGATGTCTACGTAACAGAGTGGAAAAACGCGCGGGATGTGCCCCTGTCTGCGGGCAAATTCGATGTCGAGGATTACACCAAATATGTGGTGAAAATGCTGCGGCATCTGGGCGAGAATATCCACGTGATCGCCGTGTGCCAGCCTGTCCCTCTGGCGCTGGTGGCCACAGCCATGCTCGCCGCCGATGAAACCGCGCCGCAGCCGCGCACCCTGACGCTGATCGGTGGTCCGGTGGATCCGGATGCCAACCCGACCGAAGTGACGGATTTCGGCAACCGCGTCACAATGGGCCAGTTGGAACACAGCGTCATCACCCCTGTCGGCTTTGCCTTTGCCGGTGTCGGGCGCAAGGTCTATCCGGGTGCGGTTCAGCTGTCGTCGTTCATTGCGATGAACGCACAAACCCACGCCAAAGCCTTTGCCGACCAGATCGGTGCTGTGGCCCGTGGCGAAGCAGCGGATCTCGACCGTCACAACAAATTCTATGATGAGTATCTGGCCGTGATGGACATGCCTGCGGAGTTTTATCTCTCCACTGTGGACCGTGTCTTCAAACGCCGTGAAGTAGCGCGTAACGTGTTCAAAGTGGACGGCAAGCGGGTGGACATCAGCAAGATCACCAAAACCGCTGTCAAAATTGTCGAAGGCGGGCGGGACGATATTTCGGCGCCGGGCCAATGTCTCGCGGCGCTGGATCTGCTGCCTGATCTGCCCGAAGATATGCAGGAAACCTTTCTGGCACCGGATGCCGGTCATTATGGCATCTTCAGCGGAAGCGCATGGCGCAATGACATCCGCCCTGCTGTGCTGAACTTCATCGACAAACACAACGATGCACCGGAGACGTCGAAAAACGCCTCCGCCACCGGCAAGGCTGCAAAGGTTGTGGACAAACTGGCGCGAACTGACGCCGCGACAAAAGCGAAGAAGGCTTAACAGGCCTTCTTCCAGCGTGCAGGGTAAGGCATCCACAGGAGGAGCCTTACCCATGCCCGCAGTCACCCGTGTCCTGACCGACCAGAAAACCATTACCCGACAAAAGCTGGACCAAAGCGCAGCCGCAACGCTCGACGACGGGCAGGTGCGTCTGGCGATTGAGAGTTTTGCGCTGACCGCCAATAACGTGACCTATGCAGCGACAGGGTTTGACATCGGCTACTGGAAGTTCTTTCCGGTGGAAGAGGACGGGCAGGGGCTGGTTCCGGTCTGGGGCTTTGCCCGCGTGGTCGAGAGCCGATCGGAGGCACTGGAGGTTGGTGCGCGGTTGTACGGGTTTTACCCGATGGCCTCTGAACTGGTGATAACACCTGTTGCCCACGGACGCAGCGCAGTGCGGGACACGGCGCCCCATCGGGACGGTCTGCCGGAGGTTTACAACCTCTATTCCCGCGTTGGTCCCGCCGCATCCTCTGATCCCTATCAGGCACTGATGCAGCCGCTGATTGCCACCTCTTACCTGCTGTTTGACTGGCTGTCGGATAACGAATGGTTCGGCGCACAGCAAATCATCATCGGCTCTGCGTCCTCGAAAACGGGCCTCGGGCTTTGCGCCTTTCTGTCGGAACAGGTTGGCCGGCCATACCAAGTCGTCGGACTGACCGGCGACAAGAATGCGGAATTTGTCAGGGAACTGGGGTTTTGTGACCAAGTGCTGACCTATGGAGACGTCGGCCAACTGGATCGGGTGGAATCTGTCTATGTGGATATGGCGGGCAACGCGACGGTCAAACAGGCACTGCATGCGCGGCTCGACGGTGTGTTGAAACATTCCAGCGCTGTCGGGCTGAGCCATTGGGACCAATTCGCAAAATCCGAAGGGTTGGCCGGACCCAAACCGCAATTCTTCTTTGCTCCCGCCCAGATCGCCAAGCGCAAGGCGGATTGGGGGAAAGGTGTGATTGAGGGCAAGATTACAGAGGTCACCGCGCAAATCGTGGCAGATGCAGCGCGGTGGCTGACGCTGGAGACCCACGATGGTCTGGAGGCTGCCTTGCAGCCTTTTACCGATCTGGCCGAAGGACGGGCCGATCCAAAGACAGGGCATATTGTGCGGCTCAGTTAGGATTGCCTGCGGCGCGGATATTTTCGGAAAATGGAGGCGGGATTATGCCGGTCAGCCCCGCATTCTAAGCATTTCGGGGTCGAACAATTGGGTCGTGATCCGTTTCGCGGGGCGCATCTGGCCAAGGATTTCGATTTCCACCTGAAGGTCGTCTGTGATCCGGTTGCTCGGCACAAAACCGAAAGCGATGGATTTCTGCGCGTGGTGGGAATAGCCGCCCGACGTGCAAAAGCCGATAACCTCGCCGTTGAACCAGATAGGCTCATAGGCGTTTACGTCTGCATCCCGTGCGTCCACTTCAAAGGTGCAGAGTTTGCGGGCGGGACCGTTTTCCCGCTCCGCCAGTGCTGCTTGTTTTCCGATGAAATCTGCCGGTTTGTCATAGCTGACAAACCGGTCCATGCCGGTTTCCGCAGGGGTGTAGTCCGGCGAAAATTCTGCGTTCCACGAGCCGAAAAAGCGGTCCAGTCGCAGCGACATCATCGCCCGCATCCCAAAGGGCTTCAGCCCGAGGTCTGCGCCAGCGGTTGCCAGTGTTTGGTAAAGCGCGCGCTGGTTCTCTGCGTCCACATAAATTTCATACCCGAGGTCTCCGGTATAGCTGACCCTTTGCACCAGCGCATCGCAGAGGCCAACGGAGAGGTGTTTTGCATGCATAAAACGGAACGCCGTGTTCGAGACATCCGCGCGGGTGCAACGGGTCAGCAGGTCCCGCGCGTTCGGACCGGCAATTTGAAAACCGATCCGTTGTGTAGAGACGTTTTCGACCTGCACATCGCCCGACAGGTTCCGGAGGAACCAGCGCATATGGATCGCTTGCATCCCGAAGCTTGCCGTCAGTTGAAAGCGGGTTTCCGACAGGCAGGTTACGGTAAAATCCCCCAGCAGTTTGCCCTTGGGTGACAGCATCGGCGTCAGTGCGATACGGCCCTGTTTCGGGATGCTCCCTGCCATGATCCGGTCAAGCCAACTGCGGGCATCCCTGCCGGAGACGATGTATTTGCCGAAGTTATGGATTTCGTTGATGCCGACAGCCTCGCGCACGGCTTTTACCTCTGCGGCTGTGGCGTCCCATGCGTTGGAGCGGCGAAAGCTCGGGGTTTCAACACGCGGTTCGCCTTCGCGCGCGAAGTAATTGACGACTTCCATTCCGTATTGTGCCCCGAAAACGGCATTTTGCTGATCCCAGATGCCATAGGCCGGCGTGGTCTGGAACGGCCGCCCCGCGGGGAGTTCTTCGTTCGGGTAGGACACGGAAAAGCGTTTTTGGTAGTTTTCAACCACTTTGGGCCGTGTGTATCCCGGTGTGATCCAGTCCCCAAAGCGGGCCACATCCATCGCATAGACGTCTCTTTCGGTTTCACCCTCCACCATCCATTGCGCCAGCATCAACCCGACGCCACCGCCTTGGGAAAACCCTGCCATGACACCGCAGGCGGACCAGTAGTTGCGCAGTCCGGCGATCGGTCCGACCAGCGGATTGCCATCAGGGGCAAAGGTGAAAGGGCCGTGGATCACCGATTTGACACCTGCGGTTTCCAGCGCCGGAAAGCGCCTGTAGGCAAAGGCGATGCTGTCTTCGATCTTGTCGAAATCGTCTGGCAGCAGTTCATGGCCAAAGTCCCAGGATGTACCGTCCACGGCCCAGGGGCGGCAGGGTTGTTCGTAAAAGCCAATACACAGGCCACGGCCTTCCTGCCGCAGATAGCTTTCGCCGGAGGGGTCCATCACATGGGGGTGTTCCCCGCCGCTGTCGATTATGTCCGAGATCATCGGGATGGCATCGGTCACAAGATACTGGTGTTCCATCGGGTGCAGCGGCAGATAGACCCCTGCCATCGCGCCCACTTCCCGCGCCCAGAGACCGGCGGCATTGACGATATGTTCCGCGTGGATCGTGCCTTTGTCCGTCACCACATCCCATGTGCCATCCGCCCGCTGGTTTGTTTCGCGCACCATGCAGTGGGTCTCAACCGTTGCGCCGCCCATGCGTGCCGCTTTGGCGTAGGCGTGGGTGGTGCCAGAGGGATCGAGATGCCCGTCGAGCGGATCGTAGAGCCCGCCGATCACGCCTTTGGTATTGGTCACAGGGGCAATGCGGGCGATTTCGTCCGGTGTGACGATTTCCGTCTCCAGCCCCATGTAGCGGTGCTTTGCCCGCTCTGCGAGCAGCATGTCCATCCGCTCCGGCGTGTCGGCCAGTGTCACGCCGCCCACATGGTGCAGCCCGCAGGACATGCCGGTGAGCGCCTCCAGTTCCTTGTAGAGCCGGATGGTATAGCCTTGCAGCGCCGCCATATTGGTATCGCCATTCAGCGTGTGAAACCCGCCTGCCGCGTGCCACGTAGAACCGGATGTCAGTTCCGAACGTTCCACCAGCAGCACATCGGACCAGCCGAGTTTGGTGAGGTGGTAGAGCACCGAGCAGCCGACAACGCCGCCGCCGATGACACAGACCCGAGTGGTGGTTTTCATGGTGAAACTCCCGCGTGGTGGACGGGATCAGGCTGGACGGGTTTGTCGCAATTGGCAAACCGGTTTGCGACAGGTTTTGTCGCGAACTCCGGTGGAATGCCAGAGGGCTTGAACAGCCCTCTGGCGGCAGGGCGTGCCTGCTATTTTTCCGGGATCAACCCGCGCGGGCTGAACCGCAGGACCAGAAGCAGGATAAGCCCCATGGTCATCAGGCGCATGTGCGCTGTGGAGTTTAGCAGATGGATGCGCAGGGCGTTATCCTCTGCCATGCCCGATGTGATGGTCTGCATCAGCCATGTTCCGATCGGCTCTGCCTGAATCCAGAAGAACCAGACCACAAAGCCCCCCAGAACCGCGCCCCAGTTGTTACCGGAACCGCCAAGGATCACCATGACCCAGATCAGGAAGGTAAAGCGCAGCGGCTGGTAGGCGCCGGGTGTAAGCTGCCCGTCGAGCGTGGTCAGCATCGCTCCGGCAATGCCCACAACGATAGAGCCGAGCACGAAGACCTGAAGGTGGCGGGCCACAACATCCTTGCCCATCGCATTGGCCGAGACTTCGTTGTCACGGATCGCACGCATCATCCGCCCCCAAGGGGAGTTCAGCGCCCGTTCTGACAGCCACAGCACAATCAGCAGTACCACGGTAAACAGGATCGCATAGCAGAGTTTGACAAAGACCGATGACGACAATGCGGGATCCTGCCCCAGTCGGGTCGCCAGATCCACGAACCATTGGGACTGTTGCAGGTCGATTTCATAAGGCACGGGCCGTGGCAGGCCGGAAACGTTTTTGACGCCCCGGGTCAGCCAGTCTTCGTGCTTGATGATCGCCACGATGATTTCGGCAATACCCAGCGTCGCAATCGCCAGATAGTCCGAGCGCAGGCCAAGGGCGGTCTTGCCGATCAGCCATGCGGCCAGTCCTGCAAAGACGCCGCCAACCGGCCATGCCAGAATAATCGGCAGCCCCAGCCCGCCGAGATAGCCTTCGGAGGCGGGGTTCACGTCTTCGATGGCGTCTCTGGCCGGGCCGTAGAAGTAGCGGATCACGATCAATCCGATCACGATAATGGCAAACAGCGTCAGGCCACGGGCCATAGAGGGTGCCATATTGCGGTAAGCGTAGATCGCCGCCATGACCGTGACCACGGCAAGGATAAACGACACGAAAATCCCCAAGGCTCCGGCGGCCCAGGCATCGGCAACAGGATCGGCAGAGATCAGAACCGCAGCAACGCCGCCAAGGGCGGCAAACCCCATGATCCCTACGTTGAGAAGGCCCGCATAGCCCCACTGGATATTCACCCCGAGCGCCATGATCGAAGAGATCAAGCAAAGGTTCAGTAGCGCCAGCGCGACGTTCCAGCTTTGGATCATGCCGACAATGATGATCAACAGCGCCATGATCGCAAACAGCGATACATTCCTGATCCGGTCCGGCAGCGGTGCCAGCCCCACCAGACGGGGGGCCAGTGACACCACCAGCAGCGCAAAACAGGCGAGTCCGAGAAGTGTTACAATCATACCGATTTCCCCGCGAAAATACCTGTGGGACGGAACAGCAGCACCAGCAGAAGGATCATAAAGCTGACCGCGAATTTATAGTCTGTGGACAAAAGCTGCACCAGCGTATCAGGCTCCCAGCTTTCGGGGACCAGATAGGCGATGAATTTCTTATAGGCATAAGTGACCATGATTTCCGAAAAGGCGATCACAAAGCCCCCCGCAATCGCCCCGAGCGGCGAGCCGAGGCCGCCGACAATCGCCGCCGCAAAGATCGGCAGCAGCAGTTGCAGATAGGTGAACGGCTTGAAGGATTTATCCAGCCCGTAAAGCGTACCGGCGATGGTGGCCAGTGTTGCGGCGATGATCCACGCAACCATGACCACTTTGTCAGGGTTGATGCCTGACAGCAGGGCCAGATCTTCGTTATCGGAATAGGCGCGCATGGATTTGCCGGTGCGGGTGCGGTTCAGGAACCAGAACAGCGCGATCACCACCAGAATGGCAGTCACAACCGTGATCCCCTGAGAGACCTTGAAGGACAGGCCTTCTTCCAATCCGGTCATCTGCTTGAAGGTCCGGGCCTTGATGATAAATCGCTCGCCATCAGCAAATTTCTGGTCGTTCGGTCCAATGATAAAACGGACAACACCGTTGGTAACAAACATCACACCCATCGAGGCGATCAGAAAAATAACCGGCGCGGCCTTCTGGCGGCGGTAAAAGCGATAGACGATCCGGTCCGTTGCCAGCACGAAGCCGATGCAGAACAGGATGCCAAAGGGCAGGGCCAGCAGGGCGGTGGGCAGCGGATCAATGCTGATCCCCATAGACTGGAACCACCATGTAAACAGGATCGTGACCATGGCACCAAAGGCCATTGTGTCGCCGTGGGCGAAGTTGGAGAAGCGCAGGATACCGTAAATCAGCGTGACCCCGAGCGCCCCCAGCGCAAGTTGGGAGCCATAGGCGATTGCGGGCACCAGCACGAAATTTGACAATAGGATAAAGGCGTTCAGGAGTTCCATGACAAGGCTTTCTGATGGCTGGCGGAACGGACGGGCGTCACCGTTGTTCCGGAAAAGAGAGGGCGGGCCGCAGAGCGGGGCGGGACAGTGCTGCGCATCATCCCCCCAAAAAGCTCTTGCGGACTTCGGGGTCGTTCATCAGCGCTTCGCCGGTGTCGGTAAAGCGGTTGCGACCCTGCACCAGAACATACCCTTTGTCCGCGATGTTCAGCGCCTGACGGGCGTTCTGTTCCACCATCAGGATGGAAATGCCGGTACGGGCCACCTCGATGATGCGGTCGAACAACTCGTCCATCACAATCGGAGAAACCCCCGCAGTGGGTTCATCCAGCATCAGCAGTTTGGGCTGGGTCATCAGGGCACGGCCCACGGCGACCTGCTGGCGCTGCCCGCCGGACAGTTCGCCGGCATTCTGGCGGCGCTTTTCCTTCAGGATGGGAAACAGTTCGTAGACCTGCTCCATCGTGCCGTTAATATTGTCACGGCGCAGGAAAGCCCCCATTTCGAGGTTCTCTTCCACGCTCATGGACGGAAACACATTGGAGGTCTGGGGCACAAATGCCATGCCCTTGGCCACGCGGTCTTGCGGTGTCAGATGGGTAATATCCTCACCATCCAGTGTTACGCTGCCTTCACGCAGGTTCAGCATTCCGAAGACGGCTTTCATCGCGGTGGATTTGCCCGCACCGTTGGGTCCGACGATAACAGCGATTTCGCCCTCGGCGGCCTCAATTGTGCAATCGTGCAGGATGTCCGCACCACGGCCATAGCCGCCGGTCATGTTGCTGGCTGAAAGATAGCTCATGCGCTCACCTGCGGCTTGTTCTTCAGGCCGGTGCCGAGATAGGCTTCGATCACCTGCTCGTTGGCCTTGATTTCGTCGATGGAGCCTTCGGCCAGCACGGTGCCCTCAGCCATGACAATCACCGGATCACACAGACGTCCGATGAAATCCATATCGTGCTCGATCATGCAAAAAGTATAGCCCCGTTCCTGATTGAGACGCAGGATGGCATCCCCGATGGTGTTCAGCAGGGTGCGGTTCACACCGGCGCCCACTTCGTCCAGAAACACGATCTTGGCATCGACCATCATGGTGCGGCCCAGTTCCAGCAGCTTTTTCTGACCGCCAGACAGATTGCCCGCCAGTTCGTCGGCTACATGGGAAATTTCCAGAAATTCGATCACCTCATCCGCTTTCTTGCGGATTTCGGCCTCTTGACTGCGCACAAGGCCCGGTTTGAACCAAGCGTCCCACAGACGTTCGCCCGCCTGATCGGGGGGAACCATCATCAGGTTCTCGCGCACGGTCATGGTGGAAAACTCATGGGCGATCTGGAAGGTGCGCAGCAGACCGCGGTCAAACAGGGAATGGGGGGGAAGGCCGGTGATGTCCTCTCCGTCCAGCAGCACCCGTCCACCGCTGGGTTTGTGAACCCCTGCAATCACGTTAAAGAGTGTAGTTTTGCCCGCGCCATTCGGGCCGATCAGCCCCGTGATGGAGCCTTTGGCGATTTCAAGCGAAGCGTCGTTCACAGCATAAAAGCCGCCGAACCGCTTCACCAGATTTTCAACTTTGATCATGGTGTGTCAGCCGATCTAAAAAAAGCAGCCCGCAAGGTGATTGCGGGCTGCTTAGATGCGTCAATGAGCGATTATCGGAAACCGACCGTGGACAGCGCACCGTCCTTGATCTCGATCTCGCGGTAGCTACCGGCACTTTCACCTGCGCCGATCAGTTCCACGTTGGACGCGCCAACATAGTCCACGTCACCGCCACCTGCGATGATTTCCAGCGCCTTGCCCAGTTCACCCGGCATGATTTTTTCGCCCGGTGCGTTGGCCACATCCATGATCTTCTCTTTGTAAACAGAAGGATCGGTGGAGTCTGCGGCCTGCATCGCCAGTGCGATCAGCGCTGCGGCGTCATAGGATTCCGCAACATAAGGTGCAGATGCGTCCACATCAGCCATCTGGTCGTTCAGCATGCCAGCGCCTTCGCTGTCTGTGCCCGGGGCCTGACCGAAAGAACCATCAAGGTCCGAACCGATCGCTTCGGGCAGGCTGTCACCAACCATACCGTCGGACAGTACGAATGTGTCAAAAGCACCGGAATCAAGCGAACCTTCAATCACGCCTTTACCACCTTGGTCGAGGTAGCCGACAACAACCAGAACATCACCACCGGCAGCGGCCAGTGCGCCAACCTCGGCAGAGTAATCCGCCTTGCCGTCTTCGTGTGCAGCAGAGATGGTCACAGTGCCACCGGCAGCTTCAAAGGAAGACTGGAACGCATCGGCAAGACCTTTGCCGTAGTCGTTGTTGGTGTAGGTGATCGCAACGGATTTGATGTCGCGGTCCATAATCACTTCGGTCATCACCTCACCCTGACGGGCATCGGAAGGGGATGTACGGAAGAACAGGCCGTTGTCTTCAACATCGGACAGCGCCGGCGACGTCGCGGATGGAGAGATCATCACCATGCCGTTGGCAACAGCAACGTTGGTCAGGATCGCAGTTGTCACACCGGAGCAGTCAGCGCCTACAATGCCGGACACACCGTCGGATGTGATCAGACGTTCGGCAGCGGCGCTGGCCGCAGCAGAGTCAACACAGGTGCTGTCTGCACGGACCGGCGTGATGGACTTGCCGCCCATGAACTTGCCGGATTCAGAAACTTCGGACATTGCTTTTTCCGCACCGGCAGCCATTGCGGGTGTGAGCGATTCAATCGGACCTGTAAAGCCGAGGATCACGCCCAGTTTGACGTCTCCGTGGGCTTCGCCAAAGGCGGTTCCGGCCAGCGCAACAGTGGCGGCGGACGCGAGCAGTAGTTTTTTCATGTGTTCTCTCCCTGCATGAATAGTAGGCAGGGACACTAGAGAATACGGTGCCAATTGCAAGGGTATCCTTGCTGTACCAAGGGTCAAATGGCATCCTTGTCCAGAGCCAGTTTTGCCGCAGGTAATATAGTGAAAGCCGGAAAGGGATTTTTGTAATGAAAATGATATTAATGGCCGTAATGCTTTGCTTTTCTTCCGCTGGCGTGCTGGCGCAAACCGTAAAAACCTCGCTTGGAACCTTGCAGGTGACACAGCTTGCCAAAGGGCTGGACGAGCCTTGGGCCGTTGCGATTCTTCCCGATGGACAGTTTCTGGTGACAGAGCGCAAGGGACGGCTCTGGCTGTTTGACGGCAAAGGCGGCAAGACCCGCGTATCCGGCGTGCCAAAGGTCTATGCCAAGGGGCAGGGCGGCTTGCTTGATGTGGTGCTTGCACGGGATTTCGCCCAAAGCGGAGAGCTGTTTTTGACCTATGCGAAATCTCAATCGGGCGGGGCGGGCACAGCGCTTGCCGTGGCGCGGCTTGATGGGCAAGCTGCCGCCCTAAGGGATGTTCGCCTGTTGTTTGAGATGAAACCGGGCAATCGCGGCGGGCGGCATTTTGGGTCGCGCGTGGTCGAGGCTGAGGATGGTACGTTGTTTGTAACCCTGGGGGAGCGGGGTAATCGCCCGCTGGCGCAGGATCTGTCCACCCATAATGGAACGGTCATTCGGGTGGCCCGTACCGGTGGTGTGCCCAAGTCGAACCCTTTCATTGACACCAAAGGGGCGCTGCCTGAAATCTGGTCCTACGGTCATCGCAACGCACAGGGCGCGGCGCTGGATAAATCGGGGCAGTTGTGGCTGGTGGAACATGGCGCAAAAGGCGGGGATGAGGTGAACCGCGTAGAAAGAGGGGCGAACTACGGCTGGCCCGTGATTTCCTACGGCGAGCATTATTCAGGCGGCAAGATCGGGGAAGGCACGTCCAAGGCAGGGATGGAGCAGCCGGACTTCTACTGGGACCCCTCTATCGCGCCATCGGGCATGATGATCTATTCGGGACAGATGTTTTCAGAATGGAAGGGCGATATTTTTGTCGGATCACTGAAATTCGACCATATCGCACGGCTGGACCGCTCCGGCACGAAACTCTCTGCCGGAGAGCAGTTGAAGTCCCGCGAAACCGGACGGGTCCGCGACATCCGGCAGGCACCGGACGGGTCGATCTGGTTTCTCAGCGTGGATCGGGGTGGCTTGTTCCGGATCAGTCGTTAGGTTTCAGGTCCGGATTGCGCGACGCCTGCGAGCCCCGTTCGCGGTAGGGGGTGGTGTCGTACTGTGCGCGGTAGCATTTTGAAAAATGTGATGGCGAGGCAAAGCCGCAGGCCAGCGCCACATTGATCACTGACATCTCTGTCTGCATCAGCAGGTTGCGCGCCTTTTGCAGCCGCAATTCCATATAGTACCGTTTGGGGGACCGGCTGAGATAGCGGCTGAACAGACGCTCCAACTGGCGGGTGGACATGCCCACATCCTGCGCCAGCACTGACGGGCTGACTGGTTCTTCGATGTTGCTCTCCATCATCTGGATCACAGTGGACAGTTTGGGATGCCGTACCCCGATGCGGGTCGGAATCGACAGGCGCTGTTCGTCCCTTTCACTGCGGATGTTGGTGTGCAAACACTGGTCCGCCACCCAGTTGGCAATATCTTCACCGTCGCGGGTAGCCATCAGTTTCAGCATCAGGTCCAGCGATGACGTGCCACCGGCGGACGTGAACCGGTTGCCGTCAATCATGTAGACCGACTTATACAACTCTACCTCGTCAAATTCCTCGGTGAAACTGTCGTAGTTTTCCCAGTGGATTGTACATTTCTTACCGTCCAGCAATCCGGCCTTGGCCATCGTATGCGCACCCGTACACAGCCCGCCAATGGACACGCCCTTGCGCGCCTCGCGGCGCAGCCAGTTCATCACCGGTTTTGTCGAGGTCCGGTCGATCTCCAGCCCGCCACAAATCATGACGGTGTCTTCCCGCGCGATGTCCCCTAGTCCGGCATCGGGCATGATGCGGGTGCCGTTGGAACAGGCCACCGGCCCGCCGTCCTCGGTTATGATGCTCCAGCTGTAGCGCAGGCGTTTGTCAAAACGGTTCGCGATACGCAAGGAATCGAGTGCCGTAGCAAACGGCACCAGCGAAAACTGGTCAAGCAACAGAAAGACGTATTTGCGTGTTTTGGTTTCGACGAGGGAAGGTCTGGCTATGGGCATGGCGGCAACGTTTGATAGGCCCGAATCACCGGGGCAGTTTGTGTCGTGGTCAACTTGTAAGTTTTTGCAAATTTGTCACAAGGGGTTAACGTTACCATCCGAATGCTTTTCAGACCCGTCAAAAACCGCCAATCCCCGATGATACGATCCAAGGGGTTCTGGTCAAAGGGCAGGGGCTGTTGTATGACCGGAATTCCGATACCCCACCAAGGAGAGACCCGATGACTTCGGCTTGGAAAAAATCTGACTGGCGTTCCAAAGAGCGGATTCAGATGCCGGACTATACCGACGCGGCTGCACTGCAAGCAGTGGAGACCCGGTTGTCCAGCTATCCACCGCTGGTTTTTGCGGGCGAGGCCCGTGCGCTGAAGGCGAAACTGGCGGCTGTTTCCCGTGGGGAGGCGTTTTTGCTACAAGGCGGCGATTGCGCCGAAAGCTTTGCGGAATTCAACGCCGACATGCTGCGTGACACCTATAAGGTGATGCTGCAGATGGCGGTGGTGCTGACCTATGGCGCCAAAGTGCCTGTGGTCAAAGTGGGCCGTGTTGCCGGCCAATTCGCCAAGCCCCGCTCTGCCGGGACAGAAACCGTTGATGGTGTGGAATTGCCGTCCTACCGCGGTGACATCATCAATGACATTGATTTCACACCGGATTCGCGCATTCCCGATCCGAACCGCATGCTGCAGGCCTACACACAGGCGGCGGCGTCTTTGAACCTGCTGCGCGCGTTCTCTATGGGCGGTTTTGCAGATATTCACCGTGTCCATGAATGGAACCTCGGCTTTGCCAATGCTGCGGGCGCGGCCGAGAAATACACCCAGCTTGCCAACCGGATTTCCGACAGTCTGGATTTCATGACAGCGGCGGGTGTCACGTCTGACAATACGTCCTCGCTGCATACGGTGAATTTCTACACCAGCCACGAGGCCCTGCTGCTGGAATACGAAGAAGCGCTGTGCCGGATTGATTCCACCAGCGGCCTGCCGGTTGCAGGCTCCGGTCACATGATCTGGATCGGGGATCGCACCCGCCAGCCTGATGGCGCCCATGTAGAGTTCTGTCGCGGCGTGCAAAACCCGATTGGCCTGAAATGCGGTCCAACCACAACGGCCGAGGATCTGAAGGTTCTCATGGCCAAGCTGAACCCTGAAAATGAAGCGGGGCGCCTGACCCTGATCGCCCGCTTTGGCGCCGGTTCCGTGGCGGATCACCTGCCGCGCCTGATTAAAACAGTGCGCGAAGAAGGGGCCAATGTGGTCTGGTCCTGTGATCCGATGCACGGCAACACGATCAAATCCTCTTCGGGTTACAAAACACGCCCCTTCGACAGTATTCTGCGCGAAGTGCAGGAGTTCTTTGGCATCCACAAAGCCGAAGGCTCGGTTCCCGGCGGTGTGCATTTTGAGATGACCGGCAAAGACGTAACCGAATGCACAGGTGGTGTACGCGCGGTTACGGATGAGGATCTGTCAGACCGCTACCACACCGCATGTGATCCGCGTCTTAACGCGTCACAGGCGCTGGAACTGGCGTTTCTGGTGGCAGAGCAACTGGAAGAACGTGTCGAGGCACAACGTCAGGCTATCTGATCTGTAAACCTCACTGGAAAATAAAAAACGCGGCTTTCGGGGCCGCGTTTTTTTATGGATAATCGGAATGCCTCCGGTTTTGTTTACTCATTCTTAATCAATCGCAGGTAGGGTTTCCCTACTGCCAGACGTCGGGTGGTGGATTTAGTACCGGATTTGGGTCGGTGAAGGCCCTCAAATTGCGGGGCAGGGTCTTGGAACCCTTTCGGTTTGTCGGATGCCGAAGGGATGGTATGTCCGGAATCCTGCTGGCGTCCCTGTGGTGAACCCTGCGCCGGTCTGTGCGCCAGGCTGTCGGGGGGTGTCGGGTCTCGCCCGTCGAAACCCAAGGCTCCCCTGTGCGTGGCGTTCACGTCCATGGCCCCAACGATGCGAGTCGTCTTGACGTCGTGTATGTCGAATCGGGCGGGACGCTGTAGCGGCGGGTCGTCAGACACCAGACAGCCCAATATCCGCGAATACTGGCCCTCTGCATTCTGCATGGGCAGCAAAAGCATGCGGGCGTTCAAGGTCGGTGCGTCATGGGAAGGAGACTTTAGAACCAGTTCGATAATCTTGGGCGCTGTAACCATATCATCTAACACGCGGCCCAATTCGTCCCGATGGCCAATTTCAAACAAGGCCCGTGCCGGCATTCCGCGCAATTCCATGCCTAACATCCTGCACAGCCCCATACCGGCAAGCCTGAAACGCACAACTAGCGGGTTTTTATACTCCAGCACGAACACATGGTCGATGACATGGCTGATCTTGTATGGGTCCAGTTCCGATCGCAGCGGGGCAAGGCGGCCCGCCCGCAAACCTTCCCAGTAATTAAAGACGTCGCGGATGACTGGATCCTGCATATCGGTGTGCTTTCGGGCCAGATGCAATACCTCTGCATCGCCCCTTCCTATCTTTGAGATATGATATCGCATAAGTCACCCTTGCGTATTTTGCACGCATTTGTTGAGAACCGTAGTGTATTTTGATAGGGATTTTTTAACAGTCCCCTTGCCGACTATCTGGCACAAAATCGATTCAAAAGTGAGGCATATCTTCATAAATGGTTAATTCTATGACGGCCTTCGCGTCGGCCAACGGCAGTAGTGGCGCAGTGTCCTGGGCTTGGGAAATCCGCAGTGTTAACGGGCGCGGGCTGGATGTGCGGATGCGTCTCGCGGATGGTTTTGACGGGCTGGAGGCTGACGCCAGAAAGCAGATCGCCGCGATTTGCAAGCGGGGCACGCTTACCATTGCGCTGCGGGTCAGACGCAACACCGTGGCCCGCTTTGCACAGCTTAACCCTGAAGGTTTGCAACGGGCACTCGATGCCGCCAGAACCGCAACACAAGCGGCCAATGTCGAAACTGCCCCGCTCGACATTGCAGCCATCCTTGCGCTGCCCGGTGTGTTTGGCACAGCAGAGACAGAGGCCGACCCGCTCGGCGCGTTGAATGATCCGGTGAAGAAAGATTTTGAAACCGCGCTAACGGCTTTCGCGCAGGCCCGCGCCTCTGAAGGTAAGGCGCTGGCAGAGGTGCTAGCACAACAGATCGACCGGATCGACAGGCTGTGCGCCCAGGCGGGTGAAGTGCTCGACCGGCGGCGGGATCACGTGGCGGAGACCATGAAACAGAACCTTGCCCGTGTTCTGGGCAGCACGGATGCGGTGGACGAACAGCGTCTGGAGCAGGAACTTGCCCTGCTTGCGGTGAAGGCGGATGTTTCGGAAGAACTGGACAGGTTGCAGGCCCATGTCAGCGCTGCCCGCGATCTGCTGGAGCAGGAAGGACCTGTTGGCCGCAAGTTCGATTTTCTCACGCAGGAGTTCAACCGCGAGGCCAATACCCTGTGTTCCAAGGCCAATTTCACTGATCTGACAGGGATCGGACTTGACCTGAAAGCTGTAATCGACCAGATGCGCGAGCAGGTGCAAAATGTGGAGTAACCATGTCTGAACAGATACGATCCGGGCTTCTGATCATTATTTCATCGCCTTCGGGTGCGGGAAAATCCACGCTGGCGAAACGGCTGCTGGCCAAAGATCCGGCGATTGATTTTTCGGTCTCCGCCACCACCCGCCCGATGCGTCCGCAAGAGGTTGAGGGCAAGGATTATTACTTCAAATCCAAAGATGAATTTCTGCGCATGGTTGCGGATGGTGAAATGCTGGAACATGCCGAGGTGTTTGGCAATCACTACGGCTCGCCGCTCGCCCCTGTTGCAGCGGCGGTTGCGACTGGGCAGGACGTGCTGTTTGATGTGGACTGGCAGGGCGGCCAGCAGATTCGCGCCTCCAGCCTGCGGGATAATGTGGTGTCGATCTTCTTGTTGCCCCCGTCGATTGCAGAACTGGAAAGCCGTCTCAACGCCCGCGGACAGGACAGTGAGGAAGTGGTTAACAACCGCATGGCCAAAGCGCGGGACGAAATCAGCCACTGGCCGGAATACGACTATGTGCTGGTGAACGAGAATCTGGAAGCTTGCGAAACCCAGTTGCGCTCTATTGTGACGGCAGAGCGTTTGCGGCGCGACCGTCAACCCGGTCTGGTGGAGCGGGTTCGCGAACTGAATGCAGAATGTGAGGCAATGTTATGATCTACGAACTGGATGGAATCGCACCGGAACTGGCGGCGGACGGGGATTACTGGATCGCGCCGAGCGCCCAGTTGATGGGGCGCGTGCGGATCGAAAGCGGCGCCTCGGTCTGGTTCGGGGCCGTGCTGCGCGGCGATAATGAGCTGATTCTCTTGGGGGAAGGCTCTAACATTCAGGAAAATTCAGTGCTGCACACGGATATGGGGTATCCGTTAGCGATCGGTAAAAACTGTACCATCGGGCATAAGGCGATGCTGCACGGCTGTACCATCGGGGATAATTCCCTGATCGGAATGGGTGCAACGGTGTTGAACGGCGCAGTGATTGGTAAAAATTGCCTGATCGGTGCAAATGCGCTGATTACAGAGAATAAAGTCATTCCGGATAATTCTCTGGTAATGGGCGCACCCGGTAAGGTCGTGCGAGAGTTGGACGCGGCGGCTCAGGCCATGCTGACCAAATCCGCCGAAGGCTATCAGGCAAATATGCGGCGCTTTCGCAAGGGGCTGGTTCCGGTGGATGCCGGATAATCCGCCCACCCCGTTAATGAATTGTTATGTCCAGTGTGGTGTCGCTGAACCGCACATCGATGTCCCGCCCGAGTTTCAGAGCCTGCAAGCGGGCCAATTCAAAATGCACTAATGACGACGTCAGGGTTGGCTGGGCAGTTTCCGCAGACAGACACCCCCAGAGTGCCGGATCATGCCGCACCTCCTTGGCGTTGGTGTGTAAGTCAATCACATCGTCCCTTTGGTGGAGCTGGATTTCCCCGCCATAGGGCAGTGCGCTTTCACAGCATTGTATTAGTAAAAACAGCAGCTTGGTCAACGGTTTCGCCGTGTCTTGCGAAATCCGCCACTGGATGGCGATCTTGCGTTCCGCAAAGTTTGCGGACAACAACTGCTGCGCCTGTGA
Organism: Neptunicoccus sediminis; assembly: GCF_001719615.1. Lineage (GTDB taxonomy): Bacteria > Pseudomonadota > Alphaproteobacteria > Rhodobacterales > Rhodobacteraceae > Amylibacter > Amylibacter sediminis. The sequence goes on from NZ_MDVX01000001.1 coordinate 799,584, forward strand.
CGGGGCCATTTTGGTCTGGCTATTGGCAAACCCGTAGGCAACGCGAATGAACGCCATCCGTGCAGTTGCGCAATTTACACTATCCGCAAGCAAGACCGCTTCGGGGCAATCTGCTACGCCGGACAGTTCCAGCAGCTCCACACCATTGGCGATAGCGCCAAGCGGACTGGCAAGGTCATGGCAGATTCTGGCGCTGATGAGGGCTGTAATATCGTCGGAAGTATCATACATAGGCGTCACCAATAGGTTTAACAAAAGGCTTTCCATGATTGAGTTTCTGACACCCGGCCAGTTGGTGCGCAATCCCGAGCATCCTGAATGGGGGCTGGGGCAGGTTCAATCTGTTATAGACGGCAAAATAACCGTCAATTTCGAAGAGGTCGGCAAAGTGGTAATCAATGGCGACCATGTGGCCCTGGAGCCAGTGTAGCTGGCGTGCTGTGGAATGAGTATGCTACTTTCAGTTGAGTTTTCAAGTTTTTTTCCTGACGTGCGGTTTGTCTGCAAAAATACGCCGATTGGGTTAATAATTTCCTAATTGGCAGGGGAGGTCCCAGATGATCGTGAATACATCACATTTCACCCTGAAGCTGGCAGAGAGCGAACAAGAGCTCGCCGCCGCCCAGCGCCTGCGGTATCGCGTTTTTGTCCAGGAAATGGGCGCCCGTCCCGCCTTTGACGGAGAGGCTGCGAACCGCGAGTCCGATGCTTTTGATCCCTATTTCGATCATCTCCTTTTAATGGACACGCGGATTCCGGACACTGACAATAACGTCGTTGGGGCCTATCGCATGATGCGCAGTGAAACTGCCGCAAAGGCGCAGGGATTTTACGGTGCGCAGGAATATGATTTGGGTCCGATCATCCGGTCGGGACGCTCTGCTGTGGAACTCGGGCGCAGCTGTATTGATCCGGCCTATCGCAACGGCATTGCGCTGCATCTTTTGTGGCAGGGGGTGGCGGAATATGTGTTGCGCAACCGGATTGAACTGCTGTTCGGCGTGGCTTCGTTTGCCGGAACCGATCCGACGGCTTATGCCGACGGTCTGTCCTACCTGCACCACGGCCATCTCGCCCCGCCGCAGCTGCGGGTGGTCGCGCGGCAAAGCGCCCGTGTCCGAATGGACATGAAGCAAGCCGATGCGATTGACCGCGTAACTGCGGTGCGTCAGATCCCCGCGCTGATCAAAAGCTATATCCGGCTTGGGGGCTGGGTCGGAGAAGGGGCCTATGTGGATCGGGATTTCAACACGATTGATGTGTGTCTCGTGCTCGACCAGCAGAATATTCCTGCCAAACAGAGGGCGCAACTGTTGCAGGGGCTGGCGGCATGACCACTTGGGATGACGGCAGTCGCGCCGTGGTCAAGCCATTCGGCGTTATGGGCTGGCTGCGCTGTTGCCTGCGTGTGGCGGCGATGGCGGTGATTATTTTCGGTCTGATGGGGCCAATGGTTATGCTGCGGATTTCAGGATTCACCGCGGCGGCACAATGGGTTGTCGGGCTGGCCTGTCGCGGTGTGTTGCGGGTGATCGGCCTACCTGTGATCCTTACAGGCACCCCTATGCCCTATGGTGGCGCGGTGGTGGCAAACCATTGTTCGTGGCTGGATATTTTCACGCTGAACGCAGTGCAAAAGGTGTTGTTTGTAGCCAAAGCCGAGGTGCAGCACTGGCCGCTGATCGGCCTGATCGCCCGCTCGGTGGGCACGATCTTTATTGAGCGGCGTACCAGTCATGCCGCCCGCCACCGCGCCCTTGTGCTGGACTATATCGCGCGGGGGCATCGGTTGTTGTTCTTTCCCGAAGGCACCAGCACGGACGGGCAGCGGGTGCTGCCGTTCCGCTCTACCTTGTTTGCGGCCTTTATGGAGCCTGATGTGCGAGAGCGACTTTGGGTGCAGCCGGTTACACTGAATTACATCGCGCCCGCGGGAGAAGATCCGCGGTTCTACGGCTGGTGGGGGGATACGGCCTTTGCGCAGGACCTGTTCCGCGTGTTGGCCCAAGGGCGGCAGGGGCGGGTCGAGGTGGTATTTCACCCGCCGGTTCAGGCCGCCACTGTGGCATGTCGCAAGGATATGGCGCGGCTCTGTGAGGCCGCCGTGCGCAGTGGGCTACACAATCCGCTCTAGATAGGCTTTCAGCGCGGCGTCCGGCCCGTCCTTTGCAGACCAGAGTTCCGGACCAAAGGCAAAGAAATCTGTGACAGGGGCCAGTTTCGCAGCCATCTCAAGGGTAATCGCGCCTTCGGCAACCACCGGAAGCTCGATCATTTCGGACCACCATTCAAAGGTGTCAAAATCCACTGGATCGGACACAGACAGCGGGTTTTCCGCCAGCGGACCAAAGGAAATGTAGTCGGCACCGGCCTCGCCCGCGGCCATGCCGGTATGACGGGAGTTTTCACAAAAGCTGCCGACAATCGCATCGTCGCCCAGAAGTTTGCGCATGTCGCGCACCTGTCGCGGCCCGTCCGTCAGATGAACCCCGTCCAACCCGTGAACCGCCGCGATCTTGCCGTGGTTTTCCACCACCAGTGGCACATCGCGGGCATGGCAGACTTCGCGCAGGTTATCAGCCGCGCGGCCAATATCCTCTGCCGCTTCGGAAGCACAGCGCAAGCGCACGCAGGCCACCTCAAAATTGTCGAGCATCCGGCTCAGCTCTGCCGAGAAGGCGGAAAGCTCGAACTGCGGGGGGGTGATAAGGTAAATCTGGGGATGTTCTGGATCGGCCATGACTGCACCTTTGGACTTGTGACGGGTGTCTTATCGCCTGCGTAGCCTGTCGTCCAGCAATTTAGCAAGAGCCGCAGCGCCCAAGCACGGTTCCGAGACCAAAATGGCACATTTCCAGCGCCGGATTACCGAAGGAGCAGACCGCGCCCCATAAAAAACCGGACGCACGCGCCCGGTTTTTTGTGTTTGCAAAGGGGGAGGCTTAGCCGCGCAGAACGGATGTCCCTGCATATTGCGCCACATCGCCCAGCATTTCTTCGATACGGATCAGCTGGTTATACTTGGCGAGCCGGTCTGAACGAGCCAGAGAGCCGGTTTTGATCTGACCGCAGTTTGTTGCCACTGCGAGGTCGGCGATGGTGGCATCTTCGGTTTCGCCAGAGCGGTGGGACATCACCGATGTAAACCCGTTGCGCGTGGCCATATCGACGGCTTCGAGTGTTTCGGTCAGCGTGCCGATCTGGTTCACTTTCACAAGGATGGAGTTGGCGCAGCCCTCGTCGATACCACGGGCCAGACGTTTGGTGTTGGTGACGAACAGGTCGTCGCCCACCAGCTGGCACCGGTCCCCGATTTTATCGGTCAGAGTTTTCCAGCCGTCCCAGTCGTCCTCGTGCATACCGTCTTCGATAGAGATGATCGGGTACTGGTTTACCAGATTTTCAAGGTAGTCCGCATTTTCACCGGACGACAGTTTCTTGCCTTCGCCTTTGAAGTTGTAAAGACCGTCCTTGTAATATTCCGATGCGGCACAATCGAGCGCGAGGTAGATGTCCTCACCCGGTTTGTAGCCAGCCTTCTCGACGGATTTCATGATGAAATCCAGCGCGTCAGTGGTGGAATTCAGGTTCGGTGCAAACCCGCCTTCATCGCCGACGCCTGTGTTGTGGCCGGCTGCGGACAGCTCTTTTTTCAGGGTGTGGAACACTTCGGCACCCATGCGGATGGCTTCGCGCACATTGGGTGCGGACACCGGCATGATCATGAATTCCTGAATGTCGATCGGGTTATCCGCATGTTCGCCGCCGTTGATGATGTTCATCATCGGAACAGGCAACCAACGCGAGGACGTGCCGCCGATATAGCGGTATAGCGACTGGTTCAGCGTTTGGGCTGCGGCTTTGGCTACGGCCATAGACACACCCAGAATAGCGTTCGCGCCAAGGCGGGATTTGTTTTCGGTGCCGTCCAGATCAATCATAATGTTGTCGATAACCAACTGGCGGGTGGCATCCACACCCAGCAGCGCCTCGGCAATTTCACCGTTTACGGCTTCGACCGCTTTAAGAACACCTTTGCCGAGATAGCGGCTTTTGTCACCGTCACGCAGTTCAACCGCTTCGTGAGCACCTGTAGAGGCACCCGAGGGCACGGCGGCGCGGCCCCATGTACCGTCTTCCAGCAGGATGTCCACTTCGACGGTCGGGTTGCCCCGGCTGTCGAGGATCTCGCGTCCGGTGATTTCAATAATTGCGGTCATGTCAAATTCCTCTTTTCAGTTCGTTCGGTTAACAGGGCATGTGGCTTATGCCGCTACGGTTTGGGGAGGGATGGCGCGGGCCAGTCTGCGTTCGCGCAGCCAGACATAAAGTCCGGCCGCTACAATCACAGCGGCGCCAAACAGGGTTTGCAGGGTCAACACCTCGTCAAAAACGATGACAGAGAGGGTGAAGGCAAAGATGATGCGGGAATAGCGGAAGGGGGCCACGGCGGAAATATCCCCGATGCGCATGGCTGAGGTGATCGCGAAATACCCGATCCCCGAAAACACGATCAGTCCGCAAATATAGCCCGCAGTCAGCAGGTCCGGAATCTGCCACGGCGCACCGAACAGGGACAGGATCACACCGGCGATTGCCACCGTGAAGAATCCCCATGTGGAGGCTTGCAGGTTGGGTACGTCCTTTGGGATGAACCGCGTGGACAGATCCCGCCCCGCAAGGCCGAACACGCCGATAATCGCCAGCAGGGAGCCGGTGGAAAACAGGGCGGGATGGGCCTCGGTTGTTTCTGCAAAAGGGTTGAGAATAATAAGAACGCCGCTCATCCCTACAAAAATCGCGCTCCAGCGCCGCCAGCTTACAGATTCCCGCAGGAACAGTGCCGCGCCAAGCGTGACCAGCAGCGGGGTGACTTGCAGGATCGAAGAGGCGGTTGAGAACGGCAGGATGGTCAGCGCCATCAAGAAACCGCAAGCGGCGACGATTTCTGCAACGCCGCGGCTGAGGATCGCAGGGTGCAAAATACGCCGCGACAGAACCGGTGTACCGCTGGCTTTGGTCAAAAGCCCGAACAGCACCGTGCCGCCAATCCCCATAAAAAACATCACTTCGGACGGGGGCAGCGTCAGCGCGGCCAGTTTGACAAACATATCCGTCGCGGCGAAGGCCGCCATTGACAGGATCATCATCATGATCGCGCGCAACGTGTCGCTTTGTGGGGCGAATATCACTTCTTCGACCGTTCTTTCCCAGTATCGCGGGGGACGCCGTAAAGTTCCATTTTATGACCGCGCAAATCATAGCCGAGCTTGGCGGCGATGCGTTCCTGCAATGCCTCGATTTCGGGATCGACAAATTCGATAACCTCGCCGGAGTGCAGGTCGATCAGGTGGTCGTGGTGGTCGCGCTCTGCGTCTTCATAGCGGGCGCGGCCATCGCCAAATTCCAACCGCTCCAGAATGCCCGATTCCTCAAACAGTTTCACGGTGCGGTAAACGGTTGCGATGGAAATTCCGCCGTCCACCTCGGAGGCGCGGGCGTAGAGTTCTTCCACATCGGGATGGTCTTCGCTGTTCTGCAAGACACGGGCAATCACACGGCGCTGCTCCGTCATGCGCAGGCCCGCAGCCTCGCATCGCTCTATGATTGTGGGTGGTGTCATGGCCGAGTCCCTCTTGTTGTGAGGGGTTTTAGCGGCCATGGCGTTTGGTGCAACCCTGTTAACGTTCGCAGTGCTTCAAAAACATGGCGTAGCAGGCCGGTTTACCCAGCGGTTTAGCGGCTTACAGAAGTTCCGGCGTGCGGCCCAGTCGACGGGCCAGCGGTGCGATGGTCAGGCCCTGAATGATAATGCTGAACAACACCACCATATAGGTCATCGACAGCAGCAGCGGCTTCCATTCTGTGTCCGGCAGGGTCAGCACAAGCGCAACAGAGATACCACCTTTCAGACCGCCCCATGTCATGATCGGAATCACATCGCGGGGGAAGGTCTTGAACGGTTTGAGCATCAGAACCGGCACCGCGACCGCCACCAGCCGCGCCGTCAGTGCCACGCCGATGGCAAACAGTCCGGCCCAAAGCGCACTGACGTTAAAGGCCACGGCAAAGACTTCTACGCCGATCAGCAGGAACAGGATGGCGTTCAGGATTTCGTCGATCAACGACCAGAAGGCATCAAGATATTTGCGGGTTTCATCGCTCATCCCGTATTTCACGCCCACATCCCCGATGAACAGACCGGCGACCACCGCGAAAATCGGGCCGGACAGGTGGAAATAGGTTGCCAGTTGATACCCCCCGAAGGCCAGCCCGAGCGAGAGCAGAACCTCCAGCGGGTAGTCGTCGATCCGCCGCATCACCGCGAAGGTCAGATAACCGAGGATACCGCCAAGGGCCGCACCGCCAAAGGCTTCCTGTCCGAACAGCATGAATGCGCCGGCAAATGTTGTTGCGTGGCTGTCCTGACCGCTTGGAAAGGCGAGCCCGACAAGGATCAGAAACACCACATAGGCCACGCCATCGTTGAACAGGCTTTCCCCTGCGATTTTGGTTTCCAGTTCCTTGCGCAGGTTGGCCGCGCGCAGCACGCCCAGAACCGCAACCGGATCGGTCGGGGAAATCAACGCGCCGAACACCAGCGCAATCATCAAAGGAACACCAAGGACAAGGGTCACAGCCCCCCCGACAATCGCCGTGGACAGACCAACGCCAATGGTCGCCATCAGCACAACCACCCACGCCTGCTGTCTCAGATCACCGATTTTCACATGCAGCGCACCGGCAAAAAGCAGCAGGCCCAGCATCCCTTCAAGCAGCGCGGAGGAAAACTCCAGATCAATCACGAAACTGCGCACCGTGTCGCGAATTTCCAGAACGGGATAGATCGCATCAACCCCCATAATCGCCAGAGACGCCAACAACGCTATGATCATGATGCCAATGGCCGAGGGTAATCTGAAAAACAGGTAGTTGATCGCGCCGAACACCCCTGCAAGGACGATCAGCAACGATGCAATCTGAAGTTCGTTCATGGGGGCTCTTCCTGTTGTTTATCCCACTGCATGTAGCATTCGGGGCAACCGGACGGAAGATAATTACGCACGCTGTGAAAACACGTGCGACAGGGTTCTGGTTCGGGGAGGGATGAAACCGGCCCCTCCGGGAGGAGGAGGAGGGACCGGCATCTGTACCATGCGGGATCTGGGAGGAACGACCGCGCGGTATTCTGGTGTATTATGATGCCGGTCCCACCGGGAGGAGGTGGCGGGACCGGCATCTATACCTAACGGGATCTGGGAGGAACGACCGCCGGGTAATCTGGTGTGTTTGTTTGCCGGCCCCTCCGGGAGGAGGATAGAGGGACCGGCGTGTTTACGAAACGGGATCTGGGAGGAACGACCGTTTTGTAAAAGGCGCTTGAAAGGACAGGCGCCTATCCGAATTATTGATCCTGAACGACCAGCGTGCGTGCGTAGGCCGGAATGTCAGCGCGTTTCACGCCAATCTGGTGCAATTGCTCGTTGCTCATGCCTTGCAGGGCAGAGATCATCCGTGCGGTTTGCAGGCGCAGCAGGGACGCGGATGCCCGTGCTGAAACGCCGGACCAACCCGCAGCGAATGCTTCGGCAGAGCGTTTCTTGAAGGCTGCGAAGCCGGATTCAGAGATGTTGTCGTATGTTACAGTTTTCATTGTCTTAAGCCATTTCTGCCGCTTCACGAGCGACCCGTCTGATGTCACCACGGGAAAACCCGAGGTCTGCGAGATCGCGGGCAGAGAGGCCTGCAAGCTCGGCAAATGTGTTTGTGTACGCCTTGCGTTTGCGGCGATATGTGCTCCAGCTTTCGGCGGTGTTCTTGAGCGCCGATGCGAACTTGTTCTTAAGGTCGCCGAGTGCTGTGCCATTATGTGTGCTAGAGATCGACATTTCGACTTTCCTTCATTTTGCTGCAGCGCAGAATTTCTTGCTGCAATGCAACAATATGAACGATCCCCCCCGGTTTCAACGTATCTCTGCGCAAAGGGGGTATGCATAAACGGAAAGGCAGTTCTCCTTGAAAATAAAGCTCTTGCCCTATGGCTGCGCCTTTATCGGGCAGATCCGGCGGGTCCTGAGCGATATTTGCGCAGGGTTTGCACGCAGTCCCGAAAATTTTGTGATCACAGCAAGTGACGGGACGTTTCCGGCGTGGATGACGCCTTGCGCGGGATTCGCGGCTTTTGCGAATTGCCAAGCGATTCAATGCGTGATGATCTGCGCCTGTCTGGGAAAAGGTGCAGTATGGAAAAGAAAGATCGTATAGATTTGCTCGGTGCCGGCTTGCTGGTCGGGGTTTCCCTGTTGCTCGGACTGAATCAGGTTTTGGTAAAGATCGTCGGGCAGGGGATGCATCCCGCGCTGCAAGCCGGATTGCGCAGTGCGATGGCGGTGCTTCCTGTTCTGGCGCTGGCGGTGCTGTTCCGCCGCAGGCTGAGCCTGCGGGACGGCAGTCTTGGCTGGGGCGTCGTCACCGGCGTCCTGTTTGCGCTGGAATTTCTGATGCTGTTCCTTGCGCTTGATTATTCCTCTGTCGCCCGTGTTTCTGTGTTGTTTTATACTATGCCGGTCTGGATGACCCTTGGTGCGCATTTTCTGATCCCTGCCGAACGTCTGACCCGTAACAAGATCATCGGTCTGGTGGTCGCGGTTACAGGTGTCGTGGTGGCCATGTGGGGGCGTGAGGGCGGCGAGAACGAGTTGCTGGGCGATATTTTCTGCATTGCAGGGGCGATGATCTGGGCGGCCATCGGGATCGTGGCCCGTGTCACGCCGCTGAACCGGTCTGTGCCGGAAATGCAGTTGCTCTACCAGCTTGTCGTCTCGGCTGTTGTGCTGATCCCTGTTGCCTTTCTGATCGGGGACCAGATCCGCGATCTGCAACCGTTTCATTGGGGCGTTCTGGCGTTTCAGTCGGTGGTTGTGGTTGGCTTGGGCTTTTCCACATGGTTCTGGGTGCTGTCGAAATACCCCGCATCGGAAATGGCGAGCTTCGGCTTTCTTGCGCCGCTCTTTGGTGTGCTGCTTGGCTGGTTGATCTTGGGAGAGACGATCACGATCTGGATTGTCGTCGCACTGATACTGGTCAGCGCGGGGATTGTGTTGATCAACCACAAGCCCCGCAAAAGATAGCCCCGCGCAGCGCAGTGCCGCGCGGGAGCATTCCTCAAAGCGTGCCGATCCGTTCGACCAGCAACGCGAAAAAGCCGTCGGCATCCACGTCTTTTACATAGGTTACATTGGCGGGGCGATCCGTAACCCGCCACCAATCCGCCACTGTCGCCCCAAGCGTCAGCTTGGAAATGGTTTCAACCTCTACGTTGATGAAACGGCTGTTGAACAGATCGGGGCGCAGCAGATAGGCAATCACGCAGGGATCATGCAGCGGCGCACCGTCCGAGCCGTATTTCTCCTTGTCGTAACGTTCAAAGAAATCCGTCAGCTCTGCCACCACAGGACCGGCGCGGTTGGGCAGGGCACGAAAGGCTGCGACCCGCGGCGCGGTGGTCAGGGCCTGATGTGTGCAATCAAGCGGCAGCATCGTGACCGCAACGCCCGAGCGCAGCACAATATCGGCGGCGGTTGGATCGACATAGATGTTAAACTCTGCCGCGGGCGTGATGTTGCCCCCTTCAAAGAAGCCACCCCCCATGAAAACAATCTCGCGAATGTTTTCCTTGATCTCGGGGGCTTGTGTCAGCGCGGCTGCGATATTGGTTAATGGTCCCAACGGACAAAGCGTCACATCCTTTGTGCTGCGCAGGGTGTCGATGATGAAATCTACCCCGTGTTTGTCCTGCAATGGGATTTGCGGCTCTGGCAGGGTCGGCCCGTCCAGCCCCGTGCGCCCGTGGACATGCTCGGCTGTGACCAGTGGACGATCCAGCGGCGCATCGCAGCCCGCGAAGACCGGAATGTCCGGGCGTCCGGCCAGTTCCACGATTTTGCGGGTGTTGAGTTCGGTTAGCGCCAGAGGAACATTCCCCGCCACTGCAGTGATGCCCAGAACCTCCAGTTCAGGACTGGCAAGCGCGAGCAGGATGGCTACCGCATCATCCTGTCCCGGGTCTGTGTCGATAATGATTTTACGTGTCATGCCATAGCTTTAGACCAGCCGCGCCAAAAGCAAAAGCGCCCCTTTTGCGTGAAGGCGCAATTCACGTTACCCTCGGCGCAGGTGCATTAGAGAGAAAAGGAGTTTTAGGATGCCTAAAGGTTATTTAATTGCTCATATTCGGGCACATGACGCGGAAAAAATGCAGGAGTTCAGCGCTTTGGCCCGCCCTGCAATAGCCAAATACGGCGGTAAGGCACTGGTAAGCAATCCGAACCCGACGCTAAAGGAAGGCCCTGCAAGCGGAACGGCTGTGGTCATCGAGTTTGAAGACATGGACGCCGCCGAACGCTTTTACAATTCCGAAGAATACACAGCGGCAAGAGCGGTCCGTATGCTTGCTGCGGAAACGGATCTCGTTCTCGTAGAAGGTCTCTGATTTCTCGTAATGCCCAGTCGCCACGCAAGCTTCGCTGCGGATGCTGCCGTGTTCTGCCCTACTTGCGGAACCTCAAAAGTTGAACCGCCAGTGCGTATTCGCACCGGCGGTCCTTATGGCGCGCGCCTGTTACGCAGGCGCGAACACAATATTATGCGATAGCGGACGATCAGCCGTCGAAATCAACCGTTTCGACCAACTTCAAAGAGGTTGGGCGCAGTTTCGCGATTTCGTCGAGCGGCTTGTCGTCCGCTGTAAAGCTGCCCCAGCTTTTCACCAGATCAGAGGCTTGCGTGCCTTCTTTCAGCGGGTATTCCCCGTTCACCTGCGCGTAGATTTCCTGTGCAGCATCAGAGGACAGCCATTCCATCAGTTGAACGGCTTCTTCCTTGTTCGGGGCCGCTTTGGTCAGGGCCACACCGGACAGGTTCACATGGGTGCCGCCGTCTTCAAAGGTCGGAAAGACGATGCGCACGGAATCTGCCCAGGCTTTCTGATCGGGTTCTTCCAGCATTTTTTTCATGTAGTAGGTGTTGCCAAGCGAAATATCGCATTCACCGGCGTGGATGGCTTTCACCTGTCCGCGGTCATTGCCTGAAGGCTTGCGCGCCAGATTGGATTTGATGCCTTCCAGCCATGTTTTGGTTTCTTCTTCGCCGTGGTGGGCGATCATGGAAGAAATCAGCGCGAGGTTATAGGCATTGGTGCCGGAACGGATGCAGATGCGGCCTTCCCATTTGTCCGAGGCGAGGTCTTCGTAGGTGGTGACTTCCCCTTCTTCCACCCGATCCTTGGAGGCGTAAACAATCCGCGCACGGGATGTCAGGCCAAACCATTCGCCATCGGCATGACGGAATTCAGCGGGGATATTCGCGCTCAGGGTTTCGGATTGCACGGGTTGGGTCACGCCGGCATCCACAAGTGCTTGCAGGCGGGAAATATCAACGGTCATCACCAGATCCGCCGGAGAGCGGTCGCCCTCGGCCTGAAGTTTTTCAATCATGCCTTTGTTCAGGAACACAAGGTTGGTTTCAACGCCGGTCTCTTTGGTAAAGGCGTCCAGCAGGGGCGATACCAGTTCGGGCTGGCGGTAGGAATATACCGTTACGTCTGCGTATGCGGCGGTGCTGGTCAGGGTGGCAGCGGTGGCTGCGAGGGCGCTGATAAATCTCATAGGTTCGAATCCTGTATAAGTTTCGGTGGCTCCTCTTAATACGACTAAAATAGTCGGGTCAATGATTGACTGAATTGGTCGGAATAAAAGTTCAACTGCGCTTGCCGTTGGCGATCCGGATAATGGAGCAGTTAAAATTTGCATTGGCGCGGGCGGACTTAGGGGCTAAGCATGTGCCATGACTGACTATATTCTCCTGATCTTTGCGGCTTTCGGGGCCGGTGTTTTGAATACTATCGCCGGTGGCGGCACCTTTCTGACCTTTCCCGCGCTGGCCTTTACCGGCGTGCCGCCCGTTGTGGCCAATGCGACATCGGCGGTGGCGGTCTTTCCGGGCTATCTGGCCGGAGCGGTGGGATTCAAGGACGAATTGAAAGCCTTTGACCGGCGTCAGATGGTCCGCCTGACGGTGATTACGCTGGCCGGCGGGCTGGTGGGGGCGCTGCTGCTGGTGGTCTCCTCTAACGAAGCCTTTGCGATTGTCGTTCCTTTCCTGCTGCTGGCCGCAACACTGGCTTTCTGGTTCGGGGATGCGATCCGCGACTGGGCCGCACGCAAGGCACGGGCGGTCACACCGTTCGGTGCGGCGGGTCTGTTTCTGGTCAGCATCTACGGTGGCTATTTCAACGGGGGGCTTGGCATCGTGCTGCTGGCGTTGTTCTCGCTCTGGGGGATGACCAACATCCACGAGATGAACGGGCTGAAGAACGGCCTTTCCTTTGCGCTTTCGGCAATTTCGGTCGCGGCCTTTGCCATCAGCGGGCTGGTTGAATGGCCCCAAGCGATCGTGATGATGGTCGCGGCCACCATCGGGGGCTATGCGGGCGCGCCTGTGGCCCGTGTCCTGCCAAAATCCGTGGTGCGCGGCATTGTCATCCTTGTCGGCCTAAGCATGAGCGCGGTATTCTTTGCGCGGCTGTTCTGATCACAGCGCTATGGTGATGCCTCAGTCTGCGGCGCGTTCCGCCTGTTTCGCCTGATCCCAAAGCCCGTCCATCTCTGCCAGATCCGAGTCATTCGGGGTCTTTCCCTGCCGTTCCAGCGCATCTTCGATGTATTCAAAGCGGCGGGTGAATTTGCGGTTGGCACTGCGCAGGGCCTCTTCTGGGTCGATCTCCAGATGGCGCGCCAGATTTGCCATTACAAACATCAGATCCCCGAATTCTTCTACCTGTTTGTCACGGGGCAGGCTATCCACGGCCTCTACCAGTTCGGCGGCTTCTTCGGTGATCTTGTCAAGAACCTGCACCTTTTCCGGCCAGTCAAACCCCACACGGGCCGCCCGCTTTTGCAGCTTTACCGCACGGGTCAGGGCCGGCAGATTGCCCGCCACCCCGTCCAGCGTGCGGGTCTTGGTCTGCCCTTTCGCCGCCCGCTCTGCCGCCTTGATCTTTTCCCAGTCGGCGGTCTGTTGCGCTGCGGATTTATCGCGGCTTTCCGTCCCGAATACATGGGGGTGCCGGTGGATCATCTTGTCGGCAATCTTTTTGGTGACGGTTTCAAAGGTGAAATGCCCGTCCTCCGCCCCCATCTGGGTGTAATAGACCACCTGCAACAGCAGATCGCCCAACTCCCCCTCCAGCTCTGCCATATCCCCGAGCGCGATGGCATCGGCAACTTCATAGGCTTCTTCGATGGTATAAGGCACGATAGAGCCATAATCCTGTTCAATGTCCCACGGACACCCTGTTTCAGGGTCGCGCAGGCGGGCCATGATCTCTAGCAGGCGGGGCAGGCCGCCGTCCGGATCAAGGCATAAGGATTGAGAGGCGGATTGGTCTTTACTCATGCTTCGGGGTTCCTGATAGTCCGCGCAAAAGGAGACCAGAATCTATGGCCGTGATCAACCGTATTGCAGAATATTTTGAAGACATGAAGGAATGGCGCCAGCATCTGCACGCCCATCCCGAACTGGACATGGACTGTCACCAGACCGCCGCGTTTGTTGTCGAAAAACTGCGCGCCTTTGGTGTCGATGAAATCCACGAAAAAATCGGGGTTAGCGGTGTGGTCGGCATCATCAACGGGCAGGGCGACGGGCCGACTATCGGTTTGCGGGCGGATATGGACGCGCTGCCCATGCCAGAGGAAACCGGGCTGCCCTACGCCAGCACGGTTGAAGGTATGATGCACGCCTGTGGCCATGACGGACATACGACCATGCTGCTGGGTGCGGCCCGCTATCTGGCTGAAACCCGCAAGTTTTCGGGGCGCGTGGCGCTGATCTTCCAGCCGGGCGAAGAAGGGTCCGGCGGTGCGCGGTTCATGGTAGAGGACGGGTTGATCGACAGGTTCAACATCTCGCAGGTGTTCGGCCAGCATTCCCTGCCAAAATCCCCCGTTGGTACGATTGAAACCTGTCCCGGTCCTTTGCTGGCAGCGGCAGATGACTTTGAAATTCACATCACAGGCGCGGGCGGGCATGCAGCCAGCCCCCATGAATCCGTTGATCCGGTGATGATCGCGGTCAATCTCTACCAGAATCTGCAATCCATCGTGACCCGCAATGTGGATCCGATCAAAACCGTGGTACTGTCCCTGACACAGATCCATGCCGGCACCACCCACAATGTGGTGCCTGAAACCGCTATGCTGGGCGGTACGGTGCGCAGCTTTGACAAGGATGTGCAGGCACTGGTGGTGGAGCGGATGAAGGCGATTGTTCACAGCACCGCAGAGATGATGGGCGGGTCCGCGCGGCTGACGTATAACTATGGCTACCCTGCGACGATCAATGATCCGGTGAAAACCGAATTCGCCTGCGAGGTTGCCCGCGAAGTGGTCGGCGCGCCGAATGTCAAAGGCGACATTGCCCCGACAATGGGGGCCGAGGATTTCTCGTTCATGCTGGAACAGGTGCCGGGCGCCTACTTCTATATTGGCAACGGTGACAGCGCCTATCTGCACCACACGAAATACGATTTCAACGACGAGGCCAGCCCCGCCGGAGCCTCGGTTCTCGCACGGATCGTAGAGCGGGCGCAGCCCCTTGCCGCCAAGTGATCCGGTTCACGAAACCTTGCGTCACGGAAATGGGCTTTGCTCTCCTGCGGTGGTCACACTAGGTTAGGCGGCAACAGGAAATTGAAGGAATAAATGATGTCTAACGACTATGTACCGCCAAAGGTTTGGGAATGGGATTCCGAAAGCGGCGGCCAGTTTGCCAGTATCAACCGGCCCATCGCAGGGCCAACCCATGACAAGGAGCTGCCCGTCGGCAAGCATCCGTTGCAGCTTTATTCGCTGGCGACACCCAATGGTGTCAAAGTCACGGTGATGTTGGAAGAACTGCTGGAGTCCGGTCACGCGGGGGCGGAATATGACGCCTGGCTAATAAAGATCGGGGACGGAGATCAGTTCGGCAGCGGCTTTGTCGATGTGAACCCGAACTCTAAAATTCCGGCACTGATGGATCATTCCACAGAAAAACCGACCCGCGTTTTTGAAAGCGGGGCGATCCTGCTCTATCTCGCGGAAAAATTCGGAGCCTTCCTGCCAAGCGATCCCGCAGCGCGGACTGAAACCCTGTCTTGGCTGTTCTGGCAAATGGGCTCTGCGCCGTATCTGGGCGGCGGTTTTGGCCACTTCTACGCCTATGCACCGGAAAAGTTTGAATACCCGATCAACCGTTTTGCAATGGAAGTGAAGCGTCAACTGGATGTTCTGGACCGTCGTCTGGGCGAATCCGAATATCTGGGCGGTGCGGACTATTCCATCGCGGATATTGCGAACTGGGCATGGTACGGAGTGCTGGCGCAGGGCAAGATCTATGAGGCAGGGGAATTCCTGCAAGTGGACAGCTATAAAAACGTGCAACGTTGGCAAAAGGCCATTGCCGCCCGTCCTGCGGTACAGCGGGGGCGGATGGTAAACCGCGCTTCTGGTCCGCTGGAGGAACAATTGCGCGAACGTCACGATGCGTCGGACTTTGAAACCCGCACGCAGGACAAGCTGGAACCGGCCGAAAACGCCTGATCCGGCATCACAGTTCAGTGCAGGCGGCTGGAAAATCCGCCTGTGCCCCCTACCTTTGGGTAACATATCAGGAGAATTGCCATGCTGTTTTCGTCAAAGCCCACCACCATTCCCGCGCCCGCAGACTGTCTGCCGGGGCGTGCAAGCGAATTGCCAACTGCCGAGATGCACTTCGTCAACGGACGCCCGCTGAAAGGGCCGATCCCCGATGGATTTGAACAGGCCGTTTTCGGCATGGGCTGTTTCTGGGGTGTGGAACGCCTGTTCTGGAAGCTTGACGGCGTCTGGTCCACGATGGTGGGCTATGCGGGCGGATCAACCCCCAACGCCACCTATGAAGAGGTTTGCAGCGGGCGGACCGGACACAACGAAGTGGTGCGCGTGATCTATGACCCTTCGGTGATCAGCTATGAACAATTGCTGACTGTCTTTTGGGAAGGGCACGACCCGACACAGGGTATGGCGCAGGGCAATGACCGTGGCACCCAGTACCGCAGCGGGATTTATACGTTCTCTGATGAACAACAGGCGCTGGCCGAACAAACCCGAGAAGCCTTTCAGCCGCGCCTGCGCGAAAAAGGTTATGGCCAGATTACAACCGAAATCCTGCCCGCGCCGACATTCTATTACGCCGAGGATTACCACCAGCAATATCTGGCAAAAAATCCGGCGGGCTATTGCGGGATCGGTGGCACAGGTGTGACCTGTCCGATTGGCGTCGGTGCCTGACCACCGCGACACCGGTGACTAAGATTGATTATGACCGGATGCAGTAATCTGTGTCCGGTCTTTTCTGTTCAGGCGGAGGGGCCTGATCCGCGGACCATTCGGGCATGACGCTTGACGATGCGCCTTCACTTACCTAATCGGAACACAACGATAGGAGCCTGCAAAATGCCGACATTTACTGCCCTGACCACACTCAGAGACAAATCCCGCGCCGAAGCCCTTGCCGAAGCCTGTGAGGATCTGATCCCCGAACCGACAGGGGTGGGCGTGTTTGAAGTGGAAGACGGCAGCGGCACATGGGAAGTCGGGGCCTATTTCATTGAACAACCGGACGATATTGCCCTCTCCCTGCTGGCAGCGGCCCATGACGCGAAACCCTTTGCGATCTCGGAATTGCCCGAAACCGACTGGGTGGCCCATGTGCGTCGCGAACTGGCACCGATCCGTGCGGGGCGATTCTTTTTATACGGCAGCCACGATGCCGATCAGGTGCCGCAGGATAGCGTGCCCCTGCTGATAGAGGCGGCAATGGCCTTTGGCACTGGACACCACGGCACCACGCAGGGGTGTTTGCAGGCGTTGCACGATCTGGATACCAAGGGCTTTCATGGCCGCAATGTGATTGATGTGGGGTGCGGAACTGCGGTTCTGGCTATGGCGGCTGCGAAAATATGGCAGGGCTCTGTGCTGGCCAGCGACATTGACGAAGTGGCCACAGACACCGCTGCGGCCAATGTGGTCTGCAACGATCTGGACGGACGTGTGGAAATTGTCACATGCGCCGGTTTTGACCACCCGCGGCTGCGGGAACAAGCGCCTTATGATCTGATCTTTGCTAACATCCTGAAAGGCCCGCTGATTGCGCTGGCACCGGACATGGGCGAAAGCTGCGCCGCGGATGGTTATGTCATCCTTTCGGGGCTGCTGAATGAACAGGCGGACGATGTGAAAGCCGCCTACACCGCGCAGGGATTCGCACTGGTGGATCACCTGATTGTTGGTGAATGGTCAACGCTCTGTTTACAGAAGCGCCCTTAATCTGCCCAGATTTTGCCCCAATTCGCGTCTAATTTTATCTAAGCAGTTTGCATCGCCGTGGTTGAGGCAAAGCGGCCTCAGGTTTCCCGTCGATTAACACATTGGTCTGTGTGTGCTTGCAGATGTGTAAGGGCGCGGGTTGCAGACTGCACGACATGCAAAAAGCATGGATATTTACGTGTAGTTGGGATTTGAGTGGTATGACCGAGGATAGAAAAACGTTTGAGAAACGCATTGCGCGGCTGGATCCGGATTTCAAACCGACGATCTGGCGCAAGTGGCAGCGACGTCCCCGTCGCAAGATCCATATCCCCCTGGCCCGTACCGCGCTGTTCATGCTGATGTTCTATGGAACCGTCACTGTCACCAAAGTCGTGATGATTCAGGAACTGGGACCGCAGGGCTATGAGGCAAAAGTCGCGCAACTGGCGTCGGGACCGGATGCCTCGCGGATTGCTGCAAAGCTGCTCGGGCGTGATCCGGTGCTGGCCTATGTGGAAGGCAACTTCCTCTAACCCAAATCCGTTTCGCTACGCATAAGGGCGACCCTGATGGGGTGCGCCCTTTTTTCATGTCCGCATCGCGAAAGGGCGCAGACACAAAAAAGACCGCTGTGGGAGGACAGCGGCCTTTTTCATTTGCGGCCGAATAGCCGCTGGAAAGAAGCGCATCACAGGGAGGAAAATGCGCCGCTTTGTTCCTACGCTCAGAAGCGTGTCGGGATGGAGTCAAGATCGCCCCGGATCAGGCCGATGTCGTTCAGTTCACGATCGGACAGTTGGGACAGGATGTTGACGGTTTTGCGCTTTGTGTTCCACTCTACGATTGCAGCGAATGCTGCTTCGAGACGTGCAACAACAGTGTGTGTCGCAATGGCACCAAAAGGAGCCACGTATGTGTTGGGAGCCAGGGCCATGATAACATTCCTTATAAGTGAAAGACGCAGCGCGTCGGTTCGTCTGAGCCCCAGATAGGCCGCCGGTCCCGCGCTTTCAAATGTCAAAATCGCATAGCTGAACTGCCTGTTTTGCATGGCTGAATCCCGATGTCGCTTTTGGATTATTTCCCGCTGAAAAGGCCCCGTTTTCGCCGGTTCATGTCGTTTTCAGAACAGGTGCGAGGGGCGGCGGGATTGAAACAATTTTAGGGACATCAGCCCTTGAAGGAGTGCCACAGGGTTGCGTGTCTTTTCCGTCACAGGCAGTTCCGTGGGACGGGGATGAAAACCGACTTCTTATCATCCGAAACCGCCTCGCGGGATTTTTCAGTCCGGCCGATGTGCGAATCAACCGGACGGGCGTTTGCGTATTCCGCTTGGCGGATGTTCTTGTTTCGTGCTACGACTTGCAAAAATAACAACAAGAGCAGCGACAAGGCGGGGCAGCGATGCGCGTTATTGGAATCGATCCGGGGTTACGCAATCTGGGTTGGGGTATTGTAGATGTGGCGGGCACGCGGGTGTCCCATGTGGCCAACGGGATCTGCAAATCCACCTCCGGCGGTCCGCTGGCCCAACGGTTGCTCAGCCTGCACAGCCAGCTTGAAGACGTGATCCGGCGCCACCTGCCGACGACATCGGCGGTTGAGAATACATTCGTGAACAAGGATGGCGCTGGCACGCTAAAGCTCGGTCAGGCGCGGGGGATCTGCTTGCTGGTTCCGGCACAATTCGGGCTGGACGTGGCGGAATATGCGCCCAATGCGGTTAAAAAAGTCGTGGTCGGTGTGGGTCATGCGGATAAGAAGCAGGTGCTTCATATGGTGAAGATGCAGCTTGGCGGGATTGATCCGGTCGGGCCGGATGCGGCGGATGCGCTGGCGATTGCCCTGTGCCACGCCCATCATGCTCAATTTTCAGGGCGGCTTGATGCGGCACTGGCCAAGGCGGAAACGCGAAAGGGGGCCGCATGATCGGCAAGATAACAGGGCGGGTAGACTTTAAGGCAGCAGATCATGTGCTGGTCGATGTGCAGGGGGTCGGTTATCTGGTCTTTTGCTCCGAGCGCACCTTATCGTCGCTGCCCCCGAAAGGCGGTGTTGTCGCGCTATACACCGATCTGCTGGTGCGCGAGGATAACCTGCAACTTTTCGGTTTTCTGACGCTGGCGGAAAAAGAGTGGCACCGGTTGTTAACCAGTGTGCAGGGGGTCGGGGCCAAAGTCGGACTGGCTATCGCCGGAACGCTGGGTGTGGAGGGGGTCAGCCGCGCCATCACCCTTGGCGATGTGGCCGCCGTCAAAGCGGCCCCCGGTGTGGGGCCGAAGCTGGCACAGCGGATCGTGGTGGAACTGAAGGACAAGGCAGCCAGTGTGATTGCGATGGGGGCGCAGGGGTCCGAACAGGTGCAGGTCGATGATTCTGTGGTGATTGAAGCTCCGGTAGCAACAAGTGCGCCCGCTGAACCGGCTGGGGCTGTGTCAGCCGGAGCCGCCTCTGCGGGGGCGCAAGCGGATGCCCTGTCAGCGCTTGTGAATCTTGGCTACGGTCATGGGGATGCAGCAATGGCCGTGGCGCAGGCGGGTGGTGACGCCCCCGAAGCGGACAGCGGTGCGCTGATCAAGGCAGCCTTGCGGTTGCTGGCGCCGAAAGCTTAAGTCGTGCGGCACACGGGCCGGTTGGAAAAAAGTGCCTCCGGCGGTCATATCGTCAAGACCATAATGTATATTATTACTTGGTCGGAGTTCATAAGATACAAAAAGCATCTACAAATTTATCTTACTTTTCGCGGTTGAAGAATTGCTTTCGCATAGCAGTCGGTAACTCAGACACATCGCTTCTCAAACGGTTTCCATCATGCATTGGCGGAAATGGTGTTTTTTTGATGTATTACTGTGTCGTCGGAAACCACGGTGCGGAGAACCGACTTTCGCTGGGACCAGTGCGCAGGAAGCGGAATTTTCAATATTACTCGAACGGCCCTTAGCGGACGTTCACCAAGTTCGACGGCAATACACTGCAGCATTTGCACAGCAGACATTGATCGAGGTCATATCATTTTGCCTCACCCTATCGCCTAACCCAAAGGACTATTCTTTCGAAGGCCTTGGCAAATTGACGTTCACCTTCATGTGCTTCGCTAATTTCAAAATACTCTCGCTCTTTTCTTCGACAACACTTTGCTCAGTCAGAACTTGTTCAAAAGCCCCAAGCGCATTGTGATCTGTCGAATCCAAGTGCTTTTTGAATGACGGCGCAAAAGGAATCAGTGTTTTAAGTTCCGAGTATCGATGATACCGAGACCAGTTTTGTCAATACTACGGTCGAGGCACTTTCAAGATCTTTACTTTCCAGTACCAACTTTGTTAAGTCCGGCAACTCCTTGGCCGTCTTCACAAACGTTTCTGGTGTGTAATCAGCGGCTGCAAATTTTTGTGCGATAGACTGTATAATTTGCTGCTTTGTGGTTTGATTTACTACACCAAGTAGTTGGTCGCCCATTCTTGCGGTTACTTCACCGCTGCCAGAGAGTAGACCGAGGTAGTGGTCCTCAAATTGAAGTGGTCCCAGAAAACTGGACAGTCGCTTAAGGTGTATCCCAAACCTTTGAAGGGATACGAGAATGGCGAAGCGCCGGAATTTTACAGATCAGTTTAAGGCCAAGATGGCGCTGGAAGCGTTGCGCGGTGACAAGACCGTGCAGGAGATCGCAGCGAAGCATCAGTTGCACCCAAACCAGGTCAGCACATGGAAACGGCAGGCCATCGACGGGATGGCCGATGTGTTCTCTGGCGGGAAGCAAAGCGGCCCAACTGAAGCAGAGGTCAAGGAACTGCACGCCAAGATCGGGAGGTTGGCGGTTGTAGTGATTCAGATCTCGATGTCGCGTGGCAGGGGAACGAATGGTTCTTTCGTTTCTTCATTTTGGACCATTTCTCTCGTTATGCGATACACCTTAACGACGGGCTCGAATTTCCGCGACCACCTCTATAGGGTAAATCCCGCCAGACTTATAACAAACCGGCAACACACAGGTGTTGGGAAAGACGCGATGCGGCATTGGATAGAACCAAGCTTATTCGTTGTCTACCTTCGCTGGAAAATTCAGGATTCAAACCCACAACACTGACAACCGCAGCGACTTTGCCTTCCTCATTGCGAACTGTGTGCGCTTGCGCACTTAGACCCTCAATGATGTCATCTTTTGAAAAAGCTTCATTTGATCCGCGGAGTTCTTTGACAATCCCAGACAATTCTGAGGCATCCGTAATCGTGCGCGGATTTGCAGAAGGTAATTTCTTTTGGAGGTACGTGTCGCAGTCTTCCGGTGACATATGAGCCAATAGCAATTTGGGTCCAGCACCCTGATTGTATGGCCGCACCTCTCCGATGTTCCAGAGTTGCACCTGAACGGGTGGGTCGATGACAGCCCTGGCGACACATAACGCTCCTTCTTTGCCCGGTGTCGCAAGAAAGACAAGACAGTTGGTTTCAACTGAAACCTGTCGCAAAATGGGTTCGGCTATCTGACGCAGATCATGTTGACCCGGCACACTTGCTGCTAGGGACAACAGATCAAACCCGAGCCAGTATTGTCGCGAGCCCGGATCATGGACGATCATATCGCACTCTATCAGCGTACCCAAAATTCGCAGGGCAGTCGCCTTATCAAGCCCGGTCGCCTTTGCGATTTCGGTCAATGTCAGCTTGGGCTTTGCGGGATTAAATGACCGCATAACAGAAACCGCCCGTTCGATTGCTCTTACTTTCGGCATTCCCGAACCGGGAGTTTTTTGAGCAGTTTCTGTCATTAGGGCTTCGATCCTCCAGGGTCACAAAAACATGAAGTTCTACTGCGAATTAGGCAATATCTTTCATGAATTCTTCCTGAAGTCTTTCAACCTCTTCAAATCCGATAAACTTCTTGAAGTCGGGCAAGCTCATTTGATCGGTTTCATTCAGTATCCTCGTTGTCCGCGCTTCGCGCACGCGATTTAGGCTGCTTTCCATAGCACGTGTCGCCGACAGCAATGTCACAAGCGGGAAATGTGCGATGCCTGCTACGCTTTCGATTTCATCGCCTGTCAGCTCACTCTCCAGCCAACGCATGATTTGCAACGACAGAGGTTTACCGCATTCATTTCTCAGATCCTGAAGGTCCTGAAGGTTTTTATAACCCGCACTGATCGGTTGTATTATATCCGCACCGGCCTCGGCATAGGCTTTGGCCCGTTGGATACTTTCCTTTTTCGTCTCAGCATCTGTGCGCCCGACGATCAGAGTATCTGGGTCTTGTCTGGCAGCGACCGCAGCACGGATTTTCGAGACACCTTCTTCAATCGTAATCAGCTCTAGCTTGGACGCAACAGCGGGACAGCGCTTTGGCATCACCTGATCCTCGATGATCATCGCGGCGGCTCCTGCCTGCTCAAACTCGCGTACTGTACGCATCACATTGATTGCATTCCCGTATCCCGTGTCCGCATCGGCAATTACCGGAATGCCAACGGCGTTTGATACATTGCGCACAACGCCAAGGTTTTCTGTCATGGAATAAACTTCCACATCCGGCTGGCCAAGCAGCGAAGCTGAAATGCCAAAGCCCGAGGTCAGCAACACATCAAAGCCAGCTTTCTCAATAATCAGTGCTGAAAGAACATCGTGGCATCCGGCACTCCATAGGCAACGTCCGGAACGTATGGCTGCTGCCATTTCAGATTTATTCATCATTTTATTAATCCTTTAAACCAGCTGCATTGGAAACAGCCTCGTACAAATAGTTCATATGCCCGCCGTGGATCAGCAGGTTCTGTTCCGTTTTGGTAGGCATCTCGAAGGGGATCTCGGTGCCTTGCGTCACATTGATGACCTTGCTGCTACTCCAGACGACGCGCAGGACATCCCATCGCTCTACAGCAGACAGGATTCCCGGACATGTAATTTGAGGAAAGCCCATGGCAGTCTCGCCCCGGTAATATGTCGGAGCAAAGGACTCCGCTATGACACCGCCGATACCCATGTGCCTCATCGCTTTCATAGGCGGGGAATGGGGGTGGCCGAACCCGAAATTTTCCCCTCCAACTAGAAGATCACCCACCCTTATTGAACTTTGAAAGTGTGGATCATAGCTTTTCATCGCGATGCTACATAGTTCGTCCAAATCTTGAATCCGGATGTTCTTTACCCCGATAATCTGGTCAATGTCGTAGTCTTCATCCTCGAACTTCCATGCCGCGCGTCCTTCGAGTTTTGGCAGAGTGCCCTTCTTTGCGTCCAACATTATTGCACCTCTGACATCATATCTTCAGAACGCGGTATGCGCCCGTCGATCGCCGTCCGTGCAACCACTGCAGCATTGACAAGAAATATTTCGGAGTCGGGACTACCCATTCGCCCTTTGACATTAAGGGTGCCAGTAGAGACGGCCCTTTGCCCATCCCGCATTGTTGCAATACGACCATAGCAAAAGTCACAGGATGCCGACGAAACAAATGCTCCGCATTCGCTGAAAACCTGTAACAGTCCTTCCTCAGCGGCCTTCGTCATAACCCGCTTGCTCGTCGGCACAACATGTAACGAAAAACCCGGAGCGAGTTGTTTGCCTTGCAGAACTTTGGCAGCGGCGCGCAAATCCTCGATACGTCCTGATGCACAGGATCCAATGTAGCCGACCTGCACGTCAAGCCCGGAGACCTCATCCAGAGGCGTTGTTCGGGAAGGCGATGGCGGTTGCGCGACCATCACACCTATATCGCTCACATCGACGGTGTGCACAGCCGCATATCTACAATCAGGATCGCTTGTGACCGGCTCAATGTCCAAACGCGCGATGGGGAGTGCGTAGTCGAGCATCGCTTGATCAGGATTGATTACCGCGGAAAGCGCGCCGGTAAACATCGAGATGCTCGTCAAAGCCTGACGGCCATCCAGTGAAAGTGTATCTATCACCTCACCGCCAAGTTCCAGAACCGCGAACCGTGCAAATTTGTTTCCAAGCTTTTGAACTATACCGTGGAATAAGTCTCGAGGCATGACACCAGGTTGCACCTTACCTACCAGATTCAAGCGGATGGTTTGAGGCACCTGAAAGTCGATATATTCGCGCACAAAAGCTTCAGTCAGCGTTTGGCGCGGCATGTTGACGGCTAAGCAGCCCAACGCTCCAAGCTGCGAAATATGCCCGTCATAGTGCACTGCAAAGGCGCCTGGTACACCGTAACCTGTCTCTCCAGCAACATGGTGCCCAATGCCCTCCCGTTCAACGCAAGCAATGTCAAATTCCCGACACCACGAACGCGTCATCTCGTGGAACTCTTCTTCTTTCGGATCAACCGCCGGCACCATGTGGTCAATGAAAATCACAAAACGTTCTTTTGCCGGCAATTCGGTAAGACCGAATTTTTCTTTCACAGTTTTGAAGATGACATCGGTGTACCCCGGAAAGTCATATGCCATCACAAAATCAGGACGAACTTTTACCTCGTCTCCGGCAGATACAGGATTACCGCCACTTATTCGGCCCATAATTTTTTCGACCATCGTTTTACCGCTCATACGCGTTCCTCCAAAACAGGTTTGTGCCAATTCTTCCCAGGTACAGCTTCGAGAAGAGATTTCGTGTATTCACTCTTAGGGTTTTCGAAGATTTCCCTTGTGGGCCCTTCCTCTACGATCTCGCCTTTTCGCATGACGAGAAGCCGGTGACAGATCGTTGCAGCGACACGCAGATCATGGGTCACGAACAAAATTGCGATGCCCATTTTCAATCTGATGTCTTCCAGGAGGCGCAGCACCTGCTTCTGAACAGAGACATCCAGCGCCGAAACGGCTTCGTCTGCGATCAGAACACGGGGCTGCATTGTCAAAGCCCGTGCAATGCCAATTCGCTGCCGTTGACCACCAGAAAATTCATGCGGGAATCTATCCATTGCAGACGCATCCAGCCCGACAACGTCAAGCATTTCGCGTGCGCGGCTTATTGCTTCGGCCTTTGGCACCCCGTGATGAATCGGACCAATCGTCAGTGCCGATCCGATCCGCCTACGAGGGTTCAGTGAAGCGTAGGGGTCTTGAAACACAAACTGAATAAAGGATGGCAGTTTCTGACCCAAAGATCCTATCTGCTCTCCGTTAATCGCGATTTTGCCGCTATCAATGTCGGACAGTTGCATCACCGATCGTGCCAGCGTCGATTTCCCTGAACCGGATTCACCGACCAAACCGATAATCTCACCTTCATGCAAATCGAACGAAACAGAACGCAGGGCATTGACCTCGCGCTTTTTGGTAAACATCCCACTGCGTGTTTTGAAGGTTTTACAAATGTTTTGTACCGACAGAAGTGGTACTTCTGAAGGTGTGGTAGAGGCGTGATCGTCCAGCGTTGGAACGGCGGCTATCAATTTACGAGTGTAAGGGTGCTGCGGGGAATTTAACACCGCTTCGACGCTGCCTTCTTCCACCACTTCACCTTTTTCCATAACCACAATGTGGTCAGCAATTTCGGCAACGACCCCGAAGTCATGCGTAATAAACATGACGCCCATACCATGGCGCTTTTGCTGTTCGCGAATGAGATGCAAAATCTGTTTCTGGGTCGTCACATCCAGTGCTGTGGTCGGTTCGTCGGCGATCAGCAGTTTCGGATTCAGCGCGAGAGCCATCGCTATCATGATCCGCTGGCGTTGACCGCCGGACAAGCGGAACGGATAGCTATCTTGTAGGGTCTCCGGCTCCGGCAGGTTCATATCAGCCAGTAATTTTGTTATCCGGTCTCGCAATTCCTTGCGGGGCAGAGGGCCGTTTTTACACAATACTTCAGCGATTTGCTCGCCTACCGTTAGCAACGGATTCAAAGCAGTCATGGGCTCTTGGAAAATCATGGAGATATCCGCGCCCCGAACGGTGCGCATTTCGCTGTCGGGGCGCGCTAAAAGATCAGAGCCGTTGAATAGCAACTGCCCAGCCGAAACCTTCACATGAGGCTTCGGAAGAAGGCCCATGATTGCATTGGCGGTCATGGACTTTCCTGAACCGGACTCTCCGACAATGCAGGTAATTTTTCCGGAGTGCAGCTGATAGCTTATCTCCTCCACCGCATTGGAACGGTCGGCTCCTTCAGGAAGGGCGACGGTCAACCCTCGCACCTCAAGCAAAGGGTGTGCTGCAGAGCTTTGGCCGCTTGATACGTTCATCGGTCTCACGGCTTCTTCCTTTTCAGGTTTGGGTTAAGCGCGTCGCTCAGGCCTTCCCCAACAAGGTTGAGGCAAAGAACAGTGATGATAATTGCAACGCCGGGAAAGAAGCTCATCCACCAAGCTGCGCGAAGCATGGTCCGAGCTGCACCAATCTGGTAACCCCAACTAATCATGTCCGGATCACCCAGACCAAGAAAACTAAGCCCGGATTCCATAAGGATCGCTGTCGCAACCATCAAGGTGGCCGTGACGATCACCGGAGCCATCGCGTTTGGAAGAATGTCTGTCAACATGATGCGCCATCCCGGCAATCCCAACACTTGTGAAGATTCCACGTATTCACGGCGGCGTAGGGTCATAAATTCTGCCCTGACCAATCGGGAGACCGAGGGCCATGATACGACCGAAATGGCGATAACGATCGAATTGATAGAAGGCCCCATTATCGCAACCAGCACGATAGCGAAGATCAGACTAGGGATAGTTTGAAAGACCTCGGTGAACCGCATGAGTATATCGTCCACCAGTCCCCCGAAATACCCCGCTACCGCCCCGATACCAACGCCAATCAAAAGCGCAATTGCAGTGGACACCAATCCAATTAACAACGAGACGCGCGCGCCATGCACAAGGCCCGCAGCGATGTCGCGGCCTAACATATCCGTTCCCATCAGATGGCCTCCCCATGCCGGAGGTTGAAAAGGCGCACCCACCATTTTCCAAGGGGATTGTGGATAGATCAGGGATGCCCCGAGCGCGAGGAGTGTAATGACTGCAAGGCAAGCCAGTGCGATTACTGCGGCGCGGTTGCCAAAGAAAAGGGATAAAGGACTATTCATTTGTTCACCTCAATTCTGGGATCAACAAGCGTGTAAAGGAGGTCTGTCAGGATGTTGAAAATGACAACCATGGCTGAGGTGACGATAAAAATACCCAGCAACACAGGGTAATCACGCTGGAGTAAACTATCAAAGGCAAGGCGGCCTATGCCGGGCCAGCCGAAGACTGTTTCAATCAGAACCGTCCCGCCAATTAAATGACCCGCTTGTATACCGGCAAATGTAATAATCGGCAGCAGTGCGTTTCTAAGAATATGGCGTCTGGTGATATAGGATTCGGGCAATCCTTTGGCCCGTGCTGTACGCACAAAATCCATTTCAGACACTTCCAACATAGAGGCACGGGTCAAGCGGGCGTAAACAGCCATGTAGAACAAGCCTAAAATGGTCATGGGCATTATCAGATGATGAAGAACGTCAAGCACATGT
This sequence comes from Neptunicoccus sediminis, assembly GCF_001719615.1. Taxonomy (GTDB): domain Bacteria; phylum Pseudomonadota; class Alphaproteobacteria; order Rhodobacterales; family Rhodobacteraceae; genus Amylibacter; species Amylibacter sediminis. Next base: position 827,394 of record NZ_MDVX01000001.1, read on the forward strand.
CTGATCCCCTCATACCGCATATCCGCTGAAACCATTCCAAAAGCGGGGAACCATCCTAAAACCAGAGAAAACAAAAGGATCGCCATCAACCCCATCCAGAACAGGGGCGTTGCGTAGAAAAGCAAAGCCAGAGTGCCGATAGCGCTATCGGCCCAGGTGCCGCGGCGACGGGCGGCCATCGCGCCTGCAAGGACACCCAACAAAATCGAGATAGCCGAAGCACTAAGCGTTAGGAGCAAGGTGGCCGGCAAACGCTCCAGAATAATAGCCGAAACCGGTGCGCCTTGCCTGTACGACTGGCCAAGATCACCTTGGACCAAACCCTTTAGGAAAATTCCCAGTTGTACAACGAGCGGCTGATCCAAACCCAGCTTCTGCCTGAGATTGTCCATATATTCGGCATCAACGGCACCTGATTTACCGGCTATAACCGCAACAGGGTCGCCCGGTACAAGGCGGATAACGAGAAAGGCTAACACCCCGATCGCGAGTATGACAAAGACGCCTTTAACCAAGCGACCGATTAAATAGGAAAGTCGGTTCATGTCTGGGATTCCAGTTGTAAATTTGCGCTCACCCGGAGGCAGTCGGCATTCCGGGTGAGCGGCTCTAGATTGGATTATTCGGCGATCCAGACATCAGCCATCGTATCGTTCAAACCAATCGCACTACCGACAAGGTTGCGAACTTTGGTTTTGTAGACGGTGGGAAAGTTAACCCGCACGAGATAGCCAAAATAAGCTTCGTCAACGACCGTTTGTTGAAACTCGGCATAGAGTTTCATGCGCTCATCAGTACTGGTGGCAGTTCCAGCTTCGGACAGGACTTTGTCGATTTTAGGATTGTCGAGGCCAGAAACATTTGCCGACGGGGAGCCCTTAACAAGATTGCTCGATACATAAGCCCGCTCAACACCAAGAGCCGGATCTCCGTACTGGTAAAGCAGGTTTACGGTCATATCATAATCCCACTGGCCCAAAGACTGCGCCCAACCGCCAACATCGGTTTGCGTTACCTCCAGTTCAATACCGATCTCGCGCAGTTGCTGGCGTATGTACTCGCCCATACGGATATAGGTTTCGGAATAGGGCAGGCTGAGATAGCGAACCGTTGTACGAACACCGTTTTCGTCCGGAGTGAGTCCCATTTCGTCAAGCAAAGCCCGCGATTTGTCCGGATTGTAGTCAGCGGCAGGAAGGTTTTCTTTATAGAAGGGAGAGCTAGCTGGAAGAGGTCCGTCTGCGGGGTCAGCAAACCCCATCCAGATTGCATTCGCAATAAATTCCCGGTCAATCGCGTGCCAAACCGCCTTACGAAAGCGCACGTCATTCATCGGTTCATTTCTTAGATTAAACTGAATCCACGTAATCGGAGAGAGGAACTCCCAACCGGCGTTTGTTGTCTCAGCATCTGGAAGTGCAGCCAGCCGCTGGACATCAAAATACTCGACATCCCCGCCACGAAGAACATCAACTTTTCCGGTTTCAAAGGCGACTGCCCGCGAAGCAGCATCGGGCACAACGTTAAAGACTATCTCATCCAGGTAAGGTTTGCCGTCCTGCCAGTATTGGTCGTTCTTAACGAGCCGGATAAACGAACCGCGTTGCCATTCGTCAAATTTGAACGGCCCCGTGCCAATAGGCGTTTCGTTGGCGGCATTGGAGCGATAATCCGTTCCTTCGTAAATGTGCGCCGGTACAATCGGGGCACTCGAAACCTCAAACGATTGAAGAAATGCCGGGAACGGTGCGTTCAACTCGATAGAGACTGTGTTAGCGCCCTTCGCCGTAATGTCTTTCACATGTCCCATTACACCACGGGCACGCGGATGAACCTCCGGCAGGAACTTGGACAATGAAAACACCACATCTTTGGAAGAAAACGGTTCTCCGTCATGCCAGACTACATCGTTTTGAAGCTCGAATGTATAAACAAGTCCGTCTTCGGAGACAGTCCACGATTGTGCCAGTCCCGGCAACACAGACATATCAGTCCCGTAACGCAGAAGACCTTCGTAAATTTTGCCCGCCACAAATTGTGTAGGGCCTTGTTGGTTCAATCCAAGCATCAACATCGGTGGCTCGGGCTGCGCGATAAGGCGAAGAGTGCCGCCTTCCGTTGGCTCTGCGGCATTTGCAATTTGTGCGGTCAGCGCAAGCGCAGCCACGATTTTAAGTAACTTCATAATCTTCCTCCCAAAACTAATCGGCCAGTGCGGCAAAAAAGCAAAAGTTTCATTCAATGAAACATGTTTCAAAAATAAAATACCAAGTCGCTCGTGCCAGTCAAGCGGTTGCTTGTGCAGCGACGAGTTGGGCTTTGTCGGAGTGGAGGGCTATTAAGTTAGGAAAGTACGGAAGCCTTTTTGGACACTCATGGTACGTCCCGTTTACAAGTGAGATCTTCGAAATCCCAAATATTTACTTTTAATATCAATGTTATAATCTAAAACTATTTTCTATGAATACTCCTCATACTTTTATTGCGTTAATTCACAATCTGAATGAATTCGGGCCAATCAAGCGCAGGTTTAGACTAGAAAATGAATGTTCTTTCCGATGATGTTTGCAAAATAACCCAGCGTCAAAACTCCTTCCTAAGCATTGTCGGGCTATTTTGAGCGTTGAAGAAGTGTACGATCTGGGACGTTTCAAGCAACCAGATTGATGGCACATTCGTTCCAATGTTGAAATGCGTCGGTCCGTTTTTGGCGATAGGCCGAGGCAGGTAGTTTGTGGCGGCATGGGCGGAACAGGTTTGAGGTTTCATCGTGAACACTCAAAAACCTTTGGGCCTGCCGGGCCGATTTGAAACGGCCCGGGATCTTCTCCCGCTTCCGTGTTGGCCTGTGCGATCCTTCGATCCGATTGTTGAGTCCCTTGTGCGCCCGATGATCCCCGTCCAACGCAAGCTTTCGCAGTGCTGCCCCGTAGCTGCGCAGTTTGTCCGTTACGATGACCCGGGGTCGACCCCAGCGAGCTACCAGTCTGGAAATGAAGCGCTTCGCCGCCCGTGCGTTCCGCCTTGATTACACAAGGACGTCAAGAACCTCGCCGTTGCTGTCCACGGCACGCCACAACCAATGTTTCTCGTCTCGGATTGTAACCACGACTTCGTCAAGATGCCATTTGTCGGAAGGTTGCTGACGGGCTGCTCTCACCTGTTTTGCTATCTGAATGCCAAACTTTCCGACCCAGGCCCGGATCGTTTCGTAACTTACGACGACGCCTCGCTCAGCAAGTAGATCTTCGACGTCGCGCAGACTGAGCGCAAAGCGATGATACGCCCAAACCGCGTACGAAATGATGGAGCGAGGGAAGCGGTGTCCCTTCAGACGGGGCTGGGAAATCTGGCTGATCTTGGTCTGCGGCTAAGGACAACTGGGGCAACCGTCAACAACTTGACGATCTCGTCCGTTCAAATGCAGCGATCAGGTCAACAGGTTCGGCGTTGGAAAGAATATGGAAAGAGGCGTGGTCATTCATGGCATGTCTCAGTTTGTTTGTTTTCGGAAGGCGTTCTTGCGGCTGATCAGCCCGCCCTCGAAGGTGTAAAGGTCGAGGCCCTCACAGAGGGTATGCTGGCCGGTGGAAGCTGTTCCCGTGAAAACCCAGTGCGACACCGACAGACCCGGGGCGCAGTCCCAATGACCCAGAACCGCCCAATGAGCATCCGGCATGGCGGAAAATGTGTCGCCCATGGCGCGCGCGATGGCCTCGGGTCCGGTATGACGATCGCCATGCGGTGCGGTACCCGCATGCCGGTCAAAGACCGCATCAGCGGTAAAATGAGCTGAGACGCTTTCTGGGTCATGTGCGTTGAAGGCATCAAACAGGCTGTTTAGCGCCGACTGTGTCGGACTAGAAATCACGTCTTTCATTGGGTTTTCCGTTGATTGGGTGCGTTGTTTCAGGCTGCGTTTGATCGTTGGGGAGACGTCATTGCCGCATGGCCAGTGGTTTCATTGAGAAAATCAAGAAGCTCTTCTAGCACCGTGCCACCGCTCTCCAGTGCCGCCTCCGAGGGGTAGAAATGGCCGTAACCTGGCACCTTTCTCCAGCGACAGGGAAAGGCATTGTTCTCCAACCGTTCATGTATATAGGGCACCACGCCTGAAATTACGGGCAGGTCATTCTCCGAACTGAACAGCAACACTGGGAAGCGGTCACGCCCGGTGGCCGCATAGGTCTGGATGATGTCAGGGTGAGCCGAACCCGATCCGCGCCTGTGTCTGTGTGTTCGACGCGCGGGTCTGTGCCAATGCCTCCTGTAGTGGCGTGGCCAAGGCTGCGCTCTTTTGCTGTGACAACTGCCGGAAAGTCTCTGTCTGGCTCATAGGAAAACCCTCTTTCTGTTAAATTCTTTAAGGTGAAACTACGGCCGAGCTTGGAGGCGGATATGTGATGCCCCTCAAGCCCAAAGGAGAAGCCGGAGAGCCTGCCAGTCGTCTCGGAGACATTCGGGCGCACATCCACGCCGCAGGCCTCCAGCGCCTCTACAAAGTCGGTGGCGGTGATCGGTGCGGAGCTCAGATCCTTCAGCAGACCTTGCAGTTGGGCCTTGGTGGAGATCACACCCCGATGGGCCATCTCGAACTCACCGCGCTTTGGCGCTGTGATATGATCCCGCGCCTTGTCAGGGTCGAGCAGATGGGACGGGTCCACGCGGACCAGATCAAACCGCTCTTCAATCTCACGAATTACGGCTTCACTGCGGCGGTAGTCATGGGAGTCGCTGACCACACTGCCATCGAGCCGGATGCGGCTGGCCGCAATGTGGATATGATCCTCGTGGCAGACGGTCATGTAGCCTTCAAAACCCATCCGTTCGGCCCAGAGGTCGCCAATCTGTGCCCACTCTTGGTCACTGAGTTCCCGATCCTCTTGCGTCAGAGAGATCGATTGATGGACCATGTTCCGGTTCAGGTTGGGACGCAGGTTCTTGAAAGCGTCCAGATGGGTCTTGGCGGCGTCCTCTTCAAAGCCGAGCGTTCCCCCGACAATATCCGCGCGGTGTCGGATCTCGCCCTTGTGATCGAGTTCTGCCAGCAGGTACTCAACAAGACCCGCCGCACTTCCACCTTTGGTCAGTTTACCGATGGCCATGACCACCCCCGATCAACTCGGCGCGGACCTGTTCGAGATCCCGCTGCAACAAATACAAAAGGGGCAGAATGCGATCGACCTCGGGACGGCCGCCCGTGTTCAGGTGATAACTCATCTGGTTCAGGTTCGAGGCCGTCCGGCTAAGCTCAATCCAAGCCTGACGGTTTACGAGAGGAACCTGTGGCACGCTCTCCATGCTCAGGCCAAGCAACCGATCCCGCACCAGAGCCGCGACACTGCTCCCTGAGGCCGCTTGCTGAAGCTTTCGATATTCGCATTCGGTCAGCCGCACGGTGATCTGTTGATCCCGCTTGTTCCTCACACGCGGCCTCCCGCCTTTGCCCTTGGTTCCCATATCCATTTCCCACCAGTTGGCAGACAAGGTGCAAGCACAGCGCGCACCGCATCCGACTCGAGCGCCGCGAGGGAAGGCGAGCGTTTTTGCAGTGCAAAAACATGGCTCGCTATCCGCTAAACAACGTCTCTGGGAAAACAGGTGGGAAGGCAGGGTTAAGGGGGCGTGAACGGGTGGAATTGACTACCTTAAGGAACCCAAATTTACATTGTTTTGGACAAGAGAACCAAAGATAGACCTCTTGAAGCCAAGGCAGATCTGGATGGGTCTTTTGGCAAACCATCAGGCTATCGAAGTGAACTAATCTTCGGCGGGAAAATATCTAGGGACTATCATTCCTCGAAAGGGATACGTCATTTGCTGCGGGTTTTGCCTTCACTCGTTGTTCTTTCAATGGAGCGCAGACCTTTGCCGCAAACGGCTCAGTAGTCCGGCATGCCAGACTTGCGATCAAACGAGGTTGAATGACGAAAACGGCCATAGGTGTTGAACGACACGAACGGCCCATAGCTGCCATTGGCGACTGATCGCCTCGCCGCAGTGCAACTTTCCCATAGCGGACATTGCCATGTCTGACGTCAGACATCCACACGCCCATGACAGGGCAGGTCGCAAGCTGCTCATCTTTGCTTCACCCATCAAGCTCCAAATATCCTTCGAGGTCAGCCCTCATCTTCGGATCCAGTGCGTCAGGATGCATGAGACGGCTATAGAACAGTGTAAAGTAGACGACTTTAATTGCGGTCACGATGCGTGCAAGAACGGCCTGTAGGATGAAACTCAGAAATACGAACAGGAAAACGGGCAACCAGTTGAAGACAGTGTCAGGCCCGATGAAGCCAATTTCGGGAATGTCAAGGGACAACTCTCGCAAGGCACCCGCGGAGAAGGCCTCGGGTAAGCTCGCGCCAAAGTATAGCCCGCATACGATTGCAGCCAGCATGCCAAAAACATAGAAAGGGGCCATCAGAGTTCCAATCACGCCGCCCATGATGTCGACGCCAAAAACGCCGACGAGTGTTTCGGGCACATGATCTTTCAACCGTTTCAAGCGTCCGGCTCCGTCGCGCAGTCCCAATTTGTCGATAGCAACAGCAGGCAACATGAAGTGGTTTACCAGATCCCAGACCTCGCCGATTCCACCCAGCACGAGCGACATGAGACCGCCTTCCTTGTTCTTGCGACTTGCAATCCAGGTCGCAACCATATCCAGCATTGCAAGCCTGCGCACTTGGGAGCCAAGTCCCGCAAGTTCGCGGCGGGCGTCCCTATGGCTCGGAGTGCCCCCGATCGCGGTGTCATAGGTCAGGCGACTTAATGTCAGCTCGGCGCGATTGTAGAAGAAGTATTTGTAGAGAAACATGAGCACACCGCCGAACAGGAACCAGCCGCCCCCGCCGCTGCCATTGACTACCAAGAAGAGTCCGACAAAGAACACCACAACCATTGCTGTCGCATACACCCACATTGCGATCAGCGGAGTCAACAGCGCGCGATTGCGTCCGACAACGGTGAAAGTGTGACGTACTAGATACCCCAATTGGGCCAGCCGCGCCTTTTTATCTGGCTTTGAAAATTCCATGATCTGGTCTCCCTGTCGATAGTTTGTCCTGCGAATCAGCGCGATACGCCGTCGCTTAGCGGTCCAAATGTGCTTCCGTCGGCTGCGATTTGGGCCGCGCTCTCTTGCATCGCCAAGGTGAGCGCGTCGGCGTCTGAGCCTGCAACTTGGCTTTCCCTTTGGGCGATGATCTTTCCTGTTTCGATATCAATGACCCGAGCGAAAACGCTGAGACTGTCAGGATTGTCATACTCGACGATTTTGAAATCGAGCATCCGGCGAGGTGGGTCCAGTGTGCCTTCGTCCGCTGTGCAAACCGCGCGAAAGCGGGTGGCCGCTCGCGCCGTGGGCAGGATCACGTTGTTATGTCCAAGCAAAAAACGAATATGCAGCGCGTCACCTTTACGTGCTTCCGTTTGCGTGTCTTGCTCAACTTGAGACGCGCGAAAAAAGTCATGTGGCACAAAGTCGGGCGAAGGCGGAACCAATCCGCGCAAGGCCATGAAGCCTTCGGCTGCGGCATTCTCGCGACTGAAGTCCTGTAAGTCGCTGTCAAAGATACAGTCAACGGGCTGATTTTCGGTTCCGTTTAAAAGTGTCAACTTCATGCCGCGTTGAACGGTCATTCCGCCACCGAAAGCATCCATCCAGCTATCGATAGCGCGTGGGGTCACAGCATTAAATCTGAATACGCGGGTTGCCCCTCCACCCGTCAGCGTACCCGTCCAGCCAGAGGTGGCGGAGCGGAGGATATCCATTTGCACTCCTTGCCCAGATATCGAGATCCTGTCGCAGCCGTCATAGGTAAGGTCTACGGTACCCTCATTCCGATTACGTGGCTCTACATGGACCATACCACTCGCCAACAAGGTCACTGTCCCAGAGACCGCACTGTAACGGCCTTGGCATGGCAAAGGGTCAGCGAGCGCCCACGATCCAGAAAGAAGGCACATGGCAATTGCTGCACACACATCGTTCCGCAACCTCATTGCGGAAAGCTCCACCCCTCATGCTCGACACGGAATATCCGAATTGGCGCGCCTGACTGATCAGGGTCGGGCCTTAGGGAAAATACCGCACGAAAGGACTGACCAAAATTGGTAAAGTCCACGTTGATCGTGATCATACCCTGCAACATTGGCTGGTCGGGGTCGGGCAAGATACGGGTAATCTCGCCCTGAAAATCCTGCGCGTTGTAGAGAACATCGCCTCCGTGCCCCGCCAATTCAGGAACTACGCTGGCAAAGAAGTATTGCGACGCCAACCTTGGGCCGAAGGGGTTTTCCGCCGCGCTGCTCTGTGCCTCGAAGGTGGCATAAAGATCGCTCACCAATCGAGCCGCATCGTCGATCATTGCATCGCCAGTGCGATGGACCACGTCAGACCCGACATCATCGGCCTCAACATGTCCCCAATCCGGCTCAAGAAACCGTTGCGCGACCCAGCCGGACTTGATGTAGTCATCCGTCTGCATGAGGCACCAACTCTGCGACAAGTTCTCTCGCTGCGCCTCTGTCAGACGATTATAGATTGAAGGGATCATCAGTGGCACACAGGTGATCTGTTTCAAAGCGCGGGCATTGTGCGGAAGGCTGTCGATCACCAGATAGTCGGTTCCGGGCCCCATCCGCATATTCAGAACATCATCCGCCGCAACTCCAGTCACCCGCCATGCATCTGGCCCGTGACCGTCGATTTCGGCCTGAGCGGTCGATGCGACAAACGCCATGGCGCAGGAAAGCGCACCCGCCATAAAGAGCTTCGCCATTACTTAACCTCCACAACAGACCGCCCCAGAAGTGCGCGGTTCGACACATCCAGATAGCGGACTTCATAGAGACCCGGCTCGTCGGGCATTTTCAATTCCATGCTCTGGCCCGCTTCGATTTTCTGCGCCGAAACCCAGCTGAAATCGGGCTGTTCCTTAAGGGCCAATGCGATCCTTTGGTCAGCACCTTCGCCGCCGCCCGTCCATGTCACGGTGATCACTTCACTCGGCGCTGCCGTTTCGGGAGCCGACAGCCCCGCCCCGTCATCAAGCGGCGCATCCGCATCCACGACTTCCAGTGGGGCGCTCGCAAGGGTCTTGTTTCCCTGATCCAGAACATAGCGGATCTCGTAGAGGCCCGTTTCATCAGGCGCCTTCAGGCGGCCTTCGGTCATATCGCGCACGCGCAGATGGGTATGACGCGTTCCCTCGTCGGCACCTGCGGGCACAATAGTCACGTAGTCACTGCCATTGATGGCCGAAGACCACTGGATGTCGACCTGCGTTCCCGCGCGAACGCTGCCTGGGCCTGAAATGCCCATCTCCGGCTCAATCAACTCAACCGAAGCCATCCCGATGGTGCGGTCGCCCTCATCCAGCACATAGCGCACCTCGTAGAGACCTGGTGTGGCGGGAGCCGTCAGCTTGCCGGAAAGGTCGTCGCGGGCACGGATGTGGTTGTGCCGCGTGCCTTCGTCGGCACCAGCGGGAACGATGGTGATGAAGTCCGAACGGTTGATCGTTTTGTCCCACGCCACGTCGAACGTGGCCCCCGTTGTCACCTGCGCAGGAGCGGTAACGGTGACACCTGCCTCAACCAACTCAACCGAAGCCATCCCGATGGTGCGGTCGCCCTCATCAAGCACATAGCGGACCTCATAGAGACCCGGTGTGGCGGGAGCCGTCAGCTTGCCAGAAAGCTCGTCACGAGCGCGGATGTGGTTGTGCCGTGTGCCTTCGTCGGCACCAGCGGGAACGATGGTGATGAAATCTGAACTGTTGATCGTCTTATCCCACGCCACGTCGAACATGGCTCCCGTTGTCACCTGCGCGGGAGCGGTGACGGTGACACCTGCCTCAACCAACTCAACCGAAGCCACCCCGATGGTGCGGTCGCCCTCATCCAGCACATAGCGCACCTCATAGAGACCCGGTGTGGCGGGAGCCGTCAGCTTGCCAGAAAGGTCGTCGCGGGCGCGGATGTGGTTGTGCCGCGTGCCTTCGTCGGCACCAGCGGGAACGATGGTAATGAAGTCGGAGCTGTTGATCGTTTTGTCCCACGCCACGTCGAACGTGGCCCCCGTTGTCACCTGCGCGGGTGCGGTCAGAATGACCTCGGGAATGACGGGTTCGGGTGTTGGCTCTGGTTCGACCACCATCGCGTCCTGAACCTGAGCCAAGGCATTGTGAAGCTCGTCCGCATTGCCCGCAGGAACAAACATCCCGCCCGTATTATCGGCAATGCACGACAGGCTCGCCTGCGCGGCATCGTCCAGATCGAAGCCGACGACATGGACGGTGAATTTCACGCCCTGCTTGGCGAGCTGTGCAGATAGGGCACAAGGGTCGGCATTACAGGTCTCGACCCCATCGGAGATGAGCACGACGGTCGCGGGATTGTCACGGTAGGCAAGCAAATCGGCGGCATGTTGGATCGAGGCTGAAATCGGCGTCTTCCCAACGGGCCGAATTGCGTTGACCGTGTCAATGAAACTGCCGCGATCCACAGGGGCGGGTGAAATCAGCGTTTCGATGTCGGTGCAATCGCCCTTGCTCCGGTGACCATAGGCCACAAGGCCCAAATTGGTCTCAGCATCCCAATCATTGACCAGATCGGCCAAGACCTCGCGCGCGATTTCTACCTTTGACGTGCCATCGATCTGTCCCCACATGGAGCCAGAGGCATCATAGACAATCACAACATCATCCGCAGCCTGTACCGCAGACGCGTGAGCGATGATGCCTGCGGTGGCCATTATTGCCAATTTTGATGCTACCAGTTTCATAGTCCGTCCCTTCATCCTCTAATCATTAAGAGCGCCCCGAAGTGAGTGCTCAGGGCAGTTCCCATTATTCGTTTATTTGTGGCGGCCCGTCACAGGGGCGCCGACGGCCTCATAGGCCTCGTCAACGCCCTCGGACATTCCTCGGCGGCCCTTTTTCATACCCGTTGCATAATGCGCTTTTTGTGCAAGGTCAGTATTGGCATCCACGAGCATGGCTTGAACATCGTTGATGCCATCGTCATCAATCGCGAAGAATTTGAAACGCAGGCGTTGTTCCGCCGGAGGATATGTCTGCCGTGGCGCGCATATGTCCGAAGCCGTCGGATCGTCCACCTCAACACGCGGGGTCTCCGGCGTATGCGCTTTGACAGGAAGCAGGCGGCCATCTTTATCCAGCAATACGTTGGTTTCGACGGTGGTTGTTGTGTCTGGCGGATAGACGCGACAGGTTTTTACGCCAGTTAACTCGACAGGACAGCCTGGCTCACCCGGAAGGATTTCCGTTATGCCCTCATCGGATTGGCGGGTTTTGGCCACGGTTTCCGCAGCCGAAATGTAGCGGCCCGCTTCAGCCGGCGGAATGCCCAGCTTTGCCGCGACAATGTCGATTGCTTCTCCGCGCAGCGTTGGATCGACAGTCAGGCGATCCTCCATTGGCATGTCACGTGGCGCGAGATCGTCGTAACACCCTTTCATATCAGGCATCGAAACATCGCGCGGGTCCAACGCGACAGGAATATTGAACGCAAATCCGTGTGACTTGCCGGAAACGCTGCCGACCATGATCTTGTGATCAACCACGCGCAGCGTCAGTTCCGCCTCATCGGTCCCAATATCCTGTGCGACATACAGTGTCTCATCCATGATGGATTGCAGAAACAGCATCTGTTTCGAGCCCTGCGTCAGAACAAACTGACGTCCGCACTGGCTCACCTTAACCTCATGCAGCCCCTCACTTTTCGGCTTGCCCATAAACTGTCCCAACCACGCGCCACGGTTGGCATTGTAGAGCGCGGCGGCCTTTGCGCCATTTGGCGGGGCTTCGCCCGGCAGGGCTGTGACCGTATCCTGACCATTGAAAAATTCATAAATGCCTTCGCACACGACCGTTGCGCTGGCTGGCAGTGCCAACGTTGAGGCAACAGTGAAGGCAAGCGCCGTTAAACAATGCTCTTTCATCACAATTTTCCACCTTCATTCACAAGGGTCAAAAAGTCTCTCATACCTCTGATGCCCCTCTCGCACCTGTCTGACTTTCTCCCAAAGCGCGCTCCTTTAGTTTGCGGAACTTGCCTGACATCTGTTCGAGCTTGGCGTCCCATTCGGGATTGGGCTGCTGCCCGTCAGTCACTTTGAAAAAGACCTGCATCATGCAGGCTATGGCGAAAGGCTCCAGCAAAGCCGCCTTGACGCTCCATGCAAAAAGCAGCGCGAACACCACACCACCCGCTGCCCATGCGCCGGGCATCAGGTAGACAACCAGTGCCGCAGGTGCGAGCATGACCAAGAAAACCACAAAGCTCAGACCATAGATAAACAGCGCAAGCCATGCGGCGTTTTTCAGCATCGGCTTGTAGTTTTGCCCGTAGAGCACCAACGCCTCTTTCGCCGACATCCATGTATTGTCCGATCGTGTGCGAATGGCATGGGCGAGGATCACCTCGTCGATGAACCCCACGGCCACACGCAGGAACGCCGAGAGAATGCTGCTCAACTGCTGCACGCCCGGAATAGGCAGGATGGTGAAAATGCCGCGTACGAGCCCTGTGATTGCGCGGATGACCCCAATGATCAAACGATCCAACAAGAAGAGGACACTGGCCTGCGGAAAACGCTCTTTGACCACGGCTGTGGCATGGCTGATCTGGCTGCGGCCTTGAGGCATCGTCTTGCCGTCGATCAATTCCACCAGCACAGCGATATGCCCCGCCTTGACGATGTAAAGAATATATTCACGCGCCCAATACATGATCGCACCGAAAATGCCGAAACCAGCGAAGCCGCCCCACATCGTCGTGCTCGCGCGAAAGCCTTCGTCACCGAAGCCGCCGACGCCCCAACCGACACCCGCGCCAATTCCCGTAACGAGTATGTATCCTAAGGTAATACCAAAATAGACGGCCATCCGTAGCAAGATGAAGGGAAGAGTCCGTCCCATCATTCCAAGTGCGCCGCCGATACTGAAGTCCCACATTCCTAAGTTCCCTTGCCTGTCGTGGTTTGCTTTTGCTGCTTGATGCGGGGCTACATCTCACATTCGGCATTGCCGTATTTCGCAGTGCAGGCGCGGGCAGCACAGGAGGCGATCTGCGTGTCGCGCTGCGCCTTGCGAATGTCGACCCGCTCCAACTCTTTGTAAGGCACCGAAACCGTTTTCATTACGGGTTTACAAACGGTCGTTGTGCCCGATGTTTCGCAGACTGTTTCACCGCTCGGCCGCTCCTCGCTACGGTATTTCGTAACAGGCTCGAGGCGATAGACGGGGGGCATTTCCAGCAACCACTCAGCCTCGCAATGAGTGCGTTCAGTGCGATACTCGGGCGTACCGCAGGACTGTAAAATCAAGCAGGCAGAAAGGAGGGCTATAATAGGTGTTGGTCTGGGCATGACGGCAAATACTCATTGGTTCTCGGCCGACCTTATCGGGTGACTTTTCCATTCGCCCCATCTGTTTAGAGGGGGAGTAACGGAAAATATTTTGATATGGTTTGAAACTTATGTGTCTGCCTGCTCAACTGGCGCAACACTTCGAGGAAATTACAATGCGCACATTCATCGTCACCTGCCTGCACATTTTGGCGTTATCAGCACTGCCATTGGTTGGGGCTGCCGGAACTGAGAGCAAACCAGTACTGCAGGTGACCAGGGTGGTGACGGACGCGCCTATCTCTTTCACCATGGCACAAATTCAGGAAATGCCCGCAACAACTCTCACGACCTCAACGGTCGTGACGGACGGTGTGCATCAATTCACTGGGGTTCTTCTGCGCGACTTTCTGGAAGAGCTTGAGGCTGCTGGTGATACACTCGCCGCGACTGCGTTGAACGATTACATTGTCGACATTCCCCTAAGCGACCTTGAGCGGTTTGATGTAATCATGGCCTATAGTATGGACGATAAGGCGCTGGAACGCTCCGACAAAGGACCGCTGTGGATCGTCTATCCGCGTGATGCCCACAAGGAGCTACAAGACATCCGATATGACTACCGCTGGGTCTGGCAACTATCGGAACTCGCAGTAAAATGAACCGCTTGGGAGGTTCTCGACTCTGGCTGAGCCTGCCTTTGATCGCCATTTTGATCTTTGCCGTTCTGCTTGGGTTTGCGCTGTTGCGCATGTTCAAAGTAGAGGCCGACATTCGCGTTGACGCAGAGCAGAACATGCTTTGGGTTATGCATCAAAGCGAAAGTGCGGCCCGCCGTTTAATAGAGACAACGATGCGCGCTGAACTGGGCGAAACTGATGCCGATGAGGTTGCCCTCAGGCTGGATTTGCTGCGAAGCCGCTTCGTGCTTTTGCAAGAGGGGCCGCAGCAACGGTTCATGACTGAAATCGGACTACAACAGCGCGTGACCGAGCTGCACAGTGCGTTGCAAGACGTGCAACCGTTGCCCGAGGTATTCACCGCTCAGGATGCCCGAGAGCTGCGCCAAACGATAGCACCCTTTGCCACCTTTTTTTCGCGCGCAGCGAACCAGACAATGATCCAAGAATGGGATGATCTTGGCGGACGCTTGGAAACCTCGCGGGAGCAATTACGCCAGATCATTGTCTCGATGATTGGCATCATGGTGACGGGCACACTCCTAATCATAGCCCTCTTTTTCGTTCTGCGCCTATCTCGACAACGCAATAGAATGCTGCGCAGCGAGCGAGATTTTTCGAGCCTGTTGATTTCCTCCAGTGGCGAAGGGATTCTTGCGATTGACAGCACAGAGAAATGCACGATCTGGAACGCGGCGATGGCGACCATGACGGGTCGCACAGCAAAACAGGCAATGGGCAAGGAACTCACCGACATTAGTGGTTTCTTCGGCGTAGCCCAAGTGCGCGAAGCGGTATCGGCGGCACTAATTGGTGAGAGGACAAGCCTTGCGTTGCAGCCCTTTTATCGCGATCCGTATAGTCCGCCTATGCACGTAGATTTGCGGATCTCGCCCATGCGCAACGACAAAAAAAACGTCGGAGCCATCATCTTCATGCATGACGCCAGTGACCGCTACGCGGCACAGCAAAAAGAGACTGAAACGCGCGAACGTCTGGAACTTCTTGTTGCGGAGCGGACCCAAGAACTGGACGACGCTCTCATGCGAGAAAGGTCGGCAGCGGACCTTTACCGCAACTTTGCAGGTATGATTTCACACCAATACCGCACGCCTCTGGCCGTGGCAGATTCCGCTTTGCAGCGATTAATCCGGCGGGGACAGCGTGCCACTACGGAAGAGACCAAGGAACGAGCGACGAGGGCACGTGACGCGATCGCGGGGCTGACGCGTCTGGTGGAAAGCACGTTGGACAGCGCTCGGCTTGAAGCCGTGCCGATCAGCGCCCAGCGCGTGGAATGCAACCTGTTGGAGCTATTGGAAATGGTCATAGAACGGCATCAGGCCGCGGCTCCGAACACTCCCATCAAAGTACAGCAAGCGGCGGGATTTGACCCCGTCGCACATTTTGACCCCACCCATGCGGAGCAGGTGTTGGAAAACCTTCTATCCAACGCGGTAAAATACTCCCCACAGAAAGCCGCCGTGACGATCTCTTTGCATCACGATACCACTCAAGTTCATTGCGACATTAGCAATTATGGCCCTACGATAAAGCTTGAGGACCGAACCTATCTGTTTCACGCTAATTTCCGAGGGAGCAACAGTACCAAAACATCGGGCTCGGGGCTCGGGCTCTTCATAGCTCGCAGCCTCGCGCGTATGCAGGGAGGGGAGGTTAAATTAGTTAACGTTGAGCCCAACGTTACATTCCGTTTCAGCTTGCCGCGCAAACAAGGTGACCACTATGTCTGACACGCCTCCTGCCCCGCTGATCCTCGTGGTCGAGGATGAACCTGATCTGCGTCGCGATATCCTCGAAGAGTTGCAAGAAGCTGGCTATCGCACCCTCGCGGCGCAAGACGGAGAAACCGCAATGGCATTTCTATCGGGCATCACGCCGGATCTGGTTCTGTGCGACATCACCATGCCACGGCTTGATGGCTATGGCCTGTTGTCCGCCATGCGCACTAAAAGACCAGACATCGCGACCACACCATTTGTATTTCTAACCGCGATGTCCGAGCCGCAGGAGGTCATCAAAGGCAAACTACAAGGAGCAGATGATTACCTTGTCAAACCCGTGGATTATGACCTTTTGCTGGCCACAATTTCCGCACGGTTGCGTCAGGTAGACCGCATCCGCGGACAGCAGGAAAGCGAAATTTCCAACCTTCGGATGGCTTTGGGTGATTTGTCCACTGGCGTAAGGCACCCTGTGTTGGACCTCATAGCGCTCGGGGTTGTGCTTCTGAACGGTGAGGGTCGTGTTGTTCATGCCAACCGTGCGGCGCAAGATATGGCGCAGGACGCGTCGTTCTTGACTATACGAAACGACAGATTGCGTGCAGTAGACCCTGATAGCAATACAACGCTACACCGAACGATTAAGGAGTTGAATGAGGTCGCGCCCGAGACAGAAAATATAACTGGCGTATTACTACATCGGGCAGACCAGTCAATCTCGGTGCTAATCGCTGCGCTGGACATTACTGTGAAGCGAGATCCGAATGTCCCGCAATTTGCACTTTTTTTATCGCCTCCAGCACATGAAAAAAGGGTATCCGAAAAGCTACTGATTGATCTGTTCGGCCTTACACCTACAGAAGCCCGTGTCGCAGGGTTGCTCGCGCGCGGGGTTCTCCCATCAGAGGTCGTAGATGAACTTGGCGTGTCATCGACGACAATCGCCTTTCATATCCGCAACCTCTTGCAAAAAACTGGAACTAATCGCCAAGCCGACTTGATCGCACTCATACTTGCGGGCCCAATGGCGGTTGGAGCCATGTAATAGCCGAGAGCCATTTGCTTTGGCTGACTAGAGCTACAATTGCTCGCACGCATTTCATACTACAAAGCTATTTTCCCGTTCAAACAAACGGGGCGGCGATGGTCGAAGCCGACGCGCCATTCCGCGTCGCCCCCGCCAGCGCGAAGCTGGCCAAAGCACAAGCAGCGGGGTACACGCGCCGGCGCATCATGGGCCGACCCATGTCAGATCATAGGTGCCGACGGCAAGGCAGCGCTCGGACCCTTCCAGCAGCTTGGCGATTTTTGCCGACATGATGACCTCATGGTCCATGACCTCCTTGATCCGTGTCTCCGACAGGACCTCGGCCGTCAGAACCACCTTCTGTTTCATGCCGCCGACCGACTTGTCCGCAACCACCGTGTCCCAAGTGTTCATGCCGCTCTGCGCCCAGTTCAGTTTCTCGGCGTGTTTCATCAGGGGTTCGGGCTGGAACGGCGTGGCAAATGTCAGGGTCTCGCGCTTTTCATCGCCGAACATGCCAGCCATGGCCTTTTCGATGCCGCTGACAATCTTGGGGGCGCAGCCTTCGGTTTCGTGGTTGACGAGGCTGATTGCCCAGGTGCCGTCCTTGGGTTGGATCGGGCCGTCGCCCACGGCGACGGCAATGCTGGCGCTGCCTTCGCGCACGCCTTCGCCGCCGATATGAACGGTCACGGTATAGGTGCCCTTGGCGGGGTAGACATGGCGCCCGATCTGGTCGCCATGTCCGCCCGCGCCGCCGAAATCCCATTCATAGGTCATGTTCGGCACCGACTCGTTCTGATAACCGGCCAAAAATCCGAATTCCTGATCCACCTTGGCGCCATACAAATGAGTCAGGCGAATATCGCCGCAGCCATCGGCCGGCGCCCCGAAATCAATGCCGAGGTTCTGCATCGCATCCCGGAATGCCAGGACCAGCGCATCGTAATCGGCCAGCGACAGCTTGCCGCCACTGCCCGTGGGATACCGTCCGACAGTCGAGCCGCCGGTGGACGATCTGCGCGCCATCACGCGTTTTTCAGGACCGACATCAATATCGGACAGCCGCGCGTTGGCGAAATACTGATGGCGCGTCAGGCCATTAAGGGTTTCGGTGATGCGCTGGACCTCGAATGTCAGGATTTGCACCGGCTCGAACGTCTCGCGCGCCTGTTTGCGACATTGCGCAGGATGGGTGAGGCGCCACGCCTCGCTTGGCATCATATGGCCGTCCGGCCCGATGAACACATGCACCGATCGCAAATCGCCAGTATAGTCATTGCCGAAAACGTAGTCTTCTGGCGACAGACCCACCTCGGCGGGAATGGCAGGAAGGATTTCCATGACGGCCTCCTGCGCCAGCGCGGGATTGATGACGGATCCGTCGCCCTCCTGCGCCTGCGCCAAGGTCGCCAGAGATGACAGCGCAAGCGCCATGGCAAGTGTCCTGGTCGGTTTGCGATGTTGCTGTCTCATGGGATGCTCCTGTAATTCTGGCCGGTCGTGAGAGCTTTGCTCAGCGCGGGTTCCGCGACATTTTTGGCGGGAGTAAAGACGCCGCCAGTGTGCTCCAGCGGCAGTGGCGGAATTCCCCCGTTGACGCGTCTTTTGCGGGAATGATGGCACGGGCGCCGCACCCTTCGCCCCGTCCGTTTGGAGGGGGCGCGCAAATGAAAGTACATAGCTTGCAAAAGCGCGGTGAAATCCGCCAACAGCGACCCTTCCACATTGGGCGGACGCCGAAGCCAATCGAAACACATGGCCCGTAAATGGCTATTCTATTGAGGGCGAGCGCCGCACAGACCGGTTCATCAAAGGCACCCTGAAGCGCCATCGAACCTTGGCAATCGCGATTATCTGCGCCTCGGCAAAACGGTTCTTTCGCATTCGTCTGCTCCTTCAAAATTGGGCAGACTCTACATCAAAGTGAGAGATTTTGTGGGGGGCAGGTCACTATGAGCGGCCGCGTGGACGACTTCACTCGAACGGGCGGCGGCCCTATGGCAATTTTTTCCGACAGTCCCGCGCTACTACTTCTCCTGAAAAATGGCGGGACGGCGAAGGCTGAGTTCGCGCAGCGCGCCAAGGATGTCGGCTACGCTTCCTTCAATCAATGGCGACTTGGACGTCGGAGCATTATCTTGGAAAATAGGAAACCAGCCCCAACGGAGTTTTCCGAAGGTAAGGAATTACTAAGTTCACCCAATCCACGACACAGTGGCGCTATGATTTCTTCCTTCTGGAAGAGTTTCACTAAACTTCAAGGTCCACTTTGGCGAATTGGAACGGCGCCTTTTGCACTTGCAGCGAACGTCCGGTTCCCGCCATAATTGTCGGTTTCTGCGATGCAGCGCTTTAACATCTTGGGCGGAAACCGGACCTTAGCTGCATCTGCCAAGGTTCTGTGCCAGAATTGTAAAAGCGGCCATTCAAGCCGTCGCAGACCGAAGCCCCCATGCTGCGCTGGACGCCGAGGTCGGCTGTGCGCAGGAAGCGGGCTTTGCAAAGTTTGGCGAAACGGCCCACGGCAGTCATTCATCGCGTTACTTCCAGCGCTGGCCACGAAGTTCAACAGGGCCGCCCCATGCGGGCTTGGGAAGTCATTTCAGGCCGCCGGAAAGAGGCGCTGGATACCTTAACCTATTCTTACGCCGCGCGGCAGCTTGTAGGGCTAGACATGGAACGCCAGGAGAGCGATCTTACGCGAAGAGACGCGCCGCAAAAGTTCCCGACCGTTGATAAGTCCGCGTGGCTGGAAAGGTAATTATGCAGAAACATGGCGGCCAAACTTGCGAAGGCCCAGAGGAAATTCTCGTTTGCATTGTCGATGATAGCTACGGGAAGCCAAGCGAACTTGATGAAGAACAGCAATATGATTGGTATAAGGAACAGCTAGAAAAGGAGTTTTCTCAAGAGTTTGAGGAGGTGGATGTTGCCCCCGGCTATTCACTCCCTGCATTTGCCACAATCGTCCAAATCGTATCTGAATACTGGCCTGCACTAGTGGCGACCTTCTTTCTTGCGAAACCCGTATCTGAGAATTTGGAAGCGTGGAGGAATGCCGCAAAGTCGATCAAGAAATATTTTTCCAGACCTGAAGTGGTCTTGGGAAGAAATGCGGCGGCAGCATTGGCCGTGAAAGCCGTTTTTGACGACATGGGTGGCGTTCCAAAGAAAATCGAGTGCCTTCAGTATTTTTGGAGAGACCGTAGGTTCAAAGAAGAAGACTATTCTGATGGTAAAATAATTCAGGATGGGCCTAGGACGGAATACCTAAGCATGGCGGTTCATTTCTATAAGATTCGCGCTGACGGAATCGAATTTGAAGTTGAAGTTGACGGCAAAATCGTTCGTGCGAAACGCGTTTAGTCCTCATATCTTTCACGCATTTCTTCGAGCATTCGTTTCAATTCGCCAGTCCGGCTCACCGTTACAGATTCCAGTTCGCTCGCGTAGACAAGGGGGGCCATACTGCCCCCTTCAAACTCAGCCGCCGCGAACTCCGCTTGGGCTTTTGCATAACGTTCCCAATTCGCTTGAGTTTGCTTAAGTGCTGCGACTTGGCTCTCTTCCATCCAACCTGAACACTCCAATGCGACCATTGCGCGCTCCATCTGTTGCTGCGCTACATCCGCACGGCGGCCAGCTTCCATGTTCATTTCGACTTGGGTCATATAGGTGCTGTCGATAATCTCGATAGCATTCTCGATGAAGGCTTCCTGTTGGCTATTCAGAACCGCCAAGAATTGGGCAGCATCATCTCGGGCATGTTTCGCTAAGGCGGGGTCTTTTCCAAGTGATTTCAGTTTTTCCATAATATCGAGTGTAAGGATATTCTCTTCGACATTCGCCTTTTTTCTGGCGGTAGGAATAAATCGATTGATCCACTCTGTGCTGGCAGGCATAAAAACCGACCGAAAGAGATCAGCGACGAAACCCAAAACGAAACCAACCAACCAATCCATTCTGACCCCTCACATTTGTTAAGTGTGAAGTTACAGACAGATTTCGAGCTAGGCAACGTGGGGAAGTGGTCAAACAGGTAACGTCCCTCGACCATCCCACAGCGCGGGCACCTTGCTCAACATGGCGGTAACGCCCGTATCGGTCTCCTTCTCGATTTCCATCGCGACCGAACGTCGTATTTGGGCTGGGACCGGTCATCCGGTTGGTCGCGCCGAAGCCTGCAAGGTCAAAATTTGCGTGCCGCACCGCCGCAAGTCCGGTTTGAGCCCTTTGCGCGAATAGAGATTCTTGGAATATCTATGCCGCTCGTCCTTAAACCGAGCAACAGCCGTCAACGCATTATCGCCGACCTTCGATCTTGTTGATGCGCTCTCCGATCGATCTCAGAAACGCTGCCCTCGGGTTGTTTCTCAGGCCCGCATCAGCCATATGAATTGCAAAGCGATCAATCAATCCATCCGCTCCCATATGCGAGAAATCCAGCGGGCCGCTATCTCCTCTAAGATCGTTGGATGCGATGCGCTCGATCGCGCATATGTCGAGCGGCTCGATCTCTTTCCTTAGATGCTTGAACTTTTCCTCTGCTGGCAGATCGACGTTCGTCCATCCCGGTGCGAGGCCTACGGCTGCCTCTACGTCCGACCATTCAAAGTCCAACGCTTTCATTCCGTCCTCAGAAAACGCCCGCCAAGGGCAGGCGTCGAAGGGCATGTCTTTGAAGAAGTCAAACAGCAGGGTTCCAAGTTTCACTAAGTGGATGGCACACGAGACCCTAATATCATTCCCCATAACCTCAGGCGGAAGACGGAGTCGATCCTCAACAAATCGATATGTGTATCCGCCTTTCATTGTCGATCCACCGACGTAAGAGACCGGACCCTGCTTCTGGGAAACGTTACGAAGCTCAAGAAAGAAGCGCATCGCGGCATCAGTGCGCATCTCCGCCTGCTTCTCAGCATACCAATCACTGAAACCGCTGACCTTCGACATGGAACTCTGCATGACGAAAGTGACGTTTCGTGAGGCAGATAGGAAGGCATTCAGTTCATACTGAAAGTAAGGTCCGGACACCTCCATGCACCTGCCGAGGAAGTATTCCGCTTCCAGCAACTTCTCGGTGGCGTGACGGAGCGAGGTAAAGACGTGCGGCATCCCAACACGTTTGCAGAACTCATTCGTTTTGACAAGGGTTGTCGAGCAGAGCGAATGTAAACTTCGTCCGCTCAGCAGGCCTTCGGCAAACAAAAATGCTGCACAATGTTTCGAACGTCTGCTTCGGTGAAGCTGGCAACGCAGCGCTTAGGCATCTGGTCAACGGCGGCTCTGGGCCGTTCATGTTCAGTAAAGCTAAGGTCAGAATTTTCTCGATGCCCGCAAAGCCGATGGATTTCTGCATCTAGAAATGATGTGAGCTCGGCGTCAGACTTAAATGTCCACCGTTGACACATACCAGTCATACGAAGGCTTATATGGATTTCCTGAGAACCGACGCTTAGCATCAGTCCCCACCAATCAAATAACCCGCCCAATCCCCCAAATATGGTTTGCGGCGTTCGAGGTAGTCAGCGCGGTTATACGCGTCCTCCACATCGTTGACCGCGAAGTGCCCAAGGCAGGCCTCAGCCACCTCCCGGGCGCATTCTGTGCGTTCGGACAGCCATGTGCGTAGTGTAGAGCGAAACCCGTGGGGGCGGGCTTCAAGGCCGCGCTCGACCATGTAGTTGCGCATGGACATCTTGTTCAGAGGGCCGCCACGACTGTTGGGA
>NZ_MDVX01000047.1 GCF_001719615.1 Neptunicoccus sediminis
GACCAGCTCGGTGAATATCCACGCGATTACTCCCGCGATGCCAAATGTGTTTAGAAGCACCGAGAGCGATGGATCTACCTCTGTCGGCAGGTCGACGAAGAACTGGTGAAAGACCACGATTGCAAAAAGGGCCCCCATGAAACGATGGCTGAACCGCCAGATCTGATAGGGGATTTCCAGTGGGGTGAAGGGCAATCTCCGGAACCAGCTGACAGCAACCAGGGCGAGAAGCGCGTTGAAGGCAAGTTCGCCCGCCTCTTCACCAAGTTCACCAAGGGAGGTTTCACGCACCAAACGCTCGAAATCCGGCTCGATCTGCTGGTGCAGGATCATCAGGACCATTGCGGAAATACCGAGCCACTTGTGGACCCGGTACATGCGATCGAGACCGCCGAACAATGGTTCCACCAGTGGCGGCCGTGCGGCGAGGATCAAGGTCTGTGCCATCGCGACAACTGCCGCGGCCCCGACGGCAATGCCAAGTGCTGCATCCGCGCCATAGGGCGCATAGGTGTTGAACCCGATCAGTGCCGCCAGCAGGCATGGCAACGCAACCAGCACCGGGCCCGTCAGGGCTAGAGGAGAGTTTAGGGAAAGCCGGGAGAGTGGCGGAAGGCCCGGCACCGGAACATTACCGTCGCGACGCGCTGCATCAGTCATCGTCGCGTCTCTCGTGATCCCGCTCGCGGCGATCATCCTCGTCGTCCTCGTATTCGAACTCGATTACCTCCAGCGTGGCCGGGTGGACAGTCACCTCGATCGCACGCCCCTCGGCATCCCTCCCGTCGATCTCGTAGCAGCCGTCATCGATCTTGATCCGGCGCACCGTCCAACCATTTTCCTCGGCCAGCATGGCAACAGCATCGCGCGGCTGCCAGTCGGCCATCGGCACGAAGCAATCGTCGTCAGCCAGCGCCGCGCCGGCCGGAAAGACCGCGAGAAAGCCGATAATTGTCAATGTCTTCTTCATGGGGCACACTCCTAGTGGCTCGCCTCTTGATGCCATTCATGCGCCGCGAAGCTGACGGCAGCCTGAAGGGGCTCGACCCACAAGCTTCAGCTTCGTGTCAGCCAGACGGATCATGGAGGGACATCAGGAAAGGACGGGTACGACCATGCGCATATTGCTGATCGAGGACGACACGACTCTTGGCGCTGCCGTGCGCGACCAGATCGCAGCTGATGGCCAGTCAGTAGACTGGGTCACGCGGCTAGACGCGGCGGCAGACGCGATGAGCGCAACCTCCTACGACCTGCTCCTGCTCGACCTCATGCTGCCAGACGGACGTGGTATCGGGTTCCTCAAGGGCCTCAGGACGCGTGGAGACGTGACGCCGGTCATCATCCTGACGGCGCTCGACCAGGTGTCCGATAGGATCGAAGGCCTCAATGCGGGCGCTGACGACTATCTTGTGAAGCCCTTCGACCTGTCGGAACTGTCGGCACGGATCGGATCGGTCGCGCGGCGCTACAGCGGCAACCCCAACCCGATCCTGACCCACGGACCGCTCGACATCGACCTTGCCGCGCGCAGCGTCCATCGGGATGGCAGACATGTGCCGCTGACGGCGCGGGAATGGGCGCTCTTCGAGGCCTTCCTGGCGCGTCCCGGGCAGCTCCTGTCCAAGGCGCAGTTGGAGGAGAAGCTCTACGCTTTCGACGCCGAAGTCGAGAGCAACACCATCGAGGTGCACGTGAGCCGCCTGCGCAAGAAACTGGGGAGCGCCATCATCGAGACCGAGCGCGGCATGGGTTACCGGCTGGGCAAGCCATGATGTGGCCATCCAGCCTTCAGGTACGGCTCGGCTTGTCACTCGGCCTTGTGCTGACGATCCTCTGGCTCGCCGCCGCCACGGTTACCGCGGTGATCGTTCGGGGCGAGATGGATGAGGTCTTCGACAGCGCCCTACGCGAAACCGCCGAGCGCATCCTGCCGCTGGCCGTGACCGACATCGTCGGGCGAGAAGATCAGGGTGTGACGCAGCGCCTCGCGCCGATCCGGGAGCATGACGAGTTCTTCACCTACATCGTACGCGATGCCGAGGGACGCATTTTGCTGCAATCCCATGCGGCGGACCCTGCCGTGTTTCCTCCATACGATGGTCCGGGATTTGGGCAGAACGCCACACATCGCCTCTACAGCGACGCGGCGCTCCAGGGGACGATCAGCATCACCGTGGCCGAACCGTTGGCGCATCGCGCTTCGGTTGCTCGGGAAATCCAGATGAGCCTTGGCCTGCCGCTGCTGGTTGTGCTGCCGTTGGCGCTCGCGTCGATTATTCTCGCTGTGCGCTTTAGCCTCGCCCCTCTCCATCGGTTCCGTACGCGGCTTGAAGCGCGCG
>NZ_MDVX01000048.1 GCF_001719615.1 Neptunicoccus sediminis
GTGCGCGACCTGTCAGAAGTACCCGCGGCCGACCTGCCGACGGAAATCGGCCCGCTGGCTGCAACCTTGAACAGCCTTTTGGCTCGGTTGCGCGACGCGTTCGAGGCTGAGCGAAGTTTTGCAGCCAATGCGGCTCATGAACTAAGGACACCATTGGCGGGCGCTATCGCCCAGGCGCAGCGACTGCGGTCAGAGACCAAAGATCCGACCATCGACGCGCGCGCCGCCGAGATCGAGGCGACGCTCAAGCGTCTCGCTCGGCTGTCCGAACGTCTCCTGCAGCTTGCGCGGGCGGAAGGCGGTAGACTTCGGATGGACCAGAGCGCTGATGTCAGAACCATCACTCGGGTCGTGGTGGAAGATATTGCGCGCAGCACAGAGAACGGGCGCCTTATGTTGAACTTGCCGGACACGCCTGTCTTGTCTGATATCGACCCCGACGCATTGGGAATTCTGTGCCGGAATCTGGTGGAAAACGCCCTACGCCACGGGGCGCAGAATGCCCCAGTCGAGGTTACACTCACGAGCGACGGGCAGTTGATCGTGGCGAACGAGGGCCCCGCGGTAGCAACCCAAACACTCGAACGCCTGACAGGGCGCTTCGAGAGGGCAGATGCAAAAACTGATGGTAGCGGGCTTGGCCTCGCTATCGTCTCAGCCATCGCAGAACGGATCGAAACCTCTCTCTTGCTCCAGTCACCACGTCCCGGTGAAACTTCTGGATTTCAGGCATCCGTCAGATTGCCAACGGATGCTCCAAATGCCCATGTGAAAGATCGGGAGCATTGGCCTTGAAGTCTCACGTCGCAGCGCCCCGAGGGGTGCGGTGTCGATGATGGTTGTTGTAGACATGATTCTTCATTCTGAATGCGAGTAATCGCACTCATCCCATTGATATTATTACACTATAGGGTGATTGGGGGCGGAATCTCCGCCCCCCGCTGGATCACGTTATTCCGAGGCCAGCATCGACGCGCCTTCAGCAGGCAGGTCATCCGTCAGAAATGCAGGAAGGTCAGCTTCACTGACGCTGTCAGCCGCTTCGGCATCCGCCCCCTGCCCTTCGGCATGGTCCTCATCGTCCAGCGCCACGAGATCGTTCCGGCGCATGACGCTCGTCGACCAGCTTTGCCACCACGCTGTCCTTCAGATCGCTCGCCTGCGCCGGCATGTAGATGTGACGCACTGAGGCTTCGAGACAGCTTCCCGAAGCAGAGGAAGTGCGGAAGGTGTCCGTCACAATCTTCAGCAGCAGCAGAATCAACGCCACGTCGGGCGAGCGCCCGATCGCTTCACGCAGCGCCAGCGTCCGGTGTGCCGTCAACTCGATTACGAGCCGCTCGGGCAGTGGCTTCAGCGCTCCGTCATCCTCATCCTCCGGGAAGTCAGCTCCGATAGGCTGGCCACCCGACATAATGATGGTTCCGCCAGGAGCGGCACTGCCATGGCCATCGGTGAGATCACGATCAGCACCCTGCCCCGCCACCGCAGGATCAGTATCATCCTGGACCGCTGCCTCCTCAACAGGCTCATCCTCTGACCGCACATAGCCGCGATAGACGGCCAGCGCGCCGTAGCGGTCGAGCGTGACGAACGCCCCTGCCCGCCCGATCTCCTCCGCGTCGAAGATCAACGGCCGGGTCTCGATCCTTTCCATCTCCGCTTCCAATACGCCAAGCCGCGTGTCGACCTTGTCGGGGATCTCATCCTGACCCGCGTATTCCTCTTCCAGCGCCCGATACTCGGCGAGCAGCTTGGCATGGGCCGCACCTTCCTCATCCGTCATCGGTGCCGGATCGCCGGATAGGGACCGCAGCCTGTAGCTGTAGCCGTAGGGCAGGTCGAGTGCGACCTCGATCCACTTCCAGCCCTCAACGGCAATCGTCTCAGCCTCGGCCTGGAGTTTTTCCGTCACCAGCCGATCGAGCAAGGCAGGGTCCTCGAGCCAGCCACCGTCATCGCCCTGAAAAAGGTCATGCAACATCGTGCCGCCCGCCGCTTCGTAGGCCTCAGCACCCACAAAGACCGCGCGCCGGTCAGACGCCCGGACCGAGGTCTCTGTCAGCATGCGCCGGATCTGGAATGGCTCCTTGTTCCAGGATGAATGGATCACATCCCAGACCTGAACCTGACGCGCGTGATCGGGGTTCACGGTGAAGGCCATGAGCTGCTCCAGCGTCATGCCATCCTCGGCATAGACCTCAAGCAGGGCAGGGGCGACGGAAGCGAGTTTCAGGCGCTACTTCACGATCTGTGGCGTCACGAAGAAGGCGGCAGCAATCTCTGCATCGCTCTGGCCCTTATCCCGCAGCGCCACAAACGCGCGGAACTGGTCGAGCGGGTGCAGGGCGACGCGATGCATGTTTTCTGCAAGGGAATCATCCTCGGCCAGGATGTCGGACGCAGCATCGCGCACGATGCAGGGAATGGGCGTGGTCTTTGCCAAACACTTATGCTTCACCAGCAGGGACAATGCTTGGAACCGACGGCCACCGGCCGGGATCTCGACTTGCCGGTCTCGGTGCCATCGTCAGCCAACACGGGCCGCACGCTCAGGCTCTGCAAGAGGCCGCGGCGGGCGCTGTCTTCGGCCAGTTCCTTGACGGACACGCCAGCCTTGATGCGCCGCACGTTGGACTGACTCAACACCAGTTTGTCAAAAGGGATATCCCGGGACGGGGACAGGGTGATTTTCTGGACAGCTTTCGTCATCAGATCTTCTCCACGACGGGCGCCGGAAGCCACTCTCCCGATCTCATTTCCCGTCACCCTCAAACCAACACTCCTTTGCCTCTCGATGATCGTATGGTTGCCAAGAGGCGACTTAACAGCTGTTAAGTCATGCCAACTGAGCACCGCGGCGTTGAAACTTAACAGCTGTTAAGCCGCACTTCGCCGACCGATCAAAGCCATGACCATCGGACCGCAAGAGAATTCGCCCGCCGCGGCCTTGGACGTCAGCGCCCGCAAGTATCCACCCGGTGATCTGATGTCAGAGAAACGTTCCAGCATGGCCACGACGACGATCGAGGCTTGCTCTGGTCCCATGCAGCGTTGCGCTTCTTCCCACGCAGAAACACTGATCCCCATGGCCGGCCTTACATGACAAGCCGCGTCGAAAAGTTGGTGCCAGTGTCGAATGTCGCCCTGATAGAAAGTCTTGAGCGAGGGACAGCCGGCGATTACCAGGTGGAGAGGGATTTTCGGCACCCGCCTCGTGTCAGGCTCTTCAAGGTCAGCCACGGGCTCACCCGTATCATCATCAGGCGCGCGTCCCGCCGCCCCGCCTTTTTCTAAGGCAGGTTCAAGATCTATAGATTCTTTATTTGAATTATGATGGTGACGCTCACATTGGGCATCATTGGTGTTCATTTCTTCTGTTTCAGGACCGTCAATCACATTACGCGCCTGGTCAAGAAGGGTCTCCAGTTCAGTCCGAAATGCCGACAGATCCTCAAGCGAGAGTTTGCGGCGAAGAGCGCGGGCGGTGAGGGCTGCCTTGTCGCGGAGCTGGTCCCACAGGCCAAGCCCGGGCTGGATCTCCTCGCCGAACTCCGCCAGAGCGGCCAAGTCGCGACGCATAAGGCTCACTACCTCCCTCAGTCGCCGCACACGGTCCTCGGCCTCACGCACAGCCTCTGCAGCCCGTGCAATATCCTCGGCCCGGCAATAGAGCGGGGAGAGATCAAAGCCGAAGGCCACCCGATCTTCGCCACGCTTGCGCACATACCGCTTCCCATTGGGGCTATCGCGCCGCATGAGCAAGCGTGCCTCTACCAACCGGGCGAGGTGACGGCGCATCGTCGAGCAAGGCATGCCGTTCAGCCGCTCGCAGATCGCCTTGTTGGATGGGAAGACGACCATTTCGGTGTTCCCGCCAAGCGCATCGTCCGGAAAGAAGCTGAGAAGCCCCTGAAGAACGGTCAGATCGCGCTCGGAAACCCCAAAGGCCGCCTGTGCCTTGGACAGCTCGCGGAGGAGCTCCCACTTGTTGACGGGCCTGCCGGGAACAGACGCCTCAGGACGCTCGACCACGCGCAGATGGGCGTGCGATATCGGCCGCATAAACGGCGAAATCGGTGTGTAATCCATGATGTCATTCACGAAGGCAAAATTTCCCTGGCCCGCGAATCGCTTTGCGCTTGCGGGAAAGGGGCCAGATCGCTACATTCAGAGGTGCGAAAACTGAAGTTTTGTAGCGGGCTGGTCCCGTGCGAAACCTAAGAAAGGTCTCGTGAAGCTTGCTTCTCGGGGCCTTTTTCTTTTCTGCCTGTCTCGTGCCTCCTTTTTGATTGTTGCTCTTCCTCAGTCTTCCGAACGCTTCCAGCGCTCGTGAAGCTCGGCGATCAGCTGCGGGGCGTTGCCCTCAAGCCAGCTGACAAAATCGCTCTCCTCGGCCTTCAACTCGAGCTTGAGTTGCTTTCCACGACGTCCGGTCGTGACAGTGGCGGCACCGACCCCCGGAATCACCGTGCCGGGCCGCCCGCGAGGGCGAGACGAGGATGTGGTCTGTTCGGGCTTCCCTGCAGCAGAGAGGACGGCCAAAAATGCATGATCGGATTTCTCGTCAATACCGCCTTGGTAGGATGTTTTGGCCTCACCCGCCAAAGCTGCAAGCAGTTCGCGATCGGCATCCGTAGCCCCCAGCAACTTCTTGAGCTCTTCCCACCTGGGCCGACCAATGCCCGGAGCGGCACCGATGGCGAGGACCAGGTCCTCCCCAACGGTGCGGACCACGCTTAACAGCTGCGACACTCCTGCCTCGGTCAGATTGAGAACCTCGGCGACACCCTTGTTAGTGCGTTCGGATGCGCTCAGATGGTCACCGTCGAGCAAGGCTGCGGCAACAAGCGCTCGTTCGATGAAGCTTAGATCCCGCCGCTCTTGGTTCTCTAACAGCTGATCACGAAGTGCCTGATCGCCCTCCATCTCTGTGACAATGGCGCGGACCTTGATCCCAAGTTCTCTGCAAGCTTCCAGTCGACGACGGCCATAGATCAGGCTGTAGCGATCACCATCAAGCGGCCGGACGAGGATTGGTACTCGCTGTCCGTTCTTGGAAATTGACGCCTTGAGGCCCGCAGTCTCAATCTGCAGCCTGTCATCGAGCCGACCTGTGATTTCGATTTGGTCAGGCTCGATTTCGAAAACGCCGCCGCGCAGCCTGCGCCCTTCAAGAGCGTCGGGCGCGTTGCGCAGGGTCTGCAGTGGCAGTCCCAGTTTAGGCTTTCTTGCCATTGCGTCCCCACGTGTTCTGGATGATCGCCGCGATCTCGTCGTTGACGGCGTTCATGGATTCGATTGCACGATCGAAAGTCTGACGCGTGAAGTCCTTCTTGTCGGCCTCGTAGAGCGTCTGCTTCGTCAGCCCTGCATCAGAGATCGCAGTAGACTCAACCATGTGGTTGGTCAGGACTGACCTGCCGAACAGACCCCGGATGAAAGCAATGACCTCGGTCTGCGGGGCATCACCCACCTTGTAGCGGGTCGGCAGAAAGCGCAGCCAGTCGAAGCGAAGGTTTGCGCCAGCATCCCGGATGACGCCAAGCAGATCAGCGGTCATTCGCAGAAACTGCGACATGGACATCAGATCGAGCATTTGGGGGTGAACGGTAACAAGCACCCCTGAAGATGCTGAAAGGGCGGACATGGTTAAAAAACCAAGCTGCGGCGGACAGTCGATGACGACGACGTCATAGTCCGCTTCGACACTGTCGAGCGCGTCGCGCACACGGGCAAAGAATGCGCGGGCGCCGCCACGCTGAATGGCTGCCGGTGTCTCATGTTCGAATTCCATGAGCTCGAGGTTCCCGGGAATCAGGTCAAGACCACGGATGTAGGTCTTGCGGATCACGTCCGAGATCGGGACCGGTTCATCGTAGCGAACCGCATCATACAGCGTGCCACCCTCCATCAGGTCCAGCTCAGGCTGGATGCCATGCAGCGCGGAAAGGGATGCCTGGGGGTCCAGATCGATCGCAAGGACACGATATCCCTTGAGAGCCAAGCGCTGTGCAAGGTGAGCGGATGTTGTCGTTTTCCCGGACCCGCCTTTGAAGTTCACAACAGAAACAATCTGAAGCTCGTCACCGGCACGACGCCCCGGAACGTAGGTTCCAGGCTTCTTCGCGTTTGCCTCAAGAGCGTGGCGAATCTCCCAGATATCATCGAGGGTATATCGCCGGTGGCTGCCCGCAGTGGTTTCGACGTCAGCGATCTTTCCTTCTCGATGAAGCTTGCGAAGGTAGGTATGATCGACGCCAAGCAACTCGGCCGCCTCGCCGCTGGTCAGGCTGCGCATGACTTTTTTGGCGTCGGGAGGGAAGTGGGCAGCACGTTGCGCATGAAGATTGGACGCAAGAAGCTCTGCGTAGTGCCCGATGGCAATGTCCAGGTCCTGCTCAGCTTCGCTCATCTCTGCCTCGATTCGTGGGCGCGTTTTTTATGTGATCGCGCGTTATTTATCGAGACTATTGCCCGAGCTATCAGATTCGTGCAAGCTCTTTCTAGATTTGGTGTCAGTCGCTGCGTCATGCACAAGAGTAGCTAGGGTTTGCGGCAGGCTTGTCTTAGGAACCTTTCGGATATACATTACAAGACGTATATCCGCATGGGAGGTCACGATGCAGGTCGCAAAATGGGGTAACTCGCTGGCCGTCCGTTTGCCCGCGGAGCTCGTCCGAGAGCTTGGTCTCAAGGAGGGTGATCAGATCGACCTGGTCAAGGACGACGGTCGGGTCAGAGTCCGTCGCCTTGCTCGTGCGGATGAGGTACTTACCGGCCTGCGCCGCTTCCGGGGCAAGTTGTCCGCAGCAGAACGTCTGAGCCGCGACGACGCACATGAGCGCTGAGTTCGCGGACACGAATGTCGTTCTTTACCTGCTCGACGATGGCCCAAAGGCCGATCGCGCCGAGGTCATCCTGGGGCAGGGGCCCCGGATCAGCGTTCAGGTTCTAAACGAGTCACTGGTGAACTGCCGCCGCAAAGCTGGCCTCGGTTGGGAGGAAGCAGCGGCCTTTCTCGAAGGCGTGCGCGCCTTGTGTCCCGTCGAAGATCTCTCCGTGCAGACCCATGACGTCGGCCGCGCTTTGGCGGAACGCTACGGCTTCTCGATCTACGACGCGATGATCGTGGCCAGCGCTTTGGTTGCGGGGTGTACCACGCTGTGGAGCGAGGACATGCAAGATGGCCTGCTGGTGGAAGGCCAGCTTCGCATCGTCAACCCCTTTGCATGAGCGGACGGCTTCTGTGCCTGAAACTGACCACAACCTTGTAATCCTTCCCTGTAGTGGAGGATTTGCAAGGTTGTTAGGCTACTCAAGCAGCCCCAGCCTCTCCGCCCGCTCCAACAGCATCTTGACTGACGACGGCTGCCATCTCGTTCGGCCACGTGGTGTGCGTTCGCGCATAGATTCCAGCCGTTCACAGATCGCCTGGAGCGTAATGCCGGGATCCGCGCCCTTGATGGCGGCGACGATGGCGGGCAGGCGGTCGTCGGTTTCGCGGCGGCCGGCGCGGGCCAAAACTGTCTCGGGCAGGAAGCCGTCGCGGACATAGGCCTTCACGGCGCGCAAGAGACGGCTTTGGGTCCAGCGACGCGCCTCGGGCAAGGGGCCGTTGATGATGCGCACCACGTCTTCCCAGGCCAAGTCGGGGCGCAACCGGCGCACATGGGGCACCCAATCTTGTGCCGTTTCGTTCAGACGCTCCATGTAGCCGTCCT
>NZ_MDVX01000049.1 GCF_001719615.1 Neptunicoccus sediminis
TCGCGCTAGCCGCACCTTGCGAAGAGCGGCAGGGTCTTTGGCCCGCAGTCCAGGGTTTCCGCCCACGCGGCCCTTTGTGCGCGCACTGGCGAGGCCGGCCTTGGTGCGCTCCCGGATCAGGGCGCGCTCGAACTCGGCCGCAGCGCCCAAGACCTGCAGCGTGAACTTGCCCTGCGGGGATCCAGTGTCGATCGGGTCCTGGATCGAGCGAAAGAACGCACCCCTGGCCTCCAGCCGCTCGATCACTTCCAGCAGATGCGACAGAGACCGCGCAAGCCGGTCGATCCTCACGACGACCAGCGTATCGTCACTCTGGATGCGTTCGAGCACACGCCCAAGCACCGGCCGCGCGCGATTGCCGCCTGAGGCGTGCTCTTCATAGATTTCGGCGCAACCCGCAGATTTCAGGGCCTGCGACTGGGGCAGGGGGGTTTGATCCTCTGTGGATACGCGCGCATAGCCTATCAATGGCATCAAAACAGTCTTTTTGCAGTTTCATATAGCGCCAATAAACGACCGTTTGCAAACGGATGCAAGAGCGCTCTCTGTGGCCCTGCTCAGCGTAAAGCCCTTGGTTTCCCATAGGCTGAGTGCGATGAGAGAGCCCTCGTCGACCATCGCCCGCGCGTGCTATACAGGGTGTGTGCATGCATCCTTACAAAACCCTTGGGTAAAGTGCAAAATGCCAGTATTTTGCAAATATGAAGCCTCAAGTACCTGCCTTACATGATGAATCGGACCCTCTCTTCCGCGACGCTGAGGAGGTGGACCAGTCGTCCGAGGACGATCTTTGGTTCCTGCCCGGTCCGATGGAAGAGGAGCCGGACTATTTGCCGCCCGGACCACGGGCCGAACCGCGTGAAGCCGAGGCCCTCGACGATTGGCGGAAAGCAGAGGCGGGCAGTGCCGCCCGTCTTGCCCGCGTGGCTGGCCGGATCGGCGCGCTGGACGACCGGCTGCGCCGTGGCCCGAAAGGTTGGCGGCACAGGCTCGCGCTGATGGAGGCGGCAGACCTCAGCTGGTTTGTAGGCGACCGAATTGGCCCGGATCGGCTGGCGCTCTGGAAATCCATGCGCTTGTCCGGCGTGCAGGACGACACCGCGGCGCTCGCGCGTGTCGGATGGGCAGTGCGGCGTCTTACAGGCGGCCCTGGACCGGAAGTGGACCTGTCCGCCTTCCTCGACCGCCGCGACCCCGAGAACCTCGGCGTTGAAGCCGAACCGTTCGCGGATCGCGCGGGCGGTTGGCTCGATCTCATGGCGCAAGCCGCCGATCTTCACCCAATCACGCGCGCTTGCATGGGCTTCCATCTCTGGAGTCTCGCGGGCCTCGGGCAGCACGGCGACCGGATGGAAGCGGCGGTCACAGCCGCACGGATCGTGGCCAGTGACGGCAAGGGGGCGCTCTTCGCGCCTTTGGCCATGGGCGGGGCAGGGGGGCTGCGTGCTGGCGGCTCGCCCGCTGACCGTCTGTCTCGTTGGCTTGACGGGATGGAGACCGCATGCCTGACCGCAATGCGTCACCTCGATGATATCGAGGCATGGTCGGCGAGGGCGGAAGCCGAGATGAGCCCGCTTTCCGGCCGCACGCCCCCGGCCTTGTGCGCGGTACTTACCGAATGGCCGCTCGTGTCCGCTCCGATGGCCGAGGCCCTGATCGGCGCCAGCCGGGCTGCCGTCCAGCGCAACCTTGCTTGGATGGAAGCGCGTGGTCTGATCCACGAGATGACGGGGCAGGGGCGGTATCGGATGTGGAGGGTCGCAACTTAAGCCGTGCTCTTTGTCGGGGGGCGACAGTTTATGTTAGAGTCAACGCTTCTGTCCGCCAAACTTGCAGAGAATTCGCGCATCGAGCCCACTTTGATGAATTTTGCTCGAAGCACGAATGTCCGCATGGATAAAAACGAACCGCCCGTGTCCAGTCTTCGTCTCTTGCTGCGGCTTATAAATGCGTGGCCCAGCGAGGATGGCTCTCGTCAATGATCAAGGCATGGCTGTGCCTGCGATGTCCCCTTAGGTGGGGATGGTCGAGTGGCAAATTATCGTGGGTGTGCTCAAGCTCAACGGGATCGCCGGAAGGCCAGAGTTTCAGCGCTGCGAGCATTCCGAAGGCGGCGATGAGGGCCAGTCCGATCAGTGCGGGAACGACACCATAGACCGTCAGCAGCCATCCCGACAGCGGATAGGTCACAAGCCAGCAGGCGTGGGACAGCGCGAATTGCGCCGCGAAGAGTGCCGGGCGGTCCCCGGCGTGTGCGGAACGGCGCAGCAGTCGGCCAGAAGGGGTGATGACAGCGGAATATCCGAGCCCCACCAGCAACCAGGCTGTTAGAAGGATGGACCAGCCAAGGCCTGCTCCAAGGACCGTCAACGCCAGACCGACCAGAGTAGCCACCATCAGCGCGGCTCCGCCGAACATCACGGGCCGGTCCGGCAACGCATCGAGAACACGCGGCAGAACCAGCGCGGCGATCATCGACCCTGCGCCGAAGGCGAACATCGTCCAGGCCAGAGCACTTTCCGAAAGGCCGAGCGAGCCGCGCACAAGAACGACGGTATTGACCAGCACCATCGCACCTGCCGCCGCCGCCGCGAGGTTCAATGCCAAGAGCCCGCGCAAGCGGGGCGTGGCCAGATAGATGCGGATGCCGCGCGTAGTGCGGTCATAGACACCGCGCGGCTCGGATGGGCGGGGACTGGGCAGCACGACCGAAACAACCAGAAGGGCCGATGCGGCGAAACCGAGGACCGTGCCGAGGAAAAGCGAATTGTAGGACATCACCGCGAGCAGAAGGGCCGCCAGCGTCGGGCTGACGATGTTTTCCAGATCGTAGGCCAGCCGCGACAGCGACAGCGCGCGGGTATAGCGCGCCTCTTCGGGCAGAACGTCCGGGATCGTCGCCTGAAAGGTCGGCGTGAAGGCGGCGGAAGCCGATTGAAGAAGGAAGATCAGGACGTAGACCTGCCAGACCTCGGTCACGAAGGGCAGTGCGAGCGCGACACCCGCACGCACCAGATCGAGCGTCACCAGAAGCGCGCGGCGCGGCACGCGGTCTGCGAAAGCCCCTGCAATGGGCGCGATGCCCACATAAGCAACCATCTTGATGGTGAAGACTGTGCCGAGGACCAGCGCCGCCCCGTCGCCCGAAAGATCAAAGGCGAGCAGGCCGAGTGCGACTGTGGCGAGTCCGGTACCCAGAAGGGCTACGACCTGTGCCAGAAACAGGTGCCGATAAGTGCGGTCGGAGAGAATATCGAGCATGGTCAGCCTCAGAGATATCGGGCGATCGCCCGCAACTCGGCGCGATCAGTTTCAGAACTTTCAACGTCGATACAATGGTCCATGTGATCATGGATCAGCGCACGCTTGGCGTTCGTCACGGCCTTTTCGACCGCTTGCATCTGCTGAGCAATCTCCAGACAGGGTTTGCCCGCCTCGATCATTTCGATCACGGCGCGCAAATGACCGTCAGCGCGTTTCAGCCGGGCGACAAGGGCGGGATGGGTTGCATGGACTGGATGTTTTGTCATAAAGTAGTTCTATCCCCCCCGGGAGGATAGAACAAGATGGTGCCACGACGCACCACGCTAGAGACGGGCAGAAACTATGGATACCTTGAGGACAGTTGTAAACGCCGCGTTTGCGACACTCTTATGTTTGGCCGTACTCCTCTGGTCTGTGGTGCCCGCAACCTCGCACGCGCCCTCAGTCTTCGGCGTCCTTCAAGAGCACGCAAAAATGGTTGCTGAGCACGGTCATTCGCATGGACTGGAAGAAGACCTCGCCTGGGCCATGCATGGACATAGCCATGACAGCGTCGATCATGATCACAGTCAGGCGGTCGTGCCTGGCCCAGACCGATCGCCGCACCCGCTCGATATTTACAGAGCCGCATGGCCGTTGAGTTCGGCCACGTCTAACACCTTACAGACATACCAAATCGAACGACCTCCGCGCGTCTGATCGACTGCGCGCCAACAGCGCGCTGCATTCGATTATCAACCTATATGCGGAGTTAAATCCATGAATACAGTCCACCGGGGCTGGACCGATCCCGGCATACGCCGGATCGTGATCCTGTCCTTCATTGCCCTTTCGGCGCTCGTCCTGAGTGCGGGCAACGCTCTTGCCCATGCCGTCACAGAAGGTGACGCAGGCTATATCCAGGAAATCTGGGGGGTGAACATCATCCCCTTCATGTATCTCGGTGCCAAACACATGGTCACGGGATATGACCACATCCTGTTCCTGCTCGGCGTCGTCTTCTTCCTCTACAAGATGAAGGATGTCGGCATCTATGTCAGCCTCTTCGCCCTCGGGCACTCGGCCACGATGCTGGCCGGTGTCTGGTTCGGCTGGGGCATCAACGCCTACATCATAGACGCGATCATCGGCCTTTCGGTCGTCTACAAGGCGCTCGATAATCTCGGGGCGTATCAGCGCTGGTTTGGGTTCCAGCCGAACACCAAGGCCGCAACGTTGATCTTCGGCTTTTTCCACGGCACAGGCCTGGCCACGAAAATCCTAGACTATGAAATCGCTTCGGACGGGCTGCTGGCCAATCTTCTGGCGTTCAACGTGGGCGTC
>NZ_MDVX01000050.1 GCF_001719615.1 Neptunicoccus sediminis
TTGGCCAGATCATGGCGCTTGCCGTGATCCTCATCGTCATGGGATTCTGGCGGAAATCCCCAAACTTCTTCCGCCAAGCCTACACCGCCAACGTCGTCATGATGTCCATGGGGTTCATCCTCATGGGCTTGCAAATCACCGGCTACTTCGTAGCCACCTGAGAATTTAGGAGACCAAAATGTTTAACGCAAAAAAACCGAGCCTTGATGAGCTTCCCAGCTCCGCGCAGCTTATCCGTTCCACCGCCATTGCGGCGGCCAGCGCCGTTGCGATCCTTGTGACCGTCGTGCTGCCTGCCGAATACAACATCGACCCTACAGGAATCGGCGGCGTCCTCGGTCTGGCAGAAATGGGCGAAATCAAGACCCAGCTCGCAGAGGAGGCCGAAGCCGA
>NZ_MDVX01000051.1 GCF_001719615.1 Neptunicoccus sediminis
CTGCTGGAACTTGAGGCAGACGAGCAGTCGAGCCTGATGAACGATATCTTCGGGCTCTTCGTCGGCGCGGCACATGCGCAGGAGGTCGAAGCCTGGCGCGACGAGATCACCTTCACCCTGGCGCCTGGCGACTCGGCGGACTGGAAGATGGTGATGGACGAAGGCCAGACGGCGGAATACAGGGTGATCGTTGAGGGCGGCCGGGTGAATTTTGACCTGCACGGTCATGGTGGTGGCCAAACGGTAACCTATGAAAAAGGCCGTGGTTCCAGTGGCTCCGAGGGCGAGGTCACCGCCGACTTCGATGGGCAACACGGCTGGTTCTGGCGGAATCGGGACAGCCAGCCCGCAACCGTGACTGTCCAGGTGCGCGGCGAATATGCCGAGTTCGTGCAGCTCGACTAGACCCTGAAAGGGCAGCCACCCGCATGAAAGGATGCGGGTGGTTGCCTGGCTCCGAAACAGACCTTGGATGAGTCCGCAGTCTCGCCTCAGATTTTCCCCTGAAACCAACCTCGGGCATCCGTTGGCCAGTCAGTCAGTACCCGCGTGGCAATGTCACGCCTATGTTACAGGATACTTCTTGACCTCCCCCTACTGGAAGCTTGCATAAGAACTGCATGATCCGTGTCTTTCGCCT
>NZ_MDVX01000052.1 GCF_001719615.1 Neptunicoccus sediminis
CTCTTCAGATACTATCAATTTCAAAGAGCCAGAGACAATAAACAACCGATGCGCCCATAACTTTAGGCGCGCCCGCCACTCGATGTCTCTATTTTGGAACCTTAGCTTCTAGCAAACCCTGCCATCCGCGTCCAGTCCTTGTTACCGTCAGTTCCGAGTGTTTGTCCCTCGTTGCCTCCGGTGAAGCGGTGTTTAGGCCTACTGCCCGAGACCCGCAACCCCTTTTTACAGAAAAATCACAATCTTTTTGGAACCCCCTTATTTTATGGGCGTTAATCACCTCAGACACCTAAAATCCAAACCCGCAAATCCAACCAAAACCG
>NZ_MDVX01000053.1 GCF_001719615.1 Neptunicoccus sediminis
TCCAATTCCAACCAACCCCCCAAATCACCCGCAATTCGACCCCAAATCACCCGGAATCACCCGAGTCACCCCGACTCGAAACATCCAGAACCGGGAATCACGGGCGACTCAGAACACGACGGGACGGGTTTCGCCGGTGACGACGTGAATCAGCCCCTCCGGTGCATGGTCACTTTTGGCAATCAGGTTCCAACGCCACGGCGCGCAGGTAAGAGTCGCAATAGCCAGACGTTCCGGAAAGCCCGGTTGCCAGCGGGGATGGAAGGAAGGCTCGTACATCCAGTCCACCTGGTCTGCCGCTTTATAGAGTGCGCGCATTTCCGCGTCATTGTCTTCCGCAGGGCGGGCGGTCATCAGACCGGCGATTTCATAGCGGACCCGTGCGGTGACTTCGCCCTTATGGACCAGCACCCAGCCGCCGCCCATATCGGCCAGTGCATTCACGGCCTGCGCCATTGCCCGATCAGACGAGCCAACACACCAGACGTTATGCTTGTCATGGCCCATGGAACAACACAGCGCTGTATCCGCGTCCCGTGGTCCGCAGCCAAGCCAGAACATTTTGGTCACGTCCCCTTTACCGGAATAACGGTCAATGATGGAAAACTTGGTGATATTCTGCGTGTGATCCCGCTGCACCAGACCGTTTTCGACCGGAAGGGTGCGGATCGGGACTTCGTCGCTCCAGTGGAAGGGGCGCAGGACGGGGGCCTGCATGGTGTTGCGACCGGATTCGGCTGTGATGGCAAAATCGTCTGCTGTCAGACCCCGTCCGATGTTGACGGTATTGCGCGCCCAATCCGGCCAATCGATGTGAACCGGATCCAACAGGTAATCGCTGCCCTGTGAGACCTGCTGCCCGTCGGCCCAGACTTCGCTGATCGTAAAGCTTTGGGCATCTTCCAACAGCACGATGTCGGCAAACCGCCCGGGGGTGACACTGCCGACCCACGGGGTCAGGCGCATATGGCGGGCGGGATTGATGGTGGCCAGTTGCACGGCCGTTTCCATCGGCAGGCCCGCCTTGATCGCGCAACGCACGTTATAATCCGATGCCCCCAAGCGCAGAGTATCTGTGGCGCTGCGGTCGTCGGTGGTCACGGCGACCTGACTCCAGTCTTTTAAGCCGCGCTCAATTAACCCTTTGATAATATCATCCATGGTATGAACGCGTATCTCGATGAACAGGCCGCTGCGCAGCTTGTCCCAGGCTTCCTCGGCGGTCCATGCTTCGTGGTCGGAGGCCAGACCGGCGGCGGCAAAGGCATTGATGTCCGGCAGATCGCGCAGGCCGGCGCCGTGGCCTTCCACCACGCCGCGGGCTTTCATCGTGGCACCGATCATGGACCACAGACGTTCGTGGCCGGGATTTTCCGCTTGGGTGATGGCGGGCCAGTCCATGACTTCATCCAGACCTGCAGTCATCGGGCTTTGCATAAAGCCGGACTGGTCCGCCCCGTCCAGATGGGCGCCGTGTTCCCAACCTGTGGGGGGCACCGCCGACCCGGGTAGCGGGAAAATCTTTAGCGGAGAACCTGCGCCCCGTGCGGCAAGCCAGAAATCCAGCGTCTGTTTGGGCAAAACGTTAGAGAGTTCGTGGCTGGCCTCGCAGGTCCAAGTATTGCCGCGTGGCAGAACCAGCGCGGCCTCATATTCCGGTGTGATGTGGGAGCTTTCGATGTGTTTATGCACCTCTCCCAACCCCGGCACCGCTGCGAGTTTGCTACGATCTACGGTCTTCGTAGCTTTTCCGGTGTAACTGCCCCGCGGCCCGACAAAGGCAACGCGCCCATCTGCGATGGCGATGTCAGCCTCTTCGATCCAGCTTGCGGTTCCGGTGTCAAGCAACCGTCCCACCTGTAACAGCACATCGGCGGGTTGACGGCCCAACGCCACCTGCACCAGTTTTTTGCGCAGCTCTATTTCCTGATCAAAGTCGATATTTCCGGCCATTGGAGCCTCCTGTCATTACGGCGGGCCTTGTTGCGGCCCGAAATTCTTCCTGCGCTTGGGCGGTTAACCGGCGGTCCATCCATCCGCGGTTTTACGCAGGATGGGTGTGCGAAATGCGCCCTCTACCGGGCAATCCCCCACATGGTCCTCCCAGCCCTTCCCTTGCAACATCGCGGCACCGATAACGGTGGGTGTAATGTCGAGCAGGTTCAGAAGCGCAAGCACTGAAGCAATGGAACTGCCCGAGGAGAGCACATCATCCACCACGGCAACGCGCCCCTTCAGCAGAGGCACCATGCGCGGATCAAGGTATAGCCGCTTGCCTTTGCCAGGCGAAGTGATGGAGGACATATCCACCGACAGCGCATTATCATACCAGAACTTGCGCGAGGTTGAGAGCGGCACCATGCGCGAATGGCCGAGCCGCCGCGCCACCGCCTCCCCGAGGGGCAGACCCAATGTTGGCACGGATAAAATCACATCCGGCGCGTAAGGTGCAAGCTGCGCGGCCAATCCGTCGGTCAATGCGTCAAGTACCGTAAAGCTCGCCTGATTGAGAATCAGGGAGGCCACCCCCCGTTCACCATCGCCCAAGGCGCGGATGGGCAGCAGGATCGTGTAATCCCCGAACGGCACAGCGTAGGTTTCCTTGTCGGCCTGCACCCCTGCGGACAAATCGCTGTGCAGGCTTTGCCATACATCGGTTCTCATGCTGCTTTCTCCTTGTTTACCTGCCGGTTTTGCGTAGGTTTGCGTCCAAATTGAAAGGACATTTTATCATGCCGGATACCGCTTTGATGGACGCAGCCACCCTTGCCGAACTGACCGATTTGCGCCGCGATCTGCACGCGCATCCCGAACTGGGATTTGAAGAACACCGCACTGCAGCAATTGTGGCAGAGCGTTTGCGAGCCGCAGGTCTGGAGGTGGAAACCGGAATCGGCGGTACTGGTGTGGTCGGGACGTTGCGCAAGGGCAGTGGCAACCGCGCCATTGCGCTGCGGGCTGATATGGATGCGCTGGCCATGCCGGAAGAAACCGGCCTGCCCTATGGGTCTAAAGTTGCGGGTAAAATGCACGCCTGCGGCCATGACGGGCATACGACTATGTTGCTTGGCGCTGCCGAAGCGATGGTTGATCGCGATTTTTCCGGCACGGTTCATTTCGTATTCCAACCCGCCGAAGAAGGGCGCGGCGGTGGCAAGGCGATGATGGAGGACGGGTTTCTCGACCGTTTTCCGGTGGATGCGACCTATGGGCTGCACAATATGCCGGGATTGGATCTGGGCGTGGTGGCTGCTGTCGAGGGACCGCAACTGGCCAGTTCGGACAGTTGGAAAGTTGACTTTCGCGGTATCGGCAGCCACGGGGCGAAACCCCATCAGGGGCGCGATGCGGTAACGGCGGCAGGTGTTTTCCTGTCGCAACTTCACAGCATTGTCGCGCGGGAAGTTGATCCGTTGGAACCTGCCGTGGTTTCGGCCTGCGCGCTGGAGGCCGGAGATTTTGCCGCGCTGAACGTGATCCCCGAAGTGGTTCGCATTG
Source organism: Neptunicoccus sediminis (assembly GCF_001719615.1). Taxonomy (GTDB): domain Bacteria; phylum Pseudomonadota; class Alphaproteobacteria; order Rhodobacterales; family Rhodobacteraceae; genus Amylibacter; species Amylibacter sediminis. The sequence continues at coordinate 3,499 of NZ_MDVX01000053.1, forward strand.
GCGGGACGGCGCGGGCCTATTCCGCCGAGGTGCGTGACCAGCTTGAAGAGTCCATCGGTCGCCATGCAAAAGGTGTTGCCGCCGGTTTCGGGATCGAAGCGGATTACACGTTTGTCCGCCGCATACCGCCAGTGGTCAACGCCCCTGCCCCGACTGCCATCGCACAACAAGCTGCCGTTGCCGCGCTGGGGGCGGAGCGGATGCGCACGCAGTTTCCACCGTCCACCGCAGGGGACGACTTTGCCGAATTCGGCACCCGGATTCCCGGTGCCTATGTCTGGTTGGGAATGGGTGAAACCCGCGAAAACGGGCAGCACCATAACACCAACTATGATTTTAACGATGCCTGCATCCCCCACGGTGTCGCATACTGGTGCGCCGTCATCGCCAAAGAACTGGTGTAAGGCAGCCGCCACCTTACCCCGCTCTCCCGATGGAATAGACTCCATTGATGAAGATCGGGTTAAGGTGGCCGCTGTATTCATGGAAATCCTCGACGCACAACCGCTGCTTTAACAAGACAGCCCGTGGAGCAATGCAGCGCGGGCACCTTGCGCGTTCACGCCCATCGCAACTTTGATCCTGTGCTCTCCCGCCACCAAAGCGCCAGTGTCCAGATCGACCGACAGCTTGCGATCCTCCATCCTGAACAGGTCGGGATGTTGCGCCAGCAACGGCACGCAGGGATCGTGTAGCGGACGGCTTTCGGCCCCGTTTGTGGCGGCGAAATAGGCATCTATCAATTCCGCAGAGGCAATGGCTGCTGGTGCGCCCGTATCCCGCAGCGCCCTTATATAGGTTTGATCCGCCCGCACCTGCCGCGTTGCATCCAACGGAATCAGCGTGAACGGCAGACCCGCAGCGAATACCGCCGCCGCCGCGTGGGGATCATGGGCGATGTTAAATTCCGCTTTTGGTCCGACATTCCCCGGCTCTTCCACTGCGCCACCCATTGCGATCACCCGCTGGATGCGGTTCGCGGCTTCGGGTGCCTGTTCCAGCAAAAGCGCCAGATTGGTGAGCGGCCCGAGGCAGAAAAGATCGACGCTTTGGGGCGGATGGGCCATCAGGATCGCTGCCGTTGCCCCCACTCCGTCCTCGCTCGCCGGTGGATAAAGCGGCTCGGGAAACACTACACCGCCCAGACCGTCATTGCCGTGAATGCCAAGTTCGGGGTTCGCTTCTTTGCCAAGCGGTGCCGCGGCACCTGCATGAACCGGCGTGTCCACCTGTGCCAGCGCGCAAATCCGCCCCGCGTTATGCGTTGTAACGGATAGGCCGATGTTCCCCGCAACCGTTGTCAGCGCGGTGATGTCCTGTTCGGGATGGTTCAGCGCGTAGAGAATCGCAATCGCGTCATCAATGCCCGGGTCCGTGTCGATGATAATGCTCATGCCCCCAGCCTTTCGATGATACGCACCCAAGACCGCATTCCGCCGCGAAAGCTGGACAGGTCGTATTTCTCATTCGGGCTGTGGATGCGGTTGTCAAAGCGGCCAAAGCCGACCAACAAAGCATCCACTCCCAGTTTGTCCCGCAATGCGCCGATAATCGGGATCGACCCGCCCGTACCGCAGGTGGTAGAGCGCCCCCATTCATCTGCAAGAGCCGCCAGAGTTGGCGCGAGGAACGGGTTTTCGCGGTCCATTGCCCAAGCGGGGGAAAGCCCGTGATCAGAAAATGTCACGCTGCAATCGGCGGGCAGTTTAGCCCGCACATGGTCCTGAAACGCCGTGCGGATTTTTTCGGGGTCTTGTCCGGCCACCAACCGGAAGGACAGTTTTGCGTGGGCTTCGCAAGGGATCACCGTTTTGAATCCCGGTTCGGTGTAGCCACCCCAGATGCCGTGGATTTCACAGGACGGACGCGCCCAGACCTGATGCAAGACGGGGCGACCTGCCTCGCCTGCGGGATGCTTCAATCCGACGTTTTCAAGGAAACCTGCCTCATCGAACGGCAAGGCCCCCCATTCGGCGGCGGTTTCTTCGGGCAGTTCCTGCACCCCGTTATAAAAGCCTGCAATCGCGATCCCGCCATCTGCGCTGCGCAAAGAGGCCAGCACATCGGACATAACCGTCAGCGCATTGGCCGCCGCATTGCCAAACATGCCGGAATGCAAATCGCGGTCACCGGCCTGAATTGTGATCTCTTGCCCGAGCAAACCGCGCAACATGGTCGTAACCGCAGGGGTCTCGCGGTCCCACATATCCGTATCACACACCAAAACCACATCGCAGGCCAGTTCTTCCGCCGCACTCTCCAGAAATCCGGGGAGCGAACGGGAACCGCTTTCTTCTTCCCCTTCAAACAAAAAGCTGACGCGGATTGGCAGGCTGCCGTTGGTCTCGATCAGCGCACGGCAAGCTTCGACAAAGGTCATCAACGCGCCTTTATCATCGGACGCGCCGCGCCCGACGATATGGGTGTCGCCTTCCACGGGAACCAGTTGCGGCTCAAACGGGTCGGTATTCCACAACTCCAGCGGATCGGCGGGTTGCACATCATAATGACCATAAAACAAAACATGGGGCGCATCGGCCGGACCATCCAGATGACCCACAACCATCGGATGGCCGATGGTTTCGCGCACGGTCGCATCCGCGCCCATCTCCCGTAACGTTTGCGCCAGCCATTCGGCAGCGCGGGCAACTTCGGGCGCAAAAGCCGGATCGGTAGAGACAGAAGGAATGCGGATGAAATCAAACAGACGGGCCAGACGGTCATCCATGGTTGCGTCAATATGGGAGAGCGTGTCGGTCATTTTCTGCCTCTGTCTTTAAATGATACTAAATTGTTAATCCGCAGCGGTGTCGATTTCGACGATCCGCGCCTTGAACTGTCTGGCCACCTGCAACGCATCGCACAGCGCTTTGTCCGCCTCTATCGTAAGACAGTGCCGCCCCTGCATCAGCCAGTTTCCCGCCACCATTGTTCCTGTCACATCTGTGGGCAGGGTGGCAAAAACCAGCATGGAATAGATGTCGTAAATCGGGTGCAGCCGCGGATCATCCAGCGAGATCCGGATCAGATCGGCCTGTTTGCCGACCTCCAGCGATCCGACACGATCCGCCATGCGCAAAGTCGCAGCGCCCTCAATCGTGGCCATGCGGATGACCTCTGTGCAGGGCAGAATGCCTCGGGATTTTCCGGCTATTTTCTGGAACATTGTGGCAGGGGCGAACTGGGAAAACAGATCGAGCGTATTGCCCGACATCGGTCCGTCCGTCGCGATCCCGACCTTGATGCCACGGTCCCGCAAGGCCGTGATCGGGGCAATCCCGCGTCCAGCTTTCCCGTTCGACCGCGCATTATAGGCCACATGGACGCCCCGCTCTGCCATCAGGTCCATATCGGATTCGCTCGGGTACATCACATGGGCTGCCACCAGTGCCGGTGTTAGCAAACCGGCGCGGTCGGCGGCTTCTACCGTGGTGCAACCGTGATTCTCTTTCGCCCACGCGAGTTCCGGTTCTGTCTCGGCCAAGTGCATTTGCACCGGCAGGTCGGGATGGGCGGCGGACCATTCTGCCACCCGCGTCATTCCGTCCATTCCGGTGGAATAAGGAGCATGAGGTGCAGCCGAAGCCGTCACACGTGGATGATCCTTGTAAAGATCGGCCAGCGCGTCGAGACGGGCGAAAGCCTCGTCAAAGGTCTTGTGATCCGGGGCGTCGAAATTGGCGATGGTCTGACCAACCACACCGCGCAGCCCGCTTTGATCCAGAACCGCGCCGATGCGATCCTCAAAGTAATACATATCCGCTACCGTGGTGACACCGCCGCGGATCAATTCCAGCGCGGCAAGCTGTGCGCCCACAGCCACCACTTCTTCTGTGACCAAAGCCCGTTCCAGCGGCAGGATATAGCGGAATAACCTGTCGTCTACGTCCTCTCCCAGACCACGAAACAGGGTCATGGGCATATGGCAGTGGGGGTTGACCATTCCCGGCATGATCAGATCCCCGCCCATATCCAGAACCGGACCGCGATCACCCGGCGCATTCCCTGCGCCAAGTGCTGTGATTTTATCCGCTTCAAACGCGATCCAGCCGCGCTCTATTTCGGTCATCTGCCCGTCAATCGTCAGAATGCGGGCATTCGCGAGAACCGGCATCAGGCTTCAATCGGCAGCAGGCAACATTGCTCCGGCTGGGGGATCAACATCGCCGCACTGCCACTTTCAAACGGGGTGGTCTGCGGGCCGTTTGCCATCACAGTTCCGCCCGCCGTATCGCAGTGATACTGATAGGCGCGGCCAATATAGGTGCGCATGCCAAGCTGTGCAGGAATGCCAGAGCCGCTGCCTTCCGGCGCGACCAGCAAGCCTTCGGGACGGGTGGCAAAAAGGAACTTTTTGCCCGGCACCGCAAACTGGCTTTTTGGCAGGTCGATGGTACTGCCACCCGCCATTTGTGCGCGGATTGCGTCTCCGGCTTCGGCCACGGCTTCCATTTCGATGATATTGTCAAAGCCAACAAAATCCGCAACGAAAGCATTCGCAGGCTGGGAATAGAGCACTTCGGGCGTGTCGAGCTGCATGATCTTGCCACCCTTCATGATCGCCACCCGATCCGAGATCGAAAACGCTTCTTCCTGATCGTGCGTCACATACAGCGCGGTGGTGCCATTGGCCTGTTGCAGACGCCGGATTTCCACCCGCATATCCACCCGCAGCTTGGCATCCAGATTGGACAGCGGCTCATCAAACATCAACAGTGGCGGATCAATCACCAGCGCACGGGCCAGTGCAACCCGCTGGCGCTGACCGCCAGACAGATTCGCCGGATGCCGGTCCGCCAGTTCGCCCAAGCCGACCCGCTCAATCATCGTATCAACGCGCTTTTTGCGCTCCGCACCGGAGATATTCCGCTGCTTCAGGCCGAAACCCACGTTGTCCCGCACCGTAAGGTGGGGGAACAGCGCGTAGGTCTGGAACACCAAACCAATATCGCGGGCATGGGCGGGCAACCGCGTCAGATCGCGATCCCCGAGTTTGATCGAACCGGAGGTCGGCTCCAGAAAGCCCGCAACCAGACGCAGGGTGGTTGTCTTGCCACAGCCCGAAGACCCGAGCAGGGAAACCAGCTCTCCTTCAGCGATATGCAGCGACAGATTTTCCAGCACCTGCGTGGTGCCATAATGGGCGTTGATATTTTCAAGTGTCAGAGATTGGGTCATTTTGTCAGGAAAGTAAGTCCAAGGGTCCGTTCAACCACAGCCATAACGGCAACTGTGACACCCATCAGCAGAACCGATACCGACGCGATCGTCGGATCGAAGAACTGCTCCATATGGGCCAGCAACTGGATCGGGAGAGTGGAGACGCCGGGTCCGGTCAGAAAGATCGAAATCGAAACGTCGTTGAGGGAGGTGATAAAGGCCAGAATGAAACCGGCAATGATGCCTGCGCGGATATTGGGCAGCACCACGGTGAAGAACGCTTTGATGCGCGGGCATCCAAGGGAGACGGCGGCCTCTTCAATGGAAAAGTCGAAACTGTTCAGCGACGCCCCAACCACCCGCACCGTATAGGGCAGAACGATCAGCGCATGGCCCACCAGCAGAGCCAGTGAAATCGGCAGACCGAAACCGCTCGCCAGTGATTTCATCAGCGAGAAGCCCAGCACAATTTCCGGAATCAGAATCGGCAGCACAAAAACATTTCCCAGAAAAGCCGGAAGCTCAATCCGGTAGCGCGCCAACGCATAGGCCGCTGGAATACCGATCAGCATGGACAGGGTCGTCCCCCCTACCGCAAGCATGAAGGACGTTCCCATCGTGCGCGTGAAGGCCGAAATCTCAAAGATATTGGCAAACCAGTGCAGCGTCAGCCCCTGAGGTGGGAATGTCAGATAGGTCGTATCAGACAACGCCGAGCCGATAATCACAACCAGCGGCCCCAGCAGGAACAGAAACGTCAAAACTGTCAGAACGATCAGAACAGGGTGAATACGTGTTTTCATAATGTTTACCCTGCCATCGGATTAAGTTTGCGTGCGGCTTTGGACATCACCAGCACCGTAGTCAGCGTCACCACCACCATCACCGCCGCAATGGTAGAGGCACCAACCCAGTCAAATGTGACCATTGCCCTTTGATAAAGGAATGTGCCCATCATCATCTGACGCTCTCCGCCCAACAGTTGCGGCGTGGCGTAAGAAGTGAACGATCCGGTAAAAACCAGAACCGCCCCGACGATCAGTCCGGGAACTGCCATTGGCAGGACAACCTGCCGGAAGGTAGCCGCAGGGGTCGCCCCCAAAGACGCGGCTGCATCGGTCATATCCTGCGGAATGCCCTCCAGCACCCCGACAAGGGTCAGGATCATCAGCGGCACGAACAGGTAAACCATCGCCACAATCACAGAACCTTGGGTGTAAAGCATGGACAAAGGCTCCGCGATGGCGCCGATGCCCAGCAGGAAATTGTTCAGAATGCCGTTCTTGCCCAGAATGACCAGCCACGCGAAAGACCGCACAACCACACCTGTCAGCAGGGGGAAGACAGCCGCGATAATCAGCAAACTTTTGATCCGTCCGGGCATACGGGCCACAACCCAAGCGGTGCAAAAACCGATCGCGACAGAAATGATCGTGGTGATCAAAGCCACCTCCATCGTGCGCCACAGAACGGTCATACGAAAGCGAGAGTTAAAGAACGCGGCATAGGTCGAGAACGGACCCTTCGGATCCCCGAACGTAGTCGCAAACGTGGCCAGAACCGGCAGCCCGAGGAAAATAAAGACCAGTAAAATGGCCGGTGTCGCAAGCAGCCATGCGCGCAGGCGGTTAGACATTGGACTTCCTTTGAAAAGAAAAGGCGGAGCATATTCCGATGCTCCGCCTCATAAACGATACTGGTGGAGTATTACAGGCCGAAGACTTCATTCCAACGGTCGATCCAGTCGATCTTGGCTGCGTTCATCTTGGCGTAATCCATCTGGTTCAGCTTGGCGATGGCCTCGGGGCCATAAGTCCAGATCGCGGCCTGCTCCGGTGTCAGTTCAACGCCTGTGTGCACCGGCGCATCCACGCCCTGTTCTGCATTCACCTGTTGTACTTCTTTGGACAGCACAAAGTTGATAAACTCATAGGCCAGATCAACTTTCTCGGCGCCAACCGGAATGTTAACCGTGTTCAGGGTCGCAATATCGCCGTCGTCCAGCGTGGCCCAAGTCATCGTTGGCACCGCTTTTTGCAAAGAGGCCAGCGTGAAATCCTGTGCAATCGCCACAGAAGCCTCGCCTGTGGAAATCAGGTTCACCATTTCCGAGCCGGTGTTGTAATTCTTCACCGAATTCGGTTTCAGCGCCTCAATCGCCTCAAACGCAGCATCCGCGTCTTCAAACGCATCCACACCCGCTTTCTTACCGGCTTGAACCACAACCATCGGACCAGCCGTTGTTGTGATGCCCGGCAGGGTCACTTTGCCTTTGAGATCTTCGCGCCACAGACCGTCCCAAGAGGTAATCGGCTCAACCACCGCGGAATCATAGACGATGCCCGCGCGCCCGACACTATAGGCCGGCCCGTAGCCGCCCTGCGGATCCTGTGCCAATTCGTAAAGATTTTCGATGTTCGGAATACGGGAGCGGTCCAGTTTCATGAATGTACCGGCCTCAACCCCCAACTGAGAGTAGCTGTCGGTCAGATAGATCACGTCTACCCCTTTGCCGCCACGGGCTTGCAGTTTGCCAAGACGGTCGGAGTTGTTTCCCGTCTCGAACACAACCTCACATCCGCAGATTTCCTCAAACGGCTCAACAATATTCGCTTTCAGCTTTTCACCGTTATATCCCCACCAGGAGATGGTGAATGTTTCAGCGCGGGCAGCAGTCGTTGCGAGTGCTGCGATACAGGTCGCAGTCAGGAGAGCAAGCTTCATCAAATTTCCTTTTAATTTGCAGTAAAAGCAGATGCGCGCCAGCATATATTCTATTTCCCCTAAGGCAAGACGAGGCCCCGCAGCTTTGCCCGGGAAATCGCATAAAACACGTTTCGCCCAAAGCTTGTTCAACCCCAGTTTGCAAAGGTTAACCCTAGGGCAACATCAGGTTTAACCCGCTCGTGTTTTCAATCAAACGACGGACCGGACCGCAGCAAAATGTTTGGGAGTCACACAGAATCAGAACGGATTCAGCGATGTATATCGGCCTGAAAATTAAGAAAGTGAGTGTCACGAACGCAAACGGCCGCCCTGTTATGGGCGGCCTGTTTGTGTTGTTTTTGTAATCGTTTAGGGAGCTTTTTGTTAATACTTACTAGGTTTGGCAGTGACTTACTCTCCCACGTCTTAAGACGCAGTACCATCAGCGCGACAGTGCTTAACGGCCGAGTTCGGGAT
>NZ_MDVX01000054.1 GCF_001719615.1 Neptunicoccus sediminis
ACATTTGGCATCGCGGGAGTAATCGCGTGGATATTCACCGAGCTGGTCGCCCCGTACCTGCGGCGTAGAGAATTCACCGTCACAGAGATCAGCCAGACCAAGGACACCACCACGCTAACCCTCCGCCCCGAGGGGCGGGCCATGCGGTGGCGGCCGGGGCAATTCGCCTTCTTCCGCGCGCCAGAGGCAGGACTGTCCGAGCCGCACCCCTTCACGATCGCCAGCGCCCCGCGCCCTGACGGCACCCTGACGTTCTCCATCCGGGGCTTGGGTGGCTGGACACGAAGCCTGCCCGCCATCTTGCGGACCGGAACGCGCGTGCAGGTCGAAGGGCCATATGGACGGTTCAATTTCCGCAAGGGCGGTGCGCGCCAGATATGGCTGGCGGGCGGCATCGGTATCACGCCGTTCCTCGCCTGGGCCGAAAGCCTGAGCGAAGCGGATAGCCGCGACATTCACCTCATCCACTGCGTTCGGACACAAGAGGAGGCGATTGGGGTAGAGACGCTGCGCGCTGCGGCTGCCCGCAACCCGAGGTTCAGTTTCGAGGTGGTCGTTACGACGCGCGATGGCAGGCTCACGGCCGAGCGCCTGATTGGCGCGGTCCCTTTCGCGATCCGGCAAGCCGATCTGTGGTTCTGCGGCCCAACCGGTCTGAAGGACGGGATTCTCAAGGGCTTGAAAGCACAAGGCCAAACGCCTCGCCGTGTCCGCTTCGAGCAGTTCGAATTCACCTGAACGCGGGGCAGGGCGCATAGCCATGCCAGCCCTGTAGCCTGCGCTCGCATCTTTTTTTGGCCCCGCCCTCATCGGCGGGGCCATTTTCCTGACGGCAAGCTGAAGCAGGAATCGCTGGGGCGTCAGGATGCCCTCAGGTCGGGGTGCCAGATTGGTCTCATCAAACGAAAGGACCCCTTGCCATGAAAAAGACTCTGACCGCCCTTGCCCTGATCGCACTTTTGCCCGCCGGCGCTGCGCTGGCCGACGACGATGATTGCAATGCGCCCCGTGACCAGTGGCAGCCGCGCGAGGCCGCCATGCAGATGGCCGAACAGAACGGTTGGACGGTGCGCGACTTCGAGATCGACGACGGCTGCTACGAAATCCAAGGCCGAGACCAGGATGGCCGCGAGATCGAGGTGAAGCTCGATCCGGCGACGCTGCAGATCGTCGAGATGGACTACGAGGATGATGACGACGACCGCGGTGGCGCCCGCAATCCCGCGCCCGCTGGAACGGTCGCTCCTCCGCAGAACGGCCTCTTCGGAAACGGCGCCCCTCCGCAGGTTCAGGTGAACTGAACAGCTCCGAAGCACCCTGAACAAGGATCATTCCCATGAAATCACTTCTCGCAACGCTCGCGCTGACCACCGCACTCACGCTTCCCGGCCTCGCTATGGCACGGCCCGTGACGCTCACAACCACCCTCAACAACTATGGCGGCGACGGCGCTTACCTCGCGCTTTACGTTACCGACGCCTCGGGCGCCTATGTCGGCAGTCTCTGGATGGCTGGTGGCAAGTCCAAGTACTACGAGCATCTGAGCGATTGGTACCGTGCCACGGGCGGCGATACCGCGCAGGTAAACGGTATCACCGGCGCCAGCGTCGGCGCGGGCCGCAGTCTCGAGATCACGCTCGATCTGGCCGATGCGCTGTTCGATGCGGGCTACACGCTTCACATAGACGCGGCGGTCGAGGATATGCGCGACAGCCCGAACGAGGTGGCCGTGCCGCTGACGACGGCGGGCGCGGGTACGCCGGTTACCGGCCGGCGCTACATCGCCAACTTCTCCTACGACATGTGAGGGGCAGGGCCATGATCCGTACACTCCATCGCTGGCCGGGTCTACTGGCACTCGCGCTCGTCACGATCCTGAGCCTGAGCGGCGCTGCGCTCTCGGTCTTTCCGGCAGTCGAGCGCATCACCGCGCCGCAGGTGGAGACTGGTCAGACAGTCGCCACCCTCGCGGACC
>NZ_MDVX01000055.1 GCF_001719615.1 Neptunicoccus sediminis
CAGGCCGTCTATCCGGGCGTCGAGCAGATCCGGCGGTCGCCCTCCGGTCGGATCACCGCCTATTGGTTCGATCAGGGCGCGCCGGGTGCTGCCGTGATCGACCCGGCGACGGGCGCGGGCGTTGCCTCGGCCGACCCGAACCAGGCCCTTCGCTGGCTCACCAACTTTCATCGCTCGCTCTTCCTCGGGGATGGCGGGCGCATCGCCATGGCCGCCGGGGCCGCGGCGATGCTGGTCCTCTCGCTCTCGGGTGCTATGCTGGTCGTGCGACGGGCGGGCGGATGGCGGCACTGGTTCGCGTCCTTGCGCGGTCCGTTCACGGGCAGGCTGCATGTCGAGATCGCCCGGATCGCCGTCATCGGCCTCGTTCTGTCCTCCACCACCGCCCTCTGGATGACAGCCTCCACCTTCGATCTTTTGCCGGACGGTGGCGTCCTGCCGGCTGATCCCACCGAAGTGAGCGGAGAGATTGGGTTCGCTCTCGATCAGATGGCCACGCTGCTGCAGACGCCCGTCGCCGAGCTGCGCGAACTGAGCTTTCCCTATCCCGGCGATGCGACGGACGTGTTCACACTGAAGACCGACCGGGGCACCGGCTATCTTGACCAGGGAACCGGCGCGCTCGTGGCATGGGCCGACCTGACCGGGTGGGAGCGCGTCTCGGAAACCATTTACATGCTGCACACGGGGCAGGGGGCCGCGACGCTCGGCCTTGTGCTCGGGATGATGGCGCTCGGAGTGCCGGCGATGGGCGTGACCGGCGTCTTGATCTGGCTTGCCGGGCGGCGCGGGCGGCCGCGCATCCGGGGCAACCAGCCCGCGGGCCGTGCCGAGACGATCATTCTTGTCGGCAGCGAGGGTGGCAGCACCTGGGGCTTCGCCGCGACCCTGCATGCCGCGCTGACGGCAGCGGGGCAGGGCGTCCATGTTGGCCCGATGTCGGGCTTCGCGCCAGAGCGCTACGCCCGTGCCGAGCGCATCATCCTGCTCGCCGCGACCTATGGCGATGGTGCCGCTCCGGCCTCGGCGAAGGGCTTTCTCGACCGGCTGAACGCCACAGACCGAGCGCCCGACTTTCCGATTGCCGTTCTCGGCTTCGGCGACCGGAGTTTTCCGGCCTATTGCGCTTTCGCCAAGGACGTCACGGCAGCGGCAAAGGCGAAAGGTTGGCCCGAGCTTCTGCCGCTCGACACGATCGACCGGCAATCGCCGCAGGATTTCGCGCGCTGGGGCCGCGCGCTTGGCGAGATGCTTGGCATACCCCTTGACCTTGCGCACCAACCCGTCTTGCCGCGCACCGAACAATTGACCCTCGTCTCGCGGCGCAACTACGGGGCTGAGATGCAGGCGGGGGCCGCGATCCTGCGCTTTGCCCTGCCGCGCGCAACACTATGGCAGCGGCTGACGGGCGCGGGCTTCGCCCGGTTCCGGGCAGGCGACCTGATCGGCGTCCTGCCGCAGGGCAGCCCCGTGCCGCGGCTTTATTCGCTGGCCTCGGGTCAGGCCGACGGGTTCGTCGAAATCGTGGTGCGCAAGCATCCGGGCGGCCTTGCCTCGGGCCAGCTGACATCGCTGGAACCGGGCGATACCGTCACGGCTTTCCTGCGGCGCAATCCCGGCTTTCACGCCGGTCGCGGTCGCACCCCGCTGATCCTGATCGGGGCGGGCACCGGTGTCGGGCCGCTGGCGGGCTTCATCCGCAGCAATGCGCGGCACAGGCCCGTGCACCTGTTTTTCGGGATGCGGCATGCGGACAGCGATTTCTTCTATGGCGAAGAGATGCCCGGCTGGCAGGCTGAGGGGCGGTTGACCCGGCTTGTCACCGCCGTCTCGCGCGGCGCGCGGCGCAGTTATGTGCAGGACGCCTTGCGCGCCGACGCGGCGCAGGTGGCCCGGCTTATCTGCGACGGGGCGCGTGTGATGGTCTGCGGCGGGCGCGACATGGCCACGGGCGTGAGCGATGCGTTGGCCGAGATCCTCGCACCTGCCGGGCTTACGCCCGCAGTCCTAAAGGCAGAGGGGCGGTATGTCGAAGATGTCTACTGAGCGCGCGCGCATCGCCCTGAACGGCCCCACCATGGGCACGCGCTGGTCGGCGCTGTTCTTCGCGGATCGGGGCCGCGACACGGATGCAATCCGTGCCGCCCTTCAGGCGGCTGTCGACGAGGTGGACAAGCAGATGTCGACGTGGAACGCGGAGAGCGCGCTCATGCGGATCAATGCGGCGCCGGTGGACGATTGGGTGGTGGTGCCGGAGCAACTGCGGGCGGTCCTGCGCCTCGGGCTCGAGATCGGGCGCGCCTCGGGCGGGGCCTTCGATATCGGCATGGGCGATGCGGTGACGGCCTGGGGTTTCGGGCCCGGGGCCGCCGCGCCCGAGGGTATCCGCGCCGTGATGGACGCCCCCCGCCGCCCGGCGCAGGAGGTGCTGGAGATCGAGGGGATGCAGTTGCGCAA
>NZ_MDVX01000056.1 GCF_001719615.1 Neptunicoccus sediminis
ACCGCGCCCATTGCGCTGGATCTGAACGGCATCGCCAAGGGCTATGGCGTCGACCGGCTCGCCGAGACCTTGCGCGATCATGGGATTGCCGACGCCCTTGTCGGCATCGACGGTGAGATGCGTGCCATGGGCCTGCGCCCCGATGGCGAGGCATGGATCATCGCGGTAGAAGCGCCGGACCCTGATCGCCGGACGCCGCATTCGGTTCTGGCGCTGCAGGACGCCGCCGTGGCGACCTCCGGTGACTACCGCCATTGGGTCGAGGTTCAGGGGCGCCGCCTGTCGCATACCATGGATCCGAGACGTGGCGCGCCGCTGATCGCCTCGCCGGCCTCCGTCACCGTGGTGGCCCGCACCTGTGCCGAGGCCGATGCTTGGGCGACGGCGCTCATGGTGCTCGGTGCGGAGAGGGGTGCGGACCTCGCGAGACAACGTGGACTCGACGCCCTGTTTCTTCTGTGCGATGATGAAGGCAATGCAATGGGCGTGGGAGTCGGGCGTCTTTTTTCCGAAGAACCAGCGGCAATCGCCTCAGCCGGGGGAAGATGAGCCGCATGGAACAGACCCGTACCGATCGCTTCAAGACCGCACTCCTGCTGATGGCCGCAACCGGGCTGATCGTGGGACTCGCATTCTACCTTGCGGGCCAACCAGAGATCGCGAACCTGATCTGGATTGCAGGAGTTGTTCCCGCGCTCGCAGCGCTTGTGGTCGAAATCGTCCGCAGCATTGGGCGCGGCGAGGTGGGCCTCGATATCGTTGCCGCGCTGTCGATGTCGGCGGCGCTTGTCTTCGGCGAGACCTTGGCTGCGGCTGTCGTCGCAGTCATGTATTCTGGAGGCACTTTCCTCGAAGCCTTCGCTGAGGGCCGTGCACGTCGTTCGATGAAGGATCTTCTATCTCGCGTACCCCGGACCGCGACGCGGCACCGGAACGGCGGTCTTGAGGATGTGCCTCTCGAGGAGATCGCACCGGGCGATCGCCTGCTGATCCGGCAGGGCGATGTCGTTCCCGTGGACGGTTCGGTTACGTCCGACACCGCCTTCCTCGACACCGCGGCGCTGACCGGCGAATCCCTCCCAGTCCGGCTGGCGCGCGGGGCCGACGCCATGAGCGGATCGACCAACGCGGGCGAGGCCTTCGACCTGACGGCGACGCGCGAGGCCAAGGACAGCACCTATGCCGGGATCGTTCGCCTGGTCGAGGAAGCGCAGGCGTCCAAAGCGCCGATGTCCCGGCTGGCCGACCGCTGGTCGCTGGGCTTTCTGGTCGTCACCGTCAGTATCGCCTTCGCGGCCTGGTGGTTCACAGGCGATCCGATCCGCGCGGTCGCCGTGCTGGTGGTCGCCACGCCCTGTCCGCTGATCCTTGCCGTGCCGGTTGCGCTGGTCGCGGGTCTCTCGCGTGCGGCGCATTTTGGCGTTTTGATCAAGGGCGCAGGGCCGCTCGAGACAATGGCGCGCATCCGTACGCTGATCCTCGACAAGACGGGGACGCTGACAGATGGCCGTCCGCAGATCATCTCGATCGACAGCCACGATGGCATGAACGAGGACGACATCCTGCGCCTCGCGGCCGCGCTCGATCAGGCCTCCAAGCACCCTGTCGCGCAAGCGATCGTCACCGCCGCCAAGGCACAGGGCTTCACACTGCCCGTTCCGACAGAAGTGGCTGAGATCCCGGGCGAAGGGGTCTTGGGTCGTGTGGAGGACCGCGAGGTGATCGTCGGGGGCGACGGCTTCGTTGTGTCCCGCGTTGGGCAGAGGGCGGGCGATCACCCCGCCAAGGGCGCCGGATCGGTCCTTGTCGCAGTGGCAGTTGACGGTCACCTGGCGGGGCATCTGGTGATGTCTGACCCGTTGCGAGAGGGCGCGGGGGCGATGCTGGACGGTCTGCGCCGTCAAGGGATCGTGCGCATCCTTCTGGCTACTGGCGACCGCGCGGACGTGGCCGAGCGCGTGACCGAGGGGCTGGGCCTCGACGGGCTGCGGGCCGGTCTGACGCCGGATCAAAAGGTGTTGCTGGTGCTTTCCGAGCGTAAACACGGGCCGGTGATGATGGTGGGTGATGGTGTCAACGACGCGCCCGCCCTGGCCGCAGCCGATGTAGGCGTGGCAATGGGGGCACGGGGCGCCGCGGCCTCGGCCGAGGCCGCCGACGTGGTGCTGCTCGTCGACCGGATCGACCGGCTGGGGCCCGGCATCGAGATCGCGCGCGCCTCCCGCCGGATCGCAGTCGAAAGCGTTGTCGCCGGGATCGGCCTGTCTGTCATGGGCATGATCGCGGCCGCTTTCGGCTACCTCACGCCGGTTCAGGGCGCGCTTCTGCAAGAAGTGATCGACGTTGCCGTGATCCTGAACGCCCTGCGCGCGCTGCGCATCGCGCCGCAGGAGCCAGCTACGGGCAAATCCCAGGTCATCATGTCAGAGCAAGCAGACATCGTTCAAGGAGCCAAGCCATGAGCCGCCTCTCACATTCTGAAATCCATATGGTGCATCGCATCGGCTGGTTGCGGGCCGCCGTTCTCGGAGCCAACGATGGTCTTGTCTCGACCGCGAGCCTCGTCGTCGGCGTCGCGGCCGCAGGCTCCGGCAAGCCCGAGGTCATGATCGCCGGGCTGGCCGGGCTTATGGCTGGCGCGATGTCGATGGCGGCGGGGGAGTATGTCTCGGTCAGCTCACAAACTGACGCCGAACAGGCGGACCTCGCCCGAGAGAGCCGTGAACTCGAGGAAACGCCCGAGGCCGAGCTCGAGGAACTAACCCGGATTTATGTTGAAAGGGGGCTGGACCGCGACCTGGCGGAAAAGGTTGCCGTGCAACTGACTGAACGTGACGCGCTCGGATCGCATGCGCGCGACGAGCTCGGCATTTCGGAAACCGTTACCGCCCGCCCTGTCCAGGCGGCTCTGGTGTCCGCACTGACCTTCGCCGTTGGGGCGGTGCTGCCCCTGATCGTCGTGCTGCTGGTCTCGGAGGCGCAGATCGCTCCCCTGGTGGCGGGATCGACGATCCTTGGCCTTGCGGTTCTTGGCGGATTGGGCGCTTCGGCCGGCGGCGCAGGCGTCGTCCGTGGGGCCACGCGGGTCACGCTATGGGGAGCGCTTGCAATGGCGGCGACAGCCGGGGTCGGTGCGCTGTTCGGGGTCGCCGTAGGCTAGGAGTTAATGGGGTGTACCCGAACCCCGCTCCGGCTGCTTGTTGCGGCAACGCTCGTCAACATCGTGCTGATCATCGAGGTGCCACAGATCGAGTCGCAGCGCGTGGGGTCATAAACCCATGTCCGCAAATGGGTCATGCTGGACGAGATCAACACCGATGTTCTGGAGCGGTCCTTTGTCTGGGAGGACCGCACGCCCATCGGCACGTTCAGTTCCGTCTTCACATCCAAAATCCAGTCCAGCCTGATCGCGCTTGCCAAGTCGGGCGGGGCATCCGTTGTCGATCGGCCGAAGTAATCTCGATCAGCGCGGGGTCTACCCAGCTTCACTTGTTCCCATCGATCCACTTCGACATCAGCTCCTTGTCGCGGAAGCATTCGTCCGGCACGGCGCGGCGCTTGATGCGGGCGAGGCGCTCGGCAAAGGCGACCTGCTTTGATGTCGGGCGGCTGTCCTGCGTGCCCGGCTTCAGCTTGGCCTGTGCGTCGATCCAGGCGCTCAAGGAGCGCCGATCTTGCTGAACCTCACACGGCAGAAGCGTCTGGTTGCGAAGGGCCAGTGCGCGCGCATAGGCGATCTGCTTTGGCGTCGCGGGCAGGGCGTAAGTGGTGCTTTCCATCGGGGATCTCCCTTCTTAGCGTGGCTTTCAACATAGAACATAACAGGAACAAAATCAAGCCATCTGCGGAAATCATGGGGTTTGAGAGGAAGAGGAGGGCCGGGGGAGGTCAGGCCTGAGGATGCCCGAAAGAGGGTGTCCGGGCCTGATCCTGTTCCTCATTGGGGTCTGATGCCGGAAAGTGGAGGATCCTACGTTCTCATGAGCTTTGCATTTAACGCTCCTCGGCATCAGATCCCTAAAGAGTGAAAGTGTTCTTCGGGTTTTGTGACTGACGGATGAGGGCCTTTGAGGTCCCTCAGATGGGTCCGGGCCGGATTCCGGTCTGCCGTTCCTGATGAAGGGCATTCTCATGCAAACAGGTGTCTTGCGCGTATTGCGCGCGACCGCTGCCTCGTGGTGGCGACACAAGGAACTACGCCGAACCGGCCAGACGGGGCAGGCACAACGGCGCGAGCGCGAGACCGTCCTACGTGATCTCGGTTATCTGAAGCAGGCGGCGCTGTTGCCTAACGCGCATGTGATCTGCGGGGAGGGCGGGACATTCCTCCATCTCGGTTGGACCACCGTGTCGACCTTCGCGCCGATCAAGCGCTTTCCCTTGGCCGCCCTCGCGGTCGCACAAGGGACCCCGTTCATCGATATCCGACCCGTCACCGATGTCATCGCCTTCGCGAACCTGCCGCGGGTGGCGCGGGACGGATCGGACGACTCTGAACCCTGGGGTCCTCGAAGTTCTGTCTCGCTGACCACCTACATCAACATGGTCGAAGGGCTCGGCGCGCGGATCGCAAACGATCCGCGGCCCCCTCAGTCAACCTGATCCCCATTCCCTCTCACCAAAACTCGAAAGGAGGCCAGTCATGGCCCGATCCCGCACGCCCAAATTCGATGCCTCCGAGGTCATCACCAACGAAATCATCCGCATCATCGAGCGCGGTGTTCTGCCCTGGCGCAAGCCCTGGACCGCAGGTGGCAGCTCTCGTCCCCTGCGCGTGGGCGGTGAAACCTACCAGGGGGTGAACAACTTCCTGTTGACGATGCGGACCGTGATGGCGGGCCACAGCTCTCCCTTCTGGATGACGTTGCCGCAGGCCAATGCGTTGGACGCAAAGGTCCGCAAGGGCGAGAAGTCCTCTGTCGTCGTTTATTACGGCCAAAGCCGGAAAGATGCGGGCGGCGAGGACGACCGCAGCGATGGCGATGATCACTCCGAGGAAGCCCGCATCTTCCGCTTCCAGAAATCCTATCGCGTATTCAATGCCTGCCAGATCGAGGGCTTGCCCGACAGTTTCTACCCCGACTCGGAGCCTGCGCCCGAGCATCTGCCGTCCGAGCCCATCCCGCATATGCAGGCGTTTTTCGATGCCATCGACATCACGACCGTCTTCACGGGAACAGAAGCTTACTATCTGCCGCCCGTGGACAAGGTTTACATGCCGTCCATCACGCGGTTCCAGGACCCGCGCAATTTCTACGGGGTCTGGGCCCATGAGCTGGCCCATGCCACAAAAGCCCCGCATCGACTGAACCGTGATTTTGGGTTCTCGAAGTTTGGCAACACGTCCTATGCGCGCGAGGAGATCGTCGCGGAATTGACCTCGGTGTTCCTGGGTCAGACGCTCGGCTTCACGGCGCATACGCTCGAGATGAATGCCGCCTACCTCCACAACTGGTTGCGCGTTCTTCGGTCGGACAAGGGTGCGATCTTCAAGCACGCCGCGGATGCGCAGCGCGCCTGTGACTATCTGATCGCACAATCTGAGGCGGGTAGGGCAGGGCGCAGTGTCGAGGCTGCCTGACCACACGGAGAACGGAGACTCGCATGTCACGTAAGGAACCCAAGACGCTGCGGGTGGCCGGGCTCCGCCCGTTCTTGCCTCAAACTGTCCCCCGGACAGTTTGCCGCTTCGCGGACCGGCGCGAACTCAAAGACGGCCGCCGCAAGATCATCACCTTCAAGCGCGGTGCCTATTGGTGGAGCCCGTCCGAGGGCGCTTACCCGCTCTCGGCGGCAATCGAGAGCATCAAGGAACAGGGCGGCTGGATCGAAACCATCCCTAACCCGAATTACAGACCCAAGGGGCTGTTCGGGTAGGGCACCTTCTGCTTCGGCCCTTCCGCCAAGCAGAAAAGAAAAAGCAGGCTTTGGGAAGGGTGTTTCAACTTCTCAAAGGAGAGCCCTATGACCATCACTGCACAGCCCCAGACAGAATGCCCGGATCCGAGTGTGATCGCCGCGCAGAACGACGCGTTCCGCAAGCTCGCGTGCCTTGGAGTGCCGCCCGCGCAGCCCATCCAAGGCCGGATGCATGTCACCCGCTCGCTCATGGAGGCCGGTGACGGCTTTATGGCCGAGGCGGTGAAAGCCACCGGTGAGTTTACCACCTTTGAGCAGGACAATGATCCCGAGGGATGGCATGATTTCGGGGCGGTCGAGATCCGG
>NZ_MDVX01000057.1 GCF_001719615.1 Neptunicoccus sediminis
TCCCAACAGTCGTGGCGGCCCTCTGAACAAGATGTCCATGCGCAACTACATGGTCGAGCGCGGCCTTGAAGCCCGCCCCCACGGGTTTCGCTCTACACTACGCACATGGCTGTCCGAACGCACGGAATGCGCCCGGGAGGTGGCCGAGGCCTGCCTTGGGCACTTCGCGGTCAACGATGTGGAGGACGCGTATAACCGCGCTGACTACCTCGAACGCCGCAAACCATATTTGGGGGATTGGGCGGGTTACCTGATTGGTGGGGACTGATGCTAAGCGTCGGTTCTCAGGAAATCCATATAAGCCTTCGTATGACTGGTATGTGTCAACGGTGGACATTTAAGTCTGACGCCGAGCTCACATCATTTCTAGATGCAGAAATCCATCCGCTTCGCGGGCATCGAGAAAATTCTGACCTTAGCTTTACTGAACATGAACGGCCCTTAGCGGACCTTGATGCTGAGCGCAGCTAACGTCAGCAAAGAGCCCAATTTGCGTTTTACTGCGTTGCCGCGAATGTCAGTTTCATACAACCCGTGCTTGAAATCAGGCTCCATAACAAAATGTGAACATCGCGGTGCGGGACATATGTTAACCAACTAAGGGTTGAATGGAGGTGATGATGTTGAAGCTTTTCAGGACGTCAGAGAACTTCAGTTTTTGGGTGTTGGCTTGTTCTCTAAATCATCCACAAAAGGAAGAATATTGTTTGAGTCGGTTTTCAGAAGTTCAGTTGCATCCAAGTAATATGCGACCTCGAGCAGTCATCCGGCTGGATCGTTGAAACGCTCTGGGGTGGGGTTTTTAACGCCGTACATACGATCTTTGAGGTAGATACGTGAGTCTGGAGGGTAAGGGCGCTAAAAATCACGTTTGACAATCCTCAACTTTAGATATTCATTTGCCATGAAACTTGTATGTTAGGAAAAAAATTGCGTCGACGTGGGATATTTTTGTTCGCAAGAAAAATCTTTCTTCTAAAATTTTTGCTAATGGGTGCTTGCCTTGTACTTGCTGAGAAAGTGAGTTCAGAAGTAAATATTCTAAAACCTGATTTTGTCGATGAAGTCGTCAAAGTTACTAGCTTTGGAAATGTAGTTTTTAAAAACCACGGTGAAATTCGGCTTTGGGGTCTGATCACCGAACCAACCAAGTTACGAACGCATCTCATTCATGGCCGATACGCATGCTTTTCATTAGAAAAATCTAAAGTGATTTTCGCCAAACAAAAAGAAGTCAACGCAGCAATATGTACTAATATTGATCCGATTTCAGGGCAGGCCAAATCTATGTTCTCGCTTTATAGCAAACTATTCGCGGTAAATTCAGCTCGGGAATATTGCCAAGAAACAAAGAATTATTTTGGGTCCTGTTCAGAATAATTAGAACCATCAAGTTTCATATTTAAGAAAGCAATTTTCATGGCACTTCAAGATGTACTAAACAAAATTCAGATTTCATCAAACGGACCGCCAGGATCGGACAACTCGTTTCAAATAAAGGCGACGGCAGTTTTAACAAACCTGTATGAGAATGGTGGAGCAGAAGCTCGCCAAATGCTAGATGGAATTGCTTCTAGCAGTAGAAATTATCTTATACAGTTTACAGATAACAATGCTCGTGCTGACATCGGAGTTAACAATGAAAATGGTTTAGATACCCATGTTGTTTCTATCGACTTTGAGTGGGTGGAGCAGGAATTCCTGTTCATTGATCAAAATGGCGTTGCAAAAAACATCAGTTCTGAATCTGTTTTAGCACATGAGTTAGCACATCTACATTTTGGAACCGATACAGTTGCGAATGATGACGATCCTGACGGACAATCACCAAACGAAATAAGAGACGCGTTAACATTGATGGACGCGAGTGGTTTTCCTGTACATAAAGGTTCTCAAGTATTATTAGAGAACAGCGTTCAATTGGCACTTGACGAGGGGTCAATTCGAGTAAGCTATCGCGGAGCTTCAACGAACTCTGGCGTTGACACTCCGAATGGCAATGCTTCAACAGAATTAGAAATTGGCTACGACTATACTCCTTTAAACGAGCAAACATTTGATATCGTGTTCGTAGATTCGACCAACAATATTAACGACGCGTTCGCCAATCTCGATCTAGGAAGTTTCTCATCAACTGTTGAATATCTTATCGTCCTTGGCACTGCTGACAACACCATCACCGGCAATTCAGCCAACGACATTTTGCACACTGGCAGTGGCTACGATGTGATCTACGCTTCACTTGGGAGCGATTACGTTAATGGCGGCGATGGTGTAGATATTCTAAGTTATCTGTCTCTAATCAACAGTCCCTTGGGGGCACGCCAGACAGGGATTTCGGCAAATATTACTGGTTTGAATGCAGCAGTATCAGACGGCTTTGGGGGCACAGATATTGTTCAAAAAATAGAGCAATATCGTGGGACCAATTTTGATGACACTTATTCTCTCAGCGGGAAATTTTCAGAATTTGTTAACGAAACTGGGAACGTGCAAATTACTCTGTCCGCTTTTGGTAATACATCTGTTGGAGATACAATTGATGCGAATGGCATGACTGAAACTGGTGGTGTCTTGATCAATCTTGGCCCTGGTTCGACCAATGGCTATGTGTCAAAAAATGTTGCACTGGAAAATGTTGATTTCGCTAACACTGTAACTCTTAACGATTTCGAAAACGCTATTGGCTCCGACTACAACGATGTGATCATTGGCAACGACGGCAACAATGTTTTGATCGGCGGTGCGGGTGCCGATAAAATTGATGGCGGTGGCGGGATTGATGTCATTCGGTTTGACCCAAATAGCGCAGGGGTGACAATAGAACTTCTTCCGTCATTGCCAACCCCTCCTGGTGTTGACCCCTTTGGTGGGCCAACTGCGTCTGGCGGAGATGCAGAAGGTGATCTTTATATCAATATTGAAGCAGTGCTTGGCACAAATAACGTTGATACATTCAATATTAATGCTGGCGGATTTATTTATGCTGGCGGCAGCGGAAACGATGTTTTCGAAATTAACACTAACGGTTTGGGGCCGGCGATTGTTTGGGGTGGCGGTGGGGCAGATACATACCGCTTCAACACAGCGGGTGGCGAAAACGCCGCCATAATGACCGTCAATGTTTCAAACCTGACAGAAGAAAACTTCCATCTGTTTGACTACAATGATTTAGGCCTGCCTTCAGACTTTGATTGGTCAGAAATTGATGCCATTATTTTGAATGCTGATAGTACTGATCAGATTGTCATGGACTATGGCCACTTCGAACGTGTTCTAGGCACAACAACGGTTCAACAGACAGTTACAGAAATTTCCTCTGGCGAAGAATATGGGAACTTTGATCACCTTACTCAACTTGATCTAAATTACTCAAACAACTTTGAACAATTGGTTGCTCAATACACTGCAAGCTTTCTGGGCTCGACTAACTTTAGCGTCTTCGCAGCCGCCGCCAGTTATGGAGTCTTTACAGTCAGAGAATATATCGATGACAGCGGCGTTCATTACGTGAATGCGGAAGATTACAATTTTGCAGACACGCTGAACCTTTCTACTGCCAACTTTATGAGTGCTTGGGTTGATCCGGGAAACGGCGGTCACAGATTTCGGGAACTCAGCTGGTTAACCTATTTGGTGGATCAAGATGGTGAACGAATTGATATGTGGCCGGGCAGTGACGACCCGTATCAGATAGGTGTCGAGAACTTTAGTGAAATCCCAGCGTTTTCTGATGTTGAGGATATCGGAAACTGGTTCATCCTTGGCGGCTCTTTAACCGGAACCTCATTGGTTACGACTGGTGAATTTAATGTCACACTCCCAACGATTGGTGAAATAGAAACAACCGTGCCAGAGATACCAAATCTCGAAGGCGGTGATGACTCTGGAACTGTGGCTGGATCATCTGGA
This sequence comes from Neptunicoccus sediminis, assembly GCF_001719615.1. Taxonomy (GTDB): domain Bacteria; phylum Pseudomonadota; class Alphaproteobacteria; order Rhodobacterales; family Rhodobacteraceae; genus Amylibacter; species Amylibacter sediminis. Next base: position 3,913 of record NZ_MDVX01000057.1, read on the forward strand.
GACGACACGATCGGAGTTGGTTTCATGGATGCAGGCGGTGATACAATCACCGATGAATATGCAGAATTTGTAATTGAAGCGGGCGAAGGCGACGACAATATTACATTGACACGAAGTGTAGATAGCGAGTTCTACGGGGGCGATGGGAACGATACGATCAATGTTCATTACAGCAGTGGTGCAACGTTCTACGGTGGTGAAGGCAATGACCGTTTGTTCTTAGGTGTGCGTGAAAACGAAGCCTTTGGTGGTGCTGGCGATGATTTGATATCGGGGGCTCTGAGCCACGGATCTGGCCACACGATGACAGGTGGTGAAGGAACGGACAGCTTTGTGTTCACCAATGCAGGAACGGCAGCCACCATCAGCTTGATTACCGACTTTGAAGTGGGTGTAGATAGCCTAACGGTTGATGGTCGCATCCTGAACGCAATGCACATCAACCAGATCCCTGCCGAATTCCAATACGCCCACAACAGCGATGGTAATCTGGTGATCAACTTCCAAGGCACGGCAGACGGCTTTGTTCACACCATCGAGCTTGATGGTGTCACAGCTGCGGACTTCTTCCTCGCAGAACGCATTGAGCAGCGCACTTGGGATGGTACGTCAGGCGACGACACTATGGGCATTGGCTACACGGATGCTGATAGCGACATCATCACTGATGAATACTCAGAGTTTTTTGTTTATGGCGGTGACGGTAACGATAATATCAACTTCCTGCGTAGTGTGGACAGCGAGTTCTATGGTGGGGATGGGAATGATACGATCAATGTCAAATACAGCAGTGGAGCAACCTACTACGGTGGCGAAGGCGATGACCGCTTGTTCCTGAATGTACGTGAAAACGAGGCTTATGGCGGCGCAGGTGACGATTTGATCGTGGGTGCCCTAAGCCACGGCTCAGGACATACCATGACAGGTGACGAAGGGGCTGACAGCTTTGTGTTCAACAACATCAAGCATAAAGCGACAAGCAGCGTTATTACCGACTTCGAAGTCGGTGTGGACAGCTTGACAGTTGGCGGCCAGGAATTGAACCTGTTTCAAATTGATGCCCTGCCCACTGGCTTCCAACACACCCACAATGGGGATGGTGATTTAGTTATTAGTTTCCAAGGCACTGCCACTGATTACGTGCACAGTATTGAACTAGATGGGGTGACGGCTGATCAGTTCTTCATGGCGTAGGTGCCAGCGCTGCTGCGTTCCTTTGGGCGCAGTAGCCCTTATATGTTTACCACTCGACCCGCATCCGAAAGCGGACCTTGGTCTTTGTTTCGGATGGGGTCGCTTTGTCCCGCAGAGGAGGCGTCGATGTGCCGCGCAGCGAACGTCCGCAATCCGCCCAAGATGTTAAAGCGCTGCATCGCAGAAACCGACAATTATGGCGGGAACCTGCCATTCGCGGCAAATGCGAACGCATCTCTGTCCCAGTGGGGAACCGGACTCTCGGCTAGGCCTTCCTAAGTAGTGCCAGGATAACCAAAACGAATTTTGGATTCGCCGCTCTGCGGTACTAAATAGTATCGCTAGGGAAAGTGGGCCTACCTAACAGCGCACTCCGATTGACCTGTTTACGGAAAGACCTTCGGGTAAAGTGCAAGTTTCCATGGTTGTTTAAGATAATGATCGACATTTGGTCAACATAGGCTTGCAAAATGAAGTAGCATCCTGAAGTCTGGAGTAAATTGTCCACCCCCTAAAATCGCTTGGCGCTGAAGCGGTTCAACTGAGGCGCTAGCACCGAAAATGACTATGACTTTTGACGTTGAGAACCATAACGAGCTCCCAATAGAAGAAAACTTTATCGAGCAAGCCGAGTACATTGATCGAGCGAAGTTTCTTGCGCTCTCAGCGCAGCATCCCGATGAAGTGAGTATTCTTAAGAAGTTAATGGGCGGCGGCGCGAAGCTGCTCATTGGGCCGAGGGGGTGCGGGAAGAGCACCTTAATGAGAAAAGCTTTTTTCCGCATCCTTGAAAGCGGCACCGACAAAGCGATTCCCATCTACGTCAACTTTAAGTTGGCTTTGAAGCTAGAGCCCTTTTACGTGAATGGCCCCAATGCAACCTACTGGTTTAAGGCCTGGTTAGTGCTGAAAGTACTTTTGGCTGTATGGGAGACCAAGGAGCTTGACGACGACATTGTCTTGCCCGCACAGCTTCCACCGAAAGAAAAACTCAACAAACTTGTTGATATTTTAGAAGCCAGCCGTGCTGAAGATGACCAAGTCAACGATTTCAGTATCGGTTTTTTGACAGTGGTCATGGACAACCTAGCAACCGAGAACAGTGTAAAGCGGGTAGTTATTCTTATCGATGATGCTGCGCACTCATTTTCGGAAAAGCAACAAGAAGACTTCTTTGATTTCTTCAGGGCGATTAAATCGCGAACAATTTCCCCCAAAGCGGCGGTCTATCCTGGAATAACTGCTCATTCCGCAAGCTTTCATGTTGGGCATGATGCGGAGCAAATTGACGCGTGGGTTAAGCCTTCAGGCCAGGAGTACGAAGAGTTTATGCTGTCTTTGGCAAACAAGCGCTTTGCCGGCACCAATATTGATGTGGTTTCAAAAAACGAAGAGGATATCCGTTTTTTGGCGTATTGCTCTTTTGGAATTCCACGAGCATTTCTCGGTATGCTAAGATCAATCTATAATTCTCAGGAAGCCTACACAACGACAGACGGCACGCTCAACAAGAATGCAGTCCTGCGCCTGTCTAGATCTGGGCGCGACATGTCGCATGCCGTCTTTGACTCTCTTTCATCTAAATTGCCCTCCTATCATAGCTACGTGACAAATGGCACGAAAATTTATCAAGCAATCCTTTCACAAACGAAAGAATACAATCGAGGCAAGGAGCTAGAAAAACAGGGCTTGCAGTTCGCTATTCGAACCCCAATCGAGGCGGATATTGGGAAGGTTTTCGGGTTTCTCCAGTACTCTGGACTGATAATGCCGTCCGGGTCGATACTGAAAGGTGAGAAAGGTTCTTTTCAGCATTATCATGTCCACACAGGAGATTTGACCGCGGAAAACGTAATTGTAGGACAAAGAACTAAGTCTATCGCTTCATTCTTGAAAGTCGTCCGAGCGACCAAGCATCAAGCTTGGCCTCGTTTGACTTCAGTGGCTCTCTTGGATGCAGCAAAAACTAAAGCTAGTGACTTCACCCTGTCACTGCCAGTATGTCATGTATGTGCTACACCGAGGAGCAATCCAGAGGCGAGATTTTGTTCAAATTGCGGAACGCAGCTCAAGCCCTCCTCCGCATATGAAGCCTTGGTGGGTCAGCCTATATCTGTATTGCCAATCTCAAAGACACTAGAGAAGCGCATTCGAGAAAACTCCAATATTCGAAAGGTTCGAGATGTATTGCTCGATGTGGACCGGCGAACATTATTAGGCATTCCCTATGTCGGTAAAATTCGAGCACAGCAGATTGTAGGCCACGCCGAAGAACATGTGTCATGACACTTAACATAGAAGATTTTGCGAATGAAGCCCCCGCTTCAAGTAGTATTGGCTCAATAGACGAGTACCTAGTCGAGACTGATTACCCCAGCCCAATTGACGCATACATTTTGCACTCAAGAAGTTTACTGAGGTACGGTACAGCGGATCGACTTACTGAGAATGAACATCTTGGCGGGCTACTTTTGCTAGGCTCAGTATCAGCCGCAGAGGCTTATTTTAGATCAATATTGTCATTAGTTTTGGAGGCTTGCCCTATTTGCAGGCAAGTCTCGGCAGAAAAGCAGATAAATTTGGGAGGAGCACTATGGCATGGCCACGCTGAATTTAGACGAAGTGCATTTGAACACATGTCTTTCAGCTCCAAAGAAGAGCTAAAGAAAGCAACGCGCCAGTTCATTGGATTCGAACTTACGGACGCAAGGTTCAAAGGGCCATTGGATCAATTCGAGATGGTTTGTCATCTGAGGCATGGGCTCGTCCACAACGGTGGTACTCTACCTGGGCGCAATGCGGTCCAAATTGAGGCCAAAACCTACTCAAAACCAGTTCGGATCAACGTAAGCTTTCGTCTCTTGCAAAGAACGGTCGAAGCTGTAGACACGCTTGTCTTAACTCTTAATCGTGAACTCTTCGCAGAAATGTGCAAAAGATGGGCCGTAGATTGGAGGCAGCGCGCCGATTGGGATCCTTCGACTGAGGATCGGGCGTTCCGGAACTTATGGTCGGCTTTTGCTAGCAATGAACTAATCAGGGCGCGGACCGGTCGATCAGCGTTCTCGCGCAGTCAATGTATGTCGCAAGTGCGGGACGACTACAATCTCTGAATCGTTCTGTTTATTTCCTGCGTCAGGGTTATCAAAGCGGTTATGAAGAATAGACTGGGGCTGGTTCATTTAGCTTGCGCAACGAAAGTCCAGAATGACAGTCCACATCGCAGCAGTGGTATGGTGAGGTGAATGGCCGGTAAGTCCCGCGATGTGTCAGTTCGAGCGACCTCTGTTTTCTAGCTGGCAGCGAATGGCCGCAAAGCGGGCTGCGACCGTAGCTTCGTGATCAGGCGACGGAAGTCTGCTCTGGGCCGTTCATGTCGTTCAACACCTATGGCCGTTTTCGTCATTCAACCTCGTTTGATCGCAAGTCTGGCATGCCGGACTACTGAGCCGTTTGCGGCAAAGGTCTGCGCTCCATTGAAAGAACAACGAGTGAAGGCAAAACCCGCAGCAAATGACGTATCCCTTTCGAGGAATGATAGTCCCTAGATATTTTCCCGCCGAAGATAAGTGCACTCCGATAGCCTGATGGTTTGCCAAAAGACCCATCCAGATCTGCCTTGGCTTCAAGAGGTCTATCTTTGGTTCTCTTGTCCAAAACAATGTAAATTTGGGTTCCTTAAGGTAGCCCATTCCACCCGTTCACGCCCCCTTAACCCTGCCTTCCCACCTGTTTTCCCAGAGACGTTGTTTAGCGGATAGCGAGCCATGTTTTTGCACTGCAAAAACGCTCGCCTTCCTTCGCGGCGCTCGAGTCGGATGCGGTGCGCGCTGTGCTTGCACCTTGTCTGCCAACCGGTGGGAATGGATATGGGAACCAAGGGCAAAGGCGGGAGGCCGCGTGTAAAGAACAAGCGGGATCATCAGATCACTGTGCGGTTGACTGGCAGCGAGCATCGTAAACTGCAACAAGCAACCTCAGGGAGAAGTATCGCGGCTCTGGTTCGAGATCGCTTGCTTGGCCTAAGCAAAGAAACTGGGCCGCAGGTTCCTCTGGTGAACCGTCAGGCGTGGATTGATCTCAGCCGGACGGCCTCGAACCTGAACCAGATGTGCTATCGCCTGAACACGGGCGGCCGTCCTGAGGTCGATCGCATTCTGCCCCTTCTGTCTTTGTTGCAACGAAATCTCGAACAGGTCCGCGCCGGGCTGATCGGGGGTGGTCATGGCCATCGGTAACCTGACCAAAGGTGGAAATGCGACTGGGCTGGTTGAGTACCTGCTGGCAGAACACGACCACAAAGGCGAGGTCCGGCACCGCGCTGATATTGTCGGGGGAACGCTCGGCTTTGAAGAGGGCGCCGCCAAGACCCACCTGGACGCTTTCAAGAACCTGCGCCCCAGCTTGAACCGGAACATGGTCCATCTGTCAATCTCTCTGACGCAAGAGGATCGGAAGCTGTCCGATCACGAGTGGGCGCAAATTGGCGACCTCTGGGCCGAACGGATGGGCTTTGAAGGCTATATGACCGTCTGCCACGGGGATCATATCCACATCGCAGCCAGCCGTATACGGCTCGATGGCAGTGTGGTCAGCGACTCCCATGATTATCGCCGCAGTGAAGCCGTTATCCGTGAGATTGAAGAGCGATTTGATCTGGTCCGCGTGGAACCATCCCATTTGCTGGACCCCGCAAAGGCGCGGGATCATATCGCAGCGCCGAAACGCGGTGAGTTCGAGATGGCCCATCGGGGTGTGATCTCCAGTAAAGCCCAGTTGCAAGATCTGCTGAAGGATCTGACCTCCGCACCGATCACCGCCACCGACTTTGTGGAGGCGTTAGAGGCCTGCGGCGTGGATGTGCGCCCGAATGTCTCCGAGACGACCGGCAGACTCTCCGGCTTCTCCTTTGGGCTTGAAGGGCATCACATATCAGCCTCCAAGCTCGGCCGCAGTTTCACCTTAAAGAATTTAATAGAAAGAGGATTTTCTTATGAGCCAGACAGAGACTTTCCGGCAGTTGTCGGAGCAAAAGAGCGCAGCCTTGGCCGTGCCACTACAGCAGGCATTGGCACAGACCCGCGCGTCGAACACACAGACGCAGGCGCGGATCGCCGAGATGCCAGCGCTGATGGAGCGCGCGTTGCACCCGACACTCAAGTCACTGCATCAGGTGGAGAAGACCTTCCAAGCACAAAGGGTGTTGATTTCCGTTGAGAAGTGACCCGGTAGCCTACAAAATTTTCACTGAGAATTGACCCATGTGAACACATTGCCCTGACGAATTTGTTCAGGGAGATATGGAGTGATAGACATGGGATTT
>NZ_MDVX01000058.1 GCF_001719615.1 Neptunicoccus sediminis
ACCCGATCCCATCCCGAACTCGGCCGTTAAGCACTGTCGCGCTGATGGTACTGCGTCTTAAGACGTGGGAGAGTAAGTCACTGCCAAACCTAGTAAGTATTAACAAAAAGCTCCCTAAACGATAACAAAAACAACACAAACAGGCCGCCCATAACAGGGCGGCCGTTTGCGTTCGTGGGAAAGGCCGGCGCTTTTTCTATCACTAATCTCTCATCTCCATTTTTGCCGTAGCTCTCTGATACTGGCGCTGTAACATTGCCTGTGGGGAGGATCGCTTATGACCGTATTAATCGCAGGTGCCGGTATTGGCGGGCTTACACTTGCGCTAAGCTTGCAGGACAAACAGATCCCCTTTCGGATATTCGAAGCGGTGGCGGAGGTGGCACCTTTGGGTGTGGGGATCAACCTACAGCCCCACGCTGTACGGGAGCTGACCGAGATGGGTTTGGCCGACAGGCTGAACTCGCTTGGCATCAGAACCAAAGAAGTGGCCTATTTTTCGCGGCAGGGTGGCTACATCTGGGCAGAGCCGCGTGGCCGATATGCGGGCTATAACTGGCCGCAATATTCGGTACATCGCGGCAAGTTGCAGTTGATGCTACTGGAGGCGCTGAAAGAGCGGGTGGGCGATGATGTGGTTGAGACCGGGCGAAGGGTTCATAGCTCCCACGATTTTCATGATGGGGTCGAGGTGGTTTTTGCCGATGGATTGCGGGAGCGCGGGCAGCTTTGCATCGCCGCTGACGGGATACATTCGGCGCTGCGTGCGCAGTATGTGCCGGGGGAGGGTGCGCCCCATTGGGGGGGCACGATTATGTGGCGCGGCACGACGATTTCGGAACCGTTTCTAAGCGGCGCTACGATGGCGATGGCGGGCCGCAAGGACCAAAAATTTGTGGTGTACCCGATTGAGATTCTTCCCGACGGGCGGCAGGTGATCAACTGGATCGCGGATTTGTCCAAACCGGCGGAGTATCTGTGGAATAGGGAGGATTGGAATCGTCAGGGCCAGCTCTCTGATTTCCTGCCGCTGTTTGCGGATTGGACGTTTAACTGGCTAGATATACCAGCGCTGATCCGGGGTGCGGAAACCGTCTATGAATACCCGATGGTGGACCGAAACCCGCTGGATCGCTGGACCTTCGGCCGTACCGGATTGCTGGGGGACGCCGCCCATGCGATGTATCCGATCGGGTCGAACGGTGCCAGCCAAGCCATTCTGGACGCGCGTGTACTGACCCGCTGCCTGATGGATCACGGAACGGCACCAGCAGCGCTGAAAGAATACGAGTCGATCCGGCGAGAGGCGGTGAACCGAATCGTCCTCGCCAATCGGGGGGACGGTCCGGACAAGATCCTAGACGAGGTCGCAACGCTTGCCCCCGATGGATTTGCGCAGATCAGTGACGTTCTGGGCGAGGATGCACTGGCTGATGTGGCCGGTCAGTACAAAACAATCGCCGGATTCGACGTGGAGAGCCTGAATGCGCGCCCTTCTTTGGTAGGCTAGATAAAAAATGTGAAGAAACTGTCAAGAAAGGGTCATTTAGCCGTTGAACCTCCCCGCCAAGAGAGTTACATCACACGCATTGGCGCGGGGTGGAGCAGCCCGGTAGCTCGTCAGGCTCATAACCTGAAGGTCGTAGGTTCAAATCCTACCCCCGCAACCAAAATCCTGATGTAATGTCAGTCGCTTAAAAGCCGCCCTCGGGTGGCTTTTTGCGTTGGGGATAGGGGGCGATTCCCTCAGGTCAGGCGCCTTAGGTCTGTTTTGTGCCGAAACGGGGGCGGTATCCTAAGTGCGTTCGCCGGCCTTCCGGCGGCCCCGTGTTTCTACTGACCTACTCCGGAGTTACCAAGTATTACGCTGACCAGTCGGCGCGGTTTCCCAGTCGGTCGATCAGGAAATCTATGAAAATGCGGGTTTTGGGGGTCAGAACGTTTGAGCGCGGATAGACCAGCCACAGGAGCGTGCGCTCGTTGAGGGTCCACTCCGGGAGCACTCGGACCAGACGGCCGGCTTTGATTTCGTGAGCGACGTTCCAGAGCGAGCTTATCGAGAGGCCGACCCCCGCCACGGCCGCTTCTCTTTGTGCGTCACCGTCGTCCAAGATTGTTCTGCACGTCATTTTTTGCGGGTCAAGCAGGGCGGTTTCGCCGTTGGTGTTGATCAATTCACGCGCTTCAAGGCTGCACCATGCGATCATATGGTGGCTGGCAAACTCGGACGGATGCGTCGGGGTGCCTTGGGATGTCAAATAATCGGGAGACGCACAGAGGATACGGGTGTCATCCGAAAGTTTACGTCCTTTCAAGCTGCTATCAGACAGCGGTGCGCTTCTCAGGGCGAGATCAAAGCTGCCTTCGATGGCATCAAAGTTGGTGTCAGAGAGGCGCAGATCCAGCGTCAGATCAGGGAAGTGTGACCGGAATTCCGGCAGCAGCGGCATGATATGCAATTGTGCAAAACTGCTTGGCGCAGCGAACCGCAGGGTGCCTTTGGGACCGACATCCTTCCCGCCAAGTGCCGCCTGCGCCGCGTCCGCTTGTGCCAGAATTTCGCGGGCATAGGGCAGGAAATCCGAACCTTCCAGCGACAGGGATACCTTGCGGGTCGTTCTTCGAAGCAATTCCACCCCGAGTTCGGTTTCCAGTTTGGCAAGACGGGCGCTCGCCACAGCGGGTGCAAGGCCAAGTGCACGTCCGGCGGCGCTTATATTAAGGCGTTCGGCGGCCATCACAAAGAGGCGCAGGTGATCGGTATCCATCCATTATATCCAATATCGGAAAAGTGAATTCAATTATCCCTGCTTTATTCTGTAAATTGCAAGTCATATCGTTACGGGTAACGCACGGCCACGCCGCCCTGACAGCAGATGCCGTTGATAGGTCGGGCATCGAAGGACGCCAACACCCGCAAGCCAGCGCGAGAAAATCGGCTGTCTCCGGCCCCGCGGTTCGTTTCGATGATCCGCACGAACATCGACAGCCGCTGCCGTGCGTGCGAATTAGGAGATTACGTATGACAAAGACGATTCTTATTACTGGCGCAACGGACGGGATCGGGCTGTTGACGGCCAAGACGCTTGCCGCTGATAGTCATACTGTGCTTCTCCACGGACGCAGCGATGACAAATTGGCGTCTGCAGCGCGCGATCTGGGCGGCAGCCCCGAGACCTATCGCGCCGATCTTTCGCGGCTGGAAGAAGTGGATGCTTTGGTCACGTCCATCCGGTCCAGACATGACCGCCTTGACGTGTTGCTGAACAATGCCGGCGTACTAAAAACGGCAGAGACGCGAACCGTGGACGGGCTGGATGTGCGTTTCATGGTTAACACGCTCGCCCCTTGCGTGTTGACCCGCGGGCTGTTGCCGATCATCCCGAAAGACGGGCGGGTGATTAGCCTATCTTCGGCGGCGCAGGCTCCGGTGGATGTGGGGGCTTTGCGCGGGACTGTAGCGCTCGATTACTCCGCAGCTTACGCGCAAAGTAAGCTCGCGCTGACGATCTGGTCGCAGGAACTGGCAGCGGAGCACCCCGAAGGCCCGGTGTTTGTCGCGGTTAATCCCGGGTCGCTGCTTGCATCGAAAATGGTCAGGGACTCCTATGGTATCGCGGGCAACGACCTGCAAATCGGGGCGGACATCCTGCGCCGCGCTGCGGTTTCGGACGAATTTGCCACTGCCTCGGGCCAGTATTTCGACAACGATAACGGGCGGTTTGCACGGCCCCATAAGGCAGCCGCGGAGCGAGAGCATGTTACGCAGGTAATGGCCGCGATCCGTGAACTGACCGGCCCCTAAGACTTGGCACAGGACTTTACCGCACGGGGAGGTGCGCGTTAACATCCAAGGCGGGAGGAGAACAGATGGGAGGGTTCAGAGCCTCAGAACACACGGATGCGATTGCCGCATCCTGGGACAGGTGCAAGCGGCGGCATAAATTGCTGCACGATACGGGCCGTCCGATCCTTCGCCTGCAATCCTCTGAAATTGCACCCCGGCTGGAGCAGATCGTCGAACGTACCGGCGGGCGTCAGGGGATTTTCCAGCAACTGGCCTCGGTCGCGGGGGAGATCGGACAGGTCACTGTGCGTGGCACGGATCACTATTTCTCTAGCCTCCGGCGGTTTGCCTGTACTGGCGTTCCGGTGCTGGATGCCAGCGGCGTCGTGATTGGTGCGATCAATCTGGTCTCCGTGGATCGTGGCAATCGCGCGGATTATCTGTTTGGACAACAGATTCTGGCGAAAACCGCACATCGCATCCAGCGCAATCTGTTCGAAAAAGAGTTCAGGGACGCGATGCTGGTCACGGTTTCCCAAAGTGGTCGGGCGCATGTGCTTTCAGACAATGCCCTTGTTGCGGTGGATGAGGCCGGAATGATCGTCGGTGCGACATCCACCATTGCTTCGTTTCTTGAAAGTGGCGATGCGAAAACCCTGAAAGGTCAGTCTTTTGAGGCGGTCTTTAATGCCGACAGCAGCATTTTGATGAACGTTCCCTCACAGGTGCTCTCGCTGCCGGGCGTGGGGGGGGCGGCGCTGAATTTCGCGGTCACGTTGCCGGATGGGTCACGGGCGCAACAAGGGGGGATGCCCCTTGCGACCCGTCAGATCAAACAGCGGCGCCTGCCGCCATCACTGCAACAGTTGGCGACCGGCAGTTACAGAATGGCCGCTGCCTGCCGTCAGGCACAAGACGCGCTGGCCCGCACTAAAATCCTGCACCTGCAAGGAGAAACCGGCACAGGAAAGTCCGCTCTTGTCACCGCACTAACAAAATCCGAGGCTTGTGACGCGCCGGTCTGTGATCTGGATTGTGCGACACTGCGTGACTGTGAGAATGACAAAGACCATCTGCGGATCGCGCTGCAACAAGCCCGCGTTTTGTGCGAGCCTCGCAAGTGGCCGGTCACACGGTTGCCTTTAGTCCCGAAGCGTCAGAGACCATCCGCACGCTACCATTCCACGGCAATATCCGCGAGCTGCGGCGGGTGCTTAAAGTAGCTCTCGGAATTTGCCGGAACAACCTGATCAGCCTGTTTGACCTACAGCAATGTATCGGCGCGACCGACCTGCCAGCCGCCAAATCGCAATCTTTGGCCGACACGACGACCCCCGCGCTTGTCTATGACGAGCGGCGCTTGATCCTTGATGCGCTGAGCAGCAGTCGATGGAATGTCAGTGAAGCCGCTCGCAAGCTGGGAATAGGGCGGGCGACATTAAACCGAAAGCTAAAGCGCTACGGGATCAGTCGGCCAAGCTGAACGGGATTGTCAGGTCTGTCGGTGATCCTAATCGGGCTGTGATCCGCAACGGTGCCGGAATGGACACCGCTGCGTTTTTAGCAGTTTATCAGACCAGGTCGTCCTTGCCCTCAACGATAAAGTGAGAGTTGGTTGACCCGTTGGTGCGGGCTGCAAGATAGGGCGCGTAGTCCGGATCGTTTACGAAGTCACGGGCGGCTTGTGCGTCCGGCCACTCCAGAATGACGCGAAGGGCGGCGGGCTGGTCTGTGCCTTCGACCTGCGCGTGATCGGTGGTTCGCGCAAGATACTTGCCACCATGTTTTGCGATAATCTCACCCACCGGCGCGATATAGCTGGGAATCCAGTCTTCGGATGTGGGTGAGACTGCAAAAATTGAATAAGCCGTCATTGGTAGGGTCCTCCTGGATGAATAATTTTTGGTCGTGGCGGTCATCTATGGCCGCGTTTATGCTGCGATGCTGTCGGGGCGCGGGGTAGGGCGGGCAATCTCTTGCTGCGCCCTGTCATGCAGGGAAACCGCCAGCGTTTGCACCGGATCGCGCGGTGTAGGAAGGACTGATTCCAGTGTTGTATGGACTCCGGCTTTGACCGGCCCGAGCCCAAGATCGCGATGGAATCCCCCCACCGCCGCGGCGCCGGCGGCAATGTCGCCTTTGACCAGGATCAGCGCATGGGCCAGAATGCGCCGCCGCCCGCCACCAATCGGGTGGATACGTTGCGCAGTGCCAACCACCTTGCGATCGGTCAGGGACATGTTCCACGCGCCATCGCAAAAGCTGTAAGGTGTCGCACCGGTTGTCCATCCGGCAGGTATTGCATCGCAAATGACCCGCGTGATCAGACGGTATCCGTCCTCAATCGTGAACCTTTGGTGTGCGGTGAAAGCCAGCGCAAGGTTCAATACACCCGGTCCCTGCGGCACAGCCCCGCCCCCCGTGGGGCGCAGATAGACCGGCCATCCGTTAGCGGCAGACCTGTGCCGTGCCCTGTCAAATCCCTCTCTGCGCCGCAGATTCGCCGGACAGACGAGCGCGCGGCGGCGCGGGCTCCACAGACAGATCACCAAACCATCTGCGGCGAAAGCCGCTGCCTCGAGTGCCAGCCCGTCGGCTGCGCTGTCCACGGGGGTTAAGGCGCTGTTCACAGCTGCATCCCTTCGATTTCTGCGCAGATTGTCGTCAGAAGATCGCCCGCCGGTGCGCCATCCAATGCGCGATGGTCAAAGGTCAGCGACAGGCCCACATGAGGGCGCAGTTCGATACCGCCTTCCGCGCTGCGCACGGCGCGATCGGTCATGCAACCAATGCCGAGAATACAGATTTGCGATGCGTTGATAATCGGCGTGAAGTGTTCAACCCGAGTAAGACCAAGGTTCGAGACGGTAAATGTCCCGCCCGTCATTTCAGTAACTGTCAGTTTGTTGGTACGGGCGCATGCCACACGCGTCAGCGCGTCTTCGGGGGCTGCATTATCGCTCTCGCGGGCGAATTTGATCGCGGCGTCCACACGGGCCGCGGCTTCGGCTTCGATCCGGTCGAGCTCCTCTTCAATGGCCATGCCATCCCCGAGCATGCGCGCCCGCATTTTCGGGATCGGAATTGGTCCGTTGGCCATGTTGAAGGCGGGGGATTTCCCCTCAAAATAGATCTTTGCGATGGCTTCCTCGAACCGGCGGCTCGTGACCATGTTACGATACATCCAATGCTGGTCTTCGCGTGTTGGTGACATGAATCCCTCCTCCCTTGTGCGCGGCATGTTTGCCGCTAGAAACACTGGGAGGAGCGTTGCGCCGGACCGTCAGCAAAACAACGCGGGTGTTATCGGTTAGCCGTGTGTCTGCAAAAACTGTCTCAACATGAGACAGTTTGAGACAGTTTCGCCCCCTTGCCGGGACAGTCTGCCGCGTGAGCCAAGATGTCAGGCAGATCAGGGCAGCCCCAAATATAAGTAAAAAATTATATTTCAAATCAGAAAACTGAACTCTGATTTGTCTGGATTATATTCAACAAAGGACGTGTTAGGTCAGGCGGGACATTAAACACCGAAAGGAATACCCGATGAAAGCTATGGCTCTGTCCAAATACGGCCCCGAAGCCCCCTTCGCGCAGATTGACCTGCCCAAGCCGACCCCAGAGGCCGGTCAGGTGGTCCTGCGCGTTCAGGCTACCAGCGTGAACACAGTTGATACCATGATCCGCAATATGGGGAACGACCTCGGGTTCTCTCCTGCCACGCCGGCCGTGCTCGGCATGGATTTTGCCGGCACCATCGAAGAGGTTGGCGCAGGCGTAACTGATTTCGCGGTGGGCGATGAAGTATACGGTTGTGCGGGCGGTCTTGCCGAATTGCAGGGTGCGTTGGCGCAGTACATGCCAGCAGATGCGCGGCTGATCGCAAAGAAACCAAAGTCGCTGTCCATGCGCGAAGCCGCGGCCATTCCGCTGGTCGGGATCACCGCCTATGAGGGGCTGAAACGCGCGGGCGTGACCGCAGGGCAGAAAGTGCTGGTGCATGGCGGTTCCGGCGGCGTTGGACATATCGGGGTGCAACTGGCCCGTTCCCTCGGCGCGGAAGTTTACGCCACGGACGGCGGCGACGAGCGGCTTGCCGTTGTGCGCGACCTTGGTGCAACGGCCATCGACTTTAAGGCGGAAACCGTAGAGGATTATGTGGCCGAATACACGAACGGCGCCGGATTTGACGTGGTCCTTGATACAGTCGGGGCGGCGAACCTGACGAACTCTTTCAATGCGGTTGCCCTGAACGGGCATGTGGCAACAACACTGGCACTGGCCGAGCTTGACCTGTCGCCGGCCCACCTGCAGGGGGCATCGCTCCACATTGTCTTCATGCTGATCCCGATGCTCTATAACAAGGATCGCGCGGACCACGGGGCGATTCTGACCGAACTCGCGCGGCTGGTTGACAGCGGCGCGCTAAAGCCGATCGTCGATGCACCCCGCTTTGCACTGAACGAGGTTGGCGCGGCCCATGACCGGCTGGCAAGCGGCAAAGCCATCGGGAAGGTCGTGATTGTCGTGTAGCCAACAAGCAGGCGTGGCGGCCCCAAACCTCGCCGCGCAGGTTCGCCGGATAGTAGAGTTTTGGATGCCTCCGGCGGTCATATCGTCAAGGCCTTAATGCATAATATTACTTAGTCGTTGTGCATCAGATACAAAAAGCATCTACAATTTTATCTTACATTTCGCAGTTGAAGAATTGCTTACACATTGCAGTCGGTAACTCGTACTTTACGCTTCTCGTACGGCCTCCCCCACGCATTGGTGGGAATGGTGTCTTATCGTGTTGTCGGACACCACTGGGCGGAATACCGACTTTCGTTGCGACCAGAATGTACGGCAGTTGAGCGCAGGAAGTGGAGTTTGTAATGTTACGCGAACGGCCCTTTGCAGACCTTCGCCCGGTCGTTCCGATGTTGCGCTGCGGCAAGTCGAAGGACACACTCGAGCAGCCGCGAAATATGGTGCTGTCTGTAGTCACGACCTGTGGATTAAACTAGAACTCGTCTTTGTGAACAAGGGCTCTATTATCGGGGAAACATGATTGGATCCTGTCCCAGCATAAACTCAAGACACTTTACCATGGCCTTTCTAGACTGAGACAACTTAACCTTTTCTATAAGACCGCCTTCTTCAGCAGAAATTTCCGCGTAGGTTCGCCCGTCGCCAGTATCGGGAATGAATACGGTGTCCCAATAAAATTCGCGCGCGCCTCGTGGTGTTTGCGAAAACTTTCCGGTGGTTTCACCGACAAACGTGTTGACGTTCATACCGTCACAATAGCCGACCACTGCCCTCGCTGTCACCTTTTCCCCGGCCCAAGTTACACTACTAAGAAATCCCTCGGCTCCGAGAGCATCCCACATCGGTTGCGTAAGGCCGCCGGGATAACTCTTTTCGCTGTAGCTCTCGAGGATCAAGCCAGCATGCTCAACTATACAAGGTTCCAGAATACGCTGATAAGCCGAAATGGCCTTGTGGCGTACCATTGCTTCAAGGTTGCGTTCTAACGGCTCATTTGTGGAGACCTTGGGGAACATCACCTTGAAATGGTCATTGGCATTCACTTCGGCTCCAAAACGGTTATAGAACTTCGTGGATAGAATGATCTGTTTCACTTCTTGTTGCTTGAAGCTGCTCTGGGTCGCATATCTGACACGAGTTTTTTTCATCAGCTTGCCATCCCCTCCAAAAGGCCCGCAATATCCTCTTCTCGTTGATTTCCATCGACTGAGATGACCTCAATGTCTCTTGCATGAAATAAGCGTCGTTCAAAATCTGACGGATTAGAATATGCTATGTATGCTCTTTTGCCGACGAAAGACTGCGGAAGTTTACCGAAAACATCGTTCAATCTTCGAAACAAGTAGGCAACATTTGCATCGTTAAAGCTGTATCCAATGAACAGGATCACTTTTCCCAGAACATCCGAACGCATTTTGAGGTCCAGCGCATCTTCGAACATCATTCTTCGATCATAATCCGACTCGGTAAGCACCATAGCCTCAGGTCGATTGAAATCGCCGTGGAACTTCACAACTTGCGTTTTTTGGTGCAGCGACTGGCTTAGTTCGTGTTCTGATGAGACTGTTACAACGTCTCGGTCGGACAAATGGAGGGCCCGTTCAAGAAAATCGTCGTAGTTTGTAGTATAATAAAGATTGCAGTTTTCGAGACCTGCCAATGCGCTGGGAGTGTCATAAACTTTGTGTATCTGGTCTGGCCCATGCGGGTTTTAGATACAGTCACGCATTGAAGCGATCCTCGAACATTATGGCGAAATGATTGCGGGCCGCAAACCATTCTCGAACA
>NZ_MDVX01000059.1 GCF_001719615.1 Neptunicoccus sediminis
TGTTCGAGAATGGTTTGCGGCCCGCAATCATTTCGCCATAATGTTCGAGGATCGCTTCAATGCGTGACTGTATCTAAAACCCGCATGGGCCAGACCAGATACACAAAGTTTATGACACTCCCACGGCATGAACAAGTAGCCTACCCCCTAACCTGACGGGATCGTCCAATCCGGACGAGGTTCGTGGACGAAGCCGAAAATGTCTGCTGCGCAACTTGAAGCGCGCCGGAAAGCGGGGCTCTCCACTTCCAATCCGACACATGCATGCAGCGGCGCACTTCGAACGCCAAACCAGACTGCGAAGAGAAGCGTGACCCGGATATACGATCTCATCGACAAAATAGAAGGAAAACGAGCTTGACCCAAACGCCCAATTAGAGAAGCGGTAATTCGCTGCAGGTGCAAACTGATCAAGGCGCAATGTTAAAAGCGGACACCCAAATTCGCGGGAAGCCGCGACGCTCTTTGCAATACCGCAAGTCAGCTTGGAGCCCAACTCAGTCATAGCTTAAAAGCCGTATCACCCAACTCGAAGATCCGACTGTGGCCGTTCTTTGCTCAGAGTCGACTCGTAAAAACCAAACCGAATTTATCTACTTTGAATGTGGCTCCCCACCAGAAACTGAAATCCTACGCCTTTTTTCCACTTTACTTGGTGAACGGTCGTTTCGAGACAATTTGTCCAATTCCGATGAAGCAACTGATTTGGTGACTTCCATATCGCTTCCCCCCGCAAGCCTCGCGTCGTTCGCCTTGTCTCTAAGGTAGCTAAAAAAATTGAACGCATCATCTGCTGGTAACGCACACCGAAAAGCTGGAATGAAATCAGGCTTTCCACCCTCCTCGGGGACCATCTCGCCGAGAGAAAAATGAAAGATCCCCTGCTCAATCCTGACATCCATGACTGCATTAATAAAAACTGCGTTAGACTTCATCACCATCCTCAATTGCGATCACCAAATTTCTCGGACGTCGTCGAGCGGCCTCATCCATCACGGAGAATGTGTTGGAAGTAAACTTTGGCATACCATCAATACCTTTTCGAAATTGTCGCACCTCTTCCGTTTGCTTTGCTCGTACTAAGCGGACAGACCTCTCAGGGTTGTCTCCTTCAAACATGAAATAGCAAAGAGGTTGCCCTCGCCTCAACTCAAGACAGCTATTCAGATCACAAAACTCAAATGCGAAATTCAAAATCCTTGGCCAGTTTGTAATTTCAAACCTACCTGCGATCATCTGGCCCGGCCATGTGTACTCATCCAAAAAGGGAGGAAGCTGCGTTAAGTAGCACTTTTCGTCGCACAAAAATACATACGGCAGAAGGATTTGGAAAACGGGATGCTTTGGAGAACGCCACAAGTTCTGCGGCATAAATGTAATGAATCGGGAAACAACGTCTGGGTCGACACGTGTCCGTTGTTCATCGTAAAAAAGCTCGTAATTTTCTCGGTCCTTATCAACGCCAATTTTGATGTCGAATGGTGCCTTGACGACAAACAGACGTTTTTCAAGCTCGTTAACCGCAGGGCACGCCTGTACAGCTCGACCGGACAAGGCAGGCCCCCTATCTTTGCGTTTTGCTTCTGGGGCTTCAAAAGCAAAATCTCCAAAAGGCGCATCTACAATCCAACCGACAGTTAAAGGTTCTGCCTTGGACATGCCTCTAATTCGACCAATTGCCGTATATTGAATTGCCGGACGAGTAGGCGCTGAACCCATTGTTCCCATAAAAAGAATTGCCCGAAGAGTAGCCGCTGAACCCATCGTTTCCATATACGGAATTGCCCGAAGAATACGAGGAATACCCATCGTTCCCGTACACGGAATTGCCCGAAGAATACGAGGAATACCCATCGTTCCCGTACACGGAATTGCCCGAAGAGTATGCTGAATACCCATCGCTGCAATATATTGAGTTTCCCGACGTGTAGCAGGACTGAGCAAGTGCTGTTGCGGCGGGAAGCGCAACCATGCACGTCGTAGCAAGTGCTGTCGCGATAGTTCTTTTCTTTGTCATCAAACAGGCCTTTTGTTGCAGTCGCCCTCTACAGATCGCATGTTTCAAACGCATACGCAACATGATCCAGATCGCTACGACTGTAGCATTTCCTATTGACGGGCGCTCCCAAGGTGCAGTTCAGACCGTCATAGCCAGGCTTGCGAGCCGCAGCGAAAAGGCGCGTTGTCCGCAGTCTGTGAGTTCGACCAGCACCAGATTTTGCGCTCGCGGCGAAAGTCCGGTTTGGTGAAGTCGCAATACGGCGTGATCTGAGCCGGCGAATGGCTGTTATGGGCCGTTCGTGTCGTTCAACACCTATGACCGTTTTCTTCAATCAGTCTTGTTTGATCGCAAGTCTGGTATGCCGGATAAATAAGCTGTTCGCGGCAAAGATCTGCGCTCCAATAAAAGAGCTTTGCAGTATAGACAGCACCAAAAGAAAATTGTCGTGGCCCTTTTGAACGAATGATAGTCTCCAAGTGATTTCCCGCCGAAGATAAGTTCACTCCGATAGCCTTATGGTTTACCAAAAGCCCCATCCAGAACTGTTTTGGCTTCAAGAAGTCTGTCTTTAGTTTTCTTGTCCAATACATCGATAATTTTTGCTTCCTTAAAGTAGCCAATTCCCCCCGTATACGCCCCCTTAACCCTGCGCAACCACCTGCCTTCCCAGAGACGTTGTTCCGGGGATAGCGAGCCATGTTTTTGCACTGCAAAAACGCTCGCCTCCCCTCGCGGCGCTCGAGTCGGATGCGGTGCGCGCTGTGCTTGCACCTTGTCTGCCAACCGGTGGGAATTGGATATGGGAACCAAGGGCAAAGGCGGGAGGCCGCGTGTAAAGAGCAAGCGGGATCAACAGATCACCGCGCGGTTGACCGAGCGCGAATATCGTAAGCTGCAAAAAGCAGCCTCAGGGAGCAGTGTCGCGGCTCTGGTTCGGGATCGGTTGCTTGGCCTGAGCAAGGAGAGCGTGCCGCAGGTTCCTCTGGTAAACCGGCAGGCGTGGATCGAGCTCAGCCGGACGGCCTCGAACCTGAACCAGATGTGCTATCACCTGAACACAGGCGGCCGTCCCGAGGACCATCGCATTCTGCCCCTTCTGTCTTTGTTGCAGCGGGATCTCGAACAGGTCCGCGCCCGGCTGATCGGGGGCATCCATGGCAATCGGTAACCTGACCAAAGGTGGAAGTGCAGCCGGACTGGTGGAATATCTGCTGGCAGAACACGACAACAAAGGCGAGATCCGACATCGCGCTGATATTGTCGGGGGAACGCTCGGCTTTGAAGAGGACGCTGCCAAGATCCACCTGGACGCTTTCAAGAACCTGCGCCCCAGCCTGAACCGGAACATGGTCCATCTGTCGATCTCTCTAACACAGGAGGATCGGAAGCTGTCCGATCACGAGTGGGCGCAGATTGGCGACCTCTGGGCCGAACGGATGGGCTTTGAAGGCTATATGACCGTCTGCCACGGGGATCACATTCACATTGCGGCCAGCCGCATTCGGCTCGACGGCAGTGTGGTCAGCGACTCCCACGACTACCGCCGCAGTGAAGCCGTCATTCGTGAGATTGAAGAGCGGTTTGATCTGGTCCGCGTGGAACCGTCCCATTTGCTCGACCCTGACAAGGCGCGGGATCATATCGCAGCCCCGAAACGCGGTGAATTCGAAATGGCCCACCGGGGTGTGATCTCCACTAAATCTCAGTTGCAAGGCCTGCTGAAGGATCTGACCTCTGCACCGATCACCGCCACCGACTTTGTAGAGGCGTTAGAGGCCTGCGGCGTGGATGTGCGCCCGAATGTCTCCGAGACGACCGGCAGGCTCTCCGGCTTCTCCTTTGGGCTTGAGGGGCATCACATATCCGCCTCCAAGCTCGGCCGCAGTTTCACCTTAAAGAATTTAACAGAAAGAGGTTTTTCCTATGAGCCAGACAGAGACTTTCCGGCAGTTGTCACAGCAAAAGAGCGCAGCCTTGGCCGCGCCACTACAGGAGGCATTGGCACAGACCCGCGCCTCGAACACACAGACGCAAGCGCGGATCGCCGAGATGCCCGTGCTGATGGAGCAAGCGTTGCACCAGACACTCAAGTCATTGCATCGGGTAGAGAAGACCTTCCAAACACAGAGGGAAAGCACGGACCTGATCCGGCAGGACATAAAGGTACTAGCGAAACGCCAATCGGAAATACACAAGCAGCTGAAAACCCAAAGCAGTCTGATCAACAAACGGGCAAAGGAGACGCAATCGGCTCAGCGCAGGCTGCTGATAGTGCAGATCGCCCTCGGGATACCCCAGCTGGGGATGCTGGGCATGCTCATAGCGTTCTGGATTGGAGCTTTCTAGACGGGGATGGTTGGGAGGCCCTGTTTCGGTTCTTCAAGAACTGGAGCCGCAGCATCAAGGCCGCGATGGGACGCCCGCAGAAGCCACTGCCTGTTCCGCCACCCCTGACACCTGCAAACAGGCCTCAGTGGCCAACACAAGACGCACCAGATCATCGAAAACGGTCTAATGAGAGACCTAAGCATGAGTTCGACCTGCCTGCGCAGGAAGCACCCTCCGCCGATAACGTTAGTAAAGAAGAGGTAATCGACGACTTCGAGAACATCTTCGAACACGAAGAACTGGCGCCCGACGATGAAAATGAAACAGGGCCCGCGTTCGGGCCCTGAAACTAAAGTGTATGGATATGCTGGTGGGGTATGAGTTCTTCTGGAAACGGTTCAGACGAATTGCACGCCGTCAAGCATCTTCTCTCGTGTCCAGCCAACGCTGCAGGTCACTCTGCCGCCAACCCACAAGGCGGGCGGTCAGTTTGATCTGAGACGGAAACTCCCCACTTTTTATCCGGCGGTAAATCGTAGACCGGCTCAGCCCTGTCAGGTGCATCACTTCCTTCTGCCTCAAAATGCGATCAATCGTCATGTACTTTCCTTTTTAAACGATTTGTCACAACCTAACAGGATAGGTTTAAAACCAGGTTTAAAGGTGGGGTGGAAATGCGGACGCGGTTAGGTCTTTGGGTCGATATCGGTGCACCGCTGAAGCGTGAATCAAAGGCAGCGATGCGCAGTGCGACCCAATGATCGAGCACCTGCAGCTAATGTCTGCAACCCGCCCTTGGTGACGGTCGCAGCAAACGGCAGTTCCGAGCCCGATCTCCTTACTGCTGCACTATTCAAGATCGGTCAGCCTCGCCACAAGGGCGGCGATCAGATCCTGCTGCGAGTGTTTCAACGGATCTTTGATCCCGTCTGCGAGACCAAACATCAGAGCAAGCCCTAAAACTGCAGAATGGATCGATGTTGCCTGCTGGCGAGCGTATAGCGGATCTCCCCCAAGGCGGTCCGCCAAAGCGCCATACATTCGGCTCGTCGTGGCATGCACCTGATCGAGCGCCGCCGTTTCCATTGGGGCTTGCACTTCGGCTTTCAAGGTCTGCGGAGCCAAATACATCATTCGGAACCGATCCAAGTCACCTAAATGGAACGCCGCAACAGCCTCGACAAAAGCAGAGATTGCAGCGTTGGGCGAATCTTTACCGTCAACGGCATTCACAGCTACGTCCGCCTCCGCTGCCAACCAAGAGCCAAGCATTGCAGCAAGCAACTCTTGTCTGGATGGATACCAATAGAGCACAGCCTGTTTCGACATTCCAAGAGCACGCCCAATTGCGTCAAAAGAGACTGCCCCGAACCCATCCGACGCCAAAAGTGCCTGTGCGGTTTTAAGGATTTTCTCGTCCGTTTTCATCCAATCACCCAGCGATATTGACTACTTACCAATGGTAGGATATAAGCTTACCATTGGTAAGTAAATGGACATATGGCTTGAACTCTAAGGCCTAAGGGGAAATTGACGATGCAGGAAATCGGCTTTGAAAACCCGATCTTTGTGACCTACGCAGTTGCATCGGCCCTAACGGTCTTAAAAGTGATGGGGCAAGGTTGGATGACCGTTTACCGGATGCTTCGGAGCAACTCAGGTCTGGCGAGTCCGGAAGACCTACGCGCTGGCCCGATCAATAAAAACCCCGGACCCCTCTCAGCTTGAAGTCAATGATTACGTTGATCGCTCACGCCGCATGCATCGCAATGACCTTGAAAACATCCCGGCGTTCTGGATCGCCGGGCTGCTGTTCGTGCTGACAAATCCACCGCTCATCCTTGCACAATTCTTGATGTATGGGTTCGTCGCAGCCCGCGCGGCACACTTCGTCGCATATGCGTCACGGCAGACACACGAAGTTCGGGCCACCTTCTATACCATTGGTTCTTTGATAGTCATCTATATGGCTCTACACGTACTTTTCGCCCTTCTAATGTAGGAAAAGGGCTAAAGGCGTTGAGGGGAAGTGCCATGATACTTGCGTAGCCGACTTTAATTCAGGTCGCTTCGAATGTCATCTCTCCGCCCAAGATATTGAAACGCTGCATCGCAGAAATCGGCACTTCAGGCGGGAAGGAGACATTCGCTGCGTGTGCAAACGTTGAAAGGTGAAGCGCTGAAGCTGCCGTTCGTGCCTCTATACTATACTTCCTAAAGCAATTATGGTTCTTTCTCCCTAGGGCAGGACATCCAACTCGAAGATAACGATCAAAATGGGTACGTATAGAATTTCATTTTTGGAAGAATTTTGACGGGAAAACCAACATACCTTTGGGCCGCTGAGCAGATAATCCGAGAGCAAAAAAGGCCAATGCGAGTGCAAGACATTATTGCG
Organism: Neptunicoccus sediminis; assembly: GCF_001719615.1. Classification (GTDB taxonomy): domain Bacteria; phylum Pseudomonadota; class Alphaproteobacteria; order Rhodobacterales; family Rhodobacteraceae; genus Amylibacter; species Amylibacter sediminis. Next base: position 6,729 of record NZ_MDVX01000059.1, read on the forward strand.
CAAGCACAAGAGGCCGGGTTGTTTTCCGATGACATGTTCAGTCGAACACCGCAAAAATCAATGCAGGCTCGCCTCAGTATGGAGATCGTCAACAATGGTGACGATTCCATTTTTGTACGCACGGGAAAGGGCGTATTCTTTTTGCGAGCTCTGTTGACTGAGGGTAGCGCAAGCCAACTCGGAGATGGATCACTTACGCTGAAGCCGACAGGGGAGCTTAAACCATATCGAGCGAAGCCTAGGCGACCACGACAGACAAAGGAAAACGTTCTCGTCATACCTAGTGCGGCCTGTCGAGAAATTATGAATTTTCAGGGCCTTGGGCAAGAAACTGAGCCCCATCTAGAAAAACTGATTCACAGTAACGTTAAGCATATCGCGAGAACAACCGCTGAGGAAACAGAAGAGTTTAAACAGGTAATTACTTACGTACTCATAACTCATAAGAAGCATGTTTTGTCTTTCAGGCGTGGTCGATTTAACAGAGCTGCGCAGTTCCTTCGAGGAAGTTTGTGCATTGGTTTCGGAGGCCACGTTACAGATGAAGATTATTCACTTTTTACCGGTGAAGACTTCGGGATTCGGGCAAACGCCGTCAGAGAACTGACGGAGGAAATCAAGGTTGACGGCCTAGACTCGGCCATCCAAACGGAACAGCTGCACTTTCTAGGTCTGATAAATGACAACTCCACTTCATTAGGGCGCAAGCACCTTGCAGTGGTGTATCAATACGAAGTTTCTGAGAGCGACTGGGACAAGTGGTTGGAAGTCTCGAAACATGAGCTATCGATTAATGAACTTCGATGGATCAATACGGAAACTGAAACCGTTAATCTGGTTGAGTTTGAATACTGGTCACAGCTTTGTTGGCGAACTCTGTCACCTGAAATGGTAGAAGCTCAAGCTGAGTTCCGTATTTTCAGAAAGAAGCCGTTCCAAGCACCGCACATTTTGGTGGTAGTTGGGGGAATTGGGTCCGGAAAATCCTCCGCCACTGACATTCTCGCAGAGAAGTTTGGATACAGTAAGGTCAACAGCGGTCGAGTGCTCGCCAAACTCATGGGGATCCCCGCAGTACCCACAACACCTCGGAAGGAGTTTCAGGAGAGTGCCTGGGATTTTATCAATCAAGAAAGTGGGCCAGAACAATTAGCCGATGCGCTTTTTGCGGCAGCGGTTTCGCTTGGTGAAAAGCGTGTAATTGTCGACGGAATCCGACAGCAGTCCACGTTAGAGGCCTTACGTACAAAGGCGGAAGGAGCACTGGCCCTATTGTATGTCTATGCAACGCCAGACCTGGCTCTGCGGCTCTATAGTCAAAGAGAGGGTTTGGATGAAACTGAACATGAATCCGTTTTCTTTGACGCCATTGGGGCTGAGGTGGAATCTGATGTGAGTGTCATGATGAATGATGCTGACGCGGTTATTTATAATTGGTCGGGAGAGACTAATTATGAAAGAGCTATTTCCTCAATGGCCAACATTCTGGGTTTGAAGCCCATAGAGAAGGACTAGATATTTGAGCATTTACGATGGTGGATATGACGATGGATATCGTGCTTGCCCATGTTTTTGGGGGAAAGAAGTTGGCAGTTTAATCACCAAATTTCTTGAAGAAAATGAGATTGAAGGCAGCAGGATTTTGGATGCTGGATGCGGTGAGGGGAAAAACGCTGTTGCCCTTGCAAAGTTGGGGGCCGACGTTACCGCAATAGATTGCTCTGAGGTTGCCCTCCAAAATGCTAAAAACGCGTTTGGCGGCAATAGCGTGCATTGGCAATGCTCCGATGTTCGAAACCTTAAGGCAGGAGGCAAGCCGTTCGATGTAGTGGTTGCTTATGGGTTGTTGCACTGCATGCAGTCCGCAGATGAAATAGCTTCAGTAGTGCACCGTCTGCAGGAACTAACAGAAGTGGATGGTTGGAACATCATCTGTGCATTCAATGATCGACAGCATGACCTGTCTGCGCATCCCGGTTTCGATCCATGTCTAGTACCACATTCGACGTACCTGAGGCATTATCAAGGTTGGGAAGTCACTTTCAGTAGTGACGAAGATCTGCATGAAAGCCATCCGCACAACAATATCCCGCACGTGCATTCGATGACGAGGCTTATCGCTAGAAAGGTCAAGAGATGACGCAATGCCCAGAAGACCTTCGAAGATTGTATCAAGAGGGCCGTGTTATACCTTTCCTTGGCGCAGGAACATCGATGGCTGTGAGTTGGGAAGATGGCGGCGTCACTAAGCGGGGCCCGTCGTGGGGACAGCTTGTTGATCAAGCAGCTAGGCTTGTTGGCGCAAATGAACCGTCTTTACTAAGGATGCGCGGTTCTGACCTTCAAATCCTTGAATATGTGAAGTCCAAAAAAGATGGCATGCAGCCTCTCATTAACTGGCTTAACAAGAATATGGAGCCGCCTGATGCGGCGTTAGTGTCATCAAGGATTCATAGCGCATTGAGAGTGTCCGATCTTCTGTGTAACTGCGATCTGGTCCATGCTTCCTGAGAGGAGCAAGGACGATGACCATATCCAAGGAACTGCTGGACGAACTACTGAAGGGCTGCGAGCGGCCTGAAGAC
>NZ_MDVX01000060.1 GCF_001719615.1 Neptunicoccus sediminis
AGGCCGGTGACGGCTTTATGGCCGAGGCGGTGAAAGCCACCGGTGAGTTTACCACCTTTGAGCAGGACAATGATCCCGAGGGATGGCATGATTTCGGGGCGGTCGAGATCCGGGGCGAGACCGTGTTCTGGAAAATCGATCTCTATGAAGCGGATTCGGATTTCCGCTACGGGGCCGAGACCCCGGGCAATCCCGTGACCACAATGCGCGTACTGACCGTCATGCTGGCGCGCGACTGGTAGAAGGGCAGGGGACGCCTCCCCGTGACATCTCAGACGACTAAGGCCCGCTGCCCCCAAAAAAGGCAAAGCGGGCCTTTTTTCGTGGTGATCCCCGAAGCCGGGGATTGGTCCCGCGCGTAGAGGCGCGGGCCACACCTAACCCATCTGGAAGGATATCCCATGACCACAAGTTTTGCCCCCCTCACCGTCGCTATCGGCGATCTCGTCCCGCATGCCGCCAATGTGCGCAGCAACGCGCCGGAAACCTATGACCCCGAGAACATCGCGCATCTGAAGGCCAGCATCGCTGTGCTGGGCCTCCTGCAGCCGCTCCTCGTCCAGAAGTTCGACGGCAAATACGCCGTGCTGGCCGGTGGACGGCGCCATGCAGCCCTGAAGGAGCTGGTCGCGGACAAGAGCGAGAAGGGGTTCACCGCGAAAACCAAGGTCGACTGCCGCCTTGTGCCCGAGGATTGCGACGTGACGACGGCGCTGTCCCTCGCCGAGAACATCACCCAGGCCCCCATGAACGCCATCGACGAGTTCGAGGCTTTCGCCCGGATGATGGAAGTCGACGGCCAGACGCCCGAGACGATCGCCAAGACCTTCGGCACCACGGTGGCGGCCGTGAAAGGCCGGTTGCGCTACGGTCTGATCCACCCCGACATTCGCGCTGCGGCCCGGGCTAAGACCATCACGCTCGACACGATGAAGGCCTTTGCGGAGCATCCGAGCCAGGAGGTGCAGCGCGAGGTCTTCGAGGCGCTCACCAAGGAAGATAGCTACCTGCAGGCCTATACAGTCCGCCAGGCGCTCAAGTCCCGCGGCGTCCAGGTCAGCGATGATATCGGGGCCTTCGTGCGCGAGGACTATGAGGCCCGCGGCGGAGCGATCGCGGCCGATCTGCTGGAAGAGCATTCAGTGCTCGAGGATGCGGCGCTGGTCGAAACCATCCTACTCGAGAAGCTCGGGGCCGCCGCCGAAGAGGCTCGCATAAAGCTGGGCTTTGCCTGGGCCGATGCAATGGTGCGCTATGATTACGCGACCATGGCCGAATATGGCCGCGTCTACCCAGGACCCGTCGAGCCGGATGAGACCGCCCAGAAGCGCGTGGATGAGATCACCGCTGAACTTGAGAAACTGCAACTCGAGATGGAGGATGAGGGGCTCGAAGACGATGCCTACAATGCCCTTTACGAGCGCGTGGACGCTCTGGAAGAGGAAGCCCGCGATCTGCAGGAGGCCTATAGCGCCGAGGACCTCGCCCGCGCCGGTGTGATTGCGTCCTGGTCGAACGGGCAGGTGACGCTCTACATCGGCCTCGTGCGCCCCGAGGACACCGTGAAAGAGGAGGGCGCGCGCGGCTCGTCGGTCAACCCGACGGGGGAGGAGGCACCGGACGCCGGCGAAATCACCTACCCGGCCTCGCTGGCCGAGGACCTCAAGACCGAGCGGGCCATGGCGCTCGGGGCCGCGATGGCGCTGCATCCGGAGGCCACGCTCGATCTGACGCTCTTCAAGCTGGTCAGTGACGTTCTGGCCAGTGGCATGAGTGTCACGCAGGCGATCAAGATCGATGCCCGCAAGGAATACCGCAGCCATGCCAAGATGGACGAGATCGACGAGACCTCGCTCGAGCAGGCGGCGGCGGCGCATGATGTGCTGGACCTCTCCTGGCTCGATGACACCCGGTCCCCTGCCGATCAGTTCGCGGCGTTCCGCGCGCTGGAGGCAGGCGAGAAGGCCAAGCTCGTGGCCTATGCCGCGGCCAGCACCACGCAGTCTTGCTTCGCGCGGGACCGCCAGCGCGACAGCCTGATGCATGCGTTCGAGATCGAGATCATGCCCGACATCCGCGCCCACTGGACGCCGAACGCGGCGCTCTTCAATCGCTTTAAAAAGGCCTGGCTCCTGAGGATCCTCGGTGAGGATCTGGGTCTCGCCCAGGAGGCGGTGACGCTCGCCTCATCGAGCAAGAAGGAGATCGTCGCCTTCTGCGACAAGCTCTTCGCTGAACCCTTCGCCACACTGACGGACGCGCAGCGCGCTGCCGTGGCCGCCTGGTGCCCGCCGATGATGCAGACCGCCGGTATCGCCTTTGATGAGGCGGAGCCCGCTGCGGAAACCCCCGAGCCTGCCAGCGCGGTCGCGCAAGCGGCCTGATGCATCAAGTGACCCGCGCGTGGACCATGCCCCCCGCGCGGGTCGCCCCCCCCACACCCAACCGAAAGACATCCTCATGGCTATTCTCAAGTTCTCTGCCTCCGCTGTCGCGGCGCAAATCGCACATGCGCGCGCCTGCCAGACCTTCCTGCCCAACTGGAACGGGCCCGTGGACAGGCCGGCCCTGATCCTGATCGTTGGCAATGGTGTGCATCTGCGCTCGAACGGCATCGATGGCACGACCACCCGTATCGTCACGACCGAGCAGGCCGATCCCTCCTTCGCCTTCGCCGATGGCATGAACCCGTTTCGGGACACCGACTGGATGGCGCAGCGCCGCATGGCGTTTCGCGATCTGACCGGCCAGTTCTACACCGACATCCTGGATGACGTGCAGGTGCTCATCGACCGGGGGCGGGGGGCGATCCGGCTCGCAACCGATGGCCACAGCATCCGTGTCTTCGTGCGCCGGGCTTCGGATTATCTCATCGGCGGGACCTACGAAGTGCCCTCGGGCCTCGGCGGCACCTTCCGGGTTATCCTCAAGGATGCCTGCGACACCTTCGCGATCGTGCAGAACTGCGGCAATTGCGAGGATTTCGACGCCATGCAGCCCTACCGCGTGCCGCTCGATGCGCTGATGGAAATCGATGACCGGAGGGCGGCGTAACGCGCCCTTTCTCAAACAAGCATCGCCAATTCCCTGCCAGGCCTGCGGCCCTCTCGGGACATTGGCGACAACAATTTCCCCAATGAGAGAAAGGACTCTGAGATGGGATGGCTCTTCTACACCGACGGCCGCGTCCAGACCTACGCGGATGAGAAAGCGGAAATCGCCCGGCTCTGCACCTTCGAGGGCGACACGC
>NZ_MDVX01000061.1 GCF_001719615.1 Neptunicoccus sediminis
CAAAACCGAACTGGTCAAGGCCTGCAAGGTCGCCTCCACCTGGTATGCGGCGGCAAGGGTCACCAATCTCGACGGCACCGCTGTCGAAGACGCGACCTATGTGACCGATCCGGATGGCTCCATCACTTTCGGGGCTGTCTTCCTCACCCGATACGATGACGGCTGCTGGGGCTACAAGGATATGGAGGAAAGCGCTGGCCCCAACGAGTCGCGTGCCCCCCTTGGGTTGATCGAGCTTCTCTCCAACCTGAAAAACCCGGACAGCTACGCGCAGGACTGGCGCCAGCGCTGCCGGGATTGGGCTTCGATCCCGGACTACGAGGAAGGCGACAAGATCAGGATCGCGGCCCCTGTGACGCTCACCGATGGCAGCACCTGCCAGATCGTCACCGCGACCCACTACAGGCGGGGGCGGCAAAAGCGCCGCTGCTACCGTATCGAGGAAACCGGCGGGCTCGTACGCCTGTCGAAAGCCTCGCTCGCGGGCT
>NZ_MDVX01000062.1 GCF_001719615.1 Neptunicoccus sediminis
AGCTCCGCGAAAGGTGCGGCTAGCCCGGTGCTGGCGGAGTATCTCGCGGGGCGAGATTAGGTCCTGCGCCGGACGGTTCATCGACCTGCCCGGCCACAGCAGATCCTGCGGCTTGTCTTGACAAGGCAATGCAAATGCATTACCTATCGCGGGCAGCAAAGACCCTTTTCTTTCAGGAGACTGCCATGACAGCGCTCGCACAAGATGTCTCGAAACTCACGGATCGGTATCAGACGACCGTGCCGGCGGGTGTGCGCAAGCAGCTCAAGCTGGGCAAGGGCGACCAGATTCGCTACTGCACCGAGCCGAGTGGCAGGGTCTATATCGAGCCCGTCCGCAGCGACGAGGAAGATCCCGTGCTCGGAGCCTTTCTCGATTTTGTCGAGGCCGATATCAAGGCGCATCCGGACCGCATTCGGGCATTCGATGGGGCTTTGCATGACCGTCTTGCAGCACTGGTCGGAGACGTTGACGTCGATCTCGATGCGCCGCTATCGCTCGAGGATGAATGAGCGGCGATAGCGTGCCCGCCCAAGCGCCCCTTGTCGTAAACGGATGGTCGATATATGCGCATCCGCTCTTTCTGGACCAGCTCGAAGGGCTGACCCTGGAGGTCGAGGCGCGTAAGGCGCGCGATCCCAAGACCTGGCGCAAGAAAAATTCCACGAAACGGCTGGCCGCCATCTTCAAGCTGGTGACCGAGGCCATACCGGCAGATCCGGGTGCCGCAGCCTTCCGGCAAGGCGGCACACTCGGCGACCACCGCAAGCACTGGTTCCGGGCGAAATTCTTCCAGCAGTATCGGTTGTTTTACCGCTTCAACAGCGATGCGAAGGTCATCGTGGTGGCATGGGTGAATGACGACAAGACCCTGCGCGCCTACGGCAGCAAGACGGATGCATATGCGACGTTCAAAGGGATGTTGGAAGATGGCAATCCACCTGACAATTTCGACGCGCTCTTGAAAGAAGCTGCAGCGGCGGACAAGCGGTTCGAGAAATCCCTTGAAGCGGTGCCCGATCGGTAAGTGGGCCAGCTTGCTGTGACCCTTTGGCATTATCGTTTACGACGCCACGCTGGAAGATGTAGCATCGGCTGATAATACGGTCGGAGAAAGCACAATGAATGAGACGGAAAAGGATAGGCAGCACCTCGGGCTAGAGGAGCAATGCGCGCCTGACCTCACGGGGCACCGTTTCCCAATTGCTGTGCGCGTTGCAGACATGCCCGATGACCTCGGCAAGCTGCTGGATATCGGGCTCGAGGAGCATTTCCGTGGCCGCTGAAGCGAATTCGTATGACACGTGGTTTCGCATGAAGGTAAAGGCCG
>NZ_MDVX01000063.1 GCF_001719615.1 Neptunicoccus sediminis
GCTTGAGGATGCACGCGCCGAAACTTCACAGGTTCAGGTAATGCAGGCCGCACAGGCATTGATTGATGCGAAGCGGCAGGTCGAACCCAAGTCCTGACCAAGCCTTGGAGGTCAGCGCGGTCTGATCCCGTCACCCTGAAAAGCAAAAGATGCCGTAATGGGGCTGTCGGCGAATCGAGCACGTTTCGCTTGTTTGTCAGCATGATCTGAAGTGCCGTTGCCCTTGATGCGCCTGCAGCGCGTCTACGAGGTCGTATGTTTCCATGCGCCTCAATTCCTAAGAATAGAAGGGCAACGACATGAATGTATTTATCGGATTGGATGTATCTCTGGCAAGCACTGCGATTTGTGTGCTGGGGCCACAGGGGAGGATCGTTGAAGAATTACAGGCGGAGAGCGAGCCTGAGGCATTGGTACGTGCAATAGCGTCATTGTCATATTCGATCGATGCGATCGGGCTCGAAGCCGGACCTTTGTCCCAATGGCTGAGCAAGGGAATGGAAGAAGCTGGCTTTGACGTGGTCATGATGGAAACACGATTGGTGAAGGCAGCCTTGAAAGCCATGCCGATCAAGACCGACAGGCGCGATGCCCAGGGCATTGCGCGCTTGCTTCAAATGGGATGGTACAGGCCCGTGCACCGCAAATCTGTGTCCTCCCAGGAAATTCGCGCGTTGCTGTCGGCGCGCAAGTCTATTCAGCAGGCCATCATCAACCTTGAGCTTTCGATGCGGGGTGTTCTGCGGAACTTCGGTCTGAAGCTCGGGCATGTCACCCGGATTAGGTACGAGGCCCGGGTGAGGGAACTGGTTGAGCAAAATGAAATCTTGTCCGTGTCGACAGAGGCCCTTTTGCGCGCACGTGCGCAGTTGCGCGTCGAGTTGGCTGAACTGGACGCCAAAATCGCGGATCTGGCAAAACAAGACGACGTTTGCCGTCTGATGATGACGATGCCGGGCGTTGGTCGGATCGTCGCCCTGACGGTCAAAGCCGCGATCGACGATCCGACCCGGTTTGTGCGATCGAAGGATGTTGGTCCGTGGGTGGGGCTGACGCCGAGGCGCACGCAATCCGGAGAGATGGACATTGTCGGGCAAATTACTCGAGCCGGCGACCGGGCCCTTCGAACGGCCTTGTATCAAGCGGCGATGATCTTGATGCACCGAGGGTCCCCAAACTGGCTCCAGGCCTGGGCGCTCAGAGTGGCCCATCGGCGTGGATCGAAACGGGCCTTGATTGCACTTGCGCGGCGTATTGGCGTTGTTTTGCACCGCATGTGGCGAGACGGCACACCATTCCGCCATGCGCAGAGCTGCCCGGCAACGGTCTGAGAAAAACAATTCCAGAACTTGATCGGACGGAGGAAAGCACTGCACCTGACGACAGGTACGACGAGGTCCCTTGCCGGGACGTGGTTCCTGGAGATGCCGGAAGCCCGCAAGTTATCAGCAATCGCTGAATACGCGTGAAAGATGGGCACCCAGGACCAGATTTGGACCAGGCATAGAGTGGCAGCCATGAGGCTGACTACGGACGGAAGAGCGAAGCCCGGACAGGGGGGTGTCCTTCAGTCCTGACGTGCCGGTGCAGTGAAAAAGAAAAAGTAAGCTTCTGAATTTGTGCCTTAAAACTCGGAGAAGAATGAGATCTTCGCCGGGATTTTTGACTTGCCCGAAACCCTTGACAGAGGCCCGCCCCATTACGGAAGTGGGCTTTTTGTCCTTTGGAACTCAGACCCTGATCCAAAGGAAAATCCCCATGACCAAGCCCAAACCGGCAAACCCGGCTCTCTCGATCTCCCACCCTGATCTCGCCTCTGCCCTCGTGCAGATCGGCGCGGAGGTCGACCACCAGCCCCTGCGGAGTTCAGCGCTCGCGCGCATTATGCGCGAGACGTTTCATGGCAGTGATGCCGGGGGCGCCTGGGACTGGCGCATAGCCTATGACATGATGCAGGCTGCGGCCATCCAGGTGCTGCTGGGTGGGGACGGCGCGGCAGGTGACATCGCCGCTGCAAAGCTCCTTGCCTCACGGCTTCTCACGGAAACGCGCCGCTCCGAGCAGCAGATCCGGCTGCAGCAGTTTTCCACGCCGCTGCCATTCGCGGCGCTGGTGGTGCGGGCCGCAGCGATCCGCAAGGGCGAGGCTGTGCTGGAACCCTCGG
>NZ_MDVX01000064.1 GCF_001719615.1 Neptunicoccus sediminis
TAGCCGCTTTCGCCGCCCGGGCCGGTGCTACGCTTTTGCTCAACGAGATCGACCCCTTTCGCCAGCACCTCCTGCGCGCCCTCTTCGGCGGCGAGGTGACGGGCCATGACGGGGAGCATATCGACGATCTGCTGCACACGCCGGTTCTACCCGACGTCGTGGTGATGAATCCGCCCTTCGCCTCCTCGGTCGATCGCTCCCGGGACAAGCACATCGCTGCCAAACATCTCATTGCGGCTGCAAAGCGCCTGGCACTCGGTGGGCGGC
>NZ_MDVX01000065.1 GCF_001719615.1 Neptunicoccus sediminis
TGGCGATCATGCCGCCGGGATTCACGCCCGAACGCGATGCCGCGCATTGGTCCCGCGCCTGCGGTTTGCTCACGCCGCGCTTGGCACTCACGATGCCGGGACAGGTCTATCGCAAGCTCGGCACAACTGTGGAAACCCAGCTCATGGTCTTCGACAAGGTGCAGGAGGACGGCGAGATGATCCGCGCCATTGTGTGCGACATGGACGAAGCCCTTCCTTTTGTCGACGCCGTGGCCGCAACCCGGCCCGAGATGCGCCCTGCCCAACGGGTTGAAGCGATCCCTCATGCTCGGCCGACCGTTCCATCATCTGCCCCGCGCAAGACCGTCGCTTCGCCTGTTGCCGCCTCCAAACCCCGGGCCAATGCCGTCCGCCCGCTCAGCTTCACAAGCTTTGAGGCCCCGCGCGACAACACGCCTGTCTCGGATATCTATGCGCGTTACCGGCCGCAGCGGATCGCGATCGCGGGTGCGCAGGAACATCCCACGCCGCTCGTTGAAAGCATCGCCATGGCCTCGGTTGCCCCGCGCATGCCCTCAAACACGGGCAGTGATGACTTGCGCCTGCCCGCACGGTTGATCGAGGAGGGAGACCTCTCCGAGGCGCAGCTCGAGACCATCATCATGGCGCATGATGCCCATGGGCGTGATCTGCCCGGTCGGTTTACCATCGACGAGGACCAGACCAAGCTGACGCGCGCCGATGATGATCCAGACGCACGGGCCTATCGCCTCGGTTATTTCCTCGGCGACGGCACCGGTTGCGGCAAGGGGCGCGAATGCGCGGGGCTCATCCTTGTCAACTGGCTGGCCGGGCGCAGAAAGGCGATCTGGGTCTCCAAATCCGCCACGCTTATCGAGGACGCGATCCGCGACTGGACCGATCTCGGCGGCTCGCCTGCCGACATTCAGCCGCTCTCCAAATGGAAACCGGACCAGCCCATCCCGATGGGCGACGGTATCCTTTTTGTCACCTACGCCACGCTGCGGTCCGCGGGCAAATGCGGCACCACG
>NZ_MDVX01000066.1 GCF_001719615.1 Neptunicoccus sediminis
ATCCCGAACTCGGCCGTTAAGCACTGTCGCGCTGATGGTACTGCGTCTTAAGACGTGGGAGAGTAAGTCACTGCCAAACCTAGTAAGTATTAACAAAAAGCTCCCTAAACGATTACAAAAACACAAACACAAAAAACACGCCGCCCATAAAGGGCGGCCGTTTGCGTTCGTGTTGTTGAAACGAAGGGCTAGGCGTGTCTTACACCTTTCAGCAGCCCTTCTTCGACCTTTTCCCCTGCTAGAACGGAAATGCTGCCCGTGGTTTCAAGCACGGCGGCTTTAACTTCGGACATGCTCTCGACGCCTGCTTCGCGCAGCTTTGCGATCAGGTCGTCCTCTGTCACCCGTGTGGTTTTAAGGGCTTCGTGCAGAACCACGCCATCTCTCAGCAGGAAGATCGGTGTATTCTGAACCGCCCGGTCGAACCACGGCAGGTTGTGGCGTAGCTTTGAGACGGCGAACTGGACGATAAACAGGCTGGCCATTGCAGCAAGGCTTTGCAGAAAACCGACGGAATCTTTGGATTGGGACGCACCTGCCAGCAGCGACCCCATTGCGACCGTTGTGACAAAGTCGAAGTTTGTCATTTTGGAGAATGATCGCAGGCCGACGACTCTGACCATCAGGATGATCCAGAATAATGCGAGAATGCTGAGGAGGCTGCCTTTGGTGAGGGCGTCCAGATAGGGTTCATTAAAGAACATGGCTCTTCCTTCTTTTCTGTCTGTGCGCGGCACGCAGAAAACCCCGCCGTCGAAGGATTAACGCGGACTGCGTCCGGAAGGTTTCACCAGAGCGGACAGAATGGCTCTGTCAGCAGCGTTTGCCGGTGTGGTCGAACAGCATTTCGTCCCTATCCTGCCAGTCCAGACCGACCTCTGTGCCTTCCGGTGCGCTGGCTTCGGTAGCGGATCGTCGGGCGGTGATCATTGCGCCATCGGCCAGTTCCAGATGAACCAGTGTTTCCGCGCCAAGGGCTTCGGTATACATCACTCTGGCTTCGAGCCGTCCTGAACCGGTTGGCAGGACAGTCAGATGTTCGGGGCGCACACCGAGTTTGGCAGCTTCACCGTTCCTGATCCCCGCCAGATCCGCATTCACGAAATTGGTCGGGGGGGAGCCGATGAATCCAGCAACAAATTCGGTTGCGGGGTTGGCGTAAACCTCCAGCGGTGCGCCGATCTGATCGGCCACACCGCCGTTCATTACGATCATCCGGTCGGCAAGGGTCATCGCCTCAACCTGATCGTGGGTCACGTAGAGTGATGTCACCCCGAGACGCCGTTGCAACTGTTTGATCTCCAGGCGCATTTGAACCCGCAGTTTCGCATCGAGGTTGGACAGGGGTTCGTCAAAGAGAAATACAGAGGGTTTGCGCACGATCGCGCGGCCCATTGCAACCCGCTGGCGCTGCCCGCCCGAAAGCTCCCGCGGGCGGCGTTTGAGGTAGGGTTGCAGTTGCAGTAGTTTTGCAGCGGTATCCACACGCTCGATGATGTCCGCCTTCGGGGTTCCGGCGATTTTCAACCCGTAAGCCATATTGTCAAACACGCTCATATGCGGGTAGAGCGCGTAGTTCTGGAACACCATCGCAATGTCGCGGTCCATCGGTTCGCGGTCGTTAACCACCGCGCCGCCGATTTGTACTTCGCCCGATGTGACGGTCTCCAGCCCTGCCACCATGCGCAAGAGCGTGGACTTGCCACACCCGGACGGGCCGACAATGACGATGAACTCCCCGTCTTTAATGTCGATATCCACGCCGTGGATCACCTCGGTCTTGCCGAAAGACTTTTTCAGGGAATCGAGTTTGACAGTCGCCATTCTTATTTCTCGCTATCTACAAGGCCGCGGATGAACAGCCGCTGCATACCGACAACGACAATCACAGGCGGGATCATCGCAAGGATCGAGGTGGCCATGATGACGGGCCAGTCCGCGAAATCATCGCCGGAAGGGAACATTTGTTTGATGCCCATGACGATGGTGTTCATGGACGGATCGGTGGTGATCAGCAGCGGCCAGAGGTATTGGTTCCAGCCGTAGATGAACAGGATCACGAAAAGGGCCGCGATGTTTGTGCGGCTCATCGGGAGCAGGATGTCGCGGAAGAACTGCATCGGGCTGGCACCATCCACGCGGGCGGCTTCGGCCAGTTCGTCCGGCACGGTCATAAAGAACTGGCGGAACAGGAAGGTAGCGGTGGCAGATGCGATCAGTGGAAAGATAAGGCCGGAGTAGCTGTTAAGCATGCCAAAGCCTGCGACGACTTCATAGGTGGGGACGATGCGGACCTCAACCGGCAGCATCAGGGTCAGAAAGATCAGCCAGAAAAACGTGCGCCGTCCGGGGAAGCGGAAGTAGACGATGGCAAAGGCGGACAGTAGAGAGATGACGATTTTGCCAAAGGCGATGCCAAGGGCCATGATCATCGAATTCACCATCATCCACGCCACAGGCGCGTTGATGCCGGAAACCAGCGCCTTGCGGTAGTTTTCAAAGAAATGCTCGCCGGGCAGCAGGGGCATCGGCGGGTCCATAATGTCTGCCTGTGTCACAGTAGAGGCAACCAGTGCCAGCCAGATGGGGAAAAACACAAACAGCAGCCCGATGATCAACCCGAGATGGGTCATCCACAGGCCAAAACCGCGTTTTTCTACCATGCCCGAATGATCCGCCATCAGTAGTGCACCCGCCGCTCGATGAATTTGAATTGTACGATGGTCAACAAGCCGACGATCACCAGCAGGATCACCGATTGCGCCGCAGAGGAGCCGAGATCCTGCCCGACAAACCCGTCCGCATAGACCTTATAAACCAGAATGGTGGTGGACTGCTGCGGCCCGCCGCTGGTGATCGTGTGGATCACGCCGAAGGTTTCAAAGAAGGCGTAGACGATATTCACCACCAGCAGGAAGAATGTGGTGGGGGAGAGCAGGGGAAAAACGATGGTGCGGAAACGGGTCCAGAAGCGGGCGCCGTCAATGGCTGCTGCTTCGATCACCGATTTCGGGATCGCTTGCAATCCGGCTAGGAAAAACAGAAAGTTATAGCTGATGCGTCCCCAGGCGCTGGCGACAACCACAAGGCCCATCGCCTCTTCGCCGTTCAGCACGTGGTTCCAGTCATAGCCGAGCAGACCAAGGTACCATGACACCACGCCAACGCGGGTGTTGAACATGAACAGCCATAAGACACCCGCCACAGCCGGAGCCACCGCATAGGGCCAGATCAGCAGGGTGCGATAGACGCCGGAGCCTTTGATCAGCCGGTCCGCCAGCACCGCCAGATAAAGCGCGATGCCCATAGAGACCACGGTCACAAGGATGGAGAACACCGCCGTTGTCACAAAAGAGGCGCGGTAATAGGGATTGCCCAGCAGGTATTCAAAATTGCCCAGCCCCACATATTTCATCGACAGGCCGAAAGGATCGGGGATGAACAGGGACTGCCAGATGGCCTGACCTGCGGGGTAAAAGAAAAAGACGGCCGTAATCACAATCTGCGGCAAGACCAGCAGAAGCGGCAACCAGAGCCCTTTGAAGGTGACGCGTTTTTCCATGGAGTTGATGGGGCACCCCCGCGAATTTCGGGGATGCCCTATGCCTTAGCGGTTGGCTTGTTCAAAGCGGCGCAGCAGTTCGTCGCCCCGCTGTTTTGCGCTATCAAGGGCGGTTTTCGCGTCCTTGTCACCGGACCAGACGGCCTCCAGCTCTTCGTCGATGATCCCGCGGATCTGATCGAAAGACCCCAGACGCAAACCTTTGGAGTTTTCCGTGGGCGCATTGGTTGTCATTTGCTTCACGGCTACATCGGTGCCAGGGTTTTCTTCATAAAAACCCTGTTCGCGGGTCAGATCCGCTGCGGCACTTGTGATTGGCAGATAGCCGGTATCCTGATGCCACTGTGCCTGCACTTCGGCAGAGCTGAGGAAGTTCAGGAATTCCGCGACACCTTTGTATTCCTCGTCAGACTGACCTGCCATCACCCATAGGGACGCCCCGCCGATGATGGTGTTTTGTGGCGCGTCAACCGCACTGGCCCAGTAGGGCAGCGGGCGGACTTCAAAATCGAATTTGGCTTCGGCCTTGATGCCCGCATAACCGGCAGAGCTTTCGGTAAACAGCGCACAATCACCAGAGCGGAAGTTGGCGCCGCCCTCATTGCGTCGGCCGGCATAGATGAATTTACCTTCTTTGGCCCAGTCGCCCATCGCCTGAATATGCGCAACCTGCACATCACCATTCAGCGCCAGTTCAGTATCCACACCACCAAACCCGTTGGCTTTGGTAGCAAAAGGCGTGTCGTGATAGGCAGAGAGGTTTTCCAGATGGATCCAGCTTTGCCACGCTGTTGTCATCGGACATTCACTGCCGGATTCTTTCAACTGGTCGAGCACTTCTCCCACCTGTTCCCAAGTGGACATATCCGTGTCAGGGTCGATCCCCGCCTCTGTAAGCGCGTCACGGTTAACCCAGAGAACCGGCGTGGAAGAGTTGAAAGGCAACGACAGCATTTCACCCTCTGAGGTGGTGTAATAGCCTTTCACCGCACCGATATAGGCGTCGGCATCGAAATCGGCACCCGAATCGGCCATGACTTCATAGACAGGTTTGATCGCGCCTTTCGCCGCCATCATTGTGGCTGTGCCGACTTCAAACACCATCAGAATGTCGGGCTGTTCGCCCGCACGGAAGGCCGCAATGCCCGCATTCAGGGTTTCGGAATAATTGCCTTTGTGGGTCGCTTCGACCACATAATCGGACTGGCTGCTGTTGAAAGTTTCAACCTGTGCGGCCACCAGTTCCCCCAAACGCCCGGTGAAGGCGTGCCAGAATTCAACTTGGGTTTGGGCTGCAACAGGGGCGCCAACCAGAACAGCCGTTGCCGATCCCCAAAGCAAATGTTTCAGTTCCATAATGAATTTCCTCCCAGAATTATTAGTGCAACTGGGAAAACCTTACCGTTTGGTCAAAACAAAAAGCAAGCTCTGTAAATGATCATTGTCCCTTCAAACGGTCGGGGGCGGGCAGAGTGCGGAACCTGCGAAGACCGTGAAAATTGACCTTGGGTCATGTTTCTTACAGTTTTGAGACAGTTTCCGTCATTTATTTTACAAAAATTTACAGCAAAACCGTTGCATTACAGACAGATTGACAGTTTTTGGTTAATTTTCCGCAGGTACTTGCAGAAGGACAGGGTCTGCAGCCATTAATGCGGTGACTTGTTAGGAGGAGGCAAGCTATGTCAGCACAGAACAGCCCTATGGAAAAACACCCTATTCCGGACGCCATCGCGCGGGATGCGCATGTTAACGCGGATCAGTACAAGGCAATGTATGACGCCTCTGTCGCTGATCCTGAAGGGTTCTGGCGGGAACAGGGGGCGGCCCTGAAGTGGTCCAAACCTTTCACCAAAGTCAAAAACACGACATTTTCCCATCCTGATGTTTCGATCAAATGGTTCGAAGACGGGGAAATGAACGTCTGCGAAAACTGTGTGGACCGTCATTTGGACACACGGGGCGATCAGGTGGCGATCATCTGGGAACCGGACAGCCCCACCGAAGCGTCCAAACACATCACCTACGCCGAATTGCACAGCGAGGTCAGCAAGCTCGCCAATGTGTATAAAACTCTCGGCGTGGAAAAAGGCGACCGTGTTGTTCTCTACATGCCGATGATCCCCGAAGCCGCCTATGCGATGCTGGCCTGTGCGCGGATCGGTGCGGTGCATTCCATCGTTTTTGGTGGCTTTTCGCCGGATGCGCTGGCGGCTCGGATCAAAAGCTGTCAGGCCAAGTTGCTGGTCACGGCGGATCAGGCACCGCGCGGCGGCAAGCCGACACCCCTGAAGGTCAACGCGGATGCCGCGCTGGACATCTGCGGTGATGTGCAAACACTGGTGGTCGAGCGCACTGGCGCGGATGTGGGTTTGAAAGACGGACGCGACCATTCCTATTCCGCATTAATGGCACAGGCGTCAGAGGATTGTCCGGTGGTCGCGGTGAACGCCGAAGACCCGCTGTTTATCCTCTACACGTCCGGTTCTACCGGCCAGCCCAAAGGGGTGGTGCATTCCTCTGCGGGCTATCTACTTTATGCGGCGCTGACCCATAAATATGTGTTCGACTATAAGGACGGCGATATTTTCTGGTGTACGGCGGATGTGGGGTGGGTCACGGGGCACAGCTATATCGTATATGGTCCACTGGCCAATGGTGCGACAACGCTGATGTTTGAAGGGGTGCCAACCTATCCGGACGCCAGCCGCTTTTGGCAGGTGTGCGACGAACACAAAGTGACCCAGTTCTACACCGCGCCAACAGCCATCCGCGCGCTTATGGGGCTCGGGGATGAGTTCGTGACAAAATGCGACCTGTCCTCTCTGCGGATCCTCGGCACCGTGGGCGAGCCGATCAATCCGGAGGCGTGGAACTGGTACAATGAGGTTGTCGGCAAAGACCGCTGCCCGATTGTGGATACGTGGTGGCAGACGGAAACCGGCGGCCATCTGATGACCCCGCTGCCCGGCGCAATCGAGACCAAACCCGGCTCCTGTACGCTGCCGTTTTTCGGTGTTCAGCCGGTTGTTCTGGACCCGCAAACCGGCGAGGAAATCACCACGACCGAGGCTGAAGGCGTTCTGTGCATGAAGGACAGCTGGCCGGCCCAGATGCGCACGGTTTACGGCGATCACGACCGCTTTGTTTCCACGTATTTTAGTGATTACAAAGGGTATTATTTCACCGGCGACGGCTGCCGGCGGGATGCGGACGGCTATTACTGGATCACCGGACGGGTGGACGATGTGATCAACGTCTCGGGCCACCGGATGGGCACCGCCGAAGTGGAAAGCGCGCTCGTCGCCCATGAGAAAGTCGCAGAAAGCGCCGTTGTGGGCTATCCCCATGACATCAAGGGGCAGGGGATCTACGCCTATGTCACACTGATGTCCGGCGAAGAGCCGAGCGAGGAACTGCGCAAGGAATTGTCTGACTGGGTGCGCAAGGAAATCGGCCCGATTGCAAAACCGGACCTGATCCAATGGGCACCCGGCCTGCCGAAAACCCGTTCGGGCAAGATCATGCGGCGCATCCTGCGCAAGATTGCCGAGGATGATTTCGGCGCACTTGGCGATACCTCAACCCTTGCGGACCCGAGTGTCGTAGAGGATTTGATCGAAAACCGCATGAATCGCAAATAGCAATAAACCGGAAACCGCTGTGGCCCGAACCTCGGCGGTTTCCGGAATTTATGCAATGCGGACTGCCGCAACGAATCAAAGTCCCATAGGGACAGTCCAGCATTTTGCCTGTGTCGCCCCATCTTCCACCGCGCGTATTTTACCATTTCAAACCAATTTACTTGGCCCCGTGGGGCTGTTGGACCTATAGGGCCTTTGCCGAAGCAACTGCGGTCAATTCAACACGTTAGTGGGCCGGCTTACCCACAGTCCCCGCTGAAAGTTCCATCGAAATTTATAGTGTTCCGCCGGTCGACGCGGACGCGACTAACCAGCGTTCCTTACACTGACGTTGCGAAGAATCACGATTGTTGTTTTACTAAATAAGAAGAATTTCATTTTTCCGATTAATTATTCGGCTTTTTTTTATACTATATCAGGAGGATATTATGTTACCTGTCATCACTCTCGAACCTGCCGAAGCCAAAGAAGGCTCAGGATCAAACCGCGGCCTCGCCGAGTTTGTGGTGCGCTTGTCGGAGCCTTCGACTCTGGATGTGGATGTGTCCTTCCGCACGGTAATAGATGGCTCTGCGCGGGACGGTGGCGTCGACTTCTTTGGAAACAAGGGTACGGTCACATTCAACCCCGGTGAAGTGCAGAAGATCATTACCATCACGCACACGGGTGATTTCCCTGATGAATCCGACGAAAATTACACACTGGAACTTCACAGCGCCGAGAATGCTGTTCTGGCGGGTGGAGAGCCGACTTTGACGGCAATTGGCATTATTCGCGACGACCATCACGGTGACAATGATCTGGCGCTGTTTGTTTCGGACCCGCGCATTCTGGAAGGCAACGGCGGACGTAAACAGGCTGTCTTTGAGCTGAAATTATCCGATCCCTCTACCGAAGATATTACGCTTGATTACACAACCATTGACGGTACCGCGACAGAGGGCGAAGACTATACCGGCGTTAGCGGTAAGATCACGTTCAAAGCCGGTCAGACCATCACA
>NZ_MDVX01000067.1 GCF_001719615.1 Neptunicoccus sediminis
GGCTTTTGATGAAGCCCATGCCATGCAGAATGCGGCGGGGTCCGAGCAGGGCAGGGGGGTCAAACCCTCCCAGCAGGGCCTTGCTGGCCTACGGCTGCAACTGGCCGCGCCGCGCTCGCGCGTCTTTTACATCTCGGCCACGGGCGCCACGAGCGTGCACAACCTGGCCTATGCCGCGCGGCTGGGGCTCTGGGGGCAGGGCCCCGAATATCCCTTCCCGAGCCGCGAGAGCTTTGTGTCGGCGATGGAAGCCGGCGGCGTTGCCGCCATGGAGGTGGTCGCGCGCGATCTCAAGACGCTCGGGCTTTACACAGCGCGTGCCCTCAGCTTCGACGGTGTTGAATACGATGTGCTCGAACACGCGCTGACCCCGGCCCAGATCGAGGTCTATGACGCCTACGCTGGAGCGTTTCGCACCATCCACCATAATCTCGAGGCGGCGCTGACGGCGACCGGTGTCAACAATGCCTCGGGCGAGACCAATGCCTCGGCCGCACGCGCCTCTGCCAAATCTCGCTTCGAGAGCACGAAACAGCGCTTCTTCAACCATCTCCTGATGGGCATGAAGGCTCCAAGCATCATCCACGCCATCAAGGAAGATCTGGCGGCAGGCAATGCTTGCGTCATCCAGGTTGTCTCGACAGGCGAGAGCCTGCTGAAGCGTCGGCTTGAGGCGATGGACCCGGAGGATGAACTCGTCGAGGGTGCCTTGACGCCGCGCGACTATGTTCTCGGCTACCTCGAACAGGCCTTCCCGATTCATGCGCAAAAGCTGGTCGAGATCGACGGCAATATGGTGGCCGAGCCGCTCCGCGATGAAACTGGCGCGCTGGTCGTCTCGCGCGAGGCGCTCGCCCTGCGTGATGCGGCCATGATGGAGTTGATGACGCTGGCCCCGATCCCCTCGGCGCTCGATCAGATCCTCTGGGCCTTTGGCGACGAGGCTGTAGCAGAGGTCACGGGCCGGTCCATCCGGCCCCTCAAGGCCGAGGATGGCCATCTCTTCATCGAGAAGCGCGCCGCCAGCAGTAATTCGTCCGAGACCCAAGCCTTTATGGATGGTGAGAAGGATATCCTGATCTTCTCCGATGCGGGCGGGACGGGCCGGTCCTATCACGCGGCGCAAACGGCGAAGAACCAGAAACGGCGGCGGCACTACCTGCTGGAGCCCGGCTGGCGCGCCGATGCGGCCATCCAGGGGCTCGGGCGCACGCATCGCTCGGCTCAGGTCAGCGCGCCCTTCTTCCGCGTCTGCACCTCGGATGTGCATGGCGAGAAACGTTTCACCTCGACGATCGCCAAACGCCTCGACCAGCTGGGGGCCCTGACCAAGGGCCAGCGCGAGACCGGCTCGCAGGGCATGTTCCGCGAGGAGGACAATCTCGAAAGCCCGATCGCGCGGGCGGCACTGCGTGGGTATTTCGCCGATCTTGCCGCCGGGCGCGCCGAGGCGATGAGCTACGAGAGCTTCACCGACTGGACAGCCCTGCGGCTGATCGACAAGGACGGGGTGCTGCTCGAAGAGCTTCCCCCGATCCAGCGGTTTCTCAACCGGGTGCTGGCCCTTCCCATCCACATGCAGAACGCGCTCTTTGGCGAGTTCATGCGCCGGATCGCTGATCAGACCGAACGCGCGCGCGCGGCGGGCACGCTCGATCTCGGCGTCGAAACCCTGCGCGGCGAAAAGATCGAACAGGTCTCCACAGAGGATCTCTGGACCTGCCCGAAATCCGGCGCCGTGACGCGGATCATCGGGCTGGATGTCACCGACCCGGTCCACGTCCTTGGGGCCGAAGAGGCCATATCGCGCAATCCGGACAAGCTGCCGATGGTCAATCGCGCCTCCGGTCGCGCGGCGCTCATCTCGGCGCGCCCCATGCAGATGTATGACGAGGACATCGTCACGCTGATGCGCAAGGCGGTGAGGCCAAACGGGTCGAGCTATCTGGAGGAGATGCGGTTCGAGTCTTCGGCCTGGGAAGACATCGGAAGGCCCGAGTTTGCAAGGCTTTGGGATGCCGAGGCAGCGTCCCTGCCAAAAACCACCACGACCAAGCTCTACCTGCTGACCGGGCTGCTGCTGCCCATTTGGAAGGACATTCCGACCACCAATGAGCGCATCTACCGGGTCACGCCCGACGGGGCGACCGCCATGATCGGGCGCACGCTGAGCGAGGAAGGAGCGGCCGCGCTGCGCGCCCGCTTCCTCGTCTCCAATCCGCAAACGCCACAGGAGATGTTGACCGTCGCCCTCGGCACCACCGCGCCGGTCGATCTGGGCCGGGGTCTCACCCTGACCCGTCGCCGGGTCGCAGGCGAGATGCGCCTTGAGTTGGGCGGTGCGGATCGGGGCATGATCGACGGCCTCAAGGCCCTCGGCTGCTTCACCGAGATCATCGCCTTCCAGTTGCGGGTGTTCCTGCCGCACGGAGACGGGATCGACACAGCCGGCATTCTGGCTCTGATCGTCGGGCAGGGAGCCGCCAGAGCGGCAGAACAAGCCGCCTGAAAAGTCAAAGCGGGCTTCCGGTCGGGCGTCGCGGATCTGGGTTTCACCGGTCTGCGCTTTCCGGGCGCGTGCAGACCAATGCCACGCCCGGTCCCCCCAAATTCAGACGAGAGGACAGACCCATGACCAATCCCCAGATCGATTATGCCACAATGGCGGCTCAGTGGCGCGCGGAGCGCGAAACCACCTTGAAGGCATCCCGAACGGAGCTGCTCGCGCAACTACGTGCGCTTGGCATCAGCGAGGTCACTGCCGAATACGAAGGCTATGGCGACTCCGGCAATGTCGAGGATGTGACGGTGCAGCCTGCAGAGGTCAACCTGCCGGAGCCACTTGCCACAGAGGTTGGCGACTTCGCCTGGTCGCTCGCCTATCACCATCAC
>NZ_MDVX01000068.1 GCF_001719615.1 Neptunicoccus sediminis
CGGGGTTCGAGAACAATGAGGGCGGCTATGGCACGCTGACTTGGGACATTGCAGCAGACAGCATCACGCTCGATCACGCGGACCGCTATGTCGAATGCTCGCACAGCTATGACGAGGGTCTTTGAGATGGCCCATCCGCTTCATCATGCCGAAAGCTCCGCCCGGAAATTCGGCGGGGTGCCGTCTGACTATCAGTCCATACATGACTGGTTCGATGCCTCGAAAGAGCACCTCGCGCTCTTCACGCACCGAGCCATGCGCCACCATGCCCAAGGCCTGTTCGAGGCCGAACGTGTCTTCGGCCTGACCCTGACCAATAGCGCTGGTCGAGAACTCCCCGTGCGCTGGATCGGCGAGCAGCATGTCCGTGAGGACTGCCAGGGCCGCATTCCGAGCATGGCGGACTGGCTGCGACGGATACAGCCTGAGCCATGGATGGCCAATGGCCACATCGACCGGCATTCCGGCGATGAGCCCTGCGGCGACCCAAGGGTTGCCTGGGCCTCCGAGGTCGCCGCCGGAAGAACGGTTCTTGGCCTGAAGGATTGGATGGCGGCGCGCGCGACGCAATCCACGCAAAGCGCCTGACAGCTCTCGGCCGTTTGCCAAACGAATACTGCATGGAAGCCCGGTTGGAAGATCGGGCTTCTTGCGTCGTTTCCCCACCATTCTTCGTAAGGAGGACCCCATGACACTCGATGAAATCAAGGCCGCCGTCGATGCCGGCCAGACCGTGCATTGGGCCAATACCGGCTACGTTGTCCACAAGGACCGGCTCGGTCAGTACCTCATCACCTATGTGTCGAATGGTAGCTGCATCGGTCTGACCGACCGGGGCGGGCACCGGTTGAACGGAAAAGAGGCGGAGTTCTTCATCGCGCGATCGAAGGACAGCGCGGAAAATCCGGGCAGCCAATCAAGACCAGACGGGAAGGGGAGGGGCGTAGCACCCGGAGGCGTGGGTGCATTCCCACTCGGACGGCAGATCTGACCCGTGGGCGGGGCTGAAAGGAAAGCAGGCTTTCTGATTTGTGATCCCTCAAGGGGTCGAGAAAGCAATCCCGGATGCGCTGGCAAGGACGTCAGACACCGGCCAATCCAAAAGGAACCATCCCATGTTCGCAGGAACCCTCACCCGCAATGTCGAGACCGCAGCCGCTCAGTACACCGGCATGATCCACTCGACACGCTTTGACATCGCCATCCAGCTTGAAACCCGCCCGAAGATGTCCGAGCGCAGCCCGGATTTTGACGTGACGGCAGTCAACAAATCAGGCCGCAAGGTGCGCATCGGTACGGCCTGGAACGAGACCGGCAATACCAGCGGCAACCCCTACATCTCGATGCAGATCGATGTCGGCTTGGGCCCCTTCCGGGTCAACGCGGTGCAGACGAAAGAGGCGCGCGCGGCCCAAAGCGGCGAATTCGAGATCATCCCGCTGGTCTCGAACGGCCTGATGAAATCCGGCTCGATCTCGGGCGAGCTCACCGCCATGAACGCTGACAACGCCTTCACCGGCTACATCGCCAACATGATGTTCGATCTGGAGTTCATGCTGATCGAGAACAGCTACAAATCCGAGGAGACCCACCCCGATTACCGGATCGAGGTCAGCTCGCCCCGGGGCACACCGATCCGCGTCGGCTCGGCGTGGATGGCCAAAAGCAACCGCACGGGCAATGACTACCTGTCGCTGCTGATCAACACGCCCGATGGCGACCTGCGCGTCAACGCCGTGCAGAACGAAGAACAGCGCGGCGGGCAGACCTTCTCGATCATCCCGTTCATCGACAGCGGTGAACAGCCGCAGGACGCAGGCGCGGGGCTGTCGCTGGTCGCGTGATCGGACGACAAACCTCAACACTGGAAGGGCATGGGGATCCGCGGGAACGCGGTTCCCCTTTTTCCATGTCCGTTTACGTGGAGGACGCCACCCGCTTGCGATCAGGTGTAGATGTGATACGATAATATATTATCGAAACATCGAGGGCGGGCGCGTGGCGGCTAGACCAGGGACGGTTCTATGGTTTGACAACTTTGATCTTGAGGCAGAGGTTGCAGATCTCCTCGCCCATATCGAGCGCTGCACCGGATTTGCGCTACCCGCCCGACAGCGTGATGTCATCATGTCATTTGCCAAATCGAAGTTCGAAAAGACCAGGCAGGGATATCTGGAGGCCAAGGCGGCAGGAAAGCCGGTGTCCACATCGCGCCGCGCTTATCTGACCGACTTGCAGGACACGGTCTTCATGGCGATCCCGGAAGATAACCTCGCGCTGATGCCGCTAAGCGAACAGGTCCTGAACGACCCTTCATTTTACGCGGACGCCATGCACAGTGCCGCTGCGATCAGCGAGGATGAGCTTTTCATGGCGCTGTCCTCATCGCTGAAAGACATGACAGTCCAAGACGCCCGGGCCTTCGTCTCGAAGCTTTGGCACGGCACGATCGATGACAATGCCCGCAAATACGCCGAAGCCCTGAAGCGCCCCGAGCGTGAAATCATGCCCCTAAGGCATGGCAACACGGTGTAAGATCGAAGCGATTCTCTTGGCTTGAGCCGTACCGAGGTTGGCGGCCCTGAACTCCGTTGCAGGCGACGGCATCCAGTGCAGCGCGCGAAAGCCGTTGAAGGTGCTGTGGGGACGTCTACTGTCGCCAACATGATGAACTGGGATCACGTGCGCGTCTTCTTTCGGCGCGCCGCGGCGCTTGTCGCCTTTGTCGCGCTGCTTTGGGCGGTCCAGGTCATCAATTGGATCATCGGGTACGGTTTGAACCCGGCCTTCGGGCTGATCCCCCGATATCTCGGCGGGTTGGATGGTGTCATCGCTATGCCCCTCCTGCATGGGAGCTTCGCGCACCTTATGGCCAATACGCCGCTGCTATTGGTTATGGGCGGGCTTCTGGTGGCCACGACCACGCGGGCCTTGCTGGCCGTGAACGCCATGGTGATCGGCCTCGGCGGCGGTCTCGTGTGGCTGTTCGGCGGTTCGGCCATCCATATCGGTGCGTCAGGGTTGGTCTTCGGCTGGTTCGGCTTCCTCGTGACGCGCGGTCTTGTGGATCGCTCCCCGATCACGCTGGGCGCGGCACTGGTGGTTGGTGTCCTCTACGGCTCCATCCTATGGGGCGTTCTTCCGGGCCAACCCGGCGTCTCGTGGGAGGCGCATCTCTTCGGCGCCATCGCGGGCGCGGTCGCTGCAGTCCTTGTCCGGACGCATGTCCATGCGCCGCGCCTCGGCGGCGTCGATCTGGAATGAAACAGTGCAATCGGCCCAGAGCGGACGGTCAGTTCGGTATTGGGCTGCGCGACGGCATTCCTTGGAGCTGCCACTCAGAATAGCGGCCGTGCAATGTGGAGGCGAGAGGCGGCGACATCTGAAAAGTAGTTTTGCCGCCGGTATGGTGCCATCGACTACATCTCGATCCAGAGATGATCGATTAAGATCGGCTCGAGCCCGGAAACGCGATTGTGTGTTGATTTCCGTTGAGAAGTGACCCGGTATTTTCACCGAGATTTGACCCACCCTTGTTTATGTCTCAGCGGTCATGTTGTGGTCAATGCTGGCATCTCCTTTCTTGTTTTCTTTGCC
>NZ_MDVX01000069.1 GCF_001719615.1 Neptunicoccus sediminis
AAATACACGAGACGTAAGTTTTGCGTATTTGCCAGGTTCGCCTGGTAAGCAACACATCCCGCAAGGGGTAATCGCAATTCTGTAGCCCGACCAAGGCTCTTAGGCGCGTGTTGTCAACGAAGGCCCTCCAGTGCGTGTGGGATAAGTTGATACCGTTAAAATTTACAGTCTTTCCAAGTCAAAATACACTAACCAGGTCATGATTGAATGTATTCAATCTGGCCAGATGATTTTAACCGATCATCAAGTCACCAACGCAAGTTGGTAACTGGGAATGTGCGTCACACAGCAATGTGTGACATGAGTTCAATGAGTTGAGCCTGAGCAATCAGACTTAACTAATCTCAAAATGACGACTTCTGTTCCGGAGAAAGTCTTACTTTTTCTGGATCAGATCAAGCGCGAGAAGGGCGTTTGGTGGATGCCTTGGCAGTAAGAGGCGATGAAGGACGTGATACTCTGCGATAAGCCATGGGGAGCTGAGAATAAGCTTTGATCCATGGATCTCCGAATGGGGCAACCCACTTGATACTTTGTTATTGTTATCTTCGGATAGTCAATAATAAGGTAAACCAAGTATTTTTAACCTGAATATATAGGGTTAAAAAGGCAAACCCGGGGAACTGAAACATCTAAGTACCCGGAGGAAAGGAAATCAACAGATACTCCCCTAGTAGCGGCGAGCGAACGGGGACCAGCCGAGCTGTGAATGTGACTAGAATCCGTTGGAAAGCGGAGCGATATGGGTGACAGCCCCGTATAGGAAGCATGATCAGACGTATTAAGTAGGGCGGAACACGTGAAATTCTGTCTGAACATCGGAGGACCACCTTCGAAGGCTAAGTACTCCTTACTGACCGATAGCGAACCAGTACCGTGAGGGAAAGGTGAAAAGCACCCCGACGAGGGGAGTGAAACAGTTTCTGAAACCGGACGCCTACAAACAGTCGGAGGGACTTTATGTCCTGACGGCGTACCTTTTGTATAATGGGTCAACGACTTGGTCTTACTAGCAAGCTTAAGCCGATAGGTGTAGGCGCAGCGAAAGCGAGTCTTAATAGGGCGCATGAGTTAGTAGGATCAGACCCGAAACCGAGTGATCTAGGCATGTCCAGGATGAAGGTAAGGTAACACTTACTGGAGGTCCGAACCCACACCTGTTGAAAAAGGTCGGGATGAGGTGTGCCTAGGGGTGAAAGGCCAATCAAACTCGGAGATAGCTGGTTCTCCGCGAAATCTATTTAGGTAGAGCGTCGTCTGAATACCCCGGGGGGTAGAGCACTGGATGGGTAATGGGGCCCCACAGGCTTACTGATCCTAACCAAACTCCGAATACCCGGGAGTACTAGACGGCAGACACACTGCGGGTGCTAACGCCCGTAGTGGAGAGGGAAACAACCCTGACCTCCAGCTAAGGCCCCTAATTCATGGCTAAGTGGGAAAGCAGGTGGGACGACCAAAACAACCAGGAAGTTGGCTTAGAAGCAGCCATCTTTTAAAGATAGCGTAACAGCTCACTGGTCTAATTAAGTTATCCTGCGGCGAAGATGTACCGGGGCTCAAGCCATGAGCCGAAGCTGAGGATGCACGTAAGTGCGTGGTAGCGGAGCGTTCTGTGATATAGAACGCTGCTTCTTTAGTGCAGTAATGCATTACGGAAGCAATGTTCTGACTGTGAAGCCGGCCTGTAAGGGATCCGGTGGAGTGATCAGAAGTGAGAATGTTGACATGAGTAGCGATAAAGAGTGTGAGAGACACTCTCGCCGAAAGTCCAAGGGTTCCTGCTTAAAGCTAATCTGAGCAGGGTAAGCCGACCCCTAAGGCGAGGCCGAAAGGCGTAGTCGATGGGAAACCGTTTAATATTACGGTGCCAGGAAGATGTGACGGATCACAAAGATTGTTCGCCCTTATTGGATTGGGCGGGCCGTTCAGTGGTCCCTGGAAATAGCCTTCCATTAGATCGTACCCTAAACCAACACAGGTGGACTGGTAGAGAATACCAAGGCGCTTGAGAGAACTGCATTGAAGGAACTCGGCAAAATGCCTCCGTAAGTTCGCGAGAAGGAGGCCCGGTCAGTAGGCAACTATTGGCTGGGGGCACAGACCAGGGGGTGGCGACTGTTTACTAAAAACACAGGGCTCTGCGAAGTCGCAAGACGACGTATAGGGTCTGACGCCTGCCCGGTGCCGGAAGGTTAAAGGGAGGAGTGCAAGCTCCGAACTGAAGCCCCGGTAAACGGCGGCCGTAACTATAACGGTCCTAAGGTAGCGAAATTCCTTGTCGGGTAAGTTCCGACCTGCACGAATGGCGTAACGACTTCCCCGCTGTCTCCAATGCAGACTCAGCGAAATTGAATTGCCTGTTAAGATGCAGGCTTCCCGCGGTTAGACGGAAAGACCCCGTGCACCTTTACTACAGCTTCACACTGGCAATAGGTCAGACGTGTGCAGGATAGGTGGTAGGCTTTGAAACTCGGACGCCAGTTCGGGCGGAGCCTCCCTTGAGATACCACCCCTGTCTGTCTTATTGTCTAACCGCGGACCGTTATCCGGTTCCGGGACCCTGTGTGGCGGGTAGTTTGACTGGGGCGGTCGCCTCCTAAAGAGTAACGGAGGCGCGCGATGGTGGGCTCAGACCGGTCGGAAATCGGTCGTCGAGTGCAATGGCATAAGCCCGCCTGACTGCGAGACTGACAAGTCGAGCAGAGACGAAAGTCGGTCATAGTGATCCGGTGGTCCCGAGTGGAAGGGCCATCGCTCAACGGATAAAAGGTACGCCGGGGATAACAGGCTGATACTGCCCAAGAGTCCATATCGACGGCAGTGTTTGGCACCTCGATGTCGGCTCATCTCATCCTGGGGCTGGAGCAGGTCCCAAGGGTACGGCTGTTCGCCGTTTAAAGAGGTACGTGAGCTGGGTTTAGAACGTCGTGAGACAGTTCGGTCCCTATCTGCCGTGGGTGTAGGAGACTTGATGGGAGTTGCCCCTAGTACGAGAGGACCGGGGTGAACGATCCACTGGTGGATCTGTTGTGGCGCCAGCCGCAGTGCAGAGTAGCTATGATCGGACAGGATAACCGCTGAAGGCATCTAAGCGGGAAGCCCCCCCAGAAACAAGGTCTCCCTTGAGGGCCGTGGAAGACCACCACGTCGATAGGTCGGAGATGTAAGTGCAGTAATGCATTCAGTTGACCGATACTAATTGCCCGATAGGCTTGATTTGATCCAGTAATAGCAAGACTACTGGACAGAAGTTACGGTAAGACAATCCTCAACAGAGGGTCTCGTGTGTTAATACTTTCTCGGTTTGGTGGTCATAGCACAAGTGAAACACCCGATCCCATCCCGAACTCGGCCGTTAAGCACTGTCGCGCTGATGGTACTGCGTCTTAAGACGTGGGAGAGTAAGTCACTGCCAAACCTAGTAAGTATTAACAAAAAGCTCCCTAAACGAT
>NZ_MDVX01000002.1 GCF_001719615.1 Neptunicoccus sediminis
AAATCCCATGTCTATCACTCCATATCTCCCTGAACAAATTCGTCAGGGCAATGTGTTCACATGGGTCAATTCTCAGTGAAAATTTTGTAGGCTACCGGGTCACTTCTCAACGGAAATCAACACGGGGATGGTTGGGAGGCCCTGTTCCGGTTCTTCAAGAACTGGAGCCGCAGCATCAAGGCCGCGATGGGACGCCCGCAGAAGCCACTGCCTGCTCCACCACCCCTGACGCCTGCAAAGAAGTCTCAGGGGCCAACACAAGGCTTTCCGGTCCATCGAAGAGGCTCCGATGGCAAAACCGACCAAGAGTTCGAGCTGCCTGATCAGGAAGAACCCTCCGCTTATGAAGTTGACGAAGGAGAGGTGATCGACGAGTCGGAAGTTCTTTTCGAGCCGGAAGAGCCAATGCCCGACGATGAAAATGAAACAGGGCCCGCGTTCGGGCCCTGAAACTAAAGTGTATAAGTATGTTAAATGGGTAGCTACTGTCCCGGAAACGGTTTAACCAAACGGCACTCGTCAGGCGTCCTCTCTCGTGTCCAGCCAGCGCTGCAGGTCACTCTGCCGCCAGCCCACAAGACGAGCGGTCAGCTTGATCTGGGACGGGAACTCCCCGCTCTGTATCCGGCGGTAAATCGTAGACCGGCTCAAACCCGTCAGGTGCATCACTTCCTTCTGCATCAAAATGCGATCGATCGTCATATATTTTCCTTTCTAAACGATTTGTCACAACCTAGCAGGACATGTTTAAAATCAGGTTTAAAGGTGGGGTGGAAATGCGGACGCGGTTAGACATTTGGGCTGAAATTAGATCTTTGTTGCGCTCCACAACAACGGTAGCTTTGCGCAGCTCGTGATCTTTAAACGGCCACGCGAACGGCCCGAACCAGCCGTTCGCCTCGTGGCCTGCCGCTGCGGGGAAGTTTCACCAAACCGACCATTCGTCCATCGTGCAGCATTGCCGCCGGATGAAAGACGGAAGAGCGGACAAACCGGATCTTTGCCGCAAGTGCGCAAATGCCCGATTTGGCGAGCCGTTCAATAAGCGTACATTCCCGAATTCCAAAGGTTTAAGTCAGGAACGATGTGCACGGAGGGCTTCGGGGACAGCTATGAGAAGCAATACGGAAGCCGCGATCACAAAAAGCCAACTCCCTACAAGTTGAAACAATACCGCCCCGCAGACGCCCCCAATGGTGAAGCTGGCGAGGGTCAAGCTGTGTAGTTTGAGATTTGGCATAGCGTCTTGCCGCAACTTTGCTTCATCCGCGATCGCTACCAACTCTATTCCGATATCGGTTGCCATTCCTGACACATGGGTCGTGCGTACCCGCGCCCGTGAGATCATCGTCGTGACCGCGTTTTGAAGCCCCATAATAAAACTGAGAATGATGACTAGAATTGTCTCATTAGGGGACGCGAACGACAGAAGAAGCACCGTGCCAAGCAGCAAAAGTATGAAGGCCTCAACCGTTATCGCGAGGGCGTAGATTGACTGAAGGTTTCTCTTTTTTCCGGCTCGTATGACCAAGGCCGCTATATTTGCACCGAAGATAAATGCAGCGACCAGACCCAAGAACGACAACGACATCACAACGGCACCACCCGCGAAGTTATCCGCGAAGGCCGAAATGTTGCCCGTCATATTCGCGGTAAATGTCCCAGCGATAAGGAATCCGACGGCGTTTAACGCCCCTGCTATCGAGGACAAGAGACCTGCCAGAACCAGATCAATTTTTGTGGTGCGATCATCGCCAACTTTGATTAGCATTGTGGTTCCCGTTCAATGTTCTCTCAAAAGATGCCATTGGCCGATGGTATTCACAAACGTAAACACGACGGTTGAGAAAAACCTCTTTTGTGGCTCAAAAAATTGTCTCCCTAAAATGTTGTAAGAAACCCCGCTCAAAACCTAAGTGGTTGATAAAGTTTTTCTGCAATCCGTCGTTTAGCCGAAATTCGTGTATAACGCAGCATCGGTAAGATTGGGCTCCAAGCGGACCTCGGATGCACCGCGGCATCATGTGATACGATGCCTTCTCAACGTCGAGTTGTCGATGTGGGTGGGCGCGGTGGATCGGAGGGTTCATCATGGAAACACCAAACTTACCTGCCATCCGCGCATTGCGCCTAGCTTGGAACAAAGGCCGCATCGTCGGCCAGAAACGGCCCCTCAAGCCCAAACACGTCTGGGCGATCAGGGTGCGGCTGGAGCTGGCCGAAAACTATCGTGATCTGGCCTTCTTCAATCCTGCCATCGACAGTAAGCTGCACGGCTGCGACCTGGTGAAGATGAAAGTGGTCGATGTCATGGCATCAGGCCAAATCATGGAACGTGCATCGGTTCTGCAAAGCAAAACCCAGAAATCTGTGCGTTTCGAAATTTCTGAGGGCACACGTGCGTCCCTCGCAAGATGGATGAAGGAGCCGCTCATGGTTGGCTCCGCACACCTCTGGCCTGGGCGATTTCACGAACGAATTCACATCTTGACCCGCCAGTACGCGCGTATTGTTCGTAAGTGGGTAACCTGCATTGGCCTCGAGGCCAGCACCTATGATACGCACTCGATGAGGCGGACTAAGGTGACCCAAATTTATAAGAAGACGGGCAACCTTCGGGCAGTCCAGCTGTTTTTAAGCCATACCAAGATAGACAGCACTGTCAGATACCTTGGCTTTGAACTCGAAGATGCGCTGGCGATAGCCGAAGCTATCGAAATATAAATGCAAGGGCCGTCTTCACGGACGGCCCAAAGCGGCCTTCCATCCAGCACGCCGATGCCGCGCCGCAGCTTCCCCAGACCGGCCATTCGTTCATGGCGCAGCACTTTCGGAGGATGAAGGTCGATTGAACGGACATAGCTACGGTTTGTTGACTTCGCAGCAGTGGCGGCCTTCTGAAGCTGCGTGGCGATCGAAGCCCAGCCCGCCTAAGTTTCCGCTTGTTCGGCGTCACGCTCTTCCTTTGGCACCCTCTGTTCATGCGCTGTTTCACTACCAGAGAGAAAGATTCCCACTCCTTTAAGTGCAGGTATCTTGTCTGAGAAGACTCGCAGAACAATCAAAGCCGGGACGGCGATAAACATGCCGATGACAGACCAAGCCCAGCCCCAGAACGCCACCGCAAGGAATACCAGAACCGGGTTCAGCTTCAAACTACGCCCGACTGCATATGGCGTGATAAACTGTCCTTCTATCGTTGTCAGTCCAAGATAAACCCCTGCCACGATTAAGGCTGAAGACACGGTATCAAAGCTGATGACAGCTATGAAGAAAGCGAGCAGGACACCTGCAATTGCTCCAAGGAAAGGGATGTAGTTGAGAGCAAATGCCAGAACCCCGAAAAGTAAGGGGTTCGGCATTCCCAATCCCCAAAGCGCAAGACCGACAGACACGCCAAGGCCCGCGTTGATTGCTGTGATGGTGAGGAAGTAGCGCGACAGCTTGCGTTCAATATCGTAGGAAATCTGTATCGCTCTCTTCTTATCTTTAAATGTTGGCGCAGTCTGAACCAGCTTTTCATAAAACATGTCACCTGAAGCGGTCAGAAAGAAAAATAGGACCAAGGTGAAAATGATCTGACCCATGACGGACGGTGCAGTAGTGAGCGTTTGAGACAGAACGCTCGGTCCCTGAACGACTACCTCTTGGGGTGCTTCATCGCTCGGAGCGGCTGTCTCGGCGCCAGATTGTCCACCCTCGGCCACCTCTTGAACCTCATCCGATGCCTCCGCTACTTTCTGTATAACCTCTGAGACACCGCGCAACTTGCGTTCCACATCAGCTGCAATGGTCTCACGGTCGGCGACGTACTGCTGGATAGGACCGGAGAGCACCAAGGCAAGTGCGCTGAACCCCACCGCAAGAGCGGAAACAAACAACAGCGCGCTCACTGGCGGCGGCACGCGGCGACGCTGCAAAAAACGGCGAATGGGCGAGAAAGTTAGGGCCAGAAGAAAGGCGAGAAAGACGGGCATGATGAATGTGCGCCCAAGAACCACCGCAGCGACCAGAGCAAGGACTGCAAGCGTCACCTAGGGCCAATTAGTGGGTCGCAATGGCAAAGGCGGATCGATCTCAGACATAGCGAGTACCACCTTCTTTGAGATGCAAAATGAGAGGGAAGACAGTCAACGAGAGGAAGACGCCGGAAATTTTCCACAAGATAGGCCTCACAACGACAATCCTTCAGCAGTTCTGCTCTTATACATACCTTGAAGCCGCTATCCGGCAAGCGATGTTGTTCACAAGAAGATCTTGAAGGGATGGCTCACTGCCATTTTGCAATTGCATATGAGCGGCTTACCGCGTGAGCATGCCAGCAGCAAAGAAAGACACCTCATGATCCGTAGTCGATTGAAGTTCACCAATCAGAATCTGAGCGAGAATCTGTGAATCAGGCCTCTTCGCAATGCGGTTCTCGCAATTTTGGTCGTGTATGTGGTGCATTTTGCGGACACCCTGCCCCTACGGGACATCGCGCCTGACATCATTATAGAGACGGTCGAAAAACTGTTGACGGAGATCTCCGCAAGCATGCACGGGGTTGCCACATTTGCCGTCGCATCCTTGGTATCAGCTTATGCCTCCGCAGGCGGCCGTGCGACGCCCCGCGCCTTTGCGCTCATAATCGCGGATGGTATGTCGCAAGAAGCCCTCTCGAGCTTCATTGGCGCCTTCATTTTCAGCATCGTCGGGATCAAGCGGTCAAAGTTGGCTTCTTCGGTGTCGCAGGACGCCTTGCGCTCTTCCTTTTCACAATTGCAATATTTGCTTGGGTGGTGCTCACCTTCGTCCGCTGGGTCGACAACATCGCACGCCTTGGTCGCATCGAGAACACGATAGAAAAAGTGGATGCCGCAACCCGCGAAGCCTTTCATCATTTTCATCGCACAGCCCCGCTCGGAGGCCGGCCTGTCATCAACTACCCAAAGAATGGGGTGGATCTTTACTCAGATGAACTGGGGTTTATCCAGCACATCGATACGGGGCGGCTCGAAGAATGGGCAAAGGAAAATGATGTGGTGGTTTATGTCAAAAGCCTGCCAGGAGCGTTTATTCATCCACAACGTTCACTCGCAACGATTGCTCAAGAACTGAAAAAACAGTGTTGGACCTAAGCGAGCCCCTAAACGCCTCTGTGCTGGCTGAACGCCGAACCTATTCAAGCGACCCTCGCTTCGGCGGCAATCGCTAAGAAATTCAAGCGTGAACTGGCACCTGCCCAAGCTTCCGATTGAATTGGCCTGACGCACTGAGGCCAAGGCGGTCGATCTCGCTCCACACAACCACACAACCACACAAACGTAATTCGTTCAGGTATTTTCAGCAATACAGCCAAAATCTCGATTGCAGCTTGGCGTCTGTCGCTATTACTAAATAGATTGGCCAATGCAGGGCAGCATGATCTCAACTCTGGTTCCTTGGCCAACCTCGCTCTGCACTGATATGTCACCGCCAGTGTCCACTGCGAATTGCCGAGTTTGATACAGGCCCAATCCCGTGCCATGCTCCTTTTTGCTTGTGACGAAGGGGCTAAACAATGTCTCGATTGATGCTGCTGGAATACCTTTCCCGGTATCTTCGACCATGACAGCGACGAAGTTCCCGCCAGCAAGGCGTTGATGCTCATCTCCCTGAACTACCCGCGTCGATATCACTAAACGTCCGCCGTCGCCCATTGCGTGCGAGGCGTTAATCACAAGGTTCATCACGGCCGCATCGAAGAGTGCAGGACTCGCCATGATCTGCGCGTCATTGGCCGAAAGTCTGAGTTGCAGATCGACGTCCACCGCTATGCATCGGCGCAAAAGTCCTTCAAGCTTGGCAATCTGGGCGTCGGGATCAATCGCAATTTTGTTAACCTCGTGGTCTTTGGCGAAGCATAGCAGTTCGTTGGTCAGTCGGTCGCCCCGATCTATTGCATCTTCAAGATGGACCAGCAGATTTTCGTCAGCGCCCTGCCGCCGCAAGCTACGCACACCTGCATGAATTACCGATACCAAGTTCTTGAAATCATGTGCCACGCCGCTTGTCATGTATCCGACAGTCTCAAGCTTTTCCTGCATCAAGGCCTGCTGTCGGTGGGCTTGACGTTCCAGTTCTCGTCGCGACAAGATGGAATACAAAAGGACAATGAGGGCGATCACCAAAGCATCCATCAGCATAAGGAGCCAGATTGAGTTTTTCCAACTGGCCATCGCCTCGCTCTGATCATGTGCCAATGTAACCAGCAGCGGGTAATCTTTGAGCCGCTCATATCCCACAATTGAAGGCTGGTCGGAAAGGGGGTTCGTGGCCCGGTAGACACCGACCGGTGCGCGTGGAACGTGAGATCTGAATAACTCAAGACCTTCGGGCGCTTTCCCATAAAGGTCTGGCTGAGGCGGGCTGCTGGCAATCAATGTCCCATCCTGATGAAACAGGGCAATCGCATCGCCCGGTTGTAGCTGCAGACGGCCGTAAGTCTGCTCAACGAATAAGGGATCAACCGCTGCCACAACGATTCCGGTGAATTCCCCATCGGGGCTTTGAATTCGGCGCGAAATCGGCACGAACCACTCCGCGACGGAGCGGCTTAGGATCGGCCGCCCGACAAACATCTCCAGCGTTGGATCGTCCCGTAACGCCTGAAAATAGCGGCGGTCCTCCAACGAGACGCGCGGTGTGTTGGGGTAATCCGTATCATGAGTAATAAACCCGTCGGGACCGATAACAAACAGTGCCCGGACAATGCCCAGATGGTCGCGCGCGTCGCGCATAAAGGTTCGAAAATCGACATCGTCATGCTCAATCGCCTCGCGCTCGAGCTGGACTGCCAATGACCTAAGGGTTACATCCGTTGTTTCGAACACCAGGCGGGCCTGATCACCCAGAAGCGACGTCATATTTGCCACGGCAACCTGTGCCTCTTGGATGGCAGCCTGTCGCGATTGCACGATGAACCCGAGCGAAAACACGATAAGTGCCGAAATCAGAATGCCTGTTTCAAGCCGAAGCCGCCGCGGCGTTGCCGCGAGCTTGTGGCGGACCTGCTCTAAATATGAGTGAAGCGCGCGCTGATTCATAGAGGCATCTTACAGTGCATGTATTCTTTATAAAGACATAAACGGCGGCGGAGTGGCCTTAGCAACTCGGCTTCTTCGGCCTCTTGGATGCCGAAATATAACTGGCAGGTGTGGGCCGAACCTAGATTAACCAGAACCTGCGGTCTGCGAATGTTTGCTTCCAGTTGTCTGAACAAAGTCATTTCCTTGATGCAGCGTAAGTCCGCTCCCCACCGAATGTGTCAACCGGGCGTGTCTGCTTTGGGCTGGGACCAGTCATCCGGTTGGTCGCGATGCTGCGTGCAACGTCAAGTTTTGAGTGCCGCGGCGCCGCACGTCCGGTTTGAGCCAAACATGTTGTTTCGTTAGGGTGTAGTGGCTGCCTGATTAGCTATTACTTAGGTAAAGACCTTAACGTATTGACAGTTGCTGCTCAGTGATTTTACTTAGGTATATGGCTAAGTATGATTCGACTCTTGATCTGTGCTTTGCCGCCCTAGGCGACCCGACGCGGCGAATGATCCTTCAGCGCCTCGCGCGGGGTGAGGCAACGGCGAGTGAACTGGCGGAACCGCACGCGATGGCTCTGCCGTCGTTCATGGAGCATCTGAAAAAGCTCGAAGCTGCTGGTTTGATTTCGTCCGAGAAGAAGGGTCGAACCCGCGTTTGCGAACTGGCACCAGATGCCTTCACCCCCGCGAAAAACTGGCTGACAGAACAGAGCGCCATTTGGGACGGACGGCTTGATCAATTTGACGACTATGTCACCAATCTCACGAAGGAGCGGAATAAATGACTCTCGATCCGAAAACTGACCTGACATTTACGCGCACGATCAATGCGCCAAGAACTTTACTCTGGGAATGCTGGACCACTCCCGAACACATCAAGAATTTCTTCATCCCCAAGCCCCACGGTATTGAGAGGTGTGAGATCGACCTGCGTGTGGGCGGCAAGTTCAACACGACGATGAATGTCGAAGGCAACCTGATAGAAAACGAGGGGGTCTATCTGGAAGTGGAGGACTGCAAGAGGCTCGTCTTCACGGATACATACAGCGAAGGCTGGAAGCCTGCCACTGATCCGTTCATGACCGCCATCATCGAGTTTGGAGACGATGGAAACGGCGGAACGACCTACACCGCGATCGCGCGGCATCGCTCGCCAGAAGCCCACCAGAGCCATGAAGACATGGGCTTCTATGACGGTTGGGGCACAGTAGCGACGCAACTTGAAGAATACGCCCAGACTCTCAGATGATTAAAAGCGGACTGTGCGTTGATGGCGGCAAAGTCCGCTCATCGGACCTTCGCCCTTCAAAAATGCTGCACGATGCACGAATGGCCGGTCTCAGGAAGCCGCAATGCGGCACCCACGCTAGGCATGAAGGTCGGCTCTGGGTCGCTAGCGAAATACTGCGAACTCCACTTCCTTCGCACAACTGTCATTATTCTGGTCGCAACGAAGGGCGGTTCTCCGCCAAGTGGTGTCGAACTACACGGTAAGGCACCTAAAAAATACCCTTTCCGCCAGTGCATGAGGAAGGGGTTCGAGAAGCATTGTGTATGAGTTGCCGACTCCAATGCGAAGAAATTCTTCAGCCGCGAAAAGTAAGATAATATTGTAGATGCCTTTTGTATCTAATGCACTCCGACTAACTAATATTATGCGATATGGCCTTGACGATATGTCCGCCGGAGGCACTACCCCACCACCACGCTACCCCTCTTCGGCATCTCCAAACTCGACCCCTTTGGTCAGGGGAAAACCGCGCAGGAAATCTTCCGGTTCCATGACACCCTTGCCCGCCCGTTGCAGCTTTAGCAAATCAACCGCGCCCTCTCCGCAGGCTACGCGCAGTGCATCGTTTAGCACTTCCCCCGCCGCACCTGTCCCATGATCTGCAACCCGACTGAGAAGCAGTTTGACCCGCTGTCCCTCCACCATGCTCCACGCACCGGGAAACGGCGAGAGACCGCGAATCTGTCGATCCACTTCAACTGCGGGGCGGGTCCAGTCCACGACGGCTTCGGCTTTGTCGATCTTGGCGGCATAGGTCACGCCTTCTTCGGGCTGGGGCACGGCCTGTGCCGAGACTCCATCGGCCAGTACCGTCAGAATCGCATCCCGTCCCAAAAGGCTCAGCCGGTCGTGCAGGATCGCGGTTGTGTCTTGATTCGAAATATTCGTGCGCACGGTCAGCAGCACAGGGCCGGTATCAAGCCCTGCTTCCATCTGCATCACACAGACGCCGGTTTCCGTGTCCCCTGCCAGAATAGCGCGGTGGATCGGTGCGGCGCCGCGCCAGCGGGGCAGCAGGCTGGCGTGGATGTTCAGGCAGCCTTTCGCCGGTGCATCCAGCAGCGCTTGTGGCAGGATCAGCCCGTAAGCCACCACAACAGCCACATCCGCATCAAGCGCGGCGAAAGCATCGCGGTCCGCCTGATCCTTGAAGTTCACCGGATGGCGCACCGGCAAGCCCAACGCCTCGGCCGTTTTTTGCACCGGCGAGGGCCGGTCTTTTTTGCCACGGCCCGCAGGACGGGGGGGCTGGCAGTAAACGGCGCAAACCTCATGGCCTGCGTCCACGATACCTTGCAGAATCGGCACGGAAAATTCCGGCGTTCCCATAAAGATGACACGCATCACGCACGCCCTTTCTTCAGCGCCAGCTTGCGCGCCTTGGCCACCAGCATCTTGCGTTTAACCGCGCTAAGGTTGTCGAAATACATCTTGCCGTTCAGATGGTCGATCTGGTGCTGCACGCTGGTCGCCCAAAGCCCCACAAGATCCTTGCGCTGTTTCACGCCCGTCTCGTCCAGATAGGTCACAGTCACCCCGCGAGGCCGCGCAATTTTTGCCGACACGCCGGGCAAATTGGGCGAAGCTTCGGTGTATTCCCGCAGTTTCACACTGGCGTCGATGATTTCGGGGTTGGCCATGCGCAGCGGCTTGTCTCCGGCTTCAGAGGCGTCCACCACAGCAAGCCGCCGCATAACGCCGATCTGACAGGCTGCCAGTCCGACACCGGGCATGGCGTACATGCTGTCGAGCATGTCATCCCAGATGGCGCGGACTTCGTCGTCTACCGCTTCAACCGGATCACAAACTGTGCGCAGCCGTTGATCGGGCCAAGGGACGAACGGGCGGACTGTCATGGTGTTTCCTTTTGATAATCAAGCACTAGCCGCCCCTCCAGATGATCCGCTTCATGCTGGATCACAACGGCAGCATCGCCGGTAAACTCTTGCTGATGCCGCGCCCCTGTCACATCCTGCCAGTCGAGCCTGATCCTTGCGGGGCGCGTGACCTCAACCGGCGTATCGGGAATAGAGAGACATTGCTCGGCCACGGTGCGGCTTTCAGGTCCAAGCGGCGTCACAACCGGGTTAGCGCAGACGAAAGGATTTCGCTCCGCAGCCTTCCAATCCGCATCAAACACAAAAATCCGCCGCTCGTCACCAACCTGTGGCGCTGCCAGCCCGCGCCCTTCGGCTGCGTACATCGTCTGCAGCATATCCGCGGCCAGCCGCGCCAGCGCATCGTCAAAAACCTCTACCGCAGAACACACCTGCCGCAAGACGGGATCAGGATGCATCACAATCGGTAAAAGCCTCATCCGCGCGCCCGCTCTTTCTTTAGCTTCAACATTTTCTTGGTGATCATAGAGCGTTTCAGCCCGCTCAGGTAATCTATGAACAGCTTGCCGTTCAGATGGTCCAGCTCATGCTGTGCGCAGGTGGCCCATAGCCCGTCGAACTCCCGCTCTTGCTGTTCGCCCTGAAGGTCCAGAAACTGCATCACCGCACGGGCGGGGCGTTCTACGTCTTCATACATTTCGGGAATAGAAAGACAGCCCTCGTTGTAGACGCTGGTCTCCTCGCTGGTCCAGACAATGGCCGGATTGATCAGCACCATAGGTTCGGGCTCTTCATCCTTGGCGGTGCAATCCATGACAAACACCCGCTGTAAGGAACCGACCTGCGGCGCGGCGAGACCGACACCGGGGGCGTCATACATGGTTTCCAGCATGTCGCGAGCCAGCGCCTGCACCTCTGGCGTCACCGCCTCGACAACGGGGCAGACTTTCTTGAGGTGCGGATCGGGGTGTATCAGGATTTCTTTTACAGACATGCCCGCCATTTAGGATAATCCCGACGTCCATGCAAGCGCCCGTAAAAACCGCTTGCACCTGCGGGGCCTTTTCGTAGCATCCCCGTCAAATTCAAAATACAGGAATACCGAAGATATGAGCTTTGACGACATAATCGACCGCACAGGCACCAAATGCGCAAAATGGGACGGGATGGAATCCATCTACGGGGTTTCGCCCGAAGACGGCCTGCCCATGTGGGTCGCAGATATGGATTTCCGCTCCCCTGACTGCATCATTAAAGCAGCACAAGATCTGACGGACCACGGGGTATTCGGCTATCGCTCCGATTACTCGGATTATCACAATGCTATCATCTGGTGGATGAAAAACCGCCATGGCTGGGATGTAAAGGCAGAAGAAATCTTCACCACCTTTGGATTGGTAAACGCGGTGGGCATGTGCCTGCACAGCTTTACACAGCCCGACGACGAAATCGTGCTTTTCACCCCTGTCTACCACGCCTTTGCCAAGGTCATTAAAAACGCTGGCCGCAAGGTAAAAGAATGCCAGCTGGTCGAACAGGACGGCCGCTACGAAATGGACTTCGCGGCCTATGAAACCCAAATGACCGGCGCGGAAAAGATGCTGATCCTCTGCTCCCCCCATAACCCGAGCGGGCGGGTCTGGAGCAAGGCGGACCTGCAAAACATCGCGGATTTTGCCGAACGGCACGACCTGCTGATCATCTCGGACGAGATCCACCACGACATCGTCTACCCCGGCCATACCCACCTGCCGATGCCCGTGGCTGTGCCAGACTGTATCGACCGGCTGATCATGCTGACCGCCCCATCAAAAACCTTTAATGTGGCCGGCAATCACGCAG
This sequence comes from Neptunicoccus sediminis, assembly GCF_001719615.1. Taxonomy (GTDB): domain Bacteria; phylum Pseudomonadota; class Alphaproteobacteria; order Rhodobacterales; family Rhodobacteraceae; genus Amylibacter; species Amylibacter sediminis. The sequence goes on from NZ_MDVX01000002.1 coordinate 12,029, forward strand.
GGAATGTTATCATCCACGACCCCAAACTGCGCGCCAGATTTTCGGCGGCGATGCAGGGGCTTGGGGTATCCTCGACCATTTACGGCACGGCAATGACGACCGCCGCCTATTCCCCTGAAGGCGCCGCCTGGGTGGATGAACTCGTGGCCTATCTGGTTGAAAACGCGCGTATCTTTGACGAAGGCATCAACAGCATTCCGGGCCTTTCCTCCATGCGGCTGCAAGGAACTTACCTCGCATGGGTGGATTTCGCGAATACCGGCATGGATATGGCCGAGGTCAAAGACCGCGTGCATAACACCGCAAAAATCGCGCCGAATGAAGGCACAACCTTCGGCTCGGGCGGAGAGACCTTCCTGCGCTTTAACCTCGGAACCCCCCGCGCCAATGTGAAAGAGGCTATCTCCCGCATGAAAACTGCTTTCGCTGATCTGCAATAACGGCCCCTATCCGGCTCTTTTTGGTAAAAATATCCAATCCTGCGCTGCAAGCGGGGTCTTAACGCTGAAAGCTTGGAAATGCCGCAGCGCAGCACTTGCAGGGTGCTGCGCAATAAACTACCAATCAGCCAACCCAAATCGAAACATCATTACCCAAAGGATGCAAAAATCATGAGCTTCAAAGTCCAACCCGCCCCACCAGCCCGCCCCAACCGCTGCCAGCTTTTCGCACCCGGCTCCCGCCCGGCGATCTTTGAAAAGGCAGCCGCCTCCGATGCGGATGTGATCAATCTGGATCTGGAAGACAGCGTTTCTCCCGCGGATAAGGCCGAAGCCCGCAAAAATGTGATCGAAGCGATCAATACAATCGACTGGGGCAATAAAACCCTCTCCATCCGCATTAACGGTCTGGATACGGAATTCTGGTACAAGGACGTTGTCGACATTCTGGAAAACGCCGGTGACCGGATTGACCAGATCATGATCCCCAAGGTGGGCAACGCAGGCGACATCTACGCCGTTGACGCCCTAGTCACTTCTGTCGAAATGGCCAAAGGTCGCAAGAAACCGATCCAGTTCGAAGTGATCATCGAAACCGCGGCCGGACTTGCCCATGTGGAAGAAATCGCCGCTGCCTCCCCCCGTATGGCGGCCATGTCGCTGGGGGCTGCGGATTACGCAGCTTCGATGGGCATGCAGACCACAGGCATCGGGGGCACACAGGAAAACTACTATATGGTGGAAAACGCCAATGGCGATGCGTCCCGCGCCACCCATCTTGGTGATCCGTGGCACGCTGTCACCGTGGCCATCGTTTCGGCCTGTCGCACCCACGGCCTGTTGCCCGTTGACGGCCCGTTCGGAGATTTCTCCGATGAAGAAGGTTTCAACGCTCAGGCCCGCCGCTCTGCCACGCTCGGCATGGTGGGAAAATGGGCGATCCACCCGAAACAGGTCGCCCTCGCCAATGCTGTCTTTACTCCCTCCGAAGCCCAGATCACCGAGGCCCGCGAAATCCTTGTTGCAATGGAAGAAGCGGAAAAATCCGGTCAGGGTGCGGCCGTTTACAAAGGCCGTCTGGTGGATCTGGCCTCTATCCGTCAGGCGCAGGTTATTGTAAAACAGGCCGAAATGATCGGCTAACCCGTAAACGGGCGGGGCCACCCCCGCCCGATTCCAAAGGACAGCGCATGACCGACTCCCCCAATGCAGAACAGGCGGATTTCTGGACCGACGGGGCCGGATTGGACTGGATAACCTATGAGGCGCAACTGGATGCGCTTTTTGCGGGGGTCAATCAGGCACTTCTACAGGCGGCGGCACCGCAATCCGGACAAACCGTGCTCGACATCGGCTGCGGCACCGGCGCCACCACGCGGGAGTTCGCCAGAGCGGTCGGCCCAAGCGGCCATGTGCAGGGCCTCGATATTTCGACCACAATGGTGGAGCAAGCCAGAAAATCCGCAGCCGTTGCGGATCTTGGCAATGTCACCTTCACTTGCGCCGACGCCCAGACCGAACCCCTGCCCGAAAACCGCTTTGATCACGTCTTCTCGCGCTTCGGAGTGATGTTTTTCGCGAATCCCGTCGCCGCTTTTGAAAACTTGCGCAACAGTCTCACCCAAAGCGGCCAGTTAACCATAGCCTGCTGGGGACCATTCAAAGAAAACCCTTGGTTCACCCTGCCCCGCCGCGCGGCCACGGATCTGCTGGGCAATCCACCCCCGATGAACCCGCGCGATCCCGGCCCCTTTGCCTTTGCCGACACAGATTACGTGCAAACCATCCTCAAAGACGCAGGGTTCCAAAACTTCGCAGTCACCACAAAAGACATTCCCCTCACCCTGCAAGGCACAGCCGCAGACGCCGCTGAACTCTCCTCCTACATCGGCCCCGCCAACAGCGTCATCCGCGCAAAAGGCGGCACCGCCGCAGACAAAGCCGAGATCGTGAAAGCAACCAAAGCAAAACTGAAAGCCTACGAGAAAAACGGCACCGTCACCGTTCCTTCAAAAATCCACATCTACACAGCTCAAAAACAATCCTGACACCCGCTTCAATGTTCCGTGAAATACTCCCCGCCGGAGGCTCCCGCGGCTGCAAACGCCACAACCACGCGGTTACTCTGCAGCGACCTGTTTGATCCCCAGCATTTCCGCCAGATAATGCCCAGTGTGGCTGGCTTTCACTTGTGCCACCTCTTCCGGCGTGCCGATTGCTACAATTTCGCCCCCGCCATCGCCGCCTTCAGGGCCGATATCGATGATATGATCCGCAGTCTTAATCACGTCGAGGTTGTGTTCGATCACCAGCACGGAATTGCCCTGATCGACCAGTTCGTGCAGCACTTCCAGCAGTTTACGCACGTCCTCAAAGTGCAGGCCGGTGGTGGGTTCGTCGAGAATATACAGCGTCCGTCCGGTGGACCGTTTGGACAGTTCTTTTGACAGCTTCACCCGTTGCGCCTCACCACCCGACAGGGTCGTGGCCTGCTGGCCGACCTTGATATAGCCGAGTCCGACCCGCAACAGCGCAGTCATTTTGTCGCGAATGGCCGGCACTGCCTGAAAGAAGGTTTCCGCATCCTCGACAGTCATATCCAGCACATCGGCAATGCTCTTGCCCTTGAACAGCACCTCCAGCGTTTCGCGGTTGTAGCGTTTGCCGTTGCAGCTTTCGCAGGTCACATAGACGTCCGGCAGGAAGTGCATCTCGATCTTGATCACCCCGTCGCCCTGACAAGCCTCACAGCGCCCGCCCTTCACGTTGAAGGAGAACCGCCCCGGTTTGTAGCCTCGCGCTTTGGCTTCGGGCAACCCGGCGAACCATTCGCGGATCGGTGTAAAAGCACCTGTATATGTCGCAGGGTTGGAGCGCGGCGTGCGCCCGATGGCCCGCTGGTCAATGTCGATCACCTTGTCGAGATATTGCAATCCCTTGATCGCCTCGCAGGGGGCCGGCGTCTGTTTCGCACCGTTTAACCGCATGGAGGCGGTTTTGAACAGGGTTTCGATGGTCAGGGTCGATTTACCGCCACCGGAAACGCCCGTCACGCAGCAAAATGTGCCCAGCGGATAATGCGCAGTGACGTTTTTGAGGTTATTGCCGGTCGCGCCTTCTACCACCAGAGACTTGCCATTTCCCTTGCGCCTTTCAGCAGGGATCGGAATACTGCGTTTTCCAGTAAGATATTGACCGGTAATGGATTTTTTGTTCTTCGCAATTTGCGTTGGCGTGCCCTTGGCGATGATTTCCCCGCCGTGCACACCCGCCCCGGGACCAATGTCCAGAACGAAATCCGCCTCGCGGATGGCTTCTTCGTCATGCTCGACGACAATCACCGTATTGCCCTGATCCCGCAGGTTTTTCAGCGTCGTCAGCAAACGGTCATTATCCCGCTGATGCAAACCAATCGACGGTTCATCAAGCACATAGAGCACCCCCGTCAGGCCCGAACCGATCTGGCTGGCCAGACGAATCCGCTGGCTTTCCCCACCCGAGAGCGTACCGGAGTTGCGCGACAGGGTCAGGTAGTTCAACCCAACATTCACCAGAAAGCCCAACCGCTCGCGGATTTCCTTCAGGATTGCGCGGGCGATTTCGTTTTTCTGCGCTGAAAGTTCTGCAGGTATACCGTCGACCCAGTCATGGGCTTCGGCAATAGACATTTCCACCACCTGCCCCACATGCAGCCCGCCGATTTTCACCGCCAGCGCTTCGGGGCGTAGACGGTATCCGTCACAGACACCGCAATGACGGTTGTTCTGATAGCGTTCAAATTCTTCGCGGATCCAGTTGCTGTCCGTCTCGCGGTAGCGCCGCTCCATATTCGGGATCACGCCTTCAAAGGCGCGGGACACCTCATAGACGCGGCCACCCTCATCATAGCGGAACTTGATTTCCTCATTACCCGAGCCGTGCAACATCAGTTGTTGCACATGGGCCGGAAGTTCCCGCCAGGGCAGGTTTTTATCAAATTCGTAATGCCGTGCGATGGCCTCAATCGTCTGGCGGAAATAGGGCGATTTCCCCTTCGCCCAAGGCGCCAGCGCCCCTTTATACAGGGACAAAGACGGGTCCGGCACCACCAGACGTTCGTCAAAGAACAATTCCACACCCAGACCGTCACACTCCGGACAGGCGCCAAAGGGTGCGTTGAACGAAAACAGCCGCGGTTCGATTTCGGGGATGGTAAAGCCGCTAACCGGACAGGCAAACTTTTCCGAAAACGTATAACGCTCCGGCTCGCCCTCTTTCGGGGCGGTTTCCAGAATGGCAATGCCATCCGCCAGATCAAGTGCCGTGCGCAAACTATCCGCAAGCCGCGTCTCCAGCCCTTCCTTCACAACGATCCGGTCAACCACCACGTCGATATTGTGGCGGAATTTCTTATCGAGCGTAGGCGGCGTGTCGAGATCGTGGAATTCTCCGTTCACCTTGACCCGCTGAAAACCGGTTTTCTTTAGTTCAGCAAACTCCTTGCGGTATTCGCCCTTGCGATCCCGCACAATCGGCGCCAGCAGATAGGCGCGCGTACCTTCCTCCATCAACATCACACGGTCTACCATCTCGGACACTTGCTGTGCCTCGATCGGCAATCCGGTGGCCGGAGAATAAGGCGTGCCAACGCGGGCGAACAGCAGCCGCATATAGTCGTAAATCTCAGTCACCGTGCCAACAGTAGAACGGGGATTCTTCGAGGTGGTTTTTTGTTCAATGGAAATAGCGGGCGACAGACCGGAGATGTGATCCACATCCGGTTTTTGCATCATATCGAGAAACTGCCGCGCGTAAGCCGAGAGCGATTCCACATAACGGCGCTGCCCCTCGGCGTAGATCGTGTCAAACGCCAGAGAGGATTTCCCCGATCCCGAAAGCCCGGTGATAACCACCAGCTTGTCGCGCGGAATATCCACGTCGATGGATTTGAGATTATGCTCGCGCGCGCCGCGGATTTCGATATTTTTGAGTTCAGCCAATGCTCTGCCCTAGTTTGCCGATCAGACCCTACAACATCTAGGTCATCCGCGCGGGATTGCCAACAGAAAAGCCGGAACATTAAGGGAACATACAAGGATCGAAACGCCCTCCTGACAGAAAGTGTCATGACGACGGGGCGACCGGCAATTATTTGCCCAGAATGACTTTCACGTAGTTTCGCGTTTCCTTGTAGGGTGGCACGCCATTGTATTTTTCCACGGCAGCCGGACCTGCGTTATAGGCGGCCAGTGCCAGACGCCAGCTGCGGAACTTGGCATATTGCTGTTTAAGGTAGCGCGCACCGCCTTCAAGGTTCTGGGCCGGATCATGGGGGTTCACCCCCAGATAGCGTGCGGTAAACGGCATCAGTTGCGCCAGCCCGATGGCCCCTGCGTGGCTTTTGGCTTTGGGATTCCAGTTGCTTTCCTGCTGCACCAGACGGTTGAACAGATCCACCGGAATACCATGCTTGCGGGCGGCAGCCTCGGCCATTGGCCTGTAGACACCTTTATAGGACCCTGTGTAGCGCGGGATCAGGTCCAGACGGTTTTCCTTGGGCAACAAGCGGGCGGAGCTGGAATATTGGTTCGACAGTCGTTTGTCGATCAGCTTGGAATGGCTGGAGGAGATGCCCAGACGGGATTTGGAGGATTTCGTCACATCCGCAAAAGCCGCAACAGGACCGAACCCCATCACCACCACTAGACTGCCCGCCAGTATTTTAATCATTCTCGTGCCCCTGCCCGATCAAACTCTGGCACAGGCTTTACAGGTTTTTTGCCAATTTGAAAAGATAGCCCCGGAAAAGCAGCCGTGTTAGTGGTTTGTTCATTGGTTGCAGGGCACAGAGAAGATGGTTAACTACCACGCACGCAAGAAACGACAAAAGATTCGAGTTTAGGGAGAAACGCCTATGGCTGGCAGTTTGAACAAGGTTATGTTGATCGGCAATCTGGGCCGTGATCCGGAAGTGCGCAGCTTTCCAAATGGCGGTAAGGTGTGCAACCTGCGCATCGCAACTTCCGAACGCTGGCGCGACAAGAACACCGGCGAAAACCGCGAGCGTACAGAATGGCATCAGGTTTCCATTTTCAGCGAAGGTCTGATCCGCGTGTGCGAACAATACCTGCGCAAAGGCTCCAAAGTCTTTGTCGAAGGCCAGTTACAAACCCGTAAATGGCAGGACCAGAGCGGCAACGACCGGTATTCGACCGAGGTGGTTCTGCAAGGCTTTAACGGTACATTGACCATGCTGGACGGACGCGACGGCGGTGGTGGCGGGTCGCAAGGCGGCGGCTACGATCAGGGCGGCGGCAGCGGCGGCTATGGCGGCGGTTACGATCAGGGTGGCGGCTATGGCGGCGGCTCTCAGGGTGGCGGTTCCCAAGGGGGCGGCAACTCCGATCTGGACGACGAAATCCCGTTCTGATTGGCGCAAGCCCGTCACGACCGTCAGCATATTATGGCCCCCGACGCGGGGCCATTTTTTTGCCGTTTTGCACCCTTTCCGCTGCATGGCACGGGGCGTGATCTGATGCCACCGATCCGCTCCGGCGTGCCGATGGTCCGTACAGGGCCACAGGGGGCCATTTAGCGGAGGATTAAGGGGAATATTTTGCTGAATCGGGCCGAAATCGGGGCAGAAAGATTGCCCTTATGCTGAGGCTGGTTTATAGGTGGTCCACTAGATATTGTGTAAAGAAGCAAGGCGGCCAGACGTGAGCGACGAGACCGAAGATCAGCCGATAACCCCACCAGAACGCCCGATCCATGACGGCCCGACAATCTCTATCGAAGAGGAGATGAAAACCTCCTATCTCGATTACGCCATGAGCGTGATTGTCAGCCGCGCGATCCCTGATCTGCGCGATGGTTTGAAGCCGGTGCACCGCCGGATTCTCTATGCCATGAACGAGACCGGCAACACCCACGACAAATCCTACCGCAAATCGGCCCGTCCGGTGGGCGATGTGATGGGGAAATATCACCCCCACGGGGATTCCGCGATCTATGACGCGCTGGTGCGCATGGCGCAGGATTTTTCCATGTCGCTGCCGCTGCTGGACGGTCAGGGCAACTTTGGCTCTATGGACGGCGACAGCGCCGCGGCGATGCGTTACACCGAAGTGCGCATGGACAAACCGGCCGCCAGCCTGCTGGCCGATATTGACAAGGACACTGTCGATTTTCAGGACAACTATGACGGCAAGGACCGCGAACCGACGGTTCTGCCGGCCCGCTATCCCAACATGCTGGTCAACGGTGCCGGTGGTATCGCGGTGGGGATGGCCACCAATATTCCACCCCACAATCTGGGCGAAGTGATCGACGCAACCCTTGCGTTGATGAAAGACCCCGATATGGACAGTGTGCAGTTGATGGAATACATCCCTGCCCCCGATTTCCCCACCGGCGGCATTATTCTGGGCCGCTCCGGTGCGCGTAAAGCTTATACGGAGGGGCGCGGCTCGGTCATTATCCGTGCGAAAACGCGGATCGAGGAAATCCGCAAGGACCGCTACGCCATTGTCGTGGACGAGATTCCCTATCAGGTGAACAAGGCCACGATGATCGAAAAAATCGCGGAACTGGCGCGGGACAAAAAGATCGAAGGCATCGCCCATGTGCAGGACGAATCCGACCGGATCGGCGTGCGTGTGGTGATCGAGCTGAAACGGGATGCAACGCCGGAGGTGGTTCTGAACCAGTTGTTCCGGTTTACGTCCCTGCAAACTTCTTTCGGCTGTAACATGCTGGCGCTGAACGGTGGCCGTCCGGAGCAATTGAACCTGCACGGTTTCCTGTCGAGCTTTATCAAGTTCCGCGAAGAAGTCGTCGCGCGCAGAACCGCGTTTGAGTTGCGCAAGGCACGCGAGCGTTCCCATATCCTGTGTGGTCTGGCCGTGGCTGTGTCCAATGTGGACGAAGTGGTTGCAACGATCCGCAGCTCCGCCGACCCGGCCGAAGCGCGGGAAAAACTGATGACCCGCGCATGGCCAGCGCAGGATATTGCTGCGTACATCAAGCTTATCGACGATCCGAGTCACACTATAAACGAAGATGGCACCTATCATCTGTCGGAAATTCAGGCCCGCGCCATTCTGGACCTGCGGCTGCAACGGCTGACAGCAATCGGCGTAAAAGAAGTCACGGACGAGTTGGAAGAGCTCGCCGCGAAGATCACCGATTATCTTGAAATCCTCCGCTCGCGCGACCGGATCATGGGGATCATCACCGAAGAACTGACCGAAGTGCGTGAGATGTTCGCCGTGCCACGCCGTTCGGAAATTGTCGAACATGTGGACAACATGGACGACGAAGACCTGATCGAGCGGGAAGATATGGTCGTGACCATCACCAACTCCGGCTATATCAAACGCACCATTCTGGCGGATTACCGCGCACAGAAACGGGGCGGTAAGGGCCTGCAGGGGATGAACACCAAGGACGAGGATTTCGTCACCAACCTGTTCGTCGCCAACACCCACACGCCGCTACTGTTCTTCACATCGGATGGGATGGTCTACAAGCTCAAGACGTGGCGTCTGCCTCCGGGGGGACGGAACTCTCGCGGGAAGGCAATCGTGAATATCCTGCCGATTCCGACAGGTGTTTCCATCGCGGCAATCATGCCCGTGGATGTACCAGAGGACGAATGGGACAATCTTCACATCGTCTTTGCCACCACCGCAGGGGATGTTCGCCGCAACGCGCTGAGCGATTTCACCAATGTGAAATCCAACGGCAAGATCGCGATGAAGCTGCCGGAAAACGTGTCGATTGTGAACGTTAACATCGCCACGGAAAATGACGACTTCCTGCTGACAACGGAATTGGGCAAGGCGATCCGCTTCCCGATCACCGATGTGCGCGTCTTTAAGGGCCGTGACAGCACCGGCGTGCGCGGCATCCGACTGGCCGAAGGCGACTCTGTCGTTTCAATGGCTGTGATCCGTCACGTGGACGCCAGTGCCGAAGAACGGGCCGGTTATTTCAAGCGTCGTCGTGCTGTGACCGGAGAAGACGCCGGCGCTATAGAAGAAGCGGCCGATGGCGATATCTCACCGGAACGCTACGCCGAACTTGGCGCATTGGAGCAGTGGATCCTGACCGTCACATCCGGCGGTTACGGCAAACGGTCCTCTGCCCATGAATACCGCGTCGCTGGTCGGGGTGGTCAGGGTATCGCTGCGGCCAATTTGGGCCGGCGCAACGACCGGATCATCGCCAGCTTTACGGTGGATGAAGACGACCAGATCATGCTGGCCACCTCGACCGGCCAGTCGATCCGCTGCCCTGTCTCGGGTATTTCCCGTCAGGGGCGTACCTCTTCGGGCGTGAAAGTCTTCAACACGGCAGAGGGCGAAAAAGTTGTCTCGGTCGCCTATATCGCAGAGCAAGGCGATGAAGACGCCGCCGACGGCGAAGCGCAAATCGGAGACGAAACTGGTGAATCCGACGCTTCAACAGAAGAATAAACGCGGATTTATTTGAGAAAAACTTGGAAAAGGGGCCAAATTCGGCTCCTTTTCTTGACGATTTAGCGATCCGCGCCTAGGTTCGGGCTGCCAAACGGCGCTTTTGTATTACCGGATCGTTTTTGGCGTTACTCGTGTGTATGGCGGTTGTGTGATGGAAAATTGGGATGACTTGCGGTTCGTCGTGGCCCTCGCTCGCTACGGAACCATGTCCAAGGCCGCGTTATATCTACGCACAAACACCGCCACAGTCTCCCGCAGGATCAAACGGCTGAACGAAACCACCAACACGTTATTGTTCCAGAAATCCGGTGCCGAATGGGAACTCACCACCGAGGGCCGCCGCCTGTTTGAACTGGCGGCCGGTTTCAGCGATGATCTGCGCTCTTTTCATGCAACCACCCCGTCGAGCTTGCAAACCACACAAACCGTCCGCGTTACCGCGCTCGATTTTCTTGTCTCCACCGTCCTGAGCAAATCGCTCAACACATTCACCGCACAACACCCTAATGTCACACTAGAGCTGAGCGGCAACAATAACCGTGTCAGTCTGGCATATGGTGAAGCAGACATCGCACTGCGTCTGACCCGCCCAACCGAAGGCCGTCTGGTAGCGCACCGGATAGCCGATATTCGCATGGGGATTTACGGACCGCGGGATTGTCCGCGGGACGACTGGATCGGGCTGACCTTCGACCTCGACTGGACACCTGAAATGAAAAACGGTCTGGCGTTTTTTGCGCAGGAACCAAAATTGCGCTTGTCTTCGTTTCAGGGAATTATGCAGGCGATCCGGACCACCGGCCAGCCGGGTATCCTTCCCGAAGTGATGGCGACCAGCGCCCCCGATCTTGAACTTTTGCAACCTAGCGAGGAAATGCGCGTCAGGGAATTATGGCTGCTTTACCATGAAACCCGCAAAGAAGACGCTGTCCTGCGCAGCACCTGCCGGTGGCTCGAACAATCCTTTGCCAGCTTCAGCGAATAGCAACAATTTTATTCAAACATTTGACAGACTCCACAGGCTTCTTTAGCCTTCGATCTATCCCCTCCAATACCCGCTGTGCGTCTGCAATTTATGCAAACCCGCCTTTGCGTTTTTAGCGCTTTACCCCCGCGTCAGTATCCCGTCTTGTTAGGTGGGTAATTGGACCCGCTACCCATCTATTGGGTCCTTTTCTGCCCATTGCGGCAGTTTACCCGTTCCCACTGCGAACCCCTACCGCAGTGGGAACACTAAGCCCCTTTCCATTCCTGCCGACCTGTCCTAAATGCCAAGCATGAGCAAACCTATTCACATCATCGGCGGCGGCATGGCCGGCAGCGAAGCAGCCTGGCAAGCCGTTCAGGCGGGACAGCCCGTCGTTATCCATGAAATGCGTCCCGACGTGGGCACTTTCGCGCATCAAACCGACAATCTGGCAGAGCTGGTATGTTCCAACTCCTTCCGCTCCGACGATCACGAAGCCAACGCCGTTGGCTTGCTGCATTGGGAAATGCGCGCTGCGGGCAGTCTGATCATGGAGATGGCAGAGAGACACAAACTCCCCGCCGGTGGTGCGCTTGCGGTGGACCGCGAACCTTTTGCACAGGCTGTGACCGAACGGTTGCTGGGCCATCCTCTGGTGACTTTGGAACGGGGGGAAGTGACCGGAATTCCCCCGCAAGACTGGGGTCAAACAATCATCGCAACAGGTCCCCTGACCTCATCCGCGCTGGCGCAATCCATCCTGTCTGTCACGGACGAAAGCTCTCTGGCGTTCTTTGATGCCATTGCGCCGATTGTTTACGCCGACAGTATCGACATGTCCAAAGCGTGGTTCCAATCCCGCTATGACAAGGGCGAAACCGAGGAAGAGCGCACAGCCTATCTCAACTGCCCGATGGATAAGGAAACCTATGAGGCGTTCATCGACGCGCTGCTGAACTCTGGCAAGACAGAGTTCAAGGATTGGGAAAAGGACACGCCCTATTTTGACGGATGCTTGCCGATTGAGGTGATGGCCGAACGGGGTCGCGAAACCCTGCGGTTCGGGCCGATGAAGCCTGTTGGATTAACCAATCCCCATCAACCGGACGTCAAACCCTATGCGGTGGTGCAATTGCGCCGCGACAATGCGCTAGGCACTCTTTTCAATATCGTCGGTTTCCAGACCAAGATGAAATATGGCGAACAGGCGGCGGCTTTCTCCCTGATTCCCGGCCTTGAAAACGCACGGTTTGCCCGTTTGGGTGGTATTCACCGCAATACCTTCATCAACTCACCGCGCCTGCTGGACCATCAAATGCGTCTGAAAAACCGCCCCGACATCCGCTTTGCCGGACAGATTTCCGGTGTGGAAGGCTATGTGGAAAGTGCCGCAATGGGGCTGCTTGCCGGACGTCTCGCCGTGGCCGAAGCCCTTGGCGCGCCGCTTGATCCGGTGCCACAAACCACCGCAATGGGCGCCCTTGTGACACATATCACGGGCGGTGCGGATGCGAAAACCTTCCAGCCGATGAACGTCAATTTCGGGCTGTTCCCACCGGTCGACAACGTCAAAGGCGGGCGGCGAAACCGGAAAGACCGCTACAAAGCCTATACGGATCGGGCGAAAACGGACTGGCAGGGCTGGCTTGCCACGCAGGCCTGAACCGACTTTGCAGGATCACGGAACGGGACAGGTAACATGATCGTCGAAAGATTTGCCCCCTCTCCCACCGGGTTCCTGCATTTGGGCCACGGCTTTTCCGCGATAACCGCTTTTGACGCTGCGAAGGCGCAAAACGGTCGTTTCCTCTTGCGGATGGAAGACATTGACACCGCACGCTCCAAACCGGAATTTGAAGCGGCGATTTATGAAGATCTACGCTGGCTCGGACTGGCGTGGGAGACGCCGGTGCTGCGCCAATCGGAACGGATGGAGCACTACAATGCAGCGCTTTCGCAACTTGTGGACATGGGGGTCTGTTACCCCTGTTCCTGCACCCGTCGCGACATTGCCGAGTCGCTGTCCGCTCCGCAAGAAGGCGCAGCACAACAATTCGGTCCGGACGGCGTAATCTATCCGCGGACCTGTTGCGCCCGTTCAATGGCCCAAAAAACGAGCGCGGATGCCGTGCGTCTGGATATGCGCAAAGCGGTGGCGCTGCTCGATGATTTGGATAAAGCCGGTTACACAGAAATAGGCGAAAACCCGGGCTGGCAGCCTCTTTCCCCAAGCTACCTTATTGAGCGCTGCGGCGATATTGTTCTGGCCCGGCGCGACATCGGCACCTCCTACCATTTGGCCGTGGTTGTGGATGACGCGGCACAATACATTACCCATGTGACACGGGGCGCGGATATGGCCCCGGCCACCCCGATACACGTTTTGCTCCAGCGGCTGTTATCCCTGCCCACACCCGTTTACCGCCACCACCGACTGATCCGCGATGACTCAGGAAAAAGGCTCGCGAAACGCCACGACGCGCTGGCACTTCGCGCGTTACGGGATGCGGGCTGGACTGCGCAAGACGTGCGTACGGCTGTCAAACCATAGGCTTGGAGAGTTCTACCTCCCCCTCCAGCACGCTGGTGTAAAAACAACTGCGCCTGTTGGTGTGACATGCCGGACCTTCCTGATCCACCAGCACAAGAATACAGTCCCGATCACAATCAATCCGCATATCCACCAGCTTTTGCGTGTGGCCCGAGGTTTCCCCCTTCACCCAAAAGGAGGCACGCGACCGCGACCAATAGGTCACACGCCCGGTTTCCAGCGTTTTCGCCACCGCCTCGGCATTCATCCACGCAAGCATCAGTACTTCCCCGCTGTCGTGTTGCTGGGCGATCACGGGCAACAATCCCCGATCATCGAATTTCAGGGTGGCGGGATCAAAATTTACCATCTCGGGCCGGTTCCTCTTTCCAAAACAGGGGTTGAAGCCTAGTTATAGAGGTAACACGAGAAATAGAAGGGCTGCGCAATGACAGACGCATCCGAAATGGTAAAACTCTACTCCAACCGGATTCTTGCACTGGCGGCGGATATTCCCCATGCCGAACGGCTGAACGCTCCAGAGGCGAGTGATATGAAACGGTCTCCTTTATGTGGTTCTACCGTAACGGTAGATGTTTGCGTGAAAGACGGCGTGGTGTCCGATTTTGGCCAAGACGTCAAAGCCTGCGCCTTAGGACAGGCATCGGCCAGCGTTTTAGGCGCGGCGGTTATGGGGCAGTCTTTGAGCACGATCAAAACCGGACGTGACCAACTGGCCGCAATGTTGAAATCCGACGGACCCGTTCCTGATGCGCCGTTTGATGGTTTGGAAGTGTTGCAACCTGCCAAAGCTTACAAAAACCGTCATGCATCCATTCTTTTGGCGTTTGATGCAACGGTCGCTGCTCTCGAAAGCTTAAACCAAGCGGCGTAAAAATAGCGTTAACTGGAAACCAAAAAAAAACGCCGCGACCTAAACAGGTGCGGCGTCAAAGGTGTGCGGTGTCGAAAATCGGGCACGTCGGAAACGGGGCAATGTTTCAGGGCCGTCTTGGGACGGCGGGCATCACAGGGACGAGGCATCCGGATACCCAAGTGCAGCCAAACGACCGCGGACAGAGTTCAGAGGGTGTAACCGGGCAGGTGCAGAACAACGACCAGCATCACAAAAATGGCAGAAAGCCCGACAACGTCTTCAAGGACGGTGGCGGAATTAGCATTCAGTATTCGGATCATTTCGCGGATCATTGTCAGACCTCAGTGGTTATGTTCTCGTCAGTTCCTGTAATGTTCCGCAATTGTTCCTGCATTGCAAGAACTAAATGAGAACATTTAACTGTTCCTTAACCTCTGTGGGTTTAACCTACTGAAATGTATCGAAAAGATTTATCCTGCTCCATCAGATAAAGGAGAACACGCGCCGCTTTCCCCCTTTCGGAGACCAGTTGAGGGTCTTCGGCCAATAACAAACGGGCATCGTCCTGCGCCGTTTTCATCAACTCGGACTGGCGTTCCAAATCCGCAATCCGGAACCGTGGCAGACCGGATTGGGCAACGCCCAGAACATCTCCGGCGCCGCGGATTTTCAAATCCTCATCCGCGATGCGGAACCCGTCGTTGGTGTCGCGCATGGTCTTTAACCGCCGCTCGGCCGTCTTTCCAAGCGTGCCATACATCAACAAACAGGTTGAGGCCTCGGACCCACGCCCGACACGCCCGCGCAACTGGTGCAATTGCGCCAGACCAAAACTTTCGGCCTGTTCGATGACCATAATACTCGCCGTGGGAACGTTAACCCCGACTTCGATCACCGTTGTTGCCACCAGAACTTTGGTGCGACCTGACACAAAATCCGCCATGGCCGCATCTTTATCCGCTGGTGGCATTTGGCCGTGAACCATGCCCACGTTTTCGTCACCGAGGGCAAGTCGCAACAGACGGTAGCGCTCTTCAGTGGCGGCCCAGTCCTTTGTCTCGCTTTCCCCGACAAGCGGACATACCCAATACGCCTGCCGCCCCTCTGCAATCGCGTTGCGCAGGTGGGAGACCACTTCTTCGAGCCTCTTGTTCGAGACCAGAACCGTTTCGATCGGTTTGCGTCCGGCGGGTTTCTCATCCAGTACCGAAACATCCATGTCGCCATAATTCGCCAGTTCCAAAGAGCGCGGAATAGGTGTCGCTGTCATCACCAGCACATCCACCGCAGCCCCTTTCGCACCCAGGTCGAGCCGCTGGCGAACGCCAAACCGGTGCTGTTCATCAATGACGGCAAGCCGAAGATCTTGAAATTGAATGTCTTTTTGAAACACTGCATGTGTTCCCACGAGAATCTGGATGTTCCCGTTCTCCAGTGCCCCCAGCTTTTTGCGCCGCTCCGCCCCGGTGTCCCGCCCGGTCAGCAATTCCAAAACAACGCCGGCCTCGGCTGCGAGTGGCTGAAGCCCTTCCACATGCTGCCGCGCCAGGATTTCCGTTGGCGCCATCAGAACGCCCTGCCCGCCGGATTCCACCGCCGCCAGTAGCGCAATCAGCGCAACCAGTGTCTTTCCGGAGCCAACATCCCCTTGCAACAGACGGTTCATTTTCCGCTTGCTCGCCATGTCTTCGGTTATTTCCGAAAACGCCCGTAACTGCGCATTGGTGGGCGCGTAAGGTAAAGATTTCAATACCTTATTGCGTAGAACGCCGGTGCCTTTCGTCTCTAAACCTTTGGCACGGCGCTGGGAATTGCGGGCCAGCGCCAGGGTGATTTGATGGGCGAACATTTCGTCATAGGCTAACCTTGCGCGGTGGGGCGCTGTCGCTTGAACATCGGCCTGAGAGCGGGGTGCATGCGCTGTCTCCACCGCAGCTTTCCACCCCGGCCAATCGAATTTTGCAATGACGGACGGGGCAATCCACTCGGCAAGATCCGGCAAGAGACGCAAGGCCGAATGGACGGCGCGAAAGACCTGCTTTTGACTGATCCCCGCCGTCAGGGGATACAGCGGTTCATTGGCGGGGATCGTCTCCGCTGCTTCGGGCGGCAGAATGTAATCGGGATGAACCATCTGGGCGATACTGTCGAACATCTCTACCTTGCCGGAAACCACGCGTTTTTGACCGCTCGGCAGTTGTTCGCGCAACCAGTCGGAACGCGCGTGGAAAAACACCAGTTGAAAGCTGGTTTTACTATCCTGCACCGTTACCCGATAGGGCCGCCCCTTCACCGCGTTCGGGGAGTGAATGCCGACGACGACTTCGACCGTCACCACCGACGGCGGCGCAACGTCGAGGATACTCGTGCTGATTTGGCGGTTGATCAGGCTGTGAGGAAGCAAAAACAGCAGGTCACGGGGGCGGGTAATTTCAATTTTAGCAAAATTTTGCGCAGATTTCGGCCCGATCCCGTCGAGCACGGTCAGATCCGCAAAAAGCGGAAAGAGAATTTCTGGACGGCGGCTCATCCGGCGACCCTACCCTGTCGCGCCGATCAGTTCGAGCCAATCATCCTCGGAAATTATTTCAACGCCAAGAGATTCGGCTTTCTTTGCTTTGCTACCCGCACCCGGTCCGGCGATCACAAGATCGGTTTTGGCCGAAACCGAGCCCGAAACCTTGGCACCCAATGTTTCTGCGCGGGCTTTTGCCTCTGCCCGGGTCATTTTTTCCAGTGTTCCGGTAAAGACCACGGTTTTCCCCGCAACTGCGCTACCGGAGGTATTCGGCGCGACCACATCCTGAACCTCCAGCTCGGCAACCAATCTCGCGATAGCGTCGCGCGTATTTTTGGTGTGGAAGGCATCGACTAGGGCCTCTGCCATGACGGTGCCGACGCCGTCGATATTCAGCAATTCGTCCCATGCTTCCCCGGATTTTTCCCGTGCTTGGGTCATCGCGGTGAAAAATGCGTCCCAACTGGTGTAATGACGGGCCAACATGGCGGCGCTGGTTTCCCCCACATGGCGGATTCCCAGAGCAAAAATCAGCCGGTTCAGGGGAATCTTTCGTTTCTCCTCAATCGCAGAGAACAGTTTGCTGACCGATTTATCGCCAAATCCGTCGCGATTCTTCAGCTTGGTCAGATTGGCGGCGTCCCGCTGGGACAGGGTGAAAATATCCGCGGGTTCCTTGATCGGCAGGCTGTCATCCTTAAAGAACATCTCCACCTGTTTGGCGCCGAGCCCGTCAATGTCAAAGGCGGAGCGGGACACGAAATGTTTTAACTTTTCGGCCGCTTGTGCGGGGCAGATCAGGCCACCGGTGCAATAGGCGACGCTATCGCCTTCTTCGCGAACCACGTCAGAGCCGCATTTCGGGCAGGACGTTGGAAATTCATAAGGTACGGCGTCTTCAGGGCGTTTTGAGAGGTCTACATCGCGAATTTTGGGAATGACATCGCCTGCGCGGTAGACTTCAACCCAATCCCCCAACCGCAGGTCGCGGCCTTCGCGAATTGGGGCGCCTTTACTGTCCCGTCCGGCGATGTAATCCGCATTATGTAGGGTTGCGTTAGAGACGACCACGCCGCCGACCGTAACAGGATGTAAACGCGCCACGGGGGAAAGCGCACCAGTGCGACCTACCTGAATTTCAATCGCCTCAAGGATTGTATGGGCAATTTCTGCGGGAAATTTATGTGCAATGGCCCAACGCGGGGTTGTTGCGCGATAGCCAAGACGGGATTGCAGCGTCAGATCATCTACTTTGTAAACCACACCGTCTATGTCATAGCCCAGCGTGGCCCGTTGTTCTTCGATGTCGTGGTAATGCGTTAACATCTGGGCGGTATCGTCCAGCCGCCGCGTCAACGGGTTTGTGGAAAAACCCAGACTCTCCAACCTCTTGATCGCATTGAACTGGGTGTCAGCCAGAGGTTCGGAGACCTCTCCCCAAGCATAGGCAAAAAACAGCAGAGGGCGCTGTCGCGTAATATTTGAATCCAGTTGTCGCAAAGATCCGGCCGCTGCGTTGCGCGGGTTGGCGAAAGACTTCGCCCCCTTCTCTAGCTGACTGGCATTCAGTTTTTCAAAATCCGCATGGCTCATGTAAACTTCGCCGCGGACTTCCAGAATAGCTGGCGCGTCTTTCAGGCTGCGGGGAATGTTTGCAATCGTCAACGCGTTGCTGGTTACGTTTTCACCAACCTCTCCATCGCCGCGGGTCGCTGCCTGCACCAGTTTTCCATCTTCATAGCGCAGCGACAAAGACAACCCGTCGATTTTAGGTTCAGCTGTGAACGCCAGCGGTTCATTGTCCCGAAACCCTAGGTATTTTCGCACCCTTTGAGTAAAATCCTCAACATCTTCATCTGAAAAAGCGTTTCCCAAAGATAGCATGCGCTGGCTGTGCTTTACCTTTGAAAAAGCTTCCGACACCGGTGCGCCCACCTGATCCGAGGGGCTGTCCGGCCGTTTCAATTCCGGGAAACGGCTTTCAATTTCGGCATTGCGCAGGCGCAGGCGATCATATTCGGCATCGCTGAGTTTCGGCGCATCTTTGGTATGATAATCGATATTCGCTTCGGCCAGAATGTCGGCCAATCGGATCAGTTCTTCTTCAGCTTCTTTTACAGACAACTGTGATACCGAGCGTTCGACTGCCATGATCCGATAATCCCCAAAAACTGATCGTACCGAACCGTTCTATTTGGCTGCCCTTGTCGGGTCTAGTAGACAATTGGATCATTCGGCAATTTGAGGTGAAAGTTGGCAGACCTGCCAGACAAAGAATCAGCCTAAGTCGTCGCAAATTTTTCCGTTTTCCAATCGTTCACTTCTTAGTCAGGCAGTTGCGACCATTTTAACGGAATCCTCAACTTCATCCGGATCGCGAAGCACATATCCGCGTCCCCAGACCGTTTCGATGGGGTTTTCTCCCCCCGTAGCTTCGGCCAGTTTTTTGCGCAGTTTACAAATAAATACGTCAATGATCTTAAGTTCCGGTTCATCCATCCCGCCGTAAAGATGGTTAAGGAACATTTCCTTGGTCAGTGTCGTGCCCTTGCGTAGCGAAAGCAGTTCTAGCATCTGGTACTCTTTCCCCGTGAGATGGACCGTCTCGGTTTCGACCGAAACCGTTTTTGTATCCAGATTCACAACGATGCTTCCTGTCTCAATCACAGATTGCGCATGTCCCTTGGAACGCCGTACAATCGCATGGATACGGGCCACCAATTCTTCGCGATGGAATGGTTTCGTGAGATAATCATCCGCACCAAATCCCAACCCCTTAACCTTTTCCGACGCGTCATCATTGCCCGAAAGAATTAGAATCGGGGTTTGGATTTTCGCGACGCGCAACTGGCGCAGAACCTCATGTCCGTTAATGTCCGGCAGATTCAAATCCAGCAAGATAAGGTCGTAATCATAAAGCTTTGCAAGATCTATACCCTCTTCACCCAGATCCGTGGCATAGACATTCAGATTGGCATTAGAGAGCATAAACTCGATGCTTCGGGAGGTCGTAGGATCATCTTCAACAAGTAGAACACGCATAGCAGACTCCAGATCAATAAGATTTTGTAGGCTTAGTATTCTACAACTTAGTTAAATATACGTTACGCTCCGCAAGAAATTATCAATACACGTTAAGGTTGTCTATATAAAATTTGATCCTTTTTCCAACGCCATCAACTTCGGTACTTTTGAATCGCTGTCACCCGCAGCGCTGCAGGACCATGGCTTTGAACCGCGTTAATCCAGCTGTGCAACTCGTCCTGTGTCAGATCGTAGGTCTGGCATGCCTCGCGATCCGTAATCAGCCCACCCTCTACGGCGGCAACAATCACGGCCTTGCGTCGCGCCACCCAGCGCGATGTGTCCTTGGGCGGCAGATCAGAGCGGCTGAGGCGGCTTCCGTCCGGCAGGGTCACAGAAACGGGACCGGAGTCCTTTCTTATATACATGGGGCACCTTCTAACAAATTTCACTGTGGCCAAACTCTGCCCAAACCCCTAATAACTGGTGAACCCTCCCCCTTGAGAACACTTAGGGTTTTACTATATTCCATATCAAACCTGATCTATCGGCCCGGCAAGTCGGCATGGCGCTGTTGATCGGCTCCAAAACTCCGGCGATGTGATGGCACTCGACACTCCAAAAAACGAATTGAATTCTATGGGCTTTGCCAAAGCGCCCAAGGACACCCGTGTGCTCGTTGCGATGTCGGGCGGCGTTGACAGCTCTGTTGTGGCGGCCCAGCTTGCCTCTGAAGGCTATGACGTGGTGGGAATCACGCTCCAGCTTTATGACCACGGCGCGGCGCTGGCGAAAAAAGGCGCCTGTTGTGCGGGTCGCGACATCCATGATGCGCGCCGCGTGGCCGAGGAAATGGGCTTTCCCCATTACGTTCTCGATTATGAAAACAAGTTCCGCGAAAGCGTGATCGACGAATTTGCCGACAGTTATCTTGCCGGTGCGACGCCCGTGCCCTGCATCCGCTGTAACGAGCGGGTCAAATTCCGCGATCTTCTGGAAACCGCCAAGGATCTGGACGCCGATTGCATGGCGACCGGCCATTACATCCAGCGCTTTATGGGACCAAACAAGGCGGAATTGCACAAGGCCGCGGACGGGGATCGCGATCAGAGCTACTTCCTGTTTTCGACCAAACAGGAGCAACTGGATTATCTGCGCTTTCCCCTTGGCCATCTGCGCAGCAAGGCGGAAACCCGCGAGCTGGCTCGCAAATTCGGCCTGCCTGTAGCGGACAAGCCGGACAGTCAGGACATCTGCTTCGTGCCCAATGGCTCTTACGCTGCGGTGATCGAAAAACTGCGCCCCGGTGCGGCGGATCCGGGTCAGATCGTGCATCTGGACGGTGAGGTACTGGGGGACCACAAAGGTGTGATCCATTACACAGTCGGCCAGCGGCGCGGTCTAGGCATTGGCGGGCGCGAACCGCTTTATGTGGTCAAGCTGGATGTGGACAAGAAACACGTCATTGTCGGCCCGAAAGAGGCGTTGGCCACGCGCAAAGTGCCGGTTCGGGAAATCAACTGGCTTGGGGACGACCCCTTTGAAAGCCGCGAGGAATGGCATGTTTCCGTGCGGGTTCGTTCTACCCGCGCGCCCAAAGAGGCCATCGTGCGCCCGCTGTCCGCCACGCAAGCTGAGGTCGAATTGCTGTCCCCCGAAGAAGGCGTCGCCCCCGGACAGGCCTGTGTGTTCTATGAAACAGAAGGAACACGTATCTGGGGTGGCGGCTGGATCTGGCGCGGCTATTAATCCTGCTGCTATTAGGCACATATTAACTCCCACCTCCTATGCTGTGCCTGCCGCAGCCTTGGAGGACCGGATGAAAGGTGTCGTTTTTGTAGAGTTATTGTCACTGGCGGATTCCCTGATCGGGGAAGATGCCGTGGACGATGTGCTCAATTCTACCGAATTGGCATCCGGCGGGGCCTATTCTGCTGTGGGAAACTATTCCTGTGGCGAGCTGATGGCGCTTATTGATGGCCTGTCCCGTCATGCGGGTACAACGCCCGATAAATTACAGACAATTTTCGGCAAATGGATATTCCGGCGGTTCGCGCAAACCCATGCCCCTTTCATGGAGGGTAAGGAGACCGCCTTCCAAATGCTCGATTCCATCGAAAACGAGGTTCATGTAGAGGTCCGCAAACTCTATCCCGATGCGGAACTGCCAAGGTTCGCCACCCGTTACCTGTCTTCGCACTCTTTTGAAATGATCTACCTGTCGGAACGGCCGCTGGTGGATTTTTGTCAGGGTATGATCGAAGCCTGCATCGAACATTTCGGTGAAACCGCATCGGTTTTGCGAACGCCGGTCCGCTCTGACGGGTGTTCCGGTGCAACCTTTACCATGCGGCTGACATCCCGACAGGCTGCCTGATGAAATTGGAAGCAAAACTTTCTGCAACAGATACTGTTTCGCGGCGGCGCTATGATCGTGAAAGGGCGGCCCGTTTAGAGGCGGAATCCCTACTGGATGTAAAAAGCCGCGCGCTTTGGGAGGCGAATCAAAGGTTAATCAGACAGGCGGACGAATTGGAGAGGATGGTGGGCGACCGCACCACGGAACTCCACCACGCGATGAAAGCAGCCGAGGCAAGCAACAAGGCAAAAAGCGTCTTTCTCGCCAGTATGAGCCATGAAATCCGCACCCCTCTCAATGGTGTGCTGGGCATGGCGGAGGCGCTTACCGATACCAGCCTGACCGCCGAGCAACAGGAGATGACCAATACGATTCTCGAAAGCGGCGGGCTGTTGCTGTCTGTCCTAAGCGATATTCTGGATGTCTCCAAGATTGAGGCAGGGGAACTAACGATAGAGAAAATTCCCTTCGATCTGCCCGCCCATTTTAACGCGGCCAAGCAATTCTATGCGATGAAGGCGGTTAAACAGAACCTGTTGTTTGACATCGAACTTGCCCCGTCCGCTGGCGTCTGGATCAAAAGCGATCCGGTCCGGTTGCGGCAGGTGGTGGGCAATCTGGTCTCAAACGCCTTAAAATTCACCCGCGCTGGTAAAGTTTGCGTGCACGTAGATCTGGAAGACACCGACGCCGGCACCTTCCTGATAATCCGCGTCCGCGACACCGGCATCGGCATACGTCAGGACAAATTAAATCTTCTGTTCCAGCCGTTCAAACAGGCCGACGATACGATAACGCGAAACTTTGGCGGCAGCGGTCTCGGTCTCGTCATCTCCCGCCAGATTTGCCGGTTGATGGATGGGGATCTGACCGTGCAAACGGTCCTTGGCGAAGGCTCCGTTTTTACCGCACGCATGCGGGTAGATCTTGCAGTCCGCGCCGACGCTCCGGACCCGCAAGAGGACGATCAGGCGTTTGAATACCTGTCCTCGCGCCCCTGGCGGATTCTTGTGGCAGAGGACAATAAGACGAACCTTCTGGTTCTTGAGAGGCAGTTAAAGGATCTGGACCTCGAACTGGTGCCGGTCTCAACCGGGGCGGATGCGGTCGAACAGGCACGGGCGCGAAGCTTTGATCTGATTTTAATGGACATTAATATGCCGGTGCTCGGCGGGATGGAGGCGACAGCGAAAATCAGACAATGGGAGGATCAAACCACCCGCAGGCCCACGCCGATCCTTGCGCTGACGGCAAATGCAATGACCTATCAGATTGCCGAATATCTCAAGGGGGGGATGGATGGCTATCTTTCCAAACCCCTCAAGAAAAGCGTGCTGCTGCGCACGCTGGCTGACACGCTTCAAGCGCATGTCAAACCCGGGTATCCACCATGAAAAACGGCGACCGGCAGTGGAATTGGCAGGGTGCAATCACCCGAAGCCCGCGCAATCCGGCTGGCGGTTTCCACTTGCGCAGCGACCGCCAGCGGACAGATTCATCAAACGAAGGAGTCAGGCTCGGAGGCTTTACGCTCGGTCATATAGGCTTGCAGCGCTTCATCCACAGCGGGATCAATCGGTGGCTGGGTGTATTCGCCCATCATCCGCTCAACCCGCTCACTGGCCAGTTGCATCGTGTCTTTGGACCCTTCATCCGCCCAGGTTTCAAACGGTTTATAGTCCAGCAACTGCGACTTCCAGAAACTGTCCTTGAAGTTCGCCTGCGTATGGGCGCAACCAAGATAATGCCCCCCCGGACCGACCTCGCGCACCGCATCCAGCGCCTGACCGTTCTCCGACATATCCACACCCTTTGCCATAGAATGCAGAACGCCCAACTGATCCGCGTCCATGACAAATTTTTCAAAGGAGGTGACGAGCCCGCCTTCCAGCCAGCCGGCCGCATGCAGACAGAAATTCACCCCGCCCAGCAAAGCCGCGTTCAGGGTATTAGCGGTTTCATACGCCGCTTGCGCATCCGGCAGTTTGGACCCGCAGAGCGCCCCGCCAGAGCGGAAGGGCAATCCCAGACGACGGGCCAACTGCCCTGCCCCGTAAAGAATTTTCGACGCTTCCGGTGTCCCGAATGTCGGCGCACCGGAGTTCATGTCGATCGACGTCACAAAGGCCCCGAAAATCACCGGCGCGCCGGGATTGCAAAGCTGGTTATAGGCAACACCGGCCAGACCTTCGGCCATCACCTGCGCCAGCGTGCCCGCAACCGAAACCGGCGCCATAGCCCCGCCCACAATAAAGGGCGAAACGATACAGGCCTGGTTATTCTTGGCGTAAACCTCCATCGCGCCCATCATGATCTCGTCAAAGGTCAATGGGGAGTTGATGTTGATCAGAGACGTCATCACCGTCTTGTTGGCAATGCTCTCCCCGAACAGGATTTCGGACATTCTGACCGAATCCTCTGCCCGTTCCGGCGCGGTCACAGACCCCATATAAGGTTTGTCTGACAGGGTCATATGGGCATAAAGCATGTCCAGATGCCGCTTGTTCACCGCAATATCCGTCGGTTCGCAAACTGTGCCGCCGGAATGATGCAACCATTTCGACATATAAGTCAGTTTCACCATCTTCTGGAAGTCCGCCATAGTGGCATACCGCCGCCCGCCATTCACGTCGCGCACGAAGGGCGGGCCGTAAACAGGCGCGAGCACCATTGAATTGCCACCCACGCGTACGTTCCGCTCGGGATTTCTGGCGTGCTGGATGTATTCGGAAGGCGCGGTTTTGATCAACTCGCGGGCCAGCCCGCGGGGGATACGAACCCGTTCGCCGTCCACATCAGCGCCCGCATCGGCCCAGCGTTTCAGCGCACCCGGATTGTCGGGAAAGTGAACCCCAATCTCTTCAAGGATGGTTTCGGCATTGTTTTCAATAATCTCCAGCGCCTCTTCGGTCAGCACCTCGAAGTTCGGAATATTGCGCTCGATATATTTTGCCACCTCAAGGCGCACAGCAGTGCGATCGGCGCGGCGGGCGGCACCGCCTCCTCCACCACGGGTTCTACGACGGGTTGCTGGCGCAGCTTCAGACATCTGGGATCACCTTCTGTTCACATCTTCAAGGCTGGTTTAGCGTTTTCCTGCGAACGGTAAGGTGTAAATTCGCCCGTTTCTGGCACAAAGCGACATGGCCGGTCGGATTCAGGCGGCGACGGGAAAAATTCCCGTGAAATACACCCGTTTCCAACGCCCCCGCGACGAATGTGACCTTGCGCGAATCCCAGCCATTTACTATGGGCTTGCCATGACAGATCATGCCCCCCTCCCCGCTGAAACCTTCGACCATGAGAAGTTGCTGATTATTGATTTCGGCTCTCAGGTCACACAACTGATTGCCCGCCGCCTGCGCGAGCTGAACGTCTATTGTGAAATTCACCCGTTCCAGAATGTTACGGATGATTTTCTGGAAGAGTTTGATCCCAAAGCGGTGATCTTTTCGGGCGGGCCGGCCTCTGTGATGACCGAAGGGTCGCCCCGTCCGCCAAAGCGGGTGTTCGATCTGGGTGTTCCGATTCTGGGGATTTGCTACGGCCAGCAGGTTATGATGCACATGCTGGGCGGCACGGTGGAGCGCGGACATGGTACGGCTGAATTCGGGCGGGCCTATGTTACACCCGGAGCCGAGCGGATTGATCTGCTAACCGGCTGGTTCCTTGAAGAGCGTGAACAGGTCTGGATGAGCCACGGCGACCACGTCAGCGCCATCGCCCCCGGATTTAAGGTTTACGGCACCTCCCCCAATGCGCCTTTCGCGATCACGGCCGATCTGGAGCGGAACTTCTTTGCGGTGCAATTCCACCCCGAGGTACATCACACGCCCAATGGTGCGACCTTGTACGAAAACTTCGTCAAACTCGCCGGATTTAGCGGTGACTGGACGATGGAAGCCTACCGCGAACAGGCGATTGCCACGATCCGCGAACAGGTGGGCGATGCAAAGGTGATCTGCGGGCTTTCGGGTGGCGTTGACAGTTCTGTGGCCGCTGTGCTGATCCACGAAGCCATTGGCGACCAGTTGACCTGTGTGTTTGTCGATCACGGTCTGCTGCGTCAGGGCGAGGCCGAAGAAGTCGTTAAAATGTTCCGCGACAACTATAACATGCCGTTGATCCACGCGGATGAGCAGGAACTGTTCCTTGGCGAACTCGACGGGCAGTCCGATCCTGAAACCAAACGCAAGATCATCGGCAAGCTGTTCATCGACGTGTTCCAGAAACACGCCAGCGAAGTGGGGGGCGCAAAGTTTCTGGCGCAAGGCACGCTCTATCCCGATGTGATCGAAAGCGTCTCTTTCTCGGGCGGTCCTTCCGTCACCATCAAGAGCCACCACAATGTGGGCGGTCTGCCTGAAAAAATGGGTCTGGAACTGGTGGAACCCCTGCGGGAACTGTTCAAGGACGAGGTTCGCGCGCTCGGTCAGGAGCTGGGCCTCCCGTCGAGCTTTATCGGGCGTCACCCTTTCCCCGGACCCGGCCTTGCCATTCGTTGTCCGGGCGAAATCACCCGTCCGAAACTGGAAATTCTACGTAAGGCAGATGCGGTTTACATCGACCAGATCCGCAAACACGGCTTGTATGATGACATCTGGCAGGCTTTTGTCGCCATCCTTCCGGTGAAAACCGTTGGGGTGATGGGCGACGGGCGCACCTATGATTATGCCTGCGCACTGCGGGCGGTGACATCTGTCGACGGTATGACTGCGGATTACTACCCGTTCAGCCATGATTTCCTTGGCGAGACTGCAACACGGATCATCAATGAGGTCGAAGGCATCAACCGCGTGACCTATGACATCACCTCAAAACCTCCGGGCACGATTGAATGGGAGTGATCCTGTCGCTGTGAGTTCTTTGCGCTCCGCGCGGGGATATTTGGACCAAAAAGAGACGCGCCGCAGGACACACCTGCGGCGCGTGTTTATTTAGAAACGCAGAGCATTTTGCAGTTTGTAATAGCGCACCAGCATTGTTGTCGCCGCCAGTGTCAGTCCGATGACCAAGCCGCCCCAGACCCCTTGGGCGCCATATCCCATCGGGAAACCCAAGATATAGGCCATGGGTGCGCCGACACACCAATAGCTGAAGATGGCGAGGATCATCGGCACGGTCGTGTCTTTAATGCCGCGCAACATGCCGAGTGCCGCAACTTGCGTGGCGTCAACGATCTGGAAAGCCGCCGAGACAATCAAAAGCAGCACGCCCATTTCCACAATCGCAGAAAGATTTGGCTCTGACGGGTCAAGGAACAGCCGCATGAGCGTGCGCGGGATGGTCAGATAGAGCGTCATCGTCACCAAAGAGAACAAAAACGCACCCCAGATCACCACCGCAGCGGCGCGGGACAGGCCAAGCTTGTCCTTGCGCCCCAACGCGCGTCCGGCGCGAATTGTGCCAACGTTGGAAATCCCAAGCGGCACCATAAAGCCGACAGAGGTGATTTGCAGCACCACCGCATGGGCCGCAAGCGCGACTGTGCCGGACCAGCCGATCATTACGGTCGCGGCGGAAAACAGTCCGGTTTCCGCCAGCAAGGTCAGCGAGATCGGCCAGCCGAGCCTGAAGGTTTCCACGAACGCCTCACGGTCAAAGCGGAACGGGTTCACAAACAGGTCGTATTTTTTCAGCGCGGGCAGTCCCCAGCAGTAAAACAGCAGAAAGAGGAAATTGATCGAAATGGTAAGGATAGAGGCCACGGCTGCCCCCCGTGCGCCCATTTCGGGGAAGCCGAAATTCCCGAAGATCAGCGCATAGTTGAACAACACATTGGCAGCGGCGGCCGCAAGGGTTGCGATCAGGACGATCTGGGCCCGTTCCAGAGCAGACAGATAGCTTTTTAGCACCATGATCCAGAGCGCCGGAAACAGCCCGAACACCGCGATACGCATATATTCGGCTGCAATCCGTGCCAGATTTTCCTGCTGTCCGAGGAACAGGAGTATCGTTTCAATATGCCAGAGCGGAACTGCCAGCAGCAGACCGTAAAACAGCACCAGCCAAGCCCCCATCCGCACCGACCGGCGCACCTGACGATCATCATTGGCGCCAATAGCCGCAGCGCAAAGGGGCATCACCGCGAAGGCAAAGCCCGAGCCGACAATAAAGACGACGAAATAGGTCTGTGTCGCCAGAACCACCGCCGCCAGTGCATCCACTGAATACCAGCCCAACATTGCAACGTCTGTGATATGGGTCAGCATCTGCGCGATGTGGCTTCCCACCAGTGGCAACCCCAGCAGCAGGGATGCGCGAATGTGGCCGCGCCAGGACATGGGGGGAATCGTATTCATAGGTTGCTTTGTTAACCGCTTTGAGAGTGGAACCGGCCATGTGAAGGAAACTTTTCACTGCGGCTAGGAACAGGCACCTATCGGATAGTGTGCCAGCACACCATGATGGTCGGATCCCAGAAGATCAAGGGCTGAAACCCGCCCTTTGCACCCCTGGGGCGCAAGCACATGATCAATCGGAACCATCAGATGACCCTCGACCAGAAAGGTGTCAATCGTCCGCCCCACACGTCGGGTCCGGGTTGCGGTTTCGATCCGTGTCATCGTGTCGGACCACGGCACCATGTTGAAATCGCCGCCCAGCACAACCGGACCTGTCAGCCCTTCAAGCACCGGCAGGATACGCGTCACCTGTTCGGCCTGTTCCAGCGGAAAAGGCCAGCGCAGATGCAGCGTCACCAGCCAGACCGGACCGTCCGGCGTAATCACCTGAACCGCCAGCATCCCGTGCCCGGGCATACAAATCCGGCTTTCGGGGACCATGTCAAAGCGGCTTGCCAAAGCGATGCCCCTGTCGTCCTCTCCCAGACAGACAGACTGGGTGGGGTAATCCTCTTGCAGTGCAACCATCAAGCCGTTGGAGCGCGGGGTCATTTCCTGAAGTGTAATGAAATCAGGATCTTGCTCTTGGATGTCTGCGATAATTTCGGCGGGATCGTAAAGCACATAAAGCAGGTTCTTCTGATAGTGTGTATAGGGAAAATCACCCTGTGGCTGGGGCCCGTGATAGCTCCACAGGATTGCGCCGATGGCCGCAACAGACAGGACCATCGCGCCAATACCGCTGCGCCGCCAGTTCAACACGAACAAACCAGCGCCGCAGATCAATGCGATTACGCCAAGGTACAAACGGAACACCGCGAGACTGTCTCCCAGAGGATGCAGTGGCCCGCCCGCACTCGCAACCAGCAAGAGCGGCGGAACAAAGAAGATACACACGACAGCTTTTTTCATCACGGTGTCATGGCGCAACTGGAAAAAAGGTGCAACGGTTTCTTATAATTGCCACAGTCTGGCCCTTAATGGGCACCACACATTTGTTAATAAATTTAACAATCAAGTTAATTTTCGCGTTGAGGTTAGTATGAGCCTATTTTTTCGATACTACGCATTTTTTGCTTTGTCTTTGATGTTGCCCGTCTTTGTCCTGTTGCCTTGGGGCGATGAAACCAGTCCTCTCAATCTGCTGCTGCGGTTAATGCTGTTGCCGTCCTATTGCTGCGCTGTGATCGTTATCCTTATCGGGCTGGTTCCCGGACGACTTGGGGAGGTCATACGCACCGCCTCTACGCTTTCGGAAGATCCGGAATCCTGGCTGGCGCCGATTTTTACCATCACGGCTTTCCTGTGGGCGGGTCTGCATCTGGTCGGCATTCTGGTCTTGAAAGAGTTTAACGATAATTACCCGCTGGTTTACCTGTGCCTCGGGCTTAGCGCGCTGGCGCTGGGCGGATGGATCGCCTCTATCGCCTATCGCTCTGTGGGCACAACCTCACTTGCCGATCTCTGAACAGGCGCGGGGTCAAGGCCACTCTGCATCTTGCGCCGCCCCGCCCTCTTTGGTCTAATGCACACAACCAAAGAGCCAGCAGGAATCGAGCAATTATGGCCGCAGATGATCTCTTCCGTGAAAAAGCGGAGCAATCCTACGACGCCTCCAGCATTCAGGTGCTGGAAGATATGGAGCACGTGCGCCTGCGTCCGGGCATGTATATCGGCGGAACGGATGACCGCGCCCTGCACCACATGGTTGCCGAGATCGTGGATAACTCCATGGACGAGGCCGTGGCCGGTCACGCCAATTGGATCGAAGTCGAATTGAACGCGGATTTTTCCGTCACGGTGCGCGACAATGGTCGCGGCATTCCGATTGATCCCCACCCCAAAGACCCCAGCAAATCCGCGCTGGAGATCATTTTCTGCACCCTGAATGCTGGTGGCAAGTTCAACGGCGACAACTATGAGACCTCTGGCGGCCTGCACGGGGTCGGCAGTTCCGTTGTCAACGCGCTTAGCGATCATGTGCGGGTCGAAGTCGCGCGCAACCGAGAGCTTTTTGCCATCGAATTCAGCCGTGGCGTGCCCAAAGGGCCGCTGGAAAAATTGGGACCGACGCAAAACCGTCGCGGCACTTCGGTAACCTTTCATCCCGACGCCCAGATTTTCGGCGCTACCGCACGGTTCAAGCCCAAACGGCTGTATGATATGGCAAAATCCAAAGCCTATCTGTTTTCCGGCGTTGAAATCCGCTGGAAATGTGATCCGGCTTGCCTTGGCAAGGATGATACCACCCCGACAAGCGACAGTTTCCATTTCCCGAACGGGCTTGCCGATTATCTGGCAGAGCGGCTGGAAGGGTCTTCAACCTACTCCGAACGCCCCTTCGCAGGTCATGTGAATTTCTCCGAGAAATTCGGCGCAGGTGAAGTGGGCAATGTGGACTGGGCGATCAACTGGACGCCGGCACGGGATGCGTTCACGCAGTCCTATTGTAACACCGTTCCAACCCCTGAAGGCGGCACCCATGAGGCGGGTTTCTGGTCTGCGGTGCTGAAAGGGATCAAGGCTTACGGCGAATTGGTAGGCAACAAGAAGGCCACCCAGATCAACCGCGATGATGTGATGGGCGGGGGCTGTGCGCTTGTCTCTGTTTTCATCCGCGAGCCGAAATTCGTCGGCCAGACCAAGGACCGTCTGGCCACGGTTGAGGCACAAAAACTGGTGGAAAACTCGGTTCGGGACCATTTTGACAACTGGCTGGCCGCCGATACCAAAGCCGCAGGCGCCATTCTCGATTATATGGTGCTGAAAGCCGAAGAGCGGATGCGCCGCCGCGCTGAAAAGGAAACCCAGCGCAAATCTGCGACAAAGAAACTGCGCCTGCCCGGAAAGCTGGTGGATTGCACCAACAAAGACCGCAGCGGCACTGAATTGTTCATCGTGGAGGGTGACTCTGCGGGGGGATCGGGCAAAGGTGCGCGCGATCGCAAAACGCAGGCATTGTTGCCGCTTAAAGGTAAGATTCTGAACGTCTTGGGGGCCGCCAGCGGCAAGCTGACCTCCAATCAGGAAATCAGCGACCTGTGCGAATCCCTTGGCGTTGGCATGGGCAGCCGGTTCAACATCGAAGACCTGCGGTACGAAAAAATCATCATTATGACCGATGCGGATGTGGACGGAGCACATATTGCGGCGCTTTTGATGACGTTTTTCTTCACCCAGATGCGCCCGCTGGTGGATGGCGGCCATCTGTATCTGGCCTGTCCGCCCCTGTTCAAACTGACCCAAGGGGCCAAGACCGTTTATGTTCTGGACGAGGCAGAGCGCGACCGCCTGCTGGAAAAAGGACTGGGCGGGCGTGGCAAGATCGACGTGTCACGGTTCAAGGGATTGGGCGAAATGAACGCCGTCGACCTGAAGGAAACCACCATGAACCCGAAAACCCGCCAGTTGATCCGCGTTTCTGTGGATGACGACGAACCGGGCGAAACCGCCGATCTGGTGGAACGTCTGATGGGGAAGAAACCGGAACTGCGGTTTGAATATATCCAGCAAAACGCCCAGTTTGTCGAAGAACTGGACCTCTGACGCGGCAAACCGGCGGTTTAATTGACCTGCCCCTGATGTGATCTACATAAACAGTAGTCACGACCAAACGGAACCTGTCATGCCGCGTATCTTGAAACCTGCATTTTTTTGTCTTGCCGCTTTGGGGCTGGCGGCCTGTGAAACCCCGGCGGAAAAACAGCAACGCCTGACCCAGCACAATGGCAAAACGGTGGAACAGGTGATCGCCTCTCTGGGCACCCCCGTCAGCCGCACACCCACCCAAGCCGTCTGGGAGCGTCGCAACAGTTATGTCGTGCGCCACCCCGAATATGAACGCATCGGTGGCGTGATGCTGCTTGTGGGGTATGACAACCAGATCGTTGACCAGAAATGCCTTTTTGTGGCCGACCTGCAAAACAACCGCGTTGTGTCGAGCACCCTCTCCGGTACAGGGTGCTATAAAATGCTGCCCCCGCCCGGCCGATAGGGATCGGGCGCGGCACAAAAACAACGCCCCGTCCCCGCTGTTAACCTCTTTGCAATATCCCCTTTATCTCCGGCGCCGAACCGCCTAGTTTTTGCGCTGCCGCTGAAACAGTTGATCTGCGGCAGGGACAAAAAGGACTGATCTATGAAAACGCTGCTGAGTGCCGGATGCCTTGCCATGATGGCGGCCACCTCTGTTCAGGCCGAAATCGTCAATCGGCGTGCAGATTGTGATGTTTGGGAACATGTTCCAGCCTCTGACGCCCTTGGCACCCCTGCCACGGCCCTGTTGTTTTGCAACCGCGAAGACGAAAAATGGCTCGCGCTGCGGATTGAATGCGATGTGGAAAACGTGCGCATGGTGATGCGCTACCGTCCGGGATTTGACTACACGCCGCCAAATCTGGAAGAAGAAGAAAACACCGGCGCACAGGCGGGGGATTTGCTGACCCCCGAAGAACAGGAAGCCGCCAGAATTGTTGCGGCGATTCCCTATGACGACGGCGGCATTAAAACCATCCCCTCCGGTACGGATGACGGTCCGGCAGAGATGGTTTTCATGGATTTCAGATCGTTCGGTTATACCGGTGTTGCACATTATGATCCGGCGACAACCGACTGGACGATTGAGGAAAAGGAACCTCTCTCCCCTGTGTTCAGCCGTCTGATTTCGGGCAATTACGCCGACATCAAACTTCTGGCCTATGGCACCACCGAACGCTTTCCGCTGCGCGGGTCCAGCAAGGCGCTTAGCCCTGTGGTGGAAATCTGCCGCATCGCCAAACGGAAAGCCGAGCGGAACTAAATCCGCTCGACTTGATTGTTAATCCGCTAACGCCTGACACTGCGCCCAGAGCGCCGCATCGATTGAAACCTCGGTAGGCAATTCGCGATGGGCACCGGGCAAACGGGCCTCCGGCTGCGCATCTACGGCATCGGCAACGCGGGCCAAACGGTCATAAAACGCGTCACCGGAATAGCCTGTCGGATCAATCAACAGGTAAAACTGGCCCAGATCATGGGGCGCACCCTCTGCCGCTTTCAAACCCTTCACATCGAGTGAATTTACAGATCCGGTCACAGCCGCTGCCAGAACCTCTACCATCAGGCCGAATCCCCAGCCCTTATACCCGCCGGTGGACACCAGCGACCCTTTCAGCGCCGCGTTCGGATCCTCGGTTGGCTTGCCATCGGCATCGACTGCCCAGCCCAGAGGAATCTTCTCCCCCGCGCTCGCCGCCATTGTAATCTTGCCCAATGCCACGGCCGAGGTGGATTGATCAAACTGGAAGGCCACGCCACCGTCCTTGGCCGGAACCGCCAGCGCCATCGGATTGGTCCCAAGCACTGCCGCATGGCCACCGGGTGGTGAAACCACCGCCGACGCATTGGTGAACCCGATCCCGATTAAACCGGCCTGAGCAATCTGTTCAGTGAAATACCCCAGGGACGTACAGGTGTGGGAATGACAGATGGCCAGACTTGCCGTGCCCATTTCCCGCGCGGTTTCCAGCGCAACAGGCAATCCGCGGGCAAAGGCAGGCTGGGCAAATCCAAGCCCTGCGTCCACTTTCACATTGGCAGGTTTGGGTTTGGTGACTTCCGGTTCCACCTGCCCGTTCACCCGTCCGGAACGCAACTGGGTGCAATAGCTTTCAAGATAGTACAAACCGCAGATCAGATTGCCCGTGGCCTCGGCCTTGCGCACCGCTTTGGCCACTTCGGCCGCGATCCAGTCTGCCGCGCCATGGGCGACCATCGCCTGTTTCGCCGTTGTTTCGATCTTCTCCAGCGGAACTGTTACTTTTTGCGCGTTTCCTGCCATTTCTGTACCACATCCTTCACATTTAACGGAACATTCTGAAAGCACTCTTGCACTAATCCAGGCGTGCGCGAAAGCTTGGGAGTGGGCGCAGGGGCAGCAATTTCGTCATTTTTCTTAAAATGTCCGCGCGCCGTGTTGTGGGGCGCGTGATAGGCTTCCTCGATGGTCAACACCGGCGCGTAGCAACAATCGGTGCCAAGCAGCAGTTCGCTCCACGCGTCGCGGGTTTTCGTCGCAAAAATCGCTGCAAATTGCGCCCGCACGTCCGGCCATGTGCTGCGTTTCATCTGTGTCTCCGCCAGATCCGCATCCGCGCCAATCCGGTGCAACAATTCTGCGTAGAATTTCGGCTCTATCGCACCAATTGCCACGTGACCACCGCAGGCACATTCATAGACCCCGTAGAACGGCGCTGCCCCGTCCAAAATATTTGACTCGCGCCGATCAGACCACGCCTTCCCCTGCTGCATGGCATAGATCATCGACATCAAATGGGCCGTTCCATCGGTGATCGCGGTGTCCACCACCTGCCCCAACCCCGAGCGGGTCGATTCAAACAATGCACATACAATGCCATAGGCCATATACATCCCGCCGCCGCCAAAATCCCCGATAAGATTCAACGGGATAACCGGCGTGTCTTTTGGCCCGATAGCGTGCAGCGCCCCGGATAGCGCGATGTAATTGATGTCATGTCCGGCGGCATGGGCCAGCGGCCCGTCCTGCCCCCAGCCGGTCATCCGTCCGTAGACCAGCCGCGGATTTAGGGTGGCGACCTCCTGCGGGCCCAGCCCCAAACGCTCCATCACTCCGGGACGCATCCCTTCAATCAGCGCGTCCGCCTCTGACAGTAGCGCCTTGACCGTTTCAATGTCGCTGGCATTTTTGAGGTCCAGTTCCACAAAGCTGCGGCCCCGATCCAGAATGTCATACTCCAGCCCCATCAGATGCTTCAGGCCGGGACGCTGGATGCGGATTACCTCAGCGCCCATATCCGCCAGCGTCATCGCCGCAAAGGGGGTCGGCCCCAGTCCGGCAAACTCTACAATTCTGACCCCGTGCAATGGACCGTTTGACATCATATTCCTCCTGCAATTCTTGGGATTCGATAGCTGTTTTGCACAAATCCAGCCAGTTAAAAGCAATTTCCTGCCATTAACGTTGCGGCCAACGGCGCATTGGGATGACAGGACTGTGAAAACCTAGTATTATGCGCCGCAGGGCCGGCATCAGACCGGTTGAGCAGTAATCAGGAGACATCCCATGACAGGATGGAGCAGGCGCACCTTTTTGATGGGTGCAACCGCAGGCGGATTGAGCGCCTGTTCAGGCGGAACACGCAGCGACGCACGGTACAGAATCGACGATGACGTCAGCGCGGCTGTGCAGCAGATGCAAAGCGAACTTCCCTTTACACGGTCCCTTATGGACAATGCCGCCGGTGTCTTGATGATGCCGACAGTGACCAAGGCCGGACTGATTGTCGGGGGGGCATATGGTAAAGGCTCTCTGTTGATCGGTCAGGCTCCGGTCGATTACTACGAGGTATTCGCCGCAAGCTACGGTTTGCAAGCGGGTGCGCAGCAGTATTCTTCGGCCTTGTTCTTTATGGATTCCGACCATCTGCGTAAATTCCGCGAGCGGCCGGGCTGGACCCTTGGCGCGGATGTGGAATACACGCTGATCGACAACGCCGGTGCTGCGGGTGTGGACAACAACACCATCGATGATGCGGTCTATG
Source organism: Neptunicoccus sediminis (assembly GCF_001719615.1). Classification (GTDB taxonomy): domain Bacteria; phylum Pseudomonadota; class Alphaproteobacteria; order Rhodobacterales; family Rhodobacteraceae; genus Amylibacter; species Amylibacter sediminis. The sequence continues at coordinate 48,108 of NZ_MDVX01000002.1, forward strand.
CGGTTGTGTTCAATCAGGCGGGCATTCTGCTTGGGATTTCGATCGAAGGGTCGAAATACAACCGGATTATTCCCTAAGATAAAATCACACGGCAATAGAAAAGCCCGCAAGGTGATGGACACCGGCGGGCTTTTTTATGCGCAATCGTTTCTGACGGGCGCTGTTTCAGTAGGCGTTTAAGGCCGTTAACTATTCTTCATACCACCAGACATCCGGCAGAAACCCCGTCCAGTCGCCATAGACCGGCAGGCGTTCGGGGTAATGCAATTTCGCATCATGGGCGAGAAAGCTGACCGGATTATACCAGATCGGGATCACATAGCGCCCTGCTGTCAGCACACGATCCAAAGCCCGCACCGCCGCGTTGAATACCTCCGCATCGCGGGTTTCCAACATTGTGTCGATCATCGCTTCGGCGGCGGCGCTGTCCACCCCCATATAGTTCCGCGTTCCCGGTGTGGTGACACCGTCCCGCCCCCAATACAACCGTTGCTCGTTGCCCGGTGACAGGGACATATATCGGGTGAAATGCACCATATCGTAATCATAATCCTTGAGCCGCTCACGGTGCTGCACCGGATCAATCAGCTTTAGCCGCGCGTCAATCCCGAGCCGTTTGAGCGCATCTACGAATATCCCCATGATCGCTTCGTGTTCGGTGGCGGTGTTTTTAAGAAGGATTTCAAAGGCAAAAGGTTTGCCCGCGTCATTCACCAACACGCCGTTTTTTATCTGCCAGCCTGCCTGCTCCAGCAGTTTGGCGGCTTTGCGAAGATTGCTCCGGTTGCGCCCCGACCCGTCGGATTTGGGCAGTTGATACCCTGTTAGCGTATCTTCGGGCAGGCTGTCGGCAAAGGGGGCAAGCAGCTCGCGCACCGCTGCGTCCGCTTCCCCATCCTTCATGGACAACTGGCTGTTGGCAAAATAGCTGGTGATACGGGGCAGACTGCCGCCGTTCAGCGCCTGATTGATAAATTCAAAGTTGAAAGCGTGCATCATCGCATCGCGCACCCGAATATCGGCAAAAATCTCCCGTCGGGTGTTCATGACAAATCCGGTCATGCCAGTGGGTCTGGCATGGGGTATCTCTGATTTTACAATCGCCCCGGAGGTCGCTGCCGGAAAATTATACGCCTCCGCCCAACGTTGCGCATTCCCTTCGCGAAACACCGACAGCGCGCCTGCCTTGAAGGCCTCAAAAATCACGCTCTGGTCGGTATAATAATCATATTTCACCACATCCAGATTGTGTTTCCCTGCGTTAAAGCCCAGATCATTGCCCCAGTAATCGCGATTGCGTTTGAAACTGACAAAGCGCCCCGCTTCGAAATCGCCAATCACATAAGGGCCTGATCCGGTGATCGGCTGCAAACCGCTTTCGTCAAACGCGCGGTCGTCCCAATCCGCCTTGCGCAAGACAGGGCGCAGGCCAAGGATCATCGGCAATTCCCGATCCGGCGTGTTAAACGTAAACTTCACACTGCGCGGGCCGGTAATTTCAGAGCTGGCCACCTTGCCCCAACTGTTCAGATAGCGCGGATGCCCCTTGGTCCCCAGCGTTTCAAACGACCAGATCACATCCTGCGGCGTGACCGGATCGCCATTGGAAAACCGCGCCTCTTTGCGCAGGGTAAACTCCACAAAAGAGCGCGCGTCATCGGTTTCAACCGTTTCCGCCAGCAACCCGTAAAGGGTAAAGGGTTCGTCATAGCTCTGCCCGAGCAGGCTTTCTACCACATGGGTGCGAATCCCCCAAGGTGCTTCGCCCTTCAGGATGTAGGGATTAAGCGAGTCAAAACCGCCCGGCTCCGCCAGAACAATGGTTCCGCCCTGTGGCGCGTCCGGATTCGCGTAAGGCAGCGACTCATACCCCGCTGGAAGGGCCGGTTTGCCGTACATCGCAAGACCATGTTGCGGCGCAGCGAGGGCGAAATGCGGTGTAACCAAGGCAAGCCCTGCCATAATGGATACAATTCTACAGGTTCTACAGATCAGACGTGACATCGGCGCAACATTACACTCTCGGTTTGGTGTTTTTCCATATGTATCAAGCCTGTCGGAGAAATACTTCAAAATTCTACTTGGCGGAAGGATCGGGATTTTGTATAACATCCTTACTGCTCGATAGGTTTCTTGCCTGTATGAAACCTGCCTCAATAACTTAACGCCCTCCTTGTGAGGGCGTTTTTTTTTGCTCCGTTATCTCTGTGGAACCAAACATGCCCGCCGGAATCCCCTTATTCCATTGACGCTATGGCGGTTTCCACAAAGTCGGCGGTCAATTTTGCAGCCCCCTGTCAGACGTAACCAAAAGCAAAAATATCCGGCGCAAGCCCGCCTTTTGAAGAATCGAATCTCTCTCGTCAACCATTGGCGCAGGGTTCGGATTCACAATAATTTGAGAAAATTGAACTAAATACCTCCGGTTGAAATCTTCGGAATCCCGGCCGGTTTCCCTTGGTTAACAGAGTCTTAACAAGCTGAGTGCAAGTTGCCCCCATTGCCATCACAACACCCCCGCGTCACACGCAGGGATTTTGTGCTTCAACCGGCCTGTTTTGGTGATCCGCTTGAACATGACCGGCTTGGGGCGTATCCCCGTCCCGTCTAGCATTCAATTAATACAGGCAGGTTCCATGTCCCACACAGCAATTTTCGACCAAGGTGGCCCCGCACCTTGCCCCGCGCCTTTCAACCTCGCCGAATATGTACTGGCCGCAGGTGCTGATGATGCCATTGCGCTGGAAGTGATCGGAGAAACCACCACCCGCTGGCGCTATGCCGATCTGCGGGATGCGGTCTGGCGGACCGCCGGAGGATTGCTCGACACCGGACTGAAGGAAGGCGACCGCCTGTTGCTGCGGGTCGGCAATGATGCGGCGTTTCCGGTGCTGTTTCTTGCGGCGATTGCTGTCGGGATCGTGCCTGTGCCCACCTCTGCCCTGCTGACCGAACCCGAAGTGCGCAGCATTGTAGCAGAGCTGGAACCGGATCTTGTGGCCTTTGCCGGTGGGCTGGAGCCGATTGCAAATCTTGGTGTCCCAACGCTTGATGCCGCCGGAGTAGCGCGGTTGCGCAGCGCCGAGCCTGCGGCCCCTGTGACCGGTGATGCGGACCGGCTGGCCTATATGATCTACACCTCCGGCACCTCTGGCAAGCCGCGTGCGGTCATGCATGCCCATCGCGCAGTTTGGGCGCGGCGGATGATGTGGGACGGCTGGTACGGCTTGCGTGCGGATGATCGCATGTTGCACGCGGGCGCGTTTAACTGGACCTATACGCTGGGCACGGGGCTACTGGACCCTTGGGCCATCGGTGCCACCGCAATGGTTTACACCGGCCCGCCGGATCGCAGCATCTGGGGCAAACTGGTGGCAGAGCATCGCGCAACCATCTTTGCCGCCGCCCCCGGTGTTTATCGCCAGATCGTGGAATCCGGTGCCAGCGGCTTCGACGGGTTGCGCCACGGGCTGAGTGCGGGAGAAAAAATGCCCGCTGCAGTTCTGGCGGCGTGGCAGGAACAGACCGGAAAACAGGTTTACGAGGCATTGGGCATGAGCGAAGTTTCCACTTTTGTCTCGTCCAGCCCGAATGTTCCCCCGAAATCCGGCACCTCCGGTCGGGTGCAACAGGGCCGCCGTGTGGCGGTTCTGGGCACAGACGGTCCGGTAGAGGCAGAACAGCCCGGCGTCTTGGCTGTGCATCGCTCCGATCCCGGCCTGATGCTGGGGTATTTGGGTCAACCTTCTGAAACAGAAGCCAAATTTCAGGGCGACTGGTTTGTTACCGGAGACACGGTCTCTATGGATCAGGACGGCTATATCACCTATCTCGGTCGGGACGACGACATGATGAATGCAGGCGGCTACCGTGTGTCCCCCCTCGAAGTGGAGGCCGCAATGCTGGCCTGTGAGGGCGTTGAACAGGCCGCCGCCGCCGAAGTTGAGGTCCGTGCCGGCGTGCGCGTTATCGCCGGTTTCTATGTGGGCCCACGGGATCTGGAAATGTTGCTTACAGAAAAATGCGGGCAGGCGCTGGCAAAATACAAACAGCCGCGTATGTTTGTGCGAATGGACACGCTCCCCACGGGGGCCAACAACAAGGTGCAGCGCAAGGCGTTGCGCGACTGGAAGGTCTAGACCCTTGGCACGCGCCGGGGACGACGCCTGTTTGCGAAACATCGCGCCTGTCGGAACGAAACCGGCCCGCCGCGCCTAAGTGATTGAAACAACATGACGAAACTCGACATAATCTCTGATCCGATTTGCCCGTGGTGCTATATCGGCAAAACCAAACTGGACCGTGCGCTGGAAAAACATCCGGACCACGATCTGGTGGTCGAATGGCATCCCTTCCAGTTGAACCCCACCATGCCCGCCGAGGGCATGGACCGGCGCGAATATCTGGAGACGAAATTCGGTGGCAAGGAAGGCGCCGTCAAAACCTATGGCGCGATTGCCCAAGCCGCCGAAGATGCAGGAATCGACATCAATTTTGAGGGTATCAAGCGCACGCCAAGCACGCTGAACGCCCACCGTCTGCTGCACTGGGCCGCGCTGGAGGGCCACCAGAATGCTGTGGTGGACCGCCTGTTCAAAGCCTATTTCAAAGAAGGTCAGGATATTTCGGACGTGGATGTGCTAGTGGACATCGCATCGGGTGTCGGCATGGACGGCGCGGTTGTGCGCCGCTTGCTGGACGGGGATCAGGACACCAAGGAAATTCAGGAACGGGACGCAGCAGCCCGCGAACGGGGCGTGTCCGGCGTACCCTGTTTCATTATCGGCAAACATTATGTGGTTCAGGGGGCCCAGCCTACGGAACTATGGGAAAAAGTGATTAAGGAAATCAGCGACGCCCACGACAAGGCCGGTTCGTAACAGATACGATCCCTGAAATTTTATCCGGTGTAGGCCCGCCTGCCCCGTCTTTTGGAGTCCTCATATGGGAAAACGCCTTGCGTTGCCTGAATTTATCCTGCTGACTGCGCTGTTGTTCTCGCTTATCGCTTTTGGCACGGATGCGATGCTGCCGGCTTTTGGCCAGATGGCGGCGGATCTGAACACAAGCAACGCAAACCGCGTGCAACTGGTTGTGGCGGCGTTTGTTCTTGGCACCGGATGCGGACAGTTGATCAGTGGCCCGCTTTCCGATGCCATCGGCCGCAAGCCGGTGTTGCTTGGCGGAATCGGCGTGTTTATTCTGACCAGCTTTTGGGCGTGGGGCAGCCAGTCTCTTGAGATGTTGCTACTGGCCCGTTTAATTCAGGGGCTGGGCATTTCGGCCCCCCGCACCGTGGGCATGGCGATGGTGCGTGACCTCTACTCTGGTCGTCAGATGGCCCGCGTTGTATCACTGGCGATGATGATGTTCGTGCTGGTGCCTGCTGTCGCGCCGCTGATCGGTCAGGGCATCATGCTGGCGTTTGGCTGGCGGGCGATTTTCATGTCCTTTGTGGTGCTGGGCTGCGCGGTCGGGCTGTGGCTGTGGATCCGCCAAGAGGAGACCCACATTCCCGAAAGGCGCCGCCCCATGCGGGTGGCCACACTGGTTTCCGCGGCCAGAGAAATGGCACGATCCAGACGTGTTGTGGTGTCCCTGCTGGTTTTGTGCATGTCCTACGCCATTGTTTTCTCTTACATTTCCAGCGCACAACAGCTCTTTGTGGTCTGGCTGGACGCAGGCGCACGTTTTCCTTTCTACTTTGCCATCATCGCGCTGGTGTCCGGCTCTGCCAGTGCGTTGAACGCGGCTTTGGTGGTGCGTCTGGGCATGTGGTTGCTAAGCACAATAGGGCTCGCGCTGCTCGCGGTCGGGTCGATCAGCGTCGGAACCCTCATCGCGTCGGGCGTGATTTCCGGCGATGCTTTGCTTTACGTGGTGATCGGCTGGTCGATGATGTTGTTCTTTCTCAGCGGGCTGGTGTTTTCCAACGTAAACGCCTTCGCAATGGAGCCGATGGGCCATATCGCAGGCACCGCCAGCGCCATCATCGGGTCGCTGTCCACATTGGCGAGCATCGTGATCGCGGTGCCGATCGGGCAAATGTTTGACGGAACCGGTCTACCCCTGATGTTCGGGGTCGGTACCTGCGCTGCAATCGGATTTCTGCTGAATTTGGTTAACCCACGCACGGTTTGAACGCACGTTCTGAGGTGGTGGGGTTGGTCGGGCTTAAGCCCGACCTACGGTCCAATTATGCTTTGGCTTGCGCGGCGAGATCGCGGGCGATGATATAGGCACCCTTGATCTTGGTGTCGTCCTTGGACCAGTCGCGGCGTACGATAATCTTGTTGTCCTTCACTTTCGCCGTGCCATTCTGCTTTTGCAAAAACTCCACCAGCCCCGCCGGATTTGCGAATTTGTCATTGTGGAACTGGATCACAGCGCCTTTCGGCCCGCCGTCCAGCTTGGCAATGCCCGCCCGTTTGCACATGGATTTCACCCGCACAATCCGCAACAGCGTATTCACCTCGGAGGGCAGCTTGCCAAAGCGGTCGATCAGCTCGGCTGCAAACCCCTCCAGCTCCACCTTGGTGGTCAGAGAGGACAGGCGCCGGTACAACCCGAGCCGCACATCCAGATCGGGAACGAAACTTTCGGGGATTAACACCGGCACGCCCAGATTGATCTGCGGCGACCATGTGCCGCCATCATCCGAAAGCCCCTCCATCTCGCCCGCCTTCATCTTGGCAATCGCCTCTTGCAGCATCTCTTGATAAAGCTCGAACCCCACTTCGCGCACATGGCCCGACTGTTCATCGCCCAGCAGGTTCCCTGCCCCGCGAATATCAAGATCCTGCGACGCCAGCGTAAAGCCCGCGCCCAGCGAATCGAGACTCCCCAGCACCCGCAGCCGTTTTTCTGCATTTGCGGTCAACGGCTTGCGTGGTTTGGTGGTCAGATAGGCATAGGCACGGGTTTTGGACCGCCCGACCCGTCCGCGTATCTGGTAGAGCTGCGACAGGCCGAACATATCAGCGCGGTAGATGATCATCGTGTTGGCTGTGGGAATATCCAGTCCCGACTCTACGATGGTTGTGGCCAGCAGCACATCGTATTTGCCGTCGTAAAAAGCGTTCATCCGGTCGTCCAGCTCTCCGGCGGCCATCTGGCCGTTCGCGGTGATAAAGCTGACCTCTGGCACCTGCGTTTTCAGGAACTCCTCAATCTCGGCCAGATCGGACACGCGGGGCACCACAAAGAAGGACTGCCCGCCGCGATAGTGTTCCCGCAACAGGGCCTCGCGGATGGTGATCGTGTCGAACTCCGAGACATAGGTGCGGATCGCCAGCCGGTCCACCGGCGGCGTACCGATGATCGACAATTCGCGCACGCCCGACAGGGACATCTGCAAGGTGCGCGGGATCGGTGTCGCGGTTAGGGTCAGTACATGCACGTCAGAGCGAAGCTGTTTCAGCCGCTCTTTGTGGGTCACGCCGAAATGCTGCTCCTCGTCGATCACCAGCAGGCCGAGGTTGGCGAATTTGATGCCCTTGGCCAACAGCGCATGGGTGCCTATCACGATCTCAACACTGCCGTCGGCCATGCCCTGACGGGTCGCCTCTGCGTCCTTGGCGCTGACAAAGCGCGAAAGCTGGCGCACCCGGATGCCTGTATTGCGGAACCGTTCGGCAAAGGATTTATAGTGCTGACGTGCCAGCAATGTAGTCGGCGCAATGATCGCCACCTGTGTGCCCGCAGAGGCCGCAACAAAGGCCGCACGCAAGGCGACCTCGGTTTTGCCAAAGCCCACATCGCCGCAAATCAGCCGGTCCATGGGGGAACCCGATGCCATATCCCCGAGAACATCCTCAATGGCGTGCAACTGGTCGTCGGTTTCTGCATAGGGGAAACGGGCGCAGAATTTGTCCCAGGCCTCGACCGGCGGTTCCATCACCTCGGCCTTGCGCAAGGCCCGTTCCGCAGCAATCCGGATCAGCTTGTCCGCCATCTCGCGGATGCGTTCCTTCAGCTTGGCCTTTTTCGCCTGCCACGCGCCGCCCCCCAGACGGTCAAGCATGCCCTCTTCATGGCCAAAGCGGGACAGCAGTTCGATGTTTTCCACCGGCAGATACAGGCGGTCGTTATTGGCATATTCCAGCAGGATACAATCATGGGGCGCACCCGCCGCCGAAACCGTCTCCAGACCGCGATACCGGCCGACCCCGTGATCCAGATGCACCACCAGATCCCCCGGCGTCAGGCTTTGGGCTTCGGTCAGGAAATTATCCGCCCGCCGTTTACGCCGCGGGCTTCGGATCAACCGATCACCCAGCACGTCCTGCTCGGAAATCACCGTCAGGTCTTTGGCCTCGAACCCCTGCTCCAGCGGCCAAACGGCGAGCGCAACAGCGCCTTTGCCTTTCAGATCACCCAGCTTGGCGATCTCTACCGCGCCGTTAATATCCTGATCCGCTAGCAAGCCGCCCAGACGCTCCCGTGCGCCTTCGGAGTAGCTGGCAATCACCACATTGCCCTTTTTCTGGCGCTCCCTGATGTGATCCGCCAAAGCCCCGAACAGGCTGATGGTTTCCTGCTGGCGTTCCGGCGCAAAACTGCGCCCCAGACGCCCGCCTGCATCGGTGACATTGGGTCCGGTGCCTTGGGGAAGAACCGAGAACTGTTTCACCGTCAGATCGGTGATTTCCACCTCGAATGCGGCATCATCCAGATAGAGAAGATGGGGCGGACAGGGTTTATACACGCTGTCCATGCGGGATTTGTTGCTTAGCGCCTCTTTGCGGGCATCATATTGATCTGCAATGCTTTCCCAGCGGGACAGACGCGCCTGTGTGGTGCGGTCATCCAGAAACACCTGCGCGTCCGGCAGATAATCGAACAGGGTTTCCATCTTGTCATGAAAGAACGGTGCCCAGTGTTCGATGCCCTGATGCTTGCGCCCCGCGCTCACCGCTTCATAGAGCGGATCATCCGTGCCAGCAGCCCCGAATTCAATGCGATAGTTCTGGCGGAACCGCTGGATAGAGGGTTCGTCCAGAATGACCTCGGACACAGGGGCCAGTTCCAGCCGTTGCAGGGATTCCGTGGTGCGTTGGGTGACAGGATCAAACCGCCGCGCCCCGTCCAGTACATCGCCAAACAGGTCCAGTCGCACAGGCCCGCTGTCGCCCGGTGGATAGACATCAATCAAGCCGCCCCGGATCGCAAAATCCCCCGGTTCGGTGACGGTGGGCGCCTGCACGAATCCCATACGGGCAAAGAATTCCCGCAGGGCTTTCTCGTCCACCTGACGGCCGACCTCGGCCACGAAACTGGCAGAGTTCAGCGTTTCTCGGGCCGGCACGCGCTGGGTCACAGCGGCAACGGTGGTCAGAAGGATGAAGGGGCGGTCAAACCCAGCCGCCAGCGCCGCAAGAACCGCCATCCGTGCTGCAGAAATCTCGGCGTTGGGGGAAACGCGGTCATAAGGCAGACAGTCCCACGCGGGAAAGACAAACACCGGAACCTCTGGCGCGAACAGGCCAAGGGCTGTGCGCGTTGCGGCCAGTCGGGCGTCATCGCGGGCGATGTGCATCACCGGACCTTTGCCCTCTGCCAGCGCCGATGCCAGCAGATGTGCGTCAAATCCTTCGGGGGCGCCCCCGATCGTGCGGTGCTTATCGTTATACTGCTGTGCCATCAGGCGGATTTAGCGCAGCGGGTGACTTCGGACAAGGTGGAAAACCCGGCCTGCCTAGAAGGTGCCTGCATAGGGAGAAAACAGAATTTGCGACACACCCCAAAACGCTGCGAAAAAGATCGAAAAAGCGCCGATTCCCTGTTTTATCCGCCGGTGCCAGACATAGGCAGAATATAGCGCCTCGCCTTTCAGATCCCCGTCCCTCAGTTTACGGGCCAGATGGATCGACAGCCCCGAGACGATGGTCAACGGAAAGATCAGCAGAAAACCGGCCTGCATGAACTGGATGCCAAAAGAAAAGCCGAGCATAAAGATCGTTGCCAGAAAGAACGCCGCCAATCCGGTGAGCGCGACCGAATGGCCCTCAAACACTTCCAGCGTCTTGCGGATGTTAATTTCGATCTGGATCTCAAAGTCCGTCTGATACTGCCCGCCAAAGCGTTTGGCGTTGCGCGCATCCTCGTAAGGGACGCCAAGCGTCCAGTGCGTAGTACGGGTCCAGACCACAGCAAACACGATCCAGTACCAGATACTGGCAAAACTGCGTGAACCGATTACTTCCTGATAAAAGCCTTCCATCATCGGCCCTTCCGTCTGGTCTGGGCGCGGTGTTAGCCTATTGCGTCAATAATTCCAATTGCAGTTTGGGGCTTTTCTGGCGCATTTGGGGGAACCCGTCAAAAGGATCAACATATGGTACATACACCACCACCGTTTCCGGTGTCCCGCCCCCGCCGCAACCGCCGCACCGACTGGATGCGCGATCTGACGCGGGAGAACAGCCTGTCGGTCTCTGACCTGATCTGGCCGATCTTCGTGCGCGAAGGCGATGACGTGGTGGAGCCGATCGACAGCATGCCCGGCGTGAACCGCCTGAGCGTGTCCCGCGCGGTAGAAGCCGCGAATGAAGCGGCCAATCACGGCATTCCGCTTATCGCGCTGTTTCCCTATACCGATCCGGACAAGAAAACCCCCGATGCGGCCGAGGCATGGAACCCTGAAAACCTCGTGAATACGGCAACCCGTGCAATCAAGGCGCAGGTGCCTGATATCGGGGTGATGCTGGATGTGGCCCTTGACCCCTATAATTCTGACGGACACGACGGGATCGTGCGCGACGGCGTGGTTATGAATGACGAAACCCTTGGGGCGTTGGAGCAACAGGCGCTGGCACAGGCCGAAGCAGGCGCGGATATTCTTGGCCCCTCCGATATGATGGACGGGCGGATCGGCATCATCCGCCGTGCGCTGGAACAGCATGATTTCCCCGACACTGCAATTATGGCCTATTCCGCGAAATTCGCCTCGGCCTTTTACGGTCCTTTCCGCGATGCTGTTGGCGCATCGGGTGCGTTGAAGGGCGACAAGAAGACCTACCAGCTTGATCCGGGCAATTCGGATGAGGCCCTGCGCATGGTAGCGCGGGATCTCGACGAAGGCGCCGATATGGTCATGGTCAAACCCGGCATGCCCTATCTGGATATTTGTCAGCGGGTGAAGCAGGAATTTTCTGTGCCGACCTACGCGTATCAGGTCTCCGGCGAATACGCGATGATTGCGGGAGCGGGCGATCAGGGCTGGATTGATAAGGACAAGGCGATGCTGGAAAGCCTGATGGCCTTCAAACGGGCCGGATGTGACGGAATCCTAAGCTACTTTGCGCTGGAAACGGCTAAATTCCTGCGCCGTGACATGGATTTGTTCTAAACAAAAAACGGCGCCTTCTGGCGCCGCTTTTTTTCGTCTGGGGCTGCCCTGATCAGGCAACGTCGAGACATTCCCGTAGGAGAGATTTGTATTTGCGGGTTTCGGTGTAGGTGTCATGCCCGCCCCGCGCCGCATCAAGAGAGACAAGTGCCCGTTCCATCAAGCGCAGCGAACTGCCCATCGACCAGAAAGACGCTTGTACCGGCTCGCCCGTGACCATCGTAACCTTGCAAGGGCTGCCGTTGTTATAGACAAGCTCCAGTTCATTCACCGCTTTCTGTACGATCTGGGCAATATTATAGCGGTTTTCCTTGTCGCTCTCGCGGGAGACCACGACAAAACGGCCTGCCCCACAATAAGACAGCAGCGATTTTTCGCTGGAGAAACAGCTTTGTAATGCGGCCGCCACATCCCCGATAGTGTAATAGAGATCAAAGGCCGTGGTCCGGTCGTAAATCTCGTTGAATTCCTTGATCCCGAAGGCATAGACCTGCGTGCGCGAAATTTGCAGGCGAGAGAGTTGCAGGATGTAGTTTTCCATCTCCAGCTTGTCGATCATATTAGGGACGAAATCCACCTTCAGACCTTTTTCGCGGGTCAGCTTCATATCCTGTTCGATCTGCGCCTTGAGGGTCTGGGCGGCCTCAAAGTTGGTCTCGGCGCGGCGGCGTTCGCGCAGCAGATGGGTCACGGACTGGATGCGGGCTGCCAGATCCAGCGGCTTGACCGGCTTGCAGACGTAATCCGTGGCCCCTGCTGTAAAGGCGTCACGCACGCTGTCTTCCTTGGTCACGGTCGTGACCATCAGAATCGGCGTAGAGTTATATTCCGGTATCAGGCGGATTTTACGGCAGAGTTCGATCCCGTCCATGCCGGGCATTTCAATATCCAGCAGAATGACATCAAAAGGCTTGGGAGACTTGTTGAGGATCGCAAGCGCCACAGAACCGGACTCCGCGCATTCCAAAGTCTTGATGCCCATTTCGTCAAAGTTGTTCTTCAGGACTTCGAGGATCAGGGGATCGTCATCGACGGCTAATGCTCTCATATTCATTCCTCTCCACTCTAGGTAGATCCCCTTAGATGGTCCCTTTAAGGGGGGATTTCACTCTTTACGTGTGAACCTTTTTGCGTGGAAATGGTCTGAAAATAAGTTTGAAATTGGGCAAGATTAAGAAATTATTAACGATTATCCCCGCAGTTACCCACAGCCCGTTGATCGTGTTGTGGATAACTTGCATCGCAGATTTGAAAGTAAAACGTTTACTATCAGTATCTTATTGCTGCTGTGACAGTTCTTCAAGCTCCAGCCACTCCAGTTCGGCGGCTTCTAGCGCGGTCTCTCTTTCGGACAAGGCTTCGGTGGCTTTCTGAAATTTGACAGGGGCCGTTGTGTAAAGCTCCGGATCGGAAAGATAGTCGTGCAACTTGGCGATTTCCGCTTCAAGGCGCTCTATCACCTTTGGCAGCTCTTTCAACCTATGCTCATCCTTGAAGCTCATCTTTTTGGGCGCGGCTTTGGGCTTTTCGACCGGCTGCGCCTTAGATGCGGGCTTTTTGGGGTCTTTCTCTGCTTTCTCTGCCTTGCTGTCTTCCTTGCGCTGGGCCTGATAGTCCGACCAGCCGCCGGCATAGATCGTGGCCTCGCCATCGCCTTCCATCACGATAGAGGTGGTCGCCACGCGGTCGAGAAAATCGCGGTCGTGGCTGACCAGAAGAACGGTGCCTTCATAATCGTCGAGGATCTCCTGCAGCAGATCCAGTGTTTCCACGTCCAGATCGTTTGTCGGTTCGTCCAGCACCAGAAGATTGCTCTCTTTCGCCATCAGACGCGCCAGCAACAGCCGTGCTTTTTCCCCGCCAGACAAGGCAGAAACCGGACCACGGGCCTGATTCTCCGAAAACAGAAATTCCTTGAGATAGCCCACCACATGTTTGGGCGTGCCGCGTACCATGATCTGGTCGTTCTGGCCTGAAACACCCAGTTCCTTATCCTCGGTCAACGTATCCCAAAGCGAGACTTTCGGGTCGAGCACGGCGCGGTTTTGATCGAATATTGCGGGCAACAGATTGGTGCCGAGCTTGACCGATCCGGTGTCCGGTTCCAATGCTCCGGTAAGCATGTTCAACAGCGTGGTTTTACCGACACCATTCGGCCCGATCATCGCGATCCGCTCTCCGCGTGCGACGCGAATGGAAAACTCCCGAACGATGGTCTTTTCACCGAAGGATTTGGAAATATCCGTGGCCTCGATCACCCGCTTGCCGGATTTCTGACCACTGTCAAAGGCCATCGCCGCAGCCCCTGTCCGTTTGATCTGTGCGCCCCGTTCCGCACGCAAATCCGCCAGACGCCGCACGCGGCCCTGATTGCGTTTGCGCCGTGCAGAGATGCCTTCCACGGCCCAGCGGGCCTCGGCCTTGATCAGACGGTTCAGCTTGTGGCGCTGCTGGTCTTCTTCTTCAAAGGTCTTGTCGCGCCATTCCTCAAAGGCTTCAAATCCTTTGGGATGCTGGCGCACGATGCCGCGGTCCACCCACATGGTATCCCGCGTGAGCGAGCGCAAAAACGCACGGTCGTGAGAGATCAGGATAAAGGCATCGCGGGTCTGGCGCAGGTGATCCTCAAGCCATTTGATCGCCTCAATATCAAGGTGGTTGGTCGGCTCGTCCAGCAGCATCAAATCCGGCGCCTCGGCCAGAATTTTGGCAAGTGCGGCGCGACGGCGTTCCCCGCCCGATGCGGCAGACGGGGCCTGTTCAAGGTTCAGCTTCAAACCTTCGGCGGCCATCTCGACCTTATATTCCTCGCCCTGCTGCAAACCGGACATGGCGAAATCGCCCAAGGTTGCATACCCTGACAGATCAGGATGCTGGTCCATGTACCCCACAGAAACACCGGGCTGCACAAAGCGATTCCCCGCATCGGGTTCTACCAGTCCGGCAATCACCTTAAGCAGCGTGGATTTGCCCGAGCCGTTGCGCCCCACAAGGCAGATGCGCGCCCCTTCGTGAACGGTCAGCCCAACGCCGTCAAACAACGGGTTGCCGCCAAAGGTGAGCATGATATCGGAGAGGGTCAGTACAGGAGGATTAGCCATGCAGCCCCTATCGGTTATGCAGATTGCGCCGTCAAGGGGCGCTTGCTAGGGTCCCCCCAATTCAAAAGGAAAACTCTGATGACGGTCTCTAAATCCAGCCCGATGAACCCGCTTCTTGCAGCGACCATCACATCCCCCATCGTAGAATCCCGGAGCTGGGTTGAAAATGTGACCTTTTCCGACGACATGCCTTTGATCAACGTCAGTCAGGCCGCGCCGGTTGATCCGCCCCCTGCCCCGATGCGTCAGGCATTGGCGGAATCGGTGCTGAACGATGTCAGCGCCCATCTCTACGGTCCGGTTCTCGGTCTGCCGGACCTGCGAGAGACGCTCGCCCGTCACTGTGCCATGACCTATGGCGGCGCGATCTCTGCGGGGAATGTGGGTATCACCTCCGGTTGCAATCAGGCGTTCTGCGCGGCGATTTCCTCGCTTGCCGGTCCGGGGGATGCGGTGATCCTGCCCGCACCTTGGTATTTCAACCATAAGATGTGGCTGGATATGGCGGGGATTGAATGCCGCGTGCTGATGTGCGGTGACGATATGCTGCCCGACCCGCAGCAGGCGGCTTTAATGATCGACGATCGGGTGAAGGCTATCGTGCTGGTGACGCCGAACAACCCGACCGGCATGGAATATCCGGACGGGCTGATTACGGCATTCTACCAACTGGCGCGGAAATCGGGGATTTCACTGGTGATCGACGAAACCTACCGGGATTTCCATTCTGCCAGCGGCGCCCCCCACAGCCTGTTCAACGATCCAGACTGGTCTGATACGCTGATCCAGCTTTACTCTTTCTCCAAAGCCTACCGACTGACCGGCCACCGCGTTGGCGCAATTGTCTGTTCGCACCAGCGCATGACAGAGGTGGAGAAATTTCTCGACACGTTAACCATTTGCCCCAACCAGCTTGGCCAGCGCGGTGCCCTTTTCGGGATGCGTAATCTTGGCAACTGGCTGGCACGGGAACGGGCCGAAATTCTCGACCGCGCCAGCGCCATGCGCACAGCCTTTCCGCAACTGGAGGGTTGGGCGTTGAAAGGCTGCGGCGCCTATTTCGCCTATGTCTCACACCCGTTTGACGCGCCGTCCGATCAGGTAGCCAGAGCGCTGGTGGAGAAATCCGCCATCCTCGCCCTGCCCGGCACCATGTTCAGCCCCCGCAGGGAGGAAGGCGGCAACGGCCATGCCGAACAGCATATGCGGATCGCTTTTGCCAATGTGGACCAGAGCGGAATTGATAGGCTTTTCGCGCGTCTCGCGGCATTTTCCATCCCATAGCCCCGTTATTATACCATCGGGCAAGGGGGCGCCCTGTGTTGCCGCTTGCCCTCCGGCGTTTTGCTGCCTAAAACCTGCCTTCAGACAAGGGAAAAAAAGGTCCGGTAAATGCTCGATTCAATGCGCGGAAAAGGCCAAAGCAAGGTCATGTGGGTTATCATGGGGTTGCTCATGCTCGGACTGACGGGGTTTGGCATTGGCGGCCTTGGGGGCGGTACGGTGCGCTCGATCGGGAAGGTCGGGGATGAATCCATTCCGGTGAACACCTATGCACGGGCCTATCAAAACGCCGCCAGCCGGATCAACCAGCAGGCCGGTCGCACCCTGACCGCAGCTGAACTGGAACAATTCGGCGTGCAGGAACAGGTGCTGGACGCAGTGGTGGGACAGGCAGCTCTGAACAATGAAACCACTGATCGGGGCCTGTCTGTGGGGGATGAAACCGTCCGCAAGGCGATTCTCGAAAGCCCGCAGTTTCAGGGACTCGACGGGACATTCGACCGGGAAGGCTATGATTTCTATCTGGAACGCCAGCTCGGGATTACCGCGACAGAGTTTGAAACCCTGATCCGCAAGGAAAACGCCCGTGCGCTGTTGGAAAACACCATTGTGACCGGCGTGAAAGGCGATCTGACCGTGCCTCTGACGCTGATGGAATTTGCCCAGCAGGAACGCTCCTTTGAATGGGTCGCGCTAAGCGAAGAAGATCTGGACACCACCATTGCGGAACCCGGCGATGAGGAATTGCAAGCCTTTTACGAAGAACATGCGACCAACTATATGTCGCCGCTGACCCGCAACATCACTTACGCGTGGCTGAACCCTTCTGCGCTGCTGGATGCTGTGGATGTGGACGAAGACGAGATCCGCGAAAGCTATGACCTGCAGAGCGACCGTTTCAACAAGGTAGAACAACGGGCCGTGGACCGGCTTGTATTTTCAACAATGGAGGACGCCCAAGCCGCACGGGACCGGATCGACGCAGAAGAAGCAAGCTTTGCAGAGATCGTCGGAGAACGGGGGCTGGAAGAAGCCGATGTGGATATGGGCGAAATCAGCCGCAACGATGTATCCAAAGCGGCCGCGGACCTGCTGTTTGCCACGACGGAACCGGGTATCGTGGGACCGGTCGACTCTGATCTGGGTCCGGCCCTGTTCCGGATCAACGCGGTTCTGGATGCCGACAGCACGCCCTTTGAGGATGTACGCGACGAATTGCGCAATGAACTTGCCGGTGAAGCCGCGCGCCGTCTGGTGTCTGATCGTGTGACGGACATAGACGACCTTCTTGCAGGTGGTGCAGAGCTGGAGGCGCTTGCCAATGAGACCGAGATGACCCTTGGCACCATTGCGTTTTCCGCTGAATCCACCGAGGAAATCGCCGGTTATGACGCCTTCCGCGAGGCAGCACTGGCCGCTGAGGAAGGGGATTTCCCCGAGGTAATCGACCTGTCTGACGGCGGCGTATTTGCGCTGCGTCTGGACAGCATCGACCAGCCCCAAGCCATTCCGCTGGAAGAGATCCGTGACCAAGTTGCCGCAGACTGGCGTGCCGATCAGGTGAACGCCGCCCTCAAAGCCCGCGCTGAAACCCTGAAAGCCGCGTTGGAAGAAGGCGGCGATGTCAGCGAACTGGGTCTGGAAATGACCGCAGTCGATGGCATCAAGCGCAACAGCTATCTGGAACAACTGCCCCCGACCACCGTGCCCGAGGTCTACAAACTCGACGATAACGGCGTGGCGATCGTGGATGGTGGCGACCGTGTGGTGCTGGTGCGTCTGACCAACATCACCGCGTTTGATCCGGATCTGGGCAACAACGACCAGCTTTTGAACCAGATCAACGGCCAGTTGAACGCGCAAATTTCGCTCGACCTGCTGGGCTATTTCACTGACGCCGTACAGTCACAGGCCGGTGTGCAGCTGAACCGCCCGATCATCAATCAGGTCAATACACAGGTCACTGGATTTTGAGCACGTTAATTCCCTCCTTTGAAGCTTTTGAAAAGGCCCATAAAGACGGTCACAATCAAGTGGTCTATACCCGTATTGTGGCCGATCTGGACACGCCTGTGTCGCTGATGCTGAAACTGGCACAGGCGCAGAAGGACAGTTTCATGCTGGAAAGCGTGACCGGCGGTGAAAACCGGGGCCGCTATTCCTGTATCGGCATGAAACCGGATTTGATCTGGCAGTGTCACGGCGACAGTGCACGGATCAACCGTCAGGCGCGGTTCGATGCCAATGCCTTTGAACCGATGAAAGCCGATCCGCTGACCAGTTTGCGGGCGGTTCTGGATGAAAGCCATATCGACCTGCCCGAAGACCTGCCGGCGATTGCGGCGGGTCTGTTCGGCTATCTCGGCTATGACATGATCCGTCTGGTGGAAAACCTGCCCGACGTGAACCCCGATCCGCTCGGCCTGCCGGACGCGGTGATGATGCGCCCGTCTGTGGTGGTCGTCGTGGACGGGGTGAAGGATGAAATCACCGTGGTCTCTCCGGTGTGGGCAACGGGCGGCCTGTCGGCCCGTGCGGCCTATAATCAGGCAGCAGAACGGGTGATGGATGCGGTGCGCGATCTCGAACGCCCTGCACCTATGGCCACCCCCGTAGCCGATCCGGAATCCGCTGTGGGCGAACCTGTGTCCAACACCAGCCGCGAGGAATATTTCGGTTTTGTCGACAAGGCCAAGGATTACATCCGTGCCGGTGACATCTTTCAGGTTGTCCCGAGCCAGCGCTGGACGCAGGACTTCAAACTGCCGCCCTTCGCGCTTTATCGTGCGCTGCGCCGCACCAACCCGTCGCCTTACATGTTCTTTTTCAACTTCGGCGGCTTTCAGGTCATCGGCGCCAGCCCCGAAATTCTGGTGCGGGTAAAAGACAAGGAAGTCACCATCCGCCCTATCGCAGGCACCCGTCATCGCGGCGCGAACGAGGCCGAAGACCGCGCATTAGAGGCGGATCTGCTGGGTGATCCAAAAGAAATGGCAGAGCATCTGATGCTGCTGGATCTGGGGCGCAATGATGTGGGCCGGGTTTCCAAAATCGGCACGGTAAATCCGAACGAACAGTTCATCATCGAACGTTATTCCCATGTGATGCACATCGTATCCAATGTGGTTGGCGAACTGGCCGAAGATCAGGATGCCCTTTCCGCCCTGCTCGCCGGATTGCCTGCGGGCACGGTTTCCGGTGCGCCCAAGGTCCGGGCCATGCAGATCATTGACGAATTGGAAAAAGAGAAACGCGGCGTTTATGGCGGCGGTGTCGGCTATTTCAGCGCCACCGGCGAAATGGACATCTGTATCGCCCTGCGCACGGCGGTTCTAAAGGACCAGAAGCTGCACATTCAAGCAGGCGGCGGCGTGGTTTATGACAGCGATCCTGAGGCAGAGCTTCAGGAAACCGTCAACAAATCCAACGCTTTGCGCAAAGCAGCCAAGGATGCCGTGACCTTCGTAAAGTCGAACGGCAACTACTGATCCCGATATTTGATAATGACTGGCGGACGCCCTTAGGGGTTGCCCGCCATCAATGCCGCTGACACTGGCGCAAAACTGACGGTGCGGGCATTAATGCCCAGCGACCAGTTCAACAGCGCGGACAAGGTCTCGTCGTTTGGCATCGCCAGCACAATCGCACTGCCCTTGCTTCGCGCGGTGCGGGCGGCACGGTTCAAATAGCCCGACAGGACCGTTTCCGTATCCTCGGACCCGTCAAGAATATGGCTGACCACACCAAACGCCACATCCTGTTGATCCGCCAGCCGTGGCGCAGCGTTCAAACCACCCGCATAGGTGATTATGCCGTGGCCGGTCTGTGCGAAATATCCCACCACAGAGCGCACCAGCCGCTGGTCCCGTTGCAGCAGCGCTGCGGGACGGTCGATCAACCCCATCGCATCGGGCATCAGGGAAAAGAACCGCTCTAACAGTTCGGCCACCTGCTCGTCGGTCTGGCCACCCGGAAGCGACAGTTTCACGTCACGGGGGCTGAGAGCAAGCACCTCAAATCCGGCATTGCGATAGGCACGGGATTTGGCAGGTACATCGGGTTGATCTACCGGAATGGCAATCGCCAGTGGCAGGCCAAGCCGCGCGAATTTGGACAGTTGGCCTTCAATCTGGCCGTTGTCCAGCAACACGACAGAGACCAGCGGTTTGCCGGTCGGGGTGAATTCATTGGCATTGGCCCGCAACGCACCAACCGCTGGCGTTGCAATCTGCCCCGAGAGTACCGGCTCGTCCTCACCGATGGTGGGGATGCGTTTGCTGATCGCTGATTTTCCTAACGTCGAAATACCATCTGCGCCCTTGTCCCCGATGGTCGGCAGGCGGGATCCGAGCGTGGCAAAGGTCCCTGACGTGTTCGGCTGGTTGTCCGGACTAAAGGCAGCGCTGCGCAAGGTATCATCGTCGGACTGTGGTTCGTCGGATCCGGCCTTGTCCTCGGGTACGGGAACAACCGGCAGGATGCGCAAGGGGTCCTGTGTATCCTCTGCGGCCGGTTCGGGCGCCGGTGCCTTGCCCGGCTCTTTGTCGAGCCGGGGCAGCACAATGGCGGTCTGGTCCAGCACGCCGATCCTTCGCGAGTCGCGGGTATCCGCACGCTCTATTGTTCCGTCCGGGTTCAAGAGCGGCAGATCGTTGTCGTTGTCATCTGTTTCCCCCACCAGCGCATCCGGCCCCGCCGTTTCCACCAGCGGTTGCCCCATCTCTACAGGGTCCGCCGGATCGGAGGATACTGTGGGCTGGTTCTCTGCCCCGTCCTCCGGAGTGATACGGGCGAGCCCTGCGGTTTCGGGCGTGTCCGCTACAACCGGCATGGTGATCGAAAGCTCGGTCTCTGCAGGAACCTGTGTTTCTGTTGTCAGCACAGCCACTTCGGTATTTTGTGGCCGTTGACGCGCGGCATTGACACTGGACGGGGCGCTGTCCTGGGACCCTGAAACGATCACGCCGTTCGGGGATTGATCCGGCGCAGGCGCTGCGGTGCTGGCAGCGGTCTTGGTCATATCCAACGTCGGGGACTGGTTAACGCCACTGGTGTTTTGTGAAACCACCGCGCCGGCACTTGTGCCATCCGGTTGCGCCGTGGGGGTCGCCGGCGATCCGGTCGCTTGTTCCGGTGCGTTTGAAACGGTTGTTCTGTCGGTTTCGGGAAGGATCGGATTCAGCGCCGCCAGAAAGACGCCAGATGTCAGCCCGACGGCCAGTCCGGACACAACTCCTGCGGTTTTACCCCAGTTTGCCATTATAAGCCTCATGCGCCTTTTATATCATTTGCCTGCAATCGTGCGCGTGTTTTCTTGGCCCGCTGCTCTTGACCTCTGCGCACGCCCGTGAGCAATGTATAGCGCAATTCACAACAGGGATCATCCCCCTAAATCACCGATGTTGAGGACGGGCAAAATGCTGCTTTTGATCGATAATTACGACAGTTTCACCTATAATCTGGTGCATTATGTCGGGGAATTAGGGGCCGAAGTTGTGGTCAGACGCAACGACGAAATCACCGTGCAGGATGCGATGGATATGCAGCCGGATATGATCCTGTTGTCCCCCGGCCCCTGTGATCCGGATCAGGCAGGAATCTGTCTCGATCTGGTAAAAGCCGCTGCGGACACGCAAACCCCGCTGCTCGGGGTGTGTCTTGGCCATCAGGTGATCGGTCAGGCGTTTGGCGGCAAGGTTGTGCGTTGTCATGAAATCGTTCACGGAAAGATGGGCAAGATGCACCATAAGGGCGCGTCCGTCTTTGCCGGATTGCCTGTGCCGTTTGAAGCCACGCGCTATCACTCGCTGGTGGTAGAGCGGGACAGCCTGCCCGATGACCTGGAAGTTACCGCTTGGCTGGAAGACGGCACCATCATGGGGCTGGCCCATAAATCTCTGCCGATCCACGGCGTTCAATTCCACCCTGAAAGCATCGCCTCGGAACACGGGCACGCGCTGCTGAACAATTTTCTAAAGACTGCAATGGAACCCGCATGAGCACGCCGCTAAAGACCCTGATTGCCAAAGCCATCGACGGCCCCCTCAGCCGCGCAGAGGCCGAAGCCGCCTTTACCACCATAATGGAAGGCGATGCGACGCCCGAACAAATCGGCGGTTTCCTGATGGTGCTGCGCACACGGGGGGAAACCGTTGAAGAATACGCCGCAGCCGCCGCTGTGATGCGGTCCAAATGCCTGCGCGTCAGTGCACCTGAAGGGGCAATCGACATCGTTGGCACCGGCGGCGACGGGAAATCCACCCTGAACATCTCGACCGCGACGGCCATTGTGACCGCAGGGGCCGGCGTTGTTGTGGCCAAACACGGCAACCGGAACCTATCGTCCAAATCCGGCACCGCGGATGCGCTCGGCCAGTTGGGGGTAGAGGTAATGGTCGGGCCTAAAGTGGTGGAACAGGCGATCAACTCGGTCGGAATCGGCTTTATGATGGCGCCGATGCACCACCCTGCAACCCGCCATGTAATGCCCGCCCGCCAAGCCCTTGGCACCCGCACGATTTTCAACATCCTCGGACCGCTAACCAATCCCGCAGGGGTGAAACGCCAGCTTACCGGCGCATTCTCACGCGGGATGATCCGCCCGATGGCCGACGTGCTGCTGCAACTCGGCTCTGAAAAGGCATGGCTGGTACACGGCTCCGACGGGACTGACGAAATCTCCATCGCGGGTCCTACTTGGGTCGCCAAACTGGAAAACGGCACGGTAACAGAGACAGAGATTTCCCCCGAGGACGCAGGTCTTCCGGTACATCCGTTTGAGTCGATCGTCGGGGGGGAGCCGGATCACAACGCTGCCGCGCTCAGGGCGCTGCTGGCCGGCGAGCCTTCGGCCTACCGCGACGCGGTGCTGTTCAACACTGCTGCTGCGTTAGTGGTTGCAGATAAAGTAGAAAACCTGCGCGAAGGCGTTGAAGTTGCGGCCCAAAGCATAGACAGTGGCGCTGCAGCCGCCAAGCTGGACGCGCTGGCAAAAATAACGACAGAGGCAGCAGATGACTGATATTCTCGAAAAGATCAAAGCCTATAAACTGGAAGAGATCGAAGCCGCCAAAGAAGAAGTCTCCCTCGGGGAACTTGAATCTCTGGCCGCAGACCAGACCCCGCCGCGCGGCTTTGCCGATGCGTTGAAACGTGCCGCGCAATCGGGTGGCTACGGTCTTATTGCCGAAATCAAAAAGGCAAGCCCCTCCAAAGGCGTCATCCGCGAAGATTTCGACCCTGCTGCACTGGCCGCCGCCTACGCCGATGGCGGCGCGGCCTGTCTCTCGGTTCTTACAGACACGCCATCGTTTCAGGGCGCACCGGAATTTCTGACAGAGGCGCGCAATGCCTGCGACCTGCCTTGTCTGCGCAAGGACTTCATGTACGACACCTATCAGGTCGCCCAAGCGCGGGCGTGGGGTGCGGATTGCATTCTGATCGTCATGGCCAGCGTTTCGGATGCACAGGCACAGGAACTGGAAAATGCTGCTTTTGATTACGGCATGGACGTTCTGGTTGAAATTCACGACCGCGAGGAACTGGACCGCGCCGCGCATCTGCGCTCGCCCCTGTTGGGGATCAACAACCGCGACCTGAAGACCTTTGAGACCTCTCTTGAAACCTCAACCACGCTGGCACGCTACGCTCCGGCGGAACGGTTGCTGATTTCCGAAAGCGGTCTGAACACCAAGGAAGATCTGGCGAATCTGGCAAAATTCGGGGTGCGCTGCTTCCTGATCGGGGAATCCCTGATGCGTCAGGACGATGTGGCCCATGCCACCCGCGATCTGATTGGCAGCCCTTGGACCCCGCAGGCGATGTAACGGAGCCATCATGGCAAAACTGACCCATTTTGACGAATCCGGCGCCGCCCATATGGTGGATGTTTCGGAAAAACCTGTCACCAGCCGCGTTGCCGTCGCAAAGGGCCGTGTGATCATGAATGCCGAAACCCGCGCCATGATCGAAGAAGGCCGCGCCAAGAAAGGCGATGTGCTGGCTGTTGCACGGCTTGCAGGGATCATGGGGGCGAAGAAAACCTCCGATCTGATCCCGCTCTGTCATCCGCTTGCCATTTCCAAAGTCTCGCTTGATCTAAAGGTGACAGAGGACGGCGTGATGATCGAGGCTACCGTGAAAACGACCGGACAGACCGGCGTGGAAATGGAAGCGCTTACTGCGGTTAATGTCGCTGCCCTGACCGTTTACGATATGGTAAAGGCCGTCGATAAAACTATGCAAATCAGCGATGTACGGGTCGTTCTTAAAGACGGTGGAAAATCCGGCCGGTTTGAATCAGAATGATCAGCGTTGAACAGGCTCTGGACAGGGTTCTTGAACTGTTTGAACCGCTGGACGTGGAAACAGTGCCCCTGCGTGCGGCGGCAGGTCGGGTGCTGGCTCAGGACGCTGTTGCTGCCCGCAGCCAGCCGCCGTTTGCCTCTTCCGCAATGGACGGTTACGGCGTGCAAACAGCCGATCTGGATAGCGGCGCCAAGCTAACCGTCATCGGAGAAAGCGCGGCAGGTGGCAGATTCGACGGCACGGTTCAGCGCGGTCAAGCCGTGCGCATTTTCACCGGCGCCCCCGTGCCCGAAGGTGTGGACCGGATACTCATCCAGGAAGACTGCACACGGGACGGCGACAGCATCATCGTAGGCGAAAACCTCGACCAGAGTTTTTACATCCGCCCTGCTGGTGGAGACTTCAAAGCCGGTGATGCAATGTCCGCGCCCCGCGTGCTTTCCGCTGGCGATGTCGCGTTGCTCGCCTCTATGAACTGCGCCTCTGTGGTGGTGCGTCGCAAACCTGTGATCGCGCTGGTTGCCACCGGCGACGAACTGGTGATGCCGGGGGAAACACCGGGCCCCAGCCAAATAATTTCCAGCAATAACTACGGCTTGAAGGCCCTAATTGAAGCGAATGGTGGCATTGCCCGCATTCTGCCGATTGCCGCCGATGATCCGGAGGTTTTGCGGGCGGTTCTGGATCTGGGAATGGATGCGGATGCGATAGTTACCCTTGGCGGCGCGTCTGTCGGGGATCACGATCTGGTACGACAGGTGGCAACAGCGGCGGGGTTGGAGCAAGCCTTTTACAAAGTCGCCATGCGTCCGGGTAAACCCCTTATGGCGGGTCGGCTCGGCACAACCCCGATGATCGGGCTGCCCGGCAATCCGGTCAGCTCTATGGTGTGTGGCACCGTGTTTCTGGTGCCAGCAATGCGGGCGATGCTTGGCCTTGGTAAACAGGCGATGCCCCGCGAACTTGCCCGTCTTGGCGCGGATATGGGACAGAATGGACCGCGCAGCCATTACATGCGCGCACAACTCTCGATTGACGAAGGCATGCTGTCCTGCACGCCTGAAACCCGGCAGGATAGCTCCCTTTTGTCGGTGCTGTCCCGCGCGGATGCCCTGCTGGTGCGCGACCCCAATGATCCCCCCCGCAAAGCCGGTGAGACTGTTCCCTTTATCCGCCTCTAGCCCCCTGTCGTGCCACCATCCGCATCAGAAAATAGGTTTTGACACAAAACAGGAACGCTTGTAGAACAGACAGGAACAGAAGCGAACAAACGCGCGAAACAGGAGGGTATCATGCTCACTCGCAAGCAGATGGATTTGCTGGAATTCATTCACAAGCGGATGCAAAAGGACGGTGTACCGCCCTCCTTTGACGAGATGAAAGAAGCACTGGACCTGCGTTCCAAGTCCGGCATTCACCGCCTGATTACCGCGCTTGAGGAACGGGGATTTATCCGTCGTCTGGCCCATCGCGCCCGTGCCATCGAAATCGTGCGCCTGCCAGAGTCGATAGAAGCCGGCAAATTCAACCCCCGCGTGATTGAAGGCTCGGCTCCGCCACCGCCCCCCCGTGATGCAATGCCTGTGTCCAACATGGACGCGCAGTCCCTGCCGATTATGGGCCGGATCGCAGCAGGTACCCCGATTGAAGCGATCCAGCACGTCACCAGCCACGTGGCTGTGCCCGGCGGGATGATGCACAATCAAGGTTCGCACTACGCGTTAGAGGTGAAAGGCGATTCGATGATTGAGGCGGGGATCAATGAGGGCGACATCGTCGTGATCCACGAACAATCCGACGCGGAAAACGGCGATATTGTCGTGGCGCTGGTGGATGATCAGGAAGCCACGCTGAAACGCCTGCGCAAAAAAGGCTCTGCCATCGCGTTGGAGGCGGCAAACCCGGCCTATGAAACCCGTGTTTTCCGCGATGATCAGGTGAAGATTCAAGGCAAACTGGTCGGGCTGATCCGCACCTATTGAACTGGCGAACCGCTTACCGTTCATTCCATAACCGCGTGCCAGAGGCTTGGCGCGCGGTTTGAACTGTCAAACCTTTCCGGTTTGAGCGTACCGCGACGGAACCGCTTTTCCGCAAGTCTGCGGCTGTGACGGGCTGGCACGGACCTGTAATCTGTGCTTTCCATTGCGGCACAATCAGCAGATCGGATGTATCGCAGGCAGCCCGGATCTCTTCCGCGCTGCGTTTTTTGCCCCAGAGGTAAGCAACCGTTCCGCCGTCAAACTCCACCCGCCAATCGTCCCCGTCCTCGACGAACCGCGCAGCCGCGATCGCCTGATCCGCCGCATCTGCATCATTTTCCAACCAGTTTTGCGCAGCAAACCCGTTGCCTCTGCTTCGTGAAATGGCGCGGCCCTGTTCTGTCAAAATACCTGCCATCCGCCCGTTCTGGGTGATCAACAGATCAGGTCGCGTGGCCCATGTCCAACAGCCAAAGCCAAGACAGGCAACAAGAACCCCCAGAAAGCGGCTCCGACCCTGCCAGATGATTACGATTAAGCCGCCAAGTGTCACCAACCCCAGCGCCCAGACCGGCCCCGACTTGATCCGCACCACCGATCCGTCCTGCGCTGCCACGAAATGGGCCACGGCGAGGATCCAGTCGATGCCCTGCCCCATGACCCAAAACGCGCCACCTTCCAGTCCGACCAGCGTCAGGACGCCTGCGATCACGGCTGCCGGCATGACGACCAGACTCATCACCGGAACAGACGCAAGATTGGCGAGCAAGCCGTATTGCGCCATCTGGTTGAAATGGAACGCAGAAAACGGCGCGGTTGCGGCTCCGGCCACGGCGGAGGCGATGAAAAGGGATGCGAAGGGAGAGACCAGCGAGAACCTGCTTTGGCGCAAAGCCTGCCAGCCCCGCGCCCGATTCAGCGATTCAAACGTTGCCACCAGCGCGGTGGTTGCGGCAAAGGACATCTGAAACCCCGGTCCGGACAGGCTTTCGGGGCGGAACAGCAGGATCAGGGTTGCAGCGATCGCAACCGCGCGCAGGGTGATCGCCGGACGCTCCAGCAGCACCGCCACCAGCATCACCGCCACCATGACAAAAGCCCGCTGCGTTGCGATATTTGCACCGGACACCAGCAGGTATCCCGCCCCCGCCAGCAGCGCCACCACCGCGCCGATTTTCTTGGCTTGCAAGCGCACGGACAGATAAGGAACCGCTGCAATTCCAAGCCGGATCAGCGCAAAGACAAACCCCGTCAACAGCCCCATGTGCAACCCCGAAATCGCCAGCAGATGGGCCAGATTGGAACGACGCAAATCGGCCAGCAGCAGCGGATCAATCTGTGATCGGTCGCCGGTAAGTATCGCTGCGGCAAACGCCCCCGTGCGGCCCGGAATATGGTGTTGGATATGGCGCGACATCTGCATGCGCAGCGCAAAAACCCGCAACGCAAAGGCGCGATTGTCAGCAGGCACGGCCAGAACCGGCGGCGCACGGGCATAGCCCACCGCGCCGAGCCGGTTGAACCAGGCCATACGCTGAAAATCAAAGCCCTTTGGTTCTACCGGACCGGCGGGGGGAGACAGGCTCGCCGTAAGCATGATCCGCGCCCCCGGCTTCAACGCGGTGCCGTTAAGTTCGGAGTGCAGCGACACCCGCACGCGGTCCGGCACACGCGCAGGGTCCATCCGCTCCAGCACCGGATCGGCCAGCGTCACGCGGGGCTTGTCAGAACCGGAGCGGTCTAGATGCACGATGGTTCCCTCCACCGATCCGTAGTAATGCCAGCCGAGTTTCGGCGCAGCCACCCAATGGGCACGCCCTGCCGTGACCAGAAAGCCAAGCGAAACCAGCGCGGGCACCCAGATCAGGACGCGCAACGGGTCCGGTCCGATCCGGCTTAGCGGCGCGGCAAGCAGGACCAGCCCGCAAACACTTGCCAAAAGCCAGACATCCGGTTCAAATCGCAGTGAAAAATATAAAGCCACGCCAAGCCCCAGCCAGACCGGAACCCACAGGCCAAAGCGGTGACGCTGCGCAAACAGCGCCTCTGACAGATGTTCACCCCCCATCGCTGCCCATCGTTGCCTTGTCCTTTATGACCGTTATGGAATAAGTAGTGCCAACCCTGCACCCGCTTGGTTTCCAAAAGGTTAAGATTGATGTCCGACACTCCCGTAGTTACCCGTTTCGCCCCGTCCCCCACCGGATTCCTCCATATTGGTGGGGCGCGCACAGCCCTGTTCAACTGGCTTTATGCCCGCAATCAGGGCGGGAAATTTCTGCTGCGCATTGAAGATACGGACCGCGAACGGTCCACCCCGGAGGCAACTGCGGCGATTTACGACGGGCTGAAATGGCTTGGACTGGATTGGGACGGCGAGGCGATCAGCCAGTTTGAGCGCCGCGACCGTCACGCCGAAGTGGCACAGGCCATGCTCGATAACGGCACCGCCTACCGCTGTTATGCCACACAGGACGAAATCGAAGCCTTCCGCGAAGCCGCCCGCGCCAAGGGTGAATCGACGCTGTATCAAAGCCCCTGGCGGGATGCCGATCCGGCAGACGCGCCGGATCTGCCTTCGGTTGTGCGTCTGAAAGCCCCCCGCGAAGGCGAGGTGCGCATCAAGGACAAGGTGCAAAAAGACGTTAAATGGCAGGCGGATACGCTAGACGATATGGTGCTGCTGCGCTCTGACGGGACGCCGACCTATATGTTGGCGGTGGTTGTGGACGATTACGATATGGGCGTCACCCACATCATTCGCGGGGATGACCACCTGATCAACGCAGGACGGCAAAGCCTGATCTACCGTGCGATGGGCTGGAAAATCCCCGTCTTTGCCCATATCCCGCTGATCCACGGCGACGACGGCAAGAAACTGTCCAAACGGCATGGCGCACTCGGGGCGGAAGCCTACCGCGAGATGGGCTATACCCCTGCGACCATGCGCAATTATCTGACCCGCCTGGGCTGGAGCCACGGCAACGACGAGCTGTTTACCACGGAACAGGCTGTTGAGTGGTTCGACTTCAAAGGCTTGGGCAAATCCCCTGCCCGTCTGGATCTCAAAAAGCTGGATCATGTGGGCGGCTATCAGATCGGAATCGCACCGGATGACGTTCTGCTGGCGGACTTGCAAACTTACCTGCGGGCCACCGGACAGGATGAACTGGACGAAGAAGCGCGCGCAAAAGTGGCCGATGTACTGCCTTTGCTGCGGGATCGGTCGAAAAAACTGACGGATGTGCTTGAAAAAGCCTACTTTGTGCTCGGCTCCCGTCCGTTTACTCCAGATGCCGCAGCGGAAAAGCTGCTTGATTCGGTATCCCTTGGCATACTGAAAGAATTGACCGCTGCATTGCAGCATGCTACATGGACGCTCGAAGGACTTGAGACCTGTTTGAAGGATTTTTCTCAAGCCAGAGATCTAAAACTCGGAAAGATTGCGCAACCGTTACGCGCGGCCTTAACCGGGCGCACAGTGTCGCCGTCGGTTTTTGACATGATGGCTGCGTTGGGCAAGGAGGAAACCCTCGGCCGCCTTCAGGATGCGACATCGCCCGCCTGAAGTGTAAGCGAAGCCCGAGGATAAATATGCGCAGGCCCGTACCTGCCAATAATGATAGAGAGGTCGCATGACAGACAGTCCAAAAACAGCAAAACTTACTTTTGGCGATAAAGAGCTGGACCTGCCAATGTATTCCGCAACAGCCGGACCGGATGTGATTGATATCCGTCGTCTTTATGCGGAGGGGCAGGTTTTCACCTATGATCCCGGTTTCACATCCACCGCCGCTTGTGACAGCACCATCACCTTTATTGATGGCGACAAGGGCGAGCTGTTGCACCGTGGGTATCCCATTGACCAGCTGGCCAGCGAATCCCACTACCTCGAAGTGTGCTACCTGTTGCTTTATGGTGATCTGCCAAGTGCCGAAGCGCTGGAAGATTTTGAGAACCGCGTGACCAACCACACCATGCTGCACGAGCAGATGATGAATTTCTTCCGCGGTTTCCGGCGCGATGCACACCCGATGGCGGTTATGACCGGCGTTGTCGGCGCGATGTCCGCGTTCTACCATGACAGCACCGACATCAGTGACGAATGGCAGCGCGAAGTGGCCTCTATCCGCCTGATCGCCAAAATGCCGACAATCGCGGCTTATGCGTATAAATACTCCATCGGTCAGCCGTTTGTGTATCCGCGCAATGATCTGGACTATGCCTCCAACTTCCTGCGCATGTGTTTTGCGGTTCCGGCCGAAGATTACGAAGTGAACCCGATCCTGAGCCGCGCAATGGACCGGATTTTCACTCTGCACGCCGACCATGAGCAAAACGCTTCCACATCCACGGTGCGTCTGGCCGGTTCTTCGGGTGCAAACCCGTTTGCCTGTATCGCTGCTGGTATTGCCTGTCTTTGGGGTCCTGCCCACGGTGGTGCAAACCAGGCCTGTCTGGAAATGCTGGAAGAAATCGGCTCTGTCGATCGTATTCCGGAATTCATCGCCCGTGCGAAAGACAAGGACGATCCGTTCCGTCTGATGGGCTTTGGCCACCGCGTTTACAAGAACTTTGATCCCCGTGCGACGGTGATGAAGGAATCCGCGGATGAAGTGCTGAGCCTGCTTGGTATCGAGAACAACCCGAAACTTCAGGTTGCCAAGGAACTGGAACGTATTGCGCTGGAAGACGAATATTTCGCCTCCAAAAAGCTGTTCCCGAATGTGGATTTCTACTCCGGTATCATTCTGGAAGCGATGGGTTTCCCGACATCCATGTTCACACCAATCTTTGCCCTGTCCCGCACAGTAGGCTGGATTTCCCAGTGGAAAGAGATGATTGGCGACCCGACACAGAAAATCGGCCGTCCGCGTCAGCTCTACAAAGGCGAACCGCTGCGCGATTATGTGAATGTCGAGGACCGGTAAATCCGGCTAACCCTTTTATAGATTTAGAAAAACCGCCCTATTGGGGCGGTTTTTTTGTGTGAATTATCGGCAGGTTACTGCTGCGCCTAGCGTCCTTCAAACTGGGCTTTGCGCTTTTCCAGAAAGGCCATCACCCCTTCCCTGAAATCGGCTGTCCGTCCGGCCTTGCCCTGAAGATGCGCCTCTGTTTCAAGCTGCTCGTCGAGGGTTTGATCGACGCTCATCCGCATGGCCCGTTTGATCAGACGGTAGGCTTCGGTCGGCCCGTTCGCCAGATGCAATGCGCGGGTGCGTACCACTGCGGCGAAACTGCCATCGGGTACGGATTCCCAGATCATGCCCCATTCCGCCGCTTTTATCGCGGTTACAGGTTCTGCGAATAGGGCCGCACCCATTGCGCGGGCAAAGCCGACCTGACGGGGCAGCCAATAGGTGCCCCCTGCATCAGGGATCAGCCCAATACGCGAGAATGCTTGCAGGAAGGTCGCGCTTTCGGCAGCGATGACAACATCCGCCGCAAGAGCTAGATTTGCCCCTGCCCCTGCTGCCATCCCGTTCACAGCACTAATGGTTGGAATGCGGCAATCGAAAATTGCCCGCAGCATCGGTTCGTATTCGTCCCGCAGCGTGCCTTCCATGTCAATGTCGGCCACTTTGGACGCATCGCCGAGGTCTTGCCCCGCGCAAAATCCGCGACCGGCCCCTGTCAGAACCAACACCCGTGCCTCGGCTTCGCCGCGCTTGACCGCGTCCAGCAATTCCGCCCGCATCTGCGTTGTCAGCCCGTTCAGAACATCAGGCCGGTTCAGCGTGATGGTCGCGATATTATCGGACAGATCGTAGAGTAGGGTTTCATAGTCCATAGGGTCAAGCTCCGCTGTTTGCCGGTATCCTATCGCGGTGCTCAGGTGGCAGAAAGCGGAAACTCGGCTTAGTCCCCGAGCAGTTGTTCCAGACGCTCGGCCTCTTCGCGCGACAGGGATCCGAGCGGTGTTTCCGGACGGCGGGACCGCCGCCGCAGGTACAAGAACGCGCCGATTGCGCCAAGCACCAGCAGCACCGGACCGATCAGGTAAAGCACCGCATTTTCCCGCGAAAGGCGGGGCTTGAGCAGCACATATTCGCCGTATCGGTCCACGATGAAATCCACCGCTTCGGAATTGCTGTCGCCCGCCACCAGACGCTCGCGCACGAGCAATCGCAAATCCTTGGCGATGCCCGCATTAGAGCTGTCGATATTCTCATTGCGGCACACTAGACAGCGCAATTCGCGGGAAATTTCCCGCGCCCGCTGTTCTAGCACCGGATCGTCAAGGATTTCATCCGGTTCCACCGCATAAAGCGGGGTGGCGAGCAGTAGGGTCAGGATCAAAAGCAACTGTCGCATCATCACTCCGCCGGTTGTGGCACAGGCCGCGCTCTGGGGCGTGCTGCCCCGGCAACGCGATAGCGCCGGTCAGTAAGGCTGAGACATCCCCCAAGCGCCATGACCAAAGACCCGATCCAGATCCAGTTGGAGAACGGCTTGATATAGGTGCGGATTGTCCAACCGCCATCGCCTTGCTGCTCTCCCAAAACCACATAGAGGTCCCGCGTCAGGCCAATGTCGATCGCCGCTTCGGTTGTTGGCATTTGTTGCACCGGATAGAACCGCTTTTCGGGCCGCAGTTGGGCCACCTCGCGGTTGTCCTTAAAGGCGGTGACAGACCCGACCTGAGCAGAATAGTTCTTGCCGTTCTGGTTTACGACATCGTTCAGCTGGAATTCATAGGCCCCCACCGCAAAGCGTTCGTTCAGGGCGACCACGCGGATGTCCTCTTGTTCCCAAGCGGTGATCGCCGCGATGCCGAACACGGTAAGCCCGAGCCCTGCATGGGCCACAGCCTTGCCCCAATCGGAACGGGGCAAATTACGCAGACGGCGCAGGGTTGTGCCGAGCGGATTGTCCCGATAGCGCGCCCGCACCAGTAAATCCATAATCGCCCCAAGCACCAGCCAGGCCGCCAGCGCCAGACCGAAAGGCGCAAGCATGCGTCCGCCGGTCTGAAGGCTCCAGACCAACACGCCCAAAGCGATAGACAGGGCCAACGCCCCGCGCAGGTTTTTCATGGATTTCCCAACCTGTGCCCGTTTCCACGGCAAAATAGCCCCAAGGGGAAGGATCGCGACAAGAATGATCATGAAGGGGGTGAAGGCGGCGTCAAAAAACGGTGCGCCAACCGACAGTTTGCGCCCTGTTGTCAGCTCTGCCACCAGTGGCCAGATGGTGCCGAAGAAAACCACAGCCGTGGCCACCACAAGCAGTAGGTTGTTCAGCACAAGACCGCTCTCGCGGCTGACCAGTCCGAAAACCGCCGTTGTGCGCAACTGCCCCGCCCGCGCCGCATAAAGCGTAAGCGCGCCGCCAATCGCAACCGTCAGGATTGCGAGGATGAAAACACCCCGTTCAGGATCATTGGCAAAGGCATGGACCGAGGTAATCACACCGGATCGTACGATGAAGGTGCCGATCAGCGAGAAGGAAAACGCAAGGATCGCAAGCAGAACCGTCCAGCTTTTGAGGGCGTCGCGTTTTTCGACCACAATCGCGGAATGCAGCAAAGCGGCGGCAATCAGCCAGGGCATAAAGCTGGCGTTCTCGACCGGATCCCAGAACCACCAGCCGCCCCAGCCCAATTCATAATAAGCCCACCATGAACCAAGCGCGATGCCAATGGTTAGCGTGACCCAGGCAAGCAAAGTCCAGGGCCGGACCCAACGGGCCCAAGCCGCGTCAACGCGCCCTTCGATCAAAGCAGCCACCGCAAAGGAAAAGGACATCGAGAGCCCCACATAACCCAAGTAGAGAAACGGCGGATGAAATGCGAGCCCCGGGTCCTGTAGCAGCGGATTGAGGTCATTCCCATCCGCCGGAGGGACAGCAATCCGCAGGAACGGGTTGGAGGTGAAGATCAGAAACGCGAGAAACGCCGCCGAAATCATCGCCTGAACCGCAAGCACCCGTGCCTTCAAAGCGCTTGGGAGGTTTCGGCCAAACAGCGCCACCAATGCGCCGTAAAATACAAGGATCAGGATCCACAGCAACATGGAGCCTTCGTGGTTCCCCCACACGCCCGTAACCTTATACAGCATGGGTTTCGCGGAGTGAGAATTGGCCGCCACAAGCGCCAGCGAGAAATCAGAGACGACAAAACTGTATGTCAAGGCCGCAAAGCTGAAGGCGATCAGCAGGAACTGGGCCATCGCAGTGGAATCCGCCAGCCGCATCCATCCGGCCCAGTTCTTTTGGGCGCCAATCAGGGGCACGACGGATTGTACGATGGATAGGGTGAAGGCCAG
This sequence comes from Neptunicoccus sediminis, assembly GCF_001719615.1. Taxonomy (GTDB): domain Bacteria; phylum Pseudomonadota; class Alphaproteobacteria; order Rhodobacterales; family Rhodobacteraceae; genus Amylibacter; species Amylibacter sediminis. Next base: position 82,402 of record NZ_MDVX01000002.1, read on the forward strand.
AAGGACTGTGAAGTGGCCGATCTCTGCGAACATGGTGCTGCCCCTTATTGCTCGGACCGTTTATAGCAGGCTTACCCCCTGTCACAATTCAATTAAGCTTGAGAGGGTTGCGTGAAATGTCACAGGCTGGCAGCGGGATTCTGATAGGCGGACCCGAAGGCGAAGATATTGTTCGGATTGTTGATGCGAAGGTTTCTTCGATACAGACCGAAGCCGCGATCCTCAAGGATCTGGCGGACCATATGACCGATCATGCGCCGCATCTGCGCAGAGCGGCGCACCTTGGGGAAGCGATGTTGCAGAAAGGGCGATAGAGGCTCTATCGCGGGACGCCGCAGGTAGCTGGCGGTTTCCATGATCGCGATGGTTGAGGCTTCGTTAAGAAACCTCCAAAGCGCCTCTCCCTCCATCGTGTCATAGGTGGTTTTGAATTTGTCGGGACGGTAGCTTTGCATGATGCGCCTATCAGGTTGGGAACAATATCTGCGCAACCTTAGGCAGCCATTCGTAAAGATTCCCCTAACATAGAAGCTTCATATGAGAAGCTTGTATAATGAAGCTTCATTTAAGAAGCTTCATATAGGTAGTATGTAAATCGAGTTATCCCATAACAATCAGCACGTTACCGCCCCCTCACCCCGACGCTCATCCCACCTCTCACCGCCTTGCCCGCCAGTCCCGCACGGCGGCATTCTCGGTATCCTGCGGCTCGGGCAGCTGCACCGCTTTGGTCCGCTGTTGCGAGCGGCTGCGCACATAGTACAATTCCCGCGCACCAAAATAAAAAGACACCACCGCCCCCAACAGCCACCATAACTCTCTGGGGACCGCATCAAGGCCAGCCATGCGGCGGGAAAATGCCACAGGATTCCACATGGCGAAAATAAACAGGCCCACCGTCCCCAGCGCAAACACAGGCCGCGGCAAGCGGTTCAGCCCGTCCACGAGATTGTTGAACCAGCCGCCCCGCTCCCGCGCGAATTCCGCGCCGAATTGCGCGACCGAGGCTTTGTGTTCCAGATGTTCGAACTCCGCCGTTGCGGTCTTGTTCGGCACAAACACCTCTGCCACCTCACGCACGGCCTTCCCGATGCCCAGCAAATCACCGATCATCCCCATGCCGCACACCTCCGTTTGTGGTCTGCAAGGCTCAAGTGGTAGCGCGGAGAGATGAATTCCTCGGCGCGCTTAATCCAGCCGCCCTTGCCGCCGGACCGACTGCGCGCGTATTTGCGCGAGGCCGGGCGCTGGTCCGCCAGAGCATAGTAGTAATTGCGCCGCGCAATTCCGTAGGCATCCACCAGATAATCCGGCGCCGCTGACATCGCGGCCTCTGCTGCGGCCCGCGTTTGCGGACCGATCACGCCGTCAACGGACACATGCTGTCCGAATTGCCCAAGACAGCGTTGCAGGATCCGCACCCCGTGACTGCCCGCGTTGACATACATGTCAAACACACTGGGCTGCAGGGGGATGGGCAGACCTCCGATCCCGGGTTTGGCAAAATAATGGGATTTGAAGATTTCGACAGCTTCAGCCTCGCTCAGCGCACGCACGTCTTGCGTATCCACGGTGCCGTCATTGTTCAGGTCCAGCCCTAGACGGCGCATGGTGTGGATTGTGACACCGAATTTCGTTGCTCCGCCCGGATCGTCCGGATCATTCACATAACCGCCTTCACGGCGCACGATTTCTCTGGCGATTTGATCTACTGTTTTCATAAAATCCTGCCGATCTGTTGCTATCGGCAGAATTTATCGGATCAAACTTCTAAGGTCCGGTAAGCGCAGCGCACGCTACTCGGTGGCTTTCTGATATACGCCCTGTTCCTTGAGGGCATCCATGACCTCTCTGGGCATATATTCTTCATCATGTTTGGCGAGGATCTCCTGCGCTTCAAACACCCCGTCCGACAGAACGCCGGTGGCGATCATGCCTTGTTCCTCGGTGAACAGATCGGGCAGGATGCCGGTGAAGACCACCGGCACCGTGGCGCCACCATCTGTCACGCGAAAGCGGACGGTCTGGCCGGTCTTCTCGATAGAGCCCCCTTCGACCAATCCACCGATGCGGATAATCTGACCCTCGGCCGGTGGCTTGGTGGCCAGATCAGACGGGCTGTAGAAATATTGAAACGCATCCCCCGCCGCAAGGTAGATCACCACGAACCCCGCAAACAGGCATGAAAATCCGGCTATAATAAGCTGGATACGGCGTTGTTTTTTCAGTCCGGCCATTAGCTGTGCTCTTTCCTATAGCGCTGGAGGGCAGCGTTCAGTTCGGCCCCCAACAATATGATCGCGGCAGAGAAGTACAGAAACAACATGGTGATCACAATGCCCGCCAATGCGCCGTAAGTGACGGAATAGCGCCCCCAATTTGCCAGAAAAATCGACAATCCCGTGGCCATGCCAAGCCAGCTTATGGTGGTGAACACAGCGCCCGGCCAGCGGGTGAACCCTTCGGCGTGATTGCTTGGAAGAAACCAGTGCAGGCTCCAGATCAGCCAGTAAAACACAACAATTCCAACAGCGTATCGCATCAAAGTGATGTTGGTTGGAATTTCCACGTGGGTGAATTCTTCGATTACAACGATCAAACCTGGCGCCAGAAGGATCGACAGGCCCAGAATTACAGCCGCAATCGCAGAGAGGAAAACCGTCACCAGCGCCTTGATCTTGCGCAGGACCCAGACCCCGCCATCCCGCTCCCCGTAGATGCCATCAAAGGCGCGGTTAATTGCCTCAACCCCGCGCATGGCCGCCCAGATCGCCACCAGAATGAACAGGGTGAACAGGCTATGCGTCCGCGACAGCACATCCACCACCGCCGGTTCCAAAACTTTGGCAAGATAGGGCGGTGCGAAATCAAACAGCACACCCACTGCCTCGGCACTGCGGTCCACACCGATAAAAATCCCCGTCAGCGAGACACAGAAAATCAGAAACGGAAAAATCGCGAGCAGCAGGGAATAGGCGATGTACCCCGCCTGCATATCCCCGCCCCGCGCAATAAAGGAGTTCACTGCATCGCGCGAGACGACAATGAACGGAGAATGCATCACGGGAACAGCGGTGCCAGTTCCAACCCCATCGTTTCGGGCAGCCCCAGCATCAGGTTGGCATTCTGTATCGCCTGACCGCTAGACCCTTTGGTGAGGTTATCAAGCGTTGAAAACACCATTACCCGTCCTGGCTTGCGGTCAGGAATAACCCCCAGATGGCAGTAGTTAGAGCCGCGCACGTGTTGCGTGGCGGGTGCCTCTCCGAAGGGGAGAACATAAACAAAGGGTTCATCGTCGTATTTCGCGCGCAAGGCATCGTGAATCGCCTGTGCTTCACCCTTGACGTAGATGGTCGCCAGAATTCCACGGTTCTGGGGCAGCAGATGGGGGGTGAAAGTCACGCTCACCGGCTTGCCCGCGATCAGGGACATTTCCTGATCGAACTCTGCCAGATGCCGGTGCGCAGCCACGTTATAGGCGCGGTAGCCTTCGGAAACTTCGGAATGCAACATGCCTTCCTTGGGCGAGCGCCCTGCCCCGCTGACACCTGTGGCCAGATCAATGATAATGTCGTCGCTGTCAATCACACCGGCTTCCAGCAGCGGCAGGATCGGCATCAGGCCGGTCATGGCGTTACAGCCGGTGCCTGCCACCAGACGGGCGGATTTGATCTGTGCGCGGTAGTATTCGGTCAGCCCGTAAACCGCCTCTTTTTGCAACTCCAACGCTGTATGCGGGCCGCCATACCATTTTGCATAGTCTTCCGGATCGCGCAGCCGGAAATCGGCCGACAGATCGACCACCTTCACCGTTTCGGGCAGTTCACGGATCACGCTCTGGCTGGTGGCGTGGGGCAGCGCACAGAACACCAGATCAATCTCGTCAAAGTTGACGTCTTTGATGGTGGTCAGCTCCGGCAGGTCCAGATGCCGCAAATGGGGGAACACGGCGCCGTAGGCCATGCCGGCCTTACGGTCCGCTGTCATCGCACGCACAACCATTCCGGGGTGGGTTGCGATCAGGCGCACCAGCTCTGCGCCGGTATAACCGGACGCCCCCAAAATCGCGATATTTTTCGGCGTGTCTACATGCGTGCTCATGGGCCATCTCCTTGGAATTCGATAAATGATCTAGGGCAAATTGCATCTCTGTGCAATCAACCGGACAGATTTGGGGCAAGTGGTGCAGGTGTTCGGGGCGTTCAGACGGCCTCAAACACCATTCTTCGCCCGATAAAACGGGTCGCAGCCGTACCGACACGCTCCGGATCGCCGGATGTCAGACAACGGGTCTGTCCCGCCGCACCCACCATATCGGGGTGACGGTGCAAGTAATCCTCAAGGCTGGCGGCTGTCAGACGCCCTTGGGAATAAACAGAAACATCCGGCCCGAGCGCATCCTGAAAGATTGCCTCCAGTATCGGATAATGGGTACACCCCAGAACAGCCGCCTGCGGATTGGGCATGCGCCGTTTCAATGCTGCCACATGGCTGCGGGCCAAGGCCTCGGCCAGTTCCAGATCATTGTCTTCCAGCGCATCCACAAGACCGCCGCAGGGCTGAGCCTCTACATCGACACCCACGGCGCGAAACGCCAGTTCCCGCTGGAACGCACGGCTGGCCACAGTTGCGGGGGTGGCGAACAGCGCCACCTGTTTGACCGCAACCTCCCGCGGCGCGGAGGTATCGCCCCACATCCGTTCGGTCATCGCCTCGATCATCGGCACAAACACACCCAGAACCCGTTTGTCCTTGGGAACCCAGTTTTCCTGCATCCGCTTCAAGGCCACCGCCGAAGCCGTGTTACAGGCCAGAATCACCAGATTGCAGCCTTCATCGAACAAACGCTCACACGCCCGCGTGGTGATACCGTAAATGTCATCAGCGTCCCGCACCCCGATGGGCGCAATGGCGTTATCCCCGAAATAGACCAAAGGCTGTTCGGGCATCCTTGCACGGATCGCCTCAAAGACGGTCAGGCCGCCCAGTCCACTGTCAAATACGCCTACAGGCATGGGGTTCAGTCCGTAAAATTAGATGAATACTCGCGGATTGGACGTACCAGTAACGCTGCTTTGTGAACGGGTAAAGCCGAGATTGGAGAAAGTCGATCCGCAACCGCACGAAAAAAGGGGCAGTGAAACACCGCCCCTTTTCGTAACCTTGATCGTAAAGCTTAACGCTTGGAGAACTGGAAGCTCCGACGCGCCTTGCGACGACCGTATTTTTTCCGTTCCACAACGCGGGAGTCCCGTGTCAGGAAGCCAGCAGCCTTCAGAGGCGCGCGCAGGGATGGTTCGTAGAGTTGCAGCGCCTTGGAAATACCGTGCTTTACAGCGCCGGCCTGACCGGACAGACCACCGCCCTTAACAGTTGCCATCACGTCGAATTCGCCAACAACATCAGCGATTTCAAACGGCTGTGCCAGGATCATTTGCAGAACCGGACGGGCAAAATATTTGTTTTGCTCTTTACCGTTGATGGTAACTTTGCCGGAACCGGGTTTGATCCAAACGCGGGCAACCGCGTCTTTCCGTTTACCTGTCGCATAAGAGCGACCCAGTTCGTCACGAACCGCTTCACGGGTGACGGCAGCAGGTTCGCCAGCAGCGTCTTCGATCACCATGTCAGAGGCTTCTACAGCGTCCTTCAGATCGTCCAGAGATTTGATTTCGTCGCTCATGACTGGCTCCGCGTGTTTTTAGGGTTCATCGCTTTGACATCCAGCACTTCGGGGTTTTGCGCCTCGTGGGGGTGCTCTGCGCTTGCGTAGACGCGCAGATTAGTCATTTGCTGACGGGACAGTGGGCCACCTGGCAGCATCCGTTTGACAGCCTGTGTGACCAGACGCTCGGGGTGTTTGCCTTCAAGGATCTGACCGGCTGTACGGGATTTGATCCCACCCGGATAACCGGTGTGCCAGTAGTGAATCTTGTCGGTGCGTTTCTTACCTGTCATCTGGATTTTATCGGCGTTGATAATGATAACATTATCGCCCATATCCATAGACGGCGTGAAAGATGCCTTGTGCTTGCCACGCAGGCGCATGGCAACGATCGACGCCAAACGGCCCAGAACAACGCCTTCAGCGTCGATCAGGATCCATTTCTTGTCGATATCAGCAGGCGTTGCTGAGAAAGTTTTCATGGTTTTAAGTCCAATTGCTGGAAGTGAAAACAAGACCGTAAAGCCCTGTCGAATTCTGCGCCTGTTCTACCCGCCTGAGCGCCGCAGTCAATTGCAAAAATGGCAAAAAAATCGTTACTAAACAATATTTTGAAATTATGGTATTATTTTACCCCAGAAAAACCCGCTCAAAATGCCCGATTTACGGCCTGTCCTGCCTGAAAAAATCTTGCAGATGGAAAAAGCATCAATAAAGTAGCACTGCAAAAATTCATGCATAACCATATTTGGGTTTATTTGACCAATTTTAGAGGGGTATTTCATGGTTGGTTTTATCGGAGAGCAGCATCTTCTTTCAGGCGACGGGTTGGGCGTTTCGGTTGAAGAAACATACACAAGCACAGTTTTAAGCAATGGCAAGGTGGCAAGCGCCTATCTCGGCAGCAGCAGCGGCCTCTTGCGGGTCAGTCTCTACAATCCCAAAACCGGCGAGACCGAGGAACTGTTCACACAGGGCACCTTCGCGCTCGGTTACAAGGTTCCCACGATTATGGCGGGGGATAAAGGCAAATTCTCTATCATCATGGAAGAGGGCGCCGATACCATTAACCACAATCAGATTGTGCTGAGGAACTATAAGGCAAACGGCAGCCAGATAGGCGAGGCCAAAGTGCTGGACAGCGGTTACTTGATGGAGGTGAAATCGGCCATCAACACCAAAGACGGCTTTTTCGTAGCCTACCGAGACCGCGATCCCGAAGCGGAACTGGAATATGTCGGGCGGTTCTTCAACGAAAAAGGCAAGCAGGTATCGACCTACAACTTTGACGAAGGCCGCGGCCCGACGGAATTCGGCCGCGCCAATCCCGTTCTGACCGAAATGGACGACGGCCGTTTTCTCGCGACATGGCAGCTAGGCAGCGAAAGTTCGCGTTACGGCCAGTTCTTCAACAGCAACGGCAAGCCGGATGGAGAGCGTTTTGAAATGCCCCACAGCGTTGAGGGTGAAGATTATGCAGCCGATCCGGCAATCCACGCCACTAAAGACGGCGGGTTTCTTGCTGTTTATTCCATCGTTGATACAGATCACCTTACGGATGAAAAGGATCTCGTCCACATTCAAAGATACAACAAGAACGGAGTCGCCAAAGGCAAACCGGTCACGTTTGACTCCAAAATAGACGGAGAAAGCGTCACCCCGAATGAATTTGCAGTCGCCGAAACCGCAAGCGGGCTGCTGGCCGTGACCTTCACAGGCTATCGGAAGATTTCACTTTATGAAGGGGATTCGGATGTCTATCTTTCGGTGGTGTCCCCCTCCGGCAAACTTGTCTTCGGCCCTGCAGTGATCCACGAAGACCCCGAGATCGAGGACCAGTCCAACGCTGCCTTCCATGAACTCAAGTCCGGCCAGTTCCTGATTACCCTGCACGACAGCACCTTCAAATGGCTGAGCTACGGGGATTCTCTGCAAGGGGTAGACCTGAGCGAGCCGGATTACTTCTGGGAAGGCAACGGAAAGGACAACAAGCAATCCGGCACAGACAGAGAGGATATTCTTCTTGGCTTGGCCGGAGACGACAATTTGTCCGGCGGAAAGAAAGCCGATTACATCAAAGGCGGTGGCGGCAGTGATGCCATATCCGGTGGTGATGGTAGCGATTTGTTGTATGGCGAAGCCGGAAACGACGTGCTTTCGGGCGATGCTGGCACCGATACGCTTTATGGTGGTCAGGACAACGACACATTGCGCGGCGGCGGTGGAGGCGATTTCCTATACGGGGGCGAGGACAACGACAAGCTGCTAGGCAATGGCGGCGGCGACCAGCTTTATGGCGGCGATGGCAAGGACCGCCTGACCGGCGGCGGCGGCGGCGATACGCTGTTTGGAGGCAACGAACGCGATGTTCTGCTGGGCGGCGGCGGCTCTGACGCAATGAACGGCGAGGACGGCAATGATGTACTGAAAGCCGGAAACGGCGATGACTACATTTACGGCGGCGAAGGAAAAGACAAGATTTTCGGTGGCGGCGGGAACGATTTTGTTCAGGGCGGCGAAGGAAACGACAAAGTCTATGGCGACGCGGGGAGCGACAATATCTACTCCGGCGGTGGCAATGACAAGGAATATGGCGGCGCTGGTAACGATAGGATCTATGACAGCGACGGCAACGACCGCCTGTTCGGCGGTGACGGTGCTGACAGTTTCGTCTTTCAGGATTCCGATTTCGGCAAGGACAAAATCCTAGATTTCGAGTTTGGCACTGATGTTCTGGACATGAGCATCACAGCCCAGAACCTAAAAACAGCCGGCGCCCCTGACATTAAGATCATCGATAATGACAAGGGTGTGCTGTTCAAAGTGGATGGCGATCATTCGGTTCTGGTGGTGGGCGCCGATCTTTCGGACTTCAAAGACGGCGACTATATCACCGACAGTCTGTTCTAACGCACGAACTCGTCCCGTGGCGGGATGGAATAGGTCACATTGGCATGGGCAACAGGTTTGTCCATGCCGTCAGAATACAGCATCACATCCCCCACCGCCAAAGCCTTCCCGAGTTTGAGCAGACGCGCCTTGGCAATCATGTCGCGGGGTTCGGGTTTGCGCATGAAATCAATGGAACAGTTTGTCGTCACGGTCAGGGCCTTGGGTCCGATGTTCGCCATTGTGATTAGATAAAAGCACACATCCGCCAGCCCGAACATGGACGGTCCCGAAACCGTGCCGCCCGGACGCAGATGTTTGTCCGATACTTTCAGACGCACTGTTATCTCATCCGCGCTCAGCGCTTCGATGACAAAATCGTCTTTGACCTGCGGGAACACCTCTTTAAGAAATGCGTGCAGTTCGTCTATGGTCATTTTCAGGGGCATTGTCTTTCCTCGGCCTTTTGTCTTGTCTAAGGTTTGGGTCAAAGGCCACCGCCAAACAAGGGAAAACCATGACGTCCGACATTCTGTTACGCAACGATTCCGGCGCTATTGCCACGCTGACGCTGAACACGCCGCAAACCCTGAATGCGCTGTCCGATGACATGCTGGACGCGTTGCAGGGCCAGTTTGACGCGCTGATGCAGGACAAATCCATCCGCGTGGTGATCCTGAAGGGCAACGGCAAGGCGTTCTGCGCCGGTCATAACCTCAAGGAAATGACCGCCGCGCGGCAGGCAGAGGATGACGGAAAACAGTATTTCCTCGACCTTTTTGCCAAATGCACAAAGATGATGACAACCATCCCGAAACTGCCCCAGCCGGTGATTTGCCAACCCCACGGTCTGGCCACCGCCGCCGGTTGCCAGCTGGTCGCAAGTTGCGATCTGGCGGTGACGGATACAGAGACAAGGTTCGGCGTGAACGGCGTGAACATCGGGCTGTTCTGCTCTACCCCGATGGTGGCCCTGTCCCGCAACATCTCGCGCAAACAGGCGTTTGAGATGCTGACCACCGGCCAGTTCATTCCCGCCGACAAAGCCTGCGATCTCGGCCTCGTGAACCGCGTGGTTCCGGTTGCGGAACTGGAACAGGAAACGCAGGCGCTGGCTGAACAGATTGCCTCCAAGCTGGGCGCGGCAGTGGCCATCGGCAAACAGGCGTTTTACGAGCAAATCCAGATGCCGCTGGATCAGGCTTACACCTATACCGGAGAGGTCATGGCGCAGAACATGCTGCTGTCAGACACGGAAGAAGGCATAGCCGCTTTTCTGGAAAAACGCACACCGGACTGGACGCAAAGCTGAACAGAAGGACCGCGCGCGCAGCCGTTCTACAGCTTGTATATATCGCCAAACTTCGTATTCAGATAGGCCAGCAGCGGTTCCGCCGTTGGCGCGTGACCGACCGCACGGGTGATGGTTTCACGCGGTTCGTACAAGGCACCAAAGCGGTGGATTTTGTCCCCCAACCACGCCAGCGCCGCCTTGGTATCGCCCTTGCCCAGATCCGCCTGCAACTCTGGCAGATCACCGGACATCGCTTCAAACAGCTCACCGGCATAGATATTGCCCAGCGAATAGGTGGGGAAATAGCCAAACAGCCCGACCGACCAGTGCACATCCTGCAAAACACCATTCGCAGGCTGATCCACCGGATAGCCGAAATCCTTCTCAAAGCGTTCGTTCCATGCCGCTTCCAGATCAGCCACCTCCAGTTCGCCGGCGATCATCTTGCGTTCCAAATCAAAGCGCAGCAGCACGTGCAGATTATATTGCACCTCATCGGCTTCGGTGCGGATAAACCCGCGATGCAGCTTGTTCACCACGCGGTAAAAACTCTCGGCATTTTCGATCCCGAAATCGCCAAATACCTCAAGCATCCGGTTATAAAGAAATCCGGTAAAGGCGCGGCTGCGCCCAAGCTGGTTTTCCAAAATGCGGGACTGGCTTTCATGAACGCCCATCGACACGCCACGCCCCAGCATGCTCAGCCCGTAATCCTGTGAAATCCCCTGTTCATAAGTGGCATGACCCACCTCGTGAATGGTAGAATAGAAACAGTTGAACGGGTCTGACTCTGACACGCGGGTGGTAATCCGCACGTCATTGAAACTGCCGCTGGAAAACGGATGGACGCTGAAATCGAGCCGCCCGCGGGTCCAGTCATACCCGAATGCCGTGGCGAGTTCATGGGCAATCATGGTTTGCTGCGCATGGGAGAAACTGCCTTGAAGATTGGGAATAGCCTCGTGGCTTTCGGCCACCCTGCCCCGCAGGTCCACCAGACCGTCGCGCAAGCCGCCCAGCAACTGTGCCAGTTCCGGTTCCTTCATGCCCGGTTCGTAATCTTCCAACAGCGCATCATAGAGATTTCCGCCCTCAGCCAGCGCCGCCGCCTCTTCCCGGCGCAGGGCCAGAACTTCTGTCAGAACATCCTGAAACGCCGAGAAATCACCCGCTTCCCGCGCTTTGGCCCAAACCCCTTGGGCCTGCGATGTGACCCGCGCAATCTGGCTGGCCAGCGCCGCAGGGACCTTGGACTGACGCTCAAACTGGCGGCGGATCAGGCGCACATTGGCCGCCTCCACTTCGTTCAGATCAGCCCCGTCCACCGCGTCCAGCCAATCGGCAATCCGCGGATCGGTGCGCTGGCTGTGGCTCAGCTTTTCAAGGGCGCTCATCCATTCGGACCGCTGCGCGGCGGCCCCTTTGGGCATGATTGTTTCCTGATCCCACCCCAGCAAACCTGACACCTGCCCCAAAGCCACCACATCGCGGAAATGATCGGCCAGCGCCGAGTATGCTGTCTTGGAGTTCATCAAATCACCTCAATTATCTAAGCTTTTGCGCCTTTGGGTAGAGCGCTGAAAACCGGACGTGTAAAATACTTACAATAACAATCACAGCGCCCACCAGATGGAAGATCGCAAGATGGACCGGGGCAGCGTGCATCACAGTCACAATCCCCATAACCATTTGCGCCACCACCATGACCAAAGCAATCAAAGCCGCGCGCCGTGTTGCCAGAATAGCCGAGCCGCGCGCCGAATACCAGAGGTAGAGTGCCCCCAGCAGAACCAGATAGCCCAACATCCGGTGATTGAACTGGACCAATGCGGGGTTTTCAAAAAAGTTCGTCCAGAGCGGCACGTAATCAAAAGACTCCGATGGCAGGAATTCCCCGTTCATCAGCGGCCAGTCGATATAGCCCCGACCTGCATCAATACCGGCCACCAATGCGCCCAGAAGGATCTGAGCGAACACCAGCAGCAGCATGACAGTTGAAAGTGTCACCAGCGGCTTCTCCTGATTGCGACGGGAATGGAACAGGTCCATTTCGCTGCGCTGAAGCTGCCATGCGTACCAGACCAGAACGCCAAGAATGACAAAGGCCAGCCCCAGATGGGTCGCCAGCCGGTAAGAGGCCACGTCAACCATACGCCCCGTCAGACCCGAGGATACCATCCACCAGCCAATTGCGCCCTGCAATCCACCCAATCCGCCCACAAAAAGCAGTTTACCGGTCCAGCCTTTGGGAATCTGGCGGCGCAGCAGGAAATAAGCAAAGCCGAGCGCCCAAACCAACCCGACAAGCCGCCCAAGCTGGCGATGTCCCCATTCCCACCAGTAGATAACCTTGAACTCGGAGAGGCTCATGCCTTTGTTCTGAAGCTGGTATTCCGGCGTTGCCTTGTATTTAGTGAATTCTTCTTCCCAGATCGTCGCATCCATCGGGGGGATTGCGCCGGTGACGGGTTTCCATTCGGTGATGGACAATCCACTGTCAGTCAGCCGCGTCATGCCCCCCACAAGGATCATCAGCGCCACCATAGCAAAAAGGACCATCAGCCAGACCGCAATGGCCCGTCGTGCTCCGGTTTTGCCTGCGTCGATCAATCCGCCTTTGGGGTGGTCTCCTGCGGGTTTCTCGCCGGAAACCTCTTCAAAGATGCTGCGTGTCTTGCTCATGGGCCGCGCCTTTCAAAATGCTCGCCCATATCTAGGACGTGGCGCAGGGGCGATCAATGGTTAACGGGACTTCGGATGCTTGTCAGCCAGCGACTTGATGACGCCGTGGAACATCCGCACATCCGCCTGTGTCAGTGGCATACGCGAAATCATGTTGCGCAGGTTCGTCACCATGCTTTCGGCTTTGTGATCCGGCCAGAAGAACCCGACCGCCTCCAGCCGCGCCTCCAGTGTCTCGCTCAGTTTCTGGATTTCGATGGCTTCGGCGTGTTTTGTCCCCGCCAGTTCCAGCACCTCGGGGGCCGCATCCCCCTGCTGGCGGCGCCATTCATAGGCCAGCAACAGCACGCATTGCGCCAGATTGAGCGAGGCAAACGCCGGATTGACCGGCACGGAAATAATCGCATTCGCCCGCGCAATGTCAGGGTTTTCAAGGCCCGAGCGTTCGGGCCCGAAAAGAATGCCCACATTCTGCCCCTCGGCCACCATAGCGCGGGCCTGTTCCATGGCCCGTTCCGGTGTCACCACAGGTTTGGTCAGATCCCGCCCCCGCGCTGTGGTGGCAAAAACGTAGTTCAGATCCTGCACCGCTTCCTCTGTGGTCTGTGTTACCTGCACCGCGTCAATCACCCTTGCCGCGCCGCTCGACATGGTAACAGCCTTCTGGTTCGGCCAACCGTCCCGAGGGTTCACAATCCGCATCCGCTCCAGCCCGAAATTCCACATCGCCCGCGCCGCCGCTCCGATATTCTCACCCATTTGGGGTTCAACGAGAATGATCGCTGGCTGGGGGCCGCCCCATTCAGCGGCTTTGGCGTGGTCTGTTCCGGACATATATGGACTCCTGTGTGTGCTGGCCTGCCTGTTACGCTGCAAGGGAGCGAAGATCAAGAAAGGCGGCCCTGTCAGAGCCGCCTTGCGCAATTCCTGTGACGGTCTAAGACTTAGACGCCCTCAACCAGAACCATGGAACGGTTGGAATTATCCAGCGCGAGAGGCAGGATTTTCTGATACTCGTCAGAATAATAAAAGGTCTTGGCCGCCTCTGTGCTGTCAAACTCGATCACCACATTGCGCGCAGGCCCGTCACCTTCGATCCATTCCGCATCACCACCCTTTACCAGAAAGCGCCCGCCGAATTTTTCGGCACAGGCAACCGTCTGGCTGGCATATTCCATATAGCCTTCAAGGTTCGTCACCTCGATCTGGGCGATGACATAAGCCGCCATTACACGCCCTCAACAAAGATATAGTCGCGATCCGCTGCTGGCAGACCGTGGCTCAGCGCACGCTGGTATTCCGGACCGTTGTAAAACGCCTTGGCTGTGTCCATATCCGGCCACTGGATGATCACGTTGCGCGACCGCGCCTGACCTTCCATCACAACAGTTTCGCCGCCGCGCGCCAGAAACACACCGCCATATTGTTGCACCGCAGGACCGGCCAGTTCGGCGTAGCGTGCGTATTCTTCTTCGTCATGCACATCTATATGCGCCATTGTGTAAACAGTCATTTAACCCTCCAGAATTTCTTTGGCCGCCTTGATAGCAGCTTCTGCATTATCCGCAGACGGACCACCGGCCTGCGCCATATCGGGACGGCCACCGCCACCCTTGCCGCCCAAAGCCGCTGCAGCCGCCTTGACCAGATCAACCGCCGAAATGCGGTCCGTCAAGTCGTCCGTTACCCCTGCAGCCACCGCCGCCTTGCCACCTGCACCGGAAATCAGCAGGATTGCGCCGCTGCCAAGGCGTTTTTTATGCTCGTCGATCAAGCCGCGCAGATCCTTGCCCGGCACATCCGCCAGTATCTGGCCAAGGAAGGGAACCCCGTTCACCTCCTCTGCGTCCGAGCCGCCACCGGCACCGCCCATAGCGGCCTGTTTGCGCAGTTCCGCCACTTCGTTCTGAAGCGCCTTACGTTCGTCCTGCAAGGCTTTGATCCGTGCAGGCACATCGCTCGCCGGTACCTTCAGCGCCAGTGCAGCTTCGGCCAGCAGGTGATCCTGCCCGCGCAGATAATCCTGCGCCGCCTGTCCGGTCAGCGCCTCGATCCGGCGCACACCGGAACTGCTGGCACTGTCGCCCAGCAATACAAATGCGCCGATGTCGCCGGTGCGCCGCACATGGGTGCCGCCACAAAGCTCCAGCGAATAGGTGCGTTTGTCACTCCCCTTGCCGCTGCCCTCAAGCTGTCCCATGGACACGACCCGTACTTCATCGCCGTATTTCTCGCCAAACAGCGCCTGAGCGCCCAGTTCGCGGGCCTCATCCGGTGTCATGATCCGCGTATCCACCGGAGAGTTCTGGCGAATATAGGCGTTCACCTCCCGCTCCACCTGCCCCAGTTCTTCGAGGTTCAGGGCTTTGGAGTGGCTGAAATCAAAGCGCAGACGGTCCTCTGCATTCAACGACCCGCGCTGCGCCACATGATCGCCAAGGGCAATCCGCAAAGCCTCATGCAGCAGGTGCGTGGCAGAGTGATTGGCGCGGATGGCACTGCGCCGGTCGTGATCCACCACCAGTTCCGCCGCATCGCCCTTGGCGACTGCCCCTTCGCTGACCGTACCGATATGCACAAACACTCCGGCCTTCTTTTTCACATCAGACACGCGGACGACACCACCGGCGGTTTTGATTACGCCTGTGTCCCCCACCTGACCGCCGCTTTCCGCATAAAATGGCGTCTGGTTCAGCACCAGCTCAACCGCAGCGCCGGATTCGGCTCGTTCTACTGGTTTGCCATCCACAACAACCGCGCGGATCTGGCCTTCGGCTTCTTCAGTATCATAGCCCAGAAATTCGGTAGAGCCTTCTGCATCGGCCACATCAAACCAGACCGATTCATCCGCTGCCTCGCCCGAACCGGACCAGGCTGCCCGCGCCTTGGCTTTCTGCGCTTCCATCGCTGCGTTAAACCCGTCGGTGTCCACTTCAACACCCCTCTCCCGCAGCGCATCCTGTGTCAGATCCAGCGGGAAACCGTATGTATCGTAAAGCTTGAACGCGGTTTCCCCTTCCAGCGCCTGCCCTTCGGCCATGCCTTCCAGTTCCGCATCCAGCAGCTTCAACCCGCGATCCAGCGTGGTGCGGAAACGGGTTTCTTCAAGCAGCAAGGTTTCTTCGATCATCGGTTGGGCACGGCCCAATTCCGGATAGGCCTGTCCCATCTGACGCACCAGTTCGGGCACAAGACGATACATCAACGGATCTTTCGCCCCCAGCAAATGGGCATGACGCATGGCACGGCGCATGATCCGGCGCAGAACATAACCGCGCCCCTCGTTTGACGGCAGAACACCGTCCGCAATCAGGAAAGAGGTAGAGCGCAGGTGATCCGCAATCACACGGTGATGCACGTTCTGGTCCCCGTAAGGGTTCACGCCGGTGCCCTGTGCCGATGCCTCGATCAGCGCTTTGAACAGATCGGTATCATAGTTGTCATGGCTGCCTTGCAACAAGGCTGCAATCCGCTCCAGCCCCAT
Organism: Neptunicoccus sediminis; assembly: GCF_001719615.1. Taxonomy (GTDB): domain Bacteria; phylum Pseudomonadota; class Alphaproteobacteria; order Rhodobacterales; family Rhodobacteraceae; genus Amylibacter; species Amylibacter sediminis. Next base: position 98,419 of record NZ_MDVX01000002.1, read on the forward strand.
GCCGGTGTCGATGCTCTGCATATCCAGTTCCCGCATGGAACCGTCCTCGAACTGCTCGTTCTGCATGAAAACGACGTTCCAGATCTCAATAAACCGGTCGCCGTCTTCTTCGGCAGAACCGGGAGGTCCGCCCCAAATGTGATCGCCGTGGTCGTAGAAAATTTCGGTACAAGGACCACACGGACCCGTAGGCCCCATCTGCCAGAAGTTATCAGAGGTCGCGATGCGGATGATCCGGTCCTCAGGCACGCCCAGTTTCTTCCAGATCGCAAAAGCTTCGTCATCGGTGTGGTAAACAGTTGTCACCAGACGGGATTTGTCGATGCCAAATTCTTCCGTGATCAAATTCCACGCGAACGGAATTGCCTCTTCCTTGAAATAATCCCCGAAGGAAAAATTCCCCAGCATCTCGAAAAACGTATGGTGACGCGCTGTATACCCCACATTATCCAGATCGTTGTGCTTGCCGCCCGCACGCACACATTTCTGCGCCGAAGTCGCCCGTTTGTAATCCCGCGTTTCCGCGCCGGTGAACAGGTTCTTGAACTGCACCATACCGGAATTGACAAACATCAGCGTCGGGTCATTGCGCGGCACCAGCGGAGAGCTGTCTACAACCGCATGGCCGTTCTTCTCAAAATAGGACAGAAACGTGCTGCGGATATCGTTTACGCCAACCATGTGTATGCCTTTGCAGTCTTGGGAAAATTATCAGGGGCGGTTATACCCTGCCTGTGCATTCTGTCCACATCCCATTTAGGACCCCCGAACGCAAAGCGCCGCAGACAAAGCCTGCGGCGCACTCGGAACAGTTTCAATGTTCCCAAAATACTCCCGCCGGAGGCCCCGGCGGACGCGTCAAATCCTAACCTTCGATCACATCATCCCCGCCCTCATCGGCAGCGGGTTTTGGCATGTCAAAATCCAGCCCGTGAGAAGCGCGGATTTTATCCTCGATCTCCCAAGCGGTTTGCGGATTGTCCCGCAGGAAGTTCTTGGCGTTCTCCCGCCCCTGCCCGATCCGCTGGTCCCCGTAAGAAAACCAGGAGCCGGATTTCTCGACGATACCGGCCTTGACACCCAGATCGACCAATTCACCCCGCTTGGAGATGCCCTCGCCATACATAATATCGAATTCCACCTGTTTAAACGGCGGGGCCACCTTGTTCTTGACGATTTTGACACGGGTCGCATTGCCAACCACTTCGTCGCGGTCCTTGATCGCGCCGGTGCGGCGGATGTCCAGACGCACAGAGGAGTAGAATTTCAGCGCGTTGCCACCGGACGTGGTTTCCGGAGAGCCAAACATCACACCAATCTTCATACGAATCTGGTTAATGAAGATCACGGTGCATTTGGATTTGCTGATAGAGCCTGTCAGCTTCCGCATGGCCTGACTCATAAGGCGGGCCTGTGCGCCGACCTGATGGTCGCCCATATCCCCTTCCAACTCGGATTTCGGCGTCAGCGCCGCGACCGAATCGACAACAACCATCGAAACCGCACCCGACCGCACCAGCGTATCGGTGATTTCCAGCGCCTGTTCGCCCGCGTCCGGCTGCGAGATCAGCAGTTCGTCCAGATCCACACCCAGTTTTTTGGCGTAGGTCGGATCCAGCGCATGTTCCGCATCCACAAAGGCGCAAACGCCGCCTTTTTTCTGCTCTTCGGCAATGCAATGCAGGGTCAGAGTCGTCTTACCGGAGCTTTCAGGGCCATAGATTTCAATAATCCGCCCCTTTGGAATGCCACCGATCCCCAGCGCAATATCCAGCCCGATGGACCCTGTAGAGGTCGCCTCCACATCCATCACAGGATTCGCGCCCAATTTCATGATAGAGCCTTTGCCGAACTGCCGTTCGATCTGCCCAAGGGCTGATTCCAGTGCTTTTTGCTTATCCATGGACTGTCTTTCAGTTAAATCGAGTAGGTTTGTAGCCATCTTTGACATCCCTTATTTCACATCGCCGGAGACTCGGCAATCGCTGCTGATGTTCGCCTCTTGTTCTCCCATCGTATATGAGATCAAAACAGGAACATTTCAAGTAATATTTTCAATTTAACTATCCGCGACGAATGTTTATGAATGGTAAACGAGGTACAGTTTTAAGTTGAACAGGGGCAACTAAACCGGATGATGGTCTTCCTCAAGGAAAAGCTGGTGTTCTTTGCAACGCCCAAAACCGCTTCGACGTCGATTGAAATGGCGCTCGGGCCCAATTGCGACATTCGCATTTCCAAAGTGCCCAACGCGAAACACACCCCCTATCGCAAATACCAGCGGCTGCTTGAACCGTTTATCATGACGTTAACCAAGGATGAGCCCGACACGGTCGCGGTGATCCGCGAGCCTGTGGAGTGGCTCGGTAGCTGGTACCGCTACCGCTCGCGCGAGGAATTGAACGGCGCTGCCAATTCAACTGCCGGTGTCAGTTTCGATGAATTTGTCGCGGCCTATCTGTCCGACAATCCACCGGAGTTTGCCCGCGTCGGCTCGCAAGCTAAATTCATGTCGGATAAAGACGGCGCGCTCGGCCTGTCCCATCTGTTCCGCTATGATGATATGGACGGGCTGGTGCGCTTTTTGCAAAACCGCCTGAACCGCCAGTTCACACTTGGACGGGCGAACCAGTCGCCCAAGGCAGAAATCACCCTCAGCCCTGCACTGCTGGCCGAATACCAAAACGCCTATGCGCAAGACTTCGAGCTTTACGCGAGACTGTCACCGGAGGGGTGATTTGCCCCCGCGTCAAGCCGCCAGATCGCGGACGGTTTCTGTCAGTTGTTTCAGGGAGAACGGCTTGGGCAGGAAATGGGCGTTGGGGATTTCGCCGTATTCTGATGTGAAGTTTTCTTCGGCGTAGCCGGAGACGAAAATCACGCTTACGTCCGGTCTGCTCTCTTGCGCTTTCACCACCCATGTGGGCCCGTCCATCCCCGGCATCACCACGTCAGAGACAATTAAATCCACATGCAAATCAGCATCTTGCAGCTTTTCCAGCGCGATTTCTGCGGAAGAGGCTTCGGTCACGCGCACCCCCTGCATCGCAAGAGCGCGGGCGACAAACGTGCGGACCGGGGCTTCGTCTTCGACCAGCATGACAGACAGCCCGTTCAGGCTTTTGGCCGGAGTTCGGTGGCTCGATTTGGTGGTGACTTCGGATTTTTCCCGTCCGTCATGGGCGGGCAGCAGCAGGGTAAATTCCGATCCCTCCCCCACGGTGCTTTTGGCGAAAATAAAGCCGGAGGTCTGTTTTACGATACCATAGGCCATCGACAGCCCCAGCCCCGTGCCATCGCCCACATCCTTGGTGGTAAAGAAGGGTTCAAACAGTTTTTCCATATGTTCGGGATGGATACCGCTGCCCGTATCCGCGACACTGACGGTTACATAAGTTCCCTTTGGCACCAGCGCACGATCCACGCGGGTTGGCCGGTCGTAGACGCGCATTCCGCTTTTGATACTCACCTCTCCACCGTCGGGCATCGCATCCCGCGCGTTTACTACAAGGTTCAGAATGACCTGCTCGATCTGGCGACCATCCACAAAGGCGCGGGGCAGATCCTTGCCGTATTCCGCATTCAGCTGCACCTTTTCGCCCAGAAGCCGGCTGAGAAGATGGGTCAGGTCAGAGAGGGTCTCATTCACCGAAATGACTTTGGGCTGCAACGTTTGTTTGCGGGAAAACGCCAGCAACTGCCCCACCAGAGCGGCGGCGCGATTGGCGTTCTGGGTGATCTGGATCAGGTCGTTATAGTCCGGGTCGCCTTTTTCATGACGCAGCAACATCAGGTCGCAATAGCCTGAAATTGCGGTTAAAAGATTGTTGAAATCATGGGCCACACCACCGGCAAGCTGGCCTATAGCCTGCATTTTCTGGCTTTGTACGAATTGCGCTTCCAAAGATTTCAATTCTGTAGCGTCACTTAACGTGGCGATCAAACCACCCTGTCCGGCCACGGGTGGCGGCATCAGGGTAACCTGCAAAATCTCCTCTCCAAGAGAGCGGCGGACCTGCACCATTTCAGGGCTGGTCGGCTCTTGAACATCGCGCGATGATTGAATCCACGCCGACACGCTGCGCCCCATGCCTTCGACCAAACTATCGAACAAGGGTGATTCTGCCGGTTCCAGCCGCAGGAACTCCCGTGCGGCGGCGTTGGATTGCCCGACACGTCCACGACTGTCGATCTGGACAAGCGCGATGGGAAGGCGATCAAACAACTGCTGCATTTTTTCAGCAATCAATGTTTCGCTGATCGGGGCAAGCGCGGGTTCCGGTGCGCTGAATTCCTTCTGGACCGGCGGCAGAACAGGCACAAACTCTTGTTTCAGGTCAGCATGTTGCGCCGCGAAGTAGCTCTGCCTGCGCGCCACCAGAACCAGACCAAACCCGCCAAGAAAGGCGATGATTCCAAACCATGCGACCGGATCGGGCATCAACCACATCAGGCCAAGACTGGTGCCGACAATCCAGATTAGCGCCAATATCGTTACATTATGCGGAATTTTGAAAAGATTCATAAAGCCCCCCAGCCCTAAAATCAAAACCCGACCCTTCACCGTCCCATATGGAATGTAACATAGTGACAATACACGTCAAAGTTGTTTATGGAGAATTGAACAGAAGAATCCGTCCCCCGGTTGGTTGAGCGCGAAGCTGCGGGATATTTGCAACTGATAATCACTGTGCCTGCTTAAAAATTCGTTAACCACTTCGGTATTTTCCCGCGTCAGCACGGAACAGGTGCCATAGGCCAATATGCCCCCCGGTACCACCAATTGACTGGCTTCGGACAGAATCTCTGCCTGAAGTTTGGCAAGTGCCTGCAACCCCTCTGCCTGCAAGCGCCATTTGCCTTCGGGATTGCGCCGCCATGCGCCGGACCCTGAACAGGGCGCATCCACCAGAACAAGATCAAACCGGGCCTGCATGGGCTTAGCTGACAGCAGTTTCACCTGCGCACCGGCCCGTTTCGCCCGTTCTTCCAGCGGCCTAAGACGGGGCTGGCTGATGTCCCAAGCCGACAATTTAGCGCGGGGGGCTTGCGCCGCCATAGCCAGCGTTTTACCGCCACCGCCGGCGCAATAGTCCAGCACGCTCTGTCCGTCTTTGAGGTCAAGCATCTGGACCAGCGCCTGCGACGCTGCATCCTGCAATTCGACCTGACCGGATTGATAGGCTTTTGATCCCGCCACACGACGGGGATTTTTCAGAACCCGCAGCGCTGTTGGAACGCCCGCGACCGGCTCGGTTATTATGTCTTCAGCCGCCAAGGTACGGGCGGCGCTGTCCCGTGTGGTTTTGGCAAGATTCACCCGCAGGTCCACGGGCGCACGGTCGCACAATGCAGCAGCAGTAGGCCCCGCATCCACCCCCAGATCGGTTTTGAACACCTCAACCAACCAGTCCGGCAAGTCTATTACTGTAGCCGGATCGGCTTGCGCAGCTTCGATCGCGCGATACTCTGATTCCACCAGCGGTGCCGGAGCATAACCGACACCGTTGAAAATATCCGCAGGAGCATGCCCCGCAGCAATGCAATGGCCAAGCGCAATGCCCCGACCCTGCCCCAAGCCGGACAATGCCGCAAAGCTGTTAAGATTGCGTAAAGAGTCAAACACAATGTCACGCACCGCCGCACGGTCCTTGCTGCCCGCGTAACGGTTGCGCCGCGCCCAGTTGGACAGCAACTTCTCGGCCGGTTCGCCCGACAGGAAACCGTCCAGAACCTCTATTGCGGCGGCGTAACGCGCGGCAGGTGTCATGGCTTAACCGACCCTGTAGTTCGGGCTTTCGCGCGTGATCTGCACGTCATGTACGTGGCTTTCTTTCAGGCCCGCACCGGAAATCCGCACAAATTTACATTCGGATCGCATCTCTTCGATGGTCGCACTGCCGGTATAGCCCATCGCTGCCCGCAGCCCCCCGATCATCTGGTGAATCACTGTGCCCGCCGGACCTTTATAGGGCACCTGCCCTTCGATCCCTTCGGGCACCAGTTTCTCCGCTGTCACCTCTTTCTGGAAGTACCGGTCCGCAGATCCCCGCGCCATCGCCCCGACAGAGCCCATACCGCGGAAGGATTTGTAGCTGCGGCCCTGATAGAGGATCACCTCGCCGGGGGCCTCGTCCGTGCCGCCCAGCATAGAGCCGACCATCGCACAGGATGCGCCTGCGGCAATCGCCTTGGCAAAATCGCCCGAGAATTTGATCCCGCCATCCGCAATGATTGGCGTGCCGGTCTTTGCGCCCTCAGAGGCACAATCGTCGATGGCTGTAAGTTGCGGCACGCCCACACCGGCAACGATCCGTGTGGTACAGATAGACCCCGGCCCGATCCCCACTTTCACCGCATCGGCACCGGCGTCGATCAGGGCGCGGGTGGCCTCGGCGGTGGCGACATTGCCTGCCACAACCTGCACGTCATTATTATAGGCTTTGATCCGCGATACCGCTTCGGAGACGCTGGCGGAATGGCCGTGGGCGGTGTCGATCACCAGCAGGTCAACCCCCGCTTCGATCAGTTGGACCGAACGTTCATAGCCTGCATCCCCAACGGTCGAGGCCGCACCAACCCGAAGGCGCCCACGGTCATCCTTACACGCCTGCGGGTTCAAAACCGCCTGCTCGATGTCCTTGATCGTCAGCAGGCCGGTTAATTTGTTGTCACCATCCACCACCAGCAGCTTTTCGATCCGCCGCGCGTGCATCATGGAACGGGCTTCGGACAGATCGGCAGGTTCGCGCAGAATGGCCAGATTGTCCCCTGTCATCATGGTGTGGACCGGCGTGTCATCCGCATCGGCAAACCGCATGTCGCGGTTGGTGACAATGCCAAGAATGCGGCCCTTTTCATCAACAACCGGAAATCCGGTAACGCGGTAGCGTTCCTGCAGGGCCTTTGCATCGCCCAAAGTCTGGTCGGGCCGCAGAGTGACAGGATTGTAAACAATTCCGCTTTCAAACCGTTTGACGCGACGCACTTCTTTTTGCTGTTCGTCGAGCGTCAGGTTCCGGTGCAAAATCCCCATGCCGCCGTATTGCGCCATTGCAATCGCCATCCGCGCTTCGGTGACTGTGTCCATTGCCGAACTCAGCAAGGGGATGTTCAGGGGGATGGACTTGGTGACAAAGGTTCTGGTGTCTGCCGTGGCTGGCAAGACATTGGACGCACCTGGCACCAAGAGTACATCATCAAAGGTAAGGGCCTCACGAATCTCCATTGCATATCTCCTGCTGGAATACCGCTGTTGGCACGTCCCTATCTCATGGGTTTGGGGAAAAGAAAAGACCCGATCACAGAAATCGGATTGCAGGGATTACGGCTTAGGGGCTACCCTTCAGGAAACCAAGGTAAAATCGGAAAAACGGATGTTGGGAAAAATAGTCGGATTGGGTCTGGTCGGGGTTGTGGCAGGCGCTGGCGTGTTCTGGTGGATCACAACGCCCAAGGTCTGGAACGCCGAGGCGCTGGCATCTGTCACAGGGGACGCCGGAAAAGGCGCGCGGATTTTTGCGGCTGCGGGCTGTGCGTCCTGTCATGCGGCTAAGGGGGCCGAGGGCGCGGACAAGCTGGCGCTGTCGGGCGGGTTGGCCTTTGAAACCGATTTTGGCACCTTCCACGCCCCGAACATCTCGCAAAGTGTGCAATACGGTATCGGTGATTGGTCCTTTGGGGAATTTGCCAATGCGGTCAGCTACGGAACCTCGCCAGAGGGCAGCCATTACTATCCGGCCTTCCCCTATACCACTTATGAAAACATGGGCCTGTCCGATCTGGCTGATCTTTACGCCTACTTCAAAACCCTGCCCGCTGTAGAAACGCCGAACATCCCCCATGAGGTCGGGTTTCCCTTCAATATCCGCCGTTCGCTCGGGGGGTGGAAATTTCTCTTTGCAGGCAAGGGCTGGGCACTGGACGGCGACCTGAGCGAAGAAGAAACCCGTGGCCGTTATCTGGTCGAGGCGATGGGCCATTGCGCCGAATGCCACACGCCGCGCAATGCCATTGGCGGCATGGATCGCAGCCGCTGGATGGCGGGTGGACCGAACCCGGATGGCAAGGGACGCATCCCAAACATCACCCCCCATGATGACGGAATCGGTGGCTGGGCTGTGGTGGATATTGTGACCTATCTCAATTCAGGCTTCACGCCGGAATTTGACGTAGCTGGCGGGCAAATGGCGGATGTGGTGGAGAACACCAAACTGCTGCCCCCCGAAGATCACGCAGCGATTGCGGCCTATCTGAAGCGACTGGAACCGCTTGCGCGCGCAGAATAACTCTGCGCGCGAACAGTAAATAAATCGCGGATAAATCCGCAGGGGCGGCTTAGGCCAGCCCCAGCGCCTTATTCCGCGACTCCCGCAGGCGGGCAAAATCATCCCCCGCGTGATAGCTGGAGCGGGTCAGCGGTGTGGCCGAAACCATCAGGAACCCTTTGCCGTAGGCCGCCTTTTCATAGGTTGCAAATTCTTCCGGCGTTACGAACCGGTCCAGCGCGTGGTGTTTCGGCGTTGGCTGCAGGTACTGGCCAATCGTCATGAAATCAATATCGGCCGCCCGCATGTCATCCATCACCTGCATCACCGCTTGTTTGTCTTCCCCGAGACCAACCATAATGCCCGATTTGGTGAACATCGACGGGTCGAGTTCCTTAACCCGCTGCAACAGACGCAGGGAATGGAAATACCGCGCACCGGGGCGCACTTCGGGATAGAGTCCCGGAACCGTTTCAAGGTTATGGTTGAACACATCCGGACGGGCCGCAACCACCACTTCCAGCGCTTCGGGGGCGCAGCGGATAAAGTCCGGTGTCAGGATTTCAATCGTCGTATCAGGCGATTGTTTGCGTACGGCACGGATGGTCTGGGCGAAATGCTCTGCGCCGCCGTCCTCTACGTCGTCGCGGTCCACCGAAGTAATCACCACATGGTTCAGACCCAGTTTTTTCACCGCCGCCGCCACACGCCCCGGTTCAAACACATCCAGATCCTCTGGCGGTTTGCCGGTTGCAATGTTGCAGAATGTGCAGGCGCGGGTACAGACCTCGCCCATGATCATCATGGTGGCGTGGCCCTGCGACCAGCATTCGCCCACATTCGGGCAACCGGCTTCTTCGCAGACCGTGACGAGCTTGTTCTCGCGCATGATGTTGCGGGTTTCAAAATAACCCTTAGATGTCGGCGCTTTGACCCTGATCCAGTCCGGTTTCTTGGGCTGGGCGTTGTCGGGCCGCTTGGCTTTTTCGGGATGCCGTTGAGACGGGATTTTCAGATCGCGCATGAGAGCCTTCCTTGGTTGCCCCTTTATCCCCATATTAGCCCGTATTTGCAACAGGAGCAGTGGGGATTCCGCAAGGCCGGTATGCGCAGGCCGGAAGTCGCTTTTCACGAAATAATAAAGGGGCAAAACCTTGCGGCCCTGCCCCTTTGATGCCTTTGCAGTAGACCTGAATTACTTCACATCAAAGCGATCGGCATCCATCACTTTGGTCCATGCCGCGATGAAGTTCGGGATGAAGGCATCTATTGCATCCTCGCTGGCGTAAACCTCGGCCAGTGCCCGCAGTTGCGAGTTGGAACCGAACACCAGATCGGCGCGGGTTGCAGTCCAGCGCAATTCGCCGGTTTTGCGGTCGCGGCCTTCATAAATGCCTTCCTCGTCGGATTTTTTCCACTCCGTCGCCATATCCAGCAGGTTCACGTAGAAATCCGTTGTCAGGCTTTCCTTGCGGTCGGTGAACACGCCGTGGTCCGACTGGTTTGTGTTGGCGCCAAGCACCCGCAAGCCGCCCACCAGCAGCGTCATTTTCGGCGCTGTCAGACCCAGCAGTTGCGCACGGTCCACCAGCAGTTCTTCGGGAGAAACCGAATACTGTTTGCGTTGGAAGTTGCGGAATCCGTCCACGATGGGCTCCAGCACATCAAAGGACTCTACATCCGTTTGTTCCAGTGACGCATCCATGCGGCCCGAGGTAAACGGCACCTCAACCACATGGCCCGCATTTTGTGCCGCCAGTTCAACGGCTGCACACCCACCCAGCACGATCAGATCGGCCAGAGACACTTTCTTGCCGCCGCTCTGGGCCGCATTAAAGGTGGATTGAACCCCTTCAAGCGTTTCCAGCACTCGCGCCAGTTGCTCCGGCTGGTTCACTTCCCAATCCTTTTGCGGCGCAAGACGGATACGGGCACCGTTGGCACCGCCCCGTTTGTCAGACCCGCGGAACGTAGAGGCAGAGGCCCAAGCGGTTGAGACCAGTTCGCTTATGGACAGACCGGAGGCAAGGATCTTGCCTTTCAATGCCGCAATGTCATCCGCATCAATCAACGCGTGATCCACAGCAGGAATCGGGTCCTGCCAGATCAGCACTTCCTGTGGCACCTCCGGCCCGAGATACAAATCCCGTGGCCCCATATCGCGGTGGGTCAGTTTGAACCATGCGCGGGCGAAAGCATCTGCAAATTCTTCGGGATTTTCGTAGAACCGACGGGAGATCTTTTCGTAAACCGGATCCATCCGCAGCGCCATATCCGCTGTGGTCATCATCAGCTTCACAGATTCACCCGAGCCGTCCACCTGCGGTGCGTGATGCTCTGCCGGAAGGTCTTTGGCTTCCCAGATATGGGCACCGGCGGGGCTTTTGGTCAGTTGCCACTCATTCCCGAACAGCGCCTCGAAATAGCCATTGTCCCACTGGATCGGGTTAGAGGTCCAAGGCCCTTCAATCCCGCTGCCGATGGTATCAACACCCTTGCCGCTGCGGAAGCTGCTGGTCCAGCCAAGCCCCTGTTCCTCTATCGCAGCACCCTCCGGTTCGGCACCCACATGATCGGCCGTGCCCGCACCATGTGCCTTGCCGAAGGTGTGACCACCAGCGACCAGCGCCACAGTTTCCTCGTCGTTCATGGCCATGCGCCCGAATGTGTCGCGAATGTCAAAAGCCGACGCCAGCGGATCAGGGTTCCCGTCCGGTCCTTCAGGGTTCACATAGATCAGACCCATCTGCACAGCGGCGAGCGGATCTTCCAGTTTGCGATCATCGCTGTAACGCTTGTCACCGCCGAGCCAGGTGGTCTCTGTGCCCCAGTAAATATCCTCTTCCGGTTCCCAAATATCGGCGCGGCCACCGGCAAACCCGAATGTTTTCAGTCCCATAGACTCCAAAGCGCAGTTTCCGGTCAGGATCATCAGATCGGCCCAAGAAATCTGGCGACCATATTTCTGTTTGATCGGCCAGAGCAAGCGGCGCGCCTTGTCCAGCAGTACGTTATCAGGCCAGCTGTTCAGCGGCGCAAACCGCTGCGTGCCGGAAGTCGCCCCGCCACGGCCATCGCCCATCCGGTACGTCCCGGCAGAGTGCCACGCCATGCGGATGAAAAACGGACCGTAATGCCCGTAATCCGCAGGCCACCAGTCCTGAGAATCCGTCATCAGCGCATAAATATCCTTCTTCAGCGCCTCCAGATCCAGCTTTTGAAATTCCTCGGCGTAATTGAAATCCGGCCCCATTGGATCGCATTCCATAGAGTTCTGGTTCAAAATTCGCAGGTTGATCTGGTTCGGCCACCAAGAAGAATTGCCAGTGCCACGGCTCATCGCGTTTGTGCTGCCGTGGATGACGGGGCATTTGCCCCCCGAGTTTACGTTATTTCCGTCCATGATGTCCCTCCGTTGGGTCGTTAGAGCCTTCGGGTCTGCCGACTGTCATAGCGAACAGCCGATCCCGATTTTTATCCTGAACCGGTTTTACCCCAGTTATGTGAGAAGATTAAGTTTGATTAATTGATACTTTTAATAACTAAAGACTATGGAATTGCGCGGATAAAAAAAGGCGGCTTGGAGTGACCAAAGCCGCCTTTTGCGTTTGTCAGATTAGTAGCCTTAGAAGTGGATCGCCGCCCCGTAAGCGTCGAGCACGCTTTCGTGCATCATTTCGGACAGGGTCGGATGGGGGAAGACCGTCTGCATCAGGTCTTCTTCGGTGGTTTCCAACTGACGGCCCACAATATAGCCCTGAATCAGCTCCGTCACTTCTGCGCCAACCATATGGGCGCCCAGCAGCTCTCCGGTTTTGGCGTCAAAGACGGTTTTCACCATGCCCTCCGGTTCGCCCAGTGCGATGGCCTTGCCGTTGCCGATAAAGGGGAAGCGCCCGACTTTTATCTCGTAGCCCGCTTCTTTGGCCTTGGCTTCGGTCAGACCGACACTGGCCACCTGCGGGTGGCAATAGGTGCAGCCTGCAATGCTTTCGGGTTTGACCGGATGGGCATGTTTGCCCGCCACCAGATCCGCCACCATGACACCTTCGTGGCTGGCTTTGTGGGCAAGCCAGGGCGCTCCGGCGATGTCCCCGATGGCAAACACCCCGTCTGCGGCCGTGCGGCAATATTCGTCAGTGATCACATGGGTGCGATCCACCTTGATCCCCGCTTCCTCCAGCCCGAGCCCTTCTACATTGCCAACAATTCCTACAGCGGAAATAACCGTGTCAAATTCCAGTTTTTCCGTCTTGCCACCTTTTTCGATATGGGCCGTAACCTTGCCCTTGGAGCGGTCCAGTTTCTTGACCGTGGATTTCTCCATGATGGTCATGCCCTGTTTTTCAAACTGCTTTTTGGCGTGTTTGGAGATTTCCTCATCTTCCACGGGCAGCACACGGTCCATGACCTCGACAACGGTGGTATCTGTGCCCAAAGTGTTGAAGAAACTGGCAAACTCGATGCCGATTGCACCCGAGCCGATCACCAGCAGTTTTTTGGGCATGTGGGGCGGGTTCAGCGCATGGCGGTAGGTCCAGACCCGTTCGCCGTCAGCCTCCAACCCCGGCAGTTCGCGGGCGCGTGCACCCGTGGCGACAACGATGTTCTTTGCCGAAAGGGTCTGCTCGCCATCGTTATTGGTGACAAGAACCTTGCCCTTGCCTGCCAGTTTCGCAGCACCCATCACAACTGTGACTTTGTTCTTTTTTAACAGATGCCCGACACCGCCCGACAGTTGCTTGGCCACCCCGCGGGACCGTTTAACCACCGCTTCGAGATCGTAATCAATGCCTTCCGCCTTAAGGCCGAATTCCTTGGCGCGGTGCATCAGATGGAACACTTCGGAAGAGCGCAGCAGCGCTTTGGTCGGGATACAGCCCCAGTTCAGACAGATGCCGCCCAGATGTTCCCGCTCAACCACGGCAACCTTCAAACCGTTTTGCGCCCCGCGGATCGCGCAGACATAGCCGCCCGGCCCTGCGCCTATCACAATCATATCAAACTGGGTGTCGGCCATTCTCGTCCTCGCAGAATTGGTTCAAGGTTAAACTATCTTGCAACTAGGATGCTACATTTCATCCCGTCTCGCAAGAGCGCACCAAAACCTAAGGCGAAAACCGACGGTGTAAACACCGCAAAAATACGGATCAGGCGGCGGCTTTGACCTCTTGTGTCATCTGCTGGTAGCCGCCATTTTCAAGAAACGTTCTTTCAGCCGCGGTAGATTTGCGTCCCAAGGCATTGTTCCGATAGGGAAAACGCCCGAATTTACGGATCACAGCGCGGTGTACTTTGGCGTGCAGCAGATTGGTGCTGCCATTGGCCGACATCCGCTTGGCGATCAACCGCACACAGCGTTCCTGATGGGTCAGACATTCCGAATGCATGAACGGCAGATAGTAGAACTGACGCTCCGGTTCATCCGTGCGCATGTCATAGCCTTCGTCAATCGCATGGGCCGCCACCTTCAGCGCTTTGGCGTCGGTTGCAAAAGCGCGGGGGTCCTCGCGGAACATATTCCGTGGAAACTGGTCCAGCAGGATCAACAGGGCCAGCGACTTGTCAGGGCAACAGGCCCATCCGTCATAATCGCCTTTATTCGCGGCCTCGTAATCGTCCATAAAGCGGTCTCTGATCTTGTTATCAAGCGCCTTGGTGCTTTGATACCATCCGCCGGGTCCGACTTCGTCAATCCAGAACTCGATAATCTCTTTCGCTTTGTCCATCGTTCCCTCCGACATAGCTTTTACACAAAATAACTGGGCCTTAGGTCCAGACTTGAGCTTGAAACAGGCTGCGTCAACCGTTTTTTAACTATTTTACAAACTGTTAACGCTATCGTTGCCTTCTTCCCCCTCCAGCGCCATCTCAATCGCGACCTCTTGGGCGACCTCAAAGGCCACCGGCGAGGCCGTGCTGAACACAGGCGCATAGCTGTTTGTATCGTCCACATCGGGAGAGGCACGTTGGAAGGTCCGGTAGATCGCGTAAATCGCCATCACCATCATCAGAGCACCGATATAAAGGAAGAAACTGTCGGAACCGAAGGTGGACATCATCCAGCCCACAACCAGCGGACCTGAAATCGCACCGATGCCGTTGACAAAAATCAGACCGCCACTGGCCGCAGCCATATCATCCAGTTCCAGAAAGTCGTTGGTATAGGCAAGCAACAGGGAATAAAGCGGGTTCGCCGTGCCGCCGATGATGAAGCTACAGACCATCAGAACAGTGAAATCGGACGCAAAGGCAAAGGCCACCAGCGTTGTAGCAGTGCCAATCATCGTGATACCGATGATCAAAAGGCGCCGGTCCATTCGGTCCGACAGCCATCCGATCGGGAACTGGCATAGCATCCCGCCCACATAGATAATTCCCACAAAGATCGAGATTTCGCCAACACTCATCCCTTTCTCCGTCCCGTAAACCGCCGTCATCCCGAAAAGCGCGGCAAAGATACCGCCCAAAAGGAAGGTCCCCACAACCCCCAGTGGCGAGGCGTGAAACAGTTCTTTCAGGCTCATGGGTTTGGTGGTGTGGAACACCGGCGCAGGGCTGACCGACAGAAGAATCGGCGCAAAGGACACGGAAACCGCAACTGAGATGATGATAAACAGGATAAATCCGCCGACATCAGCAAAGTTCAGCAACCACTGCGCCGCAACAATCCCCATCATCTGCACAATCAGATAGGCCGACAGCGCCTGTCCGCGGGTCTCATTGGTCGCAGAATCGTTCAGCCAACTTTCGGCAACCACATACACACCCGAAAAGCAGAACCCGACCACAACCCGCAGGAAGAACCAGACAAATTCATTCGGCATCGCTGCATAAAGGATCAGCGCCGCCGAGATCATCGAGGCAAGTGCTGCGAAAACGCGCACGTGCCCGACCCGCCGGATCATCCCCGGCGCCATCTGTGAACCGCCAAGAAAGCCGACGAAATAGCCCGACATGATCAACGACATGGTACCGGGCGTAAAACCTTCGAGCGCCCCGCGAATACCAAGCAATGTGCCTTGCACACCATTGCCAAGCATCAGCAGAAACATTCCCAAAAGCAATGCCCAGGAGTTTTTCAGTACAAGAGTCATGTCGTCGCCTAACCGCGTTGAATTTCGCCAGCCATATGGGATTCGGTCGTCCCGATACAAGACAAACACGACACCTTTGAACGGCTATTCGTCCCCTTGCGCAGCTTATCGCTGCTTGGGCAAGAGAAGAGAGCTGTCACCGTAGGAAAAGAAGCGGTATTTTTCTGCAATCGCGTGGGCGTAGATGGTTTTGACGGTCTCCACCCCCATCAGGGCACTGACCAGCATCATCAGGGTTGATTTCGGAAGGTGGAAATTCGTAATCAAACCGTCTGTCACGGCAAATTCGAATCCCGGTTTGATGAAAATATCGGTTTCCCCGACCCAAGGCGCAATTTTGCCTGTGTCACGCGCCGCAGTTTCAATCAGACGCAGCGCAGTTGTGCCAACCGGAATGACCCGCCCGCCCTCGGCCTTGGTGCGGGCGATCTCGGCGGCGGCCTCTTCGTCCACCCTGCCCCATTCCGCGTGCATCTTGTGTTCGCTCACGTCGTCGGTCTTGACTGGCAGAAAGGTTCCGGCCCCCACGTGCAGGGTCACTTTAGAGAAGTTTACGCCCATGTCAGACAGGGAATCGAGTATTCCCTGATCAAAGTGCAAGGATGCCGTCGGCGCTGCCACCGCGCCGGAATTTTGTGCAAAGACCGTTTGGTAATCCTGCACATCCTGTTCGTCCGCTGCCCGTTTCGCCGCGATATAGGGCGGCAGCGGCATGGCACCGAGCGCCGCAAGCTGCGCATCAAAATCCGCCCCCGAAAGGGAAAACCGCAGCCTGATCCCGTCCGCCCCCTTGTCCAGAACCTGCGCCGACAGCTCCGGTGAAAAGACAATCGTTTCGCCCGCCCGCACGCGCCGTCCCGGTTTGGCCAGCGCCATCCAGTCCCCCTGCCCGTCCAGCGACAACAGCGTCACCTCCACTGCGGCAAAGGTTTCGCCCTGATCGGACAGGCGCCGCCGCTTGCCATTCAGCCGTGCGGGAATAACCTTGGTGTCATTCAGAACCAGACGGTCGCCGCGCCTCAGGAACTTTGGCAGATCATAGAAATGATGGTCCGAGATTTCTGCCCCCTGCGCCAGCAACAGACGCGAGGACGGGCGCGGTTTGGCCGGACGCAGGGCAATCAGGCTTTCGGGCAGATCAAAGTCAAAATCAGAGAGTTTCATGGGCCTGCCCATGCCCAAACCCGCGCCGGAGTGCAACTGTTTTTGCACCTATCACGGCGGCTATTGCGCCGGGGGTGCCGGGGGTTGGGTGCGGAAAATCTCGCGGAAGGCACCGGGTGTCAGGATCGACAGCGGGTTGACCGACACTTTGGGATCATCCGCCGGACCCTGCATCCGGTAGGTAAAGCTGAACATACCTTCCCCCTTGCGCCGCCCCATCAACGGGCCGAGCAGCCTTTCAAAAATGCCGTTCACGGCATAAAGCGGCGTTACCACCCCCTCAAAGTTAACCGACTTGCGGGCGGTGTCATACCAGCCGTCCAGCGTCATGCCCATCGACGGCCCGACTGCGCTGATCTTTTCCAGCTTCACCCCGTTGGAGCGTAGTTTGAACTGCCCCTCTACAGTGTTGAAATGAATGCCTTCCCCTTCCAACTGCTGCAACAGCCCGACCACGGAAATCGCGTTCAACAAGCCAGCCATAGCCGAGGCATCCCGCAGCCGTGTGCGGTTCACATTCAGGCTGCCGTCGTAATTCCCCTCACCGGAACGGGGCACCAGCACCAGACGCATGTCGCCGCCTCGCGCGTTTTTCAGCAGGCCGGCGGATTGCAACACCCCGCCGGCGTCCTTGCTGGTCAATTCCAGCGCGGTGCCGTGTTCTTGGGGAAACAACTGTCCGTCCACCCGCGTACCGCCGTTGATCCGGCCCACAAAACTGCCGCGCAACCCCTGAAGCGTGGTCAGTTTCCCTGAAAACGCGCTGAGCGTCAGACTGTCGGTGATCCGCACCTGATCCAGCGCCAGTTTGATGGTCGAATCGCCCGATCCGCCGGAACCGCCGCCCCCTGTGCCATCGTCAAGAAAGCGCAGGTCGGCCCGTCCGCCGTTGACCGAGATCGTCGAGCCACCAGTCCCCGTCGGGGTCAGAACTGCGGATGTATCAAGCCAGCGTCCCACCGAAACGCTGTCAAACCGTGCGCGGCGCAGGCTGCCGTCAGGGTTCAGCTCAAGCCGGCCCTCGGCGGACAGGCCCGGGGCAGAAAACGCGATGCTGTCCACCTGTGGCTGCGCGCCCAGTTGTCCTGAAATATCCAGCCGCCCCGATGCGCCCGCCGCTTTGGACCAGTTCAGCGCCGGAATTGACAATTGCGCCCCTTGCAGGTCTGAAGACAGCGCAAATGAAGGGGCAGCCCCTTTTCGAAGCGTGATATCCATCGCCCCCCGTGTACGACCGCTGATCGTCCCGTCGGGTAACTGGATGCCCATAGACCGCAGGTTCGCCTCGGACAGATCAAATGACGCGTTTACAGAGCTTTCCTTGGGCAGATCTTTCCCAAAAGCCTGACTCCAGCGGGCTTTTACCGGAACCGAATCCAGCATCACATCCCCCGAAAGCACCACGCCTTTCTCGGTCACATCCGCCATCAACGCATCCGCTGTCAGGGTCTTGCCCTTAATCAGCGTATCAGAGCGCAAACCGCCGAGCCGTGCTTTCAGGTTCATCTTCACATCACGGGTGTCAGCGTCCTTATCCAGCGGCAGTTTGAACGTGCCCGCTACCACTGCTTGCCCTTGGGCCACATCTTCGGACAGGCCAACCTTGTTCAGAAACTGGAACTTCTCCACGTTGAGCAGGCCAAGCGCAGCCCCCACGCTGCCCTTGGCGTTCAGGGTGATTTCTCCGGGGGACGGACGCTGGTGAATATCCGGAATAAACAGCCCCGATCCGGCGACATCTACCTCAGACCCGTCAGGCGCCACCACATAACCGCTGCTCAGGTCGAGCCGCAGATCCTGATGGGTGAGATAGCCAAATCCGGTGCCTTCCTGCAATCGTGGCACGGTTTTGACAAAGCGGAAGTTGGCGGCCCTGATACCAAAGTTGAAGGCGTATTCGAATTTCCCGCTATAAGACCGCATACCGCCACCGAAATTGACGATCTGCCCCTGCGAGACGTTTTCGTTGATCCAGCGGCGGGTTTTATCGACCACAGGTTTGGGCCAAAGCTGTTTCAGCCGCGCCAGCCCGATCCGGTTCACATCCACATCATAGCTGTTTTCCCAATGGGTTTCACCGGCGACGGATTTCCCGCGGACCTTAATCGTGGTGTCCCCGTCAAACACCGCCAGCCGCCCCACTTCGATCGTAAGCGGCGCAAATGAAATCCGCGCATCAAGTGCAGCCGCGGACAGGCCCACATCCTGATCAAACAGATCAGGGCGCACGATATTAATGTCAGACAGGCGCAACTGGCCTGAAAGCGCATCCACACGCCCCGCATCACTGCGGTGCATCTGGGCGAATCCGGTGGCTTGCAACGCGCCTGAACTGGTTTGCAGGTCCACTTGTGTCAGGTTCAGCGCGTCTTTTTCGTGGTTATAATCAAAATAGACCTTTGCCTGACTAAAGGTGATCGGCTGGCTGTCGGGTGTCTCTGCCAGCGCACCTTCGGACAATTGCAAAACCCCGTGCAGGTTGCCAAGGGTGCCGTCACCGGACAGGCTCGCCCGTACAGAACCGGACAGCGTGGTCTCCAGATTGCGCAGCCAGTCAAATGCCTGAAAGATATCCGCTATTTCCGAAGGAGCGGCCTGTGCAAACTGAAAGGACACGGTCGCTTCCTTTGAGCCAAGCACATAATCCCCGTTCAGGATCATTGAGGCCGTCTTGGGCTTGGCCGCACTGGCCGCAGCGCCACCGTCTGCGCCGCTCAGGACCAGTTCGGCCCGCCCCGACAACCGATCACCGTCCCGCGTTATCGTCAGCGTCGAATTGGCCAGCACCCAAGAGCGCCCCGAGGCGCGATCAAGATAGGTCACTTCGGTGTCAAACAGTTCGATCTTTTTCAAACTGCGCAGCCCTACCCTGTTCTGAAGCCCGTCCAGCAATGCCAGCACATCCAACCCCTCGGTCAAGCCCGCGCCATCCCCGAACAGGGTGATCGTGCCATCTTCGGCCCGCTCCAGCGAAAGTTGCGAGCCGACAATCCCGATATCCTCGGGGGCGACGCGTCCTTGTAGTAGCGACAAAAGCGAAAAACGGGTGCGCAGCTCTGGCACCACCAGCAATTTGCGGCCTTCAGCGTCCGCAATCACCACATTGCGCAACTGGATGCTGTTGCCGACACCCTGCGTGCCGGACAAAAGCGACACGCCGCCGATCTGCACGGTCTCCCCCGCAAGCTGCGTGTTCAGACGCTCTTGGACCAGCGTTTGCACCATCGGGATTTCCAGCGGCCCGCTGCGCAATAGCACGCTGACCCCGCCGACAGACAGGACCGTCAGGACGATACCGGCCATCAGCATGGCCATTCCGGCCACCAGAACATGTCTAATCCAGATCAATGCCTCTCCGCTCGTCTTTCATCGGTAACAGTGACATGCGGTTATTTTCCACACTTGATCTCTGCGCGCCCACCCTATTTACGTGACCGGGCCGCTGATACCAGCGCCAGTTTAACAAGTTTTTGCGAACGGGGATATAAATGCCTGAAATCGGTGAAAAAGCGCCTATGTTCACTCTGCCACGGGACGGTGGCGGGTCTGTGTCACTGGCGGATTACAAGGGACGCGCTGTGGTGCTCTATTTTTATCCGCGCGACAATACGCCGGGCTGCACGAAAGAAAGCATCGGTTTTAGCGAGAAAACCGACGCGTTTGAGTCCGCGGGCGCCGTGATCATCGGCGTGTCAAAGGATAGCGTGGCCAGCCATGACAAATTCGTCGCCAAGCACAACCTTGGGGTGACACTGGTCTCGGATGAATCCGGTACATTGTGCGAGGACATGGGCGTCTGGGTCGAAAAAAACATGTACGGCAAGAAATTCATGGGAATCGAACGGGCCACATTCCTGATCGACGGCGACGGTGTGATCCGCGAAATCTGGCGCAAGGTAAAGGTGCCCGGTCATGTGGAGGCTGTTCTTGACGCGGTGAAAACCTTATGAGCCAGCCGACACTGACGGAACTGGCCTGTTCGGTCCTGAACACCGCCGACGGACGCGAGAAAACCGCCAAAAGCCATGCTGCCGCTGAATTGTGGTTTTCCATGAAAGAGGCCGGAACCCCGCTGGAGATCGGCAACAGCCAGCCGCCGGATTTTCCCGCGCGCCCCGATGCGCCCGAACTGCTGCCCCCTAACAAGGTGCCGCGCCGTAAGCTTGGCTCGGTTGAGGGGCGCAACACGCTGATCCATGCCATCGCCCATATCGAACTGAACGCGGTGGACCTGCATTGGGACATTATTGCACGGTTTTCCCATGTGAAAATGCCGATGGGGTATTTTGACGACTGGGTGAAAGCAGCCGATGAAGAAAGTAAACATTTCAACCTGTTATGCGACCGACTTGAAGCGCTAGGCAGCTATTACGGGGCATTCGCGGCCCATGCAGGCATGTGGCGTGCTGCCGAGGAAACCGCAAAAGATTTCATGGGGCGGCTCGCCATTGTGCCGATGGTGCTAGAGGCGCGCGGGCTGGATGTTACACCCGGCATGATCCAGCAGTTCAAATCCGCCAAGGACGCCGAAACCGTCGCCGCGCTTGAAATCATCTACGCCGAAGAAGTCGGACATGTGGCCTATGGCTCCAAATGGTTTCACTTTCTGTGCGGCCGCCATGATATTGATCCCAAAGACGAATTTCACCGTCTTGTGCAGCAGTATTTTCCCGGCGGACTAAAGCCCCCCTTTAACGATGAAAAACGCGCCGAGGCGGGATTGCCGCTGGATTTCTACTGGCCGATGGCGGGCGACTGATCCGGCGATTGGCGGAAACCTGCGGAGCGGACAAGAAAATCTTGCCTGTTTCCAAAGGGTTTTGTAAACCACTTGGGTGTTCTGAAACAAACCGAGCAACGGTCCCGACCAAGGGTGCCAGAATGCAAATGCAGAAGGAAAACGATGAACGGACCGTTTGCAAAACTGAACGCGCTGCTGGCACGTCATGTGCCCGAACAACGCATTTACATGCGTACCGAGCGCACAACCCGCTATTTTCGGGCAACCCCGCTGTTTCAAACGGCAGTCGGGGCGGTCATTACTGTGGGCGTCTGCTGGACCGTTATCGCTACTTCTACCCTGATGATCGACCGGATCAGTGCGCGGTCGGATAAAACGCAGGCGCAGGTGATGCAGCGCGCCTATGAAGCCCGCCTGAACGAGCTGAGCAAGGAACGGGACACCCGTGCCCTTGAAGCGCAAACCGCACAGGACAGGTTCTACATCGCGCTGGAACAGATTTCCCAGCAGCAAAGCGAATTGTTACAGGCCGAAGAAGAACGCCGCGAACTGGCGACCGGCCTGAAAATCATGCAAAAAAAGCTGCAAGTAGCGATTAAGGAACGGGACGAGGCGCAAAAACAGTCCGACAGTGTGATGGCCGAAATGCAGGCTGTGACCGGCAGTCTCAGCACCAAACTGGGCAGCGCGAATGATACAGAAGAAACCCTGACCACAATGGCACGCGCGCTCGAGGACACAGTGGCGCAGCGGGACCAGTTGGAAACCACGGCCGAGGAACTCTATACCCAGATGTCCGAAATGTCGCTGGCCCATCAGTTGAAGGAACAGCAGACCGCGCGGATCTTTGCCCGTCTGGAACAGGCGGTGGATGTCACGCTTGGTCCGCTTGAAAAAGCGCTCAGCAATGCCGGCATCAACACCGACAGTATTCTTGACGAAATGCGGCGCACCCATTCAGGCACCGGCGGTCCACTGACGGCGCTTTCAATTTCGACCAAAGGGGACTCCGCCAGCCAGTTGAACCGGGACGCGGTCGAGATTCTGGACAAGATGGATCGGGTCGGTCTGGCAAAAATGGCCGTTTCCAAACTGCCCCTGTCCTTTCCGGTTGATGGCGGTTATCGCAACACCTCGGGGTTTGGCTATCGTCGCGATCCCAAAACCGGCGGTCGCCGGATGCACAAAGGCAATGACATGGCCGGCGCACGCGGGACAGCGATCCTTGCGACCGGCGACGGGGTTGTTACCTTTGCAGGCCGTCAGAGCGGGTATGGAAAGCTCGTCAAAATCCGCCATGTGCGCGGATTTGAAACTTATTACGCCCATATGAGCAAAATTCGCGTGAAGTCCGGCCAAAGGGTCTCGCGCGGTGAGCGAATTGGTGATATGGGCAACACGGGCCGGTCCACCGGCGTGCATCTCCACTATGAGGTGCGCATAAATGGTACTGCAGTTAACCCCTCTAAATATATGAAGGCAGCTAGAAATGTTTTCTAAAAGCAAAATCAGTGAGACCAACAAGCCGGCCCCCGCGGCAGATGCAAACAAACCCTCCGGTGCGGCTCCAGCGACACCACCGTCCAAACCGGCAACGCCACCTACACCGGCTTCTGCGCCCTCCACACCGCCAAAGGCGAAGCCACCGGCCTCTGCCCTGTCGTCCGATCTGACCATCACGGGCAACTTGCAAACCACGGGTGACATTCAGATCGAAGGCAAGATCAAAGGCGACATCCGCGCCCATCTTCTGACCGTTGGCGAAGGCGCCACTGTGGAAGGCGAGATCATGGCCGACGATGTGGTTGTGAACGGCCGTGTGATCGGCCGTGTTCGTGGCCTGAAAGTGCGCCTGACCTCTTCCGCACGTGTTGAGGGCGACATCATCCACAAAACAATCGCTATCGAAAGCGGCGCCCATTTTGAAGGCTCCGTGCAGCGTCAGGAAGATCCCCTGAACGCCGGTAGCGCCGCGGCTGCAAAACCCGCGCCAGCGACACCAAACAACGGTTGATCCGGTCGATCACCGTTTAAGGGGCGTTAACCGCCCTGCCCGCACATCAAAACAGCCGCCGGAGACGATCCGTCGGCTGTTTTGTTTCAATTCTTATCTATCGCAAACCGGCTGTCTACAATCAGTCCTGCAATTCTTCCGCAAGATAGGCGAGCAGATTGTTGATGTCCTTGTCCTTCTTCAAACCGGCAAAGGTCATCTTGGTTCCGGGCACGAAATCTTTGGGTTTGTGCAGATACTTCGTCAGGTTCTCCGGCGTCCAGACAATCCCCGAATTGATCATCGCGTCCGAATAGCGGAAGCCTTCGACTTCACCTGCGGGGCGGTTAAACACGCCAGCCAGTGACGGCCCGACACCATTCTTACCGGCCTCAAGCTTGTGGCAGGCTTTGCACTTGTTAAAGACCCGTTTGCCCTTTTTCGCATCGCCATCAATCACGACTTTGGCAATCTCGGCCTCTGTGGCTGTGTCCGTTGTCGCTTCGGTGGCGGCGGTATCGGCACCGGTCGTTGTTGTAATCGCTGTTGCGGATTCTTCAGCCGCAACAATCCCGCCCAAAGCGACGAGGCTGGCTGTAGTGGCTGCAATCCAGATACGGTTTGACTTCATCAGAACATCCTTTCCCTGATTGGCTTACCTGACGAACAACCTAGCACTGTGCATCCACAGGACCAGAGAGAAATCCGGTCCAAGGCTGTTCTGCCGCAGGAGAACAGCCTTGGACAGGCTTCAGCTTGGGAGAATTAAATCAGCGTCACACGGGGCTCAGGCGGCCGTCGCGCGGTCCATCTGCAACAGCAGCAATTGGGGGCGTTCGGTTGCGATCCGGCGGTGTTTCAGCGTAGCGACAACATCGCGACCTTTGACAAATCCGATGGTGTTTGCGGCAACCGGGACTTGGGACAGACGGTTTTCAGGGCTGACACGTGGCGCATCCGGCCGCGCCGTGATCGTCGCCGGAGCAACCTGACAGACAATCGGGCGGATCAGCCGCGTGAACACGGCCAGCATCAACGCATTGGCGACCAGCGACAGTGCAAAGATCATGCCAAGCCCTGCAAAAACACTCCACATAACTTGGGTGTTCTGGACCAGACCATTTGCGGCAACACGGGCAAAGACGACCGGAGATGCTTCCGTTGCCAAGGTTGCGGCGTAATGGCTGTACAGCTCTCCAAGGGCGAGCAGGATCAGGCAGGTCACGGAAAGCGGCAGCATCTGTAGCGAGATATGCAGGCTGCGGGACATCAGCGAGCTGCGGGTTTCAGACCGCGCCAGACGGTTGGCAACGCAGATCACCGAAAAGACCAGAGATGCCGGTATGCTAAGCTTCAGGATAGTCATGAAATCTGTGCCGAACATCATCAGCGACAGGCCGAAGATTGCGATATTGGCGCTGACCAGCTCACGACGGAAAAATTCCGAGAAATCCTGTGATACTTTCGGGCGCTGCATCGCGTGAACGCCGTTCTGCGGGCTGTGGGCATCCGTTACATCTATGGAACCGGCGGCGTTCTTGGCAAGGCGGCGCAGATGGCATGTGACAGCCAGCCGGAAGATAATCTTGGACACTGTCACGCACAGCAACACGGCAGCCAGAACACCGCAAAGGGCTGTAACCAATGTATCAAACTGCACCGCACCGGCCACGCCGTTGAAGCGTGCCCATGTTTCCAGCAGATGCCCGCTCGCCAGTTGCAATGCAGCCTCACCGATCAACGTGACGCCGACAAAGACAAAGGCCAGCGTCCAACCGCGGTTGCCATCCACTTCCTGCCCTTCGGTGCGGGCATAAATCGCCGCAACTGGCAGTTGCGTCACAAGGATCAACCCGAAGGACAGCAGGATGCAGTCGATGTGCAGCCCAAAATGTTCAAAGGCGAGGAAGGTCAGCAGATAGGACGCCGCCAGCACAATCAGAACGAGAGCAGACTGCGTGATGATGTAGGAATAAAAAGGTCTGTTCGGAGTGTCGGCAAACATAGACTGTCCTTAAACTGCTATAAGCGGTGTCGGTTGTTAATCTTGTCGTTCGTATTTGATAGTTTTCAATTTGGGCCAAAAAAGGTCACAACTTGGGCAGCATCCTAATTTCTCAAATTAAGAACATGCGATTTTTCCAAGAAAACATTGCAATTTTTAGTCAAAACGGTCCGCTTCCGCCGCCGGCGGGCTGCTCAACCATAGGCTGAACTGTGACGTCCATGCGTCTTTTTCAAGGGGTTTAAGACATCAGGGGAATAGCCGGAACTACAGGCTGGCGGAGAGACAGGGATTCGAACCCTGGGAGGCTCTCACCTCAACGGTTTTCAAGACCGCCGCATTCGACCACTCTGCCACCTCTCCGCATTCGGGTGCCTGCTTGTCGCTGCTTTGGGTTTCGTAATTGCGCGCGCGCCAAACTGCAAGCCTCTTTTTTGTCGGCAACAGGCTGCTGGTTTCTGGGTGTCCTTGGATTAACAGGCTTCCATAACAAAGTGCTTTATGGTTAGGGTATCGTCAAAACCCGCGATACAGCGGGGCGAGGCGGAACACGATTGCGTTTTTGACTTTGGACCGGCGCCAGATCGGTAAAGCAAATGACGCAACCAAGGAGACAGGCACGATGATCTGGACAGGCAATATGAGCAACGGTAAATTTTCTTCTTCCAAAGGCAAGCTGGTGTTCGCACTTCTCGCAGGCGTGGCGCTTGCAGGGTGTGAAGACGGCGGTTTCGAGGGCATGAATCTCGGGTTTGGCAAGAAAGATGCAGAGACAGCAACGGCTGAGACCTCTGGCAAAGTCACACCGGGGTCCGGCAAGCCGATCAAGCTGGTGGAACGGGATGTAGAAGCCCCCGAAGTATTCGAGAAAAACGAAAACGCCCTGTGGGACGGACGCCCGTCACTGGGCGGCGTCTGGATCGCACATCCCGACAGCAAACAGCCCGAACGGGTCATCATCCGGAATGAAAGCAACGGTAAATTCGTCGTTGGCGCCCTGTTCCGCCGCGAGCGGGACAACCCCGGCCCGAGCCTGCAACTCTCCTCCGAGGCCGCAGCCGCGCTTGGGGTTCAGGCAGGCTCTCCGACCAAATTGCGGGTGACAGCGCTGCGCAAAGAAACCATCAACGAAAACGCCGAAATCGAAGCAGAGGTTCAGACCAACGTAACAGAGAGTGTCTCTGCCGTGGCCCTGGATGCGCCGGCAGAGGACGATCTGGCGGCCAAGGCCCGCGCCTCGGTGCAAAAGGCCGAAGCCAAGCCCAAACCTGTGGCAAAACCGGCCACGCCGCCCAAAGCGGCCAAAGGTGCGAAATACGCGCAGATCGGCTTTTTCAGCATCGAATCCAATGCCAAAGCCAATGTCGCCCGTCTTAAAAAGAACGGCGTTCCGGCGAAAATTGTGAAATCGACGACCAATGGCAAAGACTTCTGGCGGGTTCTTGCCGGTCCTGCAAGCTCTGCCAGTGAACAGCGCCAGCTTCTCAACATGGTAAAAGGGCAAGGGTTTGCCGATGCCTACATGGTGTCCGGTTGACGCCATCCCCAATGGATGGCAGCGTTAGGCGGTAAGACAATGTAACCCCGAACAGTAGTAGTCCCCGCTTCCCCAACAGGGGTCGGGGCGTCCTATCTGTTTCGTTCCAACGGAGCGCGGCATGCGACCTAAATTCCTACTCAGCGCGGCAGCAATCTGGCTGGCCACCACCCTGCCCGCCTCGGCCTTTGACACGATCGCACGTTCGGCACTGGTGCTGGATCAGGCCAGCGGCACCGTGCTTCTGGCCAAAGAAGCGGATATTCCGATCCCGCCGGCCTCTATGTCCAAACTGATGACCCTCAACATGCTGTTCGAGGCGCTTCAGGACGGGCGGGTGAACCTTGATACCGAATTCACCGTCTCGCAGAAAGCCTCGGAAAAGGGCGGCTCCAAGATGTTCGTCAAACAGGGCGACCGGATTGAAGTCGAAGACCTGATCCGCGGCATCATCGTGCAATCCGGCAATGACGCCTGCATCGTGGTTGCGGAAAATCTGGCCGGCTCCGAGGCAGATTTCGCACGGATCATGACCGCACGGGCGCGCAAGCTCGGCATGAACGACAGTACCTTTGCCAATGCCACCGGCTGGCCCGATCCAAACCACCGGATGAGTGCGCGTGACCTTGTCACATTGGCCAATCGCCTCATGACGCAATTTCCCGAATACTACGGCTATTTTGCCGAGGATTCGTTCACTTGGGCCGATATTACCCAGAAAAACCGCAATCCCTTGCTGGACAAAGGCATTGGCGCGGACGGGCTGAAGACCGGCCACACCGAAGAGGCCGGCTACGGGTTGGTCGGCACCGCCCGTCAGGACGACCGCCGGGTGATCCTGATGATTTCAGGATTGGACACAGCGGATGCACGCGCCCGCGAAGCCGAGCGGCTGATGAACTGGGCCTTCCGGCAATTCTCACAGGAGACCCTTCTCAAAGCGGGAAAGAACGTCGCCCAGGCAGAGGTCTGGTTGGGCGCAGAGACAACTGTCGGGCTGGAAGTTGCAGATGACATTTCCGCGCTGATCCCCTATTCCTCGCGGGAGGAAATCAAGATGAGCGTCACCTATGAAGGCCCAATACAGGCGCCGGTGGCCAAGGGAACCGAATTGGGCGTGTTGAACATCGAAATTCCCGGCCTGCCATCCCAAAGCTACCCTGTGTATGCCTCAAGTGATGTGCAATATGCCGGTCTGATGAAGCGTCTGAAGGTTTCTGCGCAAAAGCTCCAAGGGGCGTTGCGGTAAGTGAGGAGCGGATTTTTTATTACATTTGAAGGCATTGACGGGTCCGGTAAAACCACCCAGTCGCGCCTTCTCGCTACTTTGCTGCGGGATTACGGCCGGGATGTGCTGCACACACGGGAACCGGGCGGTTCGCCGGGCGCGGAAGACATCCGCCGCCTGTTGGTAGAGGGTGATCCAAACCGCTGGTCGCCCGAAACCGAAATCCTGCTGTTCACCGCAGCCCGCCGCGACCATCTTGAACGCACCATCCGCCCTTCCCTTGAGGCTGGTAAAGTGGTGATTTCCGACAGGTTTGCCGACAGCACCCGCGTTTATCAGGGTGCGGCACGGGCCGAACTGCGCACAACAGTGGACCGCCTCCACGATCTGATGATCGCACAGGAACCGGATTTGACTTTCATCGTCGATATGGACCCTGAAATCGCGCTCGGGCGCGGTTTGGCACGGGGGTCCGGCGAGGACCGTTTTGAAGATATGGGTCTGGGCTTTCAGGAAAAACTGCGTGCAGGCTTTCTGGGGCTGGCGAAACAGTTTCCCGACCGCTGCCATGTGATTAACGGCAACCAGTCGCCGGCCTCTGTGTCCGGTGAAATTCAGACTGTGGTTGAACAATGGCTGTCATAACGGCCGAGGACATCCCGGAACCGGATCGCGCCGAGGGTGCCCCCCATCCCCGCGAAACCTCTGTTCTGGTTGGGCAGGCGCAGGCCGAGGCAGCTTTCCTGTCGGCCTATAACGGCGGACGGATGCACCATGCGTGGATGCTGACCGGACCGCGCGGGGTGGGCAAGGCAACGTTGGCATGGCGGATTGCGAAATTTCTGCTGGCTCAGCCGGAAGACGACGGCGGCATGTTCGGCGCACCACCTGCACCCGAAAGTCTTGATGCGGACCCGAACCATCCGGCCGTGCGCCGCGCCATGTCTCTGGGAGAGCCACGCCTGTTTTTGTGCCGTCGCCCGTGGGACGACAAGGCCAAGCCGCCGCGCCTCAAGAAAGAGATTACCGTTGATGAGGTGCGCAAGCTCAAGAGCTTCCTGGCGCTCTCTGCAGCGGATGGCGGCTGGCGCGTGGCGATTGTGGATGACATCGACCTGATGAACGTCAGCGCCGCCAATGCGCTGCTGAAAATCCTTGAGGAACCGCCCGAAAAGACAGTTCTGCTACTGGTCAGTCACCAGCCCGCCCGCCTGCTGCCCACGATCCGCTCCCGCTGTCGCGATCTGCGCTGCACCGCCCTGTCGCCGCAGGACCAATCGGACGCGCTTATGGCCGCTGGTCTGGAAATTGGTGGCGATCCGGCACTTGCCGAACTGTCCGGCGGGTCAGTTGGGGCGGCCCTGCGGCTGGCCCACGGGGAAGGCGCACAAAGGTATGCGGCGCTTGTTGCCCTGATGGAACAGGCCCCCGGACTTGATCGCGGACAGGCTACTGCCATAGCAGAGAAATGCGGCGGCGCTGCCAATGCGGAGAACTACGACATCACCGTTCTGCTGATCGACCTGCTTTTGACCCGACTGGCGCGGTTTGGCGCCCTGCAACCGGCCATCTGGACCGAAGCCGCCCCCCATGAGGCGCGGATGCTGTCCAAACTGGCCCCCAACAGCGCCGCAGCCCGCAAATGGGCCAACCTCGCACAAGAGTTATCGGCCCGTGTCGGTCATGCCCGTGCGGTTAACCTTGACCCCTCCGGCGTGATCCTTGATATGTTGCTGAAACTTGACGAAGCGGCGCGCCTTTGATCGCACGCCAGTAGGCAGATCACATGACACCACAGATTGTAGACAGCCATTGCCATCTGGATTTTCCGGATTTCGACGGCGAAAGAGACGAAATTATTAAACGCGCCCATGATGCAGGGGTGGCCCGCATGGTCACGATCTGCACCAAGCTGGAGAACGAACCAACCGTGCGCGGGATTGCGGAAACCTATGACTCGGTGTTTTACGCCGCCGGCATCCACCCGATGAGCGCGGCAGACTATGATCTGGTCCCGACCGAGCGTCTGATCGAACTGACCCGCCACCCCAAAATGGTCGGGATCGGGGAAACCGGACTGGATTATCACTATACGGCGGATACGGCACAGATCCAGAAGGACAGCCTGCGCAACCATATCGCTGCGGCGCGGGAAACCGGATTGCCCCTGATCATCCATGCCCGTGCAGCGGATGACGATATGGCCCGTATCCTCAGCGAAGAACACCGCAATGGTGCTTATAACTGCGTGATGCACTGCTTTTCCTCGGGAATGGAACTGGCCAAAGCCGCGCTTGATCTGGGATTTTACCTGTCGATGAGCGGCATCGCCACTTTCAAGAAGAGTCAGGAATTGCGGGATATTTTTGCCACCGTGCCGCTCGACCGTGTGCTGGTGGAAACCGATGCGCCCTATCTGGCGCCAACGCCCTATCGCGGCAAGCGGAATGAACCCGCCTACACCGCCCATACCGCACAAACCGGCGCCGAAATCTTCGGGCTCGACTACGCGGAATTTGCAGCGCAAACCACCGCCAACTTTGACCGGCTCTTTACCAAGGCGGCGCGCTATAAGGCAGCAGCCTGATGGCGGAGTATATCTTTACCATTCTGGGATGCGGCTCTTCGGGCGGTGTGCCGCGGATCGGCGGTCATTGGGGCGCCTGTGACCCGAGCAATCCAAAAAACGCCCGCCAGCGCTGTTCCATGCTGGTAGAACGGATCACGGAATCGGGTAAGACAACGGTTCTGATTGATACCTCTCCGGATTTGCGCCGCCAGCTTCTGGATGCCGAGGTCAGTGCGCTGGATGCGGTGATCTATACCCATGACCACGCCGATCACACCCACGGGATCGACGATCTGCGGATGGTGGTGTTCAACATGCGCAAGCGTTTGCCGATCTGGGCCGATGCCACGACGCAAACCACCCTGCGCCAGCGCTTTGGCTACACCTTTGAACAGGTGCCCGGCACGCTTTACAAACCGATCCTCGAAATGAACGACATGACCGGCCCCGTCACCATAGACGGCGAAGGCGGTGCGATCACTTTTACGCCGTTTCTTGTGGATCACGGTCCGATTCAGGCGAACGGCTTTCGCATTGATGACCTGCTGGCCTATCTGCCGGATGTGTCGGCCATGAACGATACCGCGTGGCAGGCTGTGGCGGATCTGGAGTGCTGGGTGGTGGATGCCCTGCGCCGCGACCCCCATCCGACCCATTCCCACCTGTCCCAAACGCTCGACTGGATCAAGCGGGCGGCCCCCAAACAGGCTGTGCTGACCAATATGCATGTGGATCTGGACTATGACACCCTGTGCGGGGAAATTCCGGATCATGTAACACCGGCGTTTGACGGTATGAAAATCAGGCTCTCTGCCTGAAGAAGAAGATTAAATGTTAGAAGTTTTTACGGTCGTCCTGCCGGTGTTTCTGGTTGTCGGCGCGGGCTATGGTGCTGTGTATTTCAAGCTGTTCCGCGACGACCACGCCGATGCCCTGATGAAATTCACCCAGAATTTCGCCATTCCCTGCCTGCTATTCGGCGCGATTGCCAAACTTGACCTGTCGTCCGTCTTTCAGTTCCGACTGCTCGGCAGTTTCTATGCAGGGTCCATCAGCTGCTTCACCTTGGGCTGCCTTGGCGCGGTGTTCTTTTTCAAACGCCGTCCCGGTGAGGCCGTTGTACTGGGGTTTTGTGCGCTTTTTGCCAATTCGGTTCTTTTGGGTTTTCCCATCGTGGAACGGGCCTTCGGAGCCGAGGCTTTGGGGCCGATCACAGCCATTGTCGCCATCCACGCGCCGTTTTGCTATCTGCTCGGGATCACCACCATCGAACTGGTACGCGCGGACGGGCGCAGCCTGCCGACCACCGCTAAGATTGTGGTGAAAGCGATGTTCAAGAACGCGCTGATGATCGGGCTTGCGCTTGGCTTTACGGTGAACCTGACAGGCATGTGGTTGCCCGAGGGCCTTTGGGCTGCGACAGAGATGATGGCCCGCGCCGCCCTGCCC
Source organism: Neptunicoccus sediminis (assembly GCF_001719615.1). Taxonomy (GTDB): domain Bacteria; phylum Pseudomonadota; class Alphaproteobacteria; order Rhodobacterales; family Rhodobacteraceae; genus Amylibacter; species Amylibacter sediminis. The sequence continues at coordinate 130,469 of NZ_MDVX01000002.1, forward strand.
GCCGCGCTGTTTGGTCTTGGGGCGGTTCTGGTGCGTTACGGCCTGTCCGCCAACATCAAAGAGACCGCCTTTGTTGTGACCTTGCGTCTTGTGGTGCATCCGCTGATCGCGCTGTTTATGGCCACACAGGTCTTTCATCTTGAACCGGATGTCACCCGCGTGGTGGTTCTGACTGCGGCGATGGCCCCCGGCGTAAACGCCTATGTCTTCGCAAATATGTACGATCGCGCCAAAGGCAGCGCCGCCGGTGCGATCCTGCTTGGCACGGCTGGTGCAGTGTTCAGCGTTTCGATCTGGCTGGTCATCCTGCGCGCCTTGTAACCTTGCCACGAAAAACGGGGCCTAAAGCGGCCCCGTCCTAAATTCCTAACTGTCCGGTCCGGTTTAACCCGGTGACATGCCCCGCAGCCGTTCAGAGCGGCGGCGCAGCAGTTCTACCACTGTCAGCAAGGCAATGGAAATCGCGATCAGGATCGTCGCCACCGCAAGGATGGTCGGGCTGATCTGTTCACGCAGTCCGGTGAACATCTGCCACGGCAGGGTTTTCTGACCAGCAGAGCCGACGAAGAGCACGACCACCACCTCATCAAACGATGTGATAAAGGCGAACAGACCGCCAGAGATCACACCGGGCAGGATCAACGGCATCTGGATACGGAAGAAGGTGCGCACCGGCCCTGCCCCCATATTTGCTGCCGCCCGTGTCAGAGAGTTGTCAAAACCCACCAAAGTCGCCGTCACGGTGATGATCACAAACGGAATGCCAAGCGCAGCGTGAGCCATGACAACGCCCCAGTATGTGCCTTGCAGACCGATACGGGAGTAGAAGAAATACATACCCGCAGCCGAGATGATCAGCGGCACAATCATAGGAGAAATCAGGATCGCCATGATTGCGCGGCGGAAAGGAACATGCGGCTGGCTCAGGCCGATCGCCGCCAGTGTGCCAAAGGACACCGACAGGAAAGTCGCCATCGGCGCAATCCGCAGGGAATTCACAACCGCATTCTGCCAATCGGAGTTGGAGAAGAAATCGCGGTAGTGTTTCAGCGAATACCCTTCAGGATCAAACCGCAGCATCTCCGGCGTGAAGGTAAAGAAATCCTCTGCATTAAAGCTGAGCGGCAGGATCACAAGGATCGGCACGATCAGGAACAGAAAGATCAGCGTGCAGATGGTGCGAAAGCCATAGTACCAGGCCCGTTGCAGCGGTGATGCGTAGATTGGAAGAGCCATATTACCTTACCCCAGTTTCACGTTATCAATGCCCACGAACTTGTCGTAGAGCCAGTAGAGCCCAAGCACCACCACCAGCAGCAATGTCCCAAGCGCCGCAGCAAGGCCCCAGTTCAGGCTGGACGAAATATGGTAGGCAATCCGGTTGGAAATGAAGACACCTTTTGTGCCGCCCACGATTTCCGGCGTGATGTAATAGCCGATGGACAGGATGAAACACAGGATGGAACCCGCCCCGATGCCCGGTACGGACTGTGGGAAGTAGACCCGCCAGAAGGCCGTCCAGTCGTTTGCGCCCAGTGATTTCGCTGCCCGCACATAGGAGGGCGGAATGGTTTTCATCACGGAAAACAGCGGCAGGATCATAAACGGCAGCAGAATATGCGTCATCGCAATGATCGTGCCGGTCTGGTTGTTGATCAGTTCCAGCCGCGCGTTATCCGCTACCAGTCCAAGCCAGACCAGCGTGTCATTGATCACCCCTTGTTGTTGCAGCAAAACCTTCCACGCCGAGGTGCGCACCAGAAGCGAGGTCCAGAACGGCAACAGCACAAGGATCAGCAGCAGGTTAGAGGTGCGCAGCGGCAATGTCGCCAGCAGAAAGGCAATCGGATAGCCAAGCAAAATACAGCTGAAGGTGATGATCAGCGACATTTTCAGCGTGCGCAGCAACAGAGTATAGTAAATCTGTTCGTTCTCGGGCACCCGCTCAATACCCTCCGGCCCTTTGGTCAGATCCGCCGCAGCTAGGAAATAACCGTCGGTGAACCGTCCGGAAAAGGCTTTGATGGTCTGCCAGTTTTCAACATCCATCCATTTCTTGTTCATATCCTCAAATGCGGCGACGAAATCCGTCGTTTCTTCCACATCCAGACGCTTCACTTTGCGACCTGTTTGGCGGAACAGGCTGGAAATACCGGATTGTTCATAGTTCAGACGGGACCCAAGCCGCGTGTGACTTTTGTCCTCGACCGCCTCTTTCAAGTCCAGTGCCATTGCCTTGAACGTGGCGTTATCGGGCAATTCTCCGGTGGTTTCGTCCCAGTCTTTCAGGGCCACCACGGTACGGGGCAACACATCCCCGACGATGTTGTTTTCGACCGAGCGGAACAGCATATCCGCAATCGGCGCAATAAAGGTGAGAAGAACAAAGATCAGCAGCGGCGCAATCAACCCGAGCGCGCGCAATTTCTGACGGCGCAGACTTCGCGCAAGGCTGGCCTTCAAGGGCCGTCCGTCATTGCCCAGCACCGGACCTGTGACCGGCGCGGAATGGGCTATATCCTGGGAGCTGTCTGCTGTGTTTACCATGATCTTAGTACTGTCCACCTGTTGAAACCATCGGGTTCAGGGCATCAGGGCGGCCCGAGAGCCGCCCTGTGTTAATGATTATTGCGCAAGCCAGGCTTGGAATTTCGCGTCGATGTCGTCGCGGTAGTCAGCCCAGAACTCGTAGTTGTAGAGGAACGTGTTCTTTGCGTTCTCTGGGTCTGTTGGCATGTGTGGCGCCATGTCGATCCCCAGTTCGGCGTGCTTGCCAACCAGTGGTGCAGAAGACGCACGGGCCGGACCGTAGGAGATGTATTTCGCCTGATCGGCCAGACGCTGTGTGTCTGTCGCGAACATGATGTAATCCAGTGCGGCTTGCTTGCGCTCTTCGCTCAGGTTTGCAGGGATGATCCAACCGTCAAGGTCAAACACCTGTGCGTCCCACATCATTTTAACCGGCTGCTTTTGCTCTTCGATCAAAGAGAACAGGCGACCGTTATAGGTGGACCCCATCACAACTTCGCCGTCAGCCAGCAATTGTGGCGTATCCGCGCCGGCAGACCACCAGATCACTTCGTCCTTGATGGTGTCCAGCTTGGCCAAAGCCTGTTGCTGCCCCTCTTCGGTGCCCAGAACGTCATAGACTTCGTCCTTGGCTACGCCGTCACACAGCAGTGCCCATTCCATGTTGTTGATCGGACGCTTCTCAAGGCTACGCTTGCCCGGGAAGGCTTCCAGATCGAACACGTCACAGATGTTGCTTGGCTCTTTGCCGCCCCATGCGTCCACATCGGTGCGATACGCGAATGTTGTGGAATACACGATTTGCGGGATGAAGCATTCGGACACCAGCAGATCACCGAAATCCTCGGATGCTTTTGTGCCGTCGGGCGCATCTGCCAACATGGTGTCCGCGTCGATTTCCATCGCCAGACCTTCGTCACACAGGCGGATCGCATCAGAAGCAACAACATCCACCACGTCCCAAGTGGTGTTACCGGCTTCTGCCATCGCCCGCAGCTTGGCAACCGCTTCGGCAGAGCTTTCGTCGTTGATGATGTTCACATCTGGGTTCGCCTTCATGTAAGGCTGGTGGTAGGCTGCATCCTGAGAGGCCGAGTATGCACCGCCCCAGGATACAATGGTCATGTCCTTCGCACCAGCTGCAGATGCGGCGACGACGCCGGCTGCTGTGCTCAGAATAATAGACTTCATATTCATAGAAACTTCTCCTTGTTTACAGTTTACCCGTTCTATCGTTGTTCCATCCGTCCACGGGTGCGGAACGGTCGGTGTCTCTTAGGATTTCGTCCCCCTTGCTCAGGCGTCGAGCGCCCTGCAATCCGCAGTTTCCCAGCTGATCAAGGTCTTTTCACCCACTTGCAGGTGTTTGTGACCGGCAGCATTGGGTACTTTCACCACAAATTCGTCGTTGCCATGCACATGCATGCGGCAGCGGATGTGATCGCCAAGATAGATCAATTCCTTGACCTCGGCTTCTGTGGTGACAAGCCCTTCCTCGCCGCCGACATACACCCGCTCGGGGCGCAGCGACATCGTGGTCCGGCTGCCAGGACCGCCGCAATTTACGGCCAGTCCGCGCACTTTTGCCCCGTCATCCAGAGTGATCGCAGCCACTCCGTCCGTCACGGATTCCACAGTCCCCATCAATGTATTGTTTTCACCGATGAACTGCGCGCAGAAAGAGTTTTCAGGCCGCTCGTACAGGTCTTCGGGCGGAGCCAGTTGCTGGATCACACCGTCGTTAAAAACTGCAATCCGGTCTGACATCGTCAGCGCCTCGGATTGGTCGTGCGTCACGTAAACGACTGTAATGCCCAGATTTTCATGAATGTGTTTGATTTCAAACTGCATGTGTTCGCGCAATTGTTTGTCCAGCGCGCCAAGCGGTTCATCCATCAGAACCAGTTCCGCATCAAATACCAAAGCCCGCGCCAGAGCGATCCGCTGTTGCTGCCCCCCCGAGAGCTGTGCCGGACGCCGGCCCGCGAACTCTCCCATTTGGACCATATCAAGGGCCCGCTTGACCTTGGCTTCCCGCTCGGACTTGCCCATCTTGCGCACTTCCAGCGGAAAGGCGAGGTTCTCGCCAACCGTCATATGGGGAAACAGGGCGTAGTTTTGAAAGACCATGCCAATCCCGCGCTTGTGCGGCGGGATGTTGTTGATCGGATTGCCGCCCAACAGAATGTCCCCGCTTGTGGCCGTTTCAAACCCCGCAAGCATCATAAGACAGGTCGTCTTGCCGGACCCTGACGGGCCTAGCATTGTCAGAAACTCACCTTTAGCGATTTGTAGATTGAGATCTTTTACAACAAGTATCTCGCCGTCATAGCTTTTTTGAACGCGATCAAATACGACAAATGCGTCGTCGTGCGAAGTTGCAGTCAAAACTATCTCCCAGTTGACTTTTCAGGCCTGAAGACCCGTTTTTGTAATTTGTGCGATCTGTGCGACCGGATTTTTATCAGGCTGTTTTCAACCCGTTTTTTTGTGTTCAGGCCATTTGACCCTGTTGGTATGTGGTCAGACTAAGCGAACAATCTAGGAAATAGCAACCGCCAAAAACGGCCTTGAAATACTAAATTGCGACACAGTGTCAGACATTTGGCACCTCTTGGGGGTGTCGCGCCCCCGCGCCGGATTCCGGCTGAGGCCGCTCTTGATGGGGTTTGCGGTGAAGAGAAAACCAAGTTTGGGCAAATTGCTGCCCCATTTGCGCCTCAATTAAGCTCCATCAATTTTTTTGAGCGCCAGCTTCAAGAAATTCATAGTGTTTTAACTTTCGGCGCATAAATTAGTGAGCGAGTATCGGATATGACAGCAAATCTTCACACCTATACAATTGCCGCCAATACAACGCCGTTTGCCGTGACCAAAGGTGGCTTTGCCAGTTTCCGCGCTGGTACATGTGTGAAAAACAGCAGGATCAAAAACCTGAAAAGCACACCGAAGCCCAACGCGAATACCAATGCCGCCGATACGCAAATCGTATGGGTGTTGCGGGACCGTTTCACGGATGAGGTTTTTACCGCCCGTCAGGATATTTCCAGCAATCACGCCGCGCTCTACTCTGAACTGGTCAGCGACCGTCCCCTGCTCGAAGACCACATATACGAAACCGTTAGCGTTTCCATGCCCCATACCGGCGAAAATTCGGTGAAAGAAGCAGATTCACAGCAAAACAAGGCTGAAAACCGGCTCGGCATTGCACGGGGCACCCATGTGATGACCAACCGTGGTGAAGTGCGGGTTGAAAATCTGGTGGTCGGGGATCGTGTGATAACACGGGATCGCGGCATGCAGGACATTCGCTGGATCGGTTCCCATACAGTTGACATCACTCGGGAAAACGCCCCAATCCTGTTCCGCAAAGGCGCCATAAAAAACGCCCGCGATCTGGTCGTCAGCGCCGATCAACGTGTCGTCCTTAAAGGGGCCGAGGCGATGGCCGTGTATGGTGTCAAAGAGGTCCTGATCCCTGCGCGTATTCTTGTGGACGACGTCACTGTCATTCAGGCTGTCGGCGGCCGGATGGAGTTTTTCCAGATCGTCACCGACCAGCACGAAGTCATCTACACAGAAGCCGCCGCCTCGGAAAGCTTTATGCCAACACCGGAAAACCTGGACCTGCTGCCCGAAAACAGTCGGGATGAGGTGCTGGAAACATTCCCTGTGCTGCGCCGCAGACCTGACGCCTATGGTCCCTGCGCCCGCGGCTTTATAGACGCCTGATATTTACCCGCTGAATTGCAAAAAACACCGCTGGTGTCCATGCGGTGTTTTTTTGTGTTCATCGGGCTTCGGGCGGTTCAAACGACAACGCGACTGTCTCGCATAAGCCGATGGTCCGTTACTGATTACGCGAGAAAGGCGTAAATCAGCGTGAAACTGACAAACCCGACAAGAAACCCGATTGCGATACCTGATGCGAAGATGCTGGCAATGACCATTACTGATACTCACTTACACTGAACTACTGAAATTCAGACAACTGCGCCTGATACGTTGATGAGGTCGTTATAGCGCCAAAGTTTTGACAAATTTGTTTCTAATTTTTCACAAGTTTGTCCACGGATTCTGAACGTCACTTTAGGTTTGGTCTTTAAATTACTGAAGTTTAATGATTATACTAAACGGATCGCAAAACCAATATCCGCGCACCCCGCACCAACAAGGCCGCTCACCTCCGATAATCCCGCCACATTGCGGTCGCAATCTCCTTCTTAAACGCCCCCTGATCCAACAAATTCTAATCTCTCGCCACCAACTGATTCCCCGCTCCGGCACAAATTAACTGTCAGAGTCACAGAGAAAGACAGGCCGTCCGCTTCGTGATACACCCGCTTTACAGAACATTCACAACAGAGGAGCATGGCGATGGGTGCCTCGGACAGATTTGACGACACGCTCGAAAAGGCGTTAACGGAATTGAAAGATCAGGGGCTGTATAAAAGCGAACGGATCATAACCTCTCCGCAGTCTGGCGTGATACATCTGGGCGAACGGCAGGCCATAAATCTCTGTGCCAACAACTATCTCGGATTGGCAGACAATCCCGAACTGGTTGAGCAGGCGAAAAAGGCGCTGGATCAATACGGCTATGGCATGGCATCGGTCCGCTTTATCTGCGGCACGCAAACCCCTCATAAGGCTTTGGAAAAACGCATTTCGGACTTTCTGGGAATGGAAGACGCAATCCTCTACGCCGCCTGTTTTGACGCAAACACCGGCCTGTTCGAAACCCTGCTCGGGGCGGAAGACGCGATCATTTCGGATGCTCTGAACCATGCCTCTATCATCGACGGCGTCCGCCTCTGCAAAGCGCAGCGTTACCGATACGCAAACTCCGACATGGCCGATCTGGAACGTCAGCTTATCGCCGCCAAAGACGCCCGCTTCCGCTTGATCGCCACTGACGGCGTCTTTTCGATGGACGGATTTGTCGCAAAACTGCCGCAGATTTGCGACCTCGCCGAAAAACACGACGCACTTGTCATGGTCGATGACAGCCACTCCGTTGGTTTCATGGGCGAAAACGGCCGCGGCACGGCAGAACACTGCGGGGTTGAAGGGCGCGTCGACATCATTACCGGGACGCTCGGCAAGGCTTTGGGCGGCGCATCGGGAGGCTATACCGCCGCAAGCGCGCGGGTTGTGGACTGGCTGCGCCAACGATCCCGCCCCTACCTGTTCTCCAACACGCTCGCCCCTGTCATCGCCCAAAGTTCCATAGCTGTTTTTGACATGTTAGCCGATGGCGGGGAATTGCGCGCCCGATTGCGCCGGAATGCGGGCCATTTCCGCAACCGGATGGGCGCACTAGGCTTTGAACTGCTTCCGGGCGATCACCCGATCATCCCTGTCATGTTACGCGACCCGAAACTGGCCAGCGAAATGGCAGCCCGCCTTGACCAGCTTGGGGTTTATGTGGCCGCCTTCAGTTTTCCTGTTGTGCCACGGGATCAGGACCGCATTCGCACGCAGATGTCAGCGGCCCACAGTATCGCCGACCTCGACCGTGCAATCGACGCGTTTGAGACAGCCGGACGCGAGATGGGGGTTATCTGATGAGCAACAAAATGCGCGCCTTGATAAAATCCCGCGCGGAACCCGGACTGTGGATGGAACACGTGCCGATTCCAGAAATCGGGCGACGCGAAGTGCTGATCAAAGTACGAAAATCGGCAATCTGTGGCACGGATGTCCACATCTGGAACTGGGACGCCTGGAGCCAGAAAGCCGTGCCTGTCCCAATGATCACCGGACATGAATTCTGCGGCGAGATCGTCGAGTTGGGCGCGGCGGTCATGAACCTGAAAATCGGACAAAGGGTCAGCGGTGAAGGCCATATTGTCTGCGGTCACTGCCGCAACTGTCGCGCCGGCCGGGGTCATTTGTGTCGCAATACCAAAGGCGTTGGCGTGAACCATCCGGGCAGCTTTGCGGAATATATCGCACTTCCCCAAGACAATGTGGTGCCGATCCCCGACGATATTCCTGATGAGATCGCCGCGATTTTTGACCCCTTTGGCAATGCGGTGCACACCGCGCTGTCGTTTGACTGCGTCGGCGAGGACGTTCTTGTCACAGGTGCCGGTCCGATCGGCATTATGGGGGCGCTTGTGGCGCAAAAAGCCGGTGCGCGGAAAACCGTAATCACCGACATCAACCCGATCCGCCTGAAACTGGCGCAAGAGATGGGTGTCCAATATACCGTGAACGCCGCTGAGGAATCCCTGCGCGATACCATGGCACGGATCGGAATGACCGAAGGTTTTGACGTGGGTCTGGAAATGTCCGGCGCCCCGCCCGCCTTTCGCGATATGATCGACACAATGAACAATGGTGGCAAGATGGCAGTTCTTGGCATTGCGCCGGTAGGATTTGAGATCGACTGGAACAAGGTAATCTTCAAAATGCTCCACATCAAAGGCATCTATGGCCGTGAGATGTTTGAGACATGGTACAAGATGATCGCACTGGTTCAGGGCGGTCTGGATGTCTCCGGTTTGATCACCCATCGCATCGGGATCGATTCCTTTGAAGAGGGCTTCGCGGCCATGATTGACGGTTCCGCAGGTAAGGTCGTGATGGATTGGCCATAGCGGTCCCGAAAACGCCCTGCGGACATGCTGCCGCAGAGCGTCTCCATTTTCACGGCCATCGGCGTCCCCGCCTGTACCGCGTTAAGATGATACCTACGAATTTCTTTCCATTTTCTTAAAATATCCTCGCCGAAGGCGAAAATTCAGCGCTCCGCGCGGGGATATTTGTTGAAAATGGAACCTACCACGGCACTTCTACCACGATCACTGTCACGTTATCGCGGCCGCCACCGTCCAGAGCGCCTTGCACCAGATGCCCGGCGATACCATCCATCGGATCATTGGCGAGCACGTTGAAGATGTCTGCTTCTTCCATGTAACCGCTCAACCCGTCCGAGCATAACAAAAACCTGTCGCCCGGTTCGTAGCGACCGCGCACCTTGGCGACTTCTGGCACATCCCCCACGCCGATTGCACGGGTTATGACGTTGCCGTGGGGGTGGCGTTCTGCCTCTTCGCGGGTCAGTTTCCCTTCTTCCACCCATTCATTCACCAGCGAGTGATCCGAGGACAACTGACGAACGGCACCGTCGCGACAGTGGTACAGCCGGCTGTCCCCGACCCAGAGACAGACGAAATAATCCTGTTGCAAGATCAGTGACAGCGCGGTTGAGCCCATGGTCCCGCCGTCCCGAGCTTCGGCTTCACTCTGGATCGTGCGATGGGCGGCGTGGAACGCATCGCGCACGGCCTGCATCAACGCGGCCCCTTGCAGGTTTTCGGGAATGGCATTTATGGCGTTTACGATGGTTTGGCTGGCGAAGTCCCCTCCGGCGTGACCGCCCATGCCATCCGCCACAGTCCAAAGCCCCAATGTCTCGCGACTGATCATACCGTCTTCGTTCAGATCCCGCACAAGGCCCACATGACTGGCCGCATCGGTCCGAAAGACCGGTCCCTGTTCAAACATCCTGTAGCCCCCGATCCGGTGAAAGAAGTTCTGCAAACTGCGCCGCTTCGGGCATCCCGTCAAAGCGGCGGCTGTCCCGTCTGGGTGCGCCTGCATAAAAGGTGGAGAGCCAGTAGGACCGTCCGTTTGTGCTGCTGTTTTCTGGATCATACACAAAGGGCAAGACATCGAGCCGTCCTGACAACGCGCCCTTGTCGATCTGCGTATCCAGACAGGCGAGCGCGGCGTTTTCCAGTTCCGTCATCAAGGGTTCGTGATCCAGCAGCGCGGGCGTTGCCCCCTGTTCCAGCGGATGAAACAGGGTTAACGGAAAGCGTCGGCCAACCCGGTCCTGACTGGGCATCAAAACCCCTGTCATGGCGCGCTTCCCGCACACATTCGCATCCAGCACAAAGCGCCAGATGGGTGCGTTCTGGTAGGCCGCGTCCCAATCGCCTCTGAGGGTTTCGCGGCTTTTCGCCATGCCTTGTTGGAGAAACTGATCCCATTCATTGATAAAGGATACATCACCGCGGGCGCGGATGAAATCGCCGTGGGCGGGGATTTTTCCATAAAACCCGAACACGTCAGAGCGAATTGGGGCAGCGAAACAACCGCACCGCCTTGGAGGAGAAAGGGTTAATCGCAGAACCGGCGCGCATTTGGAAGACGGCTATACGACCGCCCACATTGAACACGATACGGGTCTGGTCTGCGACATTGGTGCGGCGGATTTCCGAACTGTCGAGCAGGCGGAACCAGCTCCACGGGCCGTCCATCTGGCGCTGGTTCCGCCGCCCTTCGATCGCGGGGCTGAAGGTGACAGAGGTACTGCCCCCCTGCGGCCATTTCAAAGAGGTCGTCTGCTGGGGACCATGAGCATAGTTGAGCGGCTGGCCGTCGATCAGCAGGGTCACTTCCTGCGCGTTAGGGTCCAGCGCGATGGGTTTGAGATCAAAAGTAATGGATGGCAGGCCGGGCGCGAGAAAATAGGCGTCGCGGATCTCGGCGGCCAGTTCGAATTGTTCCAGCACACTGTCCGAAATCCCCAGGTCCTTGCCCGTGGTGCGTTTGAATTTCCACGGGCGCGAGGACACATCCACATGTTCGGCCAGATTATTGGTGAAAAACGTGTCAATCAGTCCTTGGGGCGCAAACAGCCGGGCAAAATCCTGTATGCCCACTTCGGCGCGGGATTTCCGGTTGAACGGATAGCGGTTGTCCAGCGCCTGTTTGCAGAACGGCAGCACCTGCGCCTGCCACTGGTTGTTCAGTTTGGAGCGTTGCCCCCCCGCCGCAGCGCCCGAGGCGGCCTCTATGATCTGGGTGGACCAGCGTTTGATCGGCCCGTCCATCGGCACGATTGTTTCCTGTAACCGCTGCACCGCTTCGCCCTGCCCTGTGACAGTTCCGCTGACCGACAGGCGGTTCAGCTCCTGATAGACAGCAACATATAATTCCATAATCCGGCTGATGTCGCCCGGCGTGTTTTCATCCGGACCTTTGACAAAGGTATGCAGGCTGTTGAAACGGTCCTGCACTTGCTGGCCGGGTTTGGGCGGCGCCGCGCCATCGACGGTGGCGGCGGACTGCAGCACCGCCAAAAGCCGTTGGGTGCGCACGCCGAGCCCTTCGACCGCAAGGGCACTGCCTTCCGCGCCAAAGCCGCTGGCAACGCCTTCCACAACCTCATTCGCGCGGCGTTCGGCCAGTCGTGTCTGCTCGGCCACCTGATTCATGATCTTGAACACGGGCGAAGACGGACCGGACAAGAGGTTCAGCGTCTTGACCGTTTGGGACATGGACGACATCGGCGCAATGTCCACATCCCCCAGAATGGTTTCCCACGCGATGATATAATCGGAATAATAGAGGTCGAGCACATCTTTTGCGATCAGCGCCAGTGCATTTGCATCGCTGAGGTCTTCGGCGCGGGGACCAAGCACCCAATTGTCCTTTCTGATTTGCTCTGCCACATCGAGCGCGGCCGGCAGGAAGACATTGTAGAACCCGTCATAGGTGTAAATCCCTTCCACGCCGCTGGACAGGGGCAAACCGCTTGGGCGGACCATAACCTGATTTGTCGCCGCACCACCGGCCACAAGCAGGGTCCAGTCCGGCAGGGCCTTGGCCTCCGGTCCCTCAACAATGGTGCGATAGGCCCGCGCCGCCACAGGGGTTTCCGACAGGATGCCCTGCACCTGTTCCACCAGCGGACCGTCCAGCGGAATAGAAATCATCGGCTGGTTAATCATATTCGTCAGATGGGTCACAAGCGCCTGTTGTGATGCGGCGTCGGGCTCTCCGGCGAATTCATTTGCCCATTCCAGCGTGAACCATTGCAGCACCAGATCGCGGTCCATCGGTCCCTGCTGACCGAGCATCATATAGACCTTAAGCGCCTCAAACAGCAGGGTTTCATTGTTGAGATTGGTCTGGATCAACTCCTCCATCCGCAACAAAAGACGGGGCAGTAGTTTCTGGTTCAGCGCGGCGCGATAGGTTTGTGCGGCTTCCGTGCCGACTGCGTCGCCCTGATACAGACCATAGGTCAGGCTGCGCGGGGGCAGCGGATCGGTCTGTGACGGGTTGCCCGGCATGGCAAGCAGGATGTTCAGTGGCTCGACAAGCTGGCGCACATCGGTATCGGCAATCGGATTGCCCGGCACATCCGCTACCTTGCTGGAATAAAGTTCAATCTGCGTTTTTGCATCTGCGACCAACTGCCGGTTTCCCAAAAAGCTGTTGGTCCAAATCCCCACAACGCCAAGAGTCAGCAGCACGGCGGCGGCCACGGTGCCGCGCACAATCCAGCGGTAGCGGCGTTCTACCTTGTCATCGGCTGAGACCAGTCCGGCCTCGGGGAAGATTACCTTATCGAGAAGGTTGCGCAGGAAGTAACTGCGCCCCGCGCCCTGCCCCGAACCCACCGCCTGACGCCCCAGCCCGAAGGTCCGCGCCATCCCGCCCATCAGCCGGTCAATCGGCGTGCCTTCTTGTGTGCCAGAGGAGAAATAGACCCCGCGCACCAGTTGGGTCTGGGAAAACTTGCTGTCGAGAAAAATCTCCGACAGGAAATCCCGCACCACCGGACGCAAGCTAGCCACCTGTTGGGGAAATCCGGCAATCATGGAACGGCGTTGCGGGTCGGAAACCTGCGCCAGCCGGTCCAGTGACAGATCGTTCAGATGGGCCAGCATGGTTTCAAACTGCGCATCAAACCCGTCCAGCGGTTTGCGTTTGTCCTTGGGGCCTTCCATCGGATAGGTGAAGCCCCAGACCTGCTCACGGGCCTCCCGGCCCAAATTTTCAAAAAACTCTGTGAATCCAACGAGAAGGTCTGCCTTTGTCAAAAGGATATACACCGGAAACCGCACCCCGAGCTTTTCGCGCAGCTCTGTCAGGCGCAGGCGGATGGCGGTGGCGTACTCCTTGCGTTGCGCATCATTCTGGACCGCAATATCGGACAGGGAAATCGCCACAATCGCGCCGTTAATCGGCTGGCGCTTGCGGAATTTCTTCAGCATATTCAGAAAACCGTTCCACGCACGACTGTCGGCCTCTGCATCGCTGTCCTGTGTGGTGTAGCGGCCTGCGGTGTCGATCAGCACCGCTTCATCCGTGAACCACCAGTCACAGTTGCGCGTGCCGCCAATGCCGCCAATCGCCTGCATTCCCATCTTTTCGGCCAGCGGGAATTTTAGCCCCGAGTTGACAATCGCCGTCGTTTTTCCGGCACCCGGCGGCCCGATCATCAGATACCACGGCAATTGATAGAGCTTCTGGCTGCGTCCGCGCCCGCCCAGCTTGGATTTGCGCAGGGTTTTGAGCGCATCGCGCATCCGGTTGCGCATTTCGGCCATCTCAGCCTTGACCGTTTCGTCCTGTTCATCCGCCGGATCGTCTTCCACCTCGACGATCTCATCGGCCATTTTGCTCTCACGTCGCGCCCGCAACAGCGCGAACAGCAACATCAGGAACAGGGTAACAACGAATATGATCGCTATTGCCACCAAGCGTGCCGTGACGGTTTCCAGCGGGAAACTTCCGCCCAGACCGATTATCGGCCCGATAAACCAGACCAACGCCATCAACAATCCGGCAACGATCGCAAGGATGCCATTGGTGTGGAAAATCCACTGGAAAATGCGCTGGAAAACCGCCATCTAGTTGTTCTCTCTCATTAAAATGACTTCGATCCGCCGGTTCTCTGCCCGACCCTCGCGGGTGCCATTATCGGCTATCGGTTCCTTGTCCGACCGTCCTTCTGCGGACATGCGGGCCGGATCCTGTAGGGTACCCGCAATGGATTGCATCACCTTTTCCGCCCGTTTGAGCGAGAGGTGCAGATTGGATGGAAAGCGGGCGGTTTTGATCGGAATGTTATCGGAATGGCCCGCAATAATGATCTTTCCGGGTTCCTCATTCAGTGCCTGTGCGATCCGGTTCATGATCGGCTTGAACCGGTCCACCAACGTGTCAGAGGCCGGTTGGAACATGCCTGACCCCTTGATCCGCACGGTAACGGTATTGGCATCATCAAAGACGGTAACTAGCTGTTCTTCAATCTCTTTTTCCAAAAACTTCGCCACACGTTCCTTTTGCCCGCTTTCCACCGGCGGTGGTGGTGGCGGTGGCGGGGCCTGACGTTTCAGTTCCACCTGTTCCTGCGCCCCGAGCGCGGCGAGTTGTCCTTGCAACCGTTCCGTATCCCCCGAGAGCGCCCAGGCCAGCCCCACATAGGACAGGCCCAGGACCGCCGTCATCAGGCCGAAGATCAACCAGGCCGGCATCCATGCGCTAAGCGGTTTATGGGGCAGTTTCAGACCTTTCCACACCGGCGCGATCTCCGGTTCCAGCGGGCCGCGCTGGGCGCGGATCAGGCTGGCGAGCCCTGCACGGATTGTTGCATGTTTCTCTGCGCCCCGATCCTCGACACGCAAGCGCCCCTCAAACCCGAGCGAGAGGCACATAAAAATGAACTCTAGAAGAAGAAGGTTAACGGTCGGTTCCTTTTCCAGCCGTGCCAGCAATTCGTAAAAACGGTCGCCGCCGTGGGTTTCCTTGTGAAAGGTGCCAACCATCGACTGCTGCGCCCAGATAGAGCGCCCGCCCCAAGGGGTGTTCAGCACCACATCGTCAATGGTTGCACAGATCGCATAGCGGGCGATTTTCACCTGCTGAGCGGGCACTTGTGCCTGTAAAGCTGCGGTTTCAAAGCCTTGGATCTGTTGCACGACCGCATTGCGCAGCGCGTTCGGGTCATTGTGCTGGGCGCGGTTGCGGATACGTCCGACGAGGGAAAACAGCGGCGCGGCGGCGGCGTTCAGCGGGTTCAGACCGGATCGCGCCGCTGTAATATCCACTGGCGCCGCTGTTTGTGGTGTTGCCGCCATTGCTGGCGGGTTTGGCGCTGGCGACGGGTCTGCAGGTGTCTCAGGGGCAGCGGGGGAACGACCGCCCGGATTGAGGTTCACCACCGTTTTTTCGGTGTCCCCCGGTTCCGCAAAAGGATCGTCCTTATTCACCCTAGCACCTCGTTTTCAAGCGGCTCATCCGTTGCGGATGGCCCATAATTCCATCTCTAGTCCCGGAAACTCTCCGGCTACATGCACCGCCAACCCGCCGGATGTGCGCATTTTCTTCCAATAGGCGCTGTCGGGGTCCAGCTCGAAGTAGACCACCCCCGCGTGATAGGGGATCTGGCGCGGCGCCACAGGCAGGGGGCGCAAACCGATCCCCGGCAGGGCCGAATTCACCAGTTGCCGGATGTCCTCTACCGGACCCAGCTTGGCCTGTGTCGGCATATGGCGGCGGATGTTTTCAGCGGCGGTATCGGCTTTGCAGGCCAGCACCATTTGCGTATCGCTCAGCAGACGTTTGTCCGCGATGACACCGACCGAAACCCCGTATTTGCGCGGTTGCAGCGGGATCGCCACGGCGGTCTGCTCCAACACCGCAGAAAGATACTGGCGCAACGTGCGGATCAAGGGCTGGAAGGTCGCTGTAAGATTGTCATGCTGATAGGGCGGAAACTCCGGCGGGCGTTTTTCCGGTGCCATAAAAGTGGCCAACTCCCCCGCCAGCCCCACCAGCATCATAAAAAGACCGCAGGGATGGGTGTTTTCCACCTGCCCGAGATGACGGATTTGCGGCAGGTAGCGGTTAACCGTGATCAACAACAGGTAATCCGACAGTTCTGCCACGCCCTTGGCCGGACCATTATCAGCCAGCCGCCCCGCAAGCGCATCGCAGCGATGGGCCAGCAGGCCTTCGATTTCGCGCAGAAATTCTGTCAAAGGACTTGCGGCCCGCTGGTCCAGAACCGTCGGGATAAAGGAACGGTCCAACAGGATTTCCCCGTCAGAGCGCACCTCGATCACCTTGGCGATCGGGATCACAAGCTGGTCTTCGAGATCATCCAGATCAAGGGCGAATTGCAAGCGCAGCTTGCCCACGCCGATGGTCGTCGCCTTGCGATCCCGCCCCACCGCATTGGTCACGTCAACCTCTGCGGGTTGATAGCGGGATGCGGAGTTTTCGTGGAACTCCAGCTCTACCTCAACCGCGCCGTGGCGCCGTGTCGGGATCGCCAGAAACACCACCGAATCCTTAACCGTGGTGGGAACCTCCATCGCGGGCGGCAGGTCATCCACCGCCGGAATGCGAAAGCTGGTGCCATCCGGTGTGATCCCGTCACAGGATTTGATCGCGAATTTACCCAGCCTCAACAGTTCGTCATCTATGGTCAGTTCGCGCAGCCCCCAGATATAGGGCGCAGCCCCCCGCGATACACCCGCGATCTGGCTTTCCAGATAGCGGTCATTCTGCTGGAAGTGATGGGGCTGCAAAAACAACCCTTCGGACCAGATGACTTTACTTTCCCAAGACACGTAGCGCGTCCTTCCTATTTTGAGATATTCACACTGTTCGCACCGAGCGAGATGGTCAGCGTATTGACCTTCCCTGCCACGAGCGGCGTTGTTGCACGCCATTTTGCGGTGGAAATCTCTTTGAACCCGACCGCGACACCAATCGCCGCAGGGCCTTCGCCTTCAAAGGCGGCGGACACATTCTTTGTTTGACCCGGTGACAGCAGCACGGATTCCTTGCGCACAAAATCCGCCCCGAGAACCGCCGAAGGCGTGGCCGTCAATGAGGCGTAATCCGTTCCGTTGAATTTAGCCGTGGAGTTCAGGTAATAAATCGTCGCCTTGACCGGCAACCCGCCGTTCACGCCCGCGCTGGCGGTGACGTTCATCGCCACTTGGGTCGGTGTGGGTGCGCAGGCCGTCATCACCGCCAGTGCAGCTACAGACAGGCCCGCAAGCCTCAGTTTCGCTAGCATAATTCCAGTCCTTTCCTAATCCGATTTCAGTTTTTGCAATTGGTCCTTGTAGGCTTTGGCAAATTCCTTGCCGAACAAAGTATTAAAATCTTCTTCCGCGTCTTCGGACAGTTGTTTGTAGAGTTTTTCAAATACATCCCAGTATTGCGCTTTTTTGCCTTTGAGCAAGCCTCCCAAGCGGCCGCTGTCCTCTATTCGGGTGGCGAGTTCCGCCGGATCGAACCGCGCAAGCAGGGTTTTGATCGCGCTTTCCATGCCCGACATCATCGCTACCTCATGGGCCTTGATGTCCATCATCGCTTCGGCGGCGGCTTTATCGGCGCTTTGATACCCGGCGACTGTGGGTTTGATCATCGCCTCCACCGCCTGCTGACCGGAAATGGAAAACTTGATCGGATTGTTACCATCCGGCGAGATTGTCGTCTGGCCCAACCGCAATTCGTCCTTGATCGAGGCCCGCGCCATCAACACCTCTCGCGCGCCTTCCACTAGGGTGCGAAACGCGATGCCGGTGCGTTCCATGATCGGGCCGAGTTCTTCGTCGCTAATCCGGCTGTGATCCACACCGGCAGCCCCCAGAAACTGCCGCGCGAGGGCATGGTCAGAGGCGGATGACGGGTGCGGTGGTGGCGCTTCGGCTTGCGCCGCAGGTTGCGGCGCGGGCGGTTCAGGCTGCGCTGCAGGCTGTGGCGCGGGGGCCGCCGCCGGTTTTGCGGGGACCGGTTCTGGCGGCGTGCCGAGCAGTTCGTCAATCGGGTCACTGCTGTCGCTTTTTGCGGGCTGTTCCGCCCTATCCGGCTCGGGGATGCTGAACGGCTCTGACGAAAAGGTTGTTTCCGGTATCAACCCGCCCCCGGCCGGAGCCGGCTGGCTTGGAGCGGCGGCATTAGGGGGGCCGCCCATCGGTTCGGGGGTTGCGCCCTGTAGGTCATCCTCCCAGTTGTCGGGAATGGCTTGCGCGGTGCTGTTGGAGCGAAAGAAATCCTGTCCGGGTCCCGAATGGTCCGGCACGCTTGCCCCGCCCTCGCGGTCGGGGTTCGGGGCCACGTCGAGAAAATCGTCAATGGTGTTGTCAGGATCATCCGACAGGTCCGGCGTTTTCATATCCATCGCATTCGGGGGTGCCTCCCCCAGCAGATCATCGAGAAAATCCCCGCCGTCCGTGTCCAGACTGCCCACTTCCGCCAGCGTATCAAGCGTGGGGGCCGTATCCTCTACAATCGGCTCCTCCCCCAGCGGGGGTGGCAGATCACCAAACGGATCGGCAGAGGCAGTCGCCGTGACAATCACCACCTGCATTTCATAAGACCCGATCCGCAGCACATCACCGTCATTCAGCGGCGTTGGAAAATCCCCGAGCGGTGCGCTCTCTCCGTTCAGAAACGTGCCATTGGTCGAGGTATCGACAATCACGTAATCCCCGCCCCGTTCCTGCACCACCGCATGGGAAGACGAAATCTCGCGGGTGGGATCGGGCAGAACCACGTTGTTGGTTTCGGACCGCCCGATGGTTAACGCCCCTCCCACAAGCGGAAAAGCGGTTTCACGGCCCGGCTGGGCGCCACTGGACAGGATTTGCAACGTGAGGGTCATGGTCTTGGTCTTGCTCCCGTCATGAAATCAGAACCGTCGGGCAGCCCGGACCAACGATCACCCCTCCGTGCGCGGTGGAATCCGTCAATCGTGCGGCTGGCTTGCTGCCAATCAGACAAGAGGTGGAGCCTTTTATAATAACATCCGGTGGCCCCACACAGGTGCACATTGTCCCGAGGTTGGCTGCTGGCATATTGCCGATCAGGACATTGGGCTGACCGGGGGGAAGAATCGGACCGCCCACATGGGGAACAATGCCAGTCACCATGGGGCAAACATGTGCGTCGGTCACGCGGGCAGCAGGCAGGCTCATCGGGTCAGCTCCTTACTTATCACAATCACTATAAGTGATTTCATTGGTTTCTCCATCTTTATGGCCGGTTCATTGCGGTTTTTCTCCGGTGCCTCCGGCGGCAATGTCCAAGGAAATTGCGACCAGTTCCTGCCAATTGGCCTCTGCCTGTTCCTGATCTTCGTCCCGAAGGGCCGCGTTCAACAGAACCGCAAAAACCAGTGTCGGCGTGGCGGAAGGGGCGCTTTTGACCTCTTCCTCCATGCCTTTGGCGATCCCGTGAAAGGCTGCATCCGCTGCCATCACGGTCGGATCCTCGGGGTCCGCTTGCTCGATCACCTTTTGTACTGCTGCGCGGGTTTCAACATTGGGATGATAGACCCAGGCCCGCGCCACTTGCAGCGCTTCCGTGGGTTCTGCACCCTGGGGCAACATACGCGCCGCCCCGTGACAGGCGAGCCAGACAGATTCCCGCACCGGCAGCCCATGGGCCATGACATGGAAATAGGATGGCACTGCCCGCGCGGCATAAAGCGCAGCAAGCCCCTCGGATAGAGAAACATCCGGTGCGATGCCCAAAGCGGGATCTATCTTGATCTTGTGTTCCGCACAAAACGGTCCAAAGGGCCGGTCGGCTATCTTTTTGAGGTTGCCGAAATCCGCTGCTGTTTTCGTTGCTTCACTCATGCTGCCTGCCCTTAATTGATCTTGACCAAAGCACCGGCCATCTTGATCAGACTGCCTGATACATCGACCATGCTACCTGCGACTTTGACCTGACTGCCTTCAACCTTGAATTGCGTCGACGTCAGCTTGATCGCACTGGATGTCAGTTCCAGCGTTGATCCCCCGCACACCAGTTTTATGGAAGAATTCGCGGTCAGGGTAATGGTCTGATTTGACGTTACATCAATTTTACCGTCCACGCTCAGCGTATCATCCGAAGCAATATCGGTCGTCCGCCCGCCGGTTTCCACCGACAGCGTATAATCCCCGTCACTGATGGTTTTGCTGAAATCGGTCTGCACCGTTTCCGTCAGGTTCCCCTCACCGCTTTTGACACCATAATCGCGAACGGTATTGCGCCAGACCGACTGGGTGTAATCCCCATCGTCCTTTGAACCGTCCCCGATCTTTACATCCGCATTGTTCTTGATGATCTGGAAATAGTCTTTCTCGGACTGCATCCGAATGAATTCGTTGTCCTTTTTCTCCTCCAGTACAAATTCGTGCTTGGCATTGGTGTCTTCATTCTGGTGCGTATCGCTGACCAGACCGATCTGGGTTTTGTTCTCTGGCAGGGTAAACGGCGTGGTTTGCTGGTCGTTGTATACACTGCCAACGATAAGGGGGCGGTCCGGATCGCCTTCGAGAAACTGCACCACGACCTCTTGTCCGATGCGCGGAATGTGGATCATCCCCCAGTTTTTTCCGGCAATCGGTGTGGCGACCCTGATGAAACAGGAAGATTTGTCGTCCAATTGCCCTTCACGGTCCCAGAAGAACTGCACCTTAACGCGGCCGTGCTCGTCGGTGTAGATTTCATCCCCGCTCGGTCCAACGACCACAGCCGTCTGGATGCCGTGGATCACCGGCCAGGGCACGGTAGAAACCGGAACATAGGCAATTTTGGCGTCTTGCGCGATCAGTTCGATCGTCTGGGATTCAATCAGTGCTTTGGGATCGTATTTGCCGCTGCGGGATTTATCGCGCCACTCTTCCGTCTGCTCGATCCGCAGCTTTTGCTTCAGGTCGAGAACCAGATACTCCTTGTTTTGGGCGCGGGCGGGATGTTCTTTCAGTGTGAATTTCCCTGCAGGTGTCATCGCTTTGACAATCCCCTGTCCCCAGACACGGTTCTTCCCCGCAATGATCGCCTCCATGCGTCGGCGCGCCCGTTTGGTGCCAATTGCGCTCTCTTTAAAACGGCCCGGATAGTCGAAAACCTCCAGCTTTTCCGCGTCATCCATGCGTGTGCCAGTCAATTTCGTTTTTGACTTTATGAAATCATAATCATCCAGCGTGACCTTGTCCGTATCGACGCGGTAGCCGTCCTTCCAGTTGTCGATATAGTCAATTTCAGAGCGTTGACCCGCCTCCTTGTCGATCATTTCAATGTTAGGATCGCCCGCAATCGGAGAGAGCGTGGCGCTGTCGTCGCGGATGGTCAGTTGGTCCTTGCCCGAACTGTAGTCAAAATAGAAAAAACGGCCCTCCTCTTCCAGCAGACGGCGGATGAAATCCCAGTCGCTTTCGCGGTATTGTACGCAGTATTCGCGCAACGGCGGGGTTTCACTGACGCTCCAGCTGTGGTCGCTGAAACCGGCATCGCGCAGCACCACCTTAATGATCTCATCAGCGGTCAGGTCCTGAAATATCCGGCAGTTCGCAGTGCGCGTCAGCAGCCAGGGCCAGGCCCGCAAGCGTACCCTGTAATGGGGATAGGTGCCAAACCCCATGCCCGCAGACATCCCCAGAAAGGTGCATTCGACACAGGTGCCAAACCATTTGCGCACATCAGCTTCCAGATCCATCTCAAGTGTGAAGGATTTGGCCAGAAAGTCGCGGCTGTCCAGATCGGGTTTCTCTGCGAGAAACTCTACAGAGAAATCGCTCAGCCGGTCGATGCCCTCGCTGATGTCAGCCGAAAGCATGTAAAGATCGCAGGGCTGGCCTTCGCATTTTACCCGTTGCGAACGGCCCTCAAGCGGCAGTGGGTCGGCCATGGTTTCCTCCTCTGCGGCGTTACCGTAAACCGGCCCGCCGGTGCATCATCACTCACAGATCCGCCAGCAAGGCTGCCAGATCCTCATCCATATCTTCGTCATCACCGGCGCTGTCGTCGTTATCATCGTCGTCAAAACCTGACAACAGATCATCCAGATCACCGTCATTCCCAAGATCCAGATCAAGATCGCCGCCGTCGTCGCTGTCCTCGTCTTCCCCGTCCAGATCGAAACCGAGGTCAAAATCATCGTCGTCCCCGCCGCCAAGATCGAAATCGTCATCATCCCCGCCCAGATCAAAACCGTCATCTTCTGACGTGTCACTCTCGCCTTCTTCTTCTGCACCCACAGCCACGGGCGGCGCGGATTTTGCAGCCCCGCCCCCGAGTGCGACTCCGGTGCGGGACTGGATTTTACCCGATTGCAGCAGTTTTGCTTCCTCACCGGACCACAGGCCCAGCAACTCGCCACCGCCCAGCCCGTTGAAAGAGCCAAGCCGCACCACGTTCTGCCCCTGAATAGAGAGCACCGGTAGATAGCCGCGCTGGACGGTTTCGCTCGCCATGCGCACGTTGATCAGACGTTCGGTTGACGGCAAGGCTACCTGATCGCCGTATTGATCCAGCATGTAATGGAACGGCATATCGTCCAACGTCATAATAGACCCAAGCGACATCTCTGCCCCTTGCTGCGCCAGTGTTTGCGCCAGCAGGATCGCCACCAGCGTCGCCGGATTGCCCATCAGCAGGGAACGCATCCCTTCGCGGGTGTTGAATTCCTCGTAGGCGAAAGGCTCCACCGGATCGGTCTTTTTGCCGTAGGGCATCCGCAACAGGAACCGCGGCGTGGCCAGTGCGATGTATTTCGCTTCGGGTGTTTCGCGCAGGGCGGCCCATGTTTTGGCAATCAGCGGGTGCAGGTCTTCGGCCTTGGTTTGCAGATACCCTGCCCCCATCGCCGCGATAAAAGGCGCATCCATCTGTGCGCTGATCTTTGACATCCGCGCCAGCAGTTCCGCATGGGGCGGCGTTTCTTCAAAGGTATAAAGCCCCAGTACGGCGGCAAGCGGCCCCTGATCCTCGTTCAGACGGGGGCGTTCCACCAGCATATCATAGAGCGCACTCTCCCCCAGATCTTCATGGGCGGCGAGATCGGCGGCAAATTCCTCTACCGCCACATCATAGAGCACCAGTTCCAGATGGCTGCCGGTTTCGATCCGCCGCGCCAGCATGTCCAGCGTACGCCAGTTGGCTTCCACCGCCTGAAAATCAGGGTGGTGCAGAATAGAGGACATGGCCGCGCCCAGCGCCTGATCAACTGCAGCCAAAAGGCTGTCCTGTCCGCTGTCTGGTGCGGCCACTATGAAGGGCGCCACGATGCGCTGGATCATATCTTCAATGGCAGTGGCTTCGGGTTTTGGTGCGGCCTCTGCCCCGATCAGTGCGGCAAATTCGCTGACTTGCAGGGACGCATTCGCCGCTGCGCCGCGGGCCCGACCCTTGCGGGCCAGTTTGAAATCACCAAAGGCGCCGCCCCATTCCTGCAAAGTTGCGGTCAGATTGTCGAGATTGGTGCCCCGTTTCACCTGCGTGCGCAGGGCCGAGAGTTCGCCAAACAACTCTACATTGTCATAAAGTTCATCGGGATGCAGATCGTCGATTTCTCCCAGTTCCACCTCTATGGCAGACCCGTCGCGGCCCAGCGGCAATGTAAGGGTCGTCGCAAATCGCGCGATGACGTCTTCCACCGTGTCGATGTCGAACTTGATCGCTTTGCGGGACGCAAGATCGGCCCCGCCCTCAATCGCGCCCTTATTGGCACGGCCCGAGAAATCCCCGAGAATGGCAATCCGCATCTTGCGCCGGTCACCGGGTTTGATCTCCGGTTTCGGGGCGGTCATCTTGCCAAAGGCAGGATTATAAGGCGCTTTTGCGGCTGTCGCCTCTGCCTCCATGTCGCTCGCCTCCTCTCCCGTTTCGCTAGCATCGCTGGTTTCCGCATCGTCATCGTCAAAATCCGCAAGCATCGCGTCGAGATCATCCGCGTCACTCTCCCCGAGCAGATCTTCCAAATCGGTATCAGCCCCCTCATCCTCTGCAAGCAAGGCGTCAAGGTCGTCTTCCTCTGACGCCTCATCCAGATCGGCATCATCCGCTAGAAGGTCATCCAACTCCGCGTCGGAGTCGTCATCCTCAGCAAGCAGGTCGTCGAGGTCTGTGTCCTCCCCATCCTCCGCAAACAGCGCGTTGAGGTCGTCGTCTTCGTCTGAAGCCTCCCCCGGATCGGCATCATCCGCCAGAAGATCATCTAACTCCGTGTCAGCGTCCTCTCCCTCTACACACAGGTCGTCGAGGTCTGTGTCCTCCCTATCCTCTGCAAGCAGCGCGTCGAGGTCGTCTTCCTCTGACGCCTCACTCGGATCAGCATCATCCGCTTGAAGAGCATCCAACTCCGTGTCGGATTCTTCACTTTCTGCAAGCAGGTCGTCCAAATCCGTATCGTTTTCATCCTCTGCAAACAAAGCGTCGAGGTCCGTCGCCGTATCATCCTCGCCGCTCTCTTCTGCGAAATCAGTGTTCTGCGTCACATCTGACAGAAATTCGTCCAGATCCTCGTCTTCAGCCCCCTCTTTAGGCGCATCCTCGGCAACCTCAGACAGCAACGCGTCGGTACTGTCGTCTTCCGGCTCGTCAGACGCTGCATCTGCCACGTCAGCGAGCAGGCTCTCTATGTCCTCCCCAGCTTCTTCCTCCTCTGGCAACTCCTCCGCCATATCGGACAGTAGATCGTCCACAGAGGTGTCCTCTCCGTCCTCCTCCGGTGCCTCTGCCGAAAGACTGTCCAGCAACGCGTCGGTACTGTCGTCTTCCGGCTCGTCAGACGCTGCATCTGCCACGTCAGCGAGCAGGCTCTCTATGTCCTCCCCAGCCTCTCCCTCCTCTGGCAACTCCTCCGCCATATCGGACAGTAGATCGTCCACAGAGGTATCAGCCTCTACTTCCTCCGGTTCCCCTGCCGAAAGACTGTCCAGCAGCGCGTAGGTACTGTCGTCTTCCGGTTCGTCAGACGCCGTATCCGCCACGTCAGCGAGCAGGCTCTCTATGTCCTCCCCAGCTTCTTCCTCCTCTGGCAATTCCTCCGCCATATCGGACAGTAGATCGTCCACAGAGGTATCTTCTCCGTCCTCCTCCGGAGCCTCTGCCGACAGACTGTCCAGCAGCGCGTCGGTGGTACTGCCGTCTTCCGGCTCGTCAGGGGTGTTTTCTGCGACTTGGGACAGGATGCCTGTCACATCGTCGGTCTGGGCCTGCGGTTCCGGTGCGCTGGCGGCCATCTGTGCGAGCAGTTCGGCGGCGCTGTTATCCGCAGTATTCTCTGCCGGTGCAGCGGCTGCCATACCGGCGAGCACATTCGCTGTGGTGTCGGTTTCTTCTACATCCTCAGGGGCGCTGGCCGCCATAGACGCTAGCACGGCGGCAGCTGTATCTGCCTCTTCTTCCTCGGGTTGTGTCGCGGCCAGTTCCGCCAGAACCGCATCTGTACGGTCTTCTGTCGCGGCAGGCGCGGTGGCGGCAGACTTCATGGCGGAGAGAATATCATCCACCTCGGGGGCGTCGCCCTCTATCGCCTCGCCTGCCAGCAGTGCGCGAAAGGCGGTCGGGTTTTGCAACAGGGACAGGATCATATCCTCGGCCCCGGTCTTGCCGTCCATATAGGTCATCAGGTTGGACAATTGCGTGCGCGCATCGAGCAGCTTTTTCAGCGGCTCGATCTTGCTGGCAATGGCTGCGGGCGAAAAATCCTCCATCCGCTCAAACGTCAGATCAACCGGCAGATTGCCGGACCCTGTCAGCGTATTTGGCACAGAAAACACCGCGCGGGGTTTCATCGCCTTCATACGGCTGTCAAAATTATCCACGTCCACTTCAAGAAACTTGCGGTCCTCAACGCTGCCTTGCGAAACCTCTGAGGCACCGGAGAGATCCGCCATCACCCCCATCACAAAGGGCAACTGGACTTTCTTTTCGGCGCCATACACCTCTACGTCATATTCGATTTGGACGCGGGGGGCGCGGTTGCGGGCGATGAATTTCTGACTATCCGCCATTTTTACCGTCCTTTTCGGATTTCAGTGCCGCAAGTTGTTGCTGGATCTGCTCCAGTTGCTCTTGCACGCGGGCGTTGCCTTCGGACACCACCCCCATGATCCGCTCCAGTTCTGCGTCCTGCTCTTCTTCCACGGCGGCCTGCATGGTGTTGACCAGCAAACCGATAAACAGGTTCAGAACAGCAAAGGCGGTGCAGATGATGAAGGGGACGAAAAAGGCCCAGGCAAAAGGGTGTGCAGCCATAACAGGGCGTACGATCCCCATGGACCAGCTTTCCAGCGTCATAATCTGGAACAGCGAATAAAGCGATGCGCCGACCGATCCGAACCACTGGGGGAAAGTCTCGCCATATAGCATGGTCGCCATAACCGCGAAGATGTAGAACACGATGGACAAAAGGATCACCACCGCGCCCATTCCGGGCATCGCATCCAGCAGCGCCTTGATCACATCGCGCATCTGGGGCACCGCCGAAAGCACCCGCATGGCGCGGATCACCCGCAAGCCGCGTAAGACCCGCAGACTGTCAGACGCCGGCACCAGCGAAATCGTCACAATGGCCAGATCAAAGATATTCCACGCCGACAGGAAAAAGCGCCAGCCATAGGCGTAGAGCTTCAACAGCATCTCCACCACGAAGATCACAATCACCACATCGTCAAACAGGGCCAGCAATCCGCCTGTTGCCGCGACGATCTGCTCTGATGTGGCAAGGCCGAGGGTGATGGCATTCAGGATGATGATCACAAGAATAAACTTGGTGACTGCGGGCTGTTCAAGCCAGACAACCAGCTTTTGGCGATGGTTGCGACTGTTCGTATCTGTTGAGGTATACAGCATGCGTCGTTTCAATCTTGTCAGTCTATTCAGCGTGGCGGCACCGCTGTGGCGCCGCCACAGGGCCGCTTAGCCCAGTTTCTTCAAAACACCGTTCAGCTTTTTGGTCAGGTCAAACAGCGTCTTGCCGCCGGTAACAACGGATTGCGCGAATTCCTGATGGTCGCCTGCGAATTTTAACACGCCGGTGACTTTATCGCTGGAAAATTCGCCGGTTTTATCCAACCGCAAAAGTTGCGCTTTCACTTCGGTTTTGAGCTTGGCAAAAGCCTTCAGCTTTTCGTCAAACTTTTCAGCGGTTCTTGCGGTGCGGCCTGCCATTTCCTTGGCTTTCAACGCCTCTGCTGACACCGCCTTGTTCGGATGGGACGACATCTTGTCCCAATGTTCCTTGGCCTCGGCCGCCGCCGCGATGGCTTTGAGGTTTTCCTTGCGCATCAGGATGAAGCGGGCCTCGGCAGCGTCCAGATGTTTGTTCAGGGATTTCACATGCGCCTTGGTGCCCCCCATCAGCAGCTTGACCTTCTCTTTTGGGCCAAGCTTGCGGTATTCGGCGGCTTTCTTCTTCTTGATTTCATAGTCGATGGCCTTTTCAATGGCATCGACATCTTTCTTGATCTTGTCCAGAAAGCCCTGATAGGCGTTGTATTCCTTATAGACAATCTGGCCGCTTTTGACCAAAGCCGTCACCCCTGTGGCAATCATACCGATCACCACCCCCGCGGTGATGCCTGCTGCCAATGGGGCGGCCAGTCCGGCGGTTGCGATGGAAATGGCAGCCGCGGCCACGACAATCAGAACCAGCACAACAATTTTCAGAACAACCTTGGCCTTCTTGCGGTTCAGCTTTTTCTTCAGCTTCTTTTCCATATACGCGTAGACGTTTTCGATACATTCTTCCGCCAGTTTGGGCACCTCTACATTACGCCAGACATCCACCCCCTGCTGGATCATCTGGTTGGCCACCTTTACAGCAGCATCCATGTCTTTGGGGGGCTTCTTCTTCCAGTCTTTTTCGGTGGCTTCCATGGCCGATTTTATGGCTTTTTCCCGCGCTGCCGCCAGTTTGGCAAAGCCTTTAGTGAACAGCTTCTTGAAAGCCTCCACAAGTAATTTTGTCTCGGTCGGTGTTTCCCCTTCGGGCAGGACGTGATTCAATTCGTATTCACATTTCGGCTTTTGAAACAAAGACCCCTTATATCCGATTTTCAGACTGCCTTTGGATGTTAACGTTGCCATTGTCTTTTCTCCCTGTGATCAAGAAATTCAAAAAATAATCTTGCTACCCAAATTCGTATGTAAACGCGTCCCCGTCTGTGCTGACGCTCACTGTTTTGACGTCTTCTCCGGCCATCATCTTGCGCAGGAATTCCCCTGACACGGCGGGAAGCAGGCTATTGGTCAAGATCGCGTCAATCATCCGTCCGCCGCTTTCCACTTCCTGACAACGCGACACGATCAGATCGACCACCTTATCGTCATAGGTAAAGGGCACACCGTGGGTGTCGCTGATCCGTTTGACCACACGGTTCAGTTGCAACTTTGTGATCGCACCGATCATGTCGGGACTAAGCGGGAAGTAGGGAATAGTGACAATCCGCCCGAGCAATGCCGCGGGAAACACCTTCAGCAACGGTTCGCGCAGCGCCTTGGCGATGCCTTCGGGTTCGGGCATCAGGTCGGGATCCTTGCACATATCCATAATCAGATCGCTGCCCGCATTGGATGTCAGCAGGATCAGCGTGTTTTTAAAGTCGATCATCCGGCCCTCGCCGTCTTCCATCACGCCTTTGTCAAACACCTGAAAGAAAATCTCGTGCACGTCAGAGTGGGCTTTTTCCACTTCGTCCAGCAGCACCACGGAATAGGGCTTGCGCCGCACCGCTTCGGTCAGGATGCCGCCCTCGCCATAGCCCACATAACCCGGAGGCGCGCCTTTCAGCGTGCTGACCGTATGGCTCTCCTGAAATTCGGACATGTTGATGGTGATCATATTTGCCTCACCGCCATAAAGCGTTTCGGCTATGGCAATGGCGGTTTCGGTTTTGCCGACACCGCTGGTGCCTGCCAGCATGAACACCCCGATAGGCTTGCTGGGATTGTCGAGTCCGGCCCGCGCGGTTTGCACCCGTTTGGCGATCATCTCCATCGCGTGATCCTGTCCGATCACCCGTTTCTTCAGCGCATCGGCAAGATTTAGAACGGTGTTGATCTCGTCCTTGACCATGCGACCCACCGGAATACCCGTCCAGTCCCCGACCACGCTGGCCACCGCCTGTTCGTCTACGATGGGCAGGATCAGCGGGCTTTCGCCCTGAACCTCTTTCAATTCCGCGTCCTTGGCCTTTAGATCGGCCAGCAGCACGGCGCGTTCGTCCTCGCTCATCTCGCTGCCCTCGGGCACCTCTGCGGCCGCCTCGCCCTCTACCGCGCCGCCGTCGCCACGCAGGGTGGCCCGCAGGTAGAGGATGTCGTCCACGATCTTCTTTTCCGCCTGCCAACGCTCTGTCAGCCCGTGGAGTCTGTCGGTTTCAGCATTCAGTTTCTCTTGCGCCTCGGTCTCGCGATCCCCGATATCATATCCGGCGGATTTTTCCCGTCCGATGATGCCCAGTTCGGTTTCAAGGGCAGCGATCCTCTTTTGGGAATCCTCCACCTCTGCCGGTGTCGCATGTTGCGAAATCCCGACACGCGCGCAGGCAGTGTCGATCAGGCTGACGGATTTATCCGGCAACTGGCGTGCCGGAATATAACGTGCCGAAAACTGTACCGCCGCCTCGATCCCTTCGTCGAGAACCTGAACGCGGTGGTGTTTTTCCAGCATCCCGACAATGCCGCGCATCATCAGGATTGCCTTTTCCACGCTGGGTTCGTCCACCTTCACCACCTGAAAGCGCCGTGTCAGGGCGGGGTCTTTTTCGATATGTTTCTTGTATTCCGCCCAAGTCGTGGCCCCGATAGTGCGCAGCTCTCCGCGCGCAAGGGCAGGTTTCAGCAGGTTCGCCGCATCCCCTGTGCCCGCCGCCCCGCCAGCGCCAACAAGGGTGTGAGTTTCGTCGATGAACATGATAATCGGCGTGGTAGAGGACTGCACTTCTTCGATCACCTGCTTCAGACGGTTTTCAAATTCGCCTTTCATGCTGGCCCCCGCCTGCAGCGCGGCCACGTCCAGTTCCAGCAAACGCGCACCCTGCAACAGTGGCGGCACGTCTCCTTTGGCGATGCGCAGGGCGAAACCTTCGACGACGGCGGTTTTGCCTACGCCCGCCTCGCCCGTCAGGATCGGGTTGTTCTGGCGGCGGCGCATCAGGATGTCGATCAACTGGCGAATTTCCTCGTCCCGCCCGACGATCTGGTCGATCTCTCCGCTGGCGGCAAGTTCGGTCAGGTCCTTGCAATACTGCTGCAAGGCTTCCTCTTTGCCCATCGCCGCTGGCGCCATCGCCCCCGAAGACTCGCCCGGTTGCGCCCCGGCCCCCGCCCCGATTCCGGTCCCGTCCTGCGGCGCAAGCCCGTCTTCCGGCGATCCGTCGGTAACTTCGCTAAAGTTATCGAGCAGATCGTCCGGCTTTACCTTTTTGAATTCCTCGCTCATCCCGTTCAACACACTGCGCAAGGATGAGGTTTTCACCATACCAAGGACCAGATGCCCCGTGCGCACCTGCGGGCTTTTATGCGCAAGAGACGCGTAGACCCATGCCCGCTCCACCGCGTTTTCAAGATGTTCGGAGAGATCGGAAATGGAGGATGCGCCGCGGGGCAAAGCGTCAAGCGCGGCGGTCATATCCTTTGCCACTTTAGCCGGTTCCAGATCGTAATGCTGGATAATCCGGTGCAGATCGCTGTCCTGACCCTGCAAAATCTGGTGCATCCAGTGGACCAGCTCCACATAAGGATTGCCCCGCATCTTACAGAAAACAGAGGCGCTCTCAATCGCCTGATACCCGAGCTTGTTCAACTTGCCAAAAAGGGCAACGCGGCTGATCTCTGACATAATCCAAATCCTTCCCTGATGCGGGTCTTGTTCGCCCGCGTATGTTCTATCTTCTTGAAACAGTTACATATAAATCATCTAATGGCCGATCCTGCGGCGGTGTTCCGGCCCATGTGGTCCAGCCCAGTTCGCCCTGTTGGCCCAGCTTCACCTGTGGCGCTTGTCCGGCGGCCAGCACAAGGTTCACATCCCAGTCGAGCATCTCGCCAATGTAGTTGCGCACCACGGCTGCCAGTCGGTAAAGGCTGATCCCGCCGGGCAGCAGGCGTTTGTATTCCTCAAGGTCAAGCGGACCGATGCGAATGCGAAACTTGGCCTGACGGGACCAGACCCGACTGCCAAGCGATGTGCCCTGCCCCAACCCGCCCGCAGGGGTTTCGATGCCCAGCTGCCATTGGTCATCCGGTTCCAGTTCCAGCCAACTGCCGACAAAGCTTTCGATTGTGACCGGCACGCGGAAAAACAGCGAGATCATCGCCAGTAGCCCTTCCTCGTTCCTTGCTCCGTTGGACAGCCGCCCCGCAAAGCGCAGTTTGGCAAGGTCCGGCATGGCATCCCGGTCGGTAAAGGCTGCGCCCATCATCCCCGACAGCGCGGCAATGCGGTTGGCGAAGGGATCGTCTTCGGGGCGATCAAAACTCGCCGCCGGTTCCGCACTGGCCCATGCGCGGTAGAACAGGCTGATCAGGCGGTGGTGGAACATATCGGCAAAGCCGGCAAAGGTATGGTCCCGCGCATTGTGTTCCCGCTCGCGTACATATTCGGTGATATGCAGCGGCAGAGGACCGTTTGGCCCGAATACCCCGAACAGATAGCTTGACAGTTCCGCAGGCCCGCCGCCTTTGCCGGTGGTGCGGAAACTTTCCACAGTGGAGGGCGCAAAGGCCATATCCACCTTCTGTTTTAATCGCACTTTGTCCTGACGGGGGCGTTTGGAATTGCCCAGACGCGGCGCGCTGCGATAGCTGGCTTCTATCAGGCGCAGGGCCTGAAAGAAGTTGAAGGTTCTGGGATCGTCGGACAAGGCCGCAAGGCGGCTTAGATCATCCGACGCCTCCCGCTCTTGGCGCTCCATCGGGCGATCTCTCCTCTTTCCGTGCCGCTGATCACCGTTTCGGTGAAACTGTTCAGGGACACATAACTTGCAAAAAACTGTTCCAGCACCGCGCCCAAAAGATAGACGCCAGTGCCTTCAAAATAACTTTCGTCAAAGGTGACTTTCACCTCCAGCCCGCGCACAGCTGTTGACAGAACTTCATCCGCCATACGCCGCACAATGGGGCGGGATTCCACGCCTGCAATCCCTTCAAGCTGTTTGGCAAGATTGCGGTCCCCTTTGGGTGTGTAAATCCCCAGAAGTTCCCGCAGACCAGCCGCAGCCGAGCCGCGATCCGCGTCATCCATCGACAGGTAGTTCAGGCTCAGGTGGCTGATCAGACGCCATGCCGCACTGCCATCCACCGCCGGTGAGGATTTGGGCGCCGAGATCGGAGATACCGCCCTGATCCCGTCCACAGGCCCCCCGTCCGTCATGTCAAAATCCGTATCCCCGCCGCCCGTCTGCAACAACATCGGCAGGTCGCGGTTTGTGCATAAAGCGCGGATCGCCAGTTGTTCCAGCTTGCCGGAATACGGCGCTTCGCTGCGGTCAACGAGGCTCAGGAACACATCCGTCCCAAGGTAAGAGGTGCGCGTGCCTTTCAGCTTCTGGCGTTCGGACCGTTGCCGGAACCGTCTGCGCATGGCGTAATAGGCTTCGTGGTTTTCCCCCGCAGCGGTGTAATCGTCTGCGCTGTAAAACGGTCTGAAATCAATATCATCGCTTTCGTCGCTAGTGATCCCGTCCACATCCAGAATGGTGTGGATTTCAAAATCCATCGGCGCTGTGCGGTCCACAACGACAAAGTGATCCGCATCCTTGCGCTGCACATGCACACGGTCACAGCGCAGTTCCAGCAGGTTGATCGCAGGCGTGCAATATAGCGCGAAATTCTCCGGCGTCAGCGTTTGTTGCAGCGCAGGCCGTGTGTCTTTCAGCAGAATATAGAGGTCGATCTCGTTCTCTTCGCAATGCGCCATGATCTCTGACAGACCGGCAAGACGGGAAAAGAAAAAGCGTTGGGGCAGCGAGAAATATTCCTGCAATAGACGATAGCCGTCAAAGGACTGTCCGGGAAACGGCAGCAGGGATTCTTCGCGGGTAAAGCCGATGGGTTCGATCTTTGCCTTGCGCGGCGCAATGCTCCAGTCGTCGCGCCGGTTTACCGACCGCCCCATGATCCCGATACTGTCGCGCATCAGATGTTCATACAGCGCCCAAGGCGTGCGATCCTGTCCGGGAAGATGCAGGTCGAGATGTTCCACCCCGAGCGTGTTCAACTTGGTGCCCGAAGGTGCCTTCAACCGCAGCCGGATCGCCCCGCGCGCGGTGTTTCCGTCACCAAATCCCGCTGCGACCACCTCTCCGCGGCTGGCAAAATACTGCACTTCGGTGATCTTCAACGGCCAGAGGTCTACGTCATGGGCGGTGCGAAACTCACAGGCGGTCTGATCGCCTTCCCGCAGCGGCGCACGCATCTTTGTGCCCCGTTTCATCGTGTATTTCTCGCTCAGCCCCGCTTCGGGCTGGAACTGCGCAATGAACATCGCAGGTACGGGCGACAGATAGTGCGGATAGATGATTTCCAAAAGGTGCTGGGTGAACTGCGGGTAGCGCATGTCCAGTTCGAGCTGGATACGGGAGGTCAGAAAGGCGAAACTTTCGATCAGACGCTCCACATAGGGATCGTTTATTTCGATCCCGTCCATTCCCAGACGCCCTGCAATTTTAGGATAGGCCTGCGCAAATTCCGCCCCCATCTCCCGCACGAAGGCCAGTTCGGTTTCATAGTGTTTGAGAAGCCGTGTATCCATGCCGCTACATCACCTTGTCGATAACAAGATCACCATCCGCCACATCCAGACGGGTGCGTAGATAGAGCTCCAGCGGGACCGGCGTGGCCCAAAGCTCTCCGCGGATGTCCATCGTGATCTGGCTGTCCGCCGCATCCGGCATGGCCTTGGCCGCTGTTACCTCCAGCGTGCCCGGAATAATGCGCGGTTCCAGTGCGTAGATCGCCTCCTTGATGGAAGATTCCAGCGTTTTCGCATCGGTCTGCAACACCTTGCGTCCGGCAATATCGCTGATGCCGAAATTCAACGTAGACCGCGCCGCATGGGGATAGAGGGCGGGTTCGATAATCTCTTCGTTATTGGCGGTGTTCAGCAACCAGCCGAGATCCCGCAGGATGATGTCCCGCAAACGGCGCACGTCGATATAGCGTTCGGCTGCAGAGTCTTTCGTGTCGGTCGGGGATTTGTCGGTCAACCTGTCCAGCAGGGAAGGTTGCAACCGTTCGCGATCGGAAAGTTCAGTCCGCGCCATCACCGCCCCCCACTGCAGAAAGGGAAATACTGCGCAGGTCCATCAGCGCCAGATCCGCGTTATTGGTGGCAAACAACCGCTGCCCGATTCCAAGATAGGTTTCATCACCCGCATCAATCCAGTCGGTTTCCCGCGCCAGCATGATCCCTGCCCGCTTTGACTGGGCAGACCCGGGATAGCGGGTCGGGATAAAGCCCACCACATCGCCGCCATTGGCCCATGTGATTTCTACAGGGGTCCAGACCTTGTCCCGCAGATCGCTCGGATCATCAAAGGTCATGCGTTTAATGTTGGAAAACGGTGCCCAGTAGTAGCGCCCGTTCATCACCAGTTCCAGCATCGGACCAAGGCGCATATCCGCGTCTGCAATCCATTCAAAAGCCGTGCCGTCGGCTTCACCGCTCTGGCTCGGGGCTGCGTCAAATGCCTCATTGCGCAATGTGGCGGCCTGCGCTGTGTCACCCTTGGCCAGCAGGCCAAGCGACTGGATCATCAGCGCCACCCACTGCGCCGGTTCGCCAAAGATCAGCGGCGCGGTTTCACCGGCAAAGACTTTCTCGCGCACCATTTCGCAGGCAATCGCCTCGCGGTAGGACTGAACCATCGGCATGGTGTCGGGTGCCATCTCGCCGCAGACTTTTAACTGGGTCAGCGCCCGATCCCATTCGCCGCGCACACAGAGCATCTGGAACAGGAACACCCGCAGTTTGCTGTCGGCTGGATCCTTGCGGATGCTGGCGGTCAGGGCGTCATAGGCTGCATCCAGATTGCCCGCCTTCAAATGGTCGATCGCGTCGCTCATGAAAAATCCCGGTTCTAATAAATTCGAGGGATGGAAAGGCCGCTAAAGCCGCCCTTCCAGATACTGTTCCGGTTCGCGAAAAATACAGAACCGGCGGCTGGAAGATTACTTGCCAGCCTTGCCCATGACGGCTTCGTTTGTGGTCTGGTTCCATTCCACAGCACCACCGGACTCCAGTTTGCCTGTCATGTCCTGCTTCATGTAGTCGATCTTGATGCCGGCAAAGGCGACGACAACATTGTCCACAAAGGCTTCGTCCCCGTCGGATCCGGACCATTTCACGCTTTCGATCACCACGTTGATCATCTGGACGTGCACGAACTCGCCACCGGAATCCGAGGCACCACCGCCACCGCCTTTACGCAGGGAAAGATGCAGTTCGGGGATATGATCGCCGGTACAGGCGGCCAGAACCATATCACAGGATGCGGTGTCCATGTTTTTTGAAAATTCAAACCGGTCCAGTTGCACACGACCGGAGCCAAGACCACCGGACGACGACCCGACATTCACCTGATTTTCGACACCAAAAGAAAAGTCGATCAGATCAAATCCATTCTTTGCCTTAACGGTTTTATCGTTGGTTTCCCCTTTGATGGCTTTTTTACCACCAACAAACCATGCATATGCGTCAATCATATTGAATTCCTCCTCGGAATTAAAAGTTAGGTTTCACTAATATTCTGGGTGGCGGCACAGGGACTCGTGAAAGATCCCGAAAATGATCCCCGCAATGTTCCTTGTGCCACCGGCGCTTAATCAGCCCTTCTCGGAGGGCAGTTTTGAGACCAGCCGCAAAGACACCGAAAGCCCTTCCAACTGGTAATGGGGCCGCAGGAAAAATTTGGAAGTGTAATAGCCGGGATTGCCCTCGACCTCTTCCACCACCACCTGTGCTGCGGCCAGCGGACGCTCGGCTTTGGTTGCTTCGGATGAAATTTCCGGAGTCATATCAACGTAATTGCTGATCCATTTTTGCAGCCAGGCTTCCATATCTCCACGTTCTTTGAAGGAACCGACCTTATCGCGTACAATACATTTGAGATAATGCGCAAAGCGGCAGGTGGAGAAGAGATAGGGCAAACGCGCACCAAGGTTTGCGTTGGCCGTTGCATCCGGATCGTCGTATTCCGCCGGTTTATGCAGGGATTGGGCGCCGATGAAGGCGGCCATGTCACTGTTTTTACGGTGGATCAGAGGCATCAGACCGTTCTTGGCCAGTTCTGATTCACGGCGGTCCGAAATCGCAATTTCTGTCGGGCATTTCATATCAACGCCACCGTCATCGGAAGGGAAGGTATGGGTGGGCAGGTTTTCCACCGCACCGCCGGATTCAATGCCACGGATACGGGTACACCAGCCGTAATGCTTGAACGAGCGGGTGATGTTGGTTGCCATCCCATAGGCCGCATTGACCCATGAATAATGGCCGCTGTCCGCCCCTTCCGTGTCTTCCTCAAAGGCGAATTCATCGACCGGATCGGTCTTTTCCCCGTAAGGGTGCCGGCCAAGGAAACGGGGCATGGCAAGGGCAAGATACTGGCTGTCCTCGCTTTCGCGCAGAGAGCGCCACGCAGCATATTCCGGTGTTGAGAATATCTTGGTCAGATCGCGGGGGTTGGCCAGTTCGCTCCAGCTGTCCATTTGCATCAGGGACGGTTCCGCGCCGGTGATAAAGGGCGCGTGGCTGGCCGCTGCAATCTTGGCCATTTCCGAGAGCAATTGCACATCGGGTGGGGAATGGTCAAAGTGGTAATCCCCGACCAGACAGCCGTAAGGCTCGCCGCCGAATTGTCCGTATTCCTCTTCATAGAGCTTCTTGAAGATCGGGGACTGGTCCCATGCCGCGCCTTTGAATTTCTTCAGCGTCTTGCCGAGATCCTTCTTGGATACATTCATCACACGGATTTTCAGCATCTCGTCGGTTTCGGTGTTGTTCACCAGATAGTGCAGACCGCGCCAGCTGCTCTCCAGCTTTTGAAACTCCTCGTTGTGCAGGATTTCATTCACCTGCGCCGTGAGGGTCTTGTCCAGTTCCGCAATAATCGCCTCGATAGAGCGCAGCGCGTCGTCCGACACCAGCCCAGTATTGGCAAGCGCCTGTTCTGCCAGCGTTTTGACCGCTTCTTCAACGGCTGTCTTGGCCGTGTCCGATTTGGGGCGGAATTCCTTTTGCAGCAGGGAGGCGAATTCGTCATTGGCAAAGACCGTACTGCCGGACTGGCCTTCGACTTGTGCTTCAGCTTCAGCCATTGTTATTCCTCCCCTGCATCATCTTTTTGTTTTGGTGCAGCACTCAGCGCTTTCATCAGCGCGGGGTCCTGTATGATCTTGGCCATCAGGTCTTCGGCCCCTGTTTTACCATCCATATAGGTCATCAGATTGGACAATTGGGTACGCGCATCGAGCAGCTTTTTCAGCGGCTCTACCTTGCTGGCAATCGCGGCGGGGCTGAAATCATCCATGCTTTCAAAGGTAATATCTACCGCCATATTGCCTTCGCCGGTCAGCGTGTTGGGCACGGTAAAGGCCGCGCGGGGTTTCATGGACTTCATCCGGTCGTCGAAATTATCCACGTCCACTTCCAGAAACTTGCGATCGGCCACCGCGGGTAGCGGCACTTCCGACTTGCCGGAAAGATCGGCCATCACGCCCATCACAAACGGCAATTGCACCTTCTTTTCAGCGCCATAGACTTCGACATCATATTCGATCTGAACGCGGGGGGCCCGGTTGCGGGCGATAAATTTCTGGCTGTCAGCCATAAGAGCCGTCTCCTCTGCTATTAACTTTCCGGTGCCGTTCGGTCCGGCATCTGATTTCACTTGGGGTCTTAAAAAATTTAGTCGTATTGGTATTTTTATTCGTATTCTTCAGAGGAGAGACCACCGATGGTTGCCACCTCTGCTATGCCGCTTGACGCCATATCTTTCATAATCGTGATGAAATCCGCCGAAACCAGTCGCTTGGCCCGCTTTATAAAGATCGGGACCGGGCTGGAGGGTTCGTTGCGTGCATAATAGTCCAGCATCAGGTCCATCGCGCGCAGCACATCATTGGTCGAATTGATGCCGCTGACACCGCCGCCGCCAGATGCGCCGCCCGCCTGTGGGTCCGTGGCGCCGTCGCCCTCCGCGGTCTCTCCGGTCGCAGTCAGTGGCGCGGATTCGCCCAGACATTCGGCAATCACCGCCTGTCCGCTTTTCAACAGCACCTGCAAGGGCGCGAAATCCGGTCCCTGTCCGGGCACATGTTCCGCAAGGATCGCATCAATTGCGGCTGTGTGCTCCAGTGCGGCGGAAATGCTCTCGCGGATTGCGGTCATATCCTCTTCGGGCGTGTCCTTCAGCGCCGCGCCGACCGCGGCCATATCCGGCGGGTTGTCCATATCGGCGGGCGCTACGATCTCTCCCTTGGCGACCGAAACATGGCGCAGGGAAAAACGCCCCATCATCTTGCTCTCGCTCAGCGGAGCGCGGCGCAACTGGCGCAGCACCGTGTCGTCATCCACCAGACCGACCAGCGCATTCACACGCTCTGTCGGGTCGTTGTCATCATCTGCATCAAGCTGCGGGTGCACCGTGTCCCAATAGTCCTGCAAGGCCCGTCTGATATAATCGAGCACCTGCGCGAAATAGGGATAACCGTGACGGTTCAGACCTGCCTCTGCCAGATAGACCGCAATCCGCAAGTCCATCGTCTTTTCCAGCAGCGCCTCACCCAGTTTGACCACCTCTGCGTAATCCGCATCCTCGGCCTCGATCACCTTGTCCCCGACCTGCTGTTCGCCCTTTGCAGTTGCTGCAATGGCGAGATCCGAGAAGGCAGCGTCATATTCCAGATCAGGACCCGAGGGTTCCTCCCCGTCAAATCCGCCCAGCACTGTGTCTAAATCCAAACTCACGTCTTCAACCCTTAATAAATTAGAGCAAGCCACGTTCAGAGAGCCGTATTAACTAGCTGATATTAAAGAGAAATTGGCTTGTAAGGTACTTATTAGATACTTAGTAAATTAAGTAAAAGCGTAGTTGCCTTTAGGGAACCGCGCAAGAATTAATCGCCAAAACAGTGATTTTCGCGACACTTTCTTATGCTTTTCAATCACAAGACACTTTATCAACTTGACAACTTGGCAAGTAAAATCCGCCGCCCTATACATAATCAAGTTGGGTATTTTCCCGACAGAGATTAAGCCGGACCTCGGTGCTAGGATCATTATATGAAGTGGGCGATTGTAATCACATTGCTGGTTCTTGCCGTGTTGACGGCACCTGTGGGCTGGTATTTTGCCCAATCCCTGAGCCGCACCGATGACGCCCAGAAGATTGCCGCACTTGAAGCACAACTGGCGATTCAGGCGCAAAAGTCCAAAGACCTTACCATCGACCTGAACGCGCTGGCCTCTCGTGTGACCTTGCTGGAAGAAACCGGCGTGGCAGAGCCGGTGATCCAGTCCTTTGCCGATCCCGCAGAGGAGAGAACCGATTCACTTGCCG
Source organism: Neptunicoccus sediminis (assembly GCF_001719615.1). GTDB lineage: Bacteria > Pseudomonadota > Alphaproteobacteria > Rhodobacterales > Rhodobacteraceae > Amylibacter > Amylibacter sediminis. The sequence goes on from NZ_MDVX01000002.1 coordinate 170,113, forward strand.
ATAGTTTTGCCCAAGTCGTCCTGATTGCCGACCGGCGCGAGGTGAACAAGGGTCTGTCCAACTCCGGTTCTTCCTATCTGAAGAACCTGTTCGGCCTGCCCCGACCCGACCTCAGCGAAGCCTGCCAGTCAATGACCAATCCCCTGCTCAAGGATCTGGTCAAAACCGAAAGCGTCGGCCCCATCCGTGTGACCATGATCGAACCTGCGATCCTGTCCTTGCGGCAGGTGTTTCGCAACGTGAAGATATTCGAGCCGGAACTCTACGAGCGGATCAACACGGCCGGTTCCCTGTGCGTACGCCACATCCGCGGGCGTCCGGGTTCGGTGTCGACCCATGCCTACGGGTTGTCGGTTGATCTGAATATCGACGGCAAACTCGATACGCTCGGGGATGGCAAAACCCAGCTCGGCCTGATTTTGCTGGCGGATTTCTTCAATAAGGAAGGCTGGTACTGGGGCGCGAGTTTCGGGCGCGAGGACTCCATGCACTTTCAGGTTTCCAAGGAGAAAATCAATCAATGGCTCCGTCAGGGGTTGATCCGCACCAAATAGTTGTGGAAGGTTAAAGGGTTCGTCGGCAATTTCTGCCTTCAATTATTTTCGCACCCATCGTTGCTGACCGACTTTGTGGAATAAATTTATTTAGTGGAAGTTGACAGATGTTTCTGTGTCGCAAGTCTTTTGCTGTAATTTGTCTGCTCGTTACCGGAGCCTCCGGTGCTGCTGCGCAAAGTGTCAACCTTGGTTCCACCAGTTTCGATACCATTGACGAAGCCATTAACGCGCTGGGCACACGGACCTATCAAACGATCAACACCGATTACACCGAAACCTCGGGGGCGACCTTTACCTTTACTGCCCCGCGCGAAACCCTGACCCTGCGGTATCGTCAGGGCAGAACCGGCGTAGTGCTGCGGGATGACACCGGCGCGGTGATTTCACGGTTCGACGGGGAAACCCGCAGCGATAGCGATGCACAACTGGCGGCATTTCTCAGAGAGCGTTACGCCACCGATCCCGAAGCGTTAAAGCTGACGGTGGCAAATACGCCCCAAGATCCTGTCGCGGGCAACCCTGTGTCCCTGATGGCGCGTATGGCGGATGCGAGTTTTAGCTCCGGTACGGATGTCGGTCCTTCCCCGTTGACAGGGGGCAGTCGCGCACGGGGCACGGCAAGCTACAACCATCTGGGAATTTCGCTGCAAACGGGACGCTATACCGGACCCGGCTTTTCGGCCAATGTCACCTCCTTGCCGCTTAGCTTTGCGATGCCTCTGGATGATCCGCGCTGGGCGGTTAAAATTCACGCCCCGCTCAGCTTTTCGACGATCAACGGGCAGGATTACGTGTCCGGTTCTGTCGGGGTGGGCCTGCGGATGCCGGTCACGGCCAACTGGACCCTGACGCCGGAACTGCGTGTCGGTGCGCTGCGCGATACCAGTCGGGGGCTGACCACACGGCTGGCCAATGCGTCGCTGGTTTCCAATTACCGGATGGATCTGCGCAATGGATACGGTCTGGTTTTTGGCAGTGCGCTGACCTATTCGGAAACGCTCGGCTCTGGCAACGGTGGCTATGATCTGGCGAACACGATCAATAAAAACGGTGTTGAACTGTCCGGCCCCATGGAACGCAGTCTTTATGGCCTGCCCACCACTTGGCAGTTTTCCCTTGTGCACACCAAGGTCGGAGGCAGTCCGACCTATATCGACGAATGGACCGATGTGTCCCTGTCCCTTGGCACGATCGGGTCCAAGAACGGGGTCACTTGGGACAGCGTACGGGTGGGGCTGACCTATACCCATGCCAATCGGGGGGTGCGCGGGTTGAACATCAATTTCGGTTACGAGTTTTAGGAGATGGTAATGCCAGCATGGATGGACCGGAAACAGCGCAGCGCCCTGCCCGCCGCATTCCTGATGCTGGCCTTTTTGGTTTTGGCGCAAGTCGCCAGCGCAAAGGACCGCGTGGCCCTGCTGATCGGCAACAGCCGCTATGATAATTCCGCCCTGTCCCTGAAGAATCCGGCCAATGATGTGGCCGCAATGGGCAAGAAACTGGCCGCGCTCGGGTTTGTGGTGATCTCGGCGCAGGATGCCTCGCGCAGCGACATGGACCGCGCATTGGGCGCTTTTGAACGACAGTTGAAGGGCGCAGAGCTCGGCCTGTTCTTTTACGCCGGTCACGGCAGTCAGGCAGGGGGCGAAAATTTCCTGCTGGCCACGGATTTTCAAGGCACCACATCGGGCGCGGTGAAGGAATATTCCCTGACGCTCGGTCGGGTCAGGGACACTTTTGCCAATGCCAAACCGGATGCGGGGATCGTTATTCTGGATGCCTGCCGCGACAATCCGCTGGCGATCACGCTGGACCAGACCGGAAAGCCCGCAGGACTGGCGCGGGCAAAATCCGCGACTGGACTGCTGGTGGCCTATGCCACCGATCCGGGCAACGTGGCTTTTGAAGGCACAAGCGACAATTCGATTTTCACGACTGCGCTGCTGAAACATATCTCAGAACCCGGCCTCGATGTGCGCCTGATGTTCGGGCGGGTGCGACAGGATGTGGTGCTGCGCACACGGGGGGCGCAGGTGCCGTGGGTTGAGGAAAGTCTGATTGGCGAGTTTTCCATGAACCCCTCCATGGCCTCGGGCGGGCGTGAGGCGATGATCGCGCGGGACATCGAAATGTGGCGCCGTGTCAGCGCAAAGACCACACCGCAGGCGTATCAGTCCTATCTTGATGCTTTCCCAAACGGGATGTTCAGGGATTTTGCCCATCAGCGGATTTCACGGCTCAGCTATTCCGCCAATCTGCCACAGGATAAGAAACCCCGGCAAATTACCGAACTGGACGTAACCAGCGACACCGAAAAAATTGCGGCTGCTCTTGGCATTCTGGGCTTCACCCCCCAAAGCCGCAGCGCACCCGACATAGAGGAACTGGAACTGGCCGCCGCCGCATATCGCGCCTCGCTTGGCGAAGACGCCGCCCTGACGCAAGACAATCTCTTTGCCGATGCCTCGCGCCTGCTGCTTTATCTTGGGGGCAATGTGGGCAAGCAGATTCAGGTGGATATTGCTGCCCTGTCCAGCATCGACCAGACGCTGATTGTGGCACGGGATGCCTATGCCGAACTGGAACAGGTCGCCGCCGGCGACGAGAGCGCCAAGCCCATTCTTGAACAGGCCCGCGCCGATATTGCCGCGATAGAGCGTGCCCAGACCGAAGTGCTGGCCCAATTGGATCAGGAACGGGCCTATTACGAAGAACTGATGGAACAGGCCAATGCGAATTTCCCTGATTATATGGTGGAGCGCACCATTGGCGTCGCGGTGACACGCTCTGCCCCTGTGGATGACGAAAAACTGGCAGGCCGCGCCAAATTGTTTCTGAAACATGTCAATCAGGCAGCCAATGCCGAAACCCGAGGATCCTATCAATGGCTTTCCGATTTCCTGCCACAAAGCTGATCGCAGGCGCTCTGGCTCCGCTGGCGCTGCTGGGCGTGTCCGCCTGCGCAGTTGCGCCCGACAATCCGGTTGCCGGACTGCGGGCCTTTAGCTGGCAGCCCGAAACCGCCGAGGAAAAAGCCCTGCGCCACAAGGCCGAAGCGCTGCAAGCCACCGTGGGCGAAGGTGGCATGGCGGGTTTTGCGGTGGGTGCGTTGATCGGCGGTCTGACGGGCGGGATGCAAGGCGCCTTTACCGGTGCGCGTCTGGGCCGGTTTATCGGTGCGGCGTCAGGTGTTTATGTGCGTGGCCTGCAAGAAGGCTTTGCCAACCGTGAGGCACAGCTCAACCAGCTTGCCGCCGATCTGGAAGCCAACAACCGCGATTTGGAAAGCGCCATCGCCACCATGCGTGCCGTGCTGGTCCAGCAACGGGCACGGCTGGCCGCAGCGCGGGCCTCGGGCAATGGCACGGCCCTGCGGCAGGCACAAGAACAGGCATCTGGCAATCTGGCGGTGATGAACAAGGCGATTGAGGCCGCCGTGCAGCGCCAGAATGTCTTTGGCGAGGCCCGCTCCCTTCTGGCTGTGGACAGCGTCCCAAGCGCGGCCACCGCCCCGGCCGCTGCACGCTATTCCGCGCTGGCGGATCGCATTTCGGCCATGCGCTCCATCGCAACAACGCTTGTTACGGAGATCTGATATGTCCCGATACACGCCTTTCAACCGACCAGCGGCACAGCGCAGCGCCCTTTTATGTGCCGTCCTGTTGCTAACCGCAGCCTGCGCCCAGCGGGGCAATCTGGACGATCCGGCCTATGGCGGCTTTTTCAACGGGATCGAGAATATTTCCGACGGCACCTATGACGCACGGATCGCAACCCGCGAGGAACGGGTCGCCGCCCTGCAACACCGCCAGCAACGGCTGCTGGCCGAACGCAACTCCCTGTCCCGTCAGGTTTCGGCGCATCAGAACGCGCTGGCCCGCTTGCAGCAGGATATTATCGTGTCAAAAATCCGCATCGGAGAGCAGAACATCCCCCAACAGACACAGGCGCGCATTTCCGCAGCCCTGAACCCGCCGCCGTCCGGCCAGACCGACGCAGAGCGGCTGGCCAACCTGCAAAAGACCATCGCGGACACCCGCAAACTGGCAGAATCTCTGGCAAAACTTGCAGGATGACGAAAAGCTGGGCTACTCTCTCCCTGACGGACTCGGTTTTTGCCGTGTCGCCCCCATAAAAAGGACCACCCATTGAGCGATCCTTCGGAAACCGGTATCCTGTCCACAGGCGACGTGCTGAACAATACCTATGTGATTGCGGAACTGGTAGCATCGGGGGGCACCGGAGAGGTCTACCGCGCCACAAACCGGGTCTCGGGGCGCGAAATCGCGGTGAAAATCCTCAAGGCGGAGTTTGCGCAGGACGAACAGTTCATCAATCTGATGAAGCGGGAAGCCTCGGTCCTGCACGAAGTCATCGACCCCTCGGTTGTGCGTTACTATGACCTGCTCGAAAGCGACAGCCACGGTGGTTTTCTGTTCATCGTGATGGAATTTATCGAAGGCCGGTCGCTGGCGGATGAGATGAAGGACAAGGGTCCGCTCACTGAATCCACCCTGCTGGAGGTGGCCGAACGGGTGCTTTGCGGGTTGCAGGCGGCCCATGAAAAGAACGCATTCCACCGAGATCTTTCGCCGGACAATATCCTGTTGCGCGGCGGGGATCCGAAACAGGCCACGCTGATTGATTTCGGCATTGCAAAGGATGTGAACGAAGGGGCAAAAACCGTTGTAGGCGGTGGGTTTGCGGGAAAATACCAATATGCCTCACCCGAACAGATGGAAGGGCGCAGCGATGCCCGTTCCGATCTCTACTCCCTCGGCATGACATTAATGGGGGCGTATCGCGGCCAGTCCCCGAATGCGGGGTCGTCGCTGATGCAGATCATCAGCGCCAAGGCGGTCAAACCGGATATATCCGATATGTCCGGCCCGCTGGCAGCATTGGTTTCGCAGCTGGTGGAACCCGATCCGGCGGACCGACTGCAAACCGCTGCGGCGGCGCTGGCGTTTTTGCGGGCCAGCACAGGGGCGGACGACGACAAAACCGTGATCCTGCCCGCCGGAGGACCTGCCGCACGGGCTGCACCTGCATCTGTCACACCGCAAACCACGGCCACCGGAACCCACGGCGGGCCAGCGGCAGGAGTGGAAAATCCGCCGCCTGCCAAGTCATCGCGCATGGGTCTTTATGCAGGTTCAGCCGTGGCCGTGATGCTTGCGCTGGGGGCGGCAGGCTGGTTCAGTGGACAGTTCAGCCCTGCCCCGCCCGAACCGGCTGTTACAGCCACTGCAACCGACAGCGGCACCCGTGAAACCACCGCTGCGGACTCTGTTGCGCCAGTTTCCGTGGCCAGCGAGAGCGCAGAGCCGGCCCCCGAATCCGACGCCCTTGGCCAAAGCACTCCGGAACCGGAGCCGCTGCCTCTTGCCGATCCTTTCGTGCTGACAATCGAGCGCAGTTCGCCCGATGATCCGCTGCGCCTGATCGGGAATCTGCCCTCGGAAGATGCGGTTCCGGCGGTGACAACCCAACTGGAACAACAACTTAACGCCTTTGCGGTGATGTCGGATGTGACACCCGCACGCGGCGAGCCGTTTGCAGGGTGGAGCGAACGGATTGTCAAAGTCGCCCTGCTGTTTCAGTCCATCGAAAGCTGGACCGTCTCGGCCAATGATATGGACGTGATCCTGATCGCCAAGGCACAGAACGAACTGGAAAAAACCGCGCTTCTGAACGGGGCGCGGGCCGCGATTGAGGGCACCAAACTGGCGCTTGTGGACCGGATCGAAGTGGAAATTCCGTCGATCCAGATGGATGATCTGGATTTTGGACTGCAGGATCTGGCCAGTTGCGGGCCGCTGACCCTGACGGGCGGGCGCGATGGTGTGATCCGCGCGGATGACACGCTGTCCGTATCGGGAAAACTGGCAATCGGTGCCGATAGAACCCGCGTACAGGCGTTTCTGTCGCAAATGGCACCCGGCCGCGAAGTTGCTGGCGATCTTGAGGTGCTGAACCCGAGCGTCTGCTCGGTCCTGCGCCTGATGCCAACTGAAACCACTGAAGCGCTGCAAATCGACTATAGCTATGGCACCAAAAACGATCCGGTGGAGGGGGACATTTTTCGCATCGGGGAAAATCCGGTGGTGGATATTGTCCTGCCCAAAGAACGGACCGGCTTTCTGAACGTAGTCTTTGTGGATCTGGCGGAACAGGTGTTCCACCTGCTGCCCCATCAGGCGCGTACAGAGAACGATTTGCAAAAGATCGGAACTGTAGACGGGAACTCTCGCAGGATCCGCGTTGCTTTTCCGGTGGATCAGGCGTCCATCGCGCAGCTTGGCTTTAAGGTGGTGGAACCTGTGGGCGCAAATATCCTGCTGGCGGTTGTGACCGATACGCCCCTGTTTGACCAGATCCGCCCCCGCGCCGAAAGCAGTGGCGCCTTTATCGAGGCGCTGGGCGGGCGTCTGGAAGACCTGCCCGATGAGGGCGCTTTGGTAAACTACCGCTTTATGATGACACTGGAATAAACCAGCGGCCTGTCATTGTGCCAAAGAGTGATATTTTCAACATTGTGTTTTCCCAAAAGCTGCTAGATCGGCTAAAACAGGGGAAACACCCCACAATTTCTTTTCCATTCACCCCTTTTCAGGAGCCGTGCAATGACATTTCTTAGAACAACCGCCACAAGCCTTACGCTCTTTGCCCTGCTGACCCCTCCGGCGCTGGCTGAGGAGATGACAGCAGAGGATATTCTTCAAAGGTTACAGGCACAACGCAGCCGCACACTCGGCTTTGTTGATGCGTCCAAACCCGCAGGACAGGCAAGCGAGGAAACCGCACTGACAATGGCGCCCGTCGACGATGCGGCAGGCAGCAGCGCCCCTTCGGTCAACACAACCGGACTGACCCTGCAAGCCAGCGATCAGGGCAGCGGCACGTCCGGCCTGCAACTGAGCGCGACGCAGGACACCACCGGTACACAGGCTGCACCTTCTGTGACGGCGGGCAACGGCTCGGAAACCCTGCCCACATTGGCGACCGCTCCGGCGAGCCTGCCTGAACAAAACGTTGAAACCGTGACCATCGACCTGACGATCTATTTCGATTTTGACAGCGCCCTGTTGCAACCCAAATCCAAAACCCAGCTCACAGCGCTCTGTGCCGCGATCAAGGCAGATACGGGGGATGGCACCTACCAGATAATCGGTCATACGGACGCCAAAGGCAAAGCCAGCTATAACAAACGCCTGTCACAAGCCCGCGCAGATGAGGTGGTCCGCTATATGACCACGAGCTGTGGCATCGAAAATTCCCGCCTGCAAGCGGTTGGCGCCGGCGAGGAACGCCTGAAAACCCCCGAAACCCCCGGTGCACCGGAAAACCGCCGTGTTGAGGTGCAGGTTCTCAGCTAACCGACCTGTGGTGAAACCACCAGCAGCCGCATCTTCCGCATGCGGCTGTCTTTGCATCGAAAACACACCCCGCCAATTTTCAAAGCTCCGGTCCGAACCGTGCTTTGCCTCTCTTACAAGAGCGGTTAAGACTGCGGGAGCCCCGATGCAGGGCAGATAACGAACGGACCAGATCGAAATGAGCAAACTTGTCACCGTGCTAAACGGCCCGAACCTGAACCTGTTGGGGCAGCGCCAGCCGGAAATTTACGGGTCGGACACGCTTGCTGATGTGGAAAAAGGGTGCAGCGAAGTCGCAGCGCGGTACGGTCTGCGCTCTGAACTGCTGCAATCCAACCACGAAGGCGTTTTGGTGGATATGATCCACACCTGCCGCGAGACTTCGGCAGGGATCATCATCAATCCGGCTGCTTATTCCCATACATCCGTGGCGATTCTCGACGCGCTGAACACTTTTGACGGCCCGGTGCTGGAGGTGCATATTTCCAACATCCACCACCGCGAATCCTTCCGGCATCACTCCTACATCAGTCACAGAGCCGATTCCGCGATTATCGGGATGGGGGTTGAAGGCTATTACCTGTGCATGCACCGTATGGGGAGTTTGCTGGGGGGCTGAGGCCCTGCCAATACAGCTTCCGGCAGCGCAAAGCAGTCTGTGAAGACTACGCATAACGCTTTGATACAGAGAACAATATGGGGAAAACCCTTTGGTGCGGCCGAGAAGACTCGAACTTCCACTCCGGTTAAGGAACAGCGACCTCAACGCTGCGCGTCTACCAATTCCGCCACGGCCGCACGCGAGGTAGGCAGCGTATAGCCAAGGCAATTCGTGATGTGAAGTGCAAAATGTTCCCTGATGCAATTAATTCCGCAAAACGTCCTGACACCCCTGCGCAGTGCGACGCAATAGCGGTTTGACACCCCTGCCAAGTTCCGGCACTTCCATAGCCATGGTAGACTGGATCACAGCTCAGGGGTTTGTCCCCTACCCCGATGCCGTTGCGCAGATGGAATCCCATGTGGAGTCCATGATCCGCAATGGCGCGGAGGAGCGTATCTGGCTTCTGGAGCATCCCCCCCTTTATACGGCTGGAACCTCGGCCGATATAAACGATCTGACCGATCCTGACAGGTTTCCGGTCTATACCTCCAAACGGGGCGGACAATATACCTATCACGGACCGGGACAGCGGGTGGCCTATGCCATGCTTGATCTGAACAAACGGGGCCGCGATGTGCGCAGGTTTGTCTGGACGCTTGAGGAATGGGTGATCCAGACGCTGGCAGAGTTCAACGTCAAGGGAGAGCGGCGCGAAGGCCGTGTCGGGGTTTGGGTGGTGCGCCATGACAAACCACTGACCGCCCTTGGAACACCGCCCGAAGACAAAATCGCCGCTATCGGGGTGCGTTTGCGCAAATGGACCAGCTTTCACGGAATCTGCATCAACGTAGAGCCGGACCTGTCCCATTACGACGGTATTGTGCCCTGTGGCATTGCCGAACACGGCGTGACATCTCTCGTAGATCTGGGACTGCCTGTAACAATGGGCGATCTGGATGTGGCTTTGCAGAACAGTTTTAACCAAGTATTTTCCGATTAATTAAATGTTTGTGCAGGAATTCCTGTCAATTTGTGGTAGAATATCGCGCAAATCGGCGGTCTGTGCAGCCCGGGCCGTCCTGCGACAGATGCTCCCGCCTGTAACCTGCGACTTTTAATCGGCTTGAGGCACCCCATGTGCTGGGGTATGTAGGCGGCGGGTATCTGCGGACCCCGGAAACGGGGATTCGCGGCAACAAAAGACGTGTCAGGAGAAACAAGCATGGCAGACGCAGCCACCCATGGTCACGACGACCACGCAAGACCCGGGTTCTTTACCCGTTGGTTTATGTCAACCAACCACAAAGATATCGGTGTGCTGTACCTGTTTACAGCCGGCCTACTGGGGTTCATCTCCGTATGTTTTACCGTTTTCATGCGGTTGGAACTTATGGAACCCGGTGTTCAGCACATGTGTATGGAGGGTGCGTCCCTCATGGCTGCTGCTGTTGAAAACTGTACGCCAAACGGCCACCTCTGGAACGTGTTGATCACGGGCCACGGCATCCTGATGATGTTCTTTGTGGTTATTCCCGCCCTGTTCGGCGGTTTTGGTAACTACTTTATGCCGCTGATGATCGGTGCGCCGGATATGGCGTTCCCGCGGATGAACAACCTGTCCTACTGGATGTATGTTGCCGGTTCGTCTCTGGCGGTTCTGTCGCTGCTGTCTCCGGGCGGTAACGGCCAGCTTGGGTCCGGTGTGGGTTGGGTGCTTTACGCGCCGCTCTCCACCAAAGAGGCCGGTTATTCGATGGATTTCGCAATCTTTGCGGTTCACGTTTCCGGTGCATCCTCGATCCTTGGTGCGATCAACATGATCACCACCTTCCTGAACATGCGTGCGCCGGGCATGACCCTGCACAAAACACCGCTGTTCGCGTGGTCGATCTTTGTCACAGCCTTCCTGATCCTTCTGTCCCTGCCTGTTCTGGCCGGCGCGATCACCATGCTGCTGACCGACCGTAACTTCGGCACGACCTTCTTTGATCCCTCCGGCGGCGGCGACCCGGTCCTGTACCAGCACCTGCTGTGGTTCTTTGGCCACCCCGAGGTGTATATGATCATCGTTCCGGGCTTTGGTATCATCTCGCACGTTATCGCAACCTTCTCCAAGAAGCCGATCTTTGGCTACCTGCCGATGGTTTACGCGATGGTTGGTATTGGTGCGCTTGGCTTTGTTGTCTGGGCACACCACATGTACACCGTGGGTATGTCCCTGACACAGCAGTCCTACTTCATGCTGGCGACAATGGTGATCGCGGTGCCGACAGGCATCAAGATCTTCTCATGGATCGCAACCATGTGGGGCGGCTCTATCGAGATGAAAACACCGATGTACTGGGCCTTCGGCTTCCTGTTCCTCTTCACCGTTGGCGGGGTTACAGGGATCGTATTGTCTCAGGCTGGTGTGGACCGTGCCTATCACGACACATACTATGTGGTTGCGCACTTCCACTACGTTATGTCTCTGGGCGCTGTGTTCTGTATCTTTGCAGGTATCTACTACTGGATCGGCAAAATGTCCGGTCGCCAGTACCCTGAATGGGCCGGCAAGCTGCACTTCTGGATGATGTTCATCGGTGCCAACATCACCTTCTTCCCACAGCACTTCCTGGGTCGCCAAGGTATGCCACGCCGCTACATCGACTACCCCGAGCAGTTCTCGCTCTGGAACGAAGTCTCCACATACGGTGCCTTTCTGTCCTTTGCATCCTTCGTGTTCTTCATCGGAGTGATCTTCTACACCCTGATGTGGGGTAAGAAAGTCACCGAGGACAACTACTGGGGTGAAGGCGCGGATACGCTGGAATGGACCATTCCGACACCTCCGCCAGAGCACACTTTTGAAACACTGCCCACACCGGATATGTGGGATCACCAGAAACACTAGGTGTTTTGAGAGACGAATAGTGAAAGGCCGGGGCATCTGCTCCGGCCTTTTTTATGTGCATCCGCCCTGCGGCGGATTTTCCTGTTGGCATTCCCGCCGGTTTGCCGCACCACTGAGCCAAGCAACCATCAGGCCCCTTTATGATCGTCAGAGACCCGCCCTCTTCGCTGAAACTCTTTTTCGTAATGCAAGGCTCTGTGGTGCCTGCAATCCTTGGCAAGATCACCGGCATCGCCCTGTTGTCCCTGCTGGTGCTGGTGATTGACCGGCATGTAATCACCCTGCCCCATATCAGTATCGCGGCTATGGGAATCTTCGGTGTCGCGCTCTCGCTGTTTCTGGGGTTCCGCAACAATGCCGCCTATGACCGCTGGTGGGAGGCGCGCAAGCTTTGGGGCGGGATGATTGCGGATGTGCGCAACCTGTGCCGCCAGAGCACCCTGTTCATTCGCGACAGCAATGCGCGGACAGACATCCTGAACCATACCGTCGCCTTTGCCCATCTACACCGCGGCTTTCTGCGGGACACGATCGTAGAGGCCGAGATCGCACCGCTGGTCGGGGCAGAACAGGCCAAACATCTGCAATCCTTCGCAAACAGTGCAGACGCGGCCCTGCGCACCATAACAGAGCGGCTCGCCACCCTGTCGGATCAGGACCAACTGGACGGTTTTGGCCGGATGACCCTGTCCAACACGCTGTCTTCGCTTGCCCTTGCCCAAGCGGGCTGTGAACGTATCCGCTCAACCCCGCTGCCCTTTGTCTATTCCCTGCTGGTGCGGCGCACGACGTATCTGTACTGCGGGCTGCTGCCCTTTGCGCTGATCGACTCTGCCGGATGGTTCGCGCCGGTCTTTGCCGCCGTGGTTGCCTATGTGTTCTTCGGCCTTCAGGCGGTGACGAATGAACTGGAGCGTCCGTTTCACAACCTACAGAACGGATTGCCGCTGGACGCCATGTGCCGGATTATCGAAACTTCGGTGGCGGAATCCCTTGGCCGACCCGCGCCAGAGCCTTTGCCGGTTGTAAACCACGTCCTAAGCTGACGGACCGCCCTTGCAACCTTGCCCCAGAAATATGCGCTGTGGCAAACTTGATCCCCGCCCCGTTCTGGGACAATTTTGAGCTATGGAAAACCCCGAGACCTACGACGCTTTTGTCACTGCCACCACCCGCGCCGATCCCCCCCTGTTCGATCGGCATCTCAAGGCGCACCGCTCGCTGAGCAATCAGGGTTTCGTGATAACCATCGCCTTCACAGCGGCTGCGCTGGCGCTGCCCCTGATGGCATTTCTCGGGACACTGGCGCTCTGGACCTTGCTGCCCTATCTGGCCGCTGCCCTGACCGCGCTGTGGTATTTCATCCGGCGCAACGATCACGACGGCACCTTGCAAGAGCATATTCGCATCTGGCCGGATCTGATTGCCGTCCATCGGCAGAACCCGCGCAGTGCGGACCAATACTGGATGGCGAACCCCTATTGGGTGACAACACGGCGGCGCAATACGAAAACGGTTGAGAACTATCTGACCCTCAAAGGACAGGGCCGCGAGATCGAACTCGGCGCCTTTCTGACCAGTGCCGAGCGGATCACCCTGGACGAAGAGATCACCGCGCAGTTGAACGCCTGCCGCCAGCCGTAAAGACGCGCCGCGCAAGACAAAAGGCACGGTCGCAACCGTGCCTTTTTAGCGAATCATTTCTAACCTGTGATTGCAAAGGCAGATGCGTCTAAATCCGCCCCTTGCACAGAGGCACAGGGCAAGACGCTTAGCAGCTCAGCATTTCTTTCACCGTGCCGCCTGCCTTGCCGAAATCCATCTGGCCGGTGTAGTTCGTCTTGAGAACCCCCATCACCCGCCCCATGTCGCGGATGCTCTCCGCGCCGGTTTCCGAAATCGCCTTTTTCACAGCGACCTGCAATTCCTCATCGGAAAGCTGTTTCGGCAGGAACTGCTCTATAATACTGATTTCGTTGATTTCTTTCTCAGCCAACTCCAGCCGCCCGCCTTCTTCATAGGCTTTGGCGCTTTCGCGGCGTTGCTTGATCATGCGGGCCAATACCTTGAGGATTTCCTCATCGGACACCCCGTCATGGTTGCCTTCGGACCGCGCAGCGATGTCACGGTCCTTGATTGCAGCATTGATCAGACGCAGGGTTCCCAGCTGTTCGCTGTCCTTATCGCGCATGGCCTGCTTGACCTTGGCATTAATTCGATCTCTCATTGCATCCAACTCCCGGCAGTTGCAAAATCCAAGACCCGTGTTTACCCCGAAAGCGGTTTGGAAACAACTGGGATCACATTTTTTAGACCACTGATCTTGCTGGATATTTCATTTTCGCACGGCCCTTGACCTTGCAGAACCTTGGGCGTAGTTTCGCGCAAATTTGGCCAAAGGAAGCTGTCATGTCCATGCCCAAAACCGCATCAGACCAACCCGATTTTCCCACTGCCTGCATTGTGCTTGCGGATGGAACCACGTTCTATGGAAACGGCTTCGGCGCCCCGGGCCGTATCCAGGCCGAGCTGTGTTTCAACACAGCCATGACCGGCTATCAGGAGATCATGACCGATCCCTCCTATGCCGGACAGGCGATCACCTTTACCTTCCCTCATATCGGTAACACCGGCGTGAATCTGGAAGACGATGAAACCGCCGATCCTGTCGCGCGGGCCATGATCGTGAAATGGGACCCGACCGAGCCGTCGAACTGGCGTTCCGAACAGACCCTGTCCCAATGGCTGTCCAAGCGCGGCCGCATCGGTGTCGGGGGGATCGACACCCGCCGCCTGACCCGTGCGATCCGTCAGCAAGGCGCGCCCCATGTGGCGATTGAATATCGTCCCGATGGGAAATTCGACATGCCCGCCCTGCTGGAACATGCCCGTGCCTTTGAAGGGCTTGAAGGGCTGGATCTGGCCAAGGATGTGACCTGCGGCCAGTCCTATCAGTGGGATGAGCAACGCTGGGCATGGCCGGACGGTTACAGCCGTCGCGAGGGTCCGGGAAAACGGGTTGTCGCCATTGACTACGGTGCAAAACGCAACATCCTGCGCTGTCTGGCCTCGGCCGGCTGCGAAGTCACCGTTCTGCCGGCGAGCGCCACAGCCGAAGAGGTTCTGGCCCACAATCCACAGGGCGTGTTCCTGTCCAACGGTCCGGGCGATCCGGCGGCGACGGGCGAATACGCCGTACCGATGATTAAAACCCTGCTGGAAAAGAAAGACCTGCCGATCTTTGGTATTTGCCTTGGCCACCAGATGCTCGCGCTCGCACTGGGTGCCAAGACCATGAAGATGAGCCACGGTCATCACGGTGCCAACCATCCGGTCAAGGATTACACCACCGGCAAGGTTGAGATTACCTCGATGAACCACGGTTTCGCTGTGGACGGCCAGAGCCTGCCAAACGGGGTCGAGGAAACCCATGTTTCCCTTTTTGACGGGTCCAATTGTGGTATCCGCATCACCGACCGTCCGGTGTTTTCGGTACAGCACCACCCCGAGGCAAGCCCCGGCCCGCAGGACAGCTATTATCTGTTTGAGCGGTTTGCGGAATCGATGCCCGCTGCCTGAGACTGAAAGTCCCAAAAACCCGCCGCGCAGTGATGCTCCGGCGGGTTTTTTGTCAGTTAATGCATCGTTAAGAGGGTCTTAACCTTCTGCCACCATGATGAAGCCCAGCTTTATGCAAGGTCTTTGTTATGTCGATTTCCCTACCAAAGAAGATGATTGACGGAATGAGTCCACCCGTCAGTACCTCCATTGGCCGCACCGGAAAAACAAACCGGAAAAACGCCCGTTGGCACGACAATCTGGTGCGCGACGGCACGGTTACGCCGGGGGATATGTTCAAGGCGCTGGCGCTGCAAAGTCATCAGGGCCAACCTCTTTCCGATCTGCTACAGGGGCTCAGGCTGGTGGATGAAACCACGCTGCTAAACGCGGCCGCCAAACATTCGCACCTGCCTGTCGTGGATTTACATCTCGATCCGCCCTCCCCGCTGCTGCGTGGACTGATTGATCCGGCCATCGGCGTCAAACACCGTTTCTTGCTGTGGCAGATGGCAGGGGGTACGCTGACGGTTGCTCTGACCGACCCGGACCGGATCGAAACGGTCCGGGCACTGCTTGGCGACATCGCGCCGGACTACCGTTTTGTTCTGGCGCGGCGCAGTGCCATTCTTCACCATTACGCCAGCCACCACCGGCAAGACCTCTCCAAAGCGGCCAATCTTTGCGCGCCCGAAGCGACCAGTTGTCGGGGTTGGTCAGGTCTGCGCCCCCGCCTGATCGGGGCCTCCTTGCTGGGCATCTTTACCATCGCTGCGCTTCTGGCACCAAAGATACTGCTGCTTATACTGGTGCTCTGGATATTTGGCGCGCTGATTGCCAACGGTCTGTTGAAAGGCGCGATGATGTTGTCGAAACAACCTGAAATTCCGCCACCCTCTGCCCCGAGACGGCATAAACTGCCGAAAATCTCGATCCTTCTCCCGCTGTTGCGGGAAGAAGATATCGTTGACCGGCTGATAGAACGCATGTCGGCACTCGTTTATCCCAAGCAATTGCTGGAAATCTGTCTGGTCTATGAGGAAAATGACAGCGCCACGAAAAACCATCTCGCCGCGCGGCGCTTGCCCTACTGGATGCGCAAGGTAGAGGTACCTGACGACACGTTGCAAACCAAACCAAGGGCGATGAACTATGCGCTCGACTTTTGCAGTGGCGATGTGATCGGCATTTACGATGCCGAAGACGCGCCGGAGCCGGACCAACTGCACAAAGTGGTCCGCATCTTTGATCAAGCCGACGAAAACGTCGCTTGCGTTCAGTGTCAGCTGGATTTTTACAACACCGCGACCAACTGGATTTCCAAGTGTTTTACCATCGAATACGCCATCCTGTTTCGGGTTATGCTGCCCGGTTTGCAGCGCTGGAACCTGCCCGTCCCCCTTGGCGGAACTTCGGTGTTTTTCAGGCGGGATATTCTTGAAAAACTCGGGCGTTGGGATGCCCATAATGTGACCGAGGATGCGGATCTGGGCATCAGGCTCTACCGCGCGGGGTTCCGCTGTCTGTGGTCCGATGCCACCACATATGAAGAGGCGAATTTTCGCGTGCTGCCCTGGGTGCGGCAGCGGTCACGCTGGCTAAAGGGGTTCCTGCAAACCTGGATCACCCATATGCGCCAGCCACGTGTGTTGTTGCGCCAGACCGGACCAGTGGGGTTTCTGGTCTTTCAAATCCAAATGATCGGCACGTTCACCTCTTTTGTTGCCGTACCATTGGTCCTGCCCATGTGGCTTTATACGTTCGGCGTCCCGTTGCCGGTTTACGATGCGGTTCCGGCGACCCTTTTCACGTTGCTGGTGATCGCTTTCATCGCAACAGAGTTCCTACTGCTGTTCCTTGGCGCGCTGGCAGTCAGGCGCAGGCAAACGCCAAATCTATACATCCGCTTGCCAAGTATGCTGCTCTACTGGCCTCTGGGCGCTTTTGCCGCCTACAAAGCCCTGTGGGAGCTGTTCGTCCGTCCGAACTATTGGGACAAGACCAGTCACGGCATCAATGATGTGGAATATCAGGAGGAAATTAACAGGTTAACGGCCAATGCGAACGAGACGCTACACTAGCCATTTCACACAGACTCGCCGGCTTTGACCTCACCCGCATCCGCCTTGAGCCGCGTTTCAAAAGCAAAGGACAAATGGTCCTTTAGCCGCTTCTCAGCCGAGGCCGCATCGCCTTTTTCAATCGCCTGAACGATTGCAAGATGCTCGGCCAGTGCCATCTCTCCGCGCCCGTCCGCTGCCAGCGATGTCTCTGCCAGCAAGGCCATAGATCTGTGAACCATTTCAAGCTGTTGCACCAGATACCTGTTGCGGCTGGCCAGATGGATCTGCCGATGGAACCTGCGGTTCGCGATGGACAGTTCGCGGGGCTGGTTCAAGTATTTCCGGTCCTCTTCGATCATCGCGTGCAGCACTTTTATCTCTTCCACAGAA
This sequence comes from Neptunicoccus sediminis, assembly GCF_001719615.1. Taxonomy (GTDB): domain Bacteria; phylum Pseudomonadota; class Alphaproteobacteria; order Rhodobacterales; family Rhodobacteraceae; genus Amylibacter; species Amylibacter sediminis. The sequence goes on from NZ_MDVX01000002.1 coordinate 187,560, forward strand.
GCATGTTTCGCCGCCAAACGCGCCGCCAGACCTTCCAGCTCGGCCCGCACCTCGTACAGTTCGGCCATCTGGTTGTGATCCAGCGAAGACACAATCAACGACCGCCCGTCCCGCGTCAGCATGGTTTGGGTTTCCAGCCGCTGCAAGGCTTCGCGCACGGGGGTGCGTGACACGCCAAAACGCTCTGCAAGTTCGCTTTCCACCAGACGGTCGCCGGGACGATAGATGCCGATGTCGATCGCGTTCAGGATCAGTTCATAGGCGTCTTTTGGTTCATTCGGGCGTGTCATTCTACGGGTCCTGCCGCTGGTTTTCTTTTGCGAAACAGATCATCTACCCCGGCAAATTCAATTAAATCATAGCCGTGATCCCGCATCAGTTCAGGGATCAGGGAGTCCTGCGTATTATTTTCGATCGTCCAGAGGTCCACGTCGAACCCTTCAAAGTCAAAATTGCGTAGGATGTCCAACTCTCCGCCTTCCACATCAAGTGAAAGGAAATCAATCTTTTGCAAATCCTGTTCGCGCAGGATGTCGTTCAAGGGTTTCGTGTCCAGCCGGTGCACGACCTCGGCATGGCGTGCATCGCTGCGCACCCGCGCAAGAAGGTCGGGGTCGTAACTGTCGAGAAACCCGCTCATCTGGGTGTAGCCGCGGGTCACTTCCATAAAGTCGAGCGTTCCGGTCTCCCCCGCTACGGCATAGCCGAGACAGGGACAGCGCCGCACGGTCTGGGCCTTGCGCAACTGGGTCGGAGCGGGTTCCACCAGAATACCCGTCCAATTGCGAAATATTTCAAAAAACAAAGAATTAGAGCCGGTCACACCGTCATAGCCGCCCACATCCACGAAAACTCCGCCGGTTTTCTGGCCGAGAATATTGTCAACGATCCGGTCTTGCCCCGCCTGCGAAAAATAGTGGTCGCTCTCGCCGGTCATCCGCCCCAGAGTGTGCAGCTCGCGCAGCATCGCGCCGCGCGCACGGCTGCGGTTTTTCTGCAAAAGTTCGGTCAGTTCCTGTCCGGCTTCGTGCAGCAGCTTACGCGCCTGAACAATTTTTTCGCTCGGTGTCATGATCCCGCACCCCTTCTCAGGCCCCGTCAGCGGGGCGTGTGGGCAAGTGATAACCCCTTTGACCGCCAAGGGAAAGTTTTTCGCAATCCCTTCGACAATTTGCCGCCTTGCAGCTTTCCTTACCCGTTCATCCGGCCTAATCATGGCGCCATGAAACAGCATTTTTCCCATGTGAACTGTTGGGTCTTTGATCTCGACAATACGCTCTACCCGCCCGAATGCCGCTTGTTCGACCAGATTGAGGTGCGCATGACCAGCTATGTCATGGATGCGCTCGGGGTGGATCAGGTGAAGGCGGATTATCTGCGCAACCACTACTGGCAGACCTATGGCACCACGCTGGCCGGACTGATGCAGGAGCATGATCTCGACCCGCTGCCCTATTTGGATGCAGTGCACGAAATCTCGCTCGATCATGTGCCGCAGGATGCTGCCCTCTGCGCCCATATCTCGGACCTGCCCGGACGCAAGATCGTTTATACCAACGGCTCGGAAAACCACGCCATTCGCGTGCTGGCCGCCCGCGGGTTAACCGGCGTTTTTGATGCGATTTACGGGATTGAGCATTCGGACTTCCTGCCCAAACCGGGGGCCGAAGCCTATGCCGCGATCCAGCAACGGGACGGGTTTGATCCAACGAAGGCCACGATGTTTGAGGACGATCCGCGCAATCTGGAAATTCCCCACAGCCTTGGCATGCGCACAGTTCTGGTTGGCCCCAAGGTAGAGCGCCCCTACATCCACCACCAGACCGAGGATCTGACGGGTTTTCTGTCGCAGATCGTCGCCTGACGCTTTCCTTTGCGGTGCGGCCGCTCTAAATCATTGTCATGGAACGGGAAAACTTTGAAATTTTCATAAGCGGTGGCGGTCTTGCGGGACTGGTTGCTGCCTGTGCCTTCGGGCGTTTGGGGCTGTCTGTCCTTTGCGTGGACCCGCAGCCTGCTGCTACGACGCAAAGCGATCCCAAGGCAGACCGGCGCAGCACGGCGTTTTTGCAGCCTGCCAAGGCCACGCTGGAACAGGCCGGGTTATGGCAGCGGTTCGCCCCTTATGCCGCACCGCTTCAGATCATGCGGCTTGCAGATGCTGGCGGGGAAGCGGGTGAAATCCGCTATCTGGCGGATTTTGACGCGGGAGAGCTGTCCGACCAGCCCTTTGGCTGGAACCTGCCCAACTGGTTGTTGCGACGCGAACTGCTGGCGCAGATTGAACAGACCGACAATGTCACCCTGCGCATGGGGGTGAAAACCGACCGGATCACCGCCCGCGCCGCCCATGCGCTGGTGTCCTTGTCTGACGGCACACAGTTTATTACACCGCTTGTAATCGCAGCAGACGGGCGCAACTCTGCGATCCGCGAGACGCTGGATATTGGCGTTAAAACATGGCGTTACGGGCAGAAGGCAATCGTCTTTACGGTTTCCCATCCGCGCCCGCATAACAATATTTCAACGGAAATTCACCGCAGCGGCGGTCCCTTTACACTGGTGCCGCTGCCCGATCTGGACGGTGTGCCACAGTCGGCCGTTGTCTGGATGGAAACCGGCCCGAAGGCTGCGGCACTCATGGAGTTGGACGAAGTCGCGTTTACCGCCAAAGCCAACCTGCGGTCCTGTGATATTCTCGGCCCCCTTACCGTGAACAGCCCGCGCAACATCTGGCCGATTATCTCGCAAAAAGCCGAGCGTCTGACCGGACCCCGTACAGCATTGATTGCAGAGGCGGCCCATGTGGTGCCGCCAATCGGGGCGCAGGGCCTGAATATGAGCCTTGGGGATGTGCAGGCGCTGGTGGACCTGCTGGAAAGCGGCCACAGCGCTGGCAGTCATGATATGTTGACCGCTTATGAGCGGAAGCGCATGGCTGGCATCACCGCCCGTGTGTCCGGTGTGGATATGCTGAACCGTGCTGCACTGGCGCAAAGCCCTGACTTGCGGGCCCTGCGCCTGAAGGGATTGCAACTGTTGAACGAAACCACCCCGCTGCGCCGCGCGGCAATGCGCGCGGGGCTTGGGGCGTAAGGTTTCGGCCTATTCCGCTGCGGCAGAGTGGCTGGTGCCGCCCGCGCGGATCATCGCAAGCAACTCCTCGCGCCGCTTGCCAACAGTCGTCACATTCTGCTGCTTCACCGGACCAAAGCCCCGGATCTGCATCGGCAGTTCCGCAAGCGCCTTGATCAGATCATGGGTGGAAGGCCCGTCCAGCGGCAACACTTCTTCCATGTCCCGCTCATACTCGGCAATCAGCGCCCGTTCCATCTTGCGTTCGGCAGAGTATCCGAAGGGATCAAACGGTGTCCCGCGCAGAACCTTGCCTTTTTTCAACAGGTTAAAGGCGGGCAGTATCCACGCCCCGAACTTGCGCTTCTTCGGGCGCCCGTCCGCAGTCCTGCCTGGCAGGATTGGCGGCGCAAGGTGAAATTCGAGGAATTTGACGTTGTCAAAACTCTCGGCAACCATGGACTCCACATGGTCCGCATGCAGCCGCGCCACTTCGTATTCATCCTTATACGCCAACAGCTTGTAGTAGGATTTGGCCACAACTTCCCGCAGGTCGGCATTGTCTACCTTAGCGACAAAATCGCGGTATTTCTGCGCCAGCGCCGCGTTCTGATAGGCTTTCAACAGATCGGCGCGATAGTTGATCCGCTCATCGAGTGATTTTGGCAGTTCAACGACCGTGCTGACCAGCGACTTTGCCGCTTCTGCCGGATGGCTGACCGCCCAGCGACCCACAGCAAAGGCCCGTTTATTGCCTTCAACGCCCGCTCCGTTCAATTCAATCGCTTTCATGATGGAGTCTTCGGACAGCGGAATCAGACCGTTTTGCCACGCAGCACCCACCATCAGCATATTGGCATAGATGCTGTCGCCTAGATGCACGCGCGCCAGTTCGGTGGCATCAAAGAAGCTGACCGCCTCTTCCCCCAGACGCCCTGTCAGGGACAGTTGCAGACGATCGCTCGGCAAGGAGAATTCCGCATTGCGGGTGAAATCCCCGGTGACGATTTCATGACTGTTGCAAACGACCTTGGTGCGGCCGCGCCCCATCAGACCCAGCGTTTTTGCACCAGCCGTAACCACCAGATCACCGCCAATCACCCCGTCCGCTTCGCCAATCGCGACCCGTACCGCGCTAATATCAGAGGGTTTTTCGGCCAGACGACAGTGGATATGCACTGCACCGCCTTTTTGCGCCAGTCCGGCCATTTCCATCATACCAGCACCCTTGCCTTCCACATGGGCGGCCATTGCCAGAACAGCGCCAACTGTCACAACGCCAGTCCCGCCAACACCTGTAATCACAAGGTTATGGGTGCCGTCGATGGTGGGCAGCACCGGATCGGCCAGCGCAGGCAGTTCCATACCGCTGGCCGCCTGTTTCTTCGGCGTGCCCCCTTTGACAGTCACAAAGCTGGGGCAAAAGCCGTTGACGCAGGAAAAGTCCTTGTTGCAGCTTGACTGGTCAATTGCGCGTTTCCGGCCCAGTTCGGTTTCCAGCGGCACCACCGAAACACAGTTGGATTGCACACCGCAATCGCCGCAGCCTTCACAGACCGCAGGGTTGATGAACACCCGCTGGTCCGGATCAGGAAACAATCCGCGCTTGCGGCGGCGGCGTTTTTCGGCGGCACAGGTTTGCACATAAACAATGGCCGACACACCCTTGATCTTGGTGCATTTTTCCTGAACCAATGGCAGGTCCGCCCGTTCAAATTTTTCTATACCGGAGGGGAATTCGGAAAAGTCGATTTCTTCCTTTTCATCGTAGACAAGGAAGATGTTTTTCAGCCCCATCGACTGGATTTCCGCGCAGATACGCGCCGCCGACAGGTCGCCTTCGTTATGCTGGCCACCCGTCATGGCAACCGCATCGTTGAACAAGATTTTATAGGTGATGTTGGTATTGGCCGCCAAAGCAGCACGGATCGCCTGCACACCGGAGTGGTTATAGGTGCCATCGCCAAGGTTCTGGAACACATGATCCCGCGTGGAAAACAGCGACTCGCCAATCCAGTTCGCCCCTTCCGCCCCCATATGGGTGAACCCCATAGTATCGCGGTCCATCCATTTGGCCATATAGTGACAGCCGATCCCCGCATAGGCGCGTGATCCGTCCGGCACTTTGGTAGAAGAGTTATGCGGACAGCCTGAACAGAACCACGGCGTACGGGCCGCGATTTCTTCTGCATTGTCCCCTGCTGTGGCTTCGTCCAGACGCATCAGCGCCTGTTTGATCCCGTCGGTGGACCGCCCTTCTTCGCCCAGCAGCATTCCGATCTTGCGGGCGACTGTAATAGGTTCCAGCGCGCCTTTCACGGTGAAGATCACTTCATCCTTGCGAATGTCGTGCTTCCAGCCGATCACACGGCGGGCGTTGCGATCGTCAAAAATGGCTTCCTTGATCTGCACTTCGATCAGCTTGCGCTTTTCCTCGACCACGATAATCATGTCGAGCCCTTCGGCCCATTCATGAAAGCTGGTCATATCCAGCGGCCAGACCATCGCAACCTTGTAGGTGGTGATGCCCAAACGCTCCAGCTCCGCATCGTCCAGCCCCAGCAGGTCCAGCGCGTGTTGGGTATCCAGCCAGTTCTTGCCGCTTGAAACGATCCCGATCTTCGCGCCCGGCTTACCCGCCATACGCTTGTCAAGATTATTGGCACGGGCAAACGCCTCTGCTGCGAAACGTTTGTAATCGTGCAGACGGGCTTCCTGTGCGACAGGGCTATCGTCGGCGCGGATGTTGATACCGTCTGCGGGCATGGCGAAATCGGTCGGAATATTGATTGAAACGCGGGACGGGTCGCCGTCCACTACAGCGGTTGCCTCAATCGTGTCCTTGACGCATTTCAACCCGACCCAGCAACCGGAATAGCGGCTGAGCGCATAACCATAAGCGCCGTAATCCAGCACCTCCTGCACCCCTGCCGGAGACAGGATCGGCATCATCGCATCCACCAGCGCAAATTCGGATTGATGCAAAACGGTAGAGCTTTCGCCCGTGTGGTCATCGCCCATACAGACCAGTACACCGCCATTTTCAGAGGTTCCGGCCATGTTTGCGTGGCGGAACACATCGCCCGAACGGTCCACGCCCGGCCCCTTGCCGTACCACAGTCCGTAAACCCCGTCGAATTTCCCTTCACCGAACATCTCTGCCTGCTGCGCGCCCCAAAGTGCCGTCGCAGCGAGGTCTTCGTTCAACCCTGCCTGAAACACCACATCGCTGGCGGCGAGGTGTTTTGAGGCCCGCTCCATCTGCAAGTCAACCGCGCCAAGCGGCGATCCGCGATAGCCCGTGACATATCCTGCTGTATTCAGACCTGCCGCGCGATCCCGTTCCTTTTGGGCCAGAACCAGACGCACCAGCGCCTGCGTTCCGTTCAACAGAACAGTATCTTTCGTCAGGTCAAAACGGTCGGTGAGTGAAATTTCCTGTTTGGTCATCGGGCATCCTCCACAGTGCTTGCCGCGATAATAGGTCATAAAATCTGACCTATCAAGTCAAATTACATCTGGCCGTGGTCATTGCTTTTGAACCCGTGGACGCCTATTTAATTTGCAACGATAAAAAACACGGGAGGAACAGGCGATGGATTGGGATAAACTGCGTATTTTTCATGCTGTAGCAGACGCGGGAAGCCTCACCCACGCGGGGGATGCCCTGCACCTGTCCCAATCAGCAGTCAGCCGCCAGATCCGCGGGCTGGAAGAAATGCTTGGCGTCACCCTGTTCCACCGCCACGCCCGCGGCCTGATCCTGACAGAGCAAGGCGAACTGATGTTCGATGCGACATCCGCCATGAGCAAAAAGCTTGAATCCACCGAGGCCCGTCTGCGGGATTCCGAAGATGAGGTGTTTGGAGAGTTGAAGGTCACGACCTCTGTCGGTTTTGGCTCTTTGTGGCTGTCACCGCGTATGGGCCGGCTTTACGATGCCTACCCCGATCTGAAAATTGACCTTATGCTGGAGGAACGTGTTCTAGACCTGCCCATGCGAGAGGCCGATGTAGCGATCCGTATGAAGGAACCCAGTCAGGCCGATCTGGTGCGCCGCCGTCTGATGGACGTAAACATGCGGTTCTACGCAACCGCACCCTACCTTGAGAAATTCGGCAGCCCCGAAACCTTTGAAGAACTGCGCAACCACCGGATCGTCAGCCAGAACCTGACCTCCCAGCAGGTAACGGCCAGTCTGAACTGGATTCGCCCGATTCTTGCGGGGGATCATCTGTCCCATCTGACGGTGAACAATTACTTTGGCGTCCTGCAAGCGGTGCTCTACGGTGTGGGGATCGGATTGCTGCCAAGCTATGTCACCGTGGACTTCCCCCAGCTGATCCGCATCCTGCCCGATGACCAAAGTCATCAAGTTCCGGTCTATCTGGCCTACCCCGAAGAGCTGAGACATTCCAAAAAAGTGGCAATCTTCAGAGATTTCGTTCTGGAAGAGATCAAGGCCGACAAGAAATTGTCACAAATTTAAGGTTGTCTATCAAGGAGCTACGCTATAAACGCCCTGTTTTGGGAACAGCTATGCGTAAAACGCATGACGGATATGCAACGTCTGTGGCCTTTTTACACTTGTCGCTAACACCTTCGGTTTATATCTTACTCATGAAGGCGGACGGTTGAGCAACTGCTCTCGTTCTTCTTCACCTCCCTGTTGGACTAAAGGCCGAGCATCTGCTCGGCCTCTTTTTTTGTCCGTCAGGTTTTTCCGCTTTTAGGGTAAAATCGTCGCAATATCCCCTGCGCAACAGTTTCGGGCCTTCCCCAATGGGGCGGCTTCCAGTAATACACCCGCAAATCCACGCGCATTGGGACAGCACATCATGACCGATCCGGCAATCACCGAAAAACTCATCAAAGATCACGGGCTCAATGCGGAAGAATACCAGCGTATTCTCGACCTGATCGGGCGTGAACCGACTTTTACCGAACTCGGCATCTTTTCGGCCATGTGGAACGAGCATTGTTCCTACAAGTCGTCAAAAAAATGGCTGCGCACCCTGCCAACCGAAGGCCCGCAGGTAATCTGCGGTCCGGGTGAAAACGCCGGTATCGTCGATATTGGCGACGGGCAATGTGTGGTGTTCAAAATGGAAAGCCACAACCACCCTTCCTACATCGAACCCTATCAGGGCGCGGCCACAGGCGTAGGCGGCATTCTGCGCGATGTGTTCACCATGGGCGCCCGCCCGATTGCGGCAATGAACTCCCTGTCCTTCGGAGAGATCACCCACCCGAAAACCAGATCGCTGGTGTCCGGCGTGGTTGAAGGTGTCGGCGGCTATGGCAACTGTTTCGGCGTGCCGACTGTGGGCGGCGAGTTGCGCTTTCACAAAGCCTATAACGGCAACTGTCTGGTCAACGCTTTTGCCGCAGGTCTGGCCGATACGGATGCGATTTTCTACTCTGCCGCGTCAGGTGTAGGGATGCCTGTTGTCTATCTGGGCGCAAAAACCGGCCGTGACGGTGTGGGCGGCGCAACAATGGCCAGTGCGGAATTTGACGACACCATCGACGAAAAACGCCCCACGGTTCAGGTTGGCGACCCGTTCACCGAAAAGCGCCTGATGGAAGCAACGCTGGAGCTGATGCAGACCGGCGCCGTGATCTCCATTCAGGATATGGGCGCTGCGGGGCTGACCTGTTCGGCGGTTGAAATGGGCGACAAGGGCAATCTGGGTGTGCGTCTGAACCTTGAAGACGTGCCGATCCGCGAAGACAATATGACCGCCTATGAAATGATGCTGTCGGAATCTCAGGAACGCATGCTGATGGTTCTGAAACCCGAACTGGAAGCCGAGGCCAAGGCCGTATTCGACAAATGGGATCTGGATTTTGCCATTGTGGGCGAAACCATCGCAGAAGACCGCTTCCTGATCATGCACAACGGCGAGATCAAAGCCGACCTGCCGCTGAAGGCCCTGTCCGGCACAGCGCCGGAATATGACCGCCCTTGGGTGGAAACTCCGGCGGCGGCGGCAGTGGAAGAGATTCCCGCAGTCAATCCGATCGAAGCGCTGATGACGCTGGTATCCTCGCCCAACTACGCCTCCCGTGCGTGGGTGTATGAACAATACGACACGATGGTAATGGCCGACACGGTAAAACGCCCCGGATCGGATGCGGGTGTTGTGCGGGTTCACGGCACAGCAAAGGCGCTGGCCTTCACGTCTGATGTGACACCGCGCTATTGCAAGGCCAACCCCCATGAGGGCGGTAAACAGGCCGTGGCCGAAGCCTATCGCAACCTCTGTGCGACAGGGGCCAAGCCATTGGCCACAACCGATAACATGAACTTCGGCAACCCTGAAAAACCAGAGATCATGGGCCAGTTTGTCGGCTGTATCCACGGAATTGGCGAGGCCTGTAGCGCCCTTGATATGCCCATCGTTTCGGGCAACGTCAGCCTGTATAACGAGACCGATGGCGTTGGCATCCTGCCGACACCGACCATTGGCGCTGTGGGTCTGCTGTCCTCTCTGGATGAACTGATCGGCACGCAGGCAGAGGACGGCGATGCGCTGGTCCTGATCGGTGATACCGAAGGCCATCTGGGACAATCCGCACTGTTGAAAGAGGTGTTTGACCGTGAAGACGGCGATGCGCCCCATGTGGATCTGGACAAGGAACGGGCCGCTGGTGAATTTATCCGTGCCCTGCAATCCAAGGGTCTGATCACAGCGGCACACGACCTGTCTGATGGCGGTCTGGCGCTGGCCGTGGCGGATATGGCCTTTGCCTCTGATTGTGGCGTAACGGTAAGAGACGGCGACACCGGCTGGTTCTTTGGCGAAGATCAGGCCCGCTATCTGGTTGCAACAGGCAACGCAGATGCGGTGCTTGAGGCAGCCCGCGACGCCGGCGTGCCCGCCGAAACCATCGGCAGCTTCGGGGGCAATGACATAACTCTCGGGGACGGGTCCCTGCCCCTTTCCACCGCACGGGCCGCATTTGCCGAGTGCTTGCCAAAGGTGTTCAGCTGATCCACAAAGACGCCAAACCCTGTTAAACGGTAGAACGACACAAGAGGAACACGCCATGCCCATGTCCGCCCCAGAAATCGAAAGCCTGCTGCGCGAAGCCTTTCCAACCGCCGACATCACTGTTCAGGGTGATGACGGTGTGCATATGGCTGCCAGTATTGTGGCCGAGGAATTCGCCGGTAAAAACCGTGTAGCACAGCAGCGCATGGTCTATGCCGCGCTGAAGGGCAAGATGGACGGCCCTTCCGGTGAATTGCACGCGCTGGCGTTGACCACCAAAGCCAAAGAATAAGCGCGCCTGCGCCCTTATGTGGCACAGTTGTGAACCGCCCGTGCCATTGTAATTCGCCAATCCACTGATATATGGTCTGGCAAACGCGGCACTCCGCAGCAAGGATACTTAGAATGACCGACACCAACGCACAAATTCAGGAAACCGTGGACAACAACGACGTGGTTCTGTTCATGAAGGGCACGGCCTCTATGCCACAATGCGGGTTTTCCTCGCGCGTGGCTGGCGTGCTGAACTACATGGGCGTCAAATTTGCCGATGTGAACGTATTGGCTGACGATGCAATCCGTCAGGGCATCAAGGATTTCTCCGACTGGCCAACGATCCCCCAACTTTACGTCAAGGGAGAGTTCGTGGGCGGCTGTGACATCATCACTGAAATGACCCTTTCCGGAGAGCTGGACACGTTGTTCGATGAAAACGGCGTGGCCTATGACAAAGACGCAGCCGCCAAGATCCGCGAAGCCAACGGCTGATCCGGCTGGCGCTGCGCACGGCCACCAGATACAAAAAAAACGCCGGAAGAGTTTTCTTCCGGCGTTTTTTTTATTTTTGTAATAGTGCGTAATGAGTCTGCGGATCAGTCCTGCTTTTGCAGACGTTCCGCCGCTTCTTCCATGCGTTTCACCATCGCCTGCATTACAGACACGGCAGAGTCTTTGGCGGCGCGGGCCTCTTCTACTTTGGCTTCGGCGTCATCGGCACGTTTGCCAGCGTCATCCGCCTTGGACTGAAGCTCCTCCAGTTTCGCTTCGGCCTCTTTCGCGCGTTCCTCTGCGGCATCCCGCGCGGCTTTCAGTTCCACAAGCACAGCTTCGGCCGCTTCCCGTTCCGCCTTGGCGTTCTCGGCTTCGGACCCCGCAGAATGGGTCTTGGACTGTAGCTCTGCCACGGCTGCGCGCATTTCCGCCAGTTCGGCCTGCGCCGCACTCAGCTGTGCTTCGGTTTTGCGGGCCCGCTTCAGAACCGCTTCGTCCTCGGCAGAAAGCTGCACTTGCGCGGCGGGTGCCTGTTTAAGCTGGTCCTCAAGGCTGGCGGTCTTATCCGCGAGCATCAGCCCCGACATCAGCAGCATCCGTGTTTCGGGCATCCGGCCAAGCGCTTCATTCAAGGCGCTGGCTTCATTGTCCAGCAGCAGAGCGGCGGATTGCAGGAAATGCTCCTCTCCGTCGCGACAGGCAACTTCAAATTCCCGTCCGCCGATGGATATTCTTACTTCAGCCATATTAATTGCCCTCCACGAGAGGCGTCATACGGGCAAGGATCCCGTTTACTTCTTCAAGGTCCACGTCGCGCTGTTCCTTGATCTGGTTGATCTCTGCCTCAAGCGAGGCATTGATCAGATCCACATCGCCAACATGCGCTTCGTTCTGTTTGCGCAAGCCGCTGTTCAGCTTTTTGAGGTGTTTGTTATACTGGCGCGCCTTGGTGAGATTGTTCTCATTTGTGGCCCGCGCCTTGTCGAGCGTGTCGATCTGTTTGACCAGCGCGACACGCTGGTTCTCGGCCTTTTCAAGTGCGGCTTTGCGTTCCGCTTCGACCTCGTCGATCCGCGCCTTGGCCTCATCAAGCGCATCCTGCGCGGTGGTAAGTTCTTCTTTCAGACGTTCGATCGTGGCAGCCTGTTCTTCAAGCTTTCCCGCATCTGCGCTGTTATCGGCGGCATCCTCGAAAACCGCCAGCGCCGCATCAAAACGCGCCTGAATCTTAGGAAATTGTGTCATCATTTCACCTACTGCTCGTGTCTGACAGCCTATCAACTGCTCGCGAATCATTTTTATGGGGCCATTATGACCATTTTCCTAGTGGAAAAACAATTCGCTGCGCAAGAAAGCTGATGTAAACACCTTTCAATCGCTTGACCAACCATACGGAGTTGCTATCACAGGGCAACAATTCCCCAAGCGCATCCCCCCGAAGAAAGGGCCTTTCGTGGACATTTCAGAGCTTAAAACCAACCATCCTGACCATTGGAAAAAAGCCGCAGCCTTGCGCATTCTGGCCGCCGACGCTGTGCATGCCGCCGCCTCGGGGCATCAGGGCATGCCAATCGGTATGGCCGATGTGGCCACTGTGCTTTTTGAGAAACACCTGAAGTTTGATGCCGCCAATCCTGACTGGCCGGATCGGGACCGTTTCATCCTTTCTGCCGGTCACGGTTCCATGCTGCTGTACGGTCTGCTGCATCTGACAGGTTATGAAGACATGACGATGGACCAGATCCGCAACTTCCGCCAATGGGGTGCGAAAACGGCGGGGCATCCGGAATACGGCCACGCCAAAGGGATCGAAACCACCACAGGGCCGCTGGGTCAGGGTATTGCCACGGCTGTTGGTATGGCCATGGCCGAACAATCCATGGTGGCGCGGTTCAACAAATCCGTTGTGGACCATTACACCTATGTCATCGCAGGCGACGGCTGCCTGATGGAAGGCGTCAGCCACGAAGCTATCGGCCTTGCGGGGAAACAGAAGCTCGGCAAGCTGATTGTGCTGTGGGATGACAACAATATCTCTATCGACGGCAAGATCGAACTTTCCGACCTGACCGACCAGAAGAAGCGGTTCAAGGCTGCGGGTTGGTCGGTCTATGAATGTGACGGCCACAATCCCGATGAAATCGATGCGGCCCTGACTGCGGCGAAGAAATCCAACACGCCGTCCATGATCGCCTGCAAAACCACCATCGCTGTTGGCGTTGAGGGCGTTCAGGACACGAACAAGGGCCACGGCTATGCCATCAAGGACGCGCAACTGGAACAGATGCGTGAATTCTATGACTGGCCCTACCCTGCCTTTGAAATCCCCGCCGACATCAAATCTGCATGGGAAGCCATCGGTTCGCGCGGCAGCGAAGAATTTAGCGCCTGGAACGAACGTCTGACAGAAATGTCCGACAACCGTCAGGCCGAATTCAACCGCGTGATCAGCGGCACACCGCACAAGCGTCTGTCTGCCGTCATCAAACAGCTGAAACGTCAGGTGTCCGAAGAGCAGCCGAAAAAGGCGACACGGGCCTCCAGCCAGATGGCTCTGGAAGTGATCAACCCGATCATGAAAGAAACCATTGGTGGCTCTGCCGATCTGACCGGATCGAACAACACCCTGACCGACGGGCTTGGCTGGTTTGAGCCGGGCAACCGCAAGGGCCGCCACGTGGCCTATGGTATCCGCGAACACGGAATGGCGGCTGCGATGAACGGCATGGCGCTGCACGGTGGTGTACGCCCCTACGGTGGTACATTCATGTGCTTTACCGACTATGCCCGCCCTGCCATGCGCCTTGCCGCACTGATGGGTGTGCCCACGGTCTTTGTGATGACCCATGACAGTATCGGTCTGGGCGAAGATGGCCCGACCCACCAGCCGATCGAGCATCTGGCGATTTCTCGTGCGACCCCGAACACATGGGTGTTCCGCCCTGCGGATACGGTGGAAACGGCCGAAGCTTGGGAACTGGCGATGTCCTCCCAGTCCACCCCGTCCGTTCTGTCGCTGACCCGTCAGGGCGTGCGCACGGTGCGCACCAAACACACCAACAAGAACATGACCGCCCAAGGCGCCTATGTTCTGGCCGAAGCCAAGGGCAAGCGTCAGGCAATCCTGCTCGCCACAGGTTCAGAGGTAGAGATCGCACTGGACGCCCGCGACAAACTTCAGGCCGTTGGGATTGGCACACGGGTTGTGTCCATGCCTTGCTGGGAACTGTTTGAGGCACAGGATGAATCCTACCGCCGCAAGGTTCTGCCAGCCGGTCCTGTACGTGTCGGGATCGAGGCCGCCGCCCGCTTTGGCTGGGACAAATGGCTGACCGGCGAACGGGGTAAGGCGAATAAGGCGGATTTTGTCGGGATGGAGGGCTTTGGTGCCTCTGCCCCCGCAGAAGAGCTTTACGCCAACTTCGGCATCACCGCCGATGCGTTGGCCGAGAAGGTCAAGAACCTGCTTTAACGTTAACATCGGACTTTAACGTTAACATAGCTCCTAACTGTGACGCCCGAAGGTTCCCTTTCGGGCGTCAAGCGTTTACGCGGTTCGTAATGAGTGGTGGGCCATTCCGCACACCGCATCTTTTTCGCACTTTAGGAGAATACCATGGCTGTCAAAGTTGCCATCAACGGATTTGGCCGTATCGGTCGTTGCACATTGGCCCATATCATTGAAAGCGGACGGGACGACATCGAGGTTGTTGCCATCAACGCAACCGGACCTCTGGAAACCACGGCGCATCTTTTGAAATATGACAGCATCCACGGCCGTTTCCCCGGTGACATCACATTGGGCGAAGGCACGATGAACGTGGGCCGCGGCGACATGCGGATGTTCTCGACCTATGACCCTGAAGAGCTGGACTGGTCCGGTGTTGATGTTGTTCTGGAATGCACCGGCAAATTCAACAACAAAGGTGCCTCCGAAGTGCATCTGAAACAGGGTGCGAAACGGGTTCTGAACTCTGCCCCTGCGAAAATGGCCGACAAGACCATCGTTTACGGTGTGAACCATAACGAACTGACATCACAGGATCTGATCGTGTCTAATGCGTCCTGTACCACCAACTGTCTGGCCCCGATTGCCAAAGTCCTGAATGATGCGATTGGTATCGACAAAGGCTTTATGACCACAATCCACAGCTACACCGGCGACCAGCCGACACTGGACCGCCGCCACAAGGATCTCTACCGCGCCCGTGCTGCGGCCATGTCCCTGATCCCAACCACCACAGGTGCTGCCAAAGCGGTGGGTCTGGTGCTGCCGGAACTGGAAGGAAAACTGGACGGTTCCGCGATCCGCGTGCCGACTCCGAATGTCTCTGCTGTGGATTTGAAATTCATCCCCGTCCGCGACACCTCGGTAGAAGAAGTTAACGCCGCGATGAAGGCCGCTGCCGAAGGTCCGATGAAGGGCATTTTGGAGTATGGCGACGAACCGACTGTTTCCATTGACTATAACCACAACACCCATTCCTCTAACTTTGCGTCGCTGCAAACCACTGTGATGGGCGGAAATCTTGTGCGCGTGCTGTCCTGGTACGATAACGAGTGGGGTTTCTCTTGCCGTATGGCCGACACGGCTGTAGCAATGGGCAAACTTATTTGACGGGCCGCGCTGCCCGTTTTCCCAACGGGCGGCCGCAACCATGAATAACACTGTAGCGATGACTTTGGGCCTGTGCCTCGTGGCACTGGTGGTGATAGATATCCAGTTCAACGATGCCGAGTATCTCATCCTTTGGGGGCGGGAATTGCTGCGGCTCATCGACTGGATAGCTTTTTGGCGATAGGAAACCGTATGACCTGGAAAACGCTCGACGCATTTGATCTTACCGGAAAGCGGGTGCTGACCCGTGTGGACATCAACGTCCCTATGGCAGACGGCAAAGTCACTGATGCCACCCGGATCGAACGTATCGTCCCGACGGTCAAGGAAATCAGCGAAAAAGGCGGGCGTGTGGTGCTGCTGGCCCATTTCGGTCGTCCCAAGGGCCAGACTGTGCCGGAAATGTCGCTGGTGCATCTGATCCCTGCCCTGTCAGAGCATTTCGGCCAGACCGTGCAGTTCACCCATGACGACACCTATGAGAGCGTTGTGGCCCAGACCAAGACCCTGAACAACGGCGATATTCTTCTGGTGGAAAACACCCGTTTCTATCCCGGTGAAACCGCCAATGATCCCGAATTTGCCGCGAAAATGGCGGCGTTCGGGGATATTTACTGTAATGACGCGTTTTCAGCGGCCCACCGTGCCCATGCTTCAACCGCAGGGGTTGTGGCCCATCTGCCTGCCTGTGCGGGCCGTTTGATGCAGGCCGAACTGGAAGCGCTGGAAAAAGCACTTTCCACCCCGACCCATCCGGTTGTGGCGGTCGTCGGCGGCGCGAAGGTTTCCACTAAACTGGACCTTTTGGGCAATCTCATCCCGAAAGTGGACCAGATCATTATCGGCGGCGGCATGGCGAATACGTTTCTGGCAGCCCAAGGCGTGAACGTGGGTAAATCCCTGTGCGAGCATGATCTGCTGGACACGGCGCGCAAGATCATGACCAAAGCCAAAGACGGCAACTGCGAGCTGGTTCTGCCCGTGGACGCTGTTACCGCATCAGAGTTCAAAGCCGGTGCTGATGCCCATACCTGCGATGCGGATGCCTGTCCTGCGGACCAGATGATCCTTGACGCCGGACCGAAATCCATTGCGCGGATCAAATCCGTGCTGGACGCTGCCAAAACGCTGGTCTGGAACGGACCGCTTGGCGCGTTTGAAATCCCGCCATTCAACACCGGAACCGATGCCGCTGCGCTGCATGCCGCAAGCCTGTCCAAAGCCGGACGGCTTGTTTCGGTTGCAGGGGGCGGTGACACGGTGGCCGCGCTGAACACCAGTGGTGCTGCGGATGATTTCAGCTATATTTCCACCGCCGGTGGCGCCTTCCTTGAATGGCTCGAAGGCAAAACCCTGCCCGGCGTAGCGGCACTTGAATCCGCGAACGATTGATACAAAACAACAAAACGACCAACAGAACGGACCCAGACATGCCAAACTCTGCAATGACCGAAAAAATGCAATCCGGCGCAGGCTTTATCGCGGCCCTTGACCAAAGCGGCGGCTCCACCCCCAAAGCGCTGGGGCTTTATGGTGTGAAGGAAGACGCCTATTCCAACGACGACGAAATGTTCGACCTGATCCACGGCATGCGCGCCCGTATTGCACAAGCCCCTGCCTTTACAGGCGACAAGGTGATCGGTGCGATCCTGTTTGAAATGACGATGGACCGTGAAATCGCGGGCAAACCCACCGCGACCTATCTGTGGGAAGAGCGGGGCGTTGTGCCGTTTCTAAAGATTGATAAAGGTCTTGAAGACGAAGCGGACGGCGTGAAGCTAATGAAGCCGATTGGCGGTCTGGACGCCACCTTGTCCCGCGCGGTGGATGCAGGGATTTTCGGCACGAAAATGCGCTCTGTCATTGATGCGGCCTCTGAAAGCGGCGTTGAAGCAGTGGTTGCGCAACAGTTTGAGGTTGCAGCGCAGGTTTACGGCCACGGGTTGATGCCGATCATTGAACCGGAAGTCACTATTTCCATCAGCGACAAGGCGCAAGCCGAAGACCTGCTGCTGGCTTCTATCATCCGTCATCTGGAAAACCTGCCGGAAGGCCAGCAGGTCATGTTGAAACTGACTCTGCCGGAAACAGCGAACCACTATCAACCGCTGGTGGACCACCCTGCGGTGATGCGCGTCGTGGCCCTGTCCGGCGGGTATTCGCGGGACGAGGCAAACGCCCGTCTGTCCAAGAACAACGGCATGATCGCCAGCTTTTCGCGCGCATTGACCGAAGGCTTGTCCGCCGACCAGTCCGACGAAGACTTCAACAAAACCATCGCAGCGACGATCGACAGCATCTGCGAAGCCTCTAACGCCTGTTGATCCGCTGAACAGGGCGGCGGCGCCACAACCGCCTGCCCTGTTTACCCCTGCTCTGCGAAAAAAAGCCCCCTGTGATTCCTTTTGGGATTCACATCTTGATTCTCTTGACCTATAGTTGTGGAATAATCCGTCATAAGAACGGGTCACGAGGTGGTTCAGTTTTGATACAGCAAGGTAAAACAGGGGCGGCGATTGGCACGGTGATGCTTTTCATCACGGCATTCCTTTTGTCTGCTTATTTCGTCTTTGCTGCTGTGCAAGGTGACTATGGCCACTTCCGCCGGGTGCAGATCGAAGCGGATGAGGCCGCTTTGAAACAGCAACTGGCACAACTCCATGCAGAACGCGAGATCCTACAAAACAAGACCCGTCGTCTTTCAGACAGTTACCTCGATTTGGATCTGTTGGACGAACGGGCCCGCAAGGTGCTCGGCATGGCAAGAGGGGATGAAATTATCATCCAATAACACCCGACATTTCCCCAAGGTGCAAAACGAATTGACCGCTGTTCCCAAGACAGCGGTCTTTTTTTGTGCAGGCTTGGGGAAGGCTGGCACGATCCTGCGCCTTCTTTTTGGGGGCGAAAATAACGCGTGTAATTCCAGCGGACTTCGATTATAATATAGTTTAATATTAAACCATTTCGGAGACTCCTCATGGCCGCAGCCAAGAAATCATCCAAATCCAATGTTTCGGCAGAAGAGCTTATGAGCCACTACCGCGAAATGTTGATGATACGAAGGTTTGAGGAAAAGGCGGGACAGCTTTACGGTATGGGGCTGATCGGCGGGTTCTGTCACCTTTACATCGGACAGGAAGCGGTTGTCGTCGGTTTGGAATATGCTGCCAAGGAAGGCGACCAGCGGGTGACGTCCTATCGGGATCACGGTCATATGCTGGCCTGTGGCATGGACCCCAAAGGGGTGATGGCCGAACTAACGGGGCGTGAGGGCGGATACTCCAAGGGTAAAGGCGGCTCCATGCACATGTTCTCGGCCGAGAAACGGTTTTACGGCGGACATGGTATCGTCGGTGCGCAGGTGCCAATTGGAGCAGGGCTTGCTTTTGCCAATAAATACAGGGGCACGGATGATGTGTCCTTTGCCTATTTCGGGGATGGTGCGGCGAACCAGGGGCAGGTTTACGAAACCTTCAACATGGCAAGCCTTTGGAAACTGCCCTGTATCTTTGTGATTGAGAACAACCAGTACGCGATGGGGACATCCTTGCAACGGGGTTCCTCTACGCCCGAACTATACACCCGCGGCGAGGCTTTCGGCATTCCGGGCGAAGCGGTTGACGGAATGGATGTGCTGGCGGTGAAAGAGGCTGGCGAACGCGCACTGGCCCATTGCCGCGCCGGTGAAGGCCCATACATCCTTGAAATGAAAACCTATCGGTATCGCGGGCATTCCATGTCCGATCCGGCGAAATACCGCACCCGCGAAGAAGTGCAGAAGATCAAATCGGAAAAAGACCCGATTGATCACGTGCGCGACCTTCTGGTGACCGGCAAGCACGCCACCGAGGACGAGCTCAAGGCGATTGACAAAGAGGTCAAAAAGATCGTGTCCGAAGCCGCCGATTTCGCCACCGAGAGCCCTGAACCCGCGCTCGACGAACTTTATACAGACATCTACGCTTAAGGAATCCAATCATGGCAACCAAAATACTTATGCCCGCCCTTTCGCCAACGATGGAAGAAGGTACTCTGGCCAAATGGATGGTTAAGGAAGGCGACACAGTCGCATCCGGTGACATCATGGCGGAAATCGAAACCGACAAGGCCACGATGGAATTTGAAGCTGTGGACGAAGGGGTGATCGGCAAGATCCTCATCGAAGAAGGCACCGAAGGCGTCAAAGTGAACACCCCGATTGCGGTTCTTTTGGAAGAAGGTGAAGACGCCTCCGCCGCAGAGGATGCGGCCAGCAGCGCACAAGACGACCGCGCAGACGAAGACAGCGGTGACAGCGAAGCCGACAGCAGCGACGGGGATGACAGCGCAGAGGTCAGCACCAAACCCGCAGCACAGGCCGCCGGCGACATGCCCGAAATTCCGATGGAAAACATTCCCGAAGGCACAAAATTTAAGAAACAGACCGTGCGCGAAGCCATCCGCGATGCGATGGCCGAAGAAATGCGCCGCACGGAGGAAGTTTTCCTGATGGGCGAGGAAGTGGGCGAATATCAAGGCGCCTACAAGATCAGTCAGGGCTTGCTTGAAGAATTCGGCGCACGCCGGGTCATCGACA
This sequence comes from Neptunicoccus sediminis, assembly GCF_001719615.1. Classification (GTDB taxonomy): domain Bacteria; phylum Pseudomonadota; class Alphaproteobacteria; order Rhodobacterales; family Rhodobacteraceae; genus Amylibacter; species Amylibacter sediminis. Next base: position 207,601 of record NZ_MDVX01000002.1, read on the forward strand.
CGCCCATCACCGAACACGGCTTTACCGGCATCGCAGTTGGCGCCGCCTTCGCCGGTCTGCGCCCTATCGTGGAGTTCATGACCTTCAACTTTGCCATGCAGGCGATTGACCAGATCATCAACTCTGCGGCCAAGACGCTGTATATGTCCGGCGGGCAGATGGGCGCACCGATGGTGTTTCGCGGTCCAAACGGCGCTGCGGCCCGTGTGGGGGCGCAGCACAGTCAGGATTACGCCGCATGGTATGCGCAAATTCCCGGTCTGAAGGTTGTGATGCCCTATACCGCTGCGGATTATAAGGGCCTGATGAAATCCGCCATCCGCGACCCCAATCCGGTGATCTTCCTTGAGAATGAAATCCTCTACGGGCAGTCTTTTGATGTGCCGGAGATGGATGATTTCACTGTTCCCATCGGCAAGGCAAAAATCGCCCGCGAAGGGGATGACGTGACCATCGTGTCCTTTGGCATCGGCATGAAATACGCACTTGAAGCAGCCGACGCGCTGGCCGAGGAAGGCATCAACGCCGAGGTGTTGGACCTGCGGTCCCTGCGGCCAATGGATACCGATGCGATCATCAAATCGGTAAAGAAAACCAACCGTTGCGTTACCGTAGAGGAAGGCTTCCCGGTTGCCTCTATCGGTAACTATATCAGCTCGGTTCTGATGCAGCAGGCGTTTGATTACCTCGATGCGCCTGTCATCAACTGCACCGGCAAGGATGTCCCCATGCCCTATGCCGCCAATCTGGAAAAACTCGCCCTGATCACCACACCCGAGGTGATCGAGGCCGTTAAATCCGTAACCTACCGCTAAGGAGACAGACACATGGCTATAGAAATTCTCATGCCCGCTTTGTCCCCCACGATGGAGGAAGGCACGCTGGCCAAATGGCTGGTCAAGGAAGGCGACACGGTTGAAAGCGGTGATCTTCTGGCGGAAATTGAAACCGACAAGGCTACGATGGAATTTGAAGCGGTGGACGACGGTGTCATCGGCAAAATTCTGATCGAGGAAGGCACCGAGGGCGTCAAAGTGAACACGCCGATTGCCACCCTGCTGGAAGACGGCGAAGACGCGGATGCGGCCCCTGCCCCCAAAGCAGATGCGAAACCACAGGAAGCGGAAAAAACCGAAAAGGCGGAAACTGCAAAGCCAAAGGATGCACCGGCGGCAAAAACGCCAAGCGGCTCGGCCCCTGCTGCCCCGAAAAAGGACGGCGAACGGATCTTTGCCTCCCCTCTGGCGCGGCGGATTGCGGCGGATAAAGGGTTGGACCTGACGACGCTCAAAGGCTCCGGCCCGCGGGGGCGTATCGTCAAAGCCGATGTGGAGGCCGCCAGGAAAACGGACGCTCCGTCCAAGGCGGAGGCGGCTGGCACACCGGCTGCGGCGACACTTGCCAGCTCTGCGGACAGTGAAACCGTCAAGAAGATGTATGCCGAGCGGGAGTATGAGGAAATCACCCTCAACGGTATGCGCAAAACGATTGCGGCCCGTCTGACCGAGGCGAAGCAGACGATCCCCCATTTCTACCTGCGTCGCTCCATCAATCTGGACGCGCTGCTGAAAACCCGCAGCGAGATTAACGCAGGGCTGGCAGACAGCGGTGTGAAACTGTCGGTTAATGACTTCATCATCAAGGCCGGCGCCAAGGCGTTGCAGGATGTGCCGGATTGTAACGCAGTTTGGGCCGGTGATCGCATCCTCAAGATGAAGGCAAGCGATGTGGCGGTGGCCGTGGCGATTGAAGGCGGGTTGTTCACCCCTGTGATTCAGGATGCAGAGGCCAAGACGCTTGGCGTGATTTCCGAGCAGATGAAAGACCTTGCGACCCGTGCCAAGGAACGCAAACTTGCGCCCCACGAATATCAGGGCGGCAGCTTTGCCATTTCCAATCTGGGGATGTTCGGGATTGAGAATTTCGACGCGGTGATCAATCCGCCCCATGGTTCTATCCTTGCAGTCGGGGCGGGGCAAAAGATGCCCATCGTCGGCGCGGATGGCGAACTGACAGTGGCAACGATGATGTCTGTGACCCTGTCGGTGGACCACCGTGTGATTGACGGGGCCCTTGGCGCGCAATTCCTAGCAGCCTTTGCAGGCTATATCGAAAAGCCGATGTCGATGCTGGTCTGACGACCTACGTAAATATTATAAAACTTAAAGAAAAAGGGCGCTGGAAAAATCCGGCGCCCTTTTTGCTGTTAGGGATAGTTTAACGGGTTGGCCCTAATCTGTCAGCGAGAGAGCCACAAAACGGGGTTCGCCGTCGCGGTGGACCAGCAGCAGGATGGACTTTCGCCCCGCATCATTAGCCGCTTTCAGCGCATCTGTCACATCCTTGGGGGTGTTCACCGGCTTCTGCCCCACTTCGGAGATCAGATCACCGGCCCGCAGACCCTTGGTAAACGCATCGGAGGATTCATCTACAGACAGAACTGCAACGCCTTTGGCGGAATCATCCAGACCCAACTGGCTGCGCAATTCTCCGGTCAGGGCGGTAAAGCGCATGCCCATAGCTTCTTTCTCGCCGTCTGCTTCGCCTTTTTCTACAACCGGAACGGTGGGATCGCGCTCTGCGTCTTCACGACGGCCCAGTGTCACCTTTAACGTCATGGTCTTGCCATCGCGGAACACCACAACGCGCACGGCTTTGCCGACCTCCGCATTGCCGACCGCACGGACCAGACTGCGGGTGTCCGCAACCTCTGTGCCGTCGAAATTCAGCAGCACATCACCCGGTTGCAGGCCGGCTTCTTCTGCCGGACCGTCAGGTACAACATTGCTGATCAAGGCCCCCTTCACGGAGTCCAGACCGACCGCGCTTGCAATGTCTTCGTCCATGTCCTGCAGCAGAACGCCAAGCCAGCCGCGGCGGGTTTCGCCGTATTCTTTCAATTGCTCGACAACTTTGGTCACAACATTAGAAGACATGGCAAAGCCAAGGCCAATGGACCCGCCAGTCGGAGAGATAATCGCAGTGTTCACGCCGATGACATTGCCGTCCATATCGAACAACGGACCACCGGAGTTGCCTTTGTTGATCGCCGCATCGGTCTGGATGTAATCGTCATACGTGCCGCGCAACGAACGATTGCGGGCGGAAATAATCCCGGCCGACACAGAGAACCCCTGCCCCAGTGGATTGCCGATGGCCAGCACCCAGTCGCCCACCCGTGACACGTTGCTGTCCCCGAAGGCCACAAAAGGCAGCGGGGCGTCGGCTTCGACTTTCAGCAGTGCGATGTCGGTTTTTGCATCGGTGCCGATAAGTTTCGCGTCGAGCAAAGGACCACCGTCGAACAGTTCGATCTGGATCTCATCCGCCCCGTCAATAACGTGATTGTTGGTGACGATAAACCCGTCAGCAGAGATGATAAAGCCGGAGCCAAGCGCCGAAGCGCGGCGCTGGCGTTCATTGCCGTCCCCTTGCGGGCCGAAAAGATCCGGAAACAATTCTTCCAGCGGCGAGCCACGGGGCGCACGGGGCATGGCGGGCAGATTGCGACCCGCGACCATTGTGCTGGTGGTGATATTGACCACCGCCGGGCTCAGTCGTTCGGCCAGTTCTGCAAAGCTGTCCGGCGCACCACGCGCGGCGGCGCCAAGCGTCTGCACGATCAGAAAGGCCAGCGTCACCAAGGCTCCGGCGGCATAGGCCAGCATGGAGTTTCGGGTGCGCGCAGGCTGTGCTGCAATTGCTTTCATTGTGTTCTCCTCAATTCACTATGCGCTCGGAACGACTGCTCGATGCCGGCGTTTTCCTGTTTCAGTGTTCCCAGCTTCGCCCAACAATGCAACGGCAGGGACTGCAACAAAAGGTGAAACTTCCGTGAGCCGTTTGTGCTCCACTTAATGCCGATCACGGGGATTTCACCCTTTTTGCGCGGGATACATCTAAAATTTTATGAAACAGCCGCCCGAGCGGGCCGTCAGGCAGGATGCGTCAGGGGCGTGCCAATGTTTAAAAGCCGCGGGCGAGCCAGACTAGCGCAACACCGAAAGCCAGCATGGACAGGCCGATGGCCCGCTTCTGGTTGCGGCTAAGACTTGCGAGGAGCTTTACCAGTTCCTCCAAACGTAAAGGGGCCAGTGCAAGCACCAGCCCCTCTATTGCGGCCATCAGGCCGAGTGCCATAAGCAGGTCGCGCATTACTGCCCGACTGCCGGTGTTTCTTCTGCCACAGCCGGCTCTGCGGATGTCTGATCCGCAGGGGCTTCCACCGCAGGCGCATCCTCTTCAGAGGTCGGCTCTGTGGATGCCTGATCCCCAGTAGCTGGCGCCGCAGGGTTTTGTGCTGCTGTGCCCGCATCGCTTTTCAGATAGTTGAAAAACTCGCTGTTCGGAGACATCACCATAGAGGTTGTATTGCCCCCAAGGGATTTCTCATAAGCGGTCAGAGAGCGGTAGAAAGCAAAAAACTCCTGATCGCGCCCGAAAGCTTCGGCAAAGATCGCGTTACGCGCGGCGTCCGCTTCACCACGGATGATGTCAGAGTTCTTCTGGGCTTCAGAGACGGTTTCAACAACGGTCCGGTCTGCCTGTGCGCGAACCCGCTGTGCGGCTTCGTTACCACGGGCGATTTCATCGGCTGCTTCCCGTTCCCGTTCTGCGCGCATCCGCTCGAATGTGGCTTCAAGGTTTTGCGTTGGCAGGTCGGCCCGTTTGATCCGAACGTCAACAATCTGTACCCCAAGGGAGGCCGCTTCGCTGCGGGACTGGTCGCGGATCCGGTTCATCAGGGAAACGCGGTCGGCTGAGAGCACTGCACCGGAGGTTACACTCCCGAGCACTTCGCGCAGCTCTGCATTCAAAATACGCTCCAGTCGCGGACGCGCACTTTCAACGCCACCAACGCCCACCGCACGACGGAAGGTTTTGGCATCGCTGATCCGCCAGCGGGCGAAAGCATCAACCACCAGACGACGGTCATCCAGAGGGGTTACCTCAAGAGGCTGCGTGTCCATTGCAAGAATACGGTCATCGTATTTGATGATCTCGTGGAACAGCGGGATCTTGAAATAGAGACCGGGATCGGTGATTTCGGCTGTGACCTCACCGAACCACAGGCGCAGCGCCTTTTCCCGTTCGTCCACGATGTAAACCGCGCTCGACAGGATGATCAGGATAACCGCAAGGACCGGCACAAGAAATTGCAAACGTTTCATTGATTTGCTCCCCCACGTGTTTTGTTAAGTTCATTGAGCGGCAGGTAAGGCACAACGCCCTGACCACCGGCGGCATTATCATCAAGGATGACTTTGTCCACATCGCCCAGAACCCGTTCCATCGTCTCAAGATAAAGACGCTTGCGGGTCACTTCAGGGGCTTTGGCGTATTCGTCGTATACAGCGACAAAGCGTGCCGCCTCACCTTCAGCCTGATTGACCTGCTGCGCGCGGTAGCCTTCGGCTTGTTCCAGCAGCTGAGCTGCTTTACCCCGGGCTTCCGCCACAACGCGGTTTGCGTATGCGTCTGCCTGTTTTTCCAGCGTGTCGCGGGTCTGTTCGGCGGCTTGCACTTCGCGGAAAGCGTCGATCACTTCTTGTGGCGGGTCGGCCTTGTCAAAGTTGATCCGCACGATGTTCATACCACTTTCATAGCTGTCGAGCGTTGCCTGAATCAGTTCCTGCAATTCCTGCGCAATCGCACCACGGTCCCGGTTCAGGATCGGCGCAAGGTTCGAACGGGCGATAATCTCGCGCATGGCGGATTCAGATACCGCGCGAATGGTGTTTTCCGGATCGCCGAGGTTGAACAGGTATTTGCGCAGATCGTTGATGTTCCAGACCACCTGAAAATCAATATCCACGATGTTTTCGTCACCTGTCAGCATCAAGCCACTATCGGCACGATTGCCACGCCCGACACCGATGTCTTCGGTGTTTTCGCGGGTCACGGCGCGAATTTCCTTGGTTACGAAAGGCCAGGGCGCAAAGTTCAGACCCTCTTCGCCGGTTTCGACATATTTGCCGAACAGAAGTTCTACGGATTGTTCGGATGTGTCCACACGGTAGAAACTGGCAAACGTCCAAAGCGCCAGCGCCACCAGCAGGACAATCCCGATGGTGCCACGACCGATGCCTCCACCGGGCATTCCACCACCGCTGTTGCGGCCGGAACCGCCACCGCTGCCGGATTTGCCCCCCATCAGTACGCGAAGCTGTTCCTGCCCCTTACGCACAATTTCATCAATTTCGGGCATTTGCGGCTGGTTGCCACCGGTGGGCCTACGGCCCTTGTCTCCGCCGCGATCCGGCCCCTTGTTGTCGTCTCCGCCGCCGCGACTTCCGCCGCCGCCGCCCCAGGGACCCCCTGAATTGTTTCCTGCCATGTTACCTAGCGTCCTTTCGTCAGGTGTTCAGCTACCAGCCCTCTAAGTGGCTATTAATTCCGAAATATCAACCATGTCCGCCCCCCGCTTAGCGCGTTGGCGTGGACATGGTGACAAGCTCCTCCGCAGCCGTGGGATGAACCGCAACCGTCCGGTCGAAATCTTCCTTGGTTGCGCCCATTTTCACGGCGATTCCTGCCAATTGTATCATCTCGCCCGCCCCATGGCCCACAATATGGCACCCGAGCACCTTGCGGGAGGCTTTGGAGACGATGAGTTTCATCAGCATCCGCTCCGAGCGGTCCGCGAGAACGTGCATCATCGGACGGAACGCGGCGCTGTAGATGTCCACCTCGCCCTCTTCGCGGGCCTCTTCTTCGGTTTGGCCCACAGTGCCGATTTCCGGCTGTGTAAACACGGCTGTAGGGATCAACCCGTGATCGGGGCTTGTGGGGTTGTTCTTGAATACGGTTTCCACAAAGGCCATGCCTTCGCGGATCGCAACCGGCGTCAGCGCCACGCGGTCCGTCACATCGCCCACCGCATAGATCGACGGCACGGAGGTGCAGGAATAGGCGTCTACGATGATTTCGCCCTTGTCACCAAGCTTTACGCCGGCATCTTCCAGTCCCATATTGGCAGAATGCGGGTTGCGTCCGGTGGCATAAAGCACCTGATCCACCGTGTAGGTCTGACCGTTATCCGCGGTAACAAGAATGCCGTCGCCGGTTTTTTCCATTTTGGAAACATCCGCCTCCACAACCACATTCACGCCCTTGTTGCGCATTTCATCCGCAACGAAATTCTGAACCTCATTGTCAAAGCCGCGCAGGATTTGTTCGCCGCGATAAAGCAACGTCACTTCGCTGCCCATTCCGTTCAGGATGCAGGCAAATTCACAGGCGATATAGCCGCCGCCTACCACGACAACGCGCTTGGGCTGTTCTTTCAGCTCGAATATCTCGTTCGAGGTGATGGCAAGGTCTTTGCCTTCCACATCCGGCACAAATGGCGTGCCGCCTGTTGCGACAAGAATGGTCTTTGCGGTGATCACTTCGTCACTGGCTAAAGTTACCTCATGGGGGCCGGTCACAATCGCGCGGCTGTCATAAAGGTTCACACCGGCGGCTTGCAGGTTTTTGCTGTAAATGCCTTCAAGCCGGTCGATTTCCTTATCCTTGGCCGCAATGAAGGTGCCCCAGTCAAAAGAAGTCTCCCCCACGGTCCAGCCAAACCCTTTGGCATCTTCAAACGCTTCGGAAAACTGCGAGGCATAGACCATCAGTTTCTTGGGCACACAGCCGCGGATCACACACGTGCCGCCATAGCGGTATTCTTCGGCCAGTCCGACAGAAGCGCCGGTTTGTGCCGCAACCCGTGCCGCGCGCACGCCACCCGAACCGCCGCCAATGACGAACAGGTCATAATCAAAAGACATAGTAGCTTCCTTAATCTTCGATGTCAGCGAACAGGTTCTCGTTCAGGAGAATATCAATCTGCTCTTTCTCGACAGTTCCGTTGTTAATATCACGGACTTCGACACGACCATCCCCGTGGCCGATCACTATGGCGTCAGCGATATCAAGGAACAGACCGTTTTCTACCACACCGGGCACCTGATTGAGGATCAGGGACAATTCCCGTGCGTTTTCAATCCGCTTGAGGTGAAGGTCCAGAATGTAATGGCCTTCATCGGTCAGCATGGGTGCATCGTTTTGCAAACGCAAGGACACAGCGCTGCCAAGCACATTCACATTGGACAGACATTCCTCGATCAGTTCCTTTGTGGTTTGCCAGCCGAACTTCACCACTTCCACAGGCAGCGGGAAGGCCCCCAATGTCTCAACAGATTTGCTGGCATCCGAGATCACAACCATCTGGTCGCTGGCGGTTGCAACGATTTTCTCTTGCAACAATGCCCCGCCGCCGCCTTTGATCAGGTTCAGGTCCGGATCAAATTCATCCGCGCCGTCAATGGTAAGGTCCAGCCATTTCACCTCATCCAGCGTGAAAACGTCGATCCCCACATCCCGCGCCAATTGGGCGGTGCGGTTGGATGTGGGCACGGCCTTGATCTTTAGCCCTTCATCCCGCACCAGTTCGCCCAGCATCTTGACCATCCATGCCGCGGTGGAGCCTGTCCCCAGCCCGACGCGCATACCGTCATCCACGTAATCCACCGCACGTTTGGCAGCTACGAATTTCGCTTTGTCGATGGGAGAGAACTCACTGCTCATGACAGGCCCTTTGGTTGTTGTGTCTGGCAATTGTATAGGTCTTTATGGCGTCTGCTGCGAGGGTGAATTAGCCGCACTCCACAGTTTTTCCCGCCGTTATTCCGATCCCGCGGCCATTTGTGGGGTCAGAATGTCGGATATGGTGCAGCAACGGGACGGGCGGTGCGCGAAAGAAGACGAAACACTCAATAGAGCGGGGCTAAAATGTTTCTGAGCATCTTCGAAATTTTCAAGGTCGGCGTCGGGCCGTCGTCTTCCCATACGATGGGGCCGATGACGGCTGCGGGACTGTTTCTCGCTAGGCTCAAATCCGAAGGTATCACGGCAGCAGGACTTGGCGCGTCGTTGCACGGCTCTCTGGCCTTCACCGGAAAAGGCCACCGCAGCGATCAGGCGATTATTCTGGGGCTCGACGGGTTCACGCCGGATGACTTTGATCCCGATGCGGCGAAAATGGCCCAAGAACGCATTGCGCTTCACAAGACGGTCAAACCGCAAGGCCATCCCGAATACACATTCGCTCCAGAACAAGACCTTGTTTTTGATTATGAAACCGTCCTGACAGGCCATGCCAACGGGATGAAATTCTGGGCCAAGGACGAACATGGCGCAATTCTGGTAGAGCAGATTTATTACTCTATCGGCGGTGGATTTGTCGCCTCGGCTGAGGAAATGGAACAGGTAGAGGCCGAACTCGGCGCTGTGCCCCAAGAGGTGCCCTACCCGTTCCGCAACGCCGATCACATGCTGGCGCTGGCCAAGGAAAGCGGTAAATCTGTGGCCCAGATGAAATGGGAGAACGAACTGATCCGGTCCGGTCCGGAAAACCTGCACGAACGGGTGATGCGCATCTGGGAGGTGATGGAACGCTGTATCGACAAGGGGCTGGAAACCGGGGGCATCCTGCCCGGCGGGTTGAACGTAAAGCGCCGCGCTATGGGGATTCACAGCCAGTTGCAGGCCGAACAGGGCAAGAACCTGACCCCGCCCCATGTGATCAACGACTGGATCGCAGCCTATGCGATGGCGGTCAACGAAGAGAACGCCGCCGGTGGTCAGGTGGTGACAGCCCCCACCAACGGCGCAGCCGGCGTGGTGCCTGCCACCATCCGCTACTATCTGGATCACGTGCCAACCGCCAAGCGCGAGGACGTTGTGGATTTCCTGCTGACCGCGGCGGCCATTGGCGGGATCATCAAGAACAACGCCTCTATTTCCGGCGCCGAAGTGGGCTGTCAGGGCGAGGTCGGATCCGCCTCTGCTATGGCAGCAGCGGGGCTTTGCGCCGTTCTGGGCGGCACACCCTTACAGGTTGAAAACGCAGCAGAAATCGCGCTGGAACATCATCTCGGGATGACCTGTGATCCGATCAAAGGGCTGGTGCAGGCCCCCTGTATCGAGCGTAACGGTCTGGGCGCGATCAAGGCTGTCAGCGCCGCCTCCCTGTCCTTGCGCGGCGACGGGCTGCATCTGGTGTCACTGGATGCCTGCGTGGAAACAATGCGCCAGACCGGACAGGATATGTCGGATAAATATAAGGAAACATCCCTTGGCGGATTGGCGGTAAATCTGCCGGCCTGTTAAGGCAAAAACCCTAAACCTGCGGCTGTAAGGCCGTGACCACCGCGCCAAGAAACCGGCGCGGTAGCATCACCAGAAGATGGCCGCCGGTGGTCTCAAGCCGCATCTCGCCGCCCGTCGCGGCGTTGGAGCTACCGATCCGGCCATCGGGCTGGAAATCCAGCCCTTCCACCGGCCAGCGCAGCCCTTCGCTGCGGGCCGTCGCGCCGGTCCAAGGGTGCAGCGACACACGGGTGCCCGCAGGTAAATTCACAGTAAAAACAGGGGGCGCACGGAAGACCACATCCTGCGCCCCAACCAGAACCACAGACCGCTGCGGGTGTTTGCACAGCCCGTTCAAAGCGGCAAGCTGGTGGTCCAGACGCTTGCCCAGAAATCCCACGCCAATGACCAAAGAGGCCCGAACCACCGACAGGCATTTTTCAAAATCGGTGGTATTTTGATCCGCCACCTCCATCACCGGAACACCGGCCAGAGGCGCGTCGGTTCCAGACAGCAAATCTTGCGACAGACTGTCCATGTCACCGATAATCCCGGCTGGCCTGATACCCCATGTCGCAGCATGGTTTGCACCACCATCCGCGCAGACAAGAACTGGTGCAAAATCAAGGGATTCTCTGAGATCCGATTCTCTTGCCGATCCGCCACCAAGCAGGGTGACAGAAGGAGATGTGTGAACAATGCGGCTTAAGTCTTCCAAATTGGTTCCTAATCGGGTTCAATCCGGTAAGTAACCCGGCGATTCACGAAGCTTTTAGACTTTTTTCCTAGGGTGAGCCATCGCAAGGTAGTAAATTAACCATAGTATCAGAGTAGTAACGAGTAGTAGGGTTTTATCATGGAATCGCATCCGAAAATAATGACGGTGTCCTACGGCACTTTCTCCTGTACGCTGGAGGGGTTCGACGATCCCTTCACAACAATGCAACTGGTTGCTGAGTATTTTCGCAAGCTGGCCCAGAAGGACCGCTATTTCGGTGGCGAACCGCTCAAGCCGGATCACGATGCGCTGCACCAGATCGCAAAAGACGCGAACCCCTATAAGGTTGATGCAGAGGTGACGGACACTGGCATCACACTGCGCAAGGCAGATGTGCTTGACAGTGACGAAGCCGCACGCCCCGTCCCCCAAGACGCTACCCCCAAACAGGCAGAGCCGAACCCCGCACCGTTCCAGACCGATCCGGCGGTTGAAACGCCCGCGACCGACCCTGCCGATCCGACACCCTTGTTTGCCTCGACCCGCTCGATCTCTGCCAAACGTCAGGAACAGGCGGCCAAAGCCCCGGCGAAACCGGCAACACGGACCAAAGAGGACTCTCCCTTTGTAGAAGCGGCTGTATTCTCGTCCCGTCGCGGTGTTCTGGCGCCAGCGAAATCCGAACCCGCCCTGCCCGCATCGGCCCTGCTGGATGCAGAGGATGAGGGCGAGGAAGAACCATTCGCATTTGACGATACCGAACTGAACACTTTCGACGACGAAGCCAAAGACAACGCATCCGAACAGGATGACGACGGGCAGGACCAGCTTGCTGCGGAATTGCAGGCGCTGGCCGAAGAAGAGGCGCTGGCTGCGGAAGAAGAGGCCGAAGCCGCCCGCCTGCGCGAGGACTCAGAGGCTGCTGCCCAAGCTGTAACCAGCATTCTGGCCGTTGAAAACGCCGATGAAATCGCCCGCGATGCCATTAAACGGGAAGAAGCTGCGCTGGAGCGTCTGTTAGAGACAACAAACTCCAAGCTGGAAACACCGGCCCATTCGCGCAAATCCAACGCGTTGAAACGCTTGAAAGCCGCTGTTGCTGCCACCGAAGCAGAGCGCCGCCTGCGCACGTCTCCGGCACAAACACGCACCGAACGGCCCACGGTTCAGGATTTGAAGGTGGACCCCGGCGAATTTAAGAACCGGATCAGCAAGGCGCAAAAGGATCACGACGACGCTGTCCAACTGACCCGTCCGGTTGCCAAATCCGGCACACCCCGCGCCCGCAACCCAATCGCGACGCTTATTCTCGGCAAAGACCAGCGTGTCGCGTCAGACGAAGCTGCGGAGGCAGCCGATCGCGTAAAAAAGCCGGCGGCTGATGGCCAAAGCCAGGCCGCTGAGTTTATAACCCGCGCAGCCCGCTCTGACACTTGGGCCGAACCGAAAGCGGACTTGAAGCCCGAGCTGAAAATCGTCCGTCCAAGCATAGCAGACGAACCGGAGGCCGAAAGTGCTGCGCCTGACGCGCCCCGCAGTGAAGACGGGTTTGAAGAGTTTGCCCGTAAGATCGGCGCCAATACCCTGCACGAACTTCTCGAAGCCTCTGCTGCCTATCTCAGCATCGTGGAGAACGAGCCGCGTTTCAGTCAGGAACGCATTATCGAAACCATCGGCGGCTATATGGAAGAGAATAACATCTCCGAGGATGCCGCCAGCCGGTCCCTGAACCGTCTGATGCGCGATGGTCGTATCCTGCGCGTCAAACAGGACAGCTACACCATCTCCAAATCCGCCCGCCACGGGTTCAAGGATCGAATGGCCGGTTAAGCACGACCACCCGAATACCCTCACAAGGCCGCCAGTTTCCGCTGGCGGCCTTGTGAGTCTTTGTGTTGAAGTTACACCCAACACAGCGGGAGGCGTGGCATGGACAGTTTTGATTACATTATCGTCGGCGCCGGTTCTGCCGGCTGTGTTCTGGCGAATAAACTGGGGGCCGATCCTGCCAAATCCATTCTGGTGCTAGAGGCAGGCCCGGCGGATCGCGATCTGATGATCCACATTCCCGCCGGTGTTTACCGCACATGGCGCGACCCCAAGATCAACTGGAACTATGTGGCAGAAGCCGACTCAGGCGTAGACAATCGCGGCATCGACTGTCCGCGTGGCCGTGTTGTCGGCGGGTCTTCATCAATCAATTCAATGGTTTATATGCGAGGTCATCCGCGCGACTATGACCAATGGGCGACAGAACACGGGCTGTCGAATTGGTCCTACGCCCATTGCCTGCCCTATTTCAAGGCAGGCGAGGCTTCGGATCGGGGTGCGGATACCTGGCGCGGCGGATCAGGGCCTTTGGGCGTGAGCCAAGGCAGTTATGACAACCCGCTGTATGATGCGTTTCTGGACGCGGGGGAGCAAGCCGGACAGGGGCGCTCGGACGATTTGAACGGATTTAACCCTGAAGGGGTGGCGCGGTTTGACGCGACACGCAAAAACGGGCGGCGCTGCTCTGCGGCGGTGGCCTATTTGCGCCCTGCGCTGGCACGGGGGAATGTGTCGCTGATCACCCGCGCACAGGTGGCAGGGATCGTGTTCGACGGATTGCGGGCAAAGGGCGTAACCTATTGGCACAAAGGTATAAAACACACGGTTGAAGCTGGCGAGGTGATCCTTTCAGGTGGTGCGATAAACTCTCCCCAACTGCTGATGCTGGCGGGGATCGGACCCGCTGATGATCTTGCCCGACTGGGTATCAAATGCCGCGTGGATTTGCCCGGCGTGGGGCAGAACCTGATGGATCACCCTACGATTATCCTGCAATTCGAGAGCCTGAAACGCTATCCGATCCACCGCATCAACCATCCGTTGCGCAAAGGTCTGGCCGGTGCGTGGTGGGTGTTCACCCGCAAAGGCGCAGCCGCAAGCAATATCTGGGAGGCCGGAGGGCTGATCCGCTCGAACGCAAAAGCGGCCTACCCTAATCTGCAATATCATTTCGGCCCGATGGGGTTTACCTATCAGGGCAGCGAGATTTCGGTCACGCAGGCGTTTTCCTTCCATGTTGATCTACTGCGCCCCCGATCCCGTGGTGCGGTCACTCTGGCGAGCGCTAATCCGCTGGACAAGCCGTTGATCAAGTTCAATTATTTTGGACGACAGGCGGATTTGTACGAATTGTCAGAGGGCGTTGGCATGGTGCGTGATCTCGTTTCGCAAAAGGCGTTTGACGGGTTGGCGGGGGCCGAGCTTTTGAGCAGCGGCGCCGCGCAAACCTCTGATGAGATCGCAAATTGGGTGCGTCAGAACAGCGAGACGGATTTCCACCCCTGCGGCACCTGCAAGATGGGCACTGATCCGGATGCCGTGACCGACGACGAAGGCCGCGTTCACGGGGTTGAGGGGCTGCGGGTGGTCGATGCCTCCTTGATGCCGATGATCCCGAGCGGAAATCTCAACGCGCCGACCCAGATGATCGCCAGCCGCATCGCGGACCGGATCACCGGAACGCCCGCGCTTGCGCCGGTTCACGCCCGTTTTGCGTTTCAAACCTGACGTATCAGGGGTATCAGCCGTCGTTTTGGGCATCCGCGCGGGACATGCCCGCCACATCCTGCGCCAGAACCGCCTCCATAAACGGGGTCAGGTCCCCGTCGAGAACACCCTTGGTGTCGGAGGTCTCATAATTTGTGCGCAGATCTTTAACCATCTGATAAGGTTGCAGAACATAAGAGCGGATTTGGTTGCCCCACCCTGCATCGCCCTTGTTTTCATGGGCTTCGTTGATGCTGGCCGAACGGCGGTCCAGTTCCATCTGGTAAAGACGCGATTTCAGCGCCTTCATGGCAATGTCGCGGTTCTGGTGCTGGGATTTCTCGGAGCTTGTCACAACGATGCCGGTCGGGTGGTGGGTGATCCGGACGGCCGAATCCGTGGTGTTCACGTGCTGACCACCCGCACCGGAGGAGCGATAGGTATCAATGCGGATGTCCGCCGGATTCACCTCGATTTCAATATTGTCGTCCACCACAGGATAGACCCAGACCGACGTAAACGACGTGTGCCGTTTCGCAGCGGAATCAAACGGAGAAATCCGCACCAGACGGTGCACACCGCTTTCGGATTTCAGCCAGCCATAGGCATTGTGACCGGAGATTTTATAGGAAACCGATTTGATCCCTGCCTCATCCCCTGCCTGTTCGGACTGCACTTCGACCTTATAGCCCTGTTTTTCCGCCCAACGCACGTACATCCGCGCCAGCATAGAGGCCCAGTCACAGCTTTCCGTGCCCCCTGCCCCTGCGTTAATTTCAAGGAAGGTGTCATTGGCATCCGCCTCGCCGTCCAGCAGCGCTTCGAGTTCCTTTTGCGCCGCAACCTTGGCCAGCTTGCGAATGGCGTCTTCGGCTTCGGCCACCACATCGGCGTCGTCTTCCATCTCGCCCAGTTCGATCAGGTCGAGATTATCCGCAAGCTCTTGTTTCAACGAGGTATACGTCCCCATCGCATCCACCAGCGCCTGACGTTCGCGCATCAGTTTTTGTGCCTTGTCCGGATCGTTCCAAAGGTCGGGGTCTTCGGACATGGCGTTAAATTCTTCCAGCCGGTGTTCGGCCGTGTCCCAATCCATGCGTTGCTTCAGCAATTCCAGCGAATTACCGATATTGGCCGCGATGTTCTCAATTTCTGCACGCATAGCTTGGATGTCCTTGATCTGTCAGGCCGCTAGATACATCTGCACAGGCCATTGGTAAAGTCTGCTATTCGCCCCGTTTCGCCATAAACGCAGCAAGCCGGTCCAGACCTTCGCGAATATCGGCGGCAGAGCGGGCGTAGGAAAACCGGATCGTCTGGTGGCCGCGTTTGGGGTCAAAATCCAGCCCCGGCGTAACGGACACGCCGGCATCCCGCAGGATTTCGGCGCAAAACGCGGCGCTGTCATCGCTCCAGCGGGTAATATCGGCATAAACATAGAACGCCCCGTCCGGTGGTGCGATCCGGTCGAACCCCATCTTGGGCAGTTCCTCCAGCATCAAACGGCGGTTTTCGGCGTAAACGGCAAAGTTCTCGGTCAGTTCGGCTTCTGCGTCCATCGCCCCGAGCGCGGCAATCTGGGCGGCATGGGGGGCGCAGATGAACATATTCTGCGCCAAACGTTCTACCGCACGCACATGGGTTTCCGGCACCACCATCCAGCCGATCCGCCATCCTGTCATGGAGAAATATTTCGAGAAAGAGTTGATCACGAACACATCGTCGCTGATTTCCAGCGCGGAAACGGCACGGCCTTCATACTGGATACCGTGGTAAATCTCGTCGGAGATAAAGGCGATATTCTGCGCGGCGCAGTGGTCCATCAGCTCTTTCAATGCGGGTTTGTCTAGCATGGTGCCCGACGGATTGGCCGGACTCGCCACCAGCAAGCCTGCAAGATCAGACTCGGCTTTGATGTCCTCAAGGCTCGGCTGATAGCGGTTTTCTGCTTGGGTCTGGATGCCCACAGGCTCCAGCGAAAGAGCTTTGAGAATGTTGCGATAGCTCGGGTAGCCGGGTTCCCCTATGGCCACACGTTCGTTCGCATCAAACAAGGTGGTAAAGGCCAGCGTGAAGGCAGCGGACGATCCGGCGGTGACGATAATACGGTCCGGCGACAGGGTCACACCGTACCAGTCCTTATAAAGCCGTGCGATACGGGCGCGCAGATCCGGACGCCCCAATGCCACAGTATAGCCCATAGGATCTTTGGCCATTTCCGCGCTTAGCAGATCCAGCGCGGTTTGCGGTGCGGCGGTTCCGGGTTGGCCTACTTCCATATGGATAATAGAGCGTCCCTTTGATTCTTCTTTGTGGGCGGCGTCCATCACGTCCATCACAATAAAGGGATCAACTGCACCTCTGCTTGAAATCCGCATCCTGTCGCTCCTACACTGCGTCTTGTTGAGCGCAGGTTGTTTCAGGCGGCGGGTGTGCCGTCAATAGGGCCAAGAGCAGCGAGTGTCCCCTTCCGGCTTTCGCCGCGCGCTGTGTGGAATCGAACTTTCACCAGCCCCTGATTTGTGGCAAACGGGCGTCAACATATCGGGGCGGCGCGCAGAAAATGCGCGTCAACCCGCCCCGAATGAATGAAAACGGACTAGGAATGATCGGACTTTCCATGAAATCTTTGAAAATCGCCGCGCTGATCAGCGCCCTTGCGGTTCCCGCTGTGGCCAGTGATCTGGACAACCTGACGTCCGCTGAACGGGCCAGCTTTGGTGAAGAGGTCCGCGCCTATCTTCTGGACAATCCCGAAGTGCTGCTGGAAGCGATGCAAGTGCTGCGGGACCGCGAGCAACAAGCCGAATCACATGCAGATGCGCAAATGCTGTCGCAGAATGCGGATGAGATTTTCAATGACGGCATTTCCTATGTGGGCGGCAACCCCGACGGCGACATCACCATTGTAGAATTCCTCGACTATCGCTGCGGTTACTGCCGCAAGGCCCATGCGGATATGGCGAAACTGCTGGAAAAAGACGGCAATATTCGCTGGGTCGTCAAGGAATTTCCGATCCTCGGGGATGACAGCGACGCCTCTTCGCGCATGGCCATCGCCACATTGCGTCACTACGGCAATGACGCCTACCTGAAGCTTCATGACATCCTGATGACCTTTCAGGGGCCGGTGAATGCGCAGACCATGCCCACCCTCGCAGAGCAGGCAGGCATCGACTACGAACCGCTGGTCGAGATCATGGAAAGCCCCGAAGTATCAGAGCATATTGCACGGGTTCGCGCGCTTGGATCAAAGCTGCAAGTCACCGGCACGCCGTCTTTTGTGATTGAAGATACGATCCTGCGCGGGTATCTGCCCCTTCGGGATATGCAAACCATCGTCGCAGAGGTGCGCGGCTAAACCCCGCCCCGCTGCTTCAAACCCGACCACACTCTGTGCTTTTAACGCACAGAGAAACCCCCTATATAGACGGATACGTCTGCAACGAGACAGACGCCCACAGGTTAAGGACCCCTTGATGTCAAAAAAACACCAGGACGCCGACGTCGCCTTTATCGAAGCGCTTTCAGATCTTGTCAGTGCCAAAGACCTTGCTGAAATTCAGGTCAAACGGGACTATGACGACAATTCGAGCCTGAACGTGCGCGTGACACGCTACGCGGCCACAACAACAGTTTCAGCCCCGCAACAGGCTTATTCGGCTCCGGCGGCACCTGCTGCTCCGGCTGCACCGGCAGCGGCACCGGCGGCACCGACGGCTGCTCCGGCCGCAGCGGTAGAATCCAACGATCCCGCCGAAGATCCCGGTGCAGTGTCTTCCCCGATGGTCGGGACGATCTACCTGCAACCCGAACCGGGTGCCCAGCCGTTTGTTTCAGTCGGCACACAGGTCAGCGAAGGCCAGACCCTGATGATCGTGGAAGCCATGAAAACCATGAACCAGATCCCGGCGCCACGCTCCGGCACGGTCAAACGGATCCTCGTAGAAGATGGCAGCGCTGTCGAATTCGGCTCGCCGCTCGTCATTCTCGAATAATCAAAGGTCGTCGCTTATGTTCTCTAAAGTCCTCATCGCCAACCGGGGTGAAATCGCGCTGCGCGTTATTCGCGCCTGTCAAGAACTTGGTATCCAGACGGTTGCCGTGCATTCCACAGCCGATAGCGATGCCATGCACGTGCGCATGGCAGACGAGAGCATCTGCATCGGCCCGCCCTCCGGTGCGCTCTCTTATCTGAACATTCCTGCGATCATTTCCGCCTGTGAAATTACCGGCGCAGAGGCCGTCCATCCGGGCTATGGTTTCCTGTCGGAAAACGCCCAGTTTGTTCAGGTTCTGGAAGATCACGACATCAAGTTCATCGGACCGACTGCTGAACACATCCGGATCATGGGCGACAAGATCACCGCCAAGGAGACCATGCGCAAGCTTGGTGTGCCCTGTGTACCGGGTTCCGAAGGCGGCGTTGATACTTTGGAAGAGGCTTTCAAAGTGTCCGACGACATGGGCTTTCCGGTTATCGTCAAAGCCACTGCCGGTGGTGGCGGGCGCGGTATGAAGCTTGCCAAGACGCGGGACGAGCTGGAAAATGCGTTTCTCAGCGCCCGTGCCGAGGCAAAAGCCGTCTTTGGCAACGATGAAGTCTACATCGAGAAATACCTTACCCTGCCCCGCCACATCGAGGTTCAGGTGTTTGGCGATGGCAAGGGCCGTGCGGTCCATCTGGGGGAACGGGACTGTTCCTTGCAGCGCCGTCACCAAAAGGTTTTCGAAGAAGGCCCCGGACCCTGCATTTCCCATGAAATGCGCGACCGTATCGGCAAAACATGCGCCGATGCGGCGGCCAGTATCAACTATGCCGGTGCCGGCACGGTTGAGTTCCTTTATGAAAACGACGAGTTCTATTTCATCGAAATGAACACCCGTTTGCAGGTGGAACACCCTGTCACCGAAGCGATTTTCGGTGTGGATCTGGTAAAGCAGCAAATCCGCGTTGCCGCTGGCGAGGAAATGACTTTCGTTCAGGACGAGCTGAGCATTAAGGGCCACGCCATCGAGGTGCGGATCAACGCCGAGAAACTGCCCAATTTCAGCCCCTGCCCCGGAACGATCACCCATTTCCATGCACCGGGCGGTCTGGGGGTGCGGATGGATAGCGCGCTTTATGCCGGCTATAAAATCCCGCCCTATTACGACAGTCTGATTGCCAAGCTGATCGTCACCGGCACCACCCGGGAAGCCACGCTGGCACGGTTGCACCGCGCTTTGGGTGAGCTGATCATCGACGGTGTGGATACCACCGTTCCGCTGTTCCACGAGTTGTTGCAGGAACCGGACATCCAAGCCGGCGACTATGACATTCACTGGTTGGAAAAATGGCTGGAAAAAAAGAACTTCGCCTGATCCCGTGTCAGACGTAACACCAGAGCTGCTGGTGCGGGCCTATGCCAGCGGGGTTTTCCCGATGGCAGACACCGCCGCCAGCACCGAGATTTACTGGGTAGACCCGACCGATCGGGGCGTTGTGCCTCTGGACGGGTTCCACATCTCGCGCTCTCTGGCCAAAGCGATCCGCAGGGAAGATTATTCCGTGCGGATCAACAGCGACTTTGCCCTGACGCTGCAACTCTGTGCCGACCGGCCCGAGACATGGATCAACGGCGAAATCTTCCAACTTTACTGTACGTTGCACGACTTGGGACTGGCCCATTCGCTCGAAATCTGGCGGGACGATCAGATGATCGGCGGCGTTTACGGGGTCACGCTGGGCGGCGCGTTTTTCGGGGAAAGCATGTTCTCCAAGGCCACCAACGGATCGAAAATCGCGCTGGCCTATCTGGTGCACCGTCTGCGTGCTGGCGGGTTCAGCCTGTTTGACACCCAGTTCATCACCAGCCATCTGCAAAGCCTCGGGGCGGTAGAAATTCCGCGGGCGACCTATCATCTACAGTTGGGTAAAGCTTTGGAGATACGGGCAGAATTCGGCGCGGCGGCCACGCCCGACGCCACGCAGTTGCTGGCGGATCTGAAACCTTAGGCTTCTGATCAAAGCGGGATTAATCGCTACCCTGCTCTGCCGCGTCTGCCAGTTTGCACCGCACAACCCATACGTCATAACGGGGATGTTCCAGCGCGGAGAGTGCCGGACTGGAGGCGATCATCCATCCCTCAAACGCGGGGCGGTTTTCCCGTACATCGCGGATCACCAGATAGGCAAAAGCATCTGCGGAAATATTCCCCGCCGGATACCGGCAATCCTGCACAGACACCATCAGACGTTCGTAAACGGTGGTGTCCCCCACGGGCAAATCAATGTCTTCGACCTCGCCGGTGATGGTATCAAGGGCGCGCAATTGCACAATGTCACCGTGCTTGGTCTTGACCGAGCTTTGACCCAAGGCCACAACCGGCACCATCACAGCAGCACATAAGAGCGACAGCAGCTTCATTCAGAAGAGCCGCTCACAAACTTCAGCAGCAGCGAGATCAGGCTGACCGCGCCCTGTGTGTCCAGCAGCTCTCCGCCGTCTTCGAGATTGAACTCCGAACCGCCGGGGACGATTTCAACATAGTTTCCACCGAGCAAACCCTCAGAGGCAATCACCACCGAGGAATCATCGGGCAGCACAATATCCTTGCCCACTGCCAGCGCCGTTTCCGCACGGAAGGTCTGCGGGTTCAGGTCCAGCCCTGTGACAGTGCCGATTTTCACGCCCGCCAACCGCACATCGGTGCCAAGGGAAATCCCCTCAACCGAACGGAAAGAGGCGTTCACCGTGTAGCTGTCGCCGGTGCCCGACACGCCAACCGCATTGGCGGCGTAATACAAAAATCCGGTTGCCGCGATCAGAACGACGGCGCCGATTGCTGTTTCTGCTGCACTGTTTGCCATTATGACCCCCTATCCCAGCGGATGCTGACTGTAAAAACCTGTGATAAACCGCGCGGGCTTATTCAGGTTGCCATGCCTCGTAATCCGCGCGGTGGGGCGGTGTCGGAGAGCGCAGGCTGCCACTTGGGACATAGGCCAATGGCGTGCCGGTCAAGTTCTCCAGATGCTCTTTTTCCCATTTTTTGCGGGGCAGAGGGGCTTCGGTCGGAGGCGTTTGATAGGTCTGGTGCAGCCAGCCGTGCCATTCGGGGGAAATGCGGCTGGCCTCGGCCTCGCCGTTGTAAATCACCCAGCGTCGTGACCCGTCCTTGTTCTCGTAGAACTGGTTGCCTTCATCGTCTGCGCCGACTTTGACACCATTGCGCCACGTCCAGAACTGTGTGTTCAGGGTCTGGCCGTTCCACCATGTAAACAATCGCAGGATAGACTTCATCACGTTACTCTTTTGCTGCTACCGGATCAGGCGGGACCGTCAGCCCTGCCTTTGCCAGCCATTCATCTGCCGGATCGTCATGTGTTGCCTGCCCTGTCAGCTTCTGGTCGGGTGGCAGCTTACACTTGTCTAGCTGGGCCTTATATGGCCTATTCCGCGCCACGCGTCCAGTCTTGGAGGTGTGTTTTCAGTCGCAAAGGGAAGGCTATGGCGCTTCTTGCAATCTTTCGCCGTGTGCTGGCGGTTCTTCTGTCGATTTACCTGCTGACAGTGGTTTTTGTGACAGGCTTTGCGACGCTGCAACCCCTGTGGGAACCCGCGATGCCAGAGGCGGATATGATCGTGGTTTTGGGGGGTGGCATGTCAGCGGAGGGGCGATTGCACCGCTCGACCACGGTGCGGGTGGATCGGGGGGTGGCGCTTTATCAGGCAGGGGCAGCGCCGCAAATCCTGTTTACAGGCGGCGCATTGGTTGCAGGGGCACCGGCAGCAGGCCGTCAGATGGCGCAGCGGGCAAGGGAGCAGGGCGTGCCGCAAGCCGCCATCCTGACGGAAACCCGATCCCATTCCACCCTGCAAAACGCCCTGTTCAGCCGCGCAGACTGGCAGGCGGCTGCGCATATCATTCTTGTAACAGAAGGGTTTCACCTGCCCCGAAGTTGGGCCAGTTTCAAAGCTTTCGGCGCAAAACAGATAACGCTGGTCCACGCCCGCAGGTTCAGAGGCGACAGTGTGATTGGCGGCGTCAAAATGGTGCTGCGGGAATCACTGGCTTACTGGTTCAACGGGGCGCGGTATCTGATATGGCAGGCGGCGGGACTGTCCGGTCTGGCACGTGCGGACCGCGATGCCCTGCTCTATTAGCCCCCGCGCCTACCCCGCTTTCTCGCTGATCACATCATCCAGTCCGGAGGTGAACTGCAAACGCGCAAGCCGTGCATAAAGCCCGCCTTCCGCCACCAGCGCGTCGTGGGTGCCCTGAGCTACCACTTTCCCGCCATCAAGCACGATAATCCGGTCCGCCCGTTTCACCGTGGCCAGACGATGGGCCACGATCAGCGTTGTGCGATCCGCCGCCAGACGGTCTACCGCCTGTTGCACGGCCTGTTCGCTCTCGGCGTCGAGCGCAGAGGTCGCCTCGTCCAGCAGCAGCACAGGCGCGTCCCGCAGGATGGCGCGGGCAATTGCAATCCGCTGTTTTTGCCCGCCCGACAACATGACGCCCCGCTCTCCGACGAAACTGTCATAGCCTTCGGGCAAAGCGGTCAGGAACCCGTCCGCTGCGGCGGCTTTGGCGGCGGCAATCACTTCGGCATCGCTTGCATCGGGGCGGCCGAAACGGATGTTCTCCATTGCAGAGGTGGCAAAGATCACCGGATCCTGTGGCACATAGGCCAGATGATGGCGGAACCCATCCCGGCGCAGGCTGGCAATATCCATCCCGTCAAGGGTTATGCGCCCCTGATCGGGATCAAAGAAGCGCAGTAACAATTGGAAAACAGTCGATTTTCCGGCACCCGAAGGACCGACCAGAGCCACAGTTTCCCCCGCCTTCACATCCAGAGAGAACCCTTCTAGCGCGGGCGCTTTGGGGCGGGCGGGATAGCGGAACGTGACGTTTTCAAATGCGACCGAACCCGTGATTGCGGCAGGCATTTGCGCCGCATCCGCACGATCCTGAACCGGATCTTCGGCCTGAAGCAATTCCACCAATCGCTCGGTCGCGCCGGCAGCCCGTTGCAACTCGCTCCAGATTTCGGACAGGGCCGCAACGGATCCTGCCACAAGCACCGCATAGATCACGAATTGCACCAGTGCGCCGGTGCTCATCAAATCGGCCCGCACATCCCGCGCACCCATCCACAGCACGCCCACGATGCCTGTAAAGATCAGGAAAATCACGATTACCGTTGTCAGCGCGCGGGCACCGATGCGTTGGCGGGCGGCGTCGAAGGCTTCTTCGGTCAGCGTGTCAAACCGCGCACGGCTGCGCCTTTCATGGGTAAACGCCTGCACTGTCGTTGCAGCCAGCAGGGTCTCGGAGGCATTGCCGGAGCTTTCCGCGATCTTGTTCTGGTTTTCACGGCTCAACCGGCGCACCCGCCGCCCCAGCACCAGAATCGGCACCAGCACAAAGGGCACCAGCAACAGAACCGCCCCTGTCAACTTGGCAGAGGTAAACATCATCAGGATCAGACCGCCAAAGAAAATCAGCACGTTGCGCAGGGCAACGGAAACGGAAGACCCGATAACCGATTGAATAAGCGTGGTATCGGTGGTGATCCGGCTCAGCACTTCGCCCGTCATGACTTTATCAAAGAAAGCGGGGCTCATCCCGATCATTTTGGTGTAAACGGCCTTGCGAATATCCGCGATGACGCGTTCGCCCAACCGCGTAACGAAGTAATAGCGAAACCCCGTTCCCACCGCCAGCAAGCCGGCAATCGCAATCGCTGCGCCAAAATACTGGTCCATCAACTGGGTAGACCCCGTGGAAAAACCGTCCACCACACGGCGCACAGCCAGAGGCAGCAACAACGACAGCGCGGCAGTAACAGCCAGCGACACCCCTGCAAGCGCAATCATCAGGCGATAAGGCTTCAGGAAAGGTGCAAGCCCGCGCAAAGGTCCGACAGTTTTGGATTTCTCACGGGATTGCGGGTCGGCTGACATGCTCTTATCTTGGGCCATGCTTACTCCGGCGGTCCGCAGTTCGCCACCTTAACAGTGTATTAGGGTGGATTTGGAGCGGGTAGCGGGAATCGAACCCGCACCTTAAGCTTGGAAGGCTCTTATGATACCATTTCACCATACCCGCGCCGAGTTTCAGGTACTATTTCAAAGCCTGCGGATGGTCAAGAAACAGTTTTCACAAAGTTTCTTCCGGTTTAAAAAAATGAAAGGCTGCACCCACGCCAATAGATGCAGCCTTTACAATATATACTGAAAATTTCTTCAAAAATTGCGGTGAAAACGGCGTTACGGCAGGTCCACCCATGCGGCATTTCGCCCAGAGGACCGCACGCAGGCGTCAATAAATTCAACGCCTTTCAATCCGTCCTGCACGGTGGGAAAAACCACGTCCTGCGGGATTGGCTGGTCATTCCGACGGGCGAGTATCGCTTCGGCTGCTTCGGTATAGATGGCGGCGAATCCTTCGAGATAGCCTTCGGGATGACCCGGCGGAATGCGCGAAACTCGGTTCGCGGCAGCACCGGACCCGGCCCCGCCCCGCGTGATCAGGCGCTTTGGCTCTCCAAAGGGTGTGAACCACAGATAGTTCGGGTCTTCCTGCGCAAATTCCAGCCCGCCCTTGGTGCCGTAAACCCGCAACCTCAGCGCGTTTTCATTGCCCGGTGAGACTTGCGAACTCCACAACATGCCCCGCGCCCCGCCTTTCCAGCGCAACAGAACATGGGCGTTGTCATCCACCCGCCGCCCCGCAACAAAGCTCTGCATGTCCGCGGAAAGGGATTCCAGCTCCAGCCCCGTCACAAAACAGGCGAGGTTATAGGCATGGACGCCAATATCCCCGATAGACCCGCCTGCCCCGCTGCGGTCCGGATCGGTGCGCCAGTCGGCCTGTTTGTTGTGCACCTCCTCGGTCATCCAGTCCTGCGGATATTCCACCTGCACCACGCGGATTTCGCCCAATTCGCCAGAAGCAATCATTTCGTGCGCCTGCCTTACCATTGGAAAACCGGTGTAATTATGGGTCAGCACAAACAGCGCGTCAGATGCTTCGGCCGCTTTAACCAATTTGCGCGCATCAGGCAGAGTAGAGGTCAGCGGCTTGTCGCAGATCACGTGGATGCCCCGTTTCAGAAACTCCCGCGCGGCAGCGTAATGGACGTGGTTTGGCGTCACGATCGACACTGCTTCGATCCCGTTCTTCAGCCGTGCCTCGCGGATTGCCATCTGCTTGAAGTCATCGTAGGTGCGATCCGGCGCAAGGCCAAGGGCCGCACCGCTCGCCCTTGCCTTTTCAGGGGTAGAGGACAGCGCCCCTGCCACCAGTTCAAACCTGTCGTCAATCCGCGCGGCAATGCGGTGGACCCCGCCAATAAAAGCGTCATTGCCACCGCCGACCATGCCCAATCTGATCCGTTCCGCCATCAGCCTATCCCCAACATCTTGCGGTTTGCGGCCTCATCCGCGCCCCCGTCTGCGAAATCGTCAAAGGCTTTTTCCGTCACACGAATGATATGATCCTTCACGAATTGCGCCCCTTCCCGTGCCCCGTCTTCGGGATGCTTCAGACAGCATTCCCATTCCACAACGGCCCAACCGTCAAAGTCATTCGCCGCCATTTTGGAAAAGATCGCTGCAAAATCCACCTGCCCATCCCCGAGCGAACGGAACCGCCCCGCGCGATTGACCCAAGGTTGATAGCCCGAATAAACGCCTTGCCGCCCCGTTGAATTAAACTCTGCGTCCTTGACGTGAAACATCTTGATCCGGTCTTTGTAAATGTCGATGTTGTCAATGTAATCAAGGCATTGCAGCGCGTAATGGGACGGATCATACAGCATGTTGCAGCGGGGATGATTGTCTACCCGCTCCAGAAACATTTCAAACGTGACACCATCGTGCAGGTCTTCGCCGGGATGGATTTCATAGCAAATATCAACACCGTTTTCATCAGCGTGATCCAGAATCGGACGCCAGCGGGCGGCCAGTTCGTCAAAGGCGGTTTCAATCAGCCCTTCGGGTCGTTGTGGCCAAGGGTAGACATAGGGCCAAGCCAAAGCGCCCGAAAAGGTCGCATGGGCCGTGATCCCCATATGACGAGAGGCAGAAATCGCCTTTTTCACCTGATCCACCGCCCAAGCCTGCCGCGCCTTGGGATCACCGTGCACGGAAGGATCGGCAAAGCCGTCAAAGGCAGTGTCATAGGCTGGATGCACCGCCACCAATTGACCCTGCAGATGCGTCGAAAGCTCTGTTACCTCCACCCCGTTTTCCTGTGCCTTTCCCTTGAAGGTATCGCAGTAATCTTTTGATGTTGCAGCTTTTTCAAGATCAATCAGACGGGCATCCCAACTGGGCACCTGCACCCCTTTATAGCCGCAATCTGCGGCCCATTTGGTGATCGAATCCCAAGAATTGAACGGGGCTTCGTCACCCGCGAACTGTGCCAGAAACAGGCCCGGCCCTTTGATGGTCTTCATGATGTTTCCTCCCTCATTCCTATCATTTGGTAATTTTACAGCACCGTCAGGCCCGCCTTATCCATACAGGCGCGAATATGGGCATACCCCTCGCGGTAGACCTGTTCGGGGCTGTCGGCAAAATCGCGCCAGACCTTCGTGGCGGCGGCAAGGTCGGGCAGCCCGCGCCCGAAGGCCTCTATCGTCAGCCAATCGTCATATCCGCTCCGGGCAATTGCCGCGAAAGTCTCGGCCCACGAAATATTTCCCCGCCCCGGCACGCCACGGTCATTCTCGGAGATGTGGATATGGCTGATCATATCGGAGTTGCGGATCAGCGCCCCGACCGGATCGGTTTCCTCTATATTGGCGTGGAACGTGTCGTACATGGCGGTGATATTGGGATGGTCGAGCGCTCGCAGATGATCGCAAAGCGCATCCATTGTGTTGAACAGATAGCATTCAAAACGGTTCAGCGCTTCCAGCCCGACCACAATCCCATGACCTGCCGCCAAATCCCCGATCTGCAACTGGGTATCGCGGAAATAGTCGAGCTCGGCCCCTGTCGGCCCCGCGCCGCTAAACAGGCCCAGCGTGGAGTGAAGCGGCCCGCTGATCTGATCCGCCCCCAGCGCGGCGGTGCATTCCAGCGCCCAGTCCATATAGTCCACGCCAGCCTTGCGCGTGGTGGCCTGCGGTGAAATCAGGTTCACCGAAGGATCCCCCATCGCCGTGACCGCCGTGCGCTCTAACCCGATCCGGTCAAGCATGACAGCGATTTGCCGGTACTCCTCGGGCGTGCCTTCGAAAACGGGGATCTCCACCCCGTCAAATCCGGTGTCGCGGAGGGCCGTTAACAGGGATTCGTGCTGTGGCGTGATGCGGGTGGTCCATAGAAACATGCACATTCCGATTTTCATCATTATTCCCTTGGCATCGCCTCTGTTGCAGCTTCACAAGCCTGATCCTTGGACCCGGATGCGCCTTATAACTGGTCATACCAAAATTGGCGAGCAGGTCAAAGCGAATTTATCAACAAACCAGACACCGCAGCCGCTCTACTCATAACAATATAAGCCATTATATCGCCTTGAGCGCAGAGAATGCGCGAATAAAGCCGAAAACCAGCCCTTGACCGTTTGGAAAATTCAATGCTATCTGGTCTAACCAATTTACACACTTCCCGACCGAAACACGATGACACGGCGGGACAATACGGGTGTGAAACAGACCTTCTGGGAGGACAGGAATGCATCTTTCGACACACAACTGGATGCGGGCGGAACCGCTGGAAACGACGGTACGCCGGATCAAGCAATATGGTTATGAAAGCATCGAGATTTCGGGCGAGCCGGATCAATACGATACCAAGGAAACCCGCGCGCTGCTGAAAGATACCGGCATGCGGTGCTGGGGTGCTGTGACCCTGACACTGGGCGATCGCAACCTTGCAGCAAAGGATCAGGGCCAGCGGGAGCGCACGGTCGATTACGTCAAAAACGTGCTCACTATGGTGTCAGAGCTGGAGGGCGAGATTATCTTACTAGTGCCCGCAACCGTGGGTAAGGTTGTCCCCGACGGCACACCGGAAGAGGAATGGAAATGGGTGGTCGATGCCACACGGGAATGTTTCCATCACGCAAAGAAAGTCGGCGTCAAAATCGCCGTGGAACCGCTGAACCGCTTTGAAACCTATCTGTTCAACCGCTGCGCACAGGCGCTGGCGCTGGCGGATGCGGTCAGTCCGGAGTGTGGCGTGTGCCTTGATGCGTTTCACCTCAATATTGAAGAAGACGATATATATGACGCGATCCGTCTTGCCGGTGATCGTCTGTTCGACTTCCACGTGGCCGACAACAACCGTTTTGCCGCTGGTCTCGGCCATCTGGACTGGCCCAAAATCGTCGGCACCCTAAAGGAAATCGGCTATGACGGTGCACTGACCAATGAGTTTGTCGCGCCGGTCGATCGCACTCCGGCTGCGCCCTACCCCGATATGGTCGAGAAAAATCCGGTGGATATTTCCCCCGAGCAATTGAAGTTCATTGAGGATCACGGTTCTTCCCTGTTGTCCGAGGATTTCTACGCCCGGCAGATGGAAATCACTGCGGAAACACTGTTGCCGCTGATGAAGTAAACGGGGTCCGCCCTGTTCCTGTCCGGGCGCGTCAACTCCCTGCGCGTCCGGCTCAAATAACCCGAGGATACATCATGCGCATAAAGTCGGCTCAGGCCTGGTGGGTGCAGATTCCAATCGAAACCGAACAACAGCATGTCAGCGATTTCGGTCGTCTGCGCACCTTTGATGCAGCGATCCTGCGGCTGGAAACCGACGACGGTCTTGTCGGATGGGGCGAAGGCAAGAATGCGGCGGGCAGTGCGGGCAATTACGGGACGCTGGTGCATCTGCTCAATCACGAATTCGGCCCCCGCATCATCGGCCGCGATCCGGCGGATGTTTCAATCGTCTGGGAGGATCTTTATAACGGCGTGCGGGCAGAGAAATCTGCATTGGCGGGCCATTCCATGCCCGATTTCGCGCGGCGCGGCATGTCCATCGCGGCAATCAGCGCCATCGACATTGCGCTTTGGGATATACTTGGGAAATCCGACAACAAACCTGTTTGGCAGCTTTTGGGCGGGCGCAAGGCGGACCGGATGCAGGCCTATGCTTCGGGGGGTTGGGCCGATAAGGACAATATTGGCGAACAATTACAATCCTATATCGACAAAGGCGGCTTCAGGGCTGTGAAGATGCGGGTCGGCGCGATGGACCCTTCCCCGCATGGCTCCGCAGAGCGGGTTCTCGCGGCACGCAAGGCGCTGGGGCCGGATGTGGAGATTATGGTTGACGCCCACGGCACCTTTACCGTCGCAGGTGCCAGACGCTTTGCCCATTTGTGCCGCGATGCGGATCTGGCGTGGTTTGAAGAACCTGTGAGCGGAGACGACAAACAGGGCATGGCCGAATTGCGGGCCAGCACCCATATCCCCATCGCGGCAGGAGAATCCGAGTCGACCCGCTTTGATTTCCGCGATCTCGCGACCCTGCGCTCGGTGGATATTTTCCAGCCCGATCCGGCCAATTGCGGCGGTATTTCCGAGGCCATGAAAATCGGCACATTGGCCAGCGCCTTTAACCTGCGACTGGCCCCCCATCTTTGGGCGGGTGCACCTTGTTTCTTTGCAGGGCTTCAGGTCTGCGCCGCCTCTCCTGCGGCATTTACCGTTGAATTCTCGCTCGGGGCTAATCCGATGATCCATGAATTATCCAACGCACCCGTCACTGTCAGCGATGGTATGATTGCATTTCCCGAAACTCCGGGTATAGGGTTAGATATGAACGAGGCCGCCGTCAGAGCCTACGCTATTCAGGGGTAAAATGCAGGAAAATCAGTTCCTTCCCACATTGGCCAGCTATCTGTTGAAGGTGGCAAAATCCAACTCGGGCAAAGCGCCCTCAGAGCGGGAACTGGCAGAACATTTTGAAGTCAGCCGCGGGCAAATCCGCGAGGCGCTGGCCATTCTCGAAGCGATGGAGCTGATCGAACGGCGTGCCAAATCGGGGATTTACGTGCGGGAAAACCAGCACGGGATCGAGCAGATGGCCTTTTATGCCCGCGCCGGCATCCCGCTGGAGCCGCTACAGATTTACGAAGCGGTTGAAGTGCGTAAAATCCATGAAATTCAGGCAGCAGAGCTGGCGGCTGAACGGGCGACAGAGGAAAATTTTGAACGTCTGCGCGAGATACTGAAAGCCTCGGAACAACGGATTGCTGACGGCGAAGGGCTTTTGGGGCTCGACCATGAATTCCACCTTGAAATCGTGCGGGCGACGCAAAACTCTATTTTTCACAACATCTGTTCTACCTTCTATGTCCTGAGCGAGAACCGCCTGCCGGTCTATTTTGAAAAGGAAGAGCGCAGCCGCAAATCCCATGCGGATCACATGCAAATCTTCGATGCGCTGGTCCACCGGGACGGGACATTGGCTAAGGCGCTGATGAATTCCCATCTGCGCAATGCCCGCAGCTACTGGACAGAGCTGCTGGAACCCGCCGGTGACACCACCCCCACCTAACCGGAGCCCTGTTATGCCCGAGACCCCTGTGATTTTCTCAACCCACAGCCTGCACCCTGACGTGACCACCGATCTGGCCCGTCTTGGCACGTTGAAAACCGCCTCTGCCCCCACACCCGAGGCAATCCTTGCGGAAAGTGTCGGAGCGAATATCATCATCGTGCGCGCCCCGATCCCACCCGAGATTGTCACGCGGGAACAAGGTCTTATGGCAACTGTACGTCACGGCGCAGGGTTGGATATGATTCCGATGGAGGCTTGCACCGAAGCCGGCGTCATGGTCACAAACGCGCCCGGTGCCAATGCGGTGACGGTAGCAGAGCACGCCATCTGGTCGGCCATGTCGCTGCTGCGCAAAAACCCGATGGTCACGCGGGACCTGCATGAAGGGGGCTGGGAACACGGCCGCCGCCACGCGGCTTTCGGGCAGGAAATTTCGGGTCGCACCCTTGGCATCCTCGGGTTTGGCAATATCGGCACGGCCCTGGCGGGCATGGCGCAAAACGGCTTTGGCATGTCGGTGATTTCCCACACGCGCAGCCCTGATAAACTGCCTGAAACTGTGGAGTCTGTGTCCCTGCCCGAGCTGTTGAAACGGGCTGATATTCTGGTGCTCAGCTGTCCGCTGACCGATGCTACCCGCGGCCTGATCGACAGGGCGGCGATCCAGTCCATGAAGTCGGGCGCAATCCTTGTGAATGTTGCGCGCGGCCCTGTGGTCGAAGAAGACGCCCTGATCGAAGCGCTGCAATCGGGGCATTTGGGCGGCGCGGCGATAGACGTTTTCGCCAAGCAACCCCTGCCCATCGACCACCCGTTGATGGCCCTTGGCAATGTGGTGCTGACGCCCCATATTGCAGGGCTTACGCAGGAAAGCATGCTGCGTCTGGGGCGCAAGGTGACGGAGATCACCGGACAGATTCTCGCAGGACACACGCCGGATAATCTGTGCAATCCGGAGGTTCTGCCAACCTATAAGGCGCGGTTTCCCGCGCTCTGAGCGTGTCAGGCATAGGCCAGATTGCGTCCGCTTTTCTGGTCGAATAACAACACTTTATCCGCTTTCCAGCCAAAGCGGACCGCGTCATCCAGCGCCACTTTCATCTGTGCTGAGACGGTCGCATGCAGGCGGTTCTGCCCCACGTCGATTGTCAGAATTTTGATAACGCCGTGATCTTCCACGTCAAACACTCGCCCCTGCACCGGAGCGCCGCTTTCGAGCACAAGATCTTCGGGCCGCACTCCGAATTTCAGGGGCTGGTCGATGGCCCCGCCACTGGCGGTCACAGGCAGGCTGAATCCGTCGCTGATACGGGCCTGTCCGCCCTCTAGTGTGCCGTCCATGAGGTTCATCGGAGGTGTGCCCACAGCCCCCGCAACAAAGGTGTTGAGCGGATTGTCGTAGATGTCCGACGGCGTGCCCACCTGCACCAGCTTGCCTTTATTCAAAACACCGACTTTGTCGCCCATAGACATGGCCTCAATCTGGTCATGGGTGACAAACACAAAGGTCGCGCCCAGTTCATTGTGCAGCTTCTTCAGCTCTACCCGCAACACGTCGCGCAGGTTGGCATCCAGCGCCGAGAGCGGCTCGTCCATCAGGAACACGCGGGGTTCGCGCACGATGGCCCGCCCGATCGAAACGCGCTGCATCTCGCCGCCCGACAGACGCTCTACCTTACGATCCAGCAGACGGGTGATTTGCAGGGTTTCCGCCGCTTTCTCTACCCGCTCTTTGATCTGCTCGGGCGTGAAGTTCTGGGTGCGGGATTTCAGTGGAAACTCCAGATTGCCCCGCACGGTCAGCCGCGGATAGAGCGAATATTGCTGCAACACCAGCGCTACATCCCGCTGCGCGGCATTCCAGTTGGTTGCATCCATACCGTCGATCAGAACCTTGCCGGACTCCGGTTCCTCCAGCCCTGCGATCACCCGCAGGGTCGTGGTTTTGCCCGCGCCCGTCTGGCCCAGAAGAACGAAAAATTCACCGTCCTTGATCTCCAGATCCAGATCGCGCAACGCGCGGTTCGGTCCGAAACTTTTGTTAATCCCCTGAAGCGTAATATCGGCCATCAGTTCGCCCCTCTTAAATTCAGCCCCGTCGCCCCGTCAAAGAAATGGGCCTGCGCCGGATCAATATTTACAAACACTTGCTGGCCTTCCCGCGCGACGTAGCCGCTCTCGGTGCGGGCCCGCAGCACGGTTTCCCCGATAAGGACATCCACAATGTCATGACTGCCAAGCGGTTCGATATTGCTGGTCTGCGCGGCCAAGTAGCCCTCTTTCGCCTCATGGGAGAGGATCACCGCCTCAGGCCGCACGCCGAGCGATACCGGCTGGCCCGTGTTGCGCACATGGTTGATCATTTGCTCGGGGAAGTGAAAACCGGTTTCGGCCCCGCCGATCAGCACCGAAGACTGACCGTTCACCCCTGCAAATGACGCCGCATTAATGTTCATCACCGGACTGCCGACAAATTTGGCGACAAAGGCGTTGGTTGGGTGCAGGTAGACCTCCTCCGGTGCGCCGACCTGTTGCAGCACGCCGTCATGCAGGATCACGATGCGATCCGCCAGCGACATGGCTTCGACCTGATCGTGAGTCACATAAACCGAGGTAGACCCCCGCGCGATATGCAGGCGTTTGATTTCCGCACGCATCTGTTCGCGCAATTTCGCATCAAGCACGCCAAGCGGTTCATCCATTAACAACGCCTTGGGACGACGCACCAGCGCACGGCCAATCGCAACCCGCTGCATATCCCCACCGGACAGCGCGGAAGGCTTGTTATCCAGATGCTCGGTGATTTGCAGCACTTCGGCCACCTCGTTCACCGCCTTTTCCCTATCCGCAGCCCCCATACGAACGGCGCGCAGCGGAAAGGAGATATTCTCCCGCACAGTCATATGCGGGTAGAGCGAGAAAGACTGGAACACAAAGGCAATATCGCGGTCGGCGGCCTTTTTGCCCTGCATCTCCACCCCGTCGATCAGGATCTGGCCGGAGGTGACAGTCTCCAGCCCCGCAATCGCCCGCAGCGCCGTTGTCTTGCCGCCGCCGGATTGCCCCAGCATCACAACGAACTCTCCGTCTTCAATTGTCAGATCCAGATCTTTCAGCACCTGATTGGCGCCAAAAAATTTCTGCACGTTGCGCATGTCTATCTGTGCCATCAGACGATCCCCCCGTCCTTATAGGTGCCTTTTTCGCGTACATCGTCCGGTTCATCCCCATGCAGTTCCAGCACATCGGCGCTTTCCCCGACGAAATCATCCTGAATTGGGGCGTCAGGACTAATTTTCGATGTCACCAGAAAGGCGATCAGTCCGAACAGCGTCATGGTCAGCCCGTAGCGGTGGAAAAACTCGCTCCACGGCTGGCAAAGCGCGATAATCCCGAGGATCATCAGCGTCTGCGCACCGGGGGCCAGAAAGCGGTAGTTCAATTCTCGAAAACTCATTTGCGGATTGCTCCAAAGGACATGCCGCGCAGCAGGTGATTGCGCAGAAGGAAGGTGAAAATTGCCACGGGGATCAGGAACAGGAAGGTGCCTGCCGCAATCACGGTCCAGTCCGGCAGGCCGGAACCAACCTGTGACGGAATATAGGGCGGCGCGGTCTGCGCGTTGCGGTTGGTCATGATCAGCGCGAAGGCGTATTCATTCCAAGCGGTGATAAAACAGAACACCGCAGTTGCCGCCATGCCGGTCAGGGCTTCGGGCAGAACCACCTTAAAGAAAGCTTGTATGCGGGTGTAGCCATCCACAAGGGCGGCTTCTTCGTATTCGCGGGGGATCTCGTCGATAAACCCCTTCATAATCCAGACTGCAAAGGACAGGTTGAAGGCGGTATAAAGGATGATCAGCCCCATATGGGTGTCATTCAATCCGACCACGCGGTACATCAGAAACATCGGGATTGCGACGACGACGGGCGGCAGCATCCGTGTCGAAAGGATGAAGAACAGCCAGTCATCCTCTCCGGCGACCTTGAAGCGGCTGAATCCGTAGGCGGTTAACGTCCCCATCCCCACCGCCAGAATGGTCGAGATGACCGAGACAATCAGCGAGTTTTTGAAGCGGTCGCCATAGCCGGAGGAGCGAACCTCGCCCGACTTGCGGTTGCGCACGACTTTCTCGCCGCCGTCGAACACCATCTGCTCCCACCACGGGGCGTTGTCGTATTCCTCTTGGGTGGGTTGTTCACGCAACTGGCTGCGTTTGGTGAACAATTTCACAAAGGGCGCAACGGTCGGCTCGTACACAACCGTCGGCGGAATGGTTGTGGCCAGATTACGGGGTTTGAACGCTGTCGCCGCGATCCAATAGATCGGGGTCAGCATGATAATCAGGGCAACAAACACGGCGGCAATCGCGGTGCGGTTGGTCCATTTTTCTGCAGATGTCTGAACGCCGGCCATATTAACGCGCCTTCACTTTATTGAGGTATTTCACATAGATATTGGTAATCGCCACCACCATGATCAGCACGATATAGGCAAATGCCGAAGACATGCCGGTCTGCCATTCCTGAAACGCCATCTTGTACAGACGGATGGCAATCAGCTCGGTCGTGGGCTGGGAGGACAGCACATAAGCCAGATCAAAGGTCTTGAAGGCCTCCATCGTGCGGAAAATGATCGCAATCATCAGGATCGGTGCCACCAGCGGCAAGGTGATGCGGAAAAAAGTGTAGATATTGCCCGCACGGTCAATCTCGGCAGCTTCATACAGATGCTTTGGCACTGCAGACAGGCCCGCCAACGACAGCAGCATCACAAAGGGCGACCACATCCAGATATCCACAATGGCAATTGCCCAAAGCGCCATATCCGGATCGGCAAGCCACTCGAATTTACCCAGTCCCAGAAAATAGTTGATGATCCCGAAGTTCGGATCATAAAGCAGCTTCCAGAACAGCCCCACAACGGCCATGGACAGCATCATCGGCAGCAACAAAAGTGTGGTAATTAGCCCCTTCGCCGGAATTGCGCGGTTCAGCAGCATGGCAAGGCCAAAGCCCACTACCACCTGCCCTGTAACGGAAATCAGCACATATTTCGCGGTGATCGAGAAGTTCTTCCAGATAAACGGATCATTCAGCAGGTCGCGGTAGTTTTGCAGACCGACAAATTTCGCAGGCGCGTTTGTCGAGGCGCGGAAATCCGTAAAGGAATAGCCAAGCGAATAGAGCAGCGGGAAGATATTGAATATAATCAGAAAAGCGATGGTCGGGATTATAAACAGGTTGCGGATCGACAGGTCGCTAAGCCCTCTGGAGGCCGCCTGAGAATTCGGGTCAAGCCGGGTCATGTTATTCGTCGGCACGGGGCATTCCTTCTTGGCTCGTTCTGATCAAATGGACGGTGGTTCGGGAATAAGGGGCGCCGCAGCGCCCCTGATGATCGTTCCACATCGCGCAGCGTTATTGACCGCGACCGTATTTCTTGAAGGTGGCTTCCCAGTCAGCGGCCAGCGCATCGAGCGTTTCCTTGGCCGTACCTTCGTCCCCGACAATGAACGGGTAAAGACGCTGGTTGGCAGAGGTCAGTAGTTCCGCAAATTCAGGAACAGCCCAGAAATCTTTGACCTTGAACATGGTCTGGTAAAACGCTTCATTATACGGGGTCGCCTGACGGAACTCGTCAGATTCCAGCACCGCAGCGCTGGCCGTATACCCACCGAGTTCAGCCCAGCGTTTCTGGGTCTCATCCTTGATAAACCACTCAAGGAAATCCATCGCCATGTCCTGATTTTCAGAGTATTTCACAACCGAAATCCCCTGACCGCCAAGCGCCGCAAACTGGTCGCCGTCCGGTCCGGCCGGATTGGCAAAAAAGCCGGTGTTGGCTGCATGGGGGTTGGTGGCCTCATTCAAAAGTGCGGGAAAAAAGGCGAAGTAATTCATCGACATGGCCACAAGACCCTCGGTGATTGCCTGATTGTTTTCCACAAAGAATGTCTTGGCCCAACCCGGCGGCGTATAGCTGTACAACTTCTTGTAGTTCTCCAGCGCGGCAACCGCCTTGTCGCTGTTTACATAGCCGTCCACTTCATAGGTTTCAAAGTTGCCCAGATCCGCCCCGTAAGAGAAGATCGCGTTTTCGACCCCCATGACCATCGCGTCATAGCTGTTGTCGGTATAGATCGCGATGCCGTAGCGGTCTTCGTCGGGACGGTGGAAGAATTCGGCAATATCAGTCAGTTCAGCCCATGTTTTCGGGGGGGCAAGGTCATAGCCGTATTTGGCCTTGAACGCCTCCATTTCAGCCGGATCCTCGAACCAGTCCTTGCGGTAAGACCAGCCGACAGCATCACCTTCGGCAGGAATGGCCCAGTATTTGCCAGAGTTACCGGGGTATTCGGCATAATATTTGACCGTCGCCGGTGCCATCACTTCACCAAGGTTGTTTTCCTTGAAAAACTCGGTGAGATCCACGTAATGACCGCCCTCGGACGCCGCGCCCAGCCACTGACTGTCCCCCACGATCATGTCATAGGCACTGCCACGGGCGTTAAATTCTGTAAACGCTTTGGTTTGGAAATCCGCCCAAGGCGTCGTTTCCACCGTCACCGAAATGCCGGTTTCCTCTTCATATTCATTAACAAGCTCTTGCAGGAAGTTGGCAGGGTCCCATTCCGCCCAGAATATCACCAGATCTTCCGCGGTGGCAGATGTCGCCATCAAAGCCGAAAGCGCGGCCCCGGCAAGCAGGCCAGACATGTTACGTTTCATAAGTTGTTCCTCCCAAATGTGCAGTGATCGTCCGGCAGTTTCCCCTGCGGCTCCTAGTCTCCATTCGCCCTGCTCTGCGACCCTTGGTGAATTGCAGAATACAAGGGTTTTCGTCTCCCGTGTTACTTTTGGTAATACCAGATAAACCCCCAAGTCAAGGAATTGTTTTGAAGGCCGCCAATCGCAACTTCTGCAGTAAAAGCAGGCAAAATCCCTTAATTTTAGCTGAAAATCTCCGGACGACCCGTTTGCAAGCCTTCGGCATTCCAAAAAATAGGGCTTTACGACTCGCCGCAAATTTGCCCACTCTGGCCGGAC
Organism: Neptunicoccus sediminis; assembly: GCF_001719615.1. Classification (GTDB taxonomy): domain Bacteria; phylum Pseudomonadota; class Alphaproteobacteria; order Rhodobacterales; family Rhodobacteraceae; genus Amylibacter; species Amylibacter sediminis. Next base: position 245,562 of record NZ_MDVX01000002.1, read on the forward strand.
CAGATAATAGCGAGAGCGGCGAGAACACGTGGGGCGGGCGTGGGATTTTCCGTGAACGCGCCATGGTTGAAACGGGAGGGTTTCACGTGTCCAAACTCTATCTTGTCGGCACATTCGACACAAAATCCAAAGAGCTCGGGTATCTGGCGACCCTGCTGCGGCGCGGTGTGTTGCCGGTCGTGACGGTTGATCTTTCCACCCAAAAACCGGCCGAGGCTGCGGATGTGGCGGATGTTTCGGCGCAGGCGGTAGCCGCCTGTCACCCTGAAGGTGCGGATCATGTGCTGGGCGGTTCTGATCGCGGCGCGGCTGTCAAAGCGATGGCAGAGGCTTTTGCCCGCTTTTGCATCAGCCGCCAGAATGACATAAGCGCGATGATCGGGATTGGCGGTGGCGGTGGCAGTGCGATGGTCAGCGAAGGGATGCGCGCCCTGCCCTACGGCCTGCCCAAACTGCTGGTGACAACGCTCGCCTCTGGCGACATGGCGCCCTATATCGGCAGTTCCGATACCATCGTCATTCCTTCCGTAACCGATCTGGCCGGACTGAACCGCCTGAGCCGCAATATTCTTCACAACGCGGCGCAAGCGTTGATCGGGATGACGGCCAGTCCCTACCTGCGCCCGATTGTCGAAAAAGAGTCGCTCGGCCTGTCCATGTTCGGTGTCACCACCCCTTGCGTCACGCAAATCACCGCACAGATGAAGCCGGATTACGATTGCGTCGTGTTTCACGCCACCGGCACCGGCGGGCGGACATTAGAAAGCTTGCTGGACAGCGGCTATCTGTGCGGGGTGATGGATATGACCCTGACGGAAATTGCCGACGAACTGGTGGGCGGTGTTTTGCCTTCCGGTCCGGCGCGGCTTGATGCTGTGTGCCGCGCCCGAAAGCCCTGGGTCGGTGCGCCCGGTGCGGTGGATATGGTGAACTTCTGGGCGCCGGATACCGTGCCGGAGAAATTCGCAGACAGGCTGTTTTACAACCACAACGCAAATGTCACCCTGATGCGCACCACGCCGGACGAAAACGCGCAAATCGGCGCGTGGATCGCGGCCAAGCTCAACAAATGCCGCGGGCCGGTGACACTTCTGATCCCCGAAGGCGGGGTTTCCGCGCTCGACATCAAAGATGGACCGTTTCACCACCCCGAGGCCAGCGCCGCACTTTTTGACACTCTGGACGCGAGATTTAAGCAAACCGCACAGCGTAAACTCGTCCGCCTGCCCCACCACATCAATGATCCCGCGTTTTCGGCTGCCGCCGTAGACGCCTTTCAATCCCTGCAACAGGACCCATAATCCATGCCCTATATTGATCGTGCCAGCATTCTGGAAAAATTCGCCAACATGATCGCGGACAACCGACCCATTATCGGCGGTGGTGCCGGTACCGGTCTGTCAGCAAAATCTGAAGAAGCCGGCGGCATCGACCTGATTATCATCTACAATTCAGGCCGTTACCGCATGGCAGGGCGCGGCTCGGCGGCGGGTCTGCTCGCCTATGGCAATGCCAACGAGATCGTTAAGGAAATGGCGGTCGAAGTCCTGCCCGTTGTCAAACACACGCCGGTTCTGGCGGGGGTGAACGCCACTGACCCTTTCATCCTGATGCCGCAGTTTCTGGCTGAACTGAAGGCGATGGGCTTTGCCGGCGTGCAAAACTTCCCCACGATCGGGCTGTTCGACGGTATGATGCGCCAGAGCTTTGAGGAAACCGGAATGGGCTACGGGCTGGAGGTGGACATGATCCAGCAGGCCCATGGCATCGACCTGCTGACCACCCCCTATGTATTCAACCCCGACGAGGCCATCGCCATGACCAAGGCTGGCGCTGATATAATTGTGGCCCATATGGGGGTGACTACGGGGGGCGCAATCGGCGCAACTTCGGCCAAATCGCTGGATGACTGCGTGGCCGAAATTGACGTCATTGCCGCTGCTGCCCGTTCAGTGCGCGAGGATGTGATCATTCTGTGCCACGGCGGACCGATCAGCATGCCCGATGATGCCGCCCATGTGCTGAAACACTGCGACCGCTGCCACGGGTTCTACGGGGCCAGCAGTGCCGAACGCCTGCCAGCAGAAACCGCCATCCGCGACCAGATCAAAGATTTCAAAGCCATCGACACGACATCAAAAGGATAATTCACATGGGCGAGACCGATAAATATTTCACCTACCCCGATGACGTAGACAACTTCGGGTTTGACTGGGGGCGTCTGGCCCTGACTACCGGACCGGAAAAGATGCTGCGCGAGGCACCGGATTTCCGCATCATCCCGAAAGAAGACCTAAAGGCAGACTGACATGACGAAACCCGATCTCGACTACAGTTTTTCACATCTCGACAGTCTGATGGATGATGCAGGTCTCGATGCGCTGTTCATCACGTCAAAACACAATGTACGCTACCTGCTCGGGGGCTATCAGTTCATCTTTTTCTCGGCCATGGATGCCATCGGCCACAGCCGCTATCTGCCTGTATTCGTCTACATAAAAGGCGCCGTCGACAAGACCGCCTATGTGGGCAACAGGATGGAGGGCGGCGAGCATGAGAACCATCCTTTCTGGCCAGAGCATATTTATACAATGTCATGGACCAGCGTGGATTCCACACAACAGGCGCTGGAGCATCTGGCGCGGATGGGCGTTAATGCGGGGCGGATCGGGGTGGAACCCTCTTTTCTACCCATGAACGCCGCGGCGCAAATCGCGCAGGATATGCCGCAAGCCACCCTGCACGACGCAACGACGGTACTGGAAGAACTGCGTGCGGTGAAAACGGAACGGGAACTTAAACTGTTGCGGCAGGCGTCAGAGTCGATCACCGATGCGATGCAAGCCACCATTCACGGCGCCAAAGCCGGCGACAGCAAGTTCGAGATCATAGAGCGTCTGCGTCAGGAAGAAACCCGGCGCGGGCTGATGTTCGAATACTGCCTGCTGACCCTTGGCAGCAGCCACAATCGCGCGGCGTCGAACCAGACATGGGCCGAAGGAGAGGTGCTTTCGATTGATTCCGGTGGTAATCTGGACGGCTACATCGGAGACATCTGCCGCATGGGGGTGCTTGGCGAGCCGGACAGCGAACTTCAGGATCTTCTGGCCGAGGTGGAAGAAACCCAACAGGCCGCTTTCGCCCAAATCCGCGCTGGCGCAACAGGGGCAGAGGTAATCGCCGCCGGAGAAGCCTGCCGCAGCACCCAACCCAACGCGAGTCACACTGATTTCTTTGCCCACGGCATGGGGCTGATCAGCCACGAAGCCCCGTTCCTGATGACAAACCACCCTGTCGCCTACGAAAACCGCGACGCGGATAAACCCTTGCGCAGCAACATGATCCTGTCGGTAGAGACCACCATGCTCCACCCCAAGCGCGGCTTCATCAAACTGGAAGACACGCTTTGCGTGAAAGACGACGGCTATGAACTGTTCGGCACCGAAGGGCGCGGCTGGACCATCGGGGGCAGCGCCTGAAACGGCTCTTTTTGGGGCAAATATCCTCAGGGGGTGCGGGGGCAGAATGCCCCCGCTTTACCGGTCACAGTTCTGATTTGCGCTGTTTGATCATATTGCGTGCGATCACAAGCTGCTGGATCTGGGTCGTCCCCTCGTAGATCCTGAACAGTCGCACATCGCGGTAGAAGCGTTCGATTGCATATTCTGACATATAGCCTGCGCCACCGTGGATCTGAACGGCACGATCCGCCACCCGTCCGACCATTTCACTGGCATACATCTTGCAACAGGCCGCATCGGTGGTGACAACCTCGGCGCGGTCCTTGGCGCGGGCGGTTTCCAATACCATGCAACGGGCGGCAAAGGCTTCGGCGCGACTGTCCGCCAGCATGGCCTGAACCAGCTGGAACTCGGCAATCGGCTGGCCGAACTGTTTGCGCTCCATCGCGTAATCCAGACTGTCCGCAATCAACCGCTCTGCCGCGCCGACGCAAACTGCCGAGATATGCAGCCGCCCGCGATCCAGAACCTTCATCGCGGTGCGGAACCCCTGCCCGGTTTTTTCGCCCAGCACCGCAGAAGCTGGCACGCGGCAGTTTTCAAAGATCACGTCACTGGTCAGCGAACCCTGTTGACCCATTTTTTTATCTACAGGCCCGATGCTCAGGCCCGGTGTGCCGGCCTCCACCAGAAAGGCAGTGATACTGCCTACAGGATTGTCGGGGTCTTCGGTGCGGGCAAACACAGTAAACAATCCGGCATGGGGCGCATTGGTGATATAGCGTTTGGTCCCATTCAGGATGAAATCATTCCCGTCGCGCCGTGCCGAGGTGCGCAGGGAGCGGGCATCCGAACCGGCCTCCGCTTCGGTCAGGGCGAAAGAGGCAATCATCTCGCCACTGGCTAGCTTGGGCAGGTAATTCTGCTTCTGGGCATCGGTCCCGTCCATGATCAGCCCCTGCGACCCGATACCGTTATTGGTTCCGAGCAAGGAACGGAACGCCGGAGAGGTCTTGCCCAGTTCAAAGGCCAGATTGACCTCCTCCTCCATGCCCAGCCCCAAGCCACCAAACGCCTCGGGGATGGACAGACCGAACAGGCCCAGCTCCTGCATCTCGGCGCGAATATCTGCAGGGATGCCGTTGGTCTCGGCCACCTCATCCTCACGCGGGACGAGCTTTTCACGCACAAACCGTTGCAGCGTGGATTTCAAGAGATCGAAAGTTTCTGGGTCTAGCGCCATATTATCCTCGGTTGATCAGGGGTCGCTGCAAAATCGCGCAGCCCGTTGTCTGTAGCACCGCGGCTCTGCAACTGGCTACAGCTTTGCAGCTTTGGCACGTAAAGCCGCTCGGAAACGCAGCGCCAAACGAAAAAACCCGCAGCGCAGGGCTGCGGGTTCGGGAGGGTTCGATTAAACGGATCGGGAGATTATCCGTTATAGTCGAGATTAAACTTCTCTACGCCAATCGACGCGCCGATGCCGGTAGTGCCGGAAAACGCAGCCGGTTGCAGTGCGAGCGAACGGTCAAGACCACCAATCAGCACGTGGCCACCACCACCTGCGCCAAGGGTCGCATCGGCTGTTGCGCCTACAAAATTGCCTTCAAGGCCACCCTTTTCCAGACCGGAAGTCGGTGCAAATACATACCAGACCATCGTCTCAACCTTTTGTGCGGTCAGATCGACGCCCACTTTGGTAGCGGTGCCTGTATAGCTCTCAACTTCGCCGGTGTCAGCGGAGGTGTAGGAACAGTTAAATTTTGCCTTTGAAAAGACGATCAGGTTTTCACGATCCTCTTGTTCGCAAGTCAATTCTCCGACCTGAACCATGTTATCCCAGTTCATCGGGGATTCGAGTTCGGTTTTTGTGGAGCTTTCAGCGGTTCCCTCTTGGGCGGCGGCTGCGAAAGGCAGGGCTGTTACCATCAGGGCTGCGGCGGCTTTTGTTGCGAATGTACGTGTCATATCGTTTCCTTCTCGTTGCAATTTATCTGCTACACCGAGGTAACGCGGGCTTCCGGTTTAGGTTCCGACAAAGTTTTTATTTCTCCGCCATAGGGCCGGACCGGCGGAAAACCTCCTATCGCGGTTAGTGGAGTATAAGAGCTTTCTTTAACGGACAGCTTGTGCAATAAGGACATGGTGAGCCGTCTTTCACACGTTCCGTTCTTCTTCTTTGTTGCAGACGCCGGTACCGACCTGAGACCCGACTGCACCAAGCCACCGCATTCCGTGGGTGGTACTAAAATTAGGAGAATTACGATGGCTAATGGCACCGTAAAATGGTTTAACGCAACTAAAGGTTTTGGCTTTATCGAGCCTGAAGCCGGTGGCGCAGATGTGTTTGTACACATTTCCGCAGTTGAGCGTGCTGGTCTTTCCGGCCTGAACGACAACGACAAAGTAACATACGAAATCGAACAAGGCCGCGACGGTAAATCCTCCGCCGGTCAACTGGCGATGCAAGACTAAATCGCCCGGGACGGCTTTGACCGTCCTAAGGATTTCAAACGCCCGCAAGTCTGACTTGCGGGCGTTTTTTGTGGCGTATTCGCGGATTGGGTCAGGCGTAATTCGCCTTATCCAGTAAATTTAACGCATAGTTTGGTGCCACCGAGATTCGATGTCTCAGACACTCTGCTGCCCAATTGCGCGGCCGCGGCAGACATCAGCATTTCCCCCAGACCCGTATCTCGCGTTTCTACAGAAGGCGAAGTATTGCGCCCGATCCCGTCGTCGCGACACGTCAGTTTCAGATGGGTCTCGTCAATCCTTTCCAGAATGACATCCACCTGACCAGACCTGTTATCCGGAAAGGCATGTTTGATGGAGTTGGCCAGAAACTCGCTTGCGATCATGCCAATAGCAGAGGCTTTCTGCGCATCAAGATGCGTCTCAACGCTTTGCACTTTTACCGTAACATGATCAGGGGAGACATCTTTCAACAGGGCCGCGACCCTCTCAAGATAGCCCCGCGCCTCAACGCTGCTTCTACCCTCCTGCCCCATGAGCTCTGTGTGGAGCGATGCAACAGCGCCGATCCGCCGCTCGATCAGACGCAGAACATCCAGCGATTGCGGGTCCGTAATCTTGCGCGAGGCCACCCGCGTGATAGAGGCGATGGTCTGGAGCGAGTTCTTGACGCGGTGATCCATCTCGCTGCGCAAGGCGGTCTCGGTGTTCAAACGCTTGCGCAATTCAAGCTGGGTCACGACCTGTCTGGACAGGGTTTGCAGCGCCTGGCGTTGAAAATCGGTCAATTTGCGCGGTTTTGTATCCAGAACACACAGTGTTCCAATCGGCATTCCGTTTGGCGCCACCAGATTGGCCCCTGCGTAAAAATTGACCCGTGGATCCCCCGTGTGCAGCGGATTATCCGCAGTGCGGGGATCAGACGCCATATCCTCCACCTCCAGAAAACTGGACTCCAGTATGGCATGGGCGCAAACCGACTGGTCCAGCGGAGTTTCTTCCGGTCCGAATCCCTTACGCGATTTGAACCATTGGCGGTTGTCATCCACAAGGCTGATCAGCGAAACCGGCACGTCACAAATATTCGAGGCCAGCTCTACAATATCATCAAAATCGGCTTCGGCCTCTGTATCGAGCACGTTGTAACTGCGCAGCGTTTCAAGGCGTTGTTCTTCATCGGAATATTTGGGAGGTAAAATCGGCTTGTTCCTTGGCAGAGATCTGGACTGGGGCGGAGCCGGTCGGCTTGTTACAGAATTAGGTAGGTCGATGGCACATTTCTGCCATAATTCAGGTTAGCTTTAGGCAAGAGCGTCCCAGATTACCAGTCCTGCGTTGAAAATCCACCCGTTTTCTTGCAATCACAGCGGACAGAATCCATAGGCAGACCCTCCCTTAGCTGTTAGTAATTCGCAAAGGAATGGACCGCTTGGACGCGTATCAGCACGGCTCCGATCGGGTTTTGGAAAGGCATCAGATGACAGACCTGCAACCCAAGCCGAAACCCGCGCCGGTCCACGGCTTCAAACATATTTTCGCGGCGGCGGGGTATTCCTTTGACGGGTTGATCCGGCTTATGAAAGAAACCGCCTTCCGGCTTGAATTATTTGGCTTTTTCGCCGCTCTGATCGCCTTTGTGATGGTCAGGGCGCAGTATTGGGAATTTGCCATTCTGACCGGATTATTCCTGTTACTGGTGGCGGTAGAAGCCCTCAACACGGCCGTTGAATGCCTCACCGATCATCTTGCCCCGAACTGGGAAGCCTTTGCGAAAGAGGCCAAAGACCTCGGCTCTCTCGCGGTTTTGTGCCTGCTTTTGCTGTGCACCGGGTTTATCGGCCTGACACTCTTGCGGCATCTGATAAACGGCTAAGGCCCTGTGCTATATCAGGAATTCGGCAATTGCCGCATCATTGGTGATGTCGCGCAGATCGAATCCTTCCCGACTGATCCGACGATCGAGTTCAATAAAGTTCTCAGGGGCATCGGTTTCGATCCCGATTAACACAGTCCCGAAATTACGGGCCGATTTCTTAAGATACTCGAACCGCGCGATGTCGTCTTTCGGACCAAGCAGGCCAAGGAAATCTTTCAGCGCACCGGGCCGCTGGGGCAGACGCAGGATGAAATACTTCTTTAACCCCAAAAACTTTTGCGCGCGTTCTTTCACTTCGGGCAAACGCTCAAAATCGAAATTGCCACCGGAACTGACACAAACAACCGTTTTGCCTTTGATCTGATCGGCAATATCCGCCAATACGTCGATAGATAAAGCCCCCGCCGGTTCTAGAACGATCCCTTCAATATTCAGCATCTCAATCATCGTGGTGCAAAGCCGATCCTCTGACACGGGATACACCTGATCCGGCGAACAATGTTTCAGGGCGGCAAAATTCCGATCCCCGATCCGCGCAACGGCCGCACCGTCCACGAAATTATCCACTTTCGGCAAAGTCACCTGCGCCCCTTCCAGCAGCGCCGCCTTCAGGCTCGCCCCGCCAGCGGGTTCTGTGAACAGCAGGTCCGGCGCATCCGGCACGCCGCTGTAATAGCGCGTGATCCCCGCCGACAGACCGCCCCCGCCCACAGGCAGGACCACCAGATCAGGGCGCACAGGCATATCTTGCGCGATCTCCACTGCAACAGACGCCTGCCCTTCGATCACATCCTCGTCGTCAAAGGGAGACAGGAAATGCGCGGATTTTTTGGCGCAATAGGCTTGGGCCTCGGCCAATGTATTGTCAAAATAATCCCCGCTCAGGATGATTTCGACGTTGTCGCCCCCAAAAATCCGCGTCTTTTCAATCTTTTGCGCCGGTGTCGTCACTGGCATGAAAATCACACCATGAACGTTGAAATGACGGCACACAAAGGCCATTCCCTGCGCGTGATTGCCCGCACTGGCACAAACAAAGGTCTTTTGCTCGGGCTTTGCGGCCAGTGCCTTGCGCAACGCATTAAAGGCGCCACGAATTTTGTAAGAGCGCACCGGCGAGAGATCCTCCCGCTTGAGATAGATCTCCGCCTCGTATTTCGCGGACAGATGCGCGTTGTGCTGCAAGGGTGTCTGCGCAAACAGGCTACGCATCTCTGCGCAGGCCTGCTGCGCTGCATCGCGAAAATCGCTCATGGTCGCTGTCCTTTATCCTGATCGCTTCCTAGCGCAACAGGCGGTTCAGGACCAGAGCGGTTCACCTTTTGGGGCGCCTATTGGTCGATCCGCGCTGCCATGATCGCAATGGCCTTCTGATAGACCGTTGCCGCATTCCACTGTTTGATCACCGCGAAATTCGGTTGGCCGGGCTGATAGCCCTGCCCCGGACGCCACCCTTTTTGCCGCAGGAAATTCGCAGTAGAAGCCAGCGCATCGGTCTGGTTGTAAAAATCAATCCGTCCGTCGCCATTCCCGTCCACACCATAGGTCAGCGCATTGCCCGGCAGGAACTGGGTGTGCCCCAACTCTCCATGTTTCGCGCCTTTGGTGTTGGCGGTGATCGCGCCCCGATCCACCAGCTTTAACGCCCCGATCGCATGGGGTTTGAAGAAATCAGAGCGCCGGCAGTCATAAGTCAGCGTGGTAATCGCAGAAACCACATTGGATTTCCCCATAAACCCGCCAAAGCCGGTTTCCATTCCATGAATGGCGATGATCACACCAGCCGGAACACCGTAGATCCGCTCCAACGCCGAAAACACCTGCGGATTTGCAGCCTTGCGGCGGCGGCCCTGATTGACAATCGTATCAGCGCCGCGGATTTTCATAAACTTGTCGAGCGAATAGCGAAAGGATTTCTGGTTCCGGTCCGCCGCAATGGTAGAGCTTGCATATCGCGCCGCCGCCAAAGCCTGCAAGCCGCGCTGCTGCACGCCGGCTTTCTGCGCTTCGCGGGCAAATTCCGCTTTCCACGCGTTAAATCCCGCGCCGGTATTGCCACAAGACGCCGCCGCAACAGGTGAGGCAACACCAAGGGCCAGTCCAAAAATCGCGAAACGCAGGGAGGATTTGGTCAAAGCGGTTAAAGTCATGAAAACATTTCCTTTCGAGCTATGTTTCCATAATAGCCCGCGCAAGAAAACGGGCAAGCTATTCGTCGTACCGAAAGCTGTCCCCCCGCAAGTCGATCTAGCCGAGATCGAGGTGAATCGCATCCTCCAGCGCTTGCAGATCTGCCTCTGTTTCGAGGAAAACACCTTTCAGAAGAATCGCGGCCTTGTCGTCATAGTGGATTTTTACCCCGCCAGAGGTTTCGCGCAGCGTGTAGGAATCGGCGTCCACAAGATGAATCTCATCCTTTAAGGCGCTGAAACCCTTAATTTTATCCTTACCGTCGCCGTTAGTAAACACAAAGCTGTCCGCCCCGCCGCCGCCTTTCAGCACGTCATTTCCCGCACCGCCCTCCAGCCTGTCCGCGCCCTTGCCGCCGATCAGATTATCGCGCCCGTCGCCACCGAACAGCCTGTCATCACCGCCGCCGCCGTTTATTACATCGCCGCCTTTCGCGCCCTCAACATAGTCATCTCCAGAGCCGGAATAGATAATATCGGCGCCCATACCGCCGTATATTTCGTCGTTGCCCTTATACCCGTAGATCGTGTCGTCGCCGCTCAGCCCGAATACAATGTCGTCACCGCGGGACACCGCCTCGCCTTGGGAGTCTTCATAACCACCGCTGCCGATCAGGTCATGGCTGACTGTGCCCGAAATCACCCCGTCTGCAGGCTTTGCTCCGATAAAATGCTCCGCCGAGAGTTCGGACTGGGAGACATCGAGGAAGGTCAGGGACTTGCGCCCGCCCAAGGCGATCTCCAGATCGTCCTTTGCGCCGTCACCATCCGCGTCGATCTTGGTGATATTGGCGGAAATCTCGGACCAGCCGGACAAACGGCCCAAAAGATCAATCCGGTCATCCCCCGCATCAAAGTCGGTAATCACGTCCTGCCCCTTGCCGTTGCTGACAAACACATCGTTTCCGGCGCCACCGTGAAACTGGTCATAGCCCCGCCCGCCGATCAGCCGGTCGTTGCCGGACCCGCCGAACAAGTGGTCTACCCCACTTGACGCCGTCAGCACATCGTTGCCCTGTTGCCCGAACAGGAAATCATCCCCCGCTTTTCCGATCAGGGTATCGTTGCCGAACCCGCCGTACAGGAAATCGTTGGAGAGCTTCGTGCCGATCAGCTTGTCATCGCCTTCATAACCAAAAGCCGAGCCGAGCAGTTCTTCGGTGTCAAAAGCGCCCTCGGCGTAGTCTTTTTCGTAGGTTTCATTGCGCAGGCGTCCTTCAACCAGCTCTGCCCTGATACGGTCATTCCCCGCCAGCGCCGCATCGGTTTCCCCTTGGGAAAAGGCGTTCATCCCGTGCGCGTAGGAATGCTGGTGCAAAAAGCGCAGCGAGCCGTCCTGATCAATCACCACAAAGTTGGAGCCACCAGCCTCGGCGCCGGGAAACCAGCCGATGCCAATATCGTTCGCCGCAAACCATTCGTACATGGAGACAAACAGATCGACCACATTATGCCCGCCACTGTAGTCATTCACCAGTCCCGTGGCGTTGGTCTCGGTGATCAGAACGTCCTGATCCCGTAGCAGGGCAAAATGGGACTCCAACATCTCGGTCAACTCATCGGTCGAGGTGGCGGCATTGGTGCCGACCCAACCGGGATACAGATGGGCCGACCAGATCAGCGCATCGCCCACAGACTCCGAGATGTAATCGAGCGCTGATTGTCCGGTCTTATCGTTCACAACCGTATTTGCGAGCGTGGCGAAATCACCGGAATATCCCCATCCCCCTACAAGCACCCGCGCGTCCGATTGTGCCTGTATCATGTCGGACAGTTCAACCATGTGATCCGCATAAAGCTTCACGAAATCGGCATAGACGTACCCGTCCCCGTCACCGTTTTCCTTAATACTGCGGCGATACCCAGCCGGTTCATTGGCCAGTTCCAGACCATAGACCCCGTCGGCAATCTCCGGCTGCCCCTCCAGCCAGTTCAACAAGGAATTCCAACCGGATTTCAGATCTTTGAAGTTGTCTTCCAGATGGTCATAGGCTTGCGCATTCGTCAGGCTTTCATGGCCCCAGGGAGAGCCGCCGTTGCCGATATTCTGCGCATCACCACTTCCCAGAACAAAGGTGATTTCAAAGCCCTGTTTGACCGATTCTTCCAGAAACGCCTGATATTGCGGGTGCAGTTCACCGTTTTCATCAAAGGAAAACTCGTTGAACAACATCCGCAGATTGTTCACTTCGGGCAGCGACTCCCGCAGTTTCTGGGCGAACTGGCGCGGCTCTCCATCCATGCCCATCGGAATGGTCTGATATTCGCTTTGCCATGTGTAATGTTTCGAATTTTGTGCAACATTCAGGTCGTAAACAGATTTTCCGGAGGCTTTGTCGATCGTCGCCCGATCAATCGCGATTTGATCCGCAGCTATCACCTGCAAGTTGATCATGTTCACTTCGGAAGTCATCGCACTTTAATCCTTTTACTACCCACACGTCCTGACCACTTGGCTGGACGGTTACTCCACTACGGAAAATCAACGCAGCGCCGCGCGGATTTCACGAGTCCGGAGTGCCGGATAAACTGGGCAAAATTGCGGCTAAACAAAGTCGAGAAAAATTGAAAATTGCCCAATTTTAATTGTTTTTTGCGTATAAACTGGCGAAACAGGCAATTTTTCGCAGAAGCTTAAATCAGGGCATTTGCTATCATTTGAGCCTAGCCATACCGAAAATGCTGCTGTGGATACGGCAATGACAAAGATGAAATGTTTGGATGCGGAGCTGCTGCTTGGCTTTTTGGGTTCGCGGGGCGCGTCGCAACCTTAAGTAGACTCAGCCATCGAAGTGTGCACAACGACTTCAACATGGGCCTGTACCTCTCGATTTGTTGGGGGAGTTATGCCAGTGTCCTGCCAACAACAGGAACGACAGGGCGACACCGCTTTGGATATAAATATTGACCTTTGGGTCTGGGATCTGGACACGCGGCAAAATATCGACCTGTCGGTGCTGTCCAAAGAAGAACAGCAACGCGCGGGCCGCTTTGTGCAACCGCTGCACCAGAACCGCTATGGGGTGGGACGCGCGACCCTGCGGCACATTCTGGCGCAATACACCGGAAGCGCCGCCGCCGATTTGACCTTCCGCTACGGGGCAAACGGCAAGCCGGCGCTGGCGGGGGATGTGTGTTTTAACCTTAGCCATTCCGAGCAATCGGCCGCGCTTGCTGTCACGCGAGGTTGCGAGATCGGACTTGATCTGGAGCATTACCGCCCCGTGGAACCCGACCTTGCAGAGCGGTTCTTCTCCCCGTGCGAGCGAAAGGAACTGGCCGCATTGGGGCCTGCGGGTTTTGCGGACGGGTTCTTTCGGTGCTGGACCCGAAAAGAGGCGGTTCTCAAGGCCCGTGGCGAGGGGCTTTCGGTAGAGCTCAACAGTTTTGATGTCACCCTGACACCGGACGCACCGCCCCGACTGCTGCGTTACGCGCCCGACCCGGCTTGTGTGGACAGCCTGACCCTGCATCATATTGATTTTGCACCGGAACTGGTGGGCGCGATCGCAGCGTTCAGCCACGCGCAGCCCGTCAAACTTATCCGCCGCTAAAACCGCCCAATGTGCTGCTGCCCCGTGACCTTACAATTCAGATTGTACGGGGCAACAGGCAGGAACAGCAAAGCACCTGATCCTGCCCTCTTTCATCAGCGGCAGATTATCCGTCTGAATTCTCCGGGAAAAAACAGGCGGCCGTATGGGGCGTTATTCCCAGTTCGGGACGGTGCGTGCGGCACTTATCCTGCGTCTTCCAGCAGCGCGGCGCGAAGGGACAGCCCTCCGGCACGGCCAGCGGAGAGGGTAGTTCCCCTTTCAGCTTGATCTGGCGCTTTTTATTGGCCGGATCGGCCTGCGGCGTCGCAGAGAGCAGCGCGTTGGTATAAGGATGCTGTGGCGCCTCGAACAGGTCTTCCTTGCTGCCTTTTTCCACCGCGCGGCCCAGATACATTACAATCACTTCATCCGCCACATGGCGTACCACGCTCAGGTCATGGCTGATGAACAGATAGGCCAGTTGCATCCGTTCCTGCAGATCCACCAGAAGGTTCAGAACCGAGGACTGGATCGACAGGTCAAGCGCGGAGACTGGTTCATCCAGCACCAGTACCTTGGGATCGAGCATCAACGCCCGTGCAATGGCCACACGCTGACGCTGCCCACCAGAGAACATATGGGGATAGCGGTCATAATGTTCCGGACGCAGCCCCACCAGCGACAGGATTTCCCGCGCCTTGGCCTCTCGGTCCTGTTTGGAAATTTCGGGGCGATTGATGATCAGGGGTTCCTGCAAGATTTGCCCGATCCGCTGGCGCGGGTTGAGCGATCCGTAAGGGTCCTGAAACACAATCTGCACGGATTTGCGCAGGCTGGCCCAGTCGGATGGCAGCACAGGTTTACCATCGAGCGTCAGGCTGCCAGATGTGGGTTCCTCGATCATGGTCACAAGACGGGCGAGCGTTGATTTACCACAACCGCTCTCCCCCACGACCGCAAGGGTCTTGCCGGGATATAGCGCGAAATCCACGCCGCCCACCGCCTTGAGAATATTGGGCTTGCGCAGCAGTCCGCCGCTGACTTCATAGTGACGCTGAAGCGCCTCGGCTGTCATGACAGGTGTCGCACTCATGATGCTATCCTCTCGTCCGTGTTAAGCGGGTAGAAACACCGCGCGTGTCCAAGCTCCGGTCCTTGCGGGGCGGGTTGCTCGGCTTTGCATTTGGAGTTGGCGTATTTGCAGCGGGGCGAGAACAGGCAACCGGCGGGGCGGTCGAACTGTCCCGGCACCATGCCCGGAATGGTTGGCAGGTGCTTTTCCGTTGCCCGTTCGGGCAGCGCGTCCAGCAGCGCTGCGGTATAGGGGTGATGCGGGCTTTGGAACAGCGGCAGCACCGGCTGCTCCTCGATCTTTTGACCGGCATATTGCACGCTGACCCGCTCGGCCGTTTCCGCCACAACGCCCATGTCATGGGTGATCAGCACCAGCCCCATCCCGTTATCATCCCGCAGACTGGTCAGCAGGTCGAGGATTTGCGCCTGAATCGTCACATCGAGCGCGGTCGTCGGTTCATCCGCAATCAGCAGCTTGGGTTTACAGGCAATCGCCATCGCGATCATCACCCGCTGGTTCATCCCGCCCGACATCTGGTGTGGAAAGGCCGACAGGCGGCGTTCGGGATCGGGGATGCCGACCTGTTCAAACAGCTCCACCGCGCGGGCGTGACAGGCCTTGCGGCTTAGCCCCAGATGCACGCGCAGGGTTTCCTTGATCTGCCAGCCCACCGTGAAACAGGGGTTGAGCGAGGACATCGGTTCCTGAAAGATCATCGCCAGATCCTTGCCAACCACACGGCGGCGTTCGCGCTTGCCGATGGTCAACAGGTCATGCCCGTCAAAACTCATTTCGTCCGCTGTCACCGTGGCGGTCCAGGGCAGCAGCCCCATCATCGCCAGCATGGACACGGATTTCCCCGAGCCGCTCTCCCCCACAATCGCGAGGATCTCGCCGGTGTTTACGTCCTGATCGACCCCGTCCACCGCACGGAACTTGCCCGATGCAGTGGCGAAATCGACGCTGAGGTTTCGGATGCGTAACAGTGACATGGCTCAGCTCCGTTTCAGTTTGGGATCAAGGGCATCGCGCAGACCGTCACCCAGCAGGTTGATGGCCAGAACGGTGACAAGGATGGCAAGACCGGGGAACGTCACAACCCACCATGCACGCAGGATAAACTCGCGGGCTTCGGCCAGCATGGTGCCCCATTCAGGTGTCGGCGGCTGTGCCCCCATCCCCAGAAAGCCGAGCGCGGCGGCATCAAGGATCGCCGTGGAAAACGACAGGGCCGCCTGCACGATGATCGGGGACAGACAGTTGGGCAGCACGGTGACGAACATCAGGCGCAGCGTCCCTGCTCCGACCACGCGGGCCGAAGTGACATAGTCTTTCTGCCGCTCGGACATCACGCTGGCGCGGGTCAGACGCACGTAATGGGGTTGCAGCACGATCGCGATGGCAATCATCGCGTTGATCAGGGACGGACCAAGGATCGCCACCAGCACAAGGGCCAGCAGCAGGGATGGAAAGGCCAGAATAATATCCATGATCCGCATGATGATCGTATCGACCCATTTGGGCGCGAAACCGGCCAGCAGACCGATCAGGATACCGCCCGATGCCGCAACGCTGACCACAACAATCCCCACAAAGAAAGAGAACCGCGCCCCCACGATCAGACGGGACAGCATATCACGCCCCAGCGGATCGGTTCCCAGCAGGAATTCGGTGCTGCCGCCCTCTTGCCAGAACGGAGGTTGCAGCGCATTTGTGCGGAATTGCTCGGTCGCGTCATGGGGGGCAATCCACGGCCCGAACAAGGCGAGGAAGGCAAAGACAGCGAAAATCCACAGGCCGATCACAGCGCCACGGTTTTCGCGGAAATAGAACCAGAATTCCTTCAGACGGGAGGGCCGTTCTTCACCGATGGCTTTGGCTGTCTGTGTTGAAGAAGCGTCAGTCATTACCGTTTCCTGATTTTCGGGTTAATCAGACCGTAGAGCATATCTACCGTCAGGTTTACGATCATCACCATCACGGCGATCAAAAGCAGGCCGCCCTGCACCACCGGATAGTCGCGGCGGAAGATGCTATCCACCATCCACTTGCCAATACCGGGCCAGCTAAAGATGGTTTCCGTCAGGATCGCCCCCGCCAGCAGGGTTCCAACGGACAGGCCGATCACGGTGATCACCGGAATAAGCGCATTGCGCAGGGCATGGATCGAATTGATCCGGCCGGGCGACATGCCTTTGGCCCTTGCGGTGCGCACGTAATCTTCGCCCAGAACTTCCAACATGGCGGAACGGGTTTGCCGCGCAATCACCGCCAGCGGGATGGTCCCGAGCACGATTGTGGGCAGGATCAGGTGACGGATCGCGGACCAGAACGCCCCCTTCTGGCCGGATGCCAGACTGTCGATCAGCATAAAGCCGGTCGGATCTGGGAAGTAATACAACAGATCAATCCGTCCTGACACCGGCGTCCAGCCGAGATTACCGGAAAAGACGATGATCAGCAGCAGCGCCCACCAGAAGATCGGCATCGAATACCCCACCAATGCGGTGGACATCAACGCGCGGTCAAAGAATTTGCCACGGTTTACAGCGGCAATCACACCCGCAGGCAGCCCCAACACAATCGCCAGCACCATCGCACAGAGCGACAGTTCCAGCGTGGCTGGAAACAGGGCAAAAAACTCGTCCCAGACGGGTTTTTTGGTCACAAAACTATTGCCAAGATCCCCCTGCAACACGCCGGTAAAATACTCCCAGAACTGCACATACATCGGTCTGTCAAAGCCGAATTGCGCGGCAAGCTGATCGTATCTTTCCTGACTGACGCCCCGCTCTCCGGCCATCACGATGATCGGATCACCGGGCAGAACGCGGATGAAGGCAAAGGAAATCAGGGTCACGCCGAAAAAGGTCGGCACGAAAGTTAGCAGTCGGCTTAGGACATAGTTTAGCACGGAAGCACCATCAGTTCTTTTGGAAAGTGGGTCAGCAATTTGTAACCGTCCTGCGTGATCAGAACGTCATCTTCGATGCGCACACCAAAGTTGCCGAGCTGGTAAAGTCCCGGTTCGTTGGTGTAAACGGTTCCCGCGGGTAAAGTCATGTGATTTCCACGCATGATATAGGGCGCTTCATGCACGCTGCGCCCCAGCCCATGTCCGGTCTTGGTCCGGATCCGGTCGCCGTAGGGCGAGGCTTCCAGAACGCCGGTGGCCGCATCGTCGATTTCATGGGCGGTGACACCGGCGCGGGTGACATCCAGCGCGGCTTGGTTGGCGGCAAGAACCGTGTCGTAGACCTCCCGTCCCTCGTCACTGACATGGCCAAGAAACACGGTGCGGGTGATGTCAGCGGCAAAGCCGTCCTTATAAGCGCCAAAGTCAATCAGCAGCGCATCTCCGGCTTGCACCGCATAATCGGCGCGGGCGTGGGCGTGGGGCCGTGCAGAGTTGTCCCCTGCGGCCACGATCGGTGAGAACGCAAGATCGTCGGCCCCTTCAGCAAACAGCATCTGCACCAGCTTCTGTTCGATTTCTTTCTCGCTCTGACCAAGCCGGACAGAGTCGAGCGTGCGGTGCAAGGCCCGTTCGGAAATCCGGATCGCCAGTTGCAGGGCGGCTACGTCCTTGTCGGTCTTGATCATCCGAAGTGCTGAAATCTCTCGCTCTGCATCGACAATCCGCAGATCGGGCTGGGCCTGTTTCAACGCGTGATGAACAAAGACGCGCATGACCTGCCCCTCGACCCCGATAGAGGCAATATTAAGATGGGCCATCATCGCTGCAAAAGCATCGCTATATCCGGTCTGGTCGCGCCAGTCGAACACCGCGCCTTCAAACCCGACCAGCGTCCAGCTGCCAAGTTCGAGGTTCGGCACAAGTGCCGCCGGGGCACCTTCCGCGGGGATCACCAGTACAAAGGGCCGTTCGTGGCTCATGAAACTGTGCTCTACCGCGCGGGTAAAATTAGGTCCGGGCACAAGGGCCACGGCATCAACGCCAAGTTCGGCCGCAACGGCGGCATAAGGGGCAAGGCGGTCTGTCAGGGAATCTGTCACGTGTCGTCACTCGTCGACTGGAGGTAAAAGGAATGGGGGCGGCATCTTCATGCCGCCCCCTGATCGCCGGATTGTTATTCGGACAATCCAACTTCGTTAAAGATGTGGCTGCCCAGCGGGTGCACCACATAGCCGTCCACTTCAGGACGCATTGGCATGTACACAACAGAGTGTGCGATGGTGGCCCAAGGTGCCTGATCCTTGAAGATAACCTGTGCTTCTTCATAAAGCTTGGCGCGCTCTTCTTGGGAAGATTCGCTTTTGGCTTTCTGGATCAGCGCATCGAACTCTTCGTTGCACCATTGTGCGCGGTTGGATTTGCCAACACCGTCACAGCCCAGCAGAACTGCAAGGAAGTTGTCCGGATCACCATTGTCACCTGTCCAACCCAGCAGTACAGCGCCGTCACGGTCCAGTTCTTTGGAACGGGACAGGTATTCACCCCATTCATAGGACACGATCTCTACGTTTACGCCGATCTTGGAGAAATCCTCCTGCATCAACTCGGCCATACGCCGCGCGTTCGGGTTGTAGGGACGCTGAACCGGCATTGCCCAGATTTTCATGGACAGGTCGGTGACGCCTTCGGCTTCCAGCATGGCTTTGGCCGCTTCGGGATCATGTGCATCGTCCTGAATGTCGTTGTTGTAGGACCACATGGTCGGCGGGATCGGGTTTTTGGCGATCTGACCGGAGCCTTGGAACACAACGTCAATTATGGACTGTTTGTCGATGGCCATGTTCAGGGCTTTACGCACCTTCGGGTTGTCGTATGGCGCCACTTGCGTGTTATAGGCCAGATAGCCCACGTTCAGGCCCTCTTGTTCCATCACAACGATGCTTTCGTCGCTTTTCATCGCTTCCACATCCGCAGGGTTCGGATAGGCCATAACATGACACTCGCCCGCCTGAACCTTCTGGTAGCGCACAGACGCATCCGGAGTGATCGCAAAGATCAGCGATTCAACCTTGGCTTTGTTACCCCAGTAATCGTCGTTACGCAGATACCGGATCACCGCATCCTTCTGATAGGCTTGGAATGAGAACGGACCTGTGCCGATCGGCGCTTGGTTCAGCATCTCGGGTGTGCCGGCTTCCAGCATCGCATCTGCGTATTCCTTGGACACGATAGAGGCAAAATCCATTGCCATATTGGCAATGAACGGCGCTTCGGGACGGGTCAGGTTGAATACAACTGTGTGATCGTCAACCTTTTCGATGCTTTCGATCAGGTCCGGCATGGACATGCCGCCATAGTATTCCCAAGTGCCGCCGGACACTTTGTTGTAGGGGTTTTCAGCGTTACCCTGACGGTCGAATGTGAAAATCACGTCATCCGCGTTGAAATCCCGTGTTGGGGTGAACTGGTCGTTCGAGTGGAATTTCACACCCTTGCGCAGTTTGAAGGTTACGGTTTTGCCGTCCTCGGAAACTTCCCAGCTTTCTGCGAGGCCCGGTACGGTTTCTGTGGTGCCGGTTTTGAATTCCGCCAGACGGTTGTAGATCGGCTGGCTGGACGCATCAAACGTAGTGCCAGCGGTGTAAAGGGCAGGATCAAAGCCTTCCGGGGAACCTTCCGAACAGTAGACCAGGGATTGTGCGAATGCGCCGCTTCCCAGCGATGCAAGCAAAAGGCCAGAGGCCAGTGTGGTTTTTAGTGTCATTGTTTCGATATTCTCCGTTGGTTTGGTGTTGGAATATTGGCAGCAGATGTTTCTGTCTGCGGGTTTGCCCCTGTTTAGGGGCGCATCGGGACAAGTTCGGAAACCTGTACGCCGTGTTCTGTATCCGTTGGCGAGAGCTCTCCGGATTTCTGGTATTGCATCCGCCCCACCCAAAGGATGCGTGCGGGTTTATCGGTGGCATTGGCCCAGCCGTGGGGCTTTTCTCCTAGGTAATGCAAGCTGTCGCCACGGGTCATTGTATACTCGCGCCCGCCAACCCGCTGTACGATTTCACCTTCCAGAATGTAGATGATTTCCTCGCCCACATGCTGGATCAGCTCGGATTCATATCCGGGGGGCACGTTCAGCACGAAAGACGTCATCTCGTGACCGGGCAGGTTCACCCCGATCTGTTCGTATTCGACCGAGGAACCGGACACGGAAAACCGTGGCCGATTGCCGTCACGGGTGAAACTTTCGGCAACTGCGGGGGTGCGGATAAAATACTCGGCAGACTGCCCAAGCGCCTCTGCGATCTGGGACAAAGTGCCAAGGGTCGGCGTGGCGCGATCCCGTTCTACCTGACTGAGATAGCCCACAGACACACCGCTGGCTGCGCTCAACTGCTGCAGCGTCATGGACCGGCGTTGTCTCAGGCGCCGCATCCGCGTGCCCAACCCGTTCCCCAGACCGTTGACCGGTCCGCTTGTTTCATAATTGCGGTCTGCTGACACAGAATCCTCCCGTTGGCACCAGTCTTTGCCGATGTTGGCGCGTAGGGTGCGCAGAAATAAATTTTGCGTCAACAATAAAAATTTTACTCAGAAAATAACAAGCGAACACAGCGACTTAGGCGGACCTCTCGACCCGCCTAAGACCTAAGCTGTTAAACTTGTTTAGTAATCCCGCTCGAAAAACACACCCAGCGTGCTTTCGCCCTCGCTGCTCACGCTGCCGCGTGCGGTGATAGAGGGCGTCAGATCAATGTTGAGAGAGATCGAACTGCCCGCCTGACCTGCGGTGATATCGGTGTAAACATTGTCGGAAAGATACTTGCCGACCCGACCGCTGGTGTTGCCCTCTGCATCCGTCACAACGTCCAGATCATCCACGCCCAGACCACGGCGCAACTTCGAGATGACACCCTCGCCCCCCTTGCCCGCCAGCGTCCGCACCGCATTGATCAGTTGCAGCGCCTGAAACGGGGAAAGCTGCGAAAGATCACGGCCAAAGAAGATCTGCGCGAGAATTTCGTCTTCCGGTGCGGCCGGATCGGATTCAAAGGATACCTCCGGACTGGAGGCTTGCCCCTCTACGATAATAGAGGCGGTTCCCGTCTCGGTGCGCGTCGTGGCCACAAAGCGGATGTAGGGGTCCAGATCCCCTTGCATCTGCACGCTGCCTGCGTCGAGGTCAAAGCGTTTGGTCAGCAGATCAAGCCGCCCGCGGATCAGCTCGAACCGGCCCGCAGAAATCACATTTGCGGTGGTCCCTGTCAGACGTACCTGCCCGCCAAGCTCTGCGTCCAGTCCCCGTCCCCGCACAAAGATCTGCGATGGTGCGCGTACCCGTACGTCTAGCCCGAAGGCCGTCGCAGACGAGCCATTCGAGCCGCCAGCGCCTGAGGCGTCCTCTCCGGTCAGTCCGGCCTTCGCACGTGTCCGGCGCGAGGCTGCGCTTTCGTTGATGTGCACGATGTCGGGAATGATGGCGAACCCCACCGCCCCCGCAGTGGGCACTTTGATCTGGGTTTCGCCCAGATCCAGAGCCCCCGAAATCATCGCCCCGCCAGAGAGCGGACCATTGACGTTAACGGTGCCGTTCACCGTGGTGTTGTAAAGTTCGGGATCGACAAGAATGATGGATTGCAGGGCAATGGTCAGATCCGCCGCCAGATTGCCGCTCAGGTTCACGCCACCATTCACCGACAACCGCCCGCCCGAGGATATTCCACCGTTTACCGAAACCGTCGCTCGTCCGTTGTTGAGCCGGATATCCGCGTCAATGCCCGTCAGGGAGATTTGCAGTTCAGGGGCGGCGAGCCGTGCATCCTGCGCCGTGATCCGGCCCGAGACCGAAGACACATCCGCAGGTCCGCGCACGGAAAGATCGAAACTGGCCTGTCCGTTCAGGCTGCGCGGCGCGATGAACCGGTCCGCAAGCGCCAAGGGCAACACGCCGTTGGTCGAAAGGTTGAGCGTGCCATTCGTGGCCACATCGCCCTGCACCCGCGCCCGCATACCGCCCGGCCCGGTCAGACCCGTGTCCACCTCCCAGACATCACCCAGTTGCCGTGCAGTGCCTGTCGCTGTGACAGGCCCGCTGATTTTTGGGACGATGGGGCTGATGTCAGGCAGGCTTGCTGTATAGGTCAGCATTGGCGTTTCGCCGGTGGCAAGCCCTGACAGCGTGGCATCCAGCCCGTAAGGACCGTCGATTTCCGTCTGGATGCGCCAGCCCTTATCCGATTGGGCAGCGCGTCCTTCGACCCGCAGCGGACCGCTATAGGCGGGCACCAGCGGGTTGATGTTCGGCACGCTGAACAGGAATTCTACGGCGGCCTGCGGACCTGTCACCAATCCGGCGACCTCTGCTTCTGCGCCGATAGGACCGGCGGCTTTCAGGTCAACGCTCCAGCCGGTTTTATCCAGCACCGCCGTGCCATTGACCGTGGCCGGACCGGGCAAGCGCGGATCAAACATGGCGGCATTTTCCAGCCGCAGCGCATAGGTAAACTCTGCATCATCCGTTGCCAGCCGCCCGTTTGCGGCCAGCGTCATCTGGTCGTTCTCCAGTTTGGCCTGACGCAACCTTGTGCCGGTCTCGTCCCGCTGTGCGTCTAGCGCAAAGGTGGTTTTGCCCCGCAGCAGCTTGTCCGCTTCGGCCTGATTGATCGCCAGATTGTCCAGCTCCCCCGAAAGGTTAAGATCGAACACCCCGCCAAGCGCGGCCGTGCCTTTGAGGTTTACGGCGGCGGCGCCGCTCAAGTCTTGTCCGGCAAGACCGGAAAACCGTGACAGATCATCCGCCACCAGCCGCGCATCCAGCAAGGTTTCAAACGCATCTTCAAGCGCGTTGACAGTGGCCGCGCCGGTCAGCACGGCTGTCTCCGTACGCAGGTTCATTCCAGTCAGTTCAAGCGGTTCGCCTTCGGTGTAATTCAGGCTCAGCCCGCCCTTTATGGACCGCCCCAACGCCTGTGCCAATGCGGGATCGTTAAAGTCAAAATCACCCGCATCAAGTTTCAGATCCGCTGTAACCTGCCCCAAAGTGCCGATGTCGTCGCGCAGAATACCTTGGGCGTCCAGATCAAGTGTGCCGATGCGGATACCGTCGCGCACCAGTTCGCGAAGATTGAAAACACCGCTCCAGTTGCTGCCCGCTGCACGGTCGTATTTCAGGTTCAACACGGCACGATCCACACGGGTTTCCGGCCCCGGAATCGGCAACACAACAGAACTTTCGCCCGCCAGCACCGCATCCAGATCAAATTTCACCGGCCAGTATTGCGGGTTAAGCGTAGTAGAGCCTTCCAGCGCCAGTTCGTTGGTTTTCAGGTTCAGTTCAGCCAGTTCAAGCGACCCGTCCGGCAGCTTTTGACCGACCGCACGCAGGCGCACGGAGTCTCCGAAAAAGTCGTGGTATTGCGGGGCGAACAGCGCTGTAATGTCACCACTTATATCCGCCTCAAAGCCGCGGGTGACTTCGCCCGCAGCATCTGCCGGCGCGCCTTCTGCGGGGGCTGTCTGCTGGCTGGTCAGACGGATCTCACCTGTCAGCCGGTCCGCCCCATCCGTAGCAATGCGCACATCCGTAGCCAGATCGTCGAGCGTTCCGGCCCCCTGCACCGCCAGTTCCACCGAAGGCAATCCGGGCAGGTCGAGCAGCCGCGCCGCGATACCGCCCTCACCCTCTTCAAGACCGATGTCGAGCGTTAGCGCCTGTGTTGCGCCGGAGTATTCGGCAATGATCCTGAACGCGCCTTCCTGCCCGTCAATCCGCTGCGCCCGCAGGTTCACATCCGCCACATTATCCGCCAGCTGCGCCGAAGCCTCCAGCGTCAGGGCCATTTCTGTGCCAAGCACCGCGTTGCCCAGAAAAATCTCCCGCGCCCGCAATTCACCGACATTCACCGAAACCGGCAATTCGGGCAGGGTAAACGGTTGGGCCTCGGCCTCTGGCAGACCTGTATCGGGGGTCACGGGCAAACGGTCGAGCCGGATCACATCGGCGGCAAGCTGTTCAATATCCACGCGCCCGCGCAACAAGGCGCTGCGGTTCCACTGCATGGTCAGCCCTTCCAGCGTCAGCCACACACCGGAATTATCCGCGATGGTAATGCGCTCCATCGTCGCCGTACTGCTAAGCGCACCGCGAAATCCGGTGATCGACACCACGCGCCCTTCGCCGCCCAGAGACTCCTCCAGCAGTTCGGTCAAAAAACCTTTGTCGGACTCCTGCTGTTCGGTTTCCTCCGCAGGGGCGGCATCTTCCTGCGCCAGCACCGGAAGGGCCAGAAGCGTCAGCAGGCAAATCAAAAACGTGCGAATGGGGCGCAAGATCAAAACGATTGTCCTATTCCAAGGTAAAATTCCACACCGCTGTTGTCCCCCGGTCCGCTGACCGGAACAGCCACATCCAGACGGAGCGGGCCAAGTCCGGTGCTATAGCGCAACCCGAGCCCTGCACCCGCGTGCCAATTGCCCGAGGTGCCATCGGGAAAGCTCTCGCGTCCGATATAACCGGCGTCATAAAACCCGACCGCTGCGATCGTGTCGGTAATCCGGTAACGGGTTTCCGCAGATACCCCCATAAAAGAGCGCCCGCCGACGGTAACTCCGCCGCCCAGATCCACGCCAAGCGACTGATAGCTTTGCCCGCGCACGGTGCCCCCGCCGCCCGAGTAAAACAGGAAATCGCTTGGCGCGGTGGTCAGATCGGGACCGCTGAGCGAGCCAAGCTGCCCGCGTAGCGCAAAGGTCAGCCGGTCCTCTGTGCCAACGGATTTATAGGCCCGCATGTCCAGCGTTCCAAGCAAGCCGCTGTCAGTGCCGCGCAGCGCGTAAAACGGGGTCAGTTCGGTCTTGGCATAATACCCGTTTTTGGCATCCAGCGGATCATCGCGGTAATCAAACGTGGCCGAGGCCGGTGCCATCAACAATGCATAGGACCGGCGTCCAAACGCGTCCGTAACATCGGCAAAGCGATAGCCAAGACCAAGCGAATATTCCCGCTCCGCAGAGGCATAGCGCCGGATTCCCGCGCCCAGTTCAAAGGATTTGGTGGTGTAGCTTTCCTCGTGCAGACGTTCGGCTTTGCTTTCGATGTAGAAATCAGTGTCTTCGTTAAAAGTTGCCGGCCGGTCAAAGCGAAGCGAGACCGTGTAATCCGTGCCGCCTGTTTCACCGCCGATGCCAGAAATTGCGCCGTCGATGCGCAGGCGTTCTGCCCCGCCGAACAGGTTGCGGTGTAGCCAGTAGCTCGACACGCCAAGCCCGTCTACCGACGATATTTCAGCCCCGAACCCAAAGCGGCGCGGCGGTGATTCCACCAGTTGTGCGGTGACATCAAGGGTGTTGCCCGCCCCGACTGACTCTGCCTCTTTGAGAGCGACCACGCGGAAGGCGCCGGTGCGCCGCAATCGGGTAGACACCCGCTGCAATTCCTCGGGCGAGAACACGTGACCGGAGGGGAAACCGGCAATATCGTGAATGCGTTCGGTGCGGACCGCCTTATTGCCGCTGACCAGCAGGCGACCGAAAGTCAGCCGCGGCCCCGGCGCAAGGCGGATTCCAGCGTCAATCTGTTGCTGGGCATGACGCGCGGTGACGCTTTGGCCGCCAAGTTCAGCCTTGGCGTAGCCAACCGCCCTCCAGCCGGTGATCCCCGCATCCACCGTATCGCGAAGCACCCCCACCCGCGCAGGCTCTCCGGTGGCAAATTCCTCGGGCAGTTCGCTTCCCGGTGCAACGGGCGCAACTTCCGCGCGGCCAAACCGGAACAGCGGTCCGTATTTGACGCGGATTTCGACGTTCTCTATGGATTTCGGCGTGTAAAATGGAGACAGGCTGCTGGCTTCGCGCCCGTCGATTTTGATTTCAACCACCGGCGCGTAGCGAGCCTCTCCGTAGAGCGCGGTGACGAGACGTTCGTAATCCGCGCGGGCCGATGCGATAATATCCTGCACAGCCACATTTTCGCGCGATTGCAGCTCTACCAGAAGCGAGGCATTTTGCAGCGTTTGGGCAAGGTCTTCGTCCTCCTGCCCCACAACAATACGCAGATCAAACGCTTCTGCCGAAGCAGACAGCCCGCCCCCCAGTCCCAGTGCAACTGCACCGGCCAAGGTTGTTGTCCTTAGAAATTTGCCCAAACTATGCCCCGTCACTGCAATCCTGCCCCCATCTAATCTGTTCCCATCGGGCGATCCGTCAAGCGGCGCTCCGCTGTGCCCAAGGCACGTTGATGCGGATCTTACAGGACCTGTCTGGAATGTTACACCACCTGTTTGAATTGCAGCCCTTCACGCTGGTGTGATCAAACTGCACTGCGGATCTGGCGGCAGCCACTTTTTACCCTTTGCGCAAACTTTCCCGCGCCAGCGCTGCGATCAGGTCGTTGCGGGCGACGATTCCCACCAAACGGCCTTCTGCAACCACCGGAACTGCATCATAGCCGCCATCCCCGAGGATCGGCAATAACGTGCCGAGACGGGTATCGGGGTCCACTTGCGGCAGGGTTGTGGCCATGATGTGCCGTGCCCTGACAGGCTCGGGGCGGCGCGGTGTCAACAGGCGTTGCATTGCGGCCCCGAAACGACGGTTCAGTCGCAAGGCATCCTCGCGGGCGCGGCGGATCAGGTGGATCTGGAAAATCACGCCAAGGTACTGACCGCTTTTGTCGATCACCGGAAGCGTGGTGAACCCGTGTTTGCGAAACAGGTCCGCAACTCTGCCCACCCGCATCTCCGGTCCCACTGTGATCAGATCGCGGGACATGATGTCCTTAGCTGTCATCGGCCCGCTGCGCTGCCCCGCAGCCTGCATTTCAGCCGCCCCGATCAGCCGCGCAAGATCCTCCACCCCGAGGTTCAGAGACTGGCGGTATTGTTGCAGGATCGCGGTAAGGTCATCCTCGCTCAGCCCCAGACGTTCGATTGCAGGGGGGTCTTGGGTGCCGCGCTCATTGGGGTCATCAAACTGGCGGAAGGGATAGTGGCGTTTGGTCAGGGGCGCATAGATCATCGCCCCTGCAACCAGAACCGCCGTGCCCAGCGCCACAGGGGATAGGGCAAAGAAAAAGCCACTCTCGCGGATCACATCAGGGTTCAGCGCGGCGGTCATGGCCACAGCCCCGCCCGGTGGATGAACCGAGCGCGTGACCATCATCGCCACCAGCGCCAGCGCAACCGCCAGCCCCACCCGCATGGTGGGGTCTTCCACGCTTAGGCAGACGGCAACACCGACAAGTGCAGAGACCGTATTCCCCACCACTGCCGCCCAAGGCTGGGCCAGCGGAGCGTTCGGCACCCCGAACAGCAAAACCGCACTGGCCCCGAAGGGGGCAATCATGAACAGTCCCAATCGCGGATCAAGAAACGGGATCATCACCCCCACCAGCCCCAGCCCGAGCAATGCGCCACAGCTGGCACGGGCGATCTCGGCTGGTGGCACGCCGCTAATGGCAGGACCAAGCCCGCGCCACATATGGCCCAGATACTGTCTGATCTGCATCGGGAAACCGCCCTTTCAACCATTGCCCCGTTGGGCGTCGGACCCGAGGTATATCGCCCCTGTGCGCAGGCACAACCACGGATTACCCTGCGTAAAGCGCTGAAACCGACCGCGTTACCGGTTTTACAGCCCCGTGCGGTCCCACAGCCGGTAGGCCATGACCGAAGGCGCCAGAAACCACGGGTTGCCTTGATAGAAAGGCCGCGTCGGGAAGGGGATTTTGTTAAAGGCGGTCATTCCGCGCGGGTCATCCACCGCCTGTTGCCCGATGCGCATACCCATGTAGCTCGACATGCCAACGCCGGACCCGCAATAGCCCATCGCGTAGAACAGACCGTCATCCTGCCCTGCGTGCATCAGCGTATCAAAGGTATAGCCCACCAGTCCGGTCCAGCTGTGGCTGATCTTTGTTGCCGACAGCTCGGGGAAAATCCGCACCATTTCGCGGTGCAGGCGCGGGCCGCTGACCGAGGGATCGGATTCCTGCAAGGACACCCGCCCGCCAAACAG
The DNA here is from genome assembly GCF_001719615.1 of Neptunicoccus sediminis. GTDB lineage: Bacteria > Pseudomonadota > Alphaproteobacteria > Rhodobacterales > Rhodobacteraceae > Amylibacter > Amylibacter sediminis. The sequence continues at coordinate 274,098 of NZ_MDVX01000002.1, forward strand.
GATACGTTTGCGATCCGGCGAGCGGCGGTAATAATAGACCAGCTTGCGGCTGTCACAAATGTTGCGGTCCGTTGGTATCAGACGGTTGATAAGCGCTTCGGGCAGTTCTTCGGTAGCAATGATATAGGACCCGATCGGAATCAAGCGACGCCGCTGCCACGGGGCAATGGCCCCAGTGTAACCGTTGGTGGCTAGGATCACCCGCGTTGCCTCTAGCGGTCCTTTGGCAGTGTCCAGCACAAAACCGCCGTTCTGCCGTTTCAGGCCGGTCACACCGCAATGGGAATGGATCTGCGCACCGGCCTGTCGCGCCACGCCCAGCAAGCCCTGATGATAAAGCGCCGGATGAAGATTGGCGTGGCGGGGATAGACCATGCCGCCGAAATAGGCCTCTGTTCCCAACTCCGCCGGCATGTCAGCTTTTGACACCAAATAGGCATCCGTTTTCAGATAGCTGCCAGCGGCCACCTCTTTGACCATCTTGTCGTATTGGCGCGGGCTATGGGCGCCGTCAAACCGGCCCGCCCCGTTGAAATGACAATTGATCCCTTCCGCGCGGATAAACTCTTCTACGTAATCCCGAGAGGATTGCCCCTCTTGCAGAATGCCTTCTGCGATCTCTTGGCCATAGCGTTTCGTCAGCGTCTCCAGCCCAAATTTCACAGAGGTGGAAATCTGCCCGCCATTGCGCGTGCTCGCCCCGAAGCCAAGCGCTTTTGCCTCCAGCACCACGGTAGAGCGCCCTGCCCGCGCGCATTGGACCGCCGCTTGCAATCCGGTATACCCGGAGCCGATAATCGCCACATCCACCTTCTTGCGGGGCAGATCCTGTGTTGTACGCTCTGCAATGGGGGCGGCCTCCCACCAGTAGGGCGTCTGTTTGTAATCCTCTGTGAACATGGTTGCTCTGCCTGTTGCTGTTGGCGTTACGAATGGTCCTGCAAAATCAGGTCCGCAGCTTTTTCCCCGACCATAACAGCCGGAGCGTTTGTGTTGCCAGAGGTTACTGTGGGAAAGATCGAGGCATCCACCACCCGCAATCTGTCCATCCCGTGCAGTTTCAGCCGTGCGTCCACCACATCGGTTTTCGCGTCCGGCCCCATCTTGCAAGTGCCGACCGGATGGAACACCGTGCCGACCTTCTCGCGAATGTATTCGATAAAGGCGGCATCATCCTGCGCCTGTGGACCGGGTGCAATTTCGGAGTCGATGATGTCCTGAAAGGCGGGCGCGGCAGCCAGCTTGCGCATGAAGTACATCCCTTCCAGCATTTCCTGCATGTCAAGTTCGGTAGACAGGTAGTTCGGGTGGATTTCAGGGGCTTGCGCCGGATCGGCAGAGCGGATTGCCAGATACCCGCGACTGGTCGGGTGCATCGGTTGCGTTCCCAGCAGAAAGCCCGCAAAGGGATCGGGGTTCATCAACGGCCGCTTGCCCGGAGGCGCCTTGGTATAGCTGACCGGCGAGAAAAACACCTGCATGTTGGGACGGTTCAGCCCCGGACGGGAGCGGATAAACCCGCCCCCCTGATTGACCCCGAGCGATAGCGGACCGCCCCGTGTCAGCACATAGCGCATACCTTGCAACAGCTTGCCGTGCCATGAATGCAACTGGTTGTTCAGCGTCGGCACTTTGGAGCGGTAAAGTAAATCAATCCCCAGATGATCCTGCAGGTTCTGACCGACACCGGCCACGTCCCTGACCACCTCTATTCCTTTGGATTTCAGCAGTTTTGCAGGCCCAACACCGGAGAGTTGCAGCAGTTGGGGCGAATTGATCGCACCCGCGGACAGGATCACTTCGCGCGCTGCAAAAGCCTGTTTAATCTTGCCATTCTGGGCGTATTCCACACCAATGGCACGTCCGTTTTCAAATATCACCCGCTGCGCCAGTGCACGTTTTTCCACCCGCAGGTTGCGCCGCTTGCGCGCAGGGCGGATATAGGCCCGCGCCGTGGACATACGCATCCCGCCGCGTGCGGTGTTCTGATAGGTGCCGAGCCCTTCCTGACTGGCGCCGTTGAAATCGGCGTTGCGCGGAATCTGGATCTGTTCACCGGCTGTGATGTAGTTCTGGCAGATCGGATGCAGGAAGCGGTCCATCGTTCCCACATGCAGCGGACCGGAATCGCCGCGAAATTCGCATCCGCCCCGATCATTGGTTTCCGCTTTCTTGAAATAGGGCAGCACATCGTCCCAGCCCCAGCCCGGATTGCCCATATCCTTCCAGCCGTCGAAATCCTGCGCCTGCCCGCGAATATAGACCATCGCGTTGATGGAACTGGACCCGCCCATCACCTTGCCCCGCGGCCAGTAGGACACGCGGTTGTTCAGCTCTGGATTGGGCTCTGTTTCATACATCCAGTTGACGCTACGTTTGTAGAAGGTCTTGCCATAGCCGATGGGCAGCCAGATCCAGAAATTCAGATCACTGCCCCCCGCTTCCAGCAGCAACACCTTATACTTTCCGTTCTCGCTCAGCCGGTTGGCCAGCACGCAACCCGCCGAGCCTGCGCCAACGATGATAAAATCCACCTGTTCCATCTCAGACTTCCCTAACTTCAGGACTTGGGATCGCGCTGGATCACGACGCTGATCAAGGCCAGCAAACCAGACCCGACGATCAGGAAGAATGACACAGCATTCAGCACAGGTGTAGAGCCGACTTTGGCCATCCGGTCATACATCGTGATGGTCAGAGGCGACTCCGATCCAACCAGGAACAGTGTGGTGTTGAAATTCTCAAACGACACCAGAAAGGCGACAATTCCCGCCGCAATCATGGCAGGGCGCAGGAATGGCAGGGTCACAGTGCGCAACACCTGCGCACGGCTCGCCCCGAGGTTCAGGGCAGCTTCCTCCAACGAGGTGTCAAATTTCTTCAAACGTGCCGTGATCACCAGCGAGGTGATGGTGGTGACAAAACTGAACTGGCCAAAGACAACCAGCAGGATTCCCGGACGCAGGAATTCCAGTTCCAGATTAAACCGGTCCTCTACCCCGTTGGCGATATTGCTGGCCATGACCAGAATGGAAATCCCAAGGATCACGCCGGGAATAACCAGCGGCAGGATCATCAGGATGTAAAAGAAGTTCTTGGCGGGAAAGTTGCCGCGCACAAACAGGAACGCATTGGTGGTGCCGACGAACACCGACAGCAGCGCAACCATCACGCCGATGACGCCGGAATAATACAGCCCCCGCAGCAGGCGGCGGTCGTGAAACATACCAAGCTTGGGCTCGCTATCGTTAAAGAACCAGTCGAGCGTGAACCCCTGCCACGGCAGCGCCGGAAACAGCGAGTCGTTAAAGGCAAAACTGCCTGCCGCTACCAAAGGCGCGGCCAAAAAGATAAAGAACGCCGCTATATAAGCGCGGTAGCCCAGCAGAAAGGCGCGATTTTTGGTGGATGATGCCATGTCCGGTCCCTCCCCTTCAGCTTTTCGCAACAGTGTTGGCCAGCGTCTGCCCCGTCAGGCGCAAACCGATCCACACAACGACAGATGTAAAGGCCAGCAGCAGGAAGCCAAAGGCCGCGCCGCTCTCCCAGTTGAAGCGGGTGATAAACTGGTCGTAGATCTGTTCGGTAAACCAGCTGGAATTCTTGCCGCCCAAAAGGATCGGCGTCAGATAGCTGCCCGCCGTCATCATGAACACTACGATACAGCCCGACACGATGCCGGGCATGGCATAGGGCACGATGATACGGCGCAGCACGGTGAACCCGTTGCCGCCCAGATTATACCCCGCCTCGATCATGGCGTTGTCCATCCCGTCAAGGGTTGAGACAAGGGGCACGATCATGAACAGGATCACGGTATAAACCAGCCCTATGATTACCGTGATGTCGTTGTAGAGAAACTCTATCGGCTGTTTGATCAGGCCAATATCCGTCAGAAAACTGGAAATCACGCCGGTTTCCCGCAGCAGCAAAATCCAGCCGAAAGCGCGGATCAGATCGCTGACCCACAAAGGGATCAGACACAGCAGAAACAGCGCCCCGCGGGATCGTTTGCCCGCGATTTTGGCGATGTAATAGGCAATCGGAAAGCCGATCAGCAGCGCCAGAAACGTCACCAGAATAGACATGGAACCGGTGCGCAGCAGCGTGTTCCAGTAAATCGGCTCGTTTATGAAATCAATGTAATTGCCAAAGCCGAACTCATAGACGCGGGGCGCCACTTTTTCGCGCAGGGACAGCACAACCATCCCCATATGGGGCAGGATAATCAGCAAGGCGATCCACAGCGCAAAGGGTGCGAACAGCAGGATCAGGGAAAGGCGTTTGATGTCAGATTGCATATCGCCCCCTATACCGCAAAGCACATGGTTTGCGCAGCGGACCATTCCAGCGTGACGTCATCCCCCGCGCGCAAATCCTCTGCCCCGCCGGTGACAACCACATCTGCTTCGATCAGCTCCCCCACGGGATCGCGTACCAGAACGCGGCTGTTGGCCCCGTTGAACAGAACGGAATCCACACGCCCCTGCAGCGCGTTTTGCGCGTTGCCACTGCCTTCAGAGGATGTCTTGCGGGCTGTGATAAATTCGGGGCGCACAAAGATTGAAACCTCCTTGCCGGTGCTGATCCCCTGCCCCACGGCCCGCGCACTGGTCATTACCAGCCCTGCCTCTGTCTCTACACGGTATTCCCCGCCTTCCACAGCAGTGACACGTCCGGACCAGCGGTTGGAATCCCCGACGAACCCCGCCACGAATGATGTTTGCGGGTTGTGATAGAGGTCTTCGGGGCGGCCGATCTGTTCAAAACGGCCCTCGTTCATAATGGCGACGTGATCGGACATGACCAGCGCTTCGGACTGGTCGTGGGTGATATAAATAAAGGTGGTGTTGAACTGGTGTTGCAGCAGTTTAAGCTCGATCTTCATCGCCTCGCGCAGTTTCAGGTCAAGCGCCCCAAGCGGTTCATCCAGCAACAGCACATCAGGGTCCATCACCATGCAGCGGGCAATCGCGATCCGCTGCTTCTGGCCACCCGAAAGCTGGTGAATTTCGCGATCTGCCACATCCGGCAGGGCTATCCGCTCTAGCACATCCCGCACTTTACGTTCGATTTCCGCCTTATCCGTCCCGATACAGCGTAATCCGTAAGCGATGTTTTCATAGACGTTCATCATCGGAAACAGCGCGAGATGCTGGAACACCATCTTCACGTTCCGCTTGTTAGGCGGCGTGTTCAGAACCGATTTCCCCTTGATCTGGATATCGCCGGAAGTGGGGTCCTCGAAACCTGCGATCATCCGCATCAAGGTTGTCTTGCCACAGCCCGACGGCCCGAGGATCGAAAAGAAAGACCCCTTGGGAATTTTGAACGACACATCATCTACAGCGCGCACAGCCCCGAACGATTTGTGGATATTGCTGCATTCCAGATCGTATGCAGGATCAAGGGCCGGATCGGTCAGTGTGGCAGTGTTCATTCGGAAATCCGTTGGTCAGTGTCGTGGGAAAAGGGCGCCAGATGGCAGATAGAAAAAGGGCGGCGTCATGGTGAACGCCGCCCCTTCTACTGGACAGGTTTAGCCGCCAGTGGCCGCTTTGATTTTCTCAAGCGTTTTGCCTTCCATATCCTCGACACCGGCGGGGATGTTGGCAAAGAACTTCAGGTTGGCAATATCTGCGTCGGTAAAGGCCGCAGTCACCGCGTTGCGCTTGTCTTCCGGCAGCAGCTCCAGCCCGCCTTTGACAGCGGCAATCGCGCCGGTGCTGCCGGACATGATCGTTACGTTCTCAGGCTCCAGCACGAAGTTGATCCACTTGTAGGCCGCATCATCCGCCTTGCCCTTGCGGGGCAGCGCAAATGTGTCGATCCATGCCAGTGCCCCAGTTTCGGGTGGCACAAACACGATGTCCTTGTTCTGACCATAAAGCTTATAGGCTGTGGAATCCCATGTTTCAGAGGCCACAATCTCACCCGACAGCATCATGGCGGACAGATCGTCGCCGCCTTTCCAATAGGCTTTGATGTTGGATTTGCAGTCGATCAGTTTTTCGGCCACTTCGTCCAGAATCTGCTGGTATTTATCCAGATCGGAATAGGCGGCAAACGGATCATGCCCCATGGAAAACGCAGTGCCAAGCAGAATGGTCCGCTTCAGGCGCATAGAGGTTTTGCCTTCATATTTCGGATCGCACAGATCACCCCAGCCTTTGAAATCCGGTGCCACGGATTTGTTTGCCATCAGACCCGATGTGCCCCACTGATGCGGAACCGCATAAACTTCACCGTCGATGGTGGTATTGGCCTTCACGCCCTCCAGATGGGAGGTCTCCATCACAGAGGTGTCAATCTTGGACAGGTCCAGCGGTTTGTAGATGTCATATTCCATCTGCGCGGCGTGAATACGGTCGTGGCTTGGCTGTGCAAGGTCAAACCCCGCACCGCCGGTGGCCCGCAGCTTGGCGATCATTTCCTCGTTGTTGGAAAAGGTCACTTCCACGTCAATATCGGGATAGCGTTCCTCAAACTTTTGCACCAGTTCCTCGGGCGCATAAGACCCCCAAGTCAGCAGACGCAGTGTTTCGGCATGTGCGATCGAGGCCGTAGACAGCAGCAGCGCCGCCATCAGACCCGTGATTTTTGTTTTATGTTTCATAATGTACTCCCTGAAGTATCAACGCGGCAGCGTCGGGTTCTAGTCAGTCGCACGTGAACCTTAGAAAGGCATTGGACTGCGACTCATATCCATTGCCGAATTCTTATCAGACCAATTTGTAACAGGATTATATATCAAGGGCGGGCAATCCAGACAAAATTCTAAGCCCCGTCTGAATATCATCGGGCTTTGCACTGCCAAACCCGAGCACAAGCGCATTTTGTTCAACAGGCGTTAGACAATAGCGGGCCAGCGGCGCCGTAATGACGTTGCGTTCACGCGCTTGCGCCACCAGCGCAGCGCTGTCCACGCGGCGATCCAGAAACGCCGTGGTGTGAAATCCGCTGCGGGTCGGCTGGACCTGTATCGTTGCTGGCAGCGCCTTTGACGCCTGCATCAGCACATCATATCGGGCCTTGTAAAGGCGGCGCATCATGCGGATGTGGGTGGCAAACTGACCCTCATCCATGAAATCCGAAACAATCGCCTGTGTTGCCGTGGACGGGCCGCTGATCCAGCTTGTGAATACCTGATCGAACACCGGCACCAGACTGTCGGGCGACAGGATAAAGCCCAGCCGGATAGAGGGAAACAGGGTCTTCGAGAAGGTGCCCACATAGATCACTCGGTCCTGCGTATCTATGCTTTTCAGCGCGGGTTGCACCCGATCCGAAAAATGGAACTCGCCGTCATAATCATCCTCGACAATCATCGCATTGGCGGAACGGGCGGCATCCAGCAGTGCCAGACGCCGTGGCAGAGACATCACATGGCCAAGGGGTTGCTGGTGGGACGGAGTGACAAAAGCCAGCCGGAAATCCGGCGCAAGCTGCGAGCCCCGCTCCACATCCAGCCCGTCCCCGTCCACCGGCACCGGCACCAGTTGCGCCCCGTTCGCCACCAGCGCATTGCCAGCCCCGATAGCACCGGGGTTTTCGTACCAGACCTTATCGCCGCTGTTCAGCAGCACACGCCCGAGGATCGAAAACGCCTGCTGCGCCCCGCCGGTGACGAAAATCTGCTCCGGCCTGCATTTGATCCCCCGCGCCGCGTTCAGATGGCTGGCAATAGAGCGGCGCAACCGGTCCAGCCCTTGCGGTGGTCCGTAGCCCATGATTTCGTCCCGATTGCCCCGCAGGTGGCGCGCCGAGATCCGCGCCCAATGGGTCATCGGAAACGCCTCCAGCGCGGGGAGCGCGGTGATGAAAGCCTGACTTTTATGGGGCAGCCGCTGGCGGGGGGCAAAATTCTCCAGCGCTGTGGTGAACCTTTCGGAAAGTTGCGGCTTGGCCTGCGCCTCCTTCGGGGGGGATTGCGCCTGCTTTCCACCCTCAGGCTGCGCCAGCACGTCACTCACATAGGTTCCAGCGCCGACACGGGATACCAGCATCCCTTCGGACACAAGCCGGTCGATAGCATCAATTACGGTCGTACGCGACACGCCGATCTCTTTGGCAAGCGTACGACTGGCCGGAAGCCGTCGGCCCACGCCAAGACCGCCCGTCAGGATAATCTCGCGCAGGGCCATATAAAGCTGCACACTGATCTTGCGATCTGATCCCCGTTCAATGCGGATAGAGGACAGCAGGGCCCCGGCCTGTTGCTTCACTGTGCATCCCCCATATTGGACCGCTCCTATTGTCGGAATGGACCTACTGTAAGGTCCAATTTCTTTTATGGTCAACGCCAAAGATTTCAGACCTGCCCAGCCTAGCGGAGCCTCCCCCATGAAGATCAAATCCATCGAAACCTTCAGCACGGAATTCGTCAGCTTCACCCGTGTGACCACTGACACAGGGGCGCAAGGCTGGGGTCAGGTCGCGCCCTATTATGCCGACATCACAGCCCAAGTGCTGCACCGGCAGGTGGCACCCTATGCGCTGGGCTGGGATGCCTATGACGTGGATGGCATTCTGGATTTCGTGCGCGACCGCGAACACAAATTCCCCGGTTCCTACCTGCGCCGCGCTATGGGCGGGCTGGAAACAGCCCTTTGGGATTTGCGCGGCAAGGTAGAGGGCAAACCGGTCTGCACCCTAATGGGCGGCAGCCCCGGCGATTTCCGCGCCTACGGATCGTCCATGAAGCGGGACATAGCGCCCAAGGATGAAGCAGAGCGGCTGGTCCGGCTACGCGATGAAAAGGGCTTTGACGCCTTCAAATTCCGCATTGGCGCGGAAGTGGGCCGCGACCGCGACGAATGGGAAGGCCGCACCGAAGAAATCGTCCCCACCATGCGCCGCGCCATGGGCGATGATGTGGCGCTGCTGGTCGATGCCAATTCCTGTTATTCCCCGAAACGGGCGATTGAGGTTGGCAAGATGCTGATCGACAACGGCATTTCCCATTATGAAGAACCCTGCCCCTATTGGGAGTTTGCCCAGACCAAAGAAGTGACAGACGCATTGGATCTGGACATCACAGGGGGGGAGCAGGATTGTATGATGGCCAACTGGCAGCAGATGATTGACGGTCGGATCGTGGATATTGTGCAGCCGGATGTGCTCTACCTCGGGGGTATGTCCCGCACGATGCGGGTGGCCAAAATGGCCGCGGATGCGGGGATTCCGGTCACACCTCATGCAGCGAACCTGTCGCTGGTTACGCTATTTACGATGCACCTGTTGCGGGCCATTCCCAATGCGGGCAAATATCTGGAGTTTTCCATCGAGGGGCTGGATTATTACCCCTGGCAAGAGAATCTGTTCACCCGCGACCCCTATGAAATCCGCGATGGCAAGGCCACTGTGACAGACGCGCCCGGTTGGGGAATTGAAATCAATCCCGAATGGCTCGACAAGGCAGAGTATCGCAAGTCCGAACTGGAGAGATGAGACGATGCTTCCTTGGGTTCATTCCCACGGGGGCACGTAAAAGGACGTTTTGATCTGATCCATCACCACGGTGGTTTTGAACCCTTTGATGTCAGGATTATCATACAGAAACGTGCGGGTGAAACCTTCGTATTCCTTGATGTCGCGGGCGCTGATGATCAGCACGAAATCACTGTCGCCCGTGACGTAATAGGCGCTCATCACAATGGGTTCGTTTCGCACGGCCTTTTTGAAGTGGTCGATAATGTCAGAGCGGTCCCGTTCAAGCTGGACAGAGACAATCATGGTTAACGTGCGCCCCACATCCGCTCCGGAAATGATCGAAATATCCCCCTTGATCACCTTGTCTTTGCGCAGCCGGTTCAACCGGCGCTGGGCAGAGGTCGGGGACAGGCCGATCCGCTCTGCCAGTTGAGTCGAAGTCAGTTGGTTGTTCTGCTGCACTTCATGCAGAATTTTGCGATCAAAATCATCTAATGCGGGGGTTTTGGCAGCCATTCGATCAATCCTTGCATAAATTAGGCGCAAACCTAACAGATTTGCATCGTTTCGTCACGGCGCGTTGCTATGCTGCGCGCAACACACACGAAAGGGCGTAGCTATGCTGAACAATGACCAACTGGCCGAATGGGACCGCGAGAATTTCTTCCATCCCTCCACACATCTGGCGCAACATGCGCGGGGGGAAACCCCGACACGGGTCATCAGCGGCGGCGACGGCGTCCACATCACCGATCGCGACGGCCGCCGGATGCTGGATGCTTTTGCAGGGCTTTACTGCGTGAATGTGGGCTACGGGCGCACCGAAATTGCCGAGGCGATCGCCAAACAAGCCCATGAACTAGCCTATTACCATTCCTATGTGGGCCACGGCACCGAAGCCTCCATCACGCTGGCCAAGATGATTCTGGACCGCGCACCGGACAATATGTCCAAAGTCTATTTCGGGCAAAGCGGCTCTGACGCGAACGAGACCAACATCAAACTGGTCTGGTATTACAACAATATCCTTGGCCGCCCTGAAAAGAAAAAGATCATTTCGCGCTGGCGCGGGTATCACGGCTCCGGTCTGATGACAGGCTCGCTGACGGGTCTGGAACTGTTCCACAATAAATTCGACCTGCCCCTGTCCCAAGTGATCCACACAGAGGCGCCCTATTATCTGCGCCGCAAGGATGCCGCGATGACACCGGCAGAATTTGCGGCCGATTGCGCGGCGAAACTGGAAGAGCTGATCCTCGCAGAAGGCCCTGACACGGTTGCCGCCTTCATCGGGGAACCTATTCTGGGCACCGGCGGCATCGTGCCCCCGCCCGAAGGCTATTGGGAGGCGATTCAGGCTGTTCTGAAGAAATACGACATCCTGCTGATCGCGGATGAGGTCGTCACCGGCTTTGGTCGTCTGGGCAGCATGTTCGGCTCGGACCACTACGGGATCGAGGCTGACATCATCACCATCGCCAAGGGTCTGACTTCGGCCTACGCGCCGCTGTCCGGTTCCATCGTGTCGGATAAAGTCTGGAAAGTGCTGGAAAACGGCACCGATGAAAACGGTCCTATCGGTCACGGCTGGACCTATTCTGCCCACCCGATCGGGGCCGCAGCCGGAGTTGCCAACCTGAACCTGATTGACGAGATGGGACTGGTTGATAACGCCGGAAAAACCGGACGCTATCTGAACACGGCCCTGAAAAACGCGCTGGCGGATCATCCCAATGTGGCCGAAGTCCGCGGCGAGGGTCTGATGTCTGCGGTTGAATTTGCCGACACAACCGAACCGCTCAACTTTTTTGATGCATCCCGCAAGATCGGCCCGTCGATTTCCGCTGCAATGGCCAGCCGCGATGTGATTGCCCGTGCCATGCCGCAGGGCGACATCATCGGCTTTGCCCCGCCGCTGTGCATCACTGAATCCGAAGTGGATCATGTGGTTGACGTGACCGTTCAGGCCGTCAAGGAGGTGCTGGGTTAACTTATCGCCCACCACCAAAGTAGCGAGGCGCAGCGGTCCAACCGTCTGCGCCTTTTTCCCGTCTGATACAGCGCCCGCGTCCGGCATGGGACGCCATCGTGTTGGCCCCACACGCGAGGTGTCTACAAAAATGCAATAATACCTTTGCAAAATTCGACAGCGCATGATCTGTCAAAGCCGCATAAACTCGGAATTGTAGGGACGTTTCAGCAGAGATCATTGCCATTCGAGCGCGCTGCGCTGGGAAACCTTTGCATTGGCGCCGGAGATCACCCTACGACAGGGAAAAAGACAGGCGACAAGGATACACGCGTGAAATTACTGGTTGGGAAACATGCAGGACGAAACGCCGTCTTTGCAGTCAATGACGATGCAGCCACAAATCTTTCCCTCTTATCCAGCGATGTCGGCGCGGACCTCAGATCTCTGCTAACGAATCCCGAATTGCTCCAAAGCCTGTCAGCGCGGATTGCCGGATCGGACAAGGTGGCGGTTGGCGACATTATCCCTGCCCTGCCCGTTGAGCGTCCGGGCAAGACGATTTGTCTGGGGCTGAACTATGCCGATCATGCCAAGGAAGGGGGCTATGATATGCCCAGCTACCCTGCCCTGTTCATGCGCGGTCTGGAATCCCTCATGCCCTCCGGTGCGCCGATGGTGCGGCCCAAAAGTTCGACCAAACTGGACTATGAAGCAGAGCTGATGGTGATCATTGGCAAAGGCGGGCGGCATATTTCACCTGACACAGCGCTTGATCATGTGTTCGGCTATACCGTGTTCAACGACGGCTCTGTGCGGGATTACCAGCGAAAGACCCCGCAATGGACGCCGGGCAAAAACTTTGACAACACCGGCGCTGTCGGCCCCTATGTGGTAACGCCCGATGAATTGCCCTCCGGCGCCAGCGGGCTGAGGATCGAATCCCGTGTCGGCTCTGAAATCCTGCAAAGCGCCAATACGTCCGAAATGATGTGGCCTGTGCATAAAACCATCGCGACGATCTCGGAATTTGCCACGCTCAACCCCGGTGACATGATCGCTATGGGCACCCCGCCGGGTGTCGGCCATGCCCGCACGCCGCCCCGTTTTCTCAAGCCCGGTGAAGTGATCGAGGTAGAGATCGAAGGCATCGGCATCTGTTCCAATCCGGTGGTAGACGAAGACTGACCCCGACCAAATTTTTCAAAAAAATTCGGAACCCTCCCGCGCTGGAGTCTTGTTGTGATTTTATAATCACTTCGACGGAGGGAATGATGAAAGACAGCAACCACAAAGGGTCTTATGGCCGTTTCTTTGCAATGGTCGGCACTTCAACAGCGGTGATGTTCGGGCTGATGTATCTCAACACCTATGCCGTGGACCACGTATTTTTTAGTGAAACACGGTTTTACATGACCTTCATCATGGGGGCCGTCATGGCGGTTGTCATGCTGACGTTCATGTTGGGTATGTACCAGAATAAGACTGTGAATGCAGCAATTTACGTAGGGTCGGCGCTGGTCTTTGCCATCGCGCTCTGGCTCGTGCGTTCGCAGGAAACCGTGCAGGATGTCAGTTGGATGAAGGCGATGATTCCCCACCACTCGATTGCGATTCTCACCAGCGAGCGGGCAGAAATCAGCGATCCCCGTGTCAGGGAGCTGGCCAATTCCATTATCGAGGCCCAACAGAAAGAAATCGGAGAGATGAAAACCCTCATCGCGGATCTGGAGTCCCGTTAAAACGGGAGCCAGAAATATGGTGGGCGACCCTGGAATCGAACCAGGCATGAGTCGCCTCGGCGGAGTTACAGTCCGCTGCCGCACCTTGCAGCACGTCGCCCAACGCCGCCCGATTTAGCGGGGGTGTTGGGTGGCGTCAACCACTAATCTGCATCAATCTTGCATCTTGTTCATCCCCAGCCCCTTGCGGTGGCTTCTGGCATCTGCGACACGGGATAAACACGGCAGCAAGGGCATAGGATCATGGCCAGAAAACCCAAGAAACCCACATGGGTTGTTGAAAAAGAGCGGGAAAAACGCGGGGATACGCCAGTGACGGTCTGGTTGTTCGGCCTGCATGCAGTGCGCGATGCGCTGATGAATCCCGCCCGAGTCAAACACCGGCTGATCCTGACCCCCAATGCTCAGGCCAAGCTGGAGGATGCCATTGCTGCGGCCAATATCGAACCCGAGGTTCAGGACCCGCGTAAATTCTCTGCGCCGCTGGATGCGCAATCCGTGCATCAGGGGGCCGCGCTGGAAGTGGACCCGCTTATCTGGGGCAGCCTGTCCGAACGCTGTGCGCCGCGCGGTGAAAACCCTGTGGTGTTGCTGCTCGATCGGGTGAGCGATCCCCACAATATCGGTGCGATCCTGCGCTCTGCCGAAGTGTTCGGCGCCCGCGCTGTCATCGCCCCCCACCGCCACTCTGCGCCGGAAACCGGTGCGCTTGCGAAAACCGCATCCGGTGCGCTGGAGCGGCAACCCTATCTGCGGGTGCAAAATCTGGCGACATCCATGAAAGCCCTGAAAGAAATGGGATATTTCATCATCGGGCTGGACGGTCTGGGGGAAAGCGATCTGGCTGAAGAGCTGACGAAATCGGCCCGGATGCCTGTTGCTCTGGCCCTTGGAGCCGAGGGTCCGGGATTGCGGCAACTGACCCGTGAAAGCTGTGACATCATCGCGAAAATCCGGTTTGCCGGCGGATTCGGCTCTCTCAACGTGTCCAATGCTGCGGCGGTTGGACTGTATGAGGCCGCGCGCCTGCGCTAGCGGCGGCTCTGCTCACGCCCGCTCACATCAACGTGTGCCCCGTAGAGCGGAGCGAAATCATCGGCTAGCGTTATCTCCAGAATACTGTCCGGAGACCGCCATGAACCTTAACCGCCGCGCCCTCCTCGCGCTTTACGCCGCTTCTGCTGTGACGCTGGTGGCACCGATGGCAGCCGCCAAAACCCCGCCAGTCTATACCGAAGGGGCTGTCGCAATTGATGGCAGCGATGCAGTTGCCTATTTCAGCGCAGGCAAGCCGGTCGCCGGTTCCCCCGATCACGCAGTAGAATGGAACGGCGCCACATGGCTGTTCTCCTCTGCACAGAACGCAGCGATCTTCGCAGATGCTCCGGAGCGTTACGCGCCGCAATACGGTGGTTATTGTGCCTTTGCTATGGCCAACGGCTATATCGCGCCCACCGTGCCTGAAGCGTGGAGCATTGTGGACGGGAAACTCTACCTCAACTACAGCCTGAGCGTGCGTGAGCGTTGGCAGTCCGACACCGCAGGCCATATCGAAAAGGGCGACCGCAACTGGCCGGATGTGCTTAATCAATAGAATTTTGGGGTCACACAGGCAGCAGCAGCCCTGAAAGATCACTGCGCGGCATTGAACGCAGCACCTTCAAACACGCCGTGATCACGTTTTTATTACAAAGCCTTAACTCTGCGACAGAGTGTCCTAAATATCATTGCACTGGACGGGTCGATTGGAACTCCCCGTCTCTGACTACTGTCCCTCGTTCCACACCTTGCGCCTGAAACCTAACCGTTTCGGGCGCTTTTTTGTTTACCCTCCCCCCTTCGTTCTGTCGCTTTTCGGCTAGAGCCATAGCCCGCCCCCCGCTACACTCCGGTTATGAGCGAGACTTATTCAGACGATCTGATGCGTGATGTCCTTAAACGCACAAAAACCATTGCCTGCATCGGGGTGTCTACCAATCCGGTGCGCCCCTCCCATTATGTTGCCCGTTATCTGGGACTGCGCGGGTATCGGGTGATTCCGGTCAACCCCGCCTATGCCGGACAGGAACTGCTGGGGGAAACCGTGCGGGGCGACCTGTCGGATCTCAAGGACGAGCCAATCGACATGGTGGATATTTTCCGCCGCTCCGAAGCGGTGCCCCCGATTGTCGAGGACAGTCTTGCGTTGTTCCTGCCCCAACTTCAAACCATCTGGATGCAAATTGGCGTGCGCCATGCACAAGCCGCGGCGCAGGCCGAAGCTGCGGGCGTGACCGTGATCCAGAACCGCTGCCCCAAAATAGAATATCAACGGCTTTTCGGTGAATTGCGCAAAGGCGGTTTTAACACGGGAATCATTTCTTCACGGTTGTGAAGGGGCGTGGATTGGGCATACTCTGCGCAAAACCGATCTACGAGGAGACAACCATGACAGACGAACCCAACTACGGCTTTGACACGTTGCAAGTGCACGCAGGCGCCCGCCCCGATCCCGCAACAGGGGCGCGGCAGACTCCGATTTATCAAAGCACCTCTTATGTGTTCCGCGATGCAGATCACGCAGCGGCGCTGTTTAACCTGCAAGAAGTGGGTTACATCTATTCCCGCCTGACCAACCCGACCGTAGCGGTGCTTCAGGAACGCATTGCGACCCTTGAAGGCGGTGCCGGGGCTGTCTGTTGTTCCTCTGGTCATGCGGCGCAGATCATGTCCCTGTTTCCCTTGATGGGACCGGGCTGTAACGTTGTCGTCTCCACACGTCTTTATGGCGGGTCGATCACCCAGTTCAGCCAGACCATCAAGCGTTTTGGCTGGTCCGCGAAATTCGTGGATCTGGATGACACGGATGCCGTTGCAGCGGCCATTGATGAAAACACCCGCGCGGTCTTTTGTGAAAGTGTGTCCAATCCGGGCGGTTACGTGACCGACATTCCAGCCATTGCTGCGATTGCGGATAAAGCGGGATTGCCCCTGATCGTCGATAACACCTCGGCCACGCCCTACCTGTGCCGTCCGATCGAAATGGGCGCGACACTGGTGGTCCATTCCACGACCAAATACCTGACCGGCTCTGGCACGGTAACAGGTGGTTGTGTTGTGGACAGCGGCAAGTTCGACTGGTCCAAAAGCGATAAATTTCCCTCGCTCAGCCAGCCGGAGCCTGCCTATCACGGCCTGAAATTCCACGAGACCTTTGGCGCACTGGCCTTTACCTTCCACGGCATCGCAATTGGCCTGCGTGATCTGGGCATGACGATGAACCCGCAAGGGGCGCATTACACTCTACTCGGGATCGAAACCCTGTCGCTGCGCATGGACCGTCACGTGGAAAACGCCAAAAAGGTTGCCGCTTGGCTGGAGAAGGACGATCGCGTCGAAACCGTCACCTATGCCGGACTGGACTCCTCCCCCTATGCAGAACGTGCAAGCAAGCTTTACCCCAAAGGCGCAGGTGCCCTGTTCACCTTCGCGGTGAAGGGCGGCTATGACGCCTGTATCAAGCTGGTGGACAGTCTGGAGATCTTCAGCCATGTGGCGAATCTCGGGGATACACGGTCGCTTATCATCCATCCGGCCTCTACCACCCACCGCCAGTTGACGCCTGAACAACAAGAAGCCGCCGGCGCTGCACCGGACACCGTGCGCCTGTCCATCGGGATTGAAACCGTCGAAGATCTGATCGCTGATCTGGATCAGGCGCTGAACAAGGCTACCGCAGCCTAAAAGATGCTCTGGCGTCCGCACCACGCGGGCGCCAGCCCTCCTTGCAGCAGATTTTAGCTGCTTTTGAGGCAAAACGCCGGACGAAATCTCTGCGCGACTTGAAATTTAATCCTTTTGATACGAAGTGCTTTTACACAGGACACCACCGCCGCTTGCGGGACCGTGATTCACACGACCAAACCGAAAACGGAAGACGACCAACACGGAAATCCTCCGCCTGATCCGGCGGAGCGTTCCAATTCCGGCAAAAATCTGCTACACTAAGGGCTTAGCCCAGCAAAACTGTAGCAATGAACGCCGGTGATGGTATATCCGCGCTGTGGATAGAGAGAATTTTATGATGATGGGTGAAACCAAACCGAATTTCGCACTCGATCTGTCGAACGAGGGCGTCGCTCTGTGGCATCGTGCTGGTGGAGGCGCTTGGACTGTGCTCGGTCATGTGCCGCTTGACGCGCCTGACCTGTCGGCACAGGTCAGCGCACTGCGGGATCAGGCGGTCAGCAACGGCGCAGGCAAGGTCCGCCAGTGCCGAACAGTGGTACGGGTGCCCCGCTCCGAGGTGCTGTTGTCCAAGGTCAGTCTGGGCGTATTCGAGGATGAAGCCGCGGAACGTCACGGGCTGCGCCAGATCGAAAAAATCTCGCCCCTGCCGATGGATGAAATCGTCTATGACATGGGCGAAAAGGGCTTTGGCAATATGGCCCCCATCGGGATTGTCGCCCGTCAAACCCTGCGGGAAGCGGAAGATTTCGCCAAGACCCACGGCTTTGACACGCTCTATTTCACCACTGAATACACCGAACGCGAATTCCACCGCGAACCACGTTTTTATCTTACAGAACAGTCTGTTGCGCCTAAGGCGTCCCGTTTTGTGCCGTGGCTGGCTGCCGCCTCTGTCGGTCTGGCGATCGGCTATTTCGGCTATTCGCAGTTTTCCTCGGATGCCAGCGACTATGACGCAGCCCCTGCTGTGGCCGCAGTTGAGCAAACGACCGGACAAACCGCCAACGACCAACAGACTGCGGCTTTGTCCGATCAGGCTGGCACGGCCAATCTGACAGGGTCCGTCGCAGCGCCTGAACCACAGGAAGACACCGCGCTGGCCGCGCCTGAAACCGACTCCGCCGCCAATGCGGAACCGGAACCAGCAGAGCCAACGCAGCGGGCCGTCTTGCAGGATATTGCACCGAACCTACCACTTGTCCGGATTGCGCTTAATGCACCAGCGCAAAGCTCATATCCCGAGCTTGCTACCAAGGCTGTCCCGCGCAATTCGGCCACGGACCGCCCCTTTATCATCCGCCTGCAACCCGAAGAATCAGTATCCCCCTTTGTGGCCGGAGAATCCGAACTGGTGAAAACCAGCAGCCTGCAAATTGCCGAAGCGCGTCGCGATCTGCCGGAAGTTGCGGTAAATGACGAAATTGTCGAGATCATCCAGAGCGATATGGCCCTTGCGGTCTATGCGCCCACAGAACCGGAAACGCCGGTTCGCCTTGCAGCGCTGACCCTGCCAAGCCAGTCTTTCGATCCGATCCTTCTGGGCAATTTGCCCGCAACGGATCGGGACGCAGCACCTGTGCCCCAAACCGCACAGGAACCTGCTGCCCGTCCGGTGCGCCCGCCGTCACCCATTACCGCCGAACCCGGTACTTTGACACCAACCAAAGAAGGCACCCCCGGGCCGGAATACATCATGATTTTCGCCGGCAAACCGCCGCAGCCGCCACGGGACCGTCCCGGCTCGGCCCTGCCAGCCGACCCGCTGGCCGGATTTAACCCCCGTCTGCGCCCCGACGATCTGGACGTTCCGGCAGATGCAATCGAAGACCCAGCCTCCGCAGCATTACTAGCTGGAAACACGACAGCAGTTGAAACCGGGGAAGAAACCGCGGCCCGAACAATTCTGGACTTGGCAGACCCCGCGCTCCGCCCCTATAGGGCACGGGTCCGCCCCGCCGATCTGGAGGTGCCAGCCCCGTCAGGTCCGGCGTTTGGACCGCCGACCATTGCGCAACTGGCTGATCCGGCCCTGCGGCCTTTACGTGCAAAGCTGCGCCCTGCCACATTGGATGTTCCCGAACAACTGGCAACACCTGTGTCAGAACCGGCCCCCGCCGCACACGAGGCGGCCACAACCGTTACGCAAGCTGACAGCGACGAACCAACACTGGAAACCACCGTTGCGGAAATCGCCAGCGAAGCGGATGTGGACGCCGAAACAGCCGCCATAGCCCAAACCGAAGCGCAAGAAGCCATCGAAAGCGCAACCTCACTGGCGCTGGCCAATCCCGCCCTGCGCCCGCAAGTCCGCCCGAGCGATCTGGCCGAAGACCTAGAGGTTGCAAGCCCTGATACGACCGGAACGCTGGCAGAAACCGAAGCGGCAACCGAGACCGCACAGGAACCCGAAGCCCCGACGTTGACTGCGCTGGCTGATCCGGCACTGGCAGGCCTTAAGGCCCGCAACCGCCCGACGAACCTGCGGGTTCTGACCCCGTTTGAAATGGAAGGGCTAGTCGCACTGGCCGATCCTGCGCTGGCGGGAAAGAAATCCCGTGCGCGCCCTGATGCGCTGCGGATTATTGCCCCCGAACCGGAACCTGAACCAGAGATCGTTGTTGCCTCTACCCAGCCGCAAAATACAATCGCCAGCGCCTCGCGGTTTGCCATCGACCAAAGCCCCCAGCCCAAGGCACGCCCTGCCCGTCTGGATCGTGTGGTCAAGCGTGTCGCAGCGACAGAACCCCGTGAAACCGGCGGACGCACGCGGGCCACAGCACAAACGCCCAAGGCCGCAGTTGGCACCGTAAAGGCACCCCCAACCCCCACCCGCACCAGTGTGGCCAATGCCGCCACGGAGCGGTCCAAATTCAGGCGCTCCCGTCTTAGTCTTGTGGGCGTCTTTGGCACCCCGAGCGCGCGTCGCGCCCTCGTGCGGACCTCGACAGGTCGCTATGTGAAGGTGAAAGCCGGTGACAGTCTGGGCGGCTGGCGCGTCTCTGCCATTGGCGAGGATAGCCTGCGGATCAAAAAAGGCAGCCGCGATCAGGTGTTGAAGATCCCGTAGGGCCACCCCTTCACCAAAAAAAGAAAAGCCGCCGGCAACACATGTTCCGGCGGCTTTTTCAATGGGCGAGCACCCGTTTACAGGTCAGGTCAGCATCACCGCAGCCAACCCGAGGAAGGCGAAAAAGCCGACCACATCCGTCACCGTTGTCACAAAAGCCCCCGATGCCAGCGCGGGGTCGATCTTCAGCTTGGTCAGGGTAATCGGGATCAGGATGCCCGCCATACCCGCAATCAACAGGTTGGCAATCATCGCCAGCCCCAGCACCACGCCCAGCATGGCAGAACCGAACCACGCCACGCCGACACCGCCGATGATCACAGCGAACATCAGACCGTTCAACAGGCCGACCATGACTTCGCGCCGGATCACTCGCATCGCGTTTGACGCCGTCAAATCCTTCGTCGCCAGCGCACGCACCGCAACCGTAAGGGTCTGCGTCCCCGCATTTCCCCCCATCGACGCCACAATCGGCATCAATACCGCCAAGGCGACGATGGCTTCAATCGTGTCGGAAAACTGCGAAATCACCACAGAGGCCAGAATTGCTGTGATCAAGTTGACGCCCAGCCACGGAAACCGCTGGCGGGTGGTGTCCAGAACACTGTCGGTCAGGCTTTCGTCACCGACACCGGCCAGCAAGCGAAGGTCTTCTTCGGTTTCCTCGTCCAGAACCAACATGGCATCGTCAATGGTGATCACGCCAACCAGACGGCCCATTTCGTCTACCACAGGAGCGGATACCATATGATACTGGTTAAAGGCATAAGCCACGTCTTCCTGACTTTGGGTGACAGGAATGACATGGAAATGTTCGTCCATGATCGTGGCGAGCATGGTGTCCCGCGGGCTCGACAACAGGTCGGACAGGGCCACCTTGCCGATGGGTTGCATCTTGGGATCGACGATTACCACCACATAGAAACGGTAGGGCAAATCGGTTTCGCCGCGCAGATGGTCAATGGCATCGCCCACAGTCCAATGGGCCGGTGCCATTACCAGCTCTCGCTGCATCAGACGGCCCGCACTCTCCTCGGGGTATTGCAAGGATTGCTCGACGACGACACGGTCCGCCTGCTCCAGCGCATCCAGGACGCGGGTTTGCTGGGGGTGTTCCAGATCTTCTACCAGATCCACCACATCATCGGATTCCAGATCCCTGAGCGCCGAGCTCATCACATCGGCCGGCAGGGTTTCGATCAGATCGGCCCGCAGGTTTTCATCCAGCTCCGACAGCACATCGCCGTCAAACTCTGTTCCCCAAAGCGCCAGCAAGCTTTCCCGCTCCGCGCCGGAAATCTGTTCCAGAACATCCGCAATATCGGCAGAATGCAGCGGCGCCAGAAGCTCTATCAGACGGGACTGGTCGCCCGCTTCCACTGCATCCAGAATGGCGTCAATCGCAACCGTATCAAGCGCATAGGCCCCGTCGCCGGTGTCAGGGTCCACATAGGCGTCGTCCGGTGTGATCTCTTCCTGCATATTTTTCCCCTGCTTTTGGTTTTCTTCTACCCGCTCGCCCCATTTGCAACAACACCAATTCCGGTAAAACCTGTGGTTTGCCTGATCAGAAAATCCCGTCTACTGTGAAGGTTGCTTGCAAACGATTTTATTGGCGTAACACAGAATTATGACAGACCAGAAACCCCAACAACTTCAGTTTAAAACCCTGTCCGACCTGCGCGAAGGTGCGGTGCTTCATCACCGAAAAGGTGATCTTGCTACGGCGCGGGATCTGTACCGCGCCTATCTTGCCCGCAGACCCAAGGACGGCCCGATCTGGTCCAATCTGGGCGCCCTGTTCCGCAGCGAGAAAAACTATCCGCTGGCGGTGGTCTGCCAGCAAAAGGCGCTCCAGATCGGCCCCGAGAGCGACACCGTGCTGAACAACGCGGCCAATGCGCTTTTTGATGCGGGTGAGCCGGAGAAGGCGCTCGCGTTACGGCGCAAGGCGCTGGCGCGGAACCCTTCAAACCCCGAGAACTGGTCTTCGCTTGGCAAATACCTGCGCGCCCTCGGCCGTTATGCAGAGGCCAAGGCGGAACTGGAAAAGGCGCTTAGGGTGCACCCTGACGAACCGGAATTGCATATCCAGCTGTCTTTTGCGCTGTTGGCGCTTGGGGATTATCCTGCGGGATTTGCCGAATTTGACTGGCGCTGGAAGGGGGATGAAATTTCGCTGCCTGAAATGCCGATGCCCAAATGGGCCGGAGAGGACCTGTCAGGAAAGACGCTTCTGGTCACACCGGAGCAAGGGTTTGGCGATACGATCCTGATGGCGCGATTCCTGAAGGGGGTTGCGGATATGGGTGCCGAAGTGCGTCTGTCGGTCAAACCACCGCTGCACCGCGTGTTTAAGGGGCTGGCGGGTGTGTCCAGCTTTGCGCTCAGCACCGCAGACCTTGAGGGGTGTGATTACTGGGTGCCGATGATGGACCTGCCCCGTTATCTGGGCACCACGCTTCAGACGCTGCCTGCCCCGACCACGTTAACCATACCGCAGGATTCACAGGATCGGGCCAGCGCCCTGCTTGCGCCGTTCAAGGACCAGTTCAAGGTTGGTGTGCTCTGGTCCGGTTCCGTAACCTATCGCGCCAACCATAAACGATCCTTCAGCCACCAGCAGTTCCTGCAACTGGCCGATGTTCCAAACCTGCAAATGTTCTCGCTTTATAAAGGTCCGCTGACACCAGCCTATCACGGGGATGGCACCTCTTGCGTGATCCTTGATGCTGCCGGAAACGACCGTGACTTTGCCGACAGTGCCGCGCTGATCCAGCAGCTTGACCTTGTGATCACGATGGACAGCGCCATCGCCCATGTCGCGGGTTCTTTGGGGGCGAAGGTCTGGAACCTGTTGCATTCAGAAGCCTACTGGCTTTATGAACCATTTCAGGATCACACCCCGTGGTATCCGTCTATGCGCCTGATCCGACAGGAAAAATCCGGTGACTGGGACCGCGTTTTTGTTAATCTCCGTAAGGAACTGGAAGAATTGGTAGACCGACATGGATGAAATTCTGACCCCCATTTCACCGGGTGAGCTGCTGGACAAGCTGACCATTCTGGCAATCAAGCTGGACCGGATCGAAGACCCCGAAAAGCTCGCCAATGTGAAAGTCGAACATGCAGCCTTGTTTGCGGTTGCCGACGAACATATTCCCAAGACCGAGGAAATCACCGTTCTCAACCACCGACTGCTGAACGTCAACCGCGAGCTGTGGGACATCGAAGACGCCATCCGCGACTGCGAGCGTGCGGGCGATTTCGGAGAGGAATTTATCCGGCTGGCCCGCGCGGTTTATGTCACCAATGACAAGCGAGCCGATTACAAAAAGCAGATAAATCAGGCGCTTGGCTCACATATTGTCGAAGAAAAATCCTATGCCGAATACTGAACTGATCCTCGGCCAAACCCTGTGTTTTGCCGGAGATCCCTTTCAGGACGGACCGGAAGCCGCCCGCCACACCGCCCGTGGAGCCGTGGCAATCCGTGAGGGTAAAATCCTTGCCACCGGAACCGCAGACAGCCTACGTGCCAGCTATCCGCAGGCGCGGGTGACGGATACGGGCGAAGCCCTGCTGATGGCAGGCTTTGTGGACAGTCATGTGCATTACCCGCAGACAGGTATCGTTGCCAGTTGGGGCAA
This sequence comes from Neptunicoccus sediminis, assembly GCF_001719615.1. Classification (GTDB taxonomy): domain Bacteria; phylum Pseudomonadota; class Alphaproteobacteria; order Rhodobacterales; family Rhodobacteraceae; genus Amylibacter; species Amylibacter sediminis. The sequence goes on from NZ_MDVX01000002.1 coordinate 297,687, forward strand.
GCGATTGATCGACTGGCTGAACACCTATACCTTTCCGGAAGAAATACGCTTTAATAATGCCGAATATGCCGATGAAATCGCATCTCTTTACTGCGATCTGGCGCTTAGCAACGGCACCACAACCGCTGCCAGTTACTGCACCATCCATCCTGAAAGCGTGGACGCCTATTTCACTGCGGCGCAGGAACGCGGGATGCGGATGCTCGGCGGGAAAACCTGCATGGACCGCAACGCGCCGGACGGTTTGCGCGACACGGTGCAATCCGCCTATGACGACAGCAAGGCGTTGCTGGAGCGCTGGCACGGGGTGGATCGCCTCGGCTATGTCATCACACCGCGGTTCGCGCCGACATCGACCGCTGACCAGCTTTCCGCATTAGGTACGCTCTGGGCGGAACACCCCGATTGCCTGATGCAAACCCATCTGTCTGAACAACACGAAGAAATCGCTTGGGTCAAAGACCTGTTTCCCGATGCGCGGGATTATCTTGATGTATACGAACAGCACGGGTTGGTGGGCAAAGGCGCGGTTATGGGTCATGCGATCCACCTCACCCCGCGGGAAATTGACCGGATGGCGGAACAGGGTGTCAGCATCGGCCATTGTCCCACCTCCAACACCTTTATCGGGTCCGGCCTGTGTGATGTAAGCGGCTTGCACCAGCGGGGGATTCCGGTGGGGCTGGCAACGGACACGGGGGGCGGTTCGTCCTTTTCCATGCTGCGCACCATGGCCTCTGCCTATGAGGTGGGCCAGTTGCGCGGTACGCCGTTGCATCCTGCACAATTGCTTTATCTCGCCACAGTCGGATCTAGCAAAGCCTTGGGGCTGCAGGATAAAATCGGCAACCTTGCTCAAGGTATGGAGGCTGATTTGATCGCGATTGATCTGGCCTCCACCCCTGCGATTGCGCAGCGCAGCAAACGGGCGGAGGACATCTGGGAAGCCGTTTTCCCCACCATTATGATGGGCGACGACCGCGCCATCGCCGGTGTTTGGGTCAATGGCAAGGAAGTTCGCTCAGGTTAACCCGCCAGACGTGCCGCAAGGCGGTTTTGGCGGGTGATCACCTCGCGCAGGTCCACGTTAACCATCTGCCCGCCCTGCACCACAGCGCGTCCCTCAACGTAAAGGTCGCGCACGTTATGGGGACCGGTCAGCACCAAAGCCGCCACCGGATCCCAGTTCCCCGCAGCCGCAAGGCCCGACATATCCCAAATGGCGAAATCTGCCCGTTTGCCCACTTCAAGCGATCCACAATCGGCGCGCCCCAGAACCTGCGCCCCGCCCAGCGTGGCAATCTCCAAAGCCTCCCGCGCGGCCATAGCGTCAGCGCCGTTCTGCACCCGCTGCAACAGCATCGCCTGCCGCGCCTCATCCAAAAGATGCCCCGCGTCATTAGAGGCCGATCCATCCACGCCAAGCCCGACACGTACCCCCGCATCCCGCATCTGGCGCACCGGCGCAATACCGGAGCCAAGACGGCAGTTTGAACAGGGACAATGGGCAACACCGGTTCCGGTTCTTGCAAACAAATCAATCTCTTGCGCGTCCAACCTCACGCAATGGGCGTGCCACACATCCGTTCCGGTCCACCCCATATCCTGCGCATATTGCCCCGGACGGCAGCCGAATTTTTCTTGGCTATAGGCAATATCCTCGTCGTTTTCCGCCAGATGGGTGTGCAGCATCACCCCCTTGTCCCGCGCCAGTGCCGCGCTGTCTTTCATCAGGCCGGTGCTGACCGAAAACGGTGAACACGGGGCCATGACAATGCGCAACATCGCACCCTCTTCGGCGTCGTGATAGCGGTCGGCCACGCGGATACAATCGTTCAGAATATCCGCCTCCCGTTCCACCAGATGATCGGGGGGTAGGCCGCCATCGCTCTCCCCGATGCTCATCGAACCACGGGCTGCGTGAAACCGCACACCAATGCTGCGGGCCGCCTCTATCGCGTCGTCGAGACTGGAGCCGTTGGGGAAAATATACTGGTGGTCGGAACTGAGCGTACAGCCCGAAAGTGCCAGTTCGGCCAGCCCCACCTGCGCCGACGTGAACATCTCTTCCGGCCCCATCCGTGCCCAGATCGGATAGAGCGTTTGCAACCAGCCGAACAACAGCGCGTCCTGTCCACCGGGCACCGCCCGTGTCAATGTCTGGAACAGATGGTGATGGGTGTTCACCAGACCGGGGGTGACAACGCAGCCCTGCGCGTTCACAGTTTGCGGGCCAGTCAGATCCTTGCCGATTTCGGCAACGACCCCGTTTTCCACCGCCATATCAACGCCCGAAAGTTCGGACCTTTCAGCATTCATCGTGACCAGATGGCCGATATTTTTGATAACAAGACGTGTCATGTCTAACTCTCCAATCCAAAGTAAAACCAGCGGCTGGTGCCGCTGGCATGATTGAAAAGTCGGGAAATTGGGGTTATCGACGCTTTGGCTCAGTTCGCGTAGAACGCATCCCCGAAACCGGCACCCCGTGCAGAGCGCAGCGCGGATTGCATCTGTGCTTCGCTGCTGAACGGCCCCAACAGAACAACTTTCAAATTCTTCCCATTGCGCGCGATGGTGCGGGTTCCGACCGGCAGACCGCCGGACTGAAACCGCGAAATCGTGCGGCGCGCATTGGTTGCATTCCCGAATGTCCCGACCTGAACATAGCGCTTGCCCGCACTACGCGCCTTTGGTTTCGGCTGCACATAGGACTTCGACGATTTGATCGCCTTGACGGTAGAACCGGCAACAGCCACCTGACGCACGCGGACGCGTTTCTGGATCAGACGGCGGGGGACTGTATTGGTCCAGACCATTTCCATCTGCGCATCGCCGCGGGCTGTGACATCAGGATCAATGATCGTCCCAACGGTTTGCAGACCGTGTATCGGGTCAACCACTTGGGCCTTTGTCACCTTACGCACAGGTTTTGCCGGCTTTTTGTAAACGCTGGCATTGGCCGCTGCCGCCGCTTGCAGGCGGCGTTGCTTTTGCTGGCGTACCAGATCACCCGGATGCACGGTCTGTGCTGCGGGCGGCGTATAAGCTGTTGCAACGCGCCGCGCCGGTACGGTCTTTACCACAGTCGTTTGCAGCGGACGGGCGGGGGTGCGGCTGTCTAGGCCGGCATTTTCCGCCTGATCGCGGCCAGAGCGCACCAGATCGCCGGGATGGACCGCTTGCGGCCCCCGTTGAACCAGATTGGTCCGCGTCATTGCAGGTGCAGCGGTCGCAACTGTCACCGGACGGGCCTTTACCGTCCGTTTAGGTGCGGTTTTAACCCGTACCTTTGGCGCAGGTTTGGCCACTGCAACCTTTTTCGGGGGGATTTTCACGACCTGACGCGCAGGTTCCGCAGCAGCAATTTCCGGCAATGAAAGGTCCACAACCTGATTGCTGGATTGCACGGGTTTCGCCTGCTTCAGCGCAGCAAGCTGGCTGCCGGACAGCGAAGGCCGATTGCTTGGCGAACAATACACCTTGCGCTTGCGGTTGACGCGGGGCACCCAAGTGACCCGTCCGCCAAATCCGGCGCGAATGAAGACGCAGCCGCGGCTGTCGACATATTGTTTGCCAGTGTAGGATTGGGGGGGATTTTCGGCCGGTGCCGTGATCTTGCGCAGGGACTGTGCCTCTGCGGGATCAGATAGTGTGAAGACAACCGCAAATCCTGTTGCCATGCCTGCCGCCATTTTGATTATATCACGCATCTCAAGCCCTTTTGGATACATTTTTTACCTGCCTTTTTTGCAGTAAACCTGCCTTTTTTAAGACACAATGTAAAGTAATTTAGGCCTATTGTCGCTATATTTCGTGGTGATTCCGCGCCCGACCCCATAGTTTGGGGGTGTCACCTATGGCTGCTTACTTGAACAAAAGCGCCCAACCCCCTCTGTCCCCAGCCTTTTACCAGCCCGTGGTCGCGTTTAAGGATCGCGGTGACTCTGACGGATTAGTCCTAGCCTTTGGCCCAGTTTTCCAGCTTGCGATAAAGCGTTGAGGGCGACACATCAAGGTGGACTGCGGCCCGCGGGATTGAGCCTTGATAGTGCCGGATGGTCAGTTCAACCACGGCCTTTTCAATCTCTGAAAGGGTCAGCCCGTCCCGGATCAGCGTGCGCAAGGCGGCCTCGTAAACGTCACTCTGGCTTTGCCCGCCACTACCTCCGTCCAACCTGTTGCGGGTGGTGGCGGTCTGGTCTTCGCGAAATGCCTTGATAAAGCTGCGGGGCAGATGGGCCGGTGTCACCACCCCTGCCGGAGCCGCGTCGGCCACGCTGCGCAACAGCTTCAGCAGCTCTGCCTGTTGACCGGGCCAGCTGTAATGCTCGAACATGTCACGGACCTCGGCGCCAAGCTCAAGATCTCCGCGCCCGATTGCACGGCTATAAGCGCCAAACAGCTCTTGTGCGATAACGCTTACCGAAAACCGCCCGCCATTCAGCCCCGGCACCGCGAGCGTTGCGACGGACAGGCGGTAATACAGGTCTTCGCGCAAACGCCCTGCCTCCATCGCGGCTTGGGGTCGTAAAGACGTGCCGCAAATGACGCGAATATCCGCTCTGTGCGTCTCGCCCTGCCCGTCTTTGATCAGTCCGGTTTGCAGATACCACAAAAGCTGGGTCTGGATTTTGAAGGGTAGATCACAAATATCGTTAAGAAAAACCGTGCCGCCTGTTTTCACCAGATCAATGGGCAACCGATCGTAAAATTCGCCAGCCCTGCCCTTTTTACAGTCCAGCGCAACAAAAATGCGGTCTCGCAGGGTGGATTTCACATGGATGAGACGAGCAACGGATTCTTTCATCACCCCCTTGGGTCCAGTAATCAGCACCGGCGCCAGAGACGGGGCAAACTGCGCCACCGTACGATGCACCGCTGCATCCAGTGCGAGATACCCGCGAAAGGACTCCTCGGGGGGATTACCCTTAGGATCGTCATCCAGCACCAAGGCGGCGTTGTTCACGATATGTAAAATTCGATGGCTGTCATACGGCTTTACGATGAAATCAAACGCGCCAATCTTCATCGCATCGGACGCCTGTTTCATTGAACCGCTGGCGGTGGTGACAATGATCCGCGTTCGGGGTTTTGCCCCCAACATACCGCCGATCACCGCTTTAACCTCTTGCTCTGCCATCAGCAGATCAATGATTACAATGGCATGGCCACTGGTTGTAAAAAGCTCCGCTGCTTTGGGCAAACTAGAGGCCAGATCGACTTCATAGCCGTGCTCCTCAAGTTGACGGGCGCAAGAGCTGAGAAGTTGCTCGCTCCCCTCAACAATGAGTATCCGGCCAACCACGGGTTACTCCGGCCCGGGTTGCGACAAATTAAAAGGAGGGCTTGGGCAAGTCTGTAACACGGCGCTTTTCTTGTTTGTCTAAGAAACCGCACCCTGATCCGGATGCGGAATGTTTATAAAACATATTAACCTGTTAAGACCAGCCCGCAAGCTACCTAGGGTAGCCCAAATTTTTAAATGACGCTGCGATCTCGTCAACGATAGCGGGATCGTCGATTGTGGCGGGGGTTTTGAATGTTTCCCCGTCGGCAATCTTGGCCATCGTCGCCCGCAGGATCTTACCGGATCGGGTTTTGGGCAGACGGTCCACCACACAGGCCAGTTTGAATGCAGCCACAGGACCGATCTTGTCGCGCACCATTTGCACGCATTCCGCCACGATGTCCCCGTGCGGACGGTCCACTCCGGCGGTCAGGCACAGGACTCCCAACGGCAACTGCCCTTTCAGCGGGTCAGCCACGCCGATCACCGCGCATTCGGCCACATCGGGATGACCGGCGAGGATTTCCTCCATCGCGCCAGTGGACAGCCGGTGGCCCGCCACGTTGATCACATCATCGGTCCGCGCCATGATGTAAAGATAGCCGTCCGCATCCTTCATCCCCGCATCGCCGGTTTCGTAATACCCCTCAAAAGTCTGGAGATAGGCAGAGCGGTAGCGGTCCTCGGCGTTCCATAGTGTCGGCAAAGTGCCCGGTGGCAGCGGCAGTTTCACCGCAATCGCGCCCAACTCCCCTGCGGGCATTTCCTCGCCCTCGTCGCTGAGGATGCGCACATCATAACCCGGCATCGGCACAGTCGGAGAACCGACCTTTACCGGCAGGGCCTCTATCCCCATCGGGTTGCCCACCATCGGGAATCCGGTTTCGGTCTGCCACCAGTGGTCGATTACCGGAATCCCCAGTTGATCCTGCGCCCACAGAATTGTGTCAGGATCGGCCCGTTCGCCTGCCAGAAACAGGGTTTCAAGGTTCGATAGGTCATATTTCTTCCGGTACTCCCCCTTGGGGTCTTCCCGTTTTATTGCACGGAATGCGGTTGGGGCGGTGAACATGGCGCGCACCTTATAATCCTGCATCACCCGCCAGAACGTGCCCGCATCCGGCGTGCCGACAGGCTTGCCCTCAAACACCACGGTCGTGTTGCCGTGGATCAGCGGCGCGTAACAAATATAGGAATGCCCCACGACCCAGCCCACATCCGATGCGGCCCAGAACACATCACCCGGATCGACGCCGTAGACGTTTTTCATGGTCCAGTTCAGCGCCACCAGATGCCCGCCTGTGTGACGCACAACGCCCTTGGGCTGGCCAGTGGTGCCAGAGGTATAAAGCACATAAACCGGATCATTGCCCTTTACCGGAACACAGGGCGCCGGCGTGACATCGGCCTGAATCTCTTCCCAGTCGTGATCACGCCCCGGTTCCAAAGTCGCCTCGGCCTGTTCGCGCTGGAAGATGATGCAGGTTTCCGGCTTGTGGCTGGCCATCGCTATCGCTTCGTCAAGCAGCGGCTTATAGGCGATGACGCGCCCCGGTTCGATGCCGCAACTGCTGGCGATGACGGCTTTGGGGGTGGCATCGTCAATCCGCGTGGCCAATTCGCTGGCGGCAAATCCGCCGAACACGACCGAGTGGATCGCACCGATCCGCGCACAGGCGAGCATGGCAATAATCGCCTCCGGGGTCATCGACATATAGATGATCACCCGATCGCCCTTGCTGATCCCCTGCTCCAGCAAGGCGCCGCCCAGACGGGCAACGCGTGTTTGTAGCTCGCCGTAGGTGATCCGACATTTCGCGCCGGTAATCGGGCTGTCGTAGATGATCGCATCCTGATCGCCGCGCCCGTTTTCCACATGCCGGTCCACAGCATTATAGCAGGTGTTCACCACACCGTCGGAGAACCATTCATAGAGGGGGGCATTATCGTCGTGCAGCGCCTTGGTCGGTTCTACAATCCAGTCGATGGCTTTGGCAGCCTCCATCCAGAATGCCTCTGGATCGGCCTGCCAGTCTGCGTAGACCTCTTTGTACCCCATGGTTTCTCCTCCAGTTCGTCATATTAATCGTAAGAATGCACCGACGTTCCGGCCAGTGCGGCAATATTCAACAATCCCCGCGGCGTGATCGACGGGGTGACAATATGGGCCTTGTTGCCCATTCCCATCAGGATGGGGCCAACCTCCAGCCCTCCAGCACGGGTCTTTAACACGTTACGCACCGCACTGGCCGCGTCGGTATTGGCAAAGACCAGCGTGTTGGCTGCCCCCTCCAGACGGCTGTCGGGCATGATCCGTGCACGGACCTCCGGATCGAGCGCGCTGTCCGCGTGCATTTCGCCTTCGTATTGGAAATCCAGATCCAGCCCGTCGAGAATTTCCAGCGCACCGCGCATCCGGCGGCCGCTTTCCGTGTCCAGATTGCCGAACTGGGAATGGGACAACAGCGCCACTTTGGGCGCGACGCCAAAGCGTTTTACATGGCGGGCAGCGGCAATCACCGTCTGAGCAATCTGGTCGGTAGTGGGTTCGGGATTAACTTGCGTATCGGCGACGAACAAAGCGCCGCTCTGCTGGATCATCACCGAAAGCGCACCAACAGGGTGCAAATTTCCCCGACCCAGAATTTCGCTGACGTATTTCAGGTGCCACAGGTACTGGCCGAAGGTGCCGCAGATCAGGCTGTCGGCCTCTCCACGGTGCACGGCCACGGCGCCAATAGCGGTGGTATTGGTGCGCATGATCGCCTTGGCAAGATCGGGCGTCACGCCGCGCCGCTTCATCAGATCATAATAGGTCTGCCAGTAATCACGGTAGCGGCTGTCGCTTTCCGGATTGATTACGTCAAAATCCATCTCCGGCTGGATGCGCAGCCCCGCGCGGGCAATCCGCGCCTTGATCACTTCGGGACGCCCGATCAGGATTGGACGGTCCACGCCCTCTTCCATCATGGCGCCAACGGTGCGCAACACCCGTTCACTTTCTCCTTCGGCAAAGATCAGGCGGCGGACAGTGTTGCGGGCCAGCTCGAACACGGGGCGCATGATGAAGGCAGACTTAAAGACCGACCGATCCAGATCGGCCTTATAATCCTCGATGCTTTCGACAGGACGTTTGGCAACGCCGCTTTCCATCGCGGCCTTGGCAACGGCACTGGCGACAATTCCCATCAGGCGCGGATCGAAAGGTTTCGGGATCAGGTAATCCGGCCCGAAGGCCATTTTCTCGCCCTGATAGGCGGCAGCGGCCTCAGCACTGCTGGTGGCACGGGCCAGTTCGGCAATACCGTTGACGCAGCCGATTTGCATGGCGTCGTTAATCTCGGTCGCGCCCACGTCCAGTGCGCCGCGAAAGATAAAGGGAAAGCACAGAACATTGTTCACCTGATTGGGATAGTCCGAACGCCCTGTCGCAATAATCGCATCCGGTGCCACCGCCTTGGCCGCATCCGGCATGATTTCAGGCGTGGGATTGGCCAGCGCAAAGATGATTGGCTGCGATGTCATCCGTTTGACCATCTCAGGCTTCAGCACACCCGGACCGGACAGACCGAGGAACAGATCCGCGCCGTCAATGACCTGATCCAGCGTCCGCAAGTCGCTGGCTTGGGCAAAGGCAGCTTTCTGCGGGTTCATATCCTTGGTGCGGCCCTCATAAACCAGCCCGTGAATATCGCAGAGCCATATATTCTCGCGCCTTACACCCAGTTTGACCAGCATGTTCAGACAGGCGATCCCCGCAGCACCGCCCCCTGTGGAGACGATTTTAATATCCTCGAACCGTTTGCCTGCGACCTCTATCGCGTTGGTGGCCGCGGCGCCTACAACAATGGCGGTGCCGTGCTGATCATCGTGGAACACCGGAATGCTCATCCGCTCGCGGCAGATTTTTTCCACGATAAAACAATCCGGTGCCTTAATGTCCTCAAGGTTGATCGCCCCGAAGGTCGGCTCCATCGCGCAGACAATTTCCGCCAGTTTTTCAGGATCGCTTTCGTCCAGTTCAATATCGAAACAGTCGATGTTGGCGAATTTCTTGAACAGGACGGCCTTGCCCTCCATAACCGGCTTTGAGGCCAGCGCCCCGATATTCCCGAGACCCAGCACAGCCGTGCCGTTACTGACCACACCGACCAGATTGCCCCGTGTGGTGTAACGTTCGGCTGCGCTGCGGTCCTCTTTGATTTCGAGACACGCCTCTGCCACGCCCGGACTATAGGCCAGCGACAGATCCCGCTGGTTGCCCATAGGCTTGGTGGCCCTGATCTCCAGCTTTCCGGGCTTGGGGTGCTGGTGGTAATTCAGGGCGCGGGATTTAGGCGTGTCGACCATGGTGTTTCCTTAACTGGATTTTATCAGTTCAAGGATGTTGCGTGCTGCGGAAGGAATGTTCGTTCCCGGCCCAAAGATCGCCTTCACCCCTGATTTGTAAAGGAAATCATAGTCCTGTTGCGGAATGACGCCGCCACAGATCACGATGATGTCCTCTGCTTTCTGGTCTTTTAGCGCCTGAACCAACTGGGGGGCCAGCGTTTTATGCCCCGCCGCCTGAGAAGAAATACCGATCACATGCACATCGTTGTCAATGGCATCCCGTGCGGCCTCTTCCGGTGTCTGGAACAGCGGCCCGACGTCCACATCAAAGCCGATGTCAGCAAAGGCGGTCGCGATGACTTTGGCGCCGCGGTCGTGACCGTCCTGCCCCATTTTCACCACCAGCATGCGCGGACGGCGGCCCTCTTCCTTGGCGAAGGCATCCACATCTGCCTGAATTTGTGCAAAGCCTTCGTCGCCTTCATAGGCGGCACCGTATACCCCTGCCAATGTCTTTACCTCTGCTCTATGACGCCCGAAGGCGGCTTCCATTGCGTCCGAAATCTCGCCCACCGTAGCGCGCGCGCGCGCCGCCTCAACCGCCAGCGCCAGCAGGTTGCCTTCACCCGTGCGTGCGCCCTGCTCCAGCAGCATTAACGCCTGTGCGCAGGCATCCGCATCCCGTGTGGCGCGGATTTTCTCAAGCCGTGCAATCTGGCTGTCGCGCACGGCGGAATTGTCGATGTCGCGGATGTTGATTTCGGGCTGTTTATCAAGGGTGAACTTGTTCAACCCGACCACAACCTCATCACCCCGATCCACTGCGGCCTGACGGCGGGCGGCGGCCTCTTCAATGCGGAGTTTGGGCATGCCAGAGGCCACGGCCTTGGTCATGCCGCCCATATCATCCACTTCCTGAATGATCTTGCGCGCCTCATTCGCCAACTCGTTGGTCAGGTTTTCGATGTAGTAAGAGCCTGCCAGCGGATCGACCACATTGGTCACGCCGGTTTCGTTTTGCAGGATCAACTGGGTGTTGCGGGCCAACCGCGAGGATTCTTCGGTTGGCAGGGCAATTGCCTCGTCAAAGGAGTTGGTATGCAGGCTTTGCGTGCCGCCCAGCACCGCGCTCATCGCTTCATAGGCAGTTCGTACCACATTGTTGTATGGGTCTTGTTCCTGCAAGGAGACGCCGGATGTCTGGCAGTGGGTGCGCAGCATAGAGGAACCCGGCTTCTTGGGATTGAACTCTGCCATTATTTCCGCCCAAAGCAGACGCGCCGCCCGCAGTTTGGCGATTTCCATGAAGAAATTCATGCCGATCGCAAAGAAGAATGACAGGCGCCCCGCAAAAGCATCTACATCCATGCCCTTGGCAATCGCCGTTTTGACGTATTCCTTACCGTCAGCCAGCGTAAAGGCCAGTTCCTGCACCAGATTGGCGCCTGCCTCCTGCATGTGATAGCCGGAAATCGAGATCGAGTTGAACTTCGGCATGTCAGTCGCGGTAAACTCGATAATATCCGCAACGATCCGCATGGAAGGCTCTGGCGGGTAGATATAGGTGTTGCGCACCATGAACTCTTTGAGGATGTCGTTCTGGATCGTGCCGGACAGAACCTTGCGGTCGTGGCCCTGCTCTTCGCCCGCAACGATAAAGGAGGCCAGCACAGGGATCACCGCGCCGTTCATGGTCATCGACACAGAAATCTGGTCCAGCGGGATGCCGTCGAACAGAATTTTCATATCCTCAACGGAATCAATGGCAACACCGGCCTTACCGACATCGCCGACAACCCGTTCGTGATCACTATCATAACCGCGATGGGTCGCCAGATCGAAGGCAACAGAGACCCCCTGCTGCCCGCCTTTCAGCGCCTGACGGTAAAACTCGTTGGATTCCTCAGCCGTCGAAAAGCCTGCATACTGGCGGATGGTCCAGGGACGGCCTGTGTACATGGTGGCCCTTGGACCGCGCGTGTAAGGGTTCACCCCCGGCACACCGCCCAGATGATCCAAACCTTCAAGGTCATCCTCGGTATAGACCGGCTTCACTGTAATACCCTCGGGGGTTTCCCAGTTCAGACTGTCCAGCGGTTTGCCGCGCAGTTCTTTTTCTGCCAGCGTTTCCCAGTTCTTTTTATCCTCTGCGCTCATGTTCTGCGCTCCCTTTCGTTGACTGTCGCGGTTTGCCCGCGGGGTGTTCGGTGTTCGTCCTGTATTACAGGAATTCGAGTGTGGCGGAGGCTGGCAGCGTCGGGGCAAAGGCCCGCAGCGCGTCTTCCAACGGTTTCAGGCTTTCGGGGCGGGTCGCGTAGATAGTGACGATATTGCCGCCCAATGTGCCGATTGGCACGGTCAGTTTCAGTCGCGCCACCGGCTCCCAGCTTGGCGGAATGTGATGAGCCAGCCAGTGACGATAGATCATCGCCGCGCCCACATCGTATTCCTGTGCCAGCTTGTCCGCCCAAAGTGGATCGGTGCGGCTGGTGCGGGCCTCTAGCGCGCGGGCCGAGGCCAGCCCCCAGAGGTCCAGCACGTAATGGGGGTTACGATAGGCCACATGCCCCAGATCGTTCACCGCTACGGGCGCCTGCCAGTAATCATCCACAAACCGCCCCATCTGGCGCTGCTGCGCATGGATCGCGGCACTTCCTGTGGGCAGTTTTTCAAGGGTCGTCACCGGATAATGCACCCCGCCAATCACCAGTGCCACCACGGGGAAGATAGCACGTAACTGCCGTCCTGTCGGTGTCAGAGGCTGCAGTTGCGCCAGCAGATAAACCGTGACCGCCGCACCATATGCCCAGATGTAGATTTCATAGCGATAGAACGGAAGGACGGACCCCAACAGCAAATGTGCCAGCGCCGCAAGCATCGCTGTCACACCAAGCGCAATTTGCAGGCGCGAAAAGGAATTACGCTGCGCGAGCACCAGAAAGAACAGGCACAGGATCAGCCCGACCAGCATTCGCCCCGAAGGAGAAATCAGCGAAAGCTTCAGGCTGTTTTTAAACGCGACCAAGCGGTCGCTTCCTGCACCGTCCACAACATCGGCACCGCCCCCGACCACCACCGCTTTGGCATTGACCGAGTTTGGCAGCATATCCAGCCCGAGCGCATTCATATTCACAAAATGCGCCGTCAGCGGCAAGGCTGTTGCCAGGATGGCCAGCAGGGCGATGCGGCCCCGCCCCCCGACCACAAGCACCGCACAAGCCAATAGCGCCAGCGCCATTCCTTCAAACCGCAGCAGGGGATTCAGCACAATCGCCGCCAACAGATACCAACGCACCCGCCCGTCCTGCGCAAAGCGGATCAGCCCCAGCGCCACCAACAAAGCTGTGCAAATATGCAGCATATGCTCCATCCCGATCAGGGACATCGCCGGAAAGTGTAAAAACACCGGACCCAGCAGCGCCAATGCCAGCAGCGCCTTGTCCCAGACCGGATCGGTCCAGATTTCTGACGCCGCCAGCACCCGCGACCAGAGCACCGCCGCGCCAAACAAAGCCAAAAGGCCGATCGCCAAGGGCACATAGGCGTGCCAGTGGAAACCCGCAAAAGGCGCAAGTACATAAGAGTAAAGAATAGACGAGGACGCAGAGGCGGATTCACCGGCGTTTACCCCATAAGCGCCCTTGGCCACCTGTTCGGACATGGCGAGGTGGATGTAAACATCATCCAGTGCATATTCCCAGACGCCGCCGGTTTTGATCAGGGTCAGAACCACCAACAAAACCACAGGCGCAACCGCGCCGAGCAGCGACAATAGGGTCAAACGGCGGACTTGCGTCATACTGCCCCCCTGAGAGGACGCGATTGGCCCTCGTAATTGGCGGGAAAACCCTTACATAATAGTCCGATAGGAGACCCCATGAACAAAACCCGTCTTGTGTTGGCCCTGTGCCTGAGCATTGCCGCTGCCGCCCTGCCCGCTTCGGCCAATCCACTGGAAGAATACCTCTGGGTCAAACGGCCACTGGTGATCTTTGCCGATACCCCCGAAGACCCCCGTTTCGTGCGCCAGATGGAATTGCTGGCGGAAAATCCCGAAGACCTCGAGGAACGGGATGTAGTCGTGTTGATTGACACGGATGCCGCCAATCCGTCAGACCTGCGCAAGCTGCTGCGACCACGCGGGTTCCAACTGACGATTGTGGGCAAGGACGGGCAGGTCAAACTGCGCAAGCCCCGTCCATGGACGATACGGGAACTCAACCGCTCCATCGACAAAATGCCGCTCCGCCAACAGGAAATCCGCCAGCGCTGGGAACGGTAGGCAGCGGTTAACAGGCTATCGTTATTGAATTCTTTACCGCCAATCCTTATATTAAGGCTACGGCACAGTTTCTGGATGAAAAGGACAGGCCATGACAGACGGACGTGAAAAACCAAAGCCGATTGCAGGTCAAACCGGACCCCGCCCCGGCTATTAACCACATTCAAGAGGCGCGTGTTCACAGGCGCCTCCCCAGTTGCGCTTCGATCGCAGCAACTGCATTTTGCCCCAACTTCAGGGCTTGAACCTTCATACTGATATAATCCGTATACATGGCCTCTCGCGCGTCGCCGTCCAGATTACGCACACCCTGCCCGCGCAGGTCTTCGATCAAAGCCTCAATCGCAAACAACTGGCTGTAGTACCGCACAACCGGCTTGATCACCGGCTCTGGCAGAACGTGGATTTCCGACAGCACAGCGCGGAAAACGGTGTCATTGCGTTCGGTGGGCACCAAGGGAAAATACTCCGGCTGGCGGCGCATCTTATCGACCACCTGCTCCAGATGGTCGGTCAGATCGAATAGCTGCAACGCTTCCAGATAGGGGAGGATTTCCGCAACCAGCGCCGTTTGCACATCACGCACCCGCTCCTGCCGGCGGCTCTGGTCTTGGGCTTTGTCCAGCCAAGCCTTGAACACCCACCCGGCAGAGGCGACCCCCGCCCCGATCAGGGCGGCGATCAATCTGGGGTCTATGCTCACAGGCTCGGCCAAAGCGTTTATTCGAACTCCATGATCACATCGTCCACCATCAGGCTTTCGCCCACGGCAGCATTGACCTTGCTCACGATGCCCTTCTTTTCAGCGCGCAGAACGTTTTCCATTTTCATGGCCTCAACAGTGCAGAGCGGTTGGCCTTCCTGAACCTCGTCGCCCTCTTTCACATCCAACGCCACGATCAGGCCCGGCATCGGGCAGAGCAGCATTTTGGAGGTATCAGGCGGCAGTTTTTCCGGCATCAGTTTGGCCAGTTCCGCATTGCGCGGGCTGCGCACACGCACCTTCAGTTCCGCCCCGCGAGAGCGGATACGATACCCCGCCGAGATCGGGTCCACCTTCAGCACAACGGTTTCGCCGTTGATTTTCATCTTGGCGAGGCTTTGCCCCGGCAACCAGTCGGAGGTCACGCGCAGTTTTTCGCCATCTTCAAACTTGACGGTCGATCCCTTGTCATCCGCCTTCACCTTTACCGCAAAGCTTTCGCCTTGCAGGGTTACGACCCATTTCTTACCAACCTTGCGTTTGTGGTTGCTGATCCGGCCCGACACCCGTGCGCGACGAATTTCGGCAACGCGGAACATGGCCGCACAGCCCGCCGCGATCTGGCGCAGGGCCGCCGCATCCAGCGTCGCGCCTTCAAACCCTTCGGGATATTCTTCTTCGATAAAGGCGGTGGTGATATTGCCGGAGATAAACCGCTCGTGATCCATAACCGCTGACAGGAACGGCAGGTTGTGACCGATGCCCTCCACCTCAAAGCTGTCGAGCGCAACGCGCATCCGGTCAATCGCCTCTTCGCGGGTCGGCGCCCAAGTACACAGTTTTGCGATCATCGGATCGTAATACATGCTGATCTCGCCGCCTTCATAAACGCCGGTATCGTTGCGCACCACGTAATCGGATTTCGCCTTTTCCGCAGGCGGACGGTAGCGGGTCAGACGGCCGATCGAGGGCAGGAAGTTGCGATACGGGTCTTCCGCATAGAGCCGGTTTTCGATGGCCCAGCCGTTGATGCCGATGTCTTCCTGCTTCATGGCCAGCTTTTCGCCCCACGCCACGCGGATCATCTGTTCCACCAGATCAATGCCGGTGATCAATTCGGTCACAGGGTGTTCCACCTGCAAACGTGTATTCATTTCAAGGAAGTAGAAATTCCGGTCGCCATCAACGATAAATTCCACAGTACCGGCAGAGCAGTAATCCACCGCCTTGGCCAGCGCGACCGATTGCTCACCCATTGCCTTGCGGGTGGCTTCATCCAGAAACGGGCTTGGGGCTTCTTCCACAACTTTCTGGTTGCGGCGCTGGATCGAACATTCCCGCTCGTTCAGGTAAATGCAGTTACCGTGTTTGTCGCCCAGCACCTGAATTTCGATGTGACGCGGCTGGGTGACGAATTTCTCAATGAAAATCCGGTCATCGCCAAAGGAACTGGCCGCCTCGTTCTTGGAGGATTGGAACCCGTCGCGGGCTTCCTGATCGTTCCATGCAATGCGCATCCCTTTACCGCCACCACCAGCAGAGGCCTTCAGCATCACCGGATAGCCGATTTCATTGGAAATCTTGACGGCTTCATCCGCGTCTTCGATCAAACCCATGTAACCCGGAACGGTCGAAACTCCTGCTTCCTGCGCCAGTTTCTTGGACGTGATCTTGTCGCCCATAGATTCAATCGCACCGGCTGGCGGCCCGATGAAGGCAACGCCTTCTGCTTCAAGAGCTTCTGCGAATAGCTTGTTTTCGCTAAGAAAACCATAGCCCGGATGCACAGCTTCCGCGCCGGTTTTGCGAATCGCATCCATCACTTTTTCAATGACGATATAAGACTGGTTTGCCGGCGACGGTCCGATATGCACCGCCTCATCCGCCATCTGCACATGTAACGCCTGCGCATCCGCATCAGAGTAAATCGCGACTGTTTGGATGCCCATCTTGCGGGCGGTCTTGATAACACGGCAGGCGATTTCGCCACGGTTGGCGATCAGGATTTTCTTAAACATATGCTGTACCTTCGATTGGGCAATTGCGGAATTTCGTGCGGGTTTCCATGCCGTTCAGACACGAAAAAAGGCCCCGTCCGAACAAACGGAGGGGGCCAAGTAGAGGGGAAATGAAAGAGTTTAACCGCTCGACAGAGCTGTTATTCCCAAACGTGCCGGTCTTTGCTGGTGATGCCACCAACAACGCCACCGACAATAGCGCCCTTGACCGGATCGCCGTCCAGCAAAGCCGTGCCAACCGCCCCGACAACTGCACCTGTACCGATGCGTTGCGCGGTGCGCTGGTCCAGCGTGCTGTTGCAGGCCGACAAACCGAATACCGCAGCGAGTGCTGCAAAAACTGTGAGGTTACGCATGTTATTACCCTTTTTATCTGCGTCCCGAGCCTGCTCGAAAGGTCTCGTGCAGAACTTTGGTAACGCGACAGAGGGGTAAAACAAACTGCTGTTTTATCGGCAGTCGCTTTATCGGCACAATGGTGCCAAATCACGGTTTTCATAGGCAAATTCATGCCGAATCCCCGTAATCTTCCTCAAAAATGTCAGGAAAATTGGCCATTGCCTTACCCTTGTTGATGCGCAGCAAGGCTTCGTAGCTTTCAGGATCAAAGGGATCTTCGGCGGCCACGACCTCGCGGCCGAACAGCCAGTTAAGACGACCTGCATCCAGATTGCCCCGCTCGAACGGCTCTTCGCCAAAGAACTCCCAAAGCGCTTCGAGGAAGGCTTCATCGGCGCGCCGGTCGGCAAAACGGCGGTCCGCATAGCGTTCGCGCGCCTTGATCGGCGTGGCGCCTTTTTTGTTGGGGCGGCGGATGGTGAACTGGAATTCGGACCCGGGCAAACGGCTGGGGAAGCCACGATGCTTAATCATTTTGTCCCCC
Source organism: Neptunicoccus sediminis (assembly GCF_001719615.1). Taxonomy (GTDB): domain Bacteria; phylum Pseudomonadota; class Alphaproteobacteria; order Rhodobacterales; family Rhodobacteraceae; genus Amylibacter; species Amylibacter sediminis. The sequence goes on from NZ_MDVX01000002.1 coordinate 315,195, forward strand.
GCTGGTCCGTGTTCAGGGGAATCAGTGCGCGGGCGGCGGCAGGCCGCCGCCCGGCGAGTGGTTTAGTATTTAGAAGAAACCGGCTCTGGCTGTACGTCCAGTACAACCACAGGCTCTTCTTGTTGTGCGCAGGCTGCAACGCCCATAGCAACGACAACCAATGCGATTTTAAGTTTTGTGGACATTGTGTCCTCCTGTGACAGTCATAGTCTATTCGAAACCGGCCACGACAGGCGACCGCGGCCACGTAAACGCAGCCTGTCAGCACGCTAGCAAAGATTCGCAGCGGCGCATACCAAATATGTGAATTTATGCAGAAAAACTGCAAATTTCTGCCATTTTGTGACGCAATAGCCGCGCTGTTCCCGCTTGGGACTGTCAAAACCATTCGCATGTTCCACCACTTATATCGTAAGCGTTCAAAAATTGGGCGGCGGTTTCGTCTACCGCGCCATAGTCGATGGGCCGTTCCATAAGGCGCACCACGATTTCGTCGATCCGGGTCCCGTCCCCGATCAGTTTCCCTGCCATCGGGATGCCGATTTCCTCGCAGACCTTGTCCATATCCAGACTGGCCCGATCAAATGTCACCCCGTATTCGCCTCCCAGTGCCTCAGCCAGAAAGCCGAGGTAGAGGATTTTATTCTCCGGCGCCACGATCCGGCTTTCATAAAGGGTCAGCGGCTGTCCCGAAGGCACAGAGATTTCGGTTACATCCTGTTGCGAGTTCGCAGCGCGCAGCAGCGTCGCCAGCAAAAGCCCCGTCCCCAGCACGCCTGCGCTGATTCGGGTTATGCGCGGATCAACCACCGGAACCGTCCCTTACAGCGGAATGTTGTCGTGTTTCTTCCACGGGTTCTCCAGCTTTTTACCCCGCAGGGAGGCAAAGGCCCGGCAAACCCGTTTGCGGGTGTTATGGGGTTTGATCACCTCGTCGATGAAGCCTTTTTCTGCCGCCACGAACGGGTTGGCAAATCTGTCTTCGTAATCCGCTACCCGCGCGGCGATCTTTTCGGGATCCCCCAACTCGGACCGGTAGAGGATTTCAACAGCCCCTTTCGCCCCCATCACAGCGATTTCCGCTGTCGGCCAGGCGTAGTTGTAATCGCCCCGCAGATGTTTGGAGGCCATCACGTCATAGGCCCCGCCATAGGCTTTGCGGGTGATAACAGTCACTTTGGGCACTGTGGCCTCGCCATAGGCGAACAGCAGTTTCGCACCGTGCTTGATCACACCGCCATATTCCTGACCCGTACCGGGCAGGAAGCCCGGCACATCCACCAGTGTCAGGATCGGAATTTCAAACGCATCGCAGAAGCGCACGAAACGGGCCGCCTTGCGGGAACTGTCAATATCAAGACAGCCCGCCAGAACCATCGGCTGGTTGGCCACAACCCCGACAGTCTGGCCTTCCATGCGGACAAAGCCGGTCAGAATGTTCTTGGCGAAATCTTCCTGAATTTCGTAGAAATCCCCCTCATCGGCAATCTTGGTAATCAGCTCTTTCATGTCGTAAGGCTTGTTCGGATTGTCAGGGATCAGCGTATCGAGCGAGACTTCATCGCGCGCCACATCATCAAAGAAGGGGCGCACAGGGGCTTTTTCGCGATTGTTTAGCGGCAGAAAATCAAACAGGCGGCGCACTTCCATCAGGGCCTCCATGTCGTCTTCAAAAGACCCGTCTGCCACAGAGGATTTAGAGGTATGGGTTTTTGCCCCGCCCAGTTCTTCGGCTGTTACCACCTCATTCGTGACGGTTTTCACCACGTCAGGGCCGGTGACAAACATATAAGAGCTGTCCCGCACCATAAAGATAAAGTCGGTCATCGCCGGGGAGTAAACCGCACCACCCGCGCAAGGCCCCATGATCACGCTGATCTGTGGCACCACACCAGAGGCCAGCACATTGTTCTGGAACACATCCGCATATCCTGCGAGCGAGGCCACGCCTTCCTGAATCCGCGCACCACCGGAATCGTTCAGACCAATGACCGGCGCACCGTTGCGCAGGGCCATTTCCTGTATCTTGCAGATTTTTTCAGCGTGGGTTTCAGACAGCGACCCGCCAAAGACGGTGAAATCCTGAGAGAACACATAGACCATCCGGCCATTGATCGTGCCCCATCCGGTGATCACACCATCGCCCGGAATGGTGGTTTCCTCCATACCAAATTCGGTGCAGCGGTGGGCCTTGAACATATCAAATTCTTCAAAGGACCCTTCGTCCAGCAGCACGTCGATCCGTTCCCGCGCGGTCAGCTTGCCCTTGGCGTGTTGTGCATCAATGCGGCGCTGGCCTCCGCCCATACGGGCTTCTTCGCGGCGGTCTTCTAGTTGTTGCAGGATCGTATTCACGGCGGTTCCTCCGAATGGTGCGCAATTTGCTTTGGAATACGCGAATAAGAACGGCGCGGGAAGGAAAACCTCGCATATTTGCAAACTATTCTGCAAGGCCATCTGTCAAATTGCAAATCAGCAAAGCCCAGTCCGCAGGCAAACCTACGCCGATACCGGCCCCGCTGAAATTTTTACTCCGGCAATCGGGAATTCTCCTATAGTAGAACCATTCCTAATTCCGCAGGCTCTTAATCAACAGGTAACACATGGTCACAAAAACCGAAATCATCGACGGGATGCAATTTTCCTTTCTGAATGACAAAAACCCAATCAACACCACAGGCGCAGCAGCCTATACGATGACATATCAATTTGCCGGCACGTCAGCCCCCGCCGATCTGCCAACCTCGGCCACCTATGACGGCTGGACCGATTTCACCGCCGCACAAGAAGCCTTCTTCCGCGCGGCACTTAATCATGTGGAAAGCCTGATCAACGTGGAATTTGTCGAGGTTTCAGGCAGTGCCGATCCGGACATAAACGTAGGTTCCGTGACGATTCCGGGCAGCACAGCCGGTGTTGGCGGATATTCCGCGTCAAGCTCGGGGGACGACATCACCCGATATGACAGCTACGTAGTCTACGACAACACCATAGACATCACTACATCAATGGATCTGGTGCTACATGAAATCGGCCATGCGATGGGGCTGAAACATTCGTTCTCAGCACCTACTGTCCCGAGCGGCTTTGACAGCAACAAATACACACTGATGTCCTACACCGAAAATCCAGACAACGGGTTGGACAGCGATGCGATGATGTTGTTCGACATTCTGGCCTTGCAGGATTTGTGGGGGGCCAATGACGCCACTGCCACAGGCAATTCCACCTACACGGGGTCGCGCACAGATACGATTGATGCGATCTGGGATGCGGGCGGCATTGACACATTCGACGCCTCCGCCCAGTCCGGCGGTGTGCGGCTTGACCTGCGCGAAGCGCGGTTTTCCAGCTTTGAGACCACCGACGATGTGGTGATTGCCTATGATACCGTGATCGAAAACGCCACTGGCGGGGCCGGTTCGGACAAGCTGATCGGCAATGGTGCGGATAATCTGCTTGCGGGTGGCGACAGCAGGGACAAGCTTAAGGGCGGCAACGGCAATGATACGCTGGATGGCAATGCAGGCCGCGATAACCTTTTGGGCGGGCGGGGCCGCGATGCGCTGAACGGCGGCGCAGGCAACGACAAACTGTCCGGCGACAAGGGCAAAGACCTTCTGACAGGAAACGGCGGCAAGGATACTTTCATCTTTGCGGATAAGGGCGGCAAAGACAGGGTTCTGGATTTTCAGGATGATGTGGATCGCCTGAAATTCGACCATGTTGAGGCATCAAGCGTTGAAGACGTGCTTGCCCTTGGCGCAGACAAGAACGGCAATGCGGTGTTCAGCTTCACCGACGGGCTGGTGGTGATTGTAAACGACATGACAGTTTCACAACTCAACGACGACATCCTCATCGCCTGACCACGCAACCAACCGAAATTCTCCCGTCCCTGCCGATTTGGTTGGGGGCGGCAGACCCATCGCGCCGGAAACACAATCTGACGCGCCGTAGCGGAACCTTGTAAAAGGTTTGGCATGGACAGTTCCAATTCAGAGACATACTCAGGAATCAACCGCCGGTTTCGGGCCTTTTTTGCTGCCCCTTCGCTCCGGTGTTTTCCCGTTTTCCAAAGGATACCCCCTTTGCATGTCCGTATTGCCCAAGTCCCGTTTTCTAGACCCCAAGACCCCGCCCACAATGGTTACTCTGGTTATTTTCGCCTCTCTGGGCGCGATTTCCATGAATATCTTCCTGCCCTCCATGCCCGCAATTGCCGCCCATTTCGACGCGAGCTATCTGGCCGTGCAGTTCATGCTGTCCGGCTTTTTGTTGATGAACGGCATTTTGCAACTGTTCATTGGTCCGATCTCTGACAGGTTCGGGCGTCGTCCGGTCGCGCTTTGGACGTTGGCGGCTTTTGTGCTGGCCTCGCTGGTTTGTGCCAATGCGCCGAACACGACAATCCTGCTGACCGCGCGTACCTTTCAGGCGCTGGTGGTGAGCAGCTTTGTCCTGTCCCGCGCGGCCGCCCGTGACATTGCAGGCAGCAAGGACGCGGTGTCCCTGCTTGGCTATATCGCAATGGGGATGTCGGTTGCGCCGATGATGGGACCGACCATTGGCGGATTCCTTCAGGAAGCCTTTGGCTGGCGTGCGCCCTTCTGGACGCTGACGTTTCTGGGCCTTGCGGTGCTGGGACTGGTCTGGCGGGATATGGGGGAAACCAACCTTACGCCGTCCACCAGCATGGCAGCACAGGTGCGTACCTATCCCGAACTGCTGACCTCGCGCCGGTTCTGGGGCTATTCCCTGTCTACCACATTTGCTTCGGGCTGCTTTTTCTCGCTGCTGGGTGGTGCACCTTTTGTGGGCACGGTGGTTTACGGCCTCAGCCCCGGAGAGCTTGGCCTTTATTTCATCTTTGCGCCTGCGGGTTATTTCACCGGCAGCCTGATTTCGGGCCGGTTTGCAAGCGTTGTGGGTCTGTATCGCATGATCACCATTGGCGCAGGCATCACTGTTTTGGGCATGCTGCTGGCGTTGGTTCTGGTGAACATCGGCTTTGATCATCCGGTGGCTTTCTTTGGCTGCACGATCTTCATCGGCCTTGGCAACGGCATGGTCCTGCCCAGTGCGTCTGCGGGGATGATGTCGGTCAACCCGCGTCTGGCAGGTACGGCGGCGGGGCTTGGCGGCGCGATGATGACGCTGGGGGGCGGTGCGCTTTCTGCCATCGTAGTCCCGTTCCTGAGCAAAGAAGCCGGTGCAACACCGTTGATCCTCTTTACCCTCGGGTCTGCGACGCTTGCACTTCTGGCGGCGCTTTATTCGATCCGTGTGGAGTATCAAGTGCGTAACGCCGGTTGATGCGGCTTGCACGCAAACTTTGCAAAGCATACCCTGCGCCCTAGCTAATTCGCAAAGCGAGGGGCCGAGATGCGCGCGCAAAAACTCTATGCAGGGGTGACCCTGCGCGAAACCCGTCAGAAACAGGGGCTGACGCAAAAGGATTTTGCCGCCAAGCTCGGGGTGTCCCTGCCCTATCTGAACCAGATGGAGAACAACCACCGCCCTGTCAGCACCACCGTTGTACTGGCACTGGCGCAAGAGTTCGGCTTTGACGTGACACAACTGTCTGTCGGGGAATCCGAACGGATCGTGGCCGACATGCGCGAGGCGCTGGCCGATCCGGTGTTCAGCACCGCGCAGCCACCACTGGCCGATATGCAACTGACAGCCTCCAACGCACCCGCCCTTGCGCGGGCCTTTCTGGACCTGCACCGCGCCTACCGTCAGGGACAAGAGCGGCTCGCCTCTCTGGATGAGGCTTTGGGCCGCGAGGACAGCGCCATTTCCCCTTCCCCGTGGGAGCAGGTGCGCGATTTCTTCCACTATTGCGATAACTACATCGACAGCATTGACCGCGTGGCCGAAAACTATGCGACACAGGCGAAACTCTCCGGTCCGAACGCCCTTGGCGCGGCCCATGACTGGCTGGCGGAAAAGCACAATATCCACCTGCGCACAAAAAGCACCGACGTGTTGCGCCAATACGATCCGGCCAGCCGCACCCTGACCCTGTCAGCGCAGGCGCCGACCTCTTCCAAGCTGTTCCAGATCGCCCATCAGACGGCCCTGCTGGAACATGATGACCTGCTGGAAGCCACGCTCGACTTTGCCAATTTCAGCACGCCCGAGGCCCGTGCCATCTGCAAAATCGGGCTGGCCAATTATTTTGCCGGCGCAGCAACCCTGCCCTACGGACGGTTTTTGCAGGTGGCGCAGGAAACGCGGCACGATCTGGAGCTGCTGGCGAATTATTTCGACGCCAGCATCGAACAGGTAGCCCACCGATTGTCCACCATGCAGCGGCCCGGCGTGAAGGGCATTCCCTTTTTCTTTGTGCGCGTCGATCAGGCAGGCACCATTACAAAGCGCCACTCTGCTACGCGGTTGCAGTTTGCCCGTTTCGGGGGCGCCTGCCCCTTGTGGAACGTCCACCGCGCCTTTGAAACGCCCGGACAGTTCCTGCGCCAGTTGGCGGAAACGCCGGACGGGTTGCAATACCTCAGCCTTGCGCGGGATGTATCCAAAACCGGCGGCAGCTTTCACGCGCCGATCCGCCGCTATGCTATCGGGCTGGGCTGTGAAATCCGGCACGCCGGCGCAATGGTCTATGCGGATGATCTGGACATCACCAACCGGCAGGCGTTTGAGCCGATCGGCATTTCCTGCCGGATCTGCGAGCGGCACAACTGTCACCAGCGCTCTGTGCCGCCGCTGGAGCGCCACCTGAAAGTGGACCCCAACAGTCGCGCCACCCTGCCCTATAGCATCGCAGAGAGTTAAACCTTCCCCGGTGCATCACCGCCATCGTCACTGACGGAATCGTCCTCGGTATCCTTGGCCGCAGAGGAATGCTGGCGCTGATCTTGATCCGTCGTGTCCCCATCCCCGGTTTCATCGGGCGTTTCGGACTCCTCGGGCTGCTTTTTCTTGTCATCCTCATCGGTGGCGTTTTTAACTTTGGCCAGTTCGTCCAGATTTTTAATATAGACATCCCGCTGTGCAAACGGAATTTCGATACCTTCTTCACTGAAGCGTTTGAATATCTCAAAGTTCATGTCGGATTTCGCGGATAACATCCAGTTCACATCCCGCAGGATTGCGCGGATTTCAAAGTCCAGACTGTCCGCACCAAACCCCATGAACATGATCGCCGGACCCGGATCAAGCAGCACCATCGGATGGGACTCTGCCACATCAAGCAGGATTTTCTCCACGTGACGCGGATCGCTGTCATAGGCCACGCCCACAGGCACACGCACCCGTCCGGCCATGCTGGAATGGGTCCAGTTCGTCACCGTGCCGGAAATCAGATCGGCGTTCGGAATAACCACAGAGGCACGATCAAAGGTTTCCACCTCGGTTGAGCGCACCGAGATTTTGCGCACATACCCCGAATAGGTGCCCACTTCGATCCAATCGCCTGCCTTGATCGGGCGTTCGATCAGCAGGATAATACCGGAGACAAAGTTCGACACGATGGTTTGCAGGCCAAAACCGATACCAACCGACAGGGCACCAGCCACAATAGCAAGATTGGACAGGTCCAGCCCGGTTGCGGTGATCGCGGCCAGTGCTGCAAAGAAGATACCGACATAACCCGTGCCGGTGACAATGGCATTCTGCCCGCCGCTATCAAGCCGCGTGTTGGGCAGCACCGTGGTGCGCAAGGCGGATTGCAGGATGCGGGTGATGGTGTAACCGATGGAAAACACCAGAACGAAAGTCAGGAAATCCGTCAGCGAAATCCGGTTATCACCAAAAGAGATCCCGTCCCGCGCCATCAGCCAGACTTCTTGCAGATCCACCAGCCGCGCGCCCCAGATCAGGGCCAGCAACGGCAGCGCAATACAGATCATGATGAAACCGACGGCCACACGGAACAGCGCCCCGTAACGCTGGGTTTCGTCCTCGTCCCCTGCGGAGGTTGCCGTGTTGCCGGTATAACCGGTCAGCGAACCGATCAGGCGAAAGAAGATGTAGAGCCCTGTAATCAGCAACAGCGACGCTGCGGTGGAAAACACCAGCCGGTTGCCCGCGCTGTCAAACCCGAAGGCGGCCAGCACCGGCCCAGCCACACCTGCGGCAACACAGATATTGCCCATGATTGTGGCAACGCGCCCCAAAAACGGATTGCCGTTTTCCTGCTTGCCCGCCACTTGCGCCTCATTCGCAAGCACGCGTCCGATCCGGAACAGGGCGATCCCGCCTACCACAATCAGCGGAAAGGTCAGCGTGGGAATCGCGGCGAGCAAATCGGGGTTTTGCCCCGATCCGACTGCGGCTGCATCCAGCATGGCGCGCAGGGCGAACATCAGGCCAAGCGCAAGGAAAGAGCGTTTCATCGGTCCGGTAAGAGACTCGTCAATCTCGATCAGCGGCCCCTGATTGGAGGTGGCGACAAACAAAGAGCGGGCCAGCCAACTGGCGAAATATAGCGAGAACCCCGCCACTCCAAGGCTGCGCAGGATGAAGTAGCCGCGCAGATCGAACAGGTCGAGCAGCAGCAGCGCCTGCACCAGCACGGCCAGCCCGATGGCCGGCAGGATCAACTGGGACAGCGATCCGATAAAGCCGTAAAGCGCTGCGGTCCGCGAGGAGGCATTGCGGCTGAAAAACGCTTGCACACGGCGCGACCACACCCGCGAACGCACAAGCAGGACCAGCGCAACCGCCAGCAGAACCGCGACCATCAGCAGGTTGCCAATACGCTTGGAGGCGCGGTTGTCGTTGGACAGGTTATTCGTGACTTCGGCCCAGAGGTTGGCGTTGAACGTAATTAGCGCCGTGACAGCCGCACTGATCTGGCGCGGATCAAGCGGGGAGTCATTCTGGGCAACCAGACGGGCGGTGCTGCGGTGACGCATCAGATCGTCGATCCGGCTGATCAGCCCGTCTGCCTGTTTATAAAGGTCTTCTGCGGCTTTTACCGGCGCTTTGGCCTTTTCCAGTTCCTTGTTCAACTGTTCCCGCAGGGCGGCGACATCTTCAGCTTCGGTTTCCCCTTCGGCCGGCGGTGCGCCAAGGGCGTCTATCCGGTCCTGCACAGGCTCGGTCTTGGTCAGCGCCTGCTCTTTCAGCTCTGTCGCGCTGCTGCGGAAATTCACAAGCTGTTTGCGCAACTGGGCCAGCGCCTCATCCGAGGCGGTTGCCTTTTCCAGCACTTCTTCCGCACGTTCTACCGTGTTTTCAAAGGCAGGTTTGTCAAAAGCTGTTTCAACAGTCTGTGCGAAAGCTGCCAGCGGCATCGCCACCAGCAGCACCAAAGTCCAAAGTAGTCGGGTCATTGTGGTCCTATTCGAATACCGTCGGAATGTCGGTTCTCTTCTTTTCCAGCCAGTGAGGGACCGGCAGGCCCTTTTCCCGCAGGAAGGCAGGGTTAAACAGTTTAGCCTGATAGCGCGTGCCGTAATCACACAGCACGGTCACAATCGTGTGGCCCGGTCCCATGTCCTTGGCCATGCGGATCGCCCCTGCGATGTTGATGCCGGTGGACAGCCCCATGCAAAGGCCCTCTTGCTGCAACAGATCGAAGACGATCTGGATGCCTTCCGCGTCAGGAATGTTATAGGCGTGATCCACCTGCAACCCTTCAAGGTTTTTGGTGATCCGCACCTGACCGATACCTTCCGCGATAGAGCCGCCCTCGGCGGTCAGTTCACCATGCACGAAATAGTTGTAAAGCGCCGCGCCATCCGGATCGGCGATGCCGATTTTGATGTCCTTGTTTCTGGCACGCAAACCGTCGGCCATGCCGCTCAGGGTGCCGCCAGAACCGCAGGCACAGATAAAACCGTCAACCTTGCCGTTGGTCTGTTCCCAGACTTCCGGTGCTGTGGTGTCGATATGGGCCTGTTTGTTTGCCACATTGTCAAACTGGTTCGCCCAGATCGCGCCATTGGGTTCGGTTTTAGCCAGTTCTTCGGCAAGACGGGCGGAATATTTTACAAAGTTATTCGGGTCGCGGTAGGGTTTGGCAGGAACCTGCACCAGTTCCGCCCCCGCCAGACGGATCATATCCTTTTTTTCCTGACTTTGGGTTTCAGGGATGACGATCACGGTCTTGAACCCCAGCGCGGACCCCACCAGCGCCAGCCCGATCCCGGTATTGCCCGCTGTGCCCTCTACAATTGTGCCGCCCGGACGCAATTCGCCCCGCGCCACCGCGTCCTGAATGATGCTGAGCGCGGCGCGATCCTTCACCGACTGGCCCGGATTCATAAACTCCGCTTTGCCCAGAATCTCACAGCCCGTCAGTTCCGACGCTTTGTTCAGGCGGATCAGGGGGGTGTTGCCAACGGCATGGGGAAGGTCTTGGTAAATGGTCATCAGAGTATCCTTAAGACTGCTTCGTTCCTTGATACGCGCCGCCCCATGCGGTTTCAAGCGGCGCTTGCCTCGCGGCGCAATCGTTCGCGGTTTGCCGCAAGCCAGTACAGCGAAAGCAATAAGGGTCCGTCATCTGCCTCTCCACTGGCCACCAGCGCCATCGCAGCCTCAAAGCTCAGGATGTGGGTCTGGATGTCCTCATCCTCGCTGGCCACACCATGTACGCCGCTTTGCGCATCTGACAAATCCACCAGCCCTAAAAATGTGTAAAGATATTCGGACAGGCATCCGGGGGACGGGTAGTAATTGGCGATTTTTTCCAGTCCCAACAGGGTCAGACCGGCCTCTTCGATCATTTCGCGGCGGGCGACTTCTTCAACAGGTTCATTGCCATCGCACCGCCCTGCAACGGGTTCAAGCACCCAAGGATGGCAATCCCCCCGCACATAGGCGGCGGGGCGGAATTGTTCGATCACAACCACCTGATCGCGCAGCGGATCATAGGGCAGCACCGTCACCGCATCCGCAGACCGAAGGACCGTGCGCTCGATCAGCGGCGACAGACCGCCGTCAAAGCGGGGATGGCGCAGATAGACATCTTCAACATCAAAGTAACGGGCGTAGGGCAGCTCGCGTTTTTCTTCCTGCACTGCCCCCCGCCGGAAACCACGCCGCACAGAGGATGGCACCCGCGCGTCAGATGACTCTGCCCGCACAAAAGAGCGCGCCCGCATCAGCAGACCGGACCGATTCACAGGCGTGTTATAAGCGGTCGGATTTTCAAGGATCTGCGCAGTATCCCGCGCCACGCAGGTTTCTACACGACGGTCGTAAGCGGTAAATTCCGCAGGCTCTGTATGGGCTGACATTGCTGCAAAAACCGGACCAAACACGCCTGAAACAGATTTCACGTCTCCCCCCAAGCCCTTGAAATAGCTTGCAAAGGGTTCGGTTAACGCATCATCGCAAGGGGCAGACACACCATCACACGCACCGCCCTGATCAGCGACCAGCGCGCCGCAGCTATCAAGACTGTAACCGGACAGGCGATCTGCCTGCCAGTCGGCATCCGGACGCAGCGCAAGGGCAACATCCCGGTCGGAAAGAAATACACGCATTTTGATTTTATTCGTTCCCTATTAGCTCCAGCGGTAGCTGGCCTGATAGGTGGCAATGCCAGACAACAGCCCGCCGATCAACAGGGTAATACCCACACTCGGCGTCAGGGCAAGCACGACATATTCAAAGGTTGTCTCGATCCAAAGCAGCGGAATCTCTACCGGATCACGGGACCGGAACTGCCCGAGATTGGAAAAAACGAACCGCCCGCCAAAGACGATTCCTGCCCCTACCAGCAACATCACCAAAGAGCGCAGACCGCTCATCGCGCCGGCCATGTTGCTGTGGCCGGGGCTGCGGCCCAGCGCGTACCAGCCGGCAAAAAAGCCGACCAGCCCGTTGCCAAGCATGAAGCGTATACCAAGGGGCATTTCGGGATGTTCCTGTATGAACACAAAAGCCGCTACCATTGCGGTGATCGCCAAAGCCAATCCCGCAATAATTTTTGCTGCTGTCGGCATCGCTATCCCTCTTTAATTATTTTGGCCGTTGAATGGTCACCTGAGTAACGTCGGTTGTGCCATAGTGAAAGCCGGAAGCACAGCTTGTCAGATAAAAATCCCACATATTCTTGAACCGCTGGTCAAAACCCATTTGCTGGATGTCCGGCCATGCCGCGTTAAATGTCTCATACCAGCGGCGCAGGGTGATGGAATAGCTCTCTCCGAACTCGACAGATTTCAGATAGGACAGACCCGCCCGCTCCACCTCTGCACGCAGGGCGTTCGGGCTGGGCAGCATACCGCCCGGAAACACGTGTTTCTGAATAAAATCAACGGTCTTGCGGTATTTCGGAAACAGCTCGTTCGCGATTGTGATGATTTGCAAACTGGCGTTCGCGCCGGGTTTCAGACGGTCATGCACCGCGTTGAAATAGGTAGGCCAGTATTTCTCGCCCACAGCCTCAAACATCTCGATAGAGGCGATCCCGTCATAGCTGCCGGTTTCGTCACGGTAATCGCGCATGACCACATCGACCCGATCCGCCAGACCCGCCTCAAACATGCGTTTTTTGGCGAAATCATGTTGCTCCTGCGAGATCGTCAGACAGGTCATCCGCGCCCCGCGCGTGCCCGCAGCATATTCGGCAAATCCGCCCCAGCCGCAGCCGATTTCCAGAAGGTGATCACCTTCCTTCATACCCATTTCATCACAAAGCGAGGCGTATTTCTGGGTCTGCGCCTTGGCCGTATCCTCTTGTCCTGTCAGAAACAGGGCCGAGGAATAGGTCATGGTTTCGTCCAGCCATTTGGAATAGAAATCATTGCCCAGATCGTAATGGTAAGAGATATTCTTGCGGGCCTGTGCCTTGGTATTGCCGCGCAGCCAGTGGCGCAGGCGTTCGTAATACTGGACCAGAAAACCGCCCGGAAATCCGTGGCCGACCTCTTCGTTATTGGCAAAGACCAGATCCAGAAACGCCTGCAAATCCGGCGAGGTCCACCAGCCTTCAAGATAGGCATCGCTAAAGCCCATGTCCCCCTCCCGCGCCAGACGGGTAAAGACATCGTCGTTGTGAATTTCAACCCGCGCATAGGGGCCGGGATTGGGCGCATTGATCGCAAAAACCCGACCGTCCGGCAGCACCATTTCCAGACTGCCGTTGCGGATTTTCTTCAACTGGGAAAACGCCGCGCCGAAATATCGCGGCAAGTTCTGTTGCCCGTCTGTGGATGTAAAAACCTGCATCCAACTCTCCCTGTTCTTTGCCAGAGCCTAGCCCAAGGTTTTTTGTCTGCCAAGCCTCTTGTTAACCAAGGGTTTACCCTTGTTCTTTTGCGCCTTTATAGACGGCCAGCGCACGGTCGCGCCCCTCTTTCAGAGAGATCATCCTGTCCGGTCTGGGTGTGTCGGCGGTGATGCCCCAGGAACGCGGGATTGCTTTGTAAAAATCCTCTGCGGGTGTGCGGCCCTCTTCGTCCTCCCCCCCTTTGAGGTAGAGATCACGGTAGCTTTGCTTGCCGTCGAATTTTTCGCCCTGCGTTTCGGGGTTGAACACCCGAAAAAACGGCGAGGCATCCGGCCCGCTGCCCGCCACCCACTGCCAGCCCATCGCGTTAGAGGCGGGATCCCAGTCAATCAGGGTTTCTTCAAACCACGCCTGCCCCACACGCCAGTCAGTCAGCAGGTGTTTGGTCAGATAGGACCCTGCAATCATGCGCAGGCGGTTGTGCATTGTGCCGGTGGTGTAAAGCTCGCGCATGGCGGCATCCACCATCGGTTCGCCAGTCATGCCACGGCGCCATTTTTCGGCGTCGTCATTGTCACCGCGCCAGTTGAAATCGTCCCATTCCTCGCGCCAGTTGCGGGTCAGCATGCGCGGCGTGTGATAGGCCAGATGATAGGCAAATTCGCGCCAGACCAGTTCTTTGAGGAAATGTTCTGCCCCAGCCGCCCCCTGTTCCAGCGCCTGTCGCCCCGCGTGCCACAGGCGGCGCGACGCAATTTCCCCGTAGGTGAGGTTTTCGGACAGACCAGAGGTCACATGGCGATCGGGGTAATCCCGCCCCTCCTTGTAATCCTCAACCGGACCGTCGAGGAAATCTTCCAGCCGCTGCAAGGCGGCCGCCTCTCCGACACAGGCGTAGGCCCGCACCACATCCGCGCCACGGTTCATTGCAGCGCCCATCTGCCACTCCGAAAGCCTGTCACTGCGGGGCCATTCTTGCGGCGCGGCGATCTGTTTGGGGGCTGGCAGGCAGGCAGCAACAGGGTCATCCCGCACGGCACGCCAGTACGGGGTATAGACCTTGTAATAGCCCCCTGCTTTGGTCTCTACTTGCCACGGTTCAAACAGCAGATGTCCGGCACAGCTTTCGACCGCGACTCCCTGATCCTTCAGAGCGGATTTTACGTCGGTGTCCCGCGCAATCGCATCCGGATCATAAGCACGGGACCACACCACCGCCGTGGCGCCGGTCTCTTCGATCAGCTCTTGCAGCACCTCCAGCGCATCGCCGCGGCGCAGGATCAGACGGCTGCCTGCCCCCTCTAATGTCTTGCCAAACACCTCCAGCCCAAGGCCCAGCCGCCATTTCGGCGCAGCGCCAAGGCCCGACACAGTGTCGTCATGGATAAACACAGGAATAACCGGCCCGCCCGATGCAATCGCATGGGTCAGCGCGGGATTGTCGGCCAGACGCAAATCGCGCCGGACCCACCAAAGAACGGGAGCAGGTTTTGTCATAGCTTCAACTATACGCCAACTACTGCCCTGCGGATCATAAAACCTGTTCTAAAGCCTCAATTAATTTGTCTACTTCCCCCTTGGAGGTGTAATGGACAAAACTGACCCGCAAGACGCCGTGATCGGGATCAATGCCCAGCCCTTGCAAACAGCGCACACCGTAGAAATCCCCGCCCCCTGCGTTCACCCCCAAAGACGCCAGTTCCGTTGCCAGTTGCAGGCCCGGTTTTTGCGAGAGCACCGCCACAGTGGGTGCCTTGGTCGAAGCCTTGCGCGGGCCGATCAAACGGACCGAGTTCTTGTCTCCCAGATAATCCAGCAAGGGTTGCAGCAGTTCGGTTTCATAGGTGCGCATCATATCGTGCACCGCTTCACCCCGCGTTGCTGCACGGGCATCTACCCCGCCGTGATGGGTGTACACTGCATCGATATAATCCGCGATACCGGCACAAGCGGCGACCTGTGCGTGATCCGGCCCTGCCGGGGTAAAGCGTTTGTAAAGCGTATCTGCGTTAAAGTAATGGGCCTGATTGGGCAGTTCCCGCCCCAGCCCTTCGCGCATCACCATAATCCCCTGATGGGGACCGTAGGTTTTATAACTGGAAAACAGATAGACATCCGGCCCGAGCGCACCCACATTGGGCAACCCGTGGGGCGCATAGCTGACCCCGTCTACGCAGGTGTAACCCCCTGCATCCCGTGCAATGGCGCAAATTTCGCGCACCGGATTGATCTCTCCGACCACGTTTGAACAATGGGGAAAGCACAGCAGCTTGACCTTGTCGTCGAGAAGCGCGCCCAGATCGTCCAGCGACAGAGAACCGGTTTCGCTATCCACGCACCACTCGCGCACCTCGATGCCCCGATCCGCCAGACGCCGCCACGGTCCGGTGTTGGCCTCATGGTCCTGATTGGTCACAATGATCGCATCGCCTTCGTTCAGCCACTGCCCGAAAGCCTGCGCCAGAACATAGGTGTTCTGGGTTGTGGAGGGGCCAAAAGACAATTCCGGCGTAGCCACCCCGAGAATAGCTGCAAGGCGTTTTCGGGCCTCGTCCATCTCGGCACCGCCAAGTTCGGAGGCCTCGAACGGACCATAGGGCTGGACCTTGCGTTCTGTGTAGAAACGGGTCAGCCGGTCAATGACCTGTTTACAGGTATAAGACCCGCCTGCGTTTTCAAAGAAAGCCTGCCCCTGCAGCGCCGGTGTCGAAAACGCCGGAAACTGGCTGCGGATAAATTCATTGTCCAAGGTCATCTTTTTGCTCCCAAATTCCTTTGGCATAGCAGTGACGCAGAGCAGCCCAAGCGTCAAGCGCAGGTGGTTGCCATTTCCCGCGCACAGGATGAAAGGACAGCAACGAAAAACGGCCCCGCCCGTAAAGGCAGAGCCGTCAATCCAAAAGCGGTGTAATCCGCCCGACAGATCAGGCGTTCACGTCCACCAGAACACGCCCCTTTACCTGACCTTTCAGGATGTCCGCGCCCAGTTGGGGCAGATCGGACAGGGTTGCCGGCTGGATCATCGCTTCAAGCTTGTCCATCGGCAGGTCTTTGGCCACCCGCTCCCATGCGCGAAGGCGGTTGTCATAGGGCTGCATTACGCTGTCGATGCCAAGCAGGTTCACACCACGCAGCAGGAACGGAATCACAGTGGCGGGCAGTTTCGCCCCGCCAGCCAGACCCACAGCCGCAACAGAGGCGCCGTATTTCATCTGGCCAAGCACACGGGCCAGCATCTCGCCGCCAACCGCGTCAACACAACCGGACCATGTTTCGCCTTCCAGCGGACGTTTGGTAGTCTCGTTCAGCTCGCCCCGTGGAACGATTTGCGTCGCACCAAGGGATTTCAGGTAGTCTTCGGTTTCAGGACGCCCCGTCACGGCGGCAACCTCGTAGCCGAGATTGGCAAGGATAGCCGTTGCAACAGAGCCCACGCCACCGGCAGCGCCTGTGACCAGCACCGGACCATTGCCCGGCTTCAGACCGTGATCTTCCAGCGCCATAACAGACAGCATTGCAGTGAAGCCTGCGGTTCCGACCGCCATCGCCTGTTTCGCATCCAGACCCTGAGGCAATGGCACCAGCCAGTCCGCCTTGACGCGGGCTTTCTGGGAATAGCCGCCCCAATGGGCCTCACCCACGCGCCAGCCGGTCAAAACAACCTTGTCCCCAGCCTTGTAGCGCGGGTCATCCGAAGATTCCACGGTACCGGCAAAGTCGATGCCCGGCACGTGGGGGTAGTTGCGCACAAGTCCACCGCCCGGCCCGATGCACAAACCATCCTTGTAGTTCACGGTGGAGTATTCCACCGCAACGGTGACTTCACCTTCGGGCAGACGGTCTTCGCCAATCTGCTGTACAGAGGCAGAGGTTTTCCCCTCGTCGTCTTTTTCCACGATCAGTGCGTTAAACATATTATTCTCTCCTTTAATTCCAGAAACTTTCCAGAACGGTTGCATCACGCATCCCGTCCGGTGTTTGGACGCGCAGCGCAGTGCCCGCGTCCCAATGGGTCATCCGCACCATTGCGATGGCCACGTTCGTATCAAAATCGGGCGACCACGCCGCAGAGGACACCCGCCCGACGCGCTTTTCCCCTGCCAGCAGCGGCCACCAGCGGTCACACCCCGGAACGGCGGCGCCTTCAATCGCCACGGGGCGGATTTGCTGCACCGGCCCCTCTTTGGCCACCCGCAGCAGCGCATCACGACCAATACAGCCAATGGCGTCATGGGTGTCGCAGAACCGCCCCAACCCGCATTCGTGGGGTGTGTTGTCATCTGTCATGTCATTGCCATAGGACAACAGGCCGCTTTCGATCCGCTCTATCAGGTTGGGGCATCCTGCATGCACATCCAGATCCCGCCCCGCCTCCATCAGCGCATTCCAGAGCGGCATCCCGATGTCGCTGCCTTCCACGTAAATCTCGTAGCCGCCCTGTTTGGAATAACCCGAGCGCGCCACGACCAGCTTGCGTCCCTGAAAGTCGAACAGGCCATAGCGGAAGAAGCGCACGTCTTTGACGCTGTCCCCGAAAACCCGCGCCATCAGTTCATCCGCCTTTGGTCCCTGAATGGCCAGTGGTGATACATCCGGCTCATCCACCAGAACATCCAGCCGCCAGCCGTTGGCAATGCCCTTGACCCAATACAAAAGATCGCTGTCGGCAATGGAAATCCACCAGCGGTCCTCGGCCAGTTTCACCGCCACCGGATCATTCAGCATGCCGCCGGTTTCATCCACGATCGGCACATAAAAACACTGGCCTTCCTTCATGGTGCGCAGGTCGCGGGGCGTCAGCATTTGCATCAGCCGCGCCGCATCCGGCCCGCGCAACTCCACCTGCCGTTCACAGGCCACATCCCAAATCTGCACTGCGGATTTCAGGTGGTGGTAGTCTTCTGTGACCGAGCGGAACACCGTGGGCAACAGCATGTGGTTGTAGATTGTGTAGGCTTTGACGCCAGCGGCTTCGACACCTTCGGCAAACGGGGTACGGCGCAAACGGCGGGACGGGGAAAGTAATGCCATCAGGGTAACTCCATAAAGACCAGATCCGTGTCAGACGTTTTCACACCGGCACCTGTCAGCATGGCATGAACCTGTCCCCGATGGTGGGTCTGGTGGTTGAAGAAATGGGCGTAGATTTTGGTTTTCGGTTGGGACAGTTCCGATTGTTTCAAACCGGAATACCATGTGATGTCGCCGGACATATCACTGTCGGACTGGCGGGTAGCCCAGTTTTCGATCCGCCGGTCCATCTGTTTGCGCGTTTCACAGAAATCTTCCCAATCGCTGTGATAGTCCGTGCTTTGTTTGCCCGAAACTGTCGGGGCTGCCCCGCCGTCAAAGCGGGACATCCAGTATGTGTCGGCCCAGAGCAGGTGACACAATGTGCCGCTGACCGAGCCGAAAAACGCGCCCCGATCCTGCCGGCGGGCATCGTCTGACAGGGTTGCAGCCGCCGACAGCATCCAGTCATTCTGCCAGCTATTGTAGCGCGCCATCATGCGCAGCCAGTCTGCGGTCAAAGTCATATCGCCCTCCCCGTGCGTTCTGCCCTGTTCCGGTGGATCTGTGTCGCTTACGGACCGGTCCATTCAATCGGGCAGATTTCAGCGGATTTGCCGCCAAAGTCCCACGCCCGACCGTGATCCCGCACGCGCGAGCGCAGGCCCACCGCGGCGATGATGTCCGGTCCCATCCAGTATTTGGAGTTCTTGATCACAACGCCCTCGTCGGGGTTGGCGCCGCCGATTTCCTCGATCTCGCCGTTGATCTTCTTGCCGATGTTGATCCGGCGACGACGACCGTCGGTTTCGATTTCAACCTTGGTGCGCTCGGCATGGATGATGGTGCTGACAAGCATGGTGAACAGGCCCGTAGTGCCCCCCGCAGCGCCCGAGAAGATCTTGAGCAGCCCCTCATAGGCTTTGTCGGTGGCGCGGTCGTCCACATAGGCGGCAACCTTCCAGTCGCCTTCCGCCATCCGGCCCGGAATATCCGCCAGCAAACCGACATTCAGACCGCCGATGTCCTCGCCCTCAAAATGGCCTTCGTCGATGCGAATGGCCATCCATGCGTGGCAGTATCCCTCGGTCGGCTTGTATTTGCCAAGCGAGACCACACAGGGGCAGAACACATCGCAAGAGCAGTTCAGGAACAGCTCGCCCTTGATTTTCCAATCTGTCGGCACTTTCGCACGCCGTGTCGGCGGCGCAGCTTGCTCAGCCGGGTTCGTTGTCTCAGTCGCCATGTTCTGGCCTCCCATTTTAGTACAATCCGGCAGCACGACCGGCCAAAGCCAGCCCTGCCACAATCAACAATGCTCCGGCAGGACGCATTACGTAATGCGCAACCTGCGGTAATTTCTCCAGAACCATCAGAAGGGTCGCAAGGCCCATCCACAACAGGTTCATCGCCCCGCCTGCAAAGCCAAGCGCCATGTAGCCCCAACAGCACACCACGCAGTAAGCCCCAAGGCCAAGCCCCATGCGCAAGCCGCCTGCCCCGCCCGGACGCCAGTTGCCCAGAAAATACTGCATCGGCGCGTGGCAGACGCCGTGGCAGACTTCTTTAAGCCATGTGAACTGGAACCAGCCGACCACAACCAACAGTGCAGATGTCGCCCAAAGCATGGTGGACTGACCGAACATGTCCAGCCACCCCAGACGCATCAAGCCTGATTGCAACAGCGCGATTGCCACGGCAAAGGCGACCCAGACCGCAAAATATCCCGCGACAACACCGAACCATCCGGCCCAACTGCCGTTGGCGGATTTGATCAAGGCTTCATAGGTTGTTAACGTGTGAATAAAGGTCGGCCCCATCATGGCCACCATCATTACCGCCCACATAGGCACCAGCATCCGCAGACTATCCATCGGCGGCATACCGGCCATATCCATCATACCGACCCGCGCACCGTACCAGTTCAGCCCCATCTGCATCGCCATCGCATACATCATCCACCACGCCAGCAGGATCGCTGCAAAAAAGGACAGCCAGAGAAGCGAGCGGATCAGATGATGGGGAAGGTTCAGCACATTGCACCTGTTTTAATGGTCTTTGCGGGTTCGACGCTTGTGCAAACGCCGCTATCGGGTACATTGGGTCTACGGGAAAACCAATTGTCTGACAATTAGATTTTGCAAATGTCAGACAATTAATTTTCCCGCTTGGATCAAAGCAGATAACAGGCGGACGATGAAATACAAACTGGATCAGGCACAGGAACTCTCTGCGCAGATTGCGCAGGCCATTCGCGATGGCATTATGGAGGGTAGTCTTATCGTTGACCAGCGCCTGCCCTCGGAAAGCGACCTGTGCGAACAGTTTCAGGTCTCGCGCCCGACTGTCCGTGAAGCGCTGAAACGGCTGGCAGCCCAGAACCTGATCCGCACACAGCGCGGCGCATCCGGCGGGGCTTTTGTGAACCGGCTCAGCTTTGAGGATGCTTACGGGCAGCAGATCACCACCTCTACCCTGTTGTTGTCCATGAATGCAGTCAGTTTTGAAACGGCTTGCGAAGCGCGTTTTGCGCTGGAACGGGCCTGTGTCGCGCTCGCCGCCCAGCGCCGCACACCTGACCAACTGGCGGCGATGCGGGCCGAGATCCACCGCCAGTCCCAACCGGGGCTGAGTGACGAAAGTTTCTGCGCCTCGGATGTGGCGTTCCACCGTGCGCTGGTAGATGCGGCGGGCAATCCGGTGATGTCCTACCAACTGGCCGGCGCGGTTGAGGCGATTGAGCCGTTGATGAACATGATCACCTTTACTGCGCGCAAACGGGAAAAGATTGTCGAGTTGCATACGCTGATCGCAGATGCGTTGGAGGCGCAGGACGCCGAAACGACCGAGGCAGTGCTGGCGCAGCTTGCCGCACACACGCTGGAGCTTGCCCGTGAAGTGGCTCGCATGCGCAGCAAGTCCGGTTGAGGGGGAAGCGTTGCAATCCGCCGAGGTGCGATTTCGATTTGCAGTCTTATCAAGGGGTTGGCTTTTTATCACCCTGCAAATATGAAGCGTCATACAAGACGCGTCATATATCAAGCGTCATATATGAAGCTTCTGAATTAACGGACTGTTTACCTTTTCCGTTCTACCACTGACCTTGTCGCGCCACCCCACCACCAGAAAGCCCCCCAATCACATGACCGGAGGGCTATTGAAATGTAATATCTGCTAGTGTGCTTCCGGCCGGTTCAGAGGATGAAATCACCGCTGTTCAGACCGGAATACCCCCCTAAAACGAGCTTCATATCCGCCACTCCGTCCCCGTCCGTATCAATCTGGACAATCGTATCACCATCCCGCTTCACGAAGTTCACCTCCTGCCCTGTGCCGGTAAACTCCGCCTTGCGCAGGAAATCGAAGCTGCCGTCCAGACCGGAGAGGTCAATCACATCGCGCCCGCGCCCGAAGTCCGTGATCTTGTCCAATGCAGACGTCGTCGTATCCCCTGTGTCCTTGAACGCAAAGACATCAGCCCCTTTGCCGCCGCTCATCACATCGCGGCCCAGCCCGCCGATCAGGACGTCATTGCCCACGCCGCCTTTCAGCTTGTCGCCGCCCTTCCCGCCGGCCAGCACATCGGAACCGCCCTTGCCGGTCAGCACATCGCGGCCCTTGTCACCGCGCAGCATATCCGCGCCTTTGCCACCGTTTAGCGCATCGCGTCCGCCGCCGCCGCTCAGCCGGTCATTGCCGCCGCCGCCTTTCAGACTGTCATTGCCGCCCTGACCGAACAGCGCATCCTTGCCATTGCGCCCGAACAGCACATCCGCGCCGCCCCGTCCATAGATGTCATTTCCTTTAACATCACCCATGAACCGGTCCGCAAAACCACTGCCGTCAATCCGGTCGATGCCGCTGATCATATCTCCGTCGAGATAGCTGCTATCCGTGGCGCCATCGCGCATGTCGTAGAATAAACCCGTCTCAAACGCGCCGAAGTCCAGCACATCCTTGCGCCCGGCACTACCGTCATAGGACTGCACGCCCTCTGCCAGCCACAGGTCCAGAACGACCTTGCCGGTCCCTCCTCTGACAGTTTCAATGCTCTCGAATACGCCGCCCACCACAGGGCCAAGCGTGCTGTCCACCCTGATCTGAAAGGCACTCGACTCCGGATCGTCCAGATCGGGCAGCACCCGCGTCAGATCACCCGGATCATTCGCAAAAGTATGGTCGGTTTCCAGAATATCCTGCGGCGTCAATGAGATACCTTCATAGACGCGCATCTCTACGGTGCCGGTGTCCTGCCAGACCGGAATATCCGAACGCAGGGTCGCGTCATAACTTTCCGTCCCAAAGTGCAGCCGAATGGTGCCGGTATTTGCGCCCAACGCCAAACTATCCTCGCCCGCGCCGCCATAAAAGCTGTTGTTGCCGCCATCGAGCGTGAAAATATCGTCCCCCGCACCGCCATAGGCCGTATCATCACCCAGTCCAACGTTCAGAACATCATTGCCCGCCGCACCGTACAACAGATCGTCGCCAGCGCCGCCAGTCAGCCCGTCATCGCCAGCCGATCCGGTGATCCGGTCCGCCTGATTGGTCCCGATCACATTTTCAATATCGAACAGTCGATCCGTGCCGTGGGCACCTGTCACTGTCCCTGCGCCAAGATCGGCTGTTATTCCGCCAAAACTGGCCGCCCGCAACGCTCCGGTTGTCGTATCCGGTGCCGCCGTATCATAGGACGCGGTATCCCGCCCTGCGCCGCCATAAAGCGAGTCATTGCCGCCGCCCCCGTGCAGCAGGTCATCCCCGTCGCCACCGAATAACTGGTCATTACCAGACCCGCCGAACAACTGATCATCACCGCCGCGTCCATCCAGCGTGTCCACACCGGCCAGACCGATAAAGCGTTCCGAACCATCGGTGCCATAAAACCTGTCACTGCGCGTGGAAATATCATTGCCGATCAACTCCTCAATGCCCGAAACTGTCGCGATAATCTCGTTGCTACCGCCTTCAGCCAGCGCCGTTCCCGCATCAAGATCGACGTGCATCACGCGGGGGGCCGAAAGATGGGAGCTCAGTTCCAAAAACAGCCGGTCATAACCTGCGCCGCCTTCGATCTCTCCTTTAAACCGTTTCACATGCAGGAAATCGTCGTCCGCGCCACCGTCGATGGTCAGGTCCCGTCCGCCGACCTGTGCAACCAGCGTGTCCTTGCCCCCGCCGCCATACAGTAGGCCGGTGTCGCGCAAGCGCATGTAATCGTCATCCGCCCCACCATAGAGCACACCATAGGTGGAACCATCCGTGGACGGGTCGCGGATCAGTATATCATTGCCGCCGCCGCCATAGATCGTCATACGTTCGTTGCCAAGCAGTTGCACCTCATCCGCGAGATCCCCGAGGAAAAGTTCCTCAATCCCGTTCAGGTTGCCGCTGAACAATTGCGAGGCATAGGTTTCGGACAGATCGTCCTCTACCCCGAGTTCGCTGCTTTCCGAGGCATCAAACCCGCGGAAACTGGAGCCGATGGCACCCACTTTGCGCAGATAAAAGCGCACATCGTCAAGCATCCGGGTATCCAGCGTGTCATACCCGCCGCCGCCATCGAAATTCGTATTGTTGTATATGGCATCGGGCAAGGTCAGATGGATCATGTCATCCCCATCCCCACCCGCAACCAGCGGCGCACCGTTTGAGAATA
Source organism: Neptunicoccus sediminis (assembly GCF_001719615.1). Classification (GTDB taxonomy): domain Bacteria; phylum Pseudomonadota; class Alphaproteobacteria; order Rhodobacterales; family Rhodobacteraceae; genus Amylibacter; species Amylibacter sediminis. The sequence goes on from NZ_MDVX01000002.1 coordinate 339,017, forward strand.
GCACGTCATCACCATCCCCACCATCAATGGACACGCTCATATTGTCAGCATTGGAGGTCCCGTATAGCGTATCGGACTGCGCCCCGCCGATCACCTGAGAGATCCCGACGAACTCATCAGTCGCCAGTACGCCACCCGATCCGTCCAGATGTTCAACACGCCCATCCCCGCCGTAAATCCGCAAGCTGCCGGTGTCAGGCTGTGGGTCAACCCGATCAAACGAACCAAAGCGCACATCTTCGGGAGAGTAGGTCAGCCAGTCGCCGCCGTCACCGCCGTCAAAGAAATCACCCGCGCCGGAAACCGGCGTGCCGCCACCGATCAGCTTGTCAAAGCCGTCACCGCCATAAAGACTGTCACTGCCCAAACCACCGACAATTACATCACGGCCCTCACCCCCGAACAGCAGGTCATTGCCCTCGCGACCGTCGATGTAATCATCGCCGTCATTGCCCACCAGTTTGTTGGCCCGCGCATCACCGCGCAGCTCTACCTCGCGGGAATCACGTACAAAGATATTCTCAATCCCGTCGAGCGTATCACGGGCGCGACCATCCCATGCGGTGCCTTCCGCCAGATCGACAATAATTGTCGAACTGCCCGCAGGATCGACCGGAAACAACCATGTGTCATTGCCCGCTCCGCCAAAGACGTGATCCGCCCCCACAGAGGCGATCATCACATCATTTCCGGTGCCCCCGTATAGCGTATCCACAAAGCGCGAACCCGTGATGCGGTCATCATTCGCATACCCGTAAATCGTGGTGGAAAAGTTGCCAGCATAAAGAAAATCGTTCTTTTCTGTCCCTTCCAGCACCGGCGATTCTGCGACTTTCACGTTTTCAACCAGTTCGGTGTAGGTAAAGTGGTCAAACCCGAAGTAGAAATCCTCCACACCGTAAACGATTTCATATCCGGTGGTGTGATAGGCATTGGCCGGCGTCTGGTGAAAGAACACGATTCCGGTGCCATCTTCCGTTTGGAAAAAGGAATATTCCGACAGGCCGCCAAGGAACCGCATACTGTCCGCGTCCCCTGCTCCGCCGTAGATCGTGTCGTTGCCCTGACTGGCAAAGATCAGATCATTGCCGTCACCGGCTGTCACCGTATCATTCCCCGCTCGCGGACTGATTACATCGGCCAGATCGGTGCCCTGCAATTCGTCCGGGCCAACCGTTCCGAGAATAAGACGGTCTGAAGGATCATTGCCAAATTCATCGAAGATCCGCGTTACGAAATCGTCTAGAAAATTGTCCAGATCCAGATCCCATCCGTCCAACGTGACCAGATCACCCAACTCCCCGAACTTTGAAAAGATTTCGTCCAGTTTCTCTTCCAGCCCGTTCAGTACATCCACATCCGGCAGCGCCGAGGTAATTTTACCTGCAAGTTTGTCCAGCAAATCGTCGATGCCGGTTTTCTCCAGAATCCAATCCAGAACCGGTTTTACTGTTACGTTGTAAACGGCCTCAACCGCATCTAGGACCGGCTCGATCGGTTTCAGCTTTGAATAGATAATCGACAGCGGCTTTTTCAGGAACGACAGGCTGTCCGCAATCTTCTGGAATTCGCCTGCAACCCTGACCAGCGCGTTTAGTGCGCCGGTTTGGAAAGCGTCAGTTAAACTATCCAGTTCTTCCTTCAGGGTGTCATAGCTGCCGTTCAGCGCTTCAAGCACCTCGTTCATCGGTTCGGTAAAGACCTCGGCGGTATCCGAGAGCGGTTTCAGCGTGTCAAAATCCGGTCCGTCAATTTCGTCTACCGTGTCGAACGTCTCGATCATCTCTTCTGTGGATTCCTCCACTTCGTAGACCTTGATCGCCACGTTCAGCATCTTTTTCTCAAGCGCAGACAGCTTCTTTTCCGCATTCTTGAGCTTCTCGATGTATTTGCCCTCTTCGATTTTTATCCGCAGGTCATGGGCTTTTTCCTCGATCTTTTCAGAGACATTTTTGACCTTTTCCAAAATCAGCTTGGCCACTTTGGCAACCGACTTCAGGGCACCTGCATTGCCCATAATCTTGACGGTCAGCAGCATGGAATCCACCTGCTTGCCAAAATCATCCGCCTGTTTCTCGATCTTGCCGACGTATTCCAGCGCCTGACGGGCAAATTTCACGTCCTCACGGACCGAACGCACTTCAGCACGGGCCTCAATCACGTTTCTGCGGGTTTCATTCAGGTTGTCGTCAAAGGCATTAAGTTCGGTACCGGCCCCCATAATTCATCTCCCAATAAGTTTTCGGGCCAACACCCGATTAAAAACAGATCAAATCCGGCGCTAAAATTGCGCACCTTCCCCTAGGTTAACCCGAGCAGGGGGTTTTGGGTATCAGGTGATCACCCCATTTTTGAGAGATTGTTAACGGGGCGCAGGGTCCAACAGAACCGAAACGCAGCTCCCGCCTGCGGGCAGCAAACGGGCCTGAAGGCGCAGCCCGTGTTTATCGACCAGCGATTGCACGATGGACAATCCCAGACCGTGACCTTCGGTTCCTGCTGTTGCATCGCCGCGCACATTGCGCAGTCGCATCTGTTCCAGTGCGTACTGTGACAGACCGCTGCCCCTGTCATAAACGTCGAGCCACAGCGCACCGTTGCGCCGCCGCATCCCGAAAAGCACCTTGCCGTTTTGCGTGTATTTGATCCCGTTGGACACGAGATTTGTCACAATGCGCATCACGTCAAGCGGCGGCAGCGCAACCACCGCATGACTGGCAACCGAGCGCAAGGTCACACCTTTGGCAGCAGCTTCCGGTGCAAACATTTCCTGCACGTTGCGAAGGACCTCCTCCATCGCGACCCTGTCCGGCACCTCACTGGTGTCGCGCACCTCTACATCCTCCACACTCAGGTCCAGCTTCTGTGACACGAGGTTTTCAAGGTAAGTAAACGTCTCCTCAATCTGTCCGGACGTTTTCGCCTGTGACCCACTGCTCTGACCATCCATCATATGTTGGATATTCAAACGAAGCGCATGCAGCGGCTGCCTGAGGTCGTGCACCGTATCCGCGATCCGCTGGTTGGAGCTTTCGGCAAATTTCCGCGCCAAAGCATATCGTGCTTCTAGATCCCGAAGGCGACGGGTAATCCTGAGATTGCGTTCGGCTTCACTCAGGCTCGATTGAAGCGCGTCCGCACGGGCCTGCCTTAGCTGGTTGAAACGGTCCAGAATGGCCGCGCCCATAAGGGCAGCATCCAGAACAAAGACGATCCGCATACTGTCAAACTGGACCTCCTCTGAAATTTCAATCCCAAGCCAGTGGCGCGATGTCATAATGCCACTGGAAATTACCGCCCCTGTCCAGGCGACAACAAAAAAGCGAACCTCCTTAAAGCGGGTGCGCGCCGCGATTAAACCGGACACCGTGAACAGGATCGTCCCGGTCAGCGCCAGCAGCACCAGTATTTTCTTAACGAACTGCGTATCCACAGCCACGGTTGACACAACCAGCGCAATCTCCCCAAAGATCAGCGCAAGCAATATCTTGTCGAGCCAAGGATGGTATTTCCGCGTGGCCAGAAACAACCGCGTAAAATTCGCCCCCGAAGCAATCAACCCCGATCCAAGCAGAATAGAGGCGTAGCCGTTAAATAAAGGTAAACCCGGCCAGAGATACTGGAACGTATTACCATCTGCATGCATGATAAACAGCAGCCCGAAACCCGCATAGGCGCTATAGGCCGCGAAAATCACCTGCTGCGTTGCAATAAAAGCCGCAAAAGCGATCAGGATCAGCAGCAACAGCATGCCGTAATAGATAAAATTCTTTGCAGTTTTCCGCGCCGCGAGATCAATAAATTCCTGCGCAGAGCGGATCGAAAAGGCAAGCTGGCTTGATCCGCCGGAACGATATTTTAAGAAAAATTGATGCGTTTCTCCTTTCGGAAGGGTGAAGGCGACCACCAGTTCCGGATAGCGGATCGACCGTGCAGAAAACGGCGAATCCGGTTGGTGTTGTTCCAGCAGCACCGGCGCTCCCTGCGGCGAAATTTGATACAATTCAAGCACTTGCAGAAAATTTTCACGAAAATGCAGCCGCCAGTCCTCTTCGGCATCCGCTAGGGATTGAACGCTAAATCGCAACCATATCGCAGCTTTGGTATAGCCGAACTCCGCTGTTTTGGTCGCCAACGGTTTGAAGTTTTTTTGGAACGCGGCGCCAGAAACTTCAGCGATCCCAAACACACGTTCATGATCCAGAAAATAGTCTACATGCCCGCGCATCTCGGCCGTAGAGGGGGCTTTTGAAAGCAGGAAAGGCTTGCTAGGCTGGGCCGTAGCAACGGGACCTGCAAGCCAGCAGATCAGGAAATAGCAAAGAGTAATTAAAATTCGGCATATTTTATCGGCCATAATGGGCCCAGATTAGGGAAACCGTAAGATTATAGCCAGTAGAGTTCTCATTGTTGACGATCATGCAATCACCGTGGGTGGTTTGACACAGTTATTGCGCGATCATCAAGCGTTTGACGTTGTGGGCACCAGCACCAGCGGGCTAGAGGCTGTTGGGCTGGCGCGAAAATTGTCTCCGGACCTTTTGGTCCTAGACTACGCAATGCCGGACATTAACGGGCTGGAGGTTTTTCTGGAGGTGTCCCGTTGGTCGCCTGACACGCGAACTGCGCTTGTGACAGGTTCATCAAGCGGTGACTTGTTACACCGTCTGCGCGACGCCGGTGTGCATGGTTTGTTCCAAAAGGCCACCGATCCCGCCATCCTCTGCGCCGGATTTCAGCGGATACTGGCCGGAGAATTCGTCACCTGCCCCGCGACCGAGGAGCAGTTACAAGGGACCAACCCTGCGCCAAACCTGTCCAATCGGGAATTGGAGGTCCTGAAATGCATTGCCGAGGGTCTGACAAACCCCAAAACTGCCCAACGTCTGAATATCAGCCCCAAAACGGTAGACAGCCACCGAACCGCCCTGATGCGCAAACTCGGGGTCAATTCCACCGCTAGCCTGCTAATCCGCGCCGTCCGCGAAGGGCTGATCGACGTCTAAGCCCCCCGCCCCGGCCTGTTCGCCCCTTGATAAAAAAACCGGCAAACCCCGAAAAACCCAATTGAACCTGCGCCAAGAACCCCCTATACCCCGACCTCAGGCACCCGTAGCTCAGCTGGATAGAGCGCTGCCCTCCGAAGGCAGAGGCCACACGTTCGAATCGTGTCGGGTGCACCAAATCAAACCTGTTCTGAACGCTATTTTTCCCGACCCGTCCGCATGGCGTGGGCATAGGTAAGGCCCCAAGGTCCGGCGGGTTGCCGGTCGGTTGGAACCTCCTTTTACACTTGCGTCCTAAATGAACGAGAAATCGTCCTCGGTAATATCCGCATTACGCAATCCGAGCAGTTTTATTGTGCCACCGTCATGTTCGATCACCTTATGGCGGCCGACTTTCGCGATGGACAGGGTGTCAAACCCACCCTCATGGCCGTAGATCAACATCAGGTCGTCGCCCTGTTTGAACGCCCTCAGCCGGTCGTTGCCGCTATCTTGCGAGAACAGGAAGACGTCATTACCGCCACCGCCTTTCATCAGGTCGTTGCCGGAACCGCCGATCACAAAATCATCCGCTTTGCCGCCAAAAAATTTGTCATTGCCCGCGCCAAGCCGGATAGTCCCAGTGTCACCGTTCAATGTAACCTTATCGCGCCCGTCGCCGGTGCGGATCAAATCCACATAGCCGCTGCCGGTTACAACCACATCTTTGCCGCCACGGGTATGGATCAGGTCAATTTCCCCGCTTCCGCCAAAAACCTTGTCGTTGCCATTGCCTGTCCGCAGCGCGCCCGCACCGCCATCGCCCAAACTCAACCGCACGGCGTCATCGCCAAAAACATCAAGACTGCCCATATTTCCCTGCGTGTTTATCACATGGGACATGCCAGAGCCGGAGCCGATCTGCACCGCGCCAATTCCGCCGCTGCCAATATTGATGTCGGCCGGGGAGTCATAGACCAGAAGGCTTAGGACCTGACGCTCGTCCGTTGTCATTTTCAAACTGCCCTCAAAGGCTTCGATGGTGCGAATGCGGCCCGAACCCTCCATGTTAATTTCTACGTCGCCACCGTTAGCGGTGAGCACCCGCATATCTCCTCCGTCTTTAATGTTGAATGTTGAAAGACCGGTTTCCGTGTAGGTCCGTGCAGCGTTGACATCTGCGCCACTATTCACAGTAACTGTGTTGTCGTTTCCGCCTAAATCAAGGAACTTGATCTTCTCACTTTCGACAGTGATGGTATGATCGCCGTTATTGATCTGCATCGCTTCAATGCGTCCATTTGTGGTGATGGTAGCATCTCCGTTCAACCCGATCCGCTCAACTCGGCCAGTGCCGGTGTTCAACGTGATATGTTCGCCCCCAAGGGAAATATACTTAGTATCCTGCGCCCCCAGAGTGATGTCATGGACCCCGCCCCAGCCCTCGATGTAGTTGACTTGCGTCCCGTTCAATACGATGTCCGAGCTTTCGCCCAGTGCAAGAACACCGATGTGCGTATCGGTTCCGCCATCGGAAATGGTCGCCTTACTGCCACCTTTGGCATGAAACGCCATATAGGCCACGGTCCAGTTTGCGCCGGTAAAACTGGCGTTTACGTTGTAAAACCGATCGTCTGTATCATCGTAAACGGAATAAAATGGAAGATAGCCCGACCACATGAGATCCGGGTTGTCATTTTCGCCAACCGGCTCGTTTTCAATATCTGTGCTGCCATCAAAAAGGGAGTTAATTTTAACCATAGACTTTCCTTACCTAGAAACAAATTGCTCTTATTTAATTGGAATTGCCTTGGGGTAAACCTGACTCCATTCTGCCTTCATTGCAAGCCTGATGCCGCGCGGGACACGTTCTGCCCCGCGCGTATTCATTCAAAAATGCTAGCCGTCAATGCTCTTGGCTGAGGCCATGCCCGGAGCTTTGGATTTGCCGCCAAGCTTGTCGCGAACAGCTTTTTCAATCTTGTCGCCAGTGTCCCCGTCGATGTTGCGCCAGTATTCAAATGCCCGCACGAGCACTTTTTCACTGACACCATCACATAGATGGCCTGTCACGTTCTGCACCAGACGATCCCGTTGCTCTGCATCCATCACATCACGAATAAGCGTGCCGGGTTGTGACCAGTCGTCATCATCTTTGCGCAAAGTATAAGCGGCGCGGACCATTTCACCGTCGGAATACCAGATACCGGCTTCTTCGCCCGCTTCGGGTTGTGCGGACGGACCGCCATAGGAGTTGGGCGCATAGACCGGATCCTGCACCTTAACGGTACGTCCGGCACCATCCTTGGAATAGTTGTGCACCGGCGCTTTGGGCGCGTTTACGGGGATATGTTTGTAGTTCACCCCAAGCCGCGCACGATGGGCATCCGAGTAGGAAAAACCACGGGCCAACAGCATCTTATCAGGCGACAAACCGACACCGGGGACCATATTGCTTGGCTCGAAAGCGGCCTGTTCGATCTCTGTGTGGAAGTCCGTCGGGTTCCGGTTCAGGGTCAGCTTGCCTACTTCAATCAGCGGATAATCCGCATGAGGCCAGATTTTCGTCAGATCGAACGGGTTGATCCGGTAGGTTTTGGCATCCTCAAAGGGCATCACCTGCCATTTAAGGGTCCAGCTTGGGAAGTCGCCATCCGCGATGTGGTTGAACAGGTCGCGTCGGTGATAATCCCCGTCCTTGCCCGCCATTTTATCCGCCTCGTCCTGACTGAAATAGGCGTTTCCATCACCCTGATCGGTGTGGAAGTGGAATTTGACCCAGAATTTTTCCCCATCTGCGTTAACCAGCGAGTAGGTATGGCTGGAATAGCCGTTCATTTCACGCCACGTGCGCGGGATGCCGCGATCCCCCATGAGATAGGCGACCTGATGGGCGCTCTCGGGTGAAAGGGTCCAGAAATCCCACTGCATGTCGTGATCCCGCAGGCCGTTATCGGCACGGCGTTTCTGGCTGCGGATAAAGTGCTGGAATTTCAGTGGGTCGCGGACGAAGAAGATTGGCGTGTTGTTCCCGACCATATCAAAATTGCCGTCTTCGGTATACATTTTCACCGAAAATCCGCGCGGGTCGCGCCATGTGTCCGGACTGCCTCTTTCCCCTGCAACGGTAGAAAACCGCATCACCACATCGCAATTCGCACCGGGCTGAAAGATCTTTGCCTTCGTGTAGCGTGATACATCCTGTGTTGTTTCAAATGTGCCAAACGCGCCAGAGCCTTTGGCGTGGGGCTGACGCTCGGGGATGCGCTCACGGTTGAAATTCGCCATTTGCTCAAGGAGGTAATGATCGTTCAACACGATCGGACCGTCCGGCCCGACGGTCAGAGAATGCTCGTCGCTGCGAACGCGAATACCTGCATCTGTGGTTGTCGGGGGGGATTTCTTATCGGTCATATCGGACCCTTCCATGTTGGTTTCTGCGCAGTTTCTTACCCTACCCAACGCGCCGGATGGCAATTGGTTCCATGCCCGCGCCAAAGCCTGCACGATCCGGGGCCAGAAGGGTGGCGTTGGCCTGTGATTTCATCAGCATCAGCAGCTTGCGGGCGCGCCCCTCAATAGCCAGCGAAGTGACCGCGGGCAGGCAGCCCAGCGCCTTGAGCCTTTGGGGTACGTTATGATTGGTGCGCGGCATCACATAATGGCGCAGATTTGGCGGTCGGGGGAAACGGTCCCGCTGGGGGGCTTCGCGGCCATGGCGCCCGTGTATCACGCAATAGGCTGTTTCGCGGTTCAGATGATCCGCGGCGGACCGGATCGCAAAGCGGTCGATCCCCGCACGCCAGTTGGCCCAACGGTGATCATCGGGCACCACCTCGGGATGGACCGAGAGTTGGGGCGCAAAGGCAAGAACCTGATCCACAGCGGTCAGACTCGGGGCAACCAGCGCAGAGAACCCGCCCATGGAATGCCCCATCGCAACGACGCGGCGGGGCGTGCATAACTGCCGGAAGCTGTCAATTTCATCCCGCATACGATCCAGCAAGTCCGGCGCATTCAGCCAGCTTCGCTGCGGATCGGACAGGAACAGCACGTTATGCGCACCATTTGCTGTGGCGCTGCGGGCGAATTCCGGCGGCGGGCAGTCCTGATCAGCGCGACCAATGCCCGAGAAGCACAGAACCAGCCTGTCCGAACTGCCTCGATGCGCCCAAGTGCGCAGCCCCCCGCTATCATGGCGCAGTCGTATATCCAGTTGATCCGATGCCACTCTGCCCCCCCGCATTTCGTCAGAGTGCAACCAAGCAAGCGCTATGTCCAGCCGTAACGCGCGGGAGACTCGCCAGTCAGACGAAAGCTGTATCATCAATAAGGATGCGTCGCTTGCGCAGTTCAGGGGCAATATATCCGCTGCGCTAAAGGCCACCTTTCAGCACCGAAGGATCTTCTTCGGCTGCTAGATCGGTGGATTTGTCCCTGCTTTGGGCAATCAGGCACAACGCCCCGAAGTCACCCCGTCCGGCATGACCGGAAAGGGTGTGTATCATTCGCAATTACCACTCGCCGGTGTTTTCCATGCTGGCCCAAGGTTCGGCCGGTGCAAGGCTGTCGCCCTCTTGCAGCAGCTCGATCGACACATTGTCAGGGGATTTCACAAAGGCCATGCGCCCGTCGCGCGGCGGGCGGTTAATTACAACACCCTTGTCCATCAGTGCCTGACAGGTTTCATAGATGTTATCCACCTTATAGGCCAGATGACCCCAGCTGCGGCCTGTCTCAAGCTTTTCATCGCTGTCCCAGTTGTAGGTCAGTTCCAGTTCCGGTGCGTTATGCTCTTTGGCGTGGGCTTCATCCTTGGGGGCGGCAAGGAAGATCAGGGTAAACTTGCCCTCGGGAACTTCGGTGCGGCGGGTTTCCACCAGCCCCATTTTATTGCACCAGAAATCCATGGATTCATCCAGATTGGCCACGCGGACCATTGTGTGAAGATAGCGCATTGTCGTTCTCCGTAAGACTGTTGATTGCCTGCAACCTATCGTGAAACAGATTGAATTCCACCGCAAAATCGCCCTTGGGATACCTTGATCACCATCCGGTTGCATACTATGGTGCACAGTAGATCGAGTCGGGAGAAGCCAGCATAGCTGGTGCCGAAGGAGCAACCGCCCCGGAAACTCTCAGGCAAAAGGACCGCCGATTAAACAGACTCTGGAGAGAGGCACAATTGTGTCCGCCGAAGGGATAGCGATCTCAGGCAAAAGGTACAGAGGGGGCATCGCGGTTGCGCAATTGCGCAGCTAGACCGATGCCGGAAATCCGACCGGCTGATACATTTGGGAGGCCGGATTGTCCGATCTGAAACAGACACCGCTGTATGATCTACACGTGGAACTTGACGCCAAAATGGTGCCGTTTGCCGGCTATGAAATGCCCGTGCAATTCCCTCTTGGCGTGATGAAGGAACACAACCACACCCGCAATGCCGCAGGCCTGTTTGATGTCAGCCACATGGGTCAGGTGATTATCCGTCCCAAATCCGGCAATATCGAAGATGCAGCGCTTGCACTTGAAAGCCTGATCCCGATGGATGTGCTCGGGCTGCCAGAGGATCGGCAGCGCTACGGGATGCTGACAAACGATCAAGGCGGTATCCGCGACGACCTGATGTTCGCCAATCGGGGTGATCACCTTTATGTGGTGGTGAACGGAGCCTGTAAGGACGACGATTTTGCCCATATGCAGGCGCATATCTCTGACAGTTGCGATTTGCATATACACGATGATCGCGCGCTTCTGGCGCTCCAGGGACCACAGGCCGAAACCGCCCTTGCCCGCATGATCCCCGAAGTTGCGGAAATGTCCTTTATGGACCTCAAAACCCTATCCTACAAAGGTCAGGATGTGTGGATTTCCCGCTCTGGCTACACCGGCGAGGACGGCTTTGAAATTTCCATTCCGGCGGATCACGCGACAGATTTTGCACGGGAACTTCTGGCAATGGCAGAGGTGGAAATGATCGGCCTTGGCGCACGGGACAGCCTGCGGCTTGAGGGGGGCTTGTGTCTCTATGGCAATGACATCGACACGCAAACCACTCCGATCGAGGCCGCGCTGAATTGGTCCATCCAGAAAGTTCGGCGCAGTGGCGGAGACCGTGAAGGCGGCTTTCCCGGCGCAGAGGTGATCCTGACCCAGATGGCTGATGGAGTATCACGCAAACGGGTTGGCATTGCACCGGAGGGCCGCGCCCCGATGCGCGGTGGCACCCCGCTTTTTGCCGAGAGCGACAGCGACACACAGATCGGCACCATTACCTCGGGCGGCTTTGGCCCCACTGTCGGGCGGCCCGTCGCTATGGGCTATGTGGACACTGATCTGTCTGCCAAAGACACCACCCTTTTTGCAGAACTGCGCGGCAAACGTCTTCCCGTTCGCATTGCAGCGCTGCCTTTTACACCCGCAAACTTCAAACGATAACCTAACCAGACGCAGGGAAAAGACCTATGAAATTTACCGAAGAACACGAATGGCTGCTGGCCGAAGATGACATCGTGACTGTGGGCATCACGAAACACGCCGCTGACGCGCTTGGCGAGCTGGTCTTTGTGGAACTGCCCGAAGTGGGCACCGAAGTCAGCAAGGACGACGACATCGTTGTCATCGAGAGCGTAAAAGCCGCCTCTGACATCATGGCACCGATTGACGGCGAAATCGTCGAAGTGAACGAAGAGCTGCTGGAAAACCCGACACTCGTGAACGAAGACCCGCTGGGCAAGGCGTGGTTCTTCAAGATGAAGCCGGACAATATGGCCGATCTGGACGATCTGATGGACGAAGCCGCCTATAGCGCGCTGATCGCCTGATCCGATGGCGGTGTTGCGGATCATGCCGGATATTGCCTGTAGCGACCCTGCCAAGGCGCAGGCGTTCTATGGCGATATACTGGGCATGGACCTGTTGATGGATATGGGCTGGATCAGGACTTTTGGCGGCGCAGAACCGGTCAAACCCCAGATCAGCTTTATGACGCAAGGGGGCAATGATACCCCTGTTCCGTCCCTCTCCGTTGAAGTGGACAATCTGGACATCGTGCTGGACCGCTGCACCGCCGCCGGACATCAGCCCGTCTACGGGCCGGTCACGGAAGACTGGGGCGTGCGCCGCTTTTTCGTGCAGGACCCGTTCGGAACGCTGATCAACATTCTGCAACACAACCCGCCGGCCTGACGCCACAGTTTCCTCCGGCCCCAAGAAACCGATCCCGCGCCCGTCTTCTTCGAACCGGACGCGCCCCCCTGTCTGAACCGCCTGTCTGAACATAGCTGCAAGGAGCTCCCTATGCCGTTCAAAGCCACCGACTATCTGCCTTATGATTTTGCGAACCGTCGCCATATCGGTCCCTCCCCCGAGGAAATGGGCGATATGCTGAAACTGTTGGGGAAAGAGTCGCTCGACGCGCTGATCGACGAGACCGTTCCCGCCGAAATCCGCCGCAAAGAGCCACTGGTCTGGGAGCGGGCCAAATCCGAACGGGAGGTGCTGTTCCACATGCGCCGCACTGCAGAAAAGAACAAGGTTCTGCACTCGCTCATCGGTCAGGGATATCATGGCACGGTGACGCCCCCTGCGATCCAGCGCAACATTCTGGAAAATCCCGCTTGGTACACGGCCTATACGCCGTACCAGCCGGAAATCTCGCAGGGGCGGCTTGAGGCGCTCTTGAACTTTCAGACGATGGTTTCGGACCTGACCGGACTTGAAATCGCCAATGCCTCTTTGCTGGATGAATCCACCGCCTGTGCCGAGGCTATGACCATGGCGCAGCGGGTGGCCAAATCCAAAGCCAAAGCGTTTTTCATCGACGAGAACTGTCACCCCCAAAACATCGCAGTGATGCGCACGCGGGCCGAACCGCTGGGTATCGAGTTGATCATCGGTGATCCCGAAACCGATCTGGATGCCTCAGCCGTCTTTGGTGCGATTTTCCAGTATCCCGGCACCTATGGTCATCTGCGCGACTTTACCGACCAGATTGCAGCACTGCACGATGCCAAGGCCATAGGCGTCATCGCCGCCGACCCGCTGTCCCTGACCCTGCTGAAAGAGCCGGGTGCAATGGGAGCGGACATCGCTGTTGGCTCCACCCAGCGCTTTGGCGTGCCCGAAGGCTACGGCGGCCCGCATGCGGCTTATATGGCCACGAAAGAGGCTTACAAACGGGCGATGCCGGGCCGTCTTGTCGGTGTGTCTATTGATGCACGGGGCAACCGCGCCTATCGTCTTGCCCTGCAAACCCGCGAGCAGCATATCCGCCGCGAGAAAGCCACATCGAACGTTTGCACCGCACAGGCGCTGCTGGCGGTCATGGCGTCCATGTATGCGGTGTTCCACGGACCGGACGGGCTGCGGGCCATCGCCCAGCGCATCCACCGCAAGACCGTGCGTATGGCCGAAGGGCTGGAAAGCATGGGGCTGAAGGTAGAACCTGAGGTGTTCTTTGACACGATCACGGTTGAGGTAGGCCACCTGCAATCCGTCATCATGCAATCAGGCGTGCAACACGGTCTGAACTTCCGCAAGGTGGGTGACACGCGGATCGGCATCACGCTGGATGAACGGGTGCGCCCTGAAACCATCGAAGCGGTCTGGCAGTCCTTCGGGCTGACCCGCACGGACGAGGATTTCACCCCGCGCTATCGCGTGCCACAGGAAATGGTGCGCACGTCGGATTTCCTGACCCATCCGGTGTTCCATATGAACCGCGCCGAACAGGAAATGACCCGCTACATGCGCCGTCTGGCGGACCGCGACCTTGCACTTGACCGGGCGATGATCCCGCTTGGCTCTTGTACGATGAAGCTGAACTCCGCGGCAGAAATGATGCCGGTCACGTGGTCCGAATTCTCGCTGATCCACCCCTTTGCCCCTGCGGACCAGACCGAAGGCTATAAGGAACTGATCGACGACCTGTCAGACAAGCTCTGCCAGATTACCGGCTATGACGCGATTTCCATGCAGCCGAACTCCGGCGCGCAAGGGGAATACGCGGGTCTCCTGACCATTCGCTCCTATCACAAGGCCAATGGCGAAGATCATCGCAATATCTGCCTGATCCCTACCTCCGCCCACGGCACCAACCCAGCCTCTGCCCAGATGGTGGGTTATAAGGTGGTTGTGGTGAATTCGGCCGAAAACGGCGATATTGATGTAGAGGATTTCCGCAAGAAAGCCGAAGCCGCCGGTGACAATCTGGCTGCCTGCATGATCACCTACCCCTCTACCCACGGCGTGTTTGAAGCCACCGTGACCGAGGTTTGCCAGATCACCCATGAATTTGGCGGTCAGGTCTATATGGACGGTGCCAATATGAATGCGATGGTGGGTGTCTCCCAACCGGGTAAAATCGGCGGCGATGTCTCCCACCTGAACCTGCACAAGACCTTTTGCATTCCGCACGGCGGCGGTGGTCCGGGCATGGGGCCAATCGGTGTGAAAACCCACCTGATCCCCCATCTTTCGGGCCATCTGGACAGTGAAGGTGGTGCCGGTCCGGTGTCGGCTGCGCCTTTCGGCTCGCCCTCGCTGCTGCCGATCAGCTGGGCCTACTGTCTGATGATGGGCGGCGAGGGTCTGACACAGGCGACCAAGGTTGCGATCCTGTCGGCCAACTACATCGCCAAGCGGCTCGAAGGGGCGTTTGACGTGCTGTACAAAGGTCCAAACGGTCGTGTCGCCCATGAATGTATCATCGACACACGCCCCCTTAAGGACAGTGCCGGTGTGTCCGTGGATGATGTGGCCAAACGACTGATCGACTGTGGCTTTCACGCGCCGACCATGTCCTTCCCTGTGCCCGGCACGCTGATGATCGAACCGACAGAGTCCGAGACCAAAGCCGAGCTGGACCGGTTCTGCGATGCCATGCTCGCCATTTATGCCGAGGCCAAGGACATCGAAGAAGGCCGCATCGACCGCGAAAACAACCCGCTGAAAAATGCGCCTCACACGGTAGAGGATCTGGTGGGCAACTGGGATCGCCCCTACACCCGCGAACAGGCCTGTTACCCCCCCGGTGCGTTCCGTGTGGATAAATACTGGTCCCCTGTGAACCGCGTTGACAACGCCTATGGCGACCGCAACCTGACCTGTTCCTGCCCGCCGATGGAAAGCTATCAGGAAGCGGCAGAATAAACCCGGTTCGGAAAAAGGCAGGCGCGGCAATCCGCGCCTGTTTTACATTTAGAAGATAAAGTTCGATGCATCGAACGTGTCCACTTCAAAGGTCACACTGGAATAATCCCGCACCAGAATTATGTCCCCGTTGACCACAATCATCACCCCGTCACACCAGTCCATCACGTCAATGTCTGAAAAACGGTTGACGCCCGCGTAATTCGACAGGTCGATCAAATCGTTGTTGGGTCGCAAATCCGCCAGCTCATCCGGCGTGTTATCCTCAACAAAGCGGAACACATCCGCGCCGCCACCGCCCATCAGCACGTCATGCCCAGTGCCGTCAATGATCACATCAGCGCCACTGTGCCCCTCGATGAAATCATCCCCAGCTAACCCGTCGATGTAATCTGCCTCTCGCGTTCCCTTGATCCGGTCCGCCCCTGCACTGCCCCGCATCGCTTCCTCCAGCGCGCTCATGTCTATTGTTATCTGGGTAAATCCGTGATCCGTATCGGAACTGACCAGCAAAACCACTTCTCCGTCGATCACCTCCACCGCCAGCCCAGACACATTATCAAGGGTTGTCTCGTAAGTATCCGCCAGCGATCCCATATGGTTCAGCGTTCCGGACGCCGAAAGCTCCAGCACCGAAATCCCGTCATCCGAACCGGCCACCACCAGAAAACTGCGGCTGTCATACTCAAAGCTCTCAATATGGCTGGCATTCTGGAAACGGGTGTCGAGCGTGTCGAGAAGATGCTCCACCTCCCGCAAAGTCCCATCATTTGATACAGAAAACACCGTCAGGCTCGACGTGCCGGCAGAGGCCATCACGAGATATTCAGCATCGCCAACCGTCACCGCCGCCAGCGCCTGCGGTTTGGAAAACCCCGAACCGTCCGCAGGCGCGACATCCTCGATAAATTGCAAGGTGCCATTGCTTTTGATCCGGAAACTGCTCAGCCCTGCATCAAATGCCGAAGCCGCAAAGAGGTAATCCGTACCCGCAACCGACAGATGCGCCAATGCGCTGACATCGCCCAGAAACCGCTTTGCCGTATCCTTGAAATACCCGCTCTGATCCATCGCAAACCCGTCCCCAAGCCGATAGCTGGTGATCCCGTCCCCGCCGCTAAAAACATAATCGCCGCCCGCGGTTGTCACCGCCAATGTCAGCCCGAACCCCGCCAGAGCACCCGCGCCGGTTGCAGGCGCGAAATCGCCGCCGCCCGTGACATTATAGATCACCGCCTGATCCTCATAGCGGGTGGCCGGGATCAAACCGACCACACCGTTCACAGTGGCAAAGGTCATGTCCCAGACCGTCCGCGTTCCGGAGCTGTCGGTAAATTTTTGCGAGTCGACCACCTCCCCGATCTGACCGCCCGAGAAATCGAAGCTGGTCAGCGCACTATCCGCAGTGCTGGCGGCAACCACGCTCCACCCGTGATCAAGGGCAACCAGTTTTATATCCGACACCCCCTGCAAAAGCAGTTTCTTGGTATCTGTCACTGTCGCTTCAACTTGGAAAGTTAACATTCCGGCACCGTTTCTGTGGCGCTGGGTTCCCCGATCGGACGGGTTGAACGGTCGCGCGTTTCATCAGGTGTCTGAAGTGCGCGACAGTTTTTAACAGAATCTTACTAGATCAATTTGTAACTTCTACAACTCTTCGAAAACATAAAGTTAACGCGGCTTCAGTGAAGCGGATTATTGTTAAACCCAACAAAATGAGTGCTTTAACAAATTCGCGAAATTAAAAATCTATTAAATTTCGCGGTATGGCAATCGGACATACCGCAAATATTCCAGACACAACCGGCGCCGGTTATTCACACATTTAACGTGATCGCCGCCTTCACCAGCCCGCACTAAACTAAAAAACCCCCACCGCCTTTCACATTCGGGCAACGGAGGTCTGAAACTGTTTTTAACGTTTGGGGTCTTGTGTCAGGTATTAAACAGGAAGTGCAGCACATCCCCGTCAGACACGATGTAAGCCTTGCCTTCCGCACGCATTTTGCCTTTTTCCTTGGCTCCCTGCTCACCGCCGTTGGCAACAAAATCGTCATAGGCGATGGTTTCGGCGCGAATGAACCCGCGCTCGAAATCCCCGTGGATCACACCTGCCGCTTGCGGTGCTGCCGTACCCACCGGAATCGTCCATGCACGGGCCTCTTTCGGGCCAACCGTGAAATAGGTTTGCAGATCGAGCAATCCGTAACCCGCCTTGATCAGCCGCGCGAGCCCTGCCTCTTCCAGACCCATTTCCTCAAGGAACATTTCAGCCTCTTCGCCCTCAAGCTGGCTGATTTCCTCTTCGATCGCTGCCGAAATCACAACGCTCGCCGCGCCTTCGGCTTCGGCCATTTTCGCCACTGCCGCAGAATACTCATTCCCTTCGGCGGCGTTTTCTTCTTCAACGTTGCAAACATACAAAACCGGCTTGCTGGTCAAAAGTTGCAACATATCCCAGGCCTTACGCTCATCCTCGGCCACGTCCACGGTGCGCGCAGGACGCCCCTCTTCCAGCGCCGCCTTGGCACGGCGCAGCAGCGTATCCGCAAGAACCGCATCCTTATCGCCGCCCTTCAGCTTGCGCACCAGCCCCGTCAGACGCTTTTCGATGCTCTCCAGATCAGCCAGCATCAGTTCCGTTTCGATGGTCTGTGCGTCCTCGACAGGGTTCACACGGCCATCCACATGGGTGATGTCGTCGTTTTCAAAGCAACGCAGTACATGGGCAATCGCATCACATTCGCGGATATTGGCCAGAAACTGGTTCCCCAGCCCCTCCCCCTTGCTCGCCCCTTTCACAAGGCCCGCAATATCCACGAACGTCATCCGTGCCGGAATGATCTGTTTGGACTTGGCGATGTCTGCCAGCGTGTCCAACCGTTTGTCCGGTACAGAAACCTCCCCCACATTGGGTTCGATTGTACAGAACGGAAAGTTCGCCGCCTGCGCCGCCGCCGTCTTGGTGAGCGCGTTAAACAATGTGGATTTCCCCACATTCGGCATACCCACGATCCCAGTCTTAAAGCCCATTTCAGCCTCCGAAAATTGTTGTCGCCTTCTATGCCGCAACGGGGCATTTCGCAAGCCACAAGACGCAGAGCCGCATTTGTGCCCCTCGCGCAGCGCCAAAATCCCCCCGCAACCGTTCAAACCCGCCCTGCCCGCAGAAAAAAACCTGCGAAAGCGGTGCTTCTCCGGTTTGCCCCATTGAATTTAACGCGCGGCACGGGCATTCATCATCCAAACGAAAGAGGTATCACCATGTCACGTATCGACGCAAAATTCGCTGAACTGAAAGCTGCGGGCAAATCCGCGTTTGTTTCCTACATCATGGCCGGCGATCCGAACATGGAAGCCTCGCTCGAAGTGATGAAAGGTCTGCCCGCCGCTGGCGTGGACATTATCGAACTAGGCGTGCCCTTTACCGATCCGATGGCAGATGGCGCAACCATCCAGCTTGCAGGCCAACGCGCCCTTGATGGCAAGATGACGCTGAAAAAAACCCTCGCATTGGCAACAGAGTTCCGCAAGGATGACGACACAACCCCGATCGTGCTGATGGGCTATTACAACCCGATCTATCACCACGGCGTAGACCAATTCGTCACGGACGCCAAAGCCGCCGGCATCGACGGGCTGATCGTTGTGGACCTGCCACCTGAAGAGGACGATGAACTCTGCTTGCCTGCCAATGCCGCCGGTCTGAACTTCATCCGTCTGGCAACCCCCACAACAGATGCCAAACGCCTGCCCAAAGTGCTGCAAAACACATCCGGCTTTATCTATTACGTTGCGATCAACGGCATCACCGGCTCCGGCTCTGCCAATGCGCAGACTGTGGGTGCAGAAGTCGCCCGCATCAAGGAAAGCACCGACATTCCGGTTTGCATCGGCTTCGGGATTAAAACACCGCAGGATGCCAAGGAGATGGCAGCCGTTGCAGACGGCGCGGTTGTCGGTTCCGCCATTGTCGAAAAACTCGGCGCGGGCGAACCTGCGGCGGATGTTCTGGCCTTTGTCAAATCCCTCGCAGACGGTGTTCACGCCGCCTGATTTCCATTTTCCACCAATATCCCGGGGTCAAAGGGGCAGCGCCCCTTTGATTCCTCTCTGGCTTGGCGGTAAGTCTTCCGCTAAACCACGCAGCTAAACCACGCAGCACGCTCCCAAGCATACTTATCCAAGGCATAAAACCATGGCCCGCATCCTGATCACCTCCGCCATTCCCTATATCAACGGGATCAAACACCTCGGCAATCTCGTCGGCTCGCAGCTTCCGGCCGATCTTTACGCCCGCTACAATCGCGCACGGGGCAATGAGGTGATGTTCATCTGCGCGACCGACGAACACGGCACGCCCGCAGAACTGGCGGCGGCCAAAGCGGGCAAGCCGGTTGAAGACTACTGTCGTGAGATGCACGCGATCCAGTCCGAACTGGCCGGCGGGTTCCGCCTGTCATTCGATCACTACGGCCGCTCCTCTTCCGAACGGAATCACAAGCTGACCCAGCATTTTGCCGGAAAACTGGCGGATGCAGGGCTGATTGAGGAAGTGCTTGAAACACAGGTCTATTCCAACGCCGACGGACGCTTCCTGCCGGACCGCTATATTGAGGGCACCTGTCCGAACTGCGGCTCTGAAGATGCACGGGGCGACCAATGCGAGGTCTGCACCAAGCAGCTTGATCCGACAGACCTGATCAACCCGCGCTCTGCGATTTCCGGCTCGACCGATCTGGAGGTACGCGAAACCAAACACCTCTACCTGCGCCAGTCCACCCTGCGCGACCAACTGGACCAGTGGATCGACAGCCAGACCGACTGGCCGGTGCTGACCACCTCAATCGCCAAAAAATGGCTGCATGACGGGGACGGACTGCGGGATCGCGGCATCACGCGGGATCTCGACTGGGGCATTCCGGTCAAACGGGGAACCGAGGACTGGCCCGGCATGGAAGGGAAGGTTTTCTACGTCTGGTTCGATGCGCCCATCGAATATATTGCGGGCACCGCTGAATGGGCCGATGCCAACGGCAAGACGGATGCCGATTGGGAACGCTGGTGGCGCACCGACAAAGGGGCGAATGATGTGAAATACGTCCAGTTCATGGGCAAGGACAATGTGCCGTTTCACACCCTCTCCTTCCCTGCCACGATCATGGGATCGGGGGAGCCGTGGAAACTGGTGGATTACATCAAATCCTTCAACTACCTGAACTATGACGGCGGCCAGTTCTCTACTTCCAAAGGGCGCGGTGTCTTCATGGATCAGGCGCTCGACATTTTGCCCAGCGACTACTGGCGCTGGTGGCTGTTGTCCCACGTTCCCGAATCCTCGGATTCAGAATTTACATGGGAAAACTTCCAATCCTCTGTGAACAAGGATCTGGCGGATGTTCTGGGGAATTTCGTCTCCCGCGTGACAAAATTCTGCCGCTCCAAATTCGGTGAGGTTGTTCCCGAAGGCCCCGCCTACGGCGCTGCGGAACAGGCGGTGATCGACGCATTGCAGGCCCGTCTGACAACCTATCAAACCTATATGGATGCGATGGAAATCCGCAAGGCTTCGAGTGAATTGCGGGCGATCTGGACCTTGGGCAATGAATACCTGCAAGACGCCGCCCCCTGGTCCAAGTTCAAGGAAGACCCCGAGGCCGCAGCAACCTCTGTGCGTTTCGCTCTCAACCTGATCCCGTTCTATGCCGCCCTGTCCGAACCCTTCATTCCGGACGCGGCAGAGACCATGCTGAGCGCGATGAATGCCACAGCCGACTGGCCTGCAAGCGCAGCCGATGCCCTGAACGCCCTGCCAGCCGGACATGCCTTCACGGTGCCCGAAGTGATGTTCGCCAAAATTACGGACGATGCACGGGACGACATGCAAACCCGCTTTGCCGGAAAATCCTGACGCCCCGACGAGAACCCTAACGGCTTCAATGTTCTAAAAATACTCATAAGAAAAAGGGGGCCGCGGCCCCCTTTTCCTTTACCGATCCAACCGGAACCAAGGCTACGCCCATTCCCAAGGATTAATGAAGCCGCCCAAAACATCCGACACTTGCGCATCCGTCACCGACGGATCGGTTTTCTTCAGCTGTGCAACCAACCCGCGTTTCTTATCCTCGATCACCTCGGCAACCGAGGCGCCAACACCTGCATCGGCAAGGGCCGCATCATAGACCCGTGTGATGGCCTTGCGCCGCAGGTCCGGTTTAAAGATCTTGCCCACAGCCGTTTTCGGCAGTTCGTCCAGAATTTCGATATATTTCGGATGCGCGGCCCGTTCCGGCACATGTTCCTTGGCAAATTCCATCAGTTCATTGACCGAGGTCGTCGCCCCTTCGACCAGTTCCACATAGGCACAGGGCAGTTCGCCGGAATGAGCGTCCGGCTGACCGATAGCCCCCGCAAAGGCCACGTCCTTATGCCCGGCCAGCGCCTCTTCGATCAGGGCGGGATCAATGTTGTGTCCGCCGCGGATAATCAGGTCTTTGGCCCGTCCGGTGATCCAGAGATAGCCATCACTGTCAAACCGCCCGAGATCTCCCGTGCGCAGGTGGGTGCCGCCTGCAAACAGGCCTACGTTCTTGGACGCATCCGTATAGGTTTCGCCCACCATCACGCCGGGGTTGTTGACGCAGATCTCGCCAACCTCATCGACGCCACATTCCTTGTTGATGGTGCCGTCTTCGGAACAATCAAGAATTTTCACATCTGTATATGGATAACGCAGACCCACAGAGCCGATTTTCTTTTCGCCGTATTTCGGGTTGCCGGACACCAGACAGGTAGCCTCGGTCATGCCGTAACCTTCAAGGATTTCAACGCCGGTCACATCCTGAAAGCGACGGAACAATTCTACCGGCAGCGGGGACGAGCCGCACATGGCCCCTTCAAGTGTGGAAATATCCGCATCCACAGGGCGCTGCATCAGTGCGGCTGCCGCAGTGGGAACGGTGACCATATAGGTCGCCTTATAGCGCTCTACGAGTTTCCAGAAGTTGTCAAACACCCCGTCGCCGCGATACCCCGCAGGGGTCGGGAAGACGATATGCGCGCCGGATGTGATCATTGCAGCCCAGAATACATGGGCAGCCATGACGTGAAACATGGGCAGCGGACAGATCACGATGTCGGTTTCTTTCAGCAGCATCAGGCTACCCAGCATCCCGTTATAGAGAATACCGGAATGGCGGTGCTGCGCGATTTTTGGCATGCCCGTGGTGCCGCCGGTGTGGAAATAGGCGCAGAAAGGATCGTTCATATCCTCTTCAAAAGTCAGCTTGTCACCGGGCTGGGACGCCAGCGCCTTGTTAAAGTCGAGCACCTTGGCATTGTGTTTCGCCTCTACCTTCGGGCGTACCATTGGAACGATGAATTTCTTCAAACCTGTCAGATGGGTCAGCAAATCCACCTCAACGATGGTTTCCACATTGGGGGCCTGCGCCACCGCCTGTGCTGCCAGTTGCGCCACCTCGGTTTTCGGAAAGGCTTTGAGCGTCACCAGAACCTTGGCGCCGGTTTCGCGCAGCAGGGCTGCGATCTGGTCGGGCTTCAGGGTCGGGTTGATAGGCGCCACGATCCCTGCAGTCATCCCCCCCATCATGGTGATGGCGGTTTCATGGGTGGTTGGCAGCAGATAGGCCACAACATCCTTTGGCCCCACCCCGAGAGAGCGGAACAGGTTGGCGGCTTGCGTAATCTTGTGTTTGGTCTCGTTCCAGGTCAGCGTGACCTTAGGATCGTTCGGCCCCGAAAGCAGTTGAAAGCTGACCGCCGCACGGTTGCCATTGGCTTCGCAGGTCTGCTCCAAGCGCTCATAGACAGTGCGCGCGGTCCAGCGGTCTTCAACCGGCATTTCGGATTCGATTTCGATAACGGATGCCAGATCACGTAAGATAGCCATGAATTTATCCTCCCAGAAAGGCGTTCGGGCGCCTGCATTTTATGCGCACAGAATGGGGGTAAAAAACCTTTAGGGCAAGGTTTACGCTGGGGAAAAAACAAAACTCCGCTTGCTAGGATTGCCGGTTGCGCGGGGACTGTTGTGACGTCGCCTCGTTTCTACCGTTCTGGCGGCGGGAAAACCCATGATCCGACATCAATCGTGACCGGCGCAGGGGGCAGGCACGGCGCGGGGCGGTGACAGGACTCGCGGGGATCACCCTGCAATTATGAAGCTTCATTTAACAAGCGTCTTGCATGAAGCGTCTTATATGAAGCTTCATATATGACGCTTCATATTTGCAGGGTGATAAACCGGAAAACCTTAACTAACCTATCGCGTTACAGTTCATACTTTCAGCCCGCAGCAAAGGAAAAACCCCGCCTTTCCAGACGGGGTTTCACAAGCATCACCCGTTGCACCACACAATTGCGCAGCGCCGCGTGCTGAAGCTATCCGTTGGTTGGAATCCGAAGAACCTGTCCTGGATAAATCTTGTCGGGGTCGCTCAACATCGGCTTGTTGGCCTCAAAAATCTCGTTGTAGCGGCTTCCGTCCCCCAACGCTTTCTGGGAAATCGCCCAAAGCGTGTCGCCCTTTTCAACCGTGTGGAACACCGGATCATCGCCGCCGGCACTGTCGTCCACCGCGGCCACACCTTCCACGTTGCCCACGGCAAGGATAACCTTCTCTTTCATTTCCTGACTGACCGCAGTGCCACCGACCGACACCGTGTCGCCGTCCACCTTGATGTCCAGCCCCGAGGCATCCAGACCGAGATCGGATATTTCTTTTTTCAGCGCATCTTCTGCCGGAGCCGCCTCTGCAGCGCCACCGAACAGTGATTTGCCAGCGTCCTTAACAAAATTCCAAAGTCCCATAAATCTCTCCCGTAAAGTTGTTTGGCAAAATGCCCGTTGCCACAATTGGCCAGCCGGCAGGGGCATAAGTGGCGCCCTACCGGCTAAATTCTAATACAAACCGCCCGATGACAGCGACCCGAAAGAGGCTTTGGGCGGAATAACTTTTTGTTCGCCGGTTGAGGTGGTGATCACCGTTTCTGTATCATCCTCGCCGCGGCCATAAAGCTGCAAGTCCTCTCCCATAGCGAACCCCCCGTCGATGACGCTGAACATGCCATATTCCGGCTCTTCGCCCATGCGGAACAGTTCGGAAACAACATTGGGGCCGGTGGCGTCCGGTGGCAAACGTGCGCCGGAATACCGGTCAAACTTGATGAAACGGGTGTTCGGCGGCACTTCAAAATCAGACGATCCGTACAATTTAATCGCTTTTTTCATGAAGCTGTTGAACACAGGTCCGCACATGCCCCCACCCGAGGCACCCCGCCCCAGTGCGCGGGGCCGGTCATAACCCAGATAACAGCCCGCAACGATGTTGGGGGTAAAGCCGACAAACCAAACGTCTTTCGCATCATTGGTGGTGCCGGTTTTCCCAGCAACCGGCACGCCAAGCTTTACCGTGCCGCTCGCGGTGCCCCGTTCTACCACGCCGCGCATCATAGAGGTCAGCTGATAGGCTGTGACAGCATCCATCACCCGTTCGCGGTTGGACACGATACGGGGCGAAACGCCATCTTCCAGCGCCGCCAGCTCGCAGCCTTCACAGTTGCGTTTGTCATGGCGGTAGATCGTCTTGCCCCAGCGATCTTGCACCCGATCCACGAGCGTTGGTTCAACCCGCTCCCCGCCATTGGCGAACATGGCGTAGGCCGCGACCATTTTGAACAACGTCGTTTCTTGCGAGCCGAGCGCATTGGCAAGATACTCGCCCATATCATCGTATACACCAAAGCGTTCCGCGTAATCCGCGACGACATTCATGCCCACATCCTGCGCCAGCCGGATGGTCATCAGGTTACGGGACCGTTCAATGCCAACCCGCAATGGGGCCGGACCGTAAAATTTATTCGACGCGTTCTTGGGCCGCCACAGACCCTGCGGCGTTTGCACTTCGATCGGGGCGTCCACCACGATGGTGGACGGGCTGTACCCACTGTCTAGCGCGGAAGCGTAAACAAATGGTTTAAAGGATGAACCGGGCTGGCGGGTGGCTTGGGTCGCACGGTTAAACACCGACGCCTGATACGAAAATCCGCCCTGCATCGCCAGCACGCGGCCCGTGTTGGTGTCCATTGCCATGAAACCGCCCTGAATGCGGGGAATCTGGCGCAGGCTCCAGCGGATGAACGATCCGTCACTGTCCTTGGTGACAGCCCGCACATAGATCACATCGCCCACAGACAGCAGATCGGCGGGTTTGCTGGCCCGTTTGCCCGCCCGTCCGTTTTCCAGCAGCGGACGCCAGTTAAATTCCTGCTTGGGCAGGAAGTGGCCGTCCTCGTCCTCCTCTACACCTTCAATCCCGATACGCGCAGAGCTGTCGCCAAGCTCCAGCACCACCGCCGGATGCCAGCCTTCAATATCCCGCGGCATGTTCACATCGCGCAACGCTTCGCGCCAGTCTGCTTCTGAGCCGAGCTTCTCAGCCTCGATTGTGCCTTCAGGTCCGCGATATATACCCAGATTGCGGTCATATTTTTCCAGCCCCGCCCGCAGCGATCTGGCCGCCTCTTTCTGAAGTTCAGGATCCATTGTGGCGCGGATCGTCAGACCACCACCAAAGAACTCTTCCTCGCCAAAATCACCCGAAAGCTGTCGGCGGATTTCGTCGGTGAAATAGTCCCGTGGCGGTCGTTCCGCGCGCGAAGAGGTATAATCACCTGATTGCACTGTCAGCAGATCACTGGCCTTTGCTGCCGTGTAAGCCGCCTCGTTGATATAGCCGTTGTCATACATCTGGCCGAGCACATAGTCCCGCCGCACGATTGCCCGCTCTTTCTGGCGCACCGGATGGTAATCACTGGGCGCTTTGGGCAATGCCGCAAGGTAGGCTGCCTCTGCCACGGTCACTTCTTCGAGGTTCTTGCCAAAGTAGGTATCTGCCGCCGCTGTCACCCCGTAGGAGTTCTGCCCGAGGAAGATTTCGTTCAGGTAAAGCTCGAGGATCTTGTCCTTGTCGAGCGTCTCTTCCAGCCGTGTCGCAAGAATGATCTCCTTGATTTTCCGTTCAAAAGACCGTGACCCGTCCAGCAGGAAATTCTTCATAACCTGCTGCGTAATAGTAGAGGCCCCCCGCAGCCGCCCGCCCTGCGCCGCATCCAGCGCCGCCTTGACGATCCCTTGCAGGTCATAGCCCTTATGCTCGTAGAAATGTTTGTCCTCAGCGCTCACAAACGCCTGTTTTATCACGTCGGGAACTTCGTCCGCAGGCGTAAACATGCGCCGTTCATGGGCAAATTCGTCCATGACCTTGCCCTCGCCGGAGTACACGCGGCTGATGGTGGCGGGTTCATAGCTGGCCAGCGCCTGATGGTCCGGCAGATCGCGGCCGTACATCCAGAAGACCGCCCCGACAGCCACGACAACCATGACTGCACCAATGGTCAGGCCGCTGAAAATCCAGCCGAAAATATTCAGTATAAAACGCAGCACCCGCGCGACTCCCCAACTCTTGCAAGGTATCTTACCAACCCGCACATCACGGGTCAAAGCAGCGCAGCGGCTGATTTGGCTCAAACTCGCCCATACTTGCTTGTCAGAGCTGATTTAGGGGTTTCTATAGAAAATTAAAGGGATTCTTTTCCGCGCCCGCGTCGAGCCTGCCTGTGCCGCCGCTACTGGCGCAACAGCCGGGCCTGTGCCGCGTCTTCGACGGTCCATTCATCCAGCGCATTGATAACCCCTGAAATAACCTGCGTGCGCCAGCGTTTGGTCAGCAGATTGTTCAGATCGCTTTTGTTGGACATAAAGCCAAGCTCCACAAGAACGGATGGAATATCGGGGGCTTTCAACACGGTGAAACCGGCGCTCAGATGGGGGCGCTTGCGAATACGGCCGACGGATTTTGCAATGCCATTCACCAGCATCTCTGCCAGCATATCGCTGCGCACGCCGGTTTCCCGCTGGGCCATATCCATCAGCACGGCTGCAATCTGGTCGTCCTGATTGCTCAGGTCTACACCGGCCAGCAGGTCAGAGCGGTCGTGCTGCTCTGCCAGTTGTGCCGCCATCGTTGAGGATGCTTTAGAAGACAGGGTGTAAACCGTTGTTCCTGTTGCACTTCCCTCTGCCAGCGCATCGGCGTGAATGGATAGAAACACATCCGCATCCAGCGCCCGCGCGACAGAAATCCGGTCCGGCAGCGAGAGGAAAACATCCTCTGTGCGGGTCAGTTTTGCCTGAAACCGTCCGGTGCGGATCAGCGCTTCTTGCAATTCCCGTGCGAATTGCAGCACGAGGTCCTTTTCCTCATAGCCGTCCCGTTCGGCCCCGCCGTCTACGCCACCGTGACCGGGATCAATCACCACAACCACCGGCCTGTCACCCAACTGGCGTTGCTTGGATTTTCCGGCCTCGGTCGGCTTGGGCAAGGCCCAGCCATCCTCTTCCCGTTCGGCGGATTTCAGGGCAAATTCTTCTTGACCGGCAGAGGCCATGCTGACCTCAAGCACGGCAGTTCCGCGCACATCATTCACCCGCATCTCGGCCTTTTGTGGCAGAATCGGATAGGCCAGATCAAGCACCAGCCGCGACCAGCCGGGGCGGAAGATGCCAAACCGCAGTCCTTTGACCACGTCACTTTGATCCACTTTTCCGGCCTCAAAGCCGCTCCAGTCGATTTCCTTAAAATCCATCACAATGCGCGGCGGATTATCCAGCGCAAAAATACGGTAGGGTACGGGCTGGGATAGATGCAATCTCAGATTGACCGTATCGCCCGAGGCGTCCTCTATGGTGGAACGGGCTCCGTCCACCCGTGCAAGCGCTTGTAATTCCTGCGCCAAAACAGGGCGAACCCCTGCCAGAACAACACCTGCAACAAGCGCCGCGCCAAGGACGGCCCGTCTGATAATTCCACTGCTCATAATACCGCCTCGCCTCTTTTCCAGAGATCACTTTAACGGGAGTTTCCCGTGCCCGCACACCATAGCCCAGCTAAAAACCGATTGTAATTCCCCAATCCACCCCATAAGACTAATTTGTAACAGCGGTTCACAGAACCCCTGCTTAAACAGTTTCGCTGATGAAACGCGATGATGGTCTGGGCCCCAAGCGGCGCCCGCTGTCAGATCGCCTTCACCGGCAGGGCCAACCGGCCACCCGAATTGCGCAGGCCGCGCCGTAACAGCAGAGCCCGCGCCAGAGCTTGGCATCCGACCATAAGGATGCTGGAGATAACCGCGATGAAACGCGTTGACTATGTTGACTACACGCAGGGAGCAGGCAAACCGCCTGCCCCGTTTTTGCGTCTGGACGACAGCGACGCCCTCCCACTCGCCCCAATTTACCACGCAAACTCTACATCGGCCCCCCCTGGAAACAGCGGGGTCCGCCCCTGTGCGGACGTGCGTGCGAAAGATACACTATGGCTAAAAAGATGCTTATTGATGCCACCCACCCGGAAGAGACCCGGGTCGTGGTGGTCGATGGAAACAAGGTAGAAGAATTCGACTTTGAATCCGAAAACAAACGCCAGTTGGCTGGCAACATATACCTTGCAAAAGTAACTCGGGTCGAACCCTCGCTTCAGGCGGCATTTGTAGATTACGGCGGAAACCGGCACGGGTTCCTCGCATTTTCCGAAATCCATCCGGATTATTACCAGATCCCCGTTGCCGACCGCGAAAAGCTGCTGGCCGAGGAAGCCGAATACGCCAAAGCTATGGCCGAGGAAGAAAACCGCGAGAAGCCCAAACGCTCTCGCCGGACCTCTCGCTCCAAAAAGAGCGAAGCCGCCAGCGATGGTGCGGCAACCACCAAGGATGAGGTCATCTCGTCTGACGTAATTGATCTGGACGGCGATGACTCCGGTCTGGTGGACGTGCCTGAATCCGGTGAAAAAGCGCCCGAGGCAAAGTCTCAAGAGACTGAAGCGACAGAACAGACAGCGGCCGAACAGACAGAAACAGAGCAGACGCAAGCAGAGGGCGGCGAAACCGCTGACAGCGAAGCAGATGCAACAACAGACGCCGCACCAGCAGAGTCGCACGACGACACAAACGCCGACGACAACTCAGACGAGACTGCAGAGCCGGTTGAGGGCCAGGAAGCCTCTGATGCCAGCCCGATCGTTGAGCCTCAGGTCGAAGCGGTAGAATCAGACAACGCCACAGAAGAAGTCGAAACCGACGACGCCGAAGCCGAAGCAGACGATGTGCGCGCCGAATTCCGTCCCCGCAAACCACGGGCACGGCGCTATAAAATTCAGGAAGTCGTCAAGGTCCGCCAAATCCTGTTGGTACAGGTTGTTAAGGAAGAACGGGGCAACAAGGGTGCCGCGCTGACGACCTATCTGTCGCTGGCCGGTCGCTATTGCGTGCTGATGCCAAACACCGCCCGTGGCGGCGGCATTTCCCGCAAGATCACCAATGCCACCGACCGCAAAAAGCTTAAGGATATTGCGAACGAGATCGAGGTGCCCGAAGGCGCAGGTCTGATCATTCGCACCGCCGGTGCCAAACGCACCAAGACCGAGATCAAGCGCGACTATGAATATCTGATGCGCCAGTGGGAACAGGTCCGCGACCTGACCCTGAAATCCATCGCCCCTGCCGGTATCTATGAAGAAGGCGACCTGATCAAACGCTCGATCCGTGACCTCTACAACCGCGACATCGACGAAATCTTTGTCGAAGGCGAAGCAGGTTATCGCGTGGCCAAGGAATACATGAAGATGCTGATGCCAAGCCACGCCTCCCGCGTGCGGCACTATGCAGAACCCCTGCCCCTCTTCGCCCGCTATCAGGTGGAAACCTATCTGGACGGCATGTTCAATCCGACCGTCCAGCTGAAATCCGGCGGATATATTGTTATCGGCATCACCGAGGCGCTGGTTGCCATTGACGTGAACTCGGGCAAATCCACCAAGGAAGGCTCGATCGAGGATACCGCCCTGCGCACCAACCTCGAAGCTGCCGAAGAGGTTGCCCGCCAGTTGAAACTGCGCGATCTTGCCGGTCTGATCGTGATCGACTTCATCGACATGGAAGAACGCCGCAATAACTCTGCCGTTGAAAAACGCATGAAAGACCGGTTGAAAAACGACCGCGCCCGTATCCAGGTGGGCCGGATTTCCGGTTTCGGCCTGATGGAGATGTCCCGCCAGCGTCTGCGCCCCGGCATGTTGGAGGCAACCACACAGCCCTGTGCGGCCTGTCACGGCACCGGTCTGACCCGCTCGGACGACAGCATGGCGCTGCTGATCCTGCGCGAGCTGGAGGATGAAGGCACCCGCAAACGCACGCGCGAGGTTCTGGTGACAGCGCCCGTGGCCATTGCCAACTACCTGCTGAACGAAAAGCGCGAACATATCGCCATGATCGAGGCCCGCTACGGTATGGCCGTGCGCATCGAGGCCGACATGCACTTGATCAGCCCCGACCACAAAATCGAGAAGTTCAAAACCTCCACACGCCGCATCGCCAAAGCGCCAGCACCGACGGCTGTCACCATCGACAGCGTGGAACCTTTCGAGGTAGAGGAAGAGGAACCGACCCAAACCGCCAAGGGGAACAACGCACCGGAAACGGATGTGGAGACCTCTGACGATCAACCCAAGAAAAAACGCCGCCGGCGGCGGCGGCGCGGTGGCAAGGATCGCAATGATGCCCAAAACGGTGACAATGGCGATAATGGCAATCAGAACACCGGACAGGACGCCTCCGACACATCGGACGCGCCTGCGAAAGCGGATGACAAAGCGGGTGATTCTGCGCCTCAACAGCGCGAAGAGTCCAAATCCGGCGGGTCTGACGCCGGCACGCCGGACACTCCGGCGAAGAAATCTCGCACCACATCCCGCCGCCGGTCTTCCGCAAAATCCAAGGATGCACCGGAAGAAACTGCCGCGACCGAAGAGGCCGCTAAATCCGATCAATCTCAGGCGCCAGTAGCAGAGCAAACCGCCGCGCCAACCGCGCAAGAGTCCGCCGCGAAAGAGACCGAAGCCGCGCCAGAGACCGCCGAGGAAAAACCGGCGAAACCGGCACGCAAACCCCGCGCCCGCAAACCGGCGGCGGCGAAGACGGAGAAAGCTGACAAAGTTAAAGCGGATACAGCGGCAGAGGATACAAAACCGGCAGAAGCAGCGGTACAAACCCCCGATCCGGCCGAACCCGAAACAGCGGCTCCAGAGGACATTGCCGCAGCCCCTGCCCCTGTCGCCGCTCCGGAAGTGATCGATATTCCGATCACCAAAGCCCCTGCCGAAGCCAAAGCGGAAAACGCCCCCGAGCCTGAGGCAAAAGCCGAAGAGACCGAGGCGCCTCCGGCCAAGCCCAAGCCAAAACGCTCTGGTTGGTGGTCCCGCGCAACCGGCAAGTAAACCACTGAACACCCATTAGAAAAAGGGGCCCCTGCGGCCCCTTTTTTACGTCCGGTCGGCACGGCAAACACGTGTTGTACCCCTCCGGCTTCTCCGCTACCCATTGTGCAACAATTCCGTGTAATTCCAGATCAAAAGCATTCCAGATGAACGACGAGCAATCCCAACCGTTAAAAGCCGCAATGTTCATGACAGGCGCCATGTTCAGTTTCACCCTGATGGCGGTTTCGGGACGGGAACTCTCTGCATCGCTCGACACTTTTGAAATCATGACCTACCGCTCTGCAATAGGGCTGGTGGTGGTGCTGTGCCTTGCCTTGATGAACGGACGAATGGACGAAATTTCGACCAACCGGCTGGGCCTTCATACGGTGCGCAACCTGTTCCATTTCACCGGACAGAACCTCTGGCTTTATGCGCTGATCTATATTCCGCTGTCCCAGCTCTTTGCCTTTGAATTCACCAGCCCGCTGTGGATCGCCCTGCTCGCCCCGCTGTTTCTGGGCGAAAAGATGAGCCGGACGCGAATCCTATCCTTCATCCTCGGGTTTGTTGGCATCCTGATCGTCGCCCGCCCCGAATCCGCACCCATCACACTGGCCACAGGGGCCGCGGCCGCCTGCGCTGTGATGTTCGCATTCACCACCATCGCTACCAAAAGCCTGAGCCGCACAGAACCCACCACCTCTATCATGTTCTGGCTGACCGCCATTCAGGGCGTGCTCGGGCTGGTCTGTGCGGGATATGACATGGACATCACACTGCCCACGCTAGCCGATCTGCCTTGGGTGGTCTTTGTCGGTCTCGGCGGGTTGGTTGCGCATTACTGTATCACCACCGCCCTGAAGCTCGCCCCTGCGACAATCGTGGCACCGCTGGAGTTCCTGCGCCTGCCACTTGTGGCCGTGGTCGCTTTCTTCCTCTACGGCGAACCACTGGTCGCGGCGATCTTCATCGGCGCAGCCCTCGTCTTCGGTGCAAACTACCTCAACATCCGTGCGGAAAACAAAGCCAACCTCGCCCGCTCCCAAGCCACCGCCCATTAAAGCCAGACAGACCCAAGCTTCAATGTTCCGAAAAATACTCCCGCCGGAGGGGTATATCCTTCGTATCAAGCGCTCTCACAAACGCTCTGAGATTTAAATCGTGTTTAATAAGAGTGCGGTAGCGTCTCAGCGCGGTCCGGAATTTCCCGGGCAGTGCCATCTGCGTTTGTAGATATTTCGGAGGTACACATATGGCAAAATCCAATTTCTTTACAGTTGCTAAACTGAAGTCCCTGCCGCCCGGCAAGCATTGCGACGGACAGGGGTTATGGTTGTTTAAGAGGAAAGACGGCGGGGCACAATGGACCTTCCGGTTTTCCCTGTTCGGTCGTCAACGCGAGATGGGGCTTGGCTCCTATCCCCTGCTTTCTCTCGCAGAGGCCCGGAAAGCAGCTCATGATGTGCGGCGGATTGTGGCGAACGGCGATGATCCAATCAAAATCAAGCGGCGGCAGAGAAACCATGCAAGCGCACAGGAAGGTCGGTTCCATGTTTTGGCCTATGCTGCTTTTGAAGCCCATCGCTCCACGCTGAAGCATGAGGGGTCGGACGGGATGTGGTTCAGCCCGATCAAGAACCATCTTCTGCCGCATCTGGGAATGATGCCGGTCGTCAAGATCGACCAGCATGACATTAAACAGGCCCTTTCCCGTGGCTGGGAGACGTCTCCTGTTACAGCAAAGAAGGCTCTTTCCCGACTGAAGGTGATCCTGAGCTACGCCATCGCAGAAGGCTTTGACGTGAACCTCGGCATCATTGACCAAGCACGCATCCTGCTTGGAGCACCAAGGCACACGGTTACCCATATCGCAGCGCTCGACTGGGCTGAGGCGTCTGCCTTTTATCAATCCCTTGGAGAGCTCGCACCCGCAGAACTGGCGCTTCGCATGCTGATGCTGACAGGTGTGCGTTCGGATGCGGTCAACAATATGCGGCTTGAGCAGATCACCAAGGACATCTGGACGGTGCCTGTAGAGCATGTCAAAGGCCGCAAAGGTTTCACCAAGCCCTTCCGCGTACCTCTGTCCAATGAGGTCCTGCGGGTGATCGATCTCGCCCGAGCGATTGAGCAGAACGGTCATCTCTTTCCCAACAGCCGCGGCGGTCCACTGAACAAAATGTCCATGCGCAACTACATGGTCGAGCGCGGCCTAGAAGCCCGACCACACGGTTTCCGCTCTACATTGCGCACATGGCTGTCCGAACGGACAGAATGCGCACGGGAGGTGGCTGAGGCCTGCCTCGGGCACTTTGCCGTCAATGATGTGGAGGATGCGTACAACCGTGCTGATTATCTGGAACGCCGCAAACCATACTTGGCGGATTGGGCGAGTTATTTGATTGGGGGTGGTTGCAAGAATGCAACAGATTAAGTTGGTGCTTTGTATTCGAAGTTCGAAGCAAAACGGCTTGGCTCGCATCTTCGTAGAAGACATAAGGTTTTATTCAACTCACGCGATTGCCTTTGACAACTAAACGATGGAAAAGATTGAGACAAGTTCTGACAGTTAATAGGAGCGGATTAAAGTTGAGAAAAGTTTTCGAACCTGTGATTTTTTACGGTGATCCACATGGAGACTGGCAACCCTTGTTGGATGAAATCGATGAAAAGACAGATACTGTTTTCATCATGGGCGATCTAGCAGAAGCAAAACGGCATCCCGAACATTTGGATAGCGCACGTGAAGCTCTTCGAATGCTAATTTCTAAAGGCATCAGAGTGCGCTTCATCGTAGGCAATCATGATACCGACACTGACGCAATTCATGCGCTCGTCTTCGAGGAGTTTCGTGAAATGCTATTGGAGTGCCAAGTTTTAACCATTGGCCAATCGCAGTTTAGGGTAGCCGGACTGGGCGGAGTCATTAGGGGTAAAGTTTGGACAGGGGATGACGAACCTACCTTTTATTCTCCCGCCGATCTGATGGCAGTGACACCGAAGCATGAACGCTTTCGAGGAGGACTCCCGCGGAAACAACAAGGTACAATTTTCCCGTCCTCAGTAGCCACTCTTGCACAGAGGGGCACTGATATCTTGCTTACGCATGAGGCGCCGAGTTGCCATCCTCGTGGTTTCGGATTCATCGATGATTTAAGTCAGAGTATGGGAGCCAGCCTTATTGTCCATGGCCATCATCATGTTGCCTATTCCGACAGGCTTAATAACGGTGTACTGGTCCGGGGCCTAGGACGGGCTGAAGTTTGGAAGCCCAATCTCACTGACATGCTGAGCCAACAAAAAATGATTATGGCTGGCCGGGACAGCCTGAGCCAGCGTTGGGAAGTCTACGACAAGCTCAAAGACTGCTGAAAAAGAGCAGATGATCTAAACTCGGCCGTGATAAATATGGTATATTGAAGGAATTCGCGGAA
Organism: Neptunicoccus sediminis; assembly: GCF_001719615.1. Classification (GTDB taxonomy): domain Bacteria; phylum Pseudomonadota; class Alphaproteobacteria; order Rhodobacterales; family Rhodobacteraceae; genus Amylibacter; species Amylibacter sediminis. The sequence goes on from NZ_MDVX01000002.1 coordinate 373,927, forward strand.
TGTGACGCCGAGACACCAACATTCCTAATGACCTGCTCCCCATTGAGTCCGCTAGTTTAGGTTAGCTCTTTTCAGGTTTTGGTCCTTCATTGACCGGTTAGCATTTTCCGCCGGCGTCCGGCCAGTGAGGCTTGTGTGTGGCCGGTGGTGGTTGAAGTCCTTCCGTCAAGCAGCAATTAGATCACGGGCATGGCGCAGCGGTTCAAAAGTTTTCTGTTTGGTTTTTAAGATTTTAAATTGTCAAGTAAGAACAAAAAGCGTGACGAGTTTATATTTTCCCAACCCACACTTTACTTTTGGTAGAGCTTTAGTCTAGTGCAATCGCTCCAAAAAGCTTAAAAATACAATGACTTCAAGGCAATGAATTGAAATATGAAAAGTTTCCTGTTTAGCCCATTTGCAGCATTTTTATTATTTTCCACCTTCGTCGTGACATGGTTCTTATATGGAATATTGCCTGAAGAATGTGGGAGCAATATAGCTTACTGCCCTTTCAATGGTCCTGCAGCCCGATGGGTTTCAAGAGTTGCAAATTTCAAAGCTCAGGAATTCGGGCCGTTCGAAGCGTTGATGGGGGCTCTAGCGTTTGCTGGTCTAGTTTTGACCCTCATTATGCAACAACATGAACTTCGACTAGCCCGCAAACAATCAGAAGCACAGACAGAGATATTCTATCAGCAGAGGTTTGAAACAAGCTTTTACCAATCGATCGATCAGTTCCGAACCTTTCACGCAGACTTTAATACGAAAGTTGATACTACCACGCAAATGCTTGCGCAGTTTTATGGGATCGGTGCCCTGCAAGCTAGTAAGCAGCGGCCAATCGACCTAGGAAGCGGTATCGAGGTATTGAATGGAGTTGCCCGAGCTGTTCTACAAGCCTACCTTGTTTATAATTGGGATAATGAAGAGTTGACGGATTTGCCTCACGACCCAGTACCAACTTCATCTATTGAAATAGGGAAGCATTCTCACCTTCGGGGGCAAAGCAAAGAAGCTCTTATGACAACGCTCGAAAAGATGGAGCAGGAAAATAGCGGTAGCCTGGCAGCCCATTTCGATGACATTGGCAAAATAGTCATTTGGCTCGGCGGAAGCCTTTATCCGCTTGTGAAAAGAGTGAGAGGGATATTAAAAATTTTGTATGCGGAAGCACCGTCTAAAAGGCTTCAGTATATTGATTTCCTGCAAGTTGAGCTAAAACCTGCCGAACTTGCGATTATAGCAATCTGCGCTCTTGAAGAAGCCCCCTACGGTAGATCGACGGACCGCGACTCGCCTAGTTTTCGCGAGCTGGTCAAAGGTAGTGGGCTCTTGAACGACTTTCCAATTGTTATGGCGGAGTTGTTTCGTTCTCTACTTACACAGCACCAATGGGTGACGTTGGTTGATGAATGTGGGTTGCGAGTAGCCACAGCTCGGAGCGCCAACCAAAGCAGATGATTTTAAACCATATATGATGGAAGTATTACAAGGCAAAGTGCTTCCTCAGTAGCTAAAACGAATAAGTGACTTTCAGCTCCGCGAGAATCGGACACTGACTTAAGCTGAAATTTATAATCTGCTGATCTTCAACTCGGAGGAGATTAGGGATGTCAACACGGAAGCAGTGTCATCCAGAATGCAGCGCTAAGGTAGCTTGGTAAGCTTAAAAAGGTGAAGAGCCGCCCGGTCGATTAGGACTACGTCATGTTACCGGCAAGTGTTTGGGTATTCCCCCTCTAATTTTGAGGCTCAGGTCAGCAAGAAACACACACCTAATTTTAAAATTAATCTTGCTACTTCTCTCCATATACGCCCCCTTAACTCTGCCTAACCACCTGTTTTCCCAGAGACGTTGTTCTGGGGATAGCGAGCCATGTTTTTGCACTGCAAAAACGCTCGCCTTCCCTCGCGGCGCTCGAGTCGGATGCGGTGCGCGCTGTGCTTGCACCTGGTCTGCCAACTGGTGGGAATGGATATGGGAACCAAGGGCAAAGGCGGGAGGCCGCGTGTAAGGAACAAGCGGGATCATCAGATCACCGTGCGGTTGACCGAGCGCGAATATCGCAAGCTTCAAAAAGCGGCCTCAGGGTGCAGTGTCGCGGCTCTGGTGCGGGATCGGTTGCTTGGCCTACGCAAAGAGACTTCACCGCAGGTTCCTTTGATGAATCGGCAGGCGTGGATTGATCTCAGCCGGACGGCCTCGAACCTCAACCAGATGAGCTATCACCTGAACACCGGCGGTCGTCCCGAGGTCGACCGCATTCTGCCCCTTCTGTCTTTGTTGCAGCGGGATCTCGAACAGGTCCGCGCCAGGCTGATCGGGGGCGGTCATGGCCATCGGTAACCTGACCAAAGGTGGAAGTGCAGCCGGACTGGTGGAATATCTGCTGGCAGAACACGACCACAAAGGCGAGGTCCGGCACCGCGCTGATATTGTCGGGGGAACGCTCGGCTTTGAAGAGGACGCCGCCAAGACCCACCTGGACGCTTTCAAGACCCTGCGCCCCAGCCTGAACCGGAACATGGTCCATCTGTCAATCTCTCTGACGCAAGAGGATCGGGAACTCAGTGACCAAGAATGGGCACAGATTGGCGACCTCTGGGCCGAACGGATGGGCTTTGAAGGCTATATGACCGTCTGCCACGGGGATCACATCCACATCGCAGCCAGCCGCATTCGGCTCGACGGCAGTGTGGTCAGCGACTCCCATGATTACCGCCGCAGCGAAGCCGTCATCCGTGAGATTGAAGAGCGCTTTGATCTGGTCCGCGTGGAACCGTCCCATCTGCTGGATCCGAACAAGGCGCGGGATCATATCGCAGCACCGAAACGCGGTGAGTTCGAGATGGCCCATCGGGGTGTGATCTCCACCAAGGCCCAGTTGCAAAGTCTGCTGAAGGATCTCACCTCTGCACCGATCACCGCCACCGACTTCGTAGAAGCGTTAGAGGCCTGCGGCGTGGATGTACGCCCGAATGTCTCCGAGACGACCGGCAGGCTGTCCGGCTTCTCCTTTGGCCTTGAGGGGCATCACATATCCGCCTCCAAGCTCGGCCGCAGTTTCACCTTAAAGAATTTAACAGAAAGAGGATTTTCCTATGAGCCAGACAGAGACTTTCCGGCAGTTGTCGCAGCAAAAGAGCGCAGCCTTGGCCGCGCCACTACAGGAGGCATTAGCACAGACCCGCGCATCGAACACACAGACGCAGGCGCGGATCGCCGAGATGCCGGCGCTGATGGAGCGCGCGTTGCACCCGACATTCAAGTCACTGCATCGGGTAGAGAAGACCTTCCCAACACAAAGGGAGAGCGCGGACCGGATCAGGCAGGACTTAAAAGCACTGGCGAACCGCCAATCGGAAACACAAAAACAGCAGAAATCCCTGGGCAGCCTGATCAACAAACGGGCAAAGGAAATGCAATCGGCTCAGCGCAGGCTGCTGATAGTGCAGATCGCCCTCGGGATACCCCAGCTGGGGATGCTGGGCACGCTCATAGCGTTCTGGATTGGAGCTTTCTAGACGGGGATGGCTGGGAGGCCTTGTTCCGGTTCTTCAAGAACTGGAGCCGCAGCATCAAGGCCTTACTGGGACGCCCGCAGAAACCGCTCCCTGTTCCGCCACCCCTGACGCCTGCAAAGAGGTCTCAGTGGACAACACAAGGCGCACCTGACCATCGAAAACGCTCAGATGGCAGAACGGACCAAGAGTTCGACCTGCCTGCGCAGGAAGCACCCTCCGCTTATGAAGTTGACGAAGGAGAGGTGATCGACGAGTCGGAAGTTCTTTTCGAGCCGGAAGAGCCAATGCCCGACGATGAAAATGAAACAGGGCCCGCGTTCGGGCCCTGAAACTAAAGTGTATAGACTTGCTGGTTGGGTACCTGCGGTTCAACCGAACTACACGCCGTCAGACGTCCTCTCTCGTGTCCAGCCAGCGCTGCAGGTCACTCTGCCGCCAACCCACAAGGCGGGCGGTCAGTTTGACCTGAGAAGGAAACTCCCCGCTCTGTATCCGGCGGTAAATCGTAGACCGGCTCAAACCCGTCAGGTGCATCACTTCCTTCTGCCTCAAAATGCGATCAATCGTCATGTATTTTCCTTTCTAAACGATTTATCACAACCTAGCAGGACATGTTTAAAATCAGGTTCAAAGGTGGGGTGGAAATGCGGACAGGGTAAAATTTTTGGGCTGAAATTGGATTTTTGCTGCGCTCCATAACAACAGCAGCTTTGCGCAGGATGGCGACCTTTGCAAAGTCTGCGCTGTTTCCCGACAGCAGACGTTCATGCCGATTGAGGCGAACGGCGTCTCAGCACGCGGAGGCGACCTTTATTCGGCGGGATCTGGCGTTGTTTGCATCCAAAAACAGCGCTAAGCTCGCCTATCTTCGGGCGATTCGAAATTGAGATTGTCCCAGAACTCAGCTGCGTTCCGACGCTGCATTTTTTCGAGGCCCTCCCAGTCGAAACTTGTGCCATTCAATGCAAGGTGAAGCTGATCAACTGCACATTTCGCGTGTTGGATCGCGCGATTTTCCATTCCAAGCATGAAGCTGACCTGTCTGCCATTTCGTGCGTTGTCCGAGAGGTTGTGAGCAATAAAATTATCTCTAAATGGTCGAAGTTGATCCTTGATGAGCAGACGTTCGGCACGATCTACAATCTTCTGCGCGACGCACACTCTGCGATACACAAGCTGCTCTTCTTTCCGACCGCACTCCTCGTTGTAATTCGTCCAGTGATCCGCAAGCAACTTTCTTATCTCGGGGTCATCTTCCGAAGTCGATCTGCGCGGCTCGCCCTGAGTTGCATGGTAAAGGTGTGTTTCGCGTGCGACTTTCCGAACTGTCTCCTTGTTTGAAATCGCGTTAATAACTGTATGCAGGCTGACACGATCGTTCGCTGCTTTGTCAAACAAGGAACACACACGGACAACTGAGAAATATAGCAAGGTATTTTGCAACTCTTTAAACGCATGCGCAGCATAGGAACGGGATATTTGACCAACAAGGCGCGACGAGTAGACTGCATGCCGCGTGTTCTCGTTTGCAGCTTTAGCCCCAATCACCAGATCAATCAGTTTGTTCGTGTATTGTTTCGCCCGTTCAATCTGATCGTCGTCCGCCATCGCTCTCCTCATGCATCGCCATTCATGCCCTTGCGTCCATCCCCAGTTCAGAGTTTTGCCAAATCTAAATGGGATGAGCTACCATATCAGTATCGACGAAAGCACCCAATCGTTCCTACCACTTGAAAGCCTATAACTCGAAGGAATTTTCCACAATTGGATTTGACCGATCTGTCCGCACATACGCCACTCGACTGACCTTGCGCGACGGTCCGGTCTCACAAGCCCCAGAGCTTCGCGCCATGGATCGCTTTGGGCTGGAAGCAGTCATCCGGTGTGATCGCTCAAACCGATGGCGGGGCATTTTGCGCAAAAACCACACGCTGCATTGCCGCAAGTCAGCTTGGAGCCCGAAGTAACCAATGCTGCGAATTGCATGCTGGCTGCTTTTCATTGGCATGCCGAAAATGTGTCAAAGTCAAAAACAGTTCGGCCACAGGATTGAGAAAATGACTATAGACTTCTTGTTGGACGTCGGACGTTGACAAAAAACGACAGTGTCTGAAAAACATGCGGCTGCGCAATGAAACCGTGGCGTTCCGCATCCTCAAAATAACGCTTGCCCGTGGTCTGATGCAGGGAAAACCGCCAGAATGTGTTAAAATCCTCAGTAGCGAGGCAATCGTACATCCGAGAGCCGCGACAGCAGGAGGAAATATAAATGATAATCCGCATATTTCAGGTCGTCACTAGGTCCGGCAAAGAAGCCGAGTTTGGACGCTTCTTCCACGAAACCGCAATCCCGTTGATGAGGGGAACAAAGGGCATCGTGCAGGTGCTTCCTGGTGCGCCGCGTGCGGACTCGCCAAGAGAATTCAGCTTTGTGATGGTATGGGAGAGCCTGGAGGCGCTGAAGGCCTTTGTTGGTGACGATTTCCAGACCCCGCACATCGACCCGGCTGAGGCGGAATTGGTCGAGTCCCGGACAATCAAGCATTATGACCTAGTGGAAGAATGACGCTTGGACATCACACACCCGGATTACTCTGTTTTAACGGGACGGAGCGTGCCGGAACAGCAATGTCGCCGACGCCAGCTTTGAGAAAAGCCGCGCATGCCTTAGCCTTTGTTTCCAAATTGATCGGGAGGCCGAAGTGCTGGAGATAGATGAACAGATCGAGACGGTCGAACGTCTAAGAGAACTTTTACCCACGGAGGGATTTACGAATACCTTCCTTAAGGTTGGTGATCGGTTGAACGATGTCGCGCGCAAATTCATTGCACATGCGCCATTCGTGATCGTCGGAACAAAAGCATCTAAGGGGCTGATCGACGTCTCGCCAAAAGGCGATCCAGCGGGCTTTGTCGAGGTCTATGATGACAACACACTGATAATCCCTGACCGGCTTGGCAATCATCGGGTAGACGGATTTCAGAACCTTCTGGAAGACTCAAACATAGCGCTTTTGTTCATTGTGCCTGGCCATGGCGATACCCTGCGCATTGCAGGTAAGGCACGTATTGTGCGGGATGCGGTAATCAGCAAGCGTCATGCGATCAACGGGAAAGAACCGTTGCTGGCGCTTGTGATCGATGTCGAGGAAGCGTTCATGCACTGCTCAAAGTCGCTCATAAGGTCGCGTTTATGGCATCCGGATCACTGGCCACAACGCAAGTCAGCCCCAACGCTCGCAGAATGGGTGATCGCGACAGTCGACAGGGACCAGACGCTTGGCGAGGTCGAAGAGGACCACAGCGCCGATGAAAGCGCGCGCCTTTACTAAGCGAATGACAGCGCGTTCCACAGAACTTGGCATAGACGGCGCCTGAAAGCGGACCTCAAGCTGCGACTGCGGCGGTCACAATAGCGGGGATCGGCACAGTCCATTGAGGTCCAGACCCATGTTTCTCCAACACCTTGGAAACAACCGCCGACCGGATTGCCTCAGCATGTTCCGGTGGCTGAGAGCGCAATAGCGCGCCGCCTCTGGCCGTTCCCTCCAAGAAAAAGTCATAAGGCGCACCGGGGTCATCGACCCGCCACTCTGACGCAACCAAGGACTGGCGACAGTCGGTAAATCCGGCGGCTTTTAGCACCGGAAATGCCAATGCAGGATCAGCATAGTCATTCGCGCCGGGTCCCGGAGGCAGGGCAACGTCCGGGTCTCCAAACAGCTCAATTGCGCCAAATACATAGCCAAGGGCAGTATCAACTTCTGGGCCACACCAGACGGAAAATGCCAAACGACCGCCAGGGCGAAGGACGCGGCGAGCCTCGGCAACAACTTTAGGTGGGTCTGGAACATGCGGCATACCAAAGCCAATAGTGACAGCATCAAAGGACGCGTCGTCAAAATCCAAGTCCATCGCGTCGCCTTCTATGAACATTGCCTCTGGTACATTGGCGCGCGCCATGTCCAGCATTGCAGGCGAGAAATCGAGACCTGTTACTCGAGCGCCTGCTCTTGCAAGCCCAGCGGCCACATTTCCGTGCCCACAACACAGGTCGAGCGCTTTGGTGCCGGTCTCAGTTTCGACGGCTTTAACCAGATGAGGTACAACCATATCCGCTGCTTTTGCAAAAACGTGCGCATAAGATTGCGCCAAATTCTCATCTGCCCATTCTCGTTTTTCTAGTGCGGCGAAGGTGTCATGCTCTATGAAATTTGCCATATGCGCCTCCTTTATTTGGTGTGTTATCGCACCCCACGTACGGCCCACGCGCGCGCCGCGAGTAAAATCCTTCCGTCCGGGTCTGTCGGCAACGTCTCTTTTATTCGCGTCCTCAGCCGTTCTCGCTCGGACTCACCCAATGAAGCACAATACCCGGGGGCAGGTGCGACCCCGGACAGGAATGGGGTCCAGTAGTCATCGAAATTCTCAAACGGTGTCACGATATCGATAGGTGCAGTGACAACGTCGCAAAGGCCGGCGCTCGTGAACAACGCGGCCAGCGCATCTGGGCGGCAAATTGGAAACCGGACCCCTTCATCTTTCTCACGCGCTGCAGGGTCGAGGGCAACTGCTGCGTCCCAGAAATGTCTCATGAACTGAACATGCCCAGAATAGTCCCAAACATAAGCCGCGACAGTTCCGCCTTCATCGACACAGCGGAGCAACTGCGCCATTGCGTGCTCTTTGTCTGGAATGAAGTTCATCACGAGGCCCGAAACAGCCACATCAATTGTGCCATCACCGACAGGAATAACGTCGCCGGACCCTTGCATAAATTGCGCCCGTTCGTCTGTGATACCGTCGCGAGCTAGCGCCAAAAACCGGTCTGAGGGTTCGACACCGATTACCGATCTTGGTGCACAGTTTCGCAGTACCCGGGATGTCAGAGCTCCGGTTCCGCATCCAAGGTCCAGCCAGCGCTGTCCCTGTGGCATATCCAGCCAAGACAGGAACTTCTCGCCGGTCTTGCGGCTCCACCGACCGACATACATCTCATAGGCGTCGCCATCGTTCCATTTGTCCTGCATGGCATTGCTCCAATTTCTGATCAGCGTTTTCAGGGCAAATCGTGAAAACGCAGCCCGGTCTTTTCTGGGCTTCTGAGGGGTTTTCGTCGCGCAAAGCGTGCCTCAAAATGCAAACGTTTTGGGTCGAACAGGATTGCCCAATCGGTATCCTTATCAGGTTGCAGCGTAGCAAATTTATTGTATTTGGGCTAGTTTGATAACGAATAGGAGCCGTGTCGCATGCGACAGCTGATATCGAATGGGAACCCGATGGAGGAGATTGTAGGCTTTAGCCGTGCTGTCCGCGTTGGCTCTTTCATCGCCATCGGCGGCACTGCACCGGTCGATGCAAGTGGCAAAACAGTTGGTGTCGGAGATGTTTTCGCCCAAACGACACAATGCTTCGAGATCATTAAAGCGGCGCTAGAGCAGGCCGGTTCCGGGCTTGATGACATTGTTCGAACGCGAGTCATCTTGACAGATATTGGCACATGGAAAGAGGCCATCGAGGCCTGAAAGAAGTACTGCGTTCATAGCCGTCCAGTTGACACAATCATGGCTGTTACCCGGTTTGTGAACCCGGAATGGATCGTCGAAATCGAAGTGGATGCAGTTGTTGCTGAATAGCAAAATGTGACAATGCTCGTAGGTTTTTGACACGCGAGAATTGGCTACGGTTTTTGTCAGCTCCACCTCGCATCAAAGTGGTAGGGGGCGAACTAGCGGCTTCTTTGAATTCAGGATAAAGTCGAGTTATGCATGTATTTCGAAACGCACTTCCAGCAGATGCCAATCGTTGCTTCGAAATCGAGAACTCAGCTTACGAGGGGGACGAGGCGGCCACTCATGAGAAGATTGCGAAACGTATTGAAACCTATCCCGATGGGTTTCTGATCCTTGAGGTGAAAGGGCATGTGGTCGGGTTCATCAACTGCGGGTGTGCATACGAAGTCGAAATATCTGACGAAGATTTCAAGGAGCTGGTGGGACATGACCCAGACGCGCCGAATGTTGTCATCATGTCAGTAGTCGTCGATTCCTTGCATCAGGGACAAGGTCTATCAAAGGCGCTGATGTATGAGTTCGAGAAGCGAATGAGACGCATGGGAAAGGCCACTATTCACCTCATGTGCAGGGAGCATCATGTGCCGCTATATGAGAAGTTCGGATACCGCTATCTACAGCCCTCGGCCTCGGAACATGGTGGGATGATCTGGCATGAAATGTTGATGACACTGTAAGACCCAATCGGTCAGGCTACGTGAATTTGTTGGAACCCATGCTTTTTGGCGTAATGCTGCGAAGCGGCCTTCGGTGCTGACGCAACGAAAGTCGGTTCTCCGCCAAATGGTGTCGGACTACACGGTAAGGCACTTAAAAAAGTACTTTCCGCCAGTGCATGAGGAAGGGCGTCCGAGAAACGTAGTGAATGAGTTTCCGACTCCAATGCGAAGCAATTCTTCAGTCGCGAATAGTAAGATAAAATTGTAGATGCTTTTTGTATCTGATGCACTCCGACTAACTAATATTATGCATTATGGCCTTGACGATATGACCGCCGGAGGCACAGGCCAGCAACGGGCCCTTCACCAGTTTGTGACGCGCAAGCCTCCCTGCTGCCAGCTTGCTCAAACTGTCTATTCGCGCTAACACCTGCCCCACACCGTTTCAGGTGATGACCACCAACAGGCAACAGGCGACCATATGCTTTATAATTCCGCACAAGACTGGCGTGAGGCACCGCAAAAGCGGGTGATGCTCTTTGGCATGTCGGGCCTTGGGAAAACCTTTGTCTCGAATACCCTGCGGGATGCGGGCTGGTTCCATTACTCGGTCGATTACCGCATCGGCACCCGTTACATGGGCGAACATATTGTCGATAACTTCAAAGCCGAGGCGATGAAAAATCCGTTTCTGGCGGATTTGCTGCGCAATGACAGCATCTATATCGGCTCCAATATCACGTTTGAGAATCTCTCGCCCCTGTCCACCTATCTGGGTAAACCGGGCAATCCGGATCTGGGCGGCATTGCGTTTCGTGAATATACCCGCCGTCAGGCGCTCCACGCCGAGGCGGAAACCCGTGCGCTGCATGATACGGTGCATTTCATCAACCGCGCCAAGAACATCTATGGTTATGACAATTTCGTCTGCGACACCTCCGGTTCGATGGTGGAAGTGATCAACGCCGAGAGCCCTGCCGATCCGGTTATGTCCGAATTGTGCGAACATGTGCTGCCGGTCTGGATCGAAGGCGCGGAGAGCCATATCGAAGAACTGGTGCGCCGTTTTGCCAAAGCGCCCAAACCGATGTATTACAAACCGGATTTTCTGGAACAGCTCTGGTCCGAATATCTCGCCAATAACGCGCTGAGCGAGCCGGAAGTGAACCCCGATGATTTCATCCGCTGGGGCTATCGAATGTTGTTGGACCATCGCCTGCCACGGTACCGCCAGATTGCGGAGCGCTGGGGCGTCACGGTCAAGGCCGATGACATGGCGATGGTCCGTTCCGCCGGTGATTTCAATGAACTCATCGCCCGCACGCTCGCCTGAGTTACACAATAATTACGTTGGACGCATAAAATGCCTATAACGATCCCCTCCACCCTGCCCGCCTTTGATGTTCTCCAAAGCGAAGGCGTCATGGTGATGACAGATGATGACGCCGCCCGTCAGGATATCCGCCCGTTGCAAATCGGTCTTTTGAACCTGATGCCCAAGAAAATCGCGACAGAGACCCAGTTTGCGCGTCTGATCGGTGCGACGCCGCTGCAAATCGACCTGACCCTGATCCGCATGACCGAACACCAGTCCAGAAACACCTCACAAGATCATATGGAGGCGTTCTACCAGTCGTTTCAGGACGTAAAACACCGCAAGTTTGACGGGCTGGTGATCACGGGTGCGCCGATCGAGCACATGCCTTTTCCGGATGTCAGCTACTGGGACGAGATGGTTGAGGTGATGGAGTGGACACAGACCAACGTGCTGTCCACTTTTGGCGTCTGCTGGGGCGGCATGGCGATGGTGAACCATTTCCACGGTGTGAAAAAGCATATGCTGGATCACAAGGCGTTCGGTTGTTTCCGCCACAAACGGGTGGCCAGCGGCTCGCCCTATCTGCGCGGCTTTTCCGACGATCTGGTGATCCCTGTATCCCGCTGGACAGAGGTGCGTCAGGACGAACTGGATAATGCCGGTCTGAAAACCCTGATTACCTCGGATCAGTCCGGCCCCTGTCTGGTGCAGGACGATGCCCACCGTGCGCTTTATGTGTTCAACCATTTTGAATACGACCGTGACACGCTCAAGCAGGAATATGACCGCGACGTTGCTAATGGCACGCCGATCAATGTGCCGATGAACTACTACCCAGAGGATGATCCTGCGCAGCCGCCGTTGAACCGCTGGCGCAGCCACGGGCATCTGCTTTACGGCAACTGGATCAACGAGATCTATCAGACCACGCCGTTTGATATTTCCAAAATCGGCACGGCTGAATGATCCGCAAACTGGCCACAACCGCCGGAGTCGCCCTTGCGCTCGGCTCCGGTGTGGCCAGTTTCAAAAGTGCACGCAATGATGCCCGCGCAGAGCGGGACTACCCGCCGCAAGGCCGGTTTGTCACGATCAACGGCACCCGCGTGCACTACGTAATAGAGGGCGCAGGCCCGCCGCTGGTGTTGATCCACGGCGCGGGGGGAAACCTGCGGGATTTCACCTTTGGCCTGTCAGGAAAACTGGCGCAAGATCATACGGTTATCACCTTTGATCGTCCCGGCCACGGGTTTACCGATATTCTGCATGAACGGGGCGAGACCCTTGCAGAACAGGCCGCATTGTTAAAGGCGGCGACCGATGCGCTTGGCTACCCAAAGGCGATTGTCGGGGGGTATTCTTTTGGTGGTGCTGTGGCGCTGCGGTGGGCGCTTGATTACCCGACAGCAACCCAAGGTCTGTTGTTGATGAACGGGGTTTCAAATCCGTGGGTTTCGCCCCCGTCAAAGCTGTATGCGCTGGCCGCCGGTCCTGTCACCGGTCCGCTGCTCGGGACGACCCTTTCGGCTTTTGCGCCCCGTGCTATGGTAGAGGAAACCCTGACCTCTATTTTTGCGCCCAACCCCGCGCCCGAAGGTTATCTGGAACACATCGGCGCCCCCCTGACCCTGCGCAAGATCACCCTGCGGGCCAATGGCCGTCAGGTGCATGGTCTGTTGCCCCAGATAGAGAGCCAATCCCTGCGCTATCACGAATTACACATGCCGGTTGAAATCATTCACGGCGCAGAGGATGTGACCGTGCCGCCCTCGATCCATGCCGACGTACTGGCCACGCAATTGGAAAACGTGACCTATACCAAGGTTAAGGGCGTCGGCCATTCGGTCCACCACTACGCGCAGGATGACATCCTTGCCGCTGTAAAACGACTGTCCCGTTCGCCCGCCTGACCACCGGCCAAGCGTTGCACTTCCTAAACGGCAGCGCCATAGTCGGTCCAAAACGAGTGAGGACAAGATGGCCCAGACAGACAAACCTTTCGACGGCGCGATTACCAAGTTTTTTGAACAAGACGCGCCCCAATCCATCCGCGATGCCATCAGAGACGGCAAGAAGAACGAAATCCTCAACCCCGATTATGCCTATGACAGACGTATGAACAAAGGCGACTATGAGGAAACGCTGGAGGATCTTCAGGTTGAACTGGTCAAGATGCAGGCTTGGGCTGCGGATACCGGCGCACGGGTTGCTGTGGTTTTTGAAGGGCGCGATGCGGCTGGCAAGGGCGGCACAATCAAACGGTTCCGCGAAAATCTGAACCCGCGGATTGCCAAAGTCATCGCCCTGCCCAAACCCTCGGACGAGGAACGCAGCCAGTGGTATTTCCAGCGCTACGTCAAACACCTGCCCTCTGCCGGACAGATCGTGCTGTTTGATCGAAGCTGGTATAACCGCGGTGTGGTGGAAAAGGTCTTTGGCTTTTGCACCGATGCCCAGCGGGACCATTTTTTCGCGCAGGTGAATGATTTTGAGTCCATGCTTGTGGATGACGGGGTGATCCTCGTGAAAATCTGGCTGACCGTGGGCCGCGCCGAACAATTGCGCCGGTTTCTGGATCGCGAAAGCGACCGGCTGAAACAGTGGAAACTGTCGGGCATAGATGTGACCGGCCTTTATAAATGGGACGAATACACCAAGGCGATTGTCGAAACCTTTGAGCGCTCCCACAGCGAGCATGCGCCCTGGACCGTGATCCGCTCGGACGACAAACGCCGCACCCGTCTGGCGGCGATCCGGCGTGTATTGTCCGAAATTCCTTATGACGGGCGGGACGACAGTATTGTGCAATCGCCTGATCCCAAAATCACCGGCGGGCCGGATATGTTGTTGTAATCGCTCAAATGTTCGCGCCGTTGATCTCGACCATTTCACGGCGGTGCACCTTGCTGCACCGCTATCCCCGCTTGAACCGGCGCAATCTAGTCGCTATCTCCCTTCGGAACTTCACAAAAAGGCAGCGCAGGATTTGGCCCGCAAAGGATACCATCACGGCAATCTGAAAGAGGCTTTGGTCGAGGCGGCAATTGCCCTGATCGAAGAAAAAGGCCCGACCGGATTTACGATGGCAGAGGCGGCAAAACAGGCCAATGTCTCTGCCGCCGCCCCCTATCGGCATTTTTCCGGCCGAGAGGAGATCATCGCGGAAATCGCGCGGCAAGGGTTCGGGATCTTTGCCGATCTGATGGCGTTTGCCTATCAAAAAGGCCAACCCTCCGCCCTCTCCGCGTTTGAATCGACGGGCCGCGCCTATCTTGCCTTTGCCCGTAAATATCCCGGCTATTATATTGCCATGTTCGAAAGCGGCGTTCAGATCAACGCCAATGCGGAACTGGCTACCGTGGCCAACCGCGCAATGAACGTGCTGACACAGGCGGCGGAAGACCTCTGCGCGCACCTGCCTGCCGACAAACGCCCGCCCGCAAGTATGATCAGCCACCACGTCTGGGCGCTGTGTCACGGGATGGTGGAACTGTTCGCACGGGGCGAGCCGGGCACCCGGTCCCCGTTTTCCGCCGAAGACCTGCTGGAAAGCAGCATGGGCATATACCTGCGCGGTCTGGGTGTGTTGGACAAGGATTAGCCTCGCCCCTTGCTGCCCAAAGGCTTAGGGAGCGCTTTTTTGCAAAAAATTTCGCCCCGCCCTTGAAAATCCGCTCCGAGCTCCAAAATATGTAAATGTAATTAACATTCACATTACACAACTCGAAAGGACACTCCTTATGGCAACGCCCTTAAACTGGTTTTCCACCACCGAAAGCTGGCTCGATGATCGGGGCAGAGGGGCATGGCTGGCCGCTATGATTCTCGGCTTTATCATTTTCTGGCCCCTCGGGCTGGCAATCCTCTTTTACATGATGTGGAGCAATCGTATGTCAGGTTCATTCTTCTGTAGCCGTTCAACCAAACCCGCCACCCGCCGCATGACCAACACGCAGTCGTCCGGTAACGCAGCCTTCGACGCCTACCGCGACGATACGTTGAAGCGGTTGGAGGATGAACAAAACGCTTTCCAAAGCTTTCTGCAACGTCTGCGGGATGCCAAAGACAAGACAGAGTTCGACCAGTTCATGAACGAACGGGCCCGCGATGTGGCTGCACCGGCTTCACCCGAACCCAAAACCGTGTAAACCTGCGCGGGAACCGAGACTCCTTGACACTGCGTTGCTCTTGCAAAAGAGCAGCGCACCCCACATATGAGCGATCATGCACACGACCCATCATCCCGACCCCCGACTCGATACACAGTTTTACGACGGCGTTCCGGCCAAACGGCTTGTAGCCTGGGTGCTGGACCTGATCGTTGTGATCGGCATCTGTCTGGCCTGCATTATTGCAAGCCTCGGGCTGATGGCGTTTTTCATCCCCCTTCTCGCTCTGGCGGCGAACTTTTGCTACCGCAGCTTCTGCCTGCACAAATGGTCGGCAACCCTTGGCATGCGGGCCTTGGGGATTGAGGTGCGCAACACAAACGGCGACCGTCTGACCACGACGCAGGCCCTGTTCCATACCGGCCTGTTTATCTTCATTTTTATGTCGGTTCTGGGCATTTTCGCCAATATCCTGTCGATCCTGTTGAACGACAAAGGACAGGCGCTACATGATTTGCTGCTTGGAACAGTTGTTATAAATTGTCCGGCAGATTGACACCGACCCCGTCAGAATAGCGGGTTGCAAAATTATGCGGTCCCGCGCTAGGCTCTGTTTTGGACCGCTGCCCAAGGAACTGTTATGCGCCATACGCTGCCACTGGCACCCCAGTTTTACGTGACCGCACCACAGCCCTGTCCCTATCTGGACGGCAGGGTTGAACGCAAACTCTTTACAGCTCTGCAAGGGGATCACGCCTCGGTGCTGAACGACGCCCTGTCCAAACAGGGGTTCCGCCGGTCGCAAAACGTGCTCTACCGCCCGTCCTGTGCGGAATGTAACGCCTGCCTGTCTGCCCGTATCCGCGTGGAGGATTTCAAACCGCGCCGCAGTCACCGCCGGATTTTGAATCGCAACAGGGATCTGTCCCGCCAGGCCACCAGCCCGTGGGCCACAGAGGAACAGTTTGACCTGTTCCGCACCTATCTTGGCGCGCGTCACGCGGATGGCGGAATGGCGGATATGGATGTGTTTGAATTTGCCTCCATGATTGAAGAAACGCCCGTGCGCAGCCGTGTTGTGGAATACCACAGCCCGCCCACCGGACGGCAAAACCGGCGGGAACTGACAGCGGTTTGTCTGACCGATGTGCTGGAGGATGGCCTGTCGCTGGTCTACAGCTTCTTTGACCCCGATCTGCATGCCCGTTCGCTTGGCACTTATATGATCCTCGATCACATCGAAATCGCACGGGAAGCCGGCCTGCCCTATATTTATCTCGGCTATTGGGTGCCGGGCAGCCCGAAGATGCAATACAAAGCCAGTTTCGGCGCGCTTGAGATTTTCATGAACGGCGAGTGGCAGACTCTCGACAAGCCGGAAGAGTTTGAACTCGACACTCATCCGCTTGCTCAAGACCCCATCCCCGAGCAAGTGGCCGGAATCGATCTGCCGGATGCGCTGACAAAATCCTGAGCACAGATGCTTCGGACCGTCTATCCTGTGATTCAGTGATAAACGGCTATGCGCCAGACTCTGCGCAAAGCCACATCAGTTGTGCTCCGTAACCCTGTGAAAACATTGCCAATGCCCTGAAACAAGAAAAGCGGCCCCGAAGGACCGCTTTATCTGTATCAGACCGTTTGGGGTGGCGCGGTTGACGGGGCTCGAACCCGCGACCTCCGGCGTGACAGGCCGGCACTCTAACCAACTGAGCTACAACCGCACGAGGTACATACATACCGAGGCGTTTGCCTTCCCAAGCGTTTCAGTGGCGCGGTTGACGGGGCTCGAACCCGCGACCTCCGGCGTGACAGGCCGGCACTCTAACCAGCTGAGCTACAACCGCGTACTGAATCTGCGCCCTACAGCGTAAGGCGTGAGCGGGGTTTTAGGGGGCTATGTTTACCCCGTCAAGCGCTTCTGCACCCAAGTTTGATATATTCTTCGAGAAAGATTTTCGCGCGCCCGTTTTCCCCTTGTTTTGTGCCTTTTCGATCTGCCCCTTTCCCCGCACGAAGGGTCGTTAATCCCCTAGACACAGATGTCCGGCCCTGCTTTGAGGGTGGCACGCCGTAATTCAAGGGCCACCCAATGCCAAAATCCCGCGCCACCCTGTTGATCCTGCTCGGAGCCACCGCCATGAGCCTTGCCGCCCTGTGTGTGCGGTTGATTGAACAGGCGGACGGGTTTCAGATTCTCGCCTACCGTTCGGTAACACTGGCGGGGATGATTGCTGTCATGGCGTGTTTGCGACGACGAATCGGCCCGCTGCGGTTTCTGGCGACGCTGGATCGCAAGGATTGGGCGCTGGGGGCGATTCTGTCGCTTGCCTTTACCTTTTATATTTTTGCACTGCTGAACACCTCTGTCGCCTCTGCCTTGTTCATCCTTGCATCATCCCCGTTGTTTGCCACCCTGCTCGCTTGGGGGTGGTTGGGGGAGCGCCCGCGCCCGCTGGTGTGTGGCATCATTGTGGTCGCGGTGTTGGGAATCGCGCTGATGGCCGGAGAGGGACTCGCCCTCGGGCAGACGCTCGGCAATCTTTTCGCCCTCAGCTCTGCCGCATTCTTTGCCTTGATGCTGGTCACGGCGCGGGCGGGCGGCAAAGAGGATGTGCTGGGGGGGACATTTCTGGGCGGCGTGCTGGCGGGTCTGCTCGCCGCTGGATGCGCATTCCTGCTTGGCGACGGGTTGTCCATCCCGCTCCGCGATCTGGTGATCTGCGCGATCATGGGGGCGTTTACCATTGGCGTTGGCATCGGGCTTGTCACATGGGGCGCACCCTATGCCCCCGCCTCCGAAGTGTCCCTGCTGGTGCTGCTGGAATCCGTTCTGTCGCCTCTCTGGGTCTGGGGGCTTCTGGGGGAGGCGATGACCGCGCGGGAGATCCTCGGGGGGGCTGTGGTCATGGCCGCTGTCGCCACGCTTGCGGTATTATCGGCGCGATCGGGAACACAGGCCTGACTGTTGTGCCAATGCGCCAAAAAAATTGTTATCTTTCATTTGTGTTAAAATGAATTCCCTTTCGTTTGGTTAACCGTGTAAAGCTCGGCCCAACCCGCAGATCTATTCTAGTATTTCTAAGTAACTTGTGCCGAGACCGACCATGACGACCCTGCTTTCCCAATGCCTGCGTATAGATCTTGGTATTCCCGCCGTACAATTCATCCTCGCAACCTCGCTTGTTGTAGCAGCGCTGGCCTTTTGGATCCGTGGCCATCGCAGTTTGCCGGGCAGTAAGTGGTTCATCCTCGGGATTGTATTTATGTTGTGGTGGCTCGCGACGGTCGGGTTTGAAATTTCCAGCGCAGGAAAATCCTGCAAGCTCTTTTGGGCCAAGGCCGCATGGCCCGGTATCGTCTTGTTACCGACCTTCTGGTCATTCTTCCTGTTCGAATACACCCTGTCGCGCCCGGTCCCCCGGCGCATCGTCGTCTTATGCAGCTTTGTCATGCCGGCATTTGTCTTTGCGCTGGCGGCCACCAATCCACTGCACGGGCTGTTCTATAGTGCGGGAACAACCCTGCGCACCGATGCAATATTTCCTTATGTTTACTATGAACACGGGCCGTATTTTTACTTTTCCATTGCCTATCTTTACGTCCTGACGATGGGCTGCACGCTGATTGCGGGGCGGGCCGCGCTTCGCGCTGATCCCTCGGTGCGCAGCTTTTTTGTCAAATTGTTTCTCACTACGATTATCCCGATCGTCAGCAATGTTCTGCACGTGGGTTTTGATTTTAAGATATTCGATGTGGACCCGACGCCGTTTTCCTTTGCGGTTTCGGTGATCCTGATTTTCTGGCTGATTACAGACCGACGCTGGATCGATATGAATGCCATCGCGCGGGATCTGTTTTTCTACAACTCCCGCGATCTGGTCTTTGTGCTGGATCGTGACGGCACTTTGCACAATACCAATCAATCGGCGCGGGATTTCATCACCCGTTATGACCAGACCCTGAAAACCCCGCCTCAGGACTTGCCCGCTTTTGGTCCGGTGTTCCGCCAGTTGATCGACCGGACCACCCTGCCGGAGAACGTGGATATTCCCCATGATGGCAAGCATTTCGTCGCGCGGGCCTATCCGATTGCCTTGGGACAGGGACAGCCGCTGCTGGGCTGGGCAGTGGCCTTTGTTGACATCACCACCCAGAAACAGACCGCAGATCGGGCCATTGCCGCGGAGCGTTCTCAGGCACAGTTTCTGGCCACTGTCAGCCATGAATTGCGCACCCCGCTGACCGCGATTAACGGTTCCTTGTCGCTGCTGACCAACAGCAAGGCTAAAATCTCGGACACGCAAGCGGATAGCCTGATGCGGTTGATGACCAAAAACGCGGCATCGCTGGCCGCCTTGGTGAATGATTTGCTCGACACGCAGGCGCTGGCCAGTTCGGACTTCAATCTCAACAGAGAAGCTGGCGACCTTCAGGAAATCCTCGGGGACGCGATTGCAAGCATGGCGACCTTTCTGCCCGAGAAGAACGTCACGCTGGCCTATAGCCCGCTTGATCCGCCGGTGCCGGTTTTTGCCGATAGCGTCCGCATCCGGCAAGTGATTGTTAACGTGTTATCCAACGCAATGAAATTCTCGGACAGTGGCACAGAAGTAGGGATTTCCCTGAAAACCACAGCTGACACGGCGACGATTTTCATCAAAGACAATGGCCGTGGCATTCCCCCGAACTCTGAAGATAAAGTGTTCGGCCGTTTCTCGCAGATTGCCGAGGGCGATGAGCGCAAGATCACCGGAAGCGGTCTGGGGATGCACATCTCCCGTCAGATCATGCTGCAACATGGCGGTACGATCACCTACGAAAGCACGCTTGGCGCAGGCACGACCTTTGCGATTTCCATACCGCTTGATCAGGCTGCCTGATCCGCAAACGGCTGGTCCATCCGCTTAGCCAACGGGTTTGGCGCAATATAGCCCATGCAGGGTTTCGAGCACCGCCGCAGCCTCTGCGCTGGTCAGACTGTAGTAAATCGTCTGCCCGCTGCGGCGTCCTTCCACCAGCCCCGCCTCTTTCAACCGCTTGAGTTGTTGGGACATTTTGGGCTGTGACACATCACAGGCCTGCGCCAGATCCCCGACCGACCGCTCCCCTTCTACCAGACGGCAGAGAATTTGCAGACGCGCCTCTGACGCCAACATCGCCATCAGATTTGCCGCGCCTTGAATGTCACCGTCCAGAAAGTCGTCAGGAATATTCATATGCACCTCATTGAATATACGTTAGGATGAATATATAGAATCAACAGAATCGGACAAGCCCAAAAGCTATGTGTCCCGAAAAAGGAGTTTGACTATGGAAACGGAATTCACCCCATGGCTGTCATTGGGCGGCGGTATGATGATCGGGGCCTCTGCGGTTTTGCTGATGGCTACGAATGGCCGGATCGCCGGGATCAGTGGATTGACCTCAAGCATTTTTGCCCGCTCCACCGACGGAGAAGCACGCGGCGTCTCGGCGTTATTCGTGCTGGGTCTGCTGCTGGCAGCGCCGATCTGGGTGCTGGTTTCGGGCAGTTGGCCCGAGCAATGGGTGCCATCCAGCCCGCTGTTAATGACCGTGGCCGGCCTGCTGGTCGGCTTTGGCGCGGCCTATGGCAACGGGTGCACCTCGGGTCATGGGGTATGTGGCATCAGCCGCGGGTCTGCCCGTTCCATTCTTGCCACCCTCACCTTCATGGCCACAGCCTTCCTGACCGTTCTGGTTTCACGTCACATCATAGGGGGCTGATATGAAACAGATATTTGCATTACTGTCCGGCCTGATCTTTGGCTTTGGCCTGATTGTTTCAGGCATGTCCGATCCTGCCAAAGTCCTGAACTTTCTGGACCTCTTCGGCACGTGGGACCCCAGCCTAGCCTTTGTGATGGGGGGCGCCATTGCGGTGACAACACCGGGATTTTACTGGCTCACCCGTCAGCGCAACCAGCCGTTGTTTCACACCAAATTTCACATCCCGACCCGATCCGACATCGACGCCAAACTGCTTGGCGGTGCGGCGATCTTTGGTGTTGGCTGGGGATTGGGCGGCTTTTGCCCCGGCCCTGCCCTGACCTCTCTGCCGATTATGGCAAGCGGCACCCTGATTTTTGTCCCTTTCATGCTGATCGGTATGTGGCTGGCGCGGAATACGCCCGATCTGGGCCGCGCCAAACAGCAAGGGGCGCGCTCATGACCGACCCGCTCAACACCCCCGTGGTGCGCCACGCGCCATCAAACGGGCCAACCAGTCCGGACGTTTGGGGCATTTACGAACCCGATACCGGATCCATCCAGTATATTTGCGCCGACCCGAAAACGCGCAAGGCTGCGCTGATTGATGTGGTGTGGAACTTTGACCCCAAGAACTATCGGTTTAGCACGCAGAGCATGGATCAAGTGCTTGATATTGTGAAAGAAAACGGCCTGAGTGTGGAGTGGGTGCTCGACACCCATCCCCATGCGGATCACGTCATGGCCTCGGCCCAGTTAAAGGCGCGGACCGGTGCCCCCAACGCCATTGGCGCATTGGTGCCGGATATTGCGGCGATTTGGGCGGATCTTTACAACCTGCCGGATGCGTTTGAACCAACGCGGGATTTCGACCGGCTGTTTGCCGAAGGGGAACGGTTTTCCATTGGCGAACTGGAGGTCGAGGTTATGCTGTCGCCCGGCCACACACTCGGGTCCGTCAGTTATGTCTGCGGCGATGCAGCCTTTGTACATGACACGCTGATGCAACCGGATGCGGGAACCTCGCGCTCTGACTTTCCGGGCGGTGACACGGCTGCTTTATGGGATTCAATCCAGAGCATTCTGGCCCTGCCCGCCGAAACGCGGCTTTTTATCGGCCATGATTACGGCACGAAAGAGCGCAAAGAACCCATGTGGGAAGCAACCGTTGCACAGCATAAGGCGCAGAACATCCATGTGAAAGACGGCACCAAGCGTGAGGATTATATCGAACGCCGCCAGACCCGAGATGCCACGCTGTCCTTGCCGATGCGTATCCTTGCGGCCTTGCAGATAAACCTGCGGGGCGGACGGTTGCCGCCGGTTGAAAACGACGGCAATGCCTATCTGAAATTGCCGGTAAACCGCTTCGATTAAGCCCGCCAACCCCGTGATGCGGTGCGGCTGCAGGCCGCCCGCCCCTCCCCGTGAACCGGACACAGTATGATGACCCAGAATTTATTTTCCCGATACCTGCCGATCCTTGACTGGGGTCGGCGTTATGACCGCGATCGGTTTGTCGGGGACATCGTGGCGGCTGTTATTGTGACGGTCATGCTGATCCCCCAGTCGCTGGCCTATGCGCTGCTGGCCGGTTTACCACCAGAGGCGGGGCTATATGCCTCTATCGCGCCAATCCTGCTTTATGCGGTCTTTGGCACCTCGCGGGTGCTTGCGGTCGGGCCGGTCGCTGTGGTCTCGCTCATGACGGCGGCGGCGGTGGGAAACATCGTGGACAGCGGCACGGCGGGGTATATCGCTGCAGCGCTGACGCTGGCGTTTCTGTCTGGCCTGATGCTTCTGACGCTGGGGGTGTTGCGGCTGGGATTTCTGGCGAATTTCCTGTCCCATCCGGTGATCGCAGGGTTTATCACTGCCAGCGGCATCCTGATCGCTGCCAGCCAGTTGCGTCATATTCTGGGGGTCGAGGCCAAAGGCCACACATTGATCGACATTTCGACAAGCCTGTGGTCCAATCTTTACGCCGCCAATCCGATCACCATACTTCTAGGCATAAGCGCCACCGCCTTTCTGTTCTGGGTGCGTAGCGGCTTGAAACCCCTGCTGGAGAAAACCGGCCTGCCGCCGCTGCTGGTGGACATCGGGGTAAAAACCGGTCCGGTGCTTGCCATTGTTGCCACAACCCTGTCGGTTTGGGGATTTGAACTGGCCGATCGGGGCGTGGCCATTGTCGGGGTTGTGCCCCAAAGCCTGCCGCCGCTGACCCTACCCTCGTTTTCGCCGGATCTGATCTCGCAACTGCTGGTTCCCGCCCTGCTGATCTCGATCATCGGCTTTGTCGAGAGCATCTCTGTCGCCCAAACCCTTGCGGCCAAGAAACGCCAGCGGATTGATCCGGATCAGGAACTTATCGGCCTTGGCGCAGCGAATATCGGGGCCTCTTTGACGGGCGGCTTTCCGGTGACGGGCGGATTTTCCCGCTCTGTTGTGAATTACGATGCAGGGGCGAAAACGCCGGCTGCGGGGGCATTCACCGCAATCGGTCTGATGCTGGCAGCGCTGTTTCTTACGCCGCTGATCCACTATCTGCCCAAAGCCACCCTTGCCGCGACCATCATCGTCGCAGTGCTGAGCCTTGTGGATTTCTCGATCCTCAAACGGGCATGGGCCTTTAGCCGCGCGGATTTTGCCGCTGTTGCTGCAACGATCCTGCTGACCCTTTTGCTGGGCGTAGAGGTCGGCGTCACCGCCGGTGTCCTGACGTCAATCCTGATCCACCTTTACAAGACCTCGCGTCCGCACATGGCGGTTGTAGGCCGCGTTCCCGGCACCGAGCATTTTCGCAACGTCCGTCGGCACACCGTAGAAACCCAGCCCCATGTGCTCTCGCTTCGGGTGGATGAGAGCCTCTACTTCCCGAACGCGCGGTTTCTGGAAGACCAGCTCTCCCGCTATGCGGCTGACGTAGAGGAACTCACCGATGTTGTCCTGCTGTTTACGGCTGTGAACGAAGTGGACCTATCCGCGTTGGAATCGCTTGAGGCAATCAACACCCGACTGCGGGAATCCGGCATCCGCCTGCATCTGAGCGAAGTCAAAGGTCCGGTGATGGATCGTCTGAAACGCAGCCATTTTCTAGATGAGTTAACCGGCGAGATTTTCCTCAGCCCGCACGAAGCGGTTCAAACCCTAGACAAATCATCGGCCACAACCGCCTGAGGTATTTCGTCAAAGGGGGCAAGCAGATGCGCTACCTCGTCGCGCAACCAGATATGGGCGGGGCTGGCAGAATGACGGCGGTGCCAGACCATGATGATCTGCGTAATATCAATCGGCATCGGGGGGCGGTAGACCGCTAGATTTGCCGCCGGAGCAATGCGTCTGGCAAAGGCCGTTGGCAATAGCGCGATCAGATCAGAGCCAGCCACCGCGCGGTAAACCCCTGAAAACACGGGCATTGTCATGACCACACGGCGCGTCCGTCCAATTTTCGCCAAAGCCGCATCGCCCATCCCCCGGATATTTCCCTGCGTGGAAAACAACACATGCCCGAGGTCGCAATAGAGGTCGATTGGAACCACCGCGCCCGGCTGCACCCCTGCCTGTTCAAACTGCGGATGCCCGTTGCGGGCAATGACCGAAAAACCGGATCGGAACATCTCGCGGCTTTCGGCCCAGTCCGGCAAGGCAATGCGGGGCAGAAGTGCGACGTCAATCTCGTGTTCCTCTATCATGTTGATGTCACTGTCCTGCACAAAGTCCACCAGATGTACGCGCATGGCAGAGGCAACGGATTGCAGCCGCTCTGCAAGGCTTGGCATCAGCATCTCAGCGAAAAAATCACTCCCCGATATTTTGAAATTGCGTTCCGAGCGGGTGGGATCAAAGCGCGCCCCTCCCTGTAGCAGGGTTTCCATCTCGTCCAGCAGGTTGCGCAGCGGGGTCTCCAGTGATTTGGCGAACTGGGTCGGTGCCAGCCCCTGCCCCTGCCGGAAAAACAACTTATCCCCCAAGGCGAGCCGCAGCCGGCCAAGCGCTGCGGAAACAGCCGGTTGAGACAACCCCACCAGTCGGGCCGCCCGCACGGTGGAATTTGTGCGCAGCAGCGCGTCGAGCACCCGCAGCAGGTTCAGGTCGAAGTTGGATAAATTCACCATGTAAATAATATATATATTATTAAACGATTTTTCATATGCCGTGATTTTTACTAGATTATAGTCGATAAAAGCATTTTTTTCGGTCTGACGGTATTTTCCCATCATTTTACCCCCGTCAGAACCTCAGTCAATTTTCAACGCCCTGTGGACAGCCAGCGCGACCGCGGGGCCCGTCAAAGGAGATTTATCATGCGCGGCGTTTCTCTTGGGTTTCTGGTTCTTGCCATTCTTTCGGCGGTTTGCGGGATGGTTTGGGGCATTGTAATGTCTGCTACGGCGGATCATTCGCTTGCGCCCGCCCATGCTCATCTCAACCTGCTTGGTTGGGTGACGATGGCGATTTTCGCGTTTTACTACCACCTTGTCCCCAGCGCGGCTGAAGGCGTGTTGCCCCGTGTCCACCTTGGCCTTGCTGCGGCCGGATTGGTCGGCATTGTACCGGGCATTGTCATGGCATTGCAGGGACAGGGCGACGGATTGGCCAAGATCGGTTCAATCCTGACCTTGCTGTCGATGGTGGTGTTTCTTGTGGCCGTGCTGCGCGACAGGCGCCAAGGCTATTCGCAACCGGCACAATAACGCGGGACAACGGGTCGGACAAACTGCGGCTTAGCCTGTCGCTAATCAGGTGTTTGGAAAAGACAGCTTCAAAAGCGGGATAATCTGCCCCATGCTCGGGGCGCAACCCCAATCAAGGACGTTCGCCGTGAAAGATGCAGCCCGCGAGTTGAAGGAAAATGTTTCTCTGGCCTTTGAAAAGGCCCGTGCCATGCCGCCATCGGTTTACACCTCCGAAGCGTTTCTGGAGCAGGAACTCTCGGCCATTTTTGCCAAGGACTGGTTTTGTGTCGGGCGGGCCGATGCCCTGTCAAACCGTGGCGATTACACCACGCTAGAGCTTGCCGGGCAGCCCATCATTGTTTTGCGCGACCGTGAGGGTGCATTAAAGGCCATGTCCAACGTCTGCCGCCACCGTATGTCCACCTTGCTAGAGGGCAGCGGCAACACCCGCAGCATTGTCTGCCCCTATCACGCATGGACCTACAATCTTGACGGTTCCCTGCGCGGTGCACCCGCGATGACGCGAAACGAGGATTTTTGCAAATCGGATTATAAACTGCCCGAAGTGCGCTGTCAGGAATGGCTCGGCTGGGTGTTTGTCACCCTGAACCCCGACGCACCGGATGTGGCCGTGCAACTGGCCCCGGTGCAAGAACTGATCAGGGATTACAATATGACCGGCTACACCCAGACCTTCTTTGAAACCCATCGCTGGAACACCAACTGGAAGGTGCTGGCCGAGAATTTCATGGAAAGCTATCACCTGCCGGTCTGTCACGCGGGGACCATTGGTGGCCTGTCAAAACTGGATGAAATGATCTGCCCGCCCGGTGAAGAGACATTTAATTACCACACAATACTGAAGGATGACTCGCTGCGCATCGCTATGGCCCATCCATCGAACACCCGGATGACCGGAGAGCGGCGGCGCACGACCTTTTTGCTGGCGATCTACCCCAGCCTGCTGATCACCCTGACGCCCGGATATTTCTGGTATCTCTCCCTGCATCCCGACGGGGTCGATCACGTCCGCATCAGCTTTGGCGGTGGCATGTCCGATGATTATGCCAATGATCCGGACGCGCAGGAGAATTTCGTCGCGTTGAAAAAACTGCTTGATGACGTGAATACAGAGGACAAGGGCTGTACCGAAAAAGTCTACAAAGGGCTATCGTCCCACGGGGCAACCCCGGGACATCTGTCCCATCTGGAACGGCCGAATTACGAATTCGCTCAGTACATCAATCGCCGGATAGAGGCCGCAGCAGGCTGAGCCTTTGGCGCTAAACGCCAAGAGATCAGGCAGCTTGCGCCTTGTACGGCATCCGGAAGGTAAAGGTAGTTGTCCCGTCTGCACATTGCAGGTCGATCAGCCCGTCATGGGCCGCCGCAATCGTAGACGCGATATAGAGCCCAAGCCCGAGCCCCTCTCCCCGTGCGTGACTGCCACGGCGGAAGGGGTGGAACAGATCCTGTCGCAAATCCTCGGGCACGGGTTCTCCCTGATTGGAGACGCTGATCGCAATCCCCGACGCATCGCACACGCCATGCAGCTTTATCGGCGTTCCGGGTGTTCCGTGGCGCACTGCATTGGACAACAGATTTGAAATCGCCTGCGCAACACGTGGGGCATCGCAGAACAAAGGCCGGTCAAAAGACAACACAAGCTCTACGTCTTGCGTGGTCGCCGCGCGGATTTCCTCAACGATTTGGGTCAGGGATTGGGCCAGCGGCGCATCCGCGGTCGCTTCGATCTGGATACCGCCCCCCAGACGGGCCTTCGCGTGCATCATGATATTGTCGATCAGATCGCCCATACGCAGCAGCGATGCTTCCATCACCGGCACCAGTTTGCGCGCATCATCAGGCAGCGGCTGTTTGGCAAGCAGGCGGAAACCGGACTGCAACGCCGCCACCGGATTGCGCAGGTCATGGCCAAGCACCGCAACGAATTCATCCTGAATCCGCGCCAATTCCCGTTCCTGTTCCACCAGCTTTTCCTGCGTCTCCAGACGTTCTTCGGTTTCAAGGCTCTTGCCGATGGCGTCTGCAAACATTTCCAGCATCGCAACCACACGCGGGTGTTTGACATTGCGCGGCACCGTATCAATCGCACAGAGCGTGCCAAAGAAACTGCCGTCACTGCGGTGAATGGGAATCGAGGCGTAGCTGACGATGCCGAATTGGGCGGCAATCGGATGGTTGAGATAGACCGCATCCGTGGCCACATCGTTAAACAGAACCATCTCGGAGGTGTCCCGCACCGTCTGGCAAAAGGTTGACTGGATCTCGATCTCGTCCCCCGCGGCCAGCCCGAAGTTCACCTCGTCCACCGTGCGACAGGCCACCCAGCGTTCATTGGTGACGCGGGCAACCGCGGCAAAGCGCATATTTGTGGCCAGCATCACGGTTTCGAGAATCGTGCCCACAAGATCACTTCCGGCGAGCTTCAGGATGTCTTCCTGAAAGTCATGTTCACCATCCAGAAAGGCTGCATGGTCCTGTATGACGGCCTGTCGCAGTTTAGCGTCACTCATGATGCCCTCCGGCAATGATCAATTGTCGAATTTGACCCAAGCGCGTGGCGTAATCGGACCAATTCCCGCGAAGGTTGCCGAGCCAATATGGCAAAGGACTAACAATGTGCAAGACTTTCGCAACGACAATTCGCAAAAACCCGCAACTGGGGCGGCTTTAACAAGCCCGCAGGATTAAACAACCACCCCCAAAGCGCAATCGGCGGAAATATGTCATAGACTGCCCCCAAACGCACAAAGCCCCCGCGATGCAGGGGCTTTTGTTGGTAGTGCTAAAGGTAAATGGTGGGTCGTGAGAGGCTCGAACTCCCGACATCTTCGGTGTAAACGAAGCGCTCTACCAACTGAGCTAACGACCCGATAGCGGCCTTTTAATCGGCGTTTCCGGGGTCTGCAAGAGAAGAATTACCTTCTTCGTCATCTTTTTTGTCAGACTTCGGATTTTGCAGCATAACCTTATGAATTAGCTTGGCATTTTCACCCTCGCCCCGTGCGATACTGCGGATTTTCCCCAGTGGCGGCACTTGCAGGTCGTGGCCTTCGCTCAGGCATTTGTGGAAATAGGCCAGAGTCGCATCAACCGCTTCGCGCACTTCGCGTTTGCGCAGGCCGGTGGTAACGGTCACGTGGTTGTAAATATCCTTCTTGCGAATCTTTCCATCAAATTCCGCGGCCTCTGCCACCGTCTCTACCACGGTTTCTGAATCGCCGGTTTCGATCATCTCTGCGTCCGTCAGGTCTTGGGTCGATGTCTTCGGAGTTGCCACGCTGTTGCCTCGTTTATTTGCAAAATGGGTATTGGATTGCTTTGGGGAAGTATTGGGCCAAATCACCAGCGCCACAACCATTAATACGGTTGTGGCGCCAGAATGTTTTCAAATCGTCGTGCCGCTTAATGGGCGACGGTCGGTTTGTCCCCGTCCGATGCCCCTTTCAGGGCTGCGGCTGCGGCGGCTTCTTCCGCGGCCTCGTCCCATTCGATGGCCTCAGGCTCGCGTACGAGGGCGTGTTTAATCACCTCGCGCACTGTGCCCACCGGAATGATCTCCAGCCCTGCCTTCACGTTGTCAGGGATTTCCGGCAGATCCTTCTGGTTGTCTTTGGGGATAAGAACCGTTTTGATCCCGCCCCGCAGCGCCGCCAGAAGTTTTTCCTTCAACCCGCCAATCGGCAAGACATTCCCGCGCAACGTGACCTCGCCAGTCATGGCGATGTCCTTGCGAACCGGAATCTGTGTCAGCACCGACACGATAGATGTCACCATGCCAACACCGGCGGAAGGACCGTCCTTCGGGGTTGCCCCTTCGGGAACGTGAACGTGGATGTCGATCTTCTCGAACTCAGTCGGTTTCACACCCACATCAGGGCTGATCGAGCGCACGAAAGAGCTGGCCGCGTCGATGCTTTCTTTCATCACATCGCCAAGCTTACCCGTGGTCTTCATCCGCCCTTTGCCGGGCAGTTTCAGCGCTTCAATCGACAGCAGTTCCCCGCCCACAGATGTCCAGGCCAGTCCGGTGACAACACCCACCTGATCCTCTTCTTCTGCCAGACCGTATTTGAACCGTTTGACCCCCAGAAATTCTTCCAGATTGTCTTTGGTCACAACTACAGCCTTTTCAGCACCTTTGACGATCTGGGTCAGGGCCTTACGGCAGAGTTTTGCCAGTTCCCGTTCCAGATTACGCACGCCCGCTTCACGGGTGTAGGTGCGCACGATGTCGAGCAGCGCGGCGTCTTGAACTTCAAACTCGCCCTTGCGCAGGCCGTGATTCTTGATCTGCTTGTTGATCAGATGCTGCTTGGCAATCTCGGTCTTTTCGTCCTCGGTGTAGCCGGACAGCGGAATGATCTCCATACGGTCCAAAAGCGGGCCGGGCATGTTGTAGCTGTTCGCCGTGGTCAGGAACATCACGTTCGAGAGGTCATACTCCACTTCCATATAGTGATCGGTAAAGCTGGCGTTTTGCTCCGGATCGAGCACTTCAAGCATGGCAGAGGCCGGATCACCACGGAAGTCCTGACCCATCTTGTCGATTTCATCGAGCAGGATCAGCGGGTTCGTGGTTTTCGCCTTTTTCATGGCCTGAATGATCTTACCGGGCATAGAGCCGATGTAGGTCCGACGGTGGCCGCGAATTTCGCTTTCGTCGCGCACACCCCCAAGGGAAATGCGGATGAACTCACGCCCTGTCGCCTTGGCCACGGATTTACCCAGCGAGGTTTTACCCACGCCCGGAGGACCGACGAGACAGAGGATCGGGCCTTTCAGCTTGGCGCTACGTTGCTGCACCGCAAGATATTCGACGATCCGTTCCTTGACCTTCTCCAGACCGTAGTGATCCGCATCAAGCACGTCCTGTGCTTTGTTCAGGTCTTTTTTCACGCGGGATTTCACGCCCCACGGGATCGACAGCATCCAGTCGAGATAGTTGCGCACAACAGTGGCTTCGGCAGACATCGGAGACATCTGTTTCAGCTTTTTCAGCTCGCCTTCGGCTTTTTCCTTGGCTTCTTTGGACAATTTGGTTTCCGCGATGCGGCTTTCCAGTTCGGCCAGTTCGTCGCCGCCCTGCTCACCATCGCCCAGTTCCTGCTGGATCGCCTTCATCTGTTCGTTCAGATAGTATTCACGCTGGGTGCGCTCCATCTGGTTTTTGACGCGGGATTTGATCTTTTTCTCAACCTTGAGAACAGACATCTCGCCCTGCATCAGACCGAAGACCTTTTCCAGCCGCTCTGACAGGTCCAGTTCTTCCAGCAGTTCCTGCTTCTGGTCCACGCGCACGTTCAGGTGGCCCGCAATGGTATCGACCAGTTTCGCGGGGCTGTCGCTCTCGGCGGCGGCGCTCAGGGCTTCTTCGGGCACATTTTTGTTCAGCTTCGCATAGCGGTCGAATTCCTTGGCCACCGCATTGCCCAGAGCCTCAAGTGTTTCAGGCTCGCGTACGGATTCATCAAGGATGTCAGCGTTGGCTTCAAAATAGTCCGGATTGTCCAGATACTCGGTAATGCGCACACGCTCACGGCCTTCGACGAGCACTTTCACAGTGCCATCGGGCAGTTTGAGCAGTTGCAGAACCGATGCCAGAACGCCGGTTTCATAGATACTATCTTCGCTTGGCTCGTCCTCGGAGGGGTCGATCTGGCTGGACAGAAGGATTTCCTTATTGTCGGCCATCACCGCTTCGAGTGCGCGAACCGATTTTTCACGTCCAACGAAAAGTGGAACGATCATGTGTGGAAACACCACGATGTCGCGCAGGGGAAGTACTGGGTAGGAAACGCTGCTCGCGTTGGTCATGTTATCGTCCTTTAATTAGCAAGAAGCATCAGGCCCCGGATCACCAGCAACACACCGCTTCTTCTGTTATCGGTCTTGTATGTGGTATCTGATAGCAGGATCGTCAAGCACCGCCGAATTTATTGGAAACCATTCTGACGCGATGTGATAAGGCGTGCAAGTACACAGGCGCGAAAAACTCCGTTTCTTAAAGCTATCTATTGCAGCAGTGTATGGCACTGCCTAGTATTAAAGGCATATCTGGAATTTTCCGGCTTACAAGCTGTGCCACGCCATTACCGCAATCCAAAAGAGGCCTGTATTGTATTATCTAATTTATCAAAGTTCGGCCCTGATTCCGCGCAACTCTGGTGAACATGACGCCATTCTTATTGCAAGCTATCGTTGCAACAAACGGGATGACATCACAGGCTTTCTCCACCGCGAGCAGGATTACTTCGTGCAATATCTCGAAGGGCCGAAAGACAAGATCATGGACCTGATGGGCCGTTTGGAAAAAGACTGGCGGCACGAGAATATTGACGTGCTCGACGAGGGAAAACTGAACATGCGGCGGCTGCCGGACTGGCAGATGGGCATGGTAGAGCAAGGCACCTTTGCCATCAGCGACCTACTTGAAATCGAGGATACAAAGCTTGCCATCAAATCCGCCGATCCGTTTGATCTGGTGGTGTTTATGGTGGCAAACGCGGGCCTGCTGCGCCAGATATTTGAGCCGGGAACAGATGTGACATAAACCACGGCTTTCCCCGTGACAGGTCCGCCTGAAAGCTTCCTAATCTAGAGAATCTCCAGATCGCCCTCTGCCCGACGGGCATGAAAGCGGGTCACAAAATCGTCAAGCGTCCCGCCGGCAATTGCCCCCCGCAGCCCTGCCATCAGTTCCTGATAGTAATGCAGGTTGTGCCACGTCAGCAGCATGGAACCGATGATCTCTTGGGATTTAATCACATGGTGCAGATAGGCGCGGGAATAGTTTGCGCAGGCCGGACAGGAGCATTCCGCATCCAAAGGGCGCGGATCATCCTTGTGGCGGGCGTTGCGCAGATTAATCGCGCCCATACGGGTTTGCGCCTGCCCGGTACGTCCCGAACGGCTCGGCAATACGCAGTCGAACATGTCCACCCCGCGCTGCACCGCGCCGACAATGTCATCCGGCTTGCCCACGCCCATCAGATAGCGGGGTTTATCCTCGGGCAGTTGACCGGGCGCATAATCGAGACAGCCAAACATTGCCTCCTGCCCCTCCCCGACTGCCAGACCGCCGATGGCATAACCGTCAAATTCTATGCTGCGCAGGGCCTCGGCGCTTTGGGCCCGCAAGTCTTCTTCCAGACCGCCCTGCTGGATGCCGAACAGCGCATAGCCCGGACGATCCCCGAAGGCATCCCGCGAGCGCTGCGCCCATCGCATGGAAAGCTGCATGCTTTCCTCAATCCGTTTGCGATCCGCAGGCAGCGCGGGGCATTCGTCGAAACACATAACAATGTCGCTGCCCAGCAGCTTCTGGATTTCCATAGAGCGTTCCGGCGTCAGATTATGTTCCGACCCGTCAATATGGCTGCGGAACTTCACGCCTTCTTCGGTCAGCTTGCGCAAATCAGTCAGGCTCATGACCTGAAATCCGCCACTGTCTGTCAGGATCGGACGGTCCCAATTCATAAAGCGGTGCAACCCGCCGAGATTGTGAATCCGTTCCGCACCCGGACGCAACATCAGGTGGTAGGTATTGCCCAGCAGAATATCCGCTCCGGTCGCGCGGACGTTCTCGGGCATCATCGCCTTGACGGTGGCCGCCGTGCCGACGGGCATGAAGGCGGGCGTGCGAATTTCACCCTTGGGTGTTGACACAACACCTGTGCGGGCGCGACCTTGGCGGGCGGATATGGAAAAACCGAATGTGTTAGACATAGCGCCCCTCTACCGCTATGGCCCGTAATTTCAAGCGTAAAGTGACAGTCAGGCAGGGGACAAAAGATGGCAGAAGAAGAAAACACCACCGACACACCGTTCGTTCTGGGCTGGGAAGAATGGCTTTCCCTGCCCGATCTCGGCCTGCCTGCGCTAAAGGCCAAAGTGGACACCGGCGCGCGGACCTCTGCCCTGCACGCCTTTAATATCGAAAAATTCGGCACGACCACGCGCCCGAGGGTACGCTTTGGCATTAACCCGATCCCCGAACGCGACGACATAGAGGTAATCTGTTCGGCCGATGTGATCGACCAGCGCGAAGTCACCAGTTCCAACGGAGAGCGGGAATCCCGCATTGTGATCGCAACCAACGTGCGGTTTGGCGACCAGTCCTGGCCCATCGAGGTCACTCTGACCGACCGCAAGAACATGGCCTACCGGATGCTTCTGGGGCGCCAGGCGTTTCCCTCCGGCACCACGATTAATCCAACCGAAGGGTTCAACCAGCCGGAACTGTCGTTTGATTTGTACAAGAAAACGCTGACAAACGTGCCAAAACGCCCCTTGCGTATCGCAATTCTGACAAGAGAGCCGAACAATTATTCCACCCGCCGACTGATCGAAGAGGCGGAATCCCGCGATCATGTGATCGAAACCATCGACACCACGCGCTGCTATATGAACATCCGCACCACAGCACCCGAGGTCCATTACGACGGCAAGATCCTGCCCCGCTATGATGCGATCATCCCGCGCATCGGTGCCTCGATCACGTCCTACGGCACCGCTGTGGTGCGCCAGTTTGAAACTATCGGCACCTATTGTGTGAACGGCTCTGACGGGATCACCTCCAGTCGGGACAAACTGCACGCGCACCAGATCCTTGCCAGCTACAAGATCGGCACGCCGACGACGGCTTTTGCCTCTTCTCCGAAAGACACGCAGAACCTGATTTCCATCGCAGGCTCCACGCCGCTGATCGTGAAACTGCTGGAAAGCACCCAAGGCAAAGGCGTTGTTCTGGCGGAGACCCAAAAAGCGGCGGAAAGCGTGATTTCCGCCTTTCGCGGTCTGAAAGCGGATTTTCTGGTGCAGCATTTTGTTAAGGAGGCCGCCGGAGAAGACGTGCGTTGTCTGGTGATCGGCGGCAAGGTGGTTGCTGCCATCCGGCGCAAGGCCGCCGCCGGTGAATTCCGCTCCAACCTGCATCAGGGCGGTGTGGCCGAACCGGTCAAGATCACCAAAGCCGAGCGGGAAACCGCGATCAAGGCTGCGCGGGCGATGAAACTGAATTTTGCCGGCGTCGATCTTTTGCGCTCTTCAGAGGGACCGAAAGTTCTGGAAGTGAACTCTTCACCGGGGCTGGAAGGCATCGAAAAAGCCAGCCAGCGCAATGTAGCAGGCAAGCTGATGGACCATATTGAACGCAGCGTGCGCCCGACCCGCACCCGCAAGTCCCTGTAACCGCGCCTTAAATCCGCGTCGCCCAAGTGGATCGGCGCGGGGCGGAATCGCCGCAGGGAAGCTATCCTTGCAATCTGGACACCCAGACTTAGATTCCATATAAGAACCGTCAGGAATAAAAAAGCAGGCCCGTTGCCATGAACGCCGAAAATCCCCATCTCGAAGGTCAACCACTGATCAAGCCGTCCACAACGGACCATCCGTTGCACGAGGCCATCACCGAGGCATGTCGCACTGTGCATGACCCTGAAATTCCGGTGAACATCTTTGATCTGGGCCTGATCTACACCATCGAAATCGACGATGCAGGCGTTGTGGACATCCTGATGACACTGACAGCACCGGGGTGTCCGGTTGCCGGTGAAATGCCCGGATGGGTTGAAGATGCCGTGATGGCTGTTCCCGGCGTGCAGACTGCGAATGTGCAGCTGGTCTGGGAGCCTCAGTGGGGCATGGATATGATGTCCGACGAAGCGCGGCTTGAACTGGGCTTTATGTAACTTTTCGACAGGTTCACATAAAATTTACACCGTATGAGATGCCCTGTCACACTTGGCCCGCACATAGGCGGCACCAGTGAATACAGGAGACATCAATGCTGCGTATAACGACACTCGCCTTATCCCTCGTGCCCGCGATTGCAGCGGCACAATCCATACAACTCGGCCCCCGCCCCGCTTATCTGATTGACCAGATGGCAGAGGGTGCGCTGAAATCCAAGCTGCAATCCTGCGCCGGAATGGATTTCCAGAAGCATGATTTCTCTATCGGCCACCGCGGTGCGCCGCTGATGTTCCCCGAACATACGAACGAATCCTACAAAGCCGCCGCGCTGATGGGGGCTGGAATTGTTGAATGTGACGTGACATTTACCGCCGATCAGGAACTGGTCTGCCGCCACGCCCAGAACGATATGCATACCACAACAAACATCGTCGCCACCGATCTTGGCAGCAAATGCACCACACCCTTTGCACCAGCCAATGGCGATGACGCAGCACAGGCCGAGTGCCGCGCGTCAGACATCACACTGGCCGAGTTCAAAACCCTGAATGCGAAAATGGACGGGGCCAACAAAAAGGCCACCACAGCGCTGGAATATCTCGACGGAACCGCTGGCTGGCGCACGGATCTCTATGCCACCAAAGGCACGCTGATGACCCACGCCGAATCCATTGCTCTGATGCAGGAATTGGGCGTGAAATTCACTCCGGAACTGAAAGCCCCTTCGGTTGAAATGCCCTTCAACGGCTTCACTCAAGAAGACTACGCGCAGAAGATGATCGACGAATACAAAGCGGCAGGCGTTCCGGCTTCGGATGTCTGGGCCCAGTCCTTTAACCTGAGCGATGTGCTCTACTGGATTGAAAACGAACCGGAATTTGGCAAGCAGGCGGTATATCTGGACGACCGCTACGAAGCCCATGATGACGACGAGGGCCTGATCGACCCGAATGATCCGGCCACGTTCAAGCCGACAATGGCCGAGCTGAAAGAGATGGGCGTAAACTATATCGCCCCGCCGATCTGGATGCTGCTGACCCTGAAAGACGGTCAGGTTGTGCCAAGCGTATACGCCAAGGAAGCCAAAGCCGCAGACCTGAAAATCATTGCATGGTCGCTCGAACGTTCCGGCCCGCTGGCCAATGGCGGCGGCTGGTATTTCAAATCCGTCAAGGATGCGACAACCAGTGACGGCATGTACTTTGAGGCTCTTGATGTTCTGGCACAACAGGTCGGGATCGAAGGCATGTTCTCCGACTGGCCTGCAACCACGACTTACTATGCAAACTGCATGGAATTGAACAGCCCGAGCTGATCCCCTGCCCGACTGTCACAGGATCTTTGCCGTTTCGCACAGTCGCGTTACCAATGCGCCCCGCAGTCCGCTGCGGGGTTCTCTTTTAGGGCAGCAGCCCCTATATTAGACCCGTAACAAGCTTCGAAAGACTGACATGTTTGGAATTCCGGGAAAACAGGCTGTGTCGATCACCGACAAAGCCGCAGCGCAAATCGTCAAACTGATGAATGCAGGCGACAAAAAAGGCCTGCGCATCGGCGTGAAGAAGGGCGGCTGTGCGGGTATGGAATACACGATGGAATACGTGGACGAAGTGGACCCGATGGACGAAGTGGTGGAACAGGAAGGTGCCCGCGTGATGATCGCACCAATGGCCCAAATGTTCCTGTTCGGCACGGAAATCGACTATGAGGTTTCCTTGCTGGAAGCGGGTTTCAAGTTCAACAACCCCAATGTTACCGAGGCCTGCGGCTGCGGCGAATCCATCAAATTCGACGGCATGTAGAGCCGCGCCCTGTCGGGCGGTTTTTTGTCCCATTCTGCATAAGGCGGACGCCAATACCCTTGGTGTCCCGCTGCTTTTGCGGTAAATGATCCCGAAATGCCCGTGCAAAGGGGCGCAAATTCAACGGGATGGGACGCAACGACATGCCTAAAAAACTCGCCGCCGGTAACTGGAAAATGAATGGTCTGCGTCAGGCTCTGGACGAGGTCCGAGCCCTGCACGATGCCTGCCCCGATGCGGCCTGTGACATTGTCATCTGCCCCCCTGCCACACTGATCCGGTCTATGGTTAAGGTCTGCGATGACATGCAGATCGAAGTGGGCGGTCAGGACTGCCACGAAAATTCCGCCGGTGCCCATACCGGCGATATTTCCGCCCCGATGCTGGCGGATACGGGTGCCAGCTATGTGATCCTCGGCCATTCCGAACGGCGGGCCACTTATGGTGAAACCGATGCGCTGGTACGGGCCAAAACCCTTGCTGCATGGGACTCCGGTCTGACTGCGATTGTGTGCATCGGGGAAACGCTGGAGCAGCGCGAGGCGGGTCAAACCCTAGAGGTCGTCGGACGCCAGTTGCAGGAGTCCACACCCGATGGTGCGAGCCCCGAAACCCTTGTGATCGCCTATGAGCCTGTTTGGGCCATTGGCACCGGCAAGACCCCGACACTGGAGGAAATTGGCGAGGTTCACGGATTTATCCGCGAGGCGCTGGTTAAACGGTTCGGGCCCGAGGCGCAGGACATGCGGATCGTCTATGGCGGTTCCATGAACCCGAAGAACGCCCGCGATATTGCCGGAATTGCCAATGTGGACGGCGGGCTGGTGGGCGGCGCCTCTTTGAAGGCATCGGATTTTTACCACATCGTAAAAGCACTCGACGGCTGATCCTCATCCAATCAGGCGAGAGTCGCTTCCGGTCTGTGTTTCGTAATAGTCCTGCAGCCGTTGCAATGCGATGCGCAGGACGATCTTGCCTGATCGCGCCGACCAGCCGAGCTTTTTCTCTGCCGTTTCCAATCCTTCGAGAAAGCAGCAGCAGCGCAGGGCAATGTCATCCAGCCCCGGCCCGAGCGCAGTCAGCGCAGCGCTCAGCCGGTCCTGTGCGGCATTGGAACCGCCGGCGTTGCTGTTAAAACTGCCCCGCTGCCCGCCGGTCAGAAAACGATCCCAGTTCTGCCCGACACGCGGTCCCATTTGCGCCAGTTCAAAGTCCTCTCGCAGACGATCCCCCGCCGCAATCAGTTCTCCGTTCAGGAAAGGACGACCGGATCGGTCCTTTTTGCGCCCGAGTACGGTTAACGGGCTTTCGCGCAGATTAACGCGTTTGCGCTCCATCCCGCGGTCGGGGTCGTGGATCACCCGCTCCCCCCATTCTTTGTGTTGCTCGCTGTAAACGGTCGCAGATTCGCCAGCTCCGCTTTGCGGCCTGCCACGGATCGTATCCTGCGCAATGGCGCGTTTCAACGCCGCCCGCCCCGCTTCGGTGATTTCATAAAGCGAAATCCGGCCGGTTTTCACGCAGCGCAGCCAGTCTTTGATCACGGAAGATCCGGCAAGATGGGCGTTCACAACCGCTGTCCGGCTTTGGGTTTTGTCGGGATTGGTGCGCATCACCATCGCCTTTTTCAACCCTTTGGACACCACCAGTTGCGCTCCGGACTCTCCCAGCCGCCGCAGCAGGGTCTTTTCCCCGTCCGTCAGGGTTTCAGGTCCCGTCCCCGATCCCGCAGGCCGGAGCGGTTCGACCCGTTTCTCCCCCCGCACCACGGCGCTGTTAAGGTATTGGTCAAGCACCGGATCATCCCGCATGGTTTCGATCTTGCGGATGCGACGCATGATGGTGGACGGATGCACATTCTTGTCCTGTGCGATTGAACGGATGCTCTCTCCGTTAACCACATGGGCCAGATAGCTGGCTGCGGCTTCTTCGAGGTTTCCTCGTGGTTTTACTGTCTCTGTCTGTTTGTGTTGTCTCTGCATTCGCTTGGATTCCATGTTTTGCTTACCCTGAAATAGCGAGGGCTTAAGCCACTAGGGGTTGATTTGTTGAAAACTTAGTTAAAGTTATCCACAAAACACAGCTATTGTTTCCAAACGATAAATTCAGGTTTACCCACCGCTCTGTGAAATCCGTTTCGCGCAACGGTTGTTTCTTTGTGGTTAAGCAAGGTGTGAAAGGAATTTATTATGACCGAATCACACCAAATATTAAGCAATTTGCGCCGCCCGAAGATCCTGATCAGTGCGGCCCGATTGGGGCTGGCCCATTACCGGCGCGACGCAGATCTGCGCTCTATTACAGGCAGCAACCGCACACCCGACCGCGCCTTCGCAATTGAAACGCTCTTGCGTCACGAGGCCTTGCTGGAATCCGAACGTAAGGACGGTGCGGCAAGTTACAGCATCCAGAAACACATCCGCGTGTTAACGGCATTGTTGGGCGAGTTCCGTCTGCCGCTGCCCGATCTCAGGGTCGTCAAACCCAACTGATCCGGAAAAACAGCTCTGTCAGGGGGCCAGTTCGACAGTGTTGGTGCGTTCATGCAAGGTTATGTCACCGCGCAACACCCGCACTGTCATTTCATAACGGCCCTCTGTCCAGCCACCGGCGGGCTGGCGTTTACCGGCAAAGGCGAACCACTGCGCCTGCGGCTTGCCCAGACCGTCCTGTGTGATATCAACAATCGTTCCGCTCGGGCCGTCCAGCACCAGTTGCAGCCGGTCGCCTTTTTGTCCGTTTACCGCCAGCCCGAAAACCACAAGCGGCGCGTCTTTTCTGATGGTGAAATCAGACCAACGCCCGTCCGCCACGTCCCGCAGATCCAGCGCCCGATCCGCAAGCCCAAGGTCGATCACCTTGACCGGCTGATAGGTGAACGCCTGCGCAAAACCATCGTCCCAAAGCGTGCCGTTGGCATTGTAGGTGCATGTATCGTCGCCGGATTCTGGCGCGAAAGGGTCAACGGGCACCCCGTCCTTGCGCACCGACAGATGCAGATGGGGGAATTGGGTCTTTCCCGACAGGCCCACTTCGCCCAAGGGGTCGCCCGCTTTGACCTGTTGGCCCTTTTCCACGCGCACCGAGCCGAGTTTCATGTGGCAATACTGGGTTTCCCACCCCTCGCCATGGCGCAAAACAACACCGTTACCACATTCCTTGCCTTCTACCGCTTCCCTGTCTTCGGGCAGCACGATGCGGCGGTCTGTCATGGAATCCCGCAACCCCATCACCACCCCGTCCGCCGCGGCCAGAACGGCAACGCCTGCATCCATCATCGGGACGGACACGCGGAAATCAGTGCCTTTGTGCCCGTCGTAGCTGGCACCGCCACAGGCAAAGTCGCGGCTGCCTTCGCCCGCGTCATGATCCATGAACTGCTGGATTTCACAGGTCTCGCCCAAGCTGCAATCAATGGGCTGGCGGAACACCGGATCTGCGCTTGCGCCCGTGCTGCCACTTACGGCAAGTCCAAGGAAAACCGCTTTGGCCAGTCGCTTTAAGATTTCAGACATCATTCGCCAATTGCCCTTTAATTCCGCTTGGAAACAGTGTGTAGTTTTTTCAATCCGAATACAAACACCGAAAGGCCGTATGATGTCACTCGACTCCGTTCTCGCCCATATTGACGCCGATCAGGACAAGGCTCAGGACCGTTTGCTGGACCTGCTGCGCATCCAGTCGATCTCAACCGATTCCGCCTATAAAGAGGAATGCGACAAGGCCGCAGACTGGCTGGTTCAGGATCTGGAGAGCCTTGGCTTTGACGCATCCAAACGCCCGACACCCGGCCACCCGATGGTTATCGGCCATCAGGACGGGGACGGCATTCACGTCACGTTCTACGGCCACTATGACGTGCAACCCGTTGATCCGCTTGAGCTTTGGGACAATCCCCCGTTTGAACCCGCCATAGAAGACACCCCCAATGGCAAGGTCATTCGCGGGCGCGGGTCGTCTGATGACAAGGGCCAGTTGATGACTTTCCTAGAGGCCTGCCGCGCATGGAAAGCCGTGACCGGATCGTTGCCCGTGAAGGTTTCGATCTTTTTTGAAGGCGAAGAGGAATCCGGCTCGCCCTCCCTTGTGCCCTTTCTCAAGGAGAACGCAGAGGAACTGAAATCCGACATTACACTGATCTGTGACACCGGCATGGTGACGCCGAAAACCCCGTCGATCGTGACCATGTTGCGCGGGTTGGTTGGCCAGCAAGTGACAATTACCGGACCAAGCAAGGATTTGCATTCCGGCATGTTCGGCGGCCCCGCCCGCAACCCGATCCGTGTGCTGAACAAGGCACTGGCCGCCCTGCATGACGACGATGGCGCTGTCACCCTGCCCGGTTTTTATGACGGTGTGCCCGAACTGCCCGAACAGGTGGCCGAGCAATGGCGCAATCTGGACTGGAGCGCGGAGAGCTTCCTTGGCGATGTCGGGCTAAGCGTTCCGGCAGGCGAAAAAGACCGCTCTGCGATTGAACAAATCTGGTCACGCCCGACCTGTGACGTGAACGGCATTTGGGGCGGTTATACCGGCGAAGGGTCCAAAACCGTGATCCCGTCCCAAGCCCACGCAAAGGTCAGCTTCCGGCTGGTTGGCACGCAAGACCCCCATAAAATCCGCGCCGCGTTTCAGGACCATATCCGCACGCATCTGCCCGCAGATTGCAGCGTGGATTTTATCGACTACGGCGCTGCTCCGGCATCCAATATGGAAATCAACCACCCCGCCTTTGAAGCCGCCCGCACGGCGCTTTCGGACGAATGGGAAAACGACGGGGTTTATGTGGGCTGCGGCGGTTCCATCCCGATTGCAGGACACTTTCAGAAGATCCTTGGCACAGAGTCCATGCTGATCGGGTTCGGGCAGGATGATGACCAGATCCACAGCCCCAACGAAAAATATGACCTGCGCTCGTTTCACAAAGGCATCCGCAGTTGGGCGCGGATCCTTGATTCCCTGTCCCGCAACGCCGGATAAGACGGCTTAAAGGGCGCCGCCGCTGTCAGGAAATGCGGCGCGCCCGTCCGCCCTGCCGCCCCAAGGGACGGTCCATCTTTTGCAGACCCTCGCGCAAAACCTGCGTCATGGCATGATCAGGGGCGTTGCCTGCATATTCATCGAGCAAGCTGTGCAGCATGGCGGTCATATCCGCGCCAAGCTGCGTTCCCATTGCCCAGTCCAAAAAGATGCTGCGGCATTCTTCCGGTCCAATATCAAGGCGATACGCCTCGTAGATCAGGCCGCGGGGGTCGATATCCAGATTGCCTTTGAAAACCATTGTACTGTCTCCTGTTCGCCCTTCCGGTTAGCAGCCGCTCCGGTGAAAAACAATTCCATAGACGTCACTCCGGAGTCAGAATCCGCGCAATCACCGTTTCCGCCTGGGAACACTGCGTCAGAATCGCTTTTTCCAGTGCCTCGGCACTGTCAAAACCGGCAAAGCCGACCACAAAACCCATTCCATCGGTGCCAAGCTTGTCCGGATCGAACCGCCCCTCG
The DNA here is from genome assembly GCF_001719615.1 of Neptunicoccus sediminis. Taxonomy (GTDB): domain Bacteria; phylum Pseudomonadota; class Alphaproteobacteria; order Rhodobacterales; family Rhodobacteraceae; genus Amylibacter; species Amylibacter sediminis. The sequence continues at coordinate 416,526 of NZ_MDVX01000002.1, forward strand.
ATCACCAGCCGCTGCGCCTGTTGCACGGTACAAAGCAGACGGTGCACCTCTGCCAGCGCTGCCACCTCGGGATTTGATGCAGCAGCAAGCTGCTTGCGGGGATCACGGGCGTCGCTACCCTCTAGAAGTGCAACCATCTGGGCTATCAATTCAATATCGAGAATGCCGCCCGCGATGTCTTTGACCTCCCAGACCGAGGCGCGGCTGCCCTTGGCCGCCGCCAGCCGCGCACGCATGGCGGCCACGTCCTCGCGCACCAATTCGGGCCGGCGTTCCTTGGCAATGACCATGTCGCGCACAGCATCCACCTTGGTGCTGTCACCCGCGATCACGCGCCCGCGGGTCAGGGCTAGATGCTCCCATGTCCAGGCTTCGTCCCGTTGATAGGCCGCAAACCCGTTGACAGAAGTTGCCACCGGCCCCTGCCGACCGCTCGGGCGAAGGCGCATGTCCACCTCGTAGAGTTCGCCTTCCGCCATCGGGGAGGACAGCGCCATGATCATTCCCTTCGTCAGCCGCGCGAAATACTGGGGCGCGGACAACCCCTTACGCCCGTCCGACTGATCGCCGTCCACATCATAGAGCAGGATCAGGTCCAGATCGCTGCTGGCGGTCATCTGACGGGAGCCAAGCTTGCCCATCGCCAGAATGCTGACAGATTGCTGCGCAAACCGACCGTAACGGCGGATAATATCCGCTTCGATCCACGGTAAAAGCACGCGGATCACAGCGGTGGCAAGATCGGAATAGGCCCGCTCGACCTCTTCCAGTCCGGCCAGACGGCGCAGCATTAGAACACCGATGCGGAAATGCTGTTCCTTTTGCCAGCGCCGCGCCGTATTCAGCGCATCCTCGTAATCGCTCACGCCGCGCAGGGCTGCCTCTGCCCCTGTGACATAGCGTTCGGCATCGGGCAGATCGCCAAAGAAGGTGCCGCTTAGCACTGCATCAAAAACACCTGTGTTGCGGGCCAGATACTGCGCAAGGCCGGGGGCCGTGGAACAAATATCCAGCAGCAGATCGAGTATCTGCGGGTTTGCCTCGAACAAAGAAAACAACTGCACACCGGCAGGCAAACGGCGGATGAAGGAATCAAGCTGGCGCAGGGTAAAATCCGGCCGTTTCACCCCCGCGATGCGGCGTTCGATTTCGGGGCGCAACCGCTCGAATATCTGGACAGACCGGCGCGAGCGCAAGGCAGGCAGCGCCGCCCAACTGTCCATCTGCTCGCGCAATTCCGGATCAAGGACAACCCCCTCCTCCGCCGTTTCTCCGTTGGAAACGGGGTTGTAAAGGGTTTCGATCCGGTCGTGTACGCCTTGCAAACGGGCGGTTTGATCGGCCAGAAACGCCGCCACATCGGACCAGCCCGACAGGTTGGCAACCTGCGCCAGCCCCTCTCCACTGGTCGGCATCACATGGGTCTGGGCATCCCGCAACATCTGGATGCGGTGTTCTGTGGTGCGATGCATGCGGTAAGCGGCACTCAGGGTTGCGGCCACCTCTTCGGGCACCCAGCCCTTTTGCGCCAGCCCCGCCAGCGCGTCGAGCGTGCCCGCACTGCGCAATTCCGGATCGCGCCCGCCTGCGATCAACTGCTGGGTCTGGGCAAAAAACTCGATCTCGCGAATACCGCCCCGCCCAAGTTTCATATCGTGACCTGCAATTTCGATCGGACCGCCCAGCCCCTTGTGCTCGCGGATACGCAGCCGCATGTCATGAGCGTCCTGAATGGCGGCGAAATCCAAGTGGCGGCGCCAGACAAACGGCGTGATCCGTTGCAAAAACGCAGCCCCCGCCGCTTTGTCCCCCGCACAGGGCCGCGCCTTGATAAAGGCGGCCCGCTCCCATGTGCGCCCCTCGCTTTCATAGTAGCGTTCCGCCGCATCCATCGGCACGCACACCGGCGTGACTGATGGATTTGGCCGCAGGCGCAGGTCGGTGCGGAACACATACCCCTCCGCTGTCACCTCTGACAGAAGTTTGGTCATATTGCGCGTGGCCCGCTGGAAGGCCATGCGCACATCATCAATATGCGCATCGGCATGACGCTCGTCGTCGAACAGCACAATCAGGTCGATATCCGAGGAATAATTCAGTTCGTAAGCGCCCATCTTCCCCATCGCCAGTACCGCAATTCCGGCGCAGTCGGCGATGTCTTCCGGCCCGCAACCGGGCAGTTTTTTTCGCGCGATCAAGGTCGCAATCTGCGAGCGTAACGCCGTGTCAGTGGCAAAATCCGCAAAGCGGGTCAGTCGGTCCGTCACCTGCTCCAGCGTCCAGACGCCGCCCAGATCACAAGCCGCCAGCAACAGGGCAACCCGCCGTTTTGCCTGACGCAAGGCAACTCCCAGACCCACAGCATCCTGCGGATCGACCGCCGCCAGCACCCCGTCGAAACAGGCCTCCGGCAGCTCTTTCAGCGCGGTCTCAAACCAGTCCGCCTCCCGCTCCAGCAAACCGCGCAAATAGCTGCTGGTCGCAGCCATTCCGCCCACGAGATCACGGGTCTGAGCGCTCTGATCCGCAAACCGGTCGAGCACCTCCGCGGCGAGTTCGGGGTTATAGGGGACGGGCGCTGATTTTAGCTGTGTTTCCAAGGTCATATCCGGACCTTGCGCGGATCGCACAAAACCGTCAAGTCGCAGTTGCATCCCTTTGCGTTTCATCGCAAAAATCTCCCATGAGCAAGAGTCTGAAACGGGTCCAACGCCACGCAGAGTCGCTTGGCCTAAATATCACTGTGGTGGAAACCGCAATCGACACCCATACCGCAGCGCAGGCAGCGGAGTCGCAGGGTTGCACGCTGGATCAGATCGCGAAATCCATCATCTTTCGGGGCGAAACCAGCGGCGCAGCCATCCTGTTCCTGACCGCAGGCGGCAACCGCGTGGACGGGGATCAGGCGGCGGCGCTTGCGGGCGAGCCGCTGGGCAAGGCGGATGCCGCCCTGATCCGCAGCCAGACCGGTTTTGCCATCGGCGGTGTCTCTCCCATCGGCCACCTGAACCCGATCAGAACCTTTATCGACCCGCGCCTGCTGGAGTTCGATGAAATCTGGGCCGCGGCCGGAACCCCGCGCCATCTGTTTGCAATCAACCCACAGGTCTTGCAACAGGTCACACGGGCACAAACCGCGCCGTTTACAGGGTAACCTCTGCTCTTTTTGGGACCAATATCCGCGGGTGAATTGCGCCAAAGCGCAAGAGGGCCGGCAGGCCCTTAAACCGCCCCTAAACCGCGCTATCCAGAAACGCCAGAACAGAACGGGCCGCCCGCAGACCCGGATCTTCACCGCCAAGTCCAAGCGCCTGCATGGTTTGCGCACAGACCTCTTTCTGTGCCGCTGCAACCTGCCTGTCCTTAAGCAGCGCAAGCAGCGCCGGTGCGATCAGGTCGGGCGTGCAGGCTTCAAACAGAAACTCGGGTATTTCACGGGTTTGCGTAACGATATTAATCAGGTTCGCCGTGTCAATTTGCGCCAGTTTCTTGACCATGCGCGTGGTCAGATAATTTGCCTTATACCCCACCACCATCGGACAGGACGCCGCCGCAAGTTCCAGCGCGACCGTGCCCGAGGTCGCAAGCGCTGCGTCGCTAAGCGCGAAAACCATCCGCTTGCGATGCTCGTTTTCCGCCACGCCCAATCCGCGCGGATCGAGCACCAGCGGCGTCACTTCCCAGGTTTCCACCATCCGCTTGGCCTGATCGACCACGGCTCCGGCAGCGGGCAAGATGAATTGCACGCCCTCGACATGGATGGCAATCCGGCGGGCAACCTCGCCGTGGATCGGCCCCATACGCGTCAGTTCCCCCTTGCGCGAGCCGGGCAACAGGCAGACCACAGGCAACTCCGGATTTATCCCCAGCTCCTTTGCAAAAGCTGCCGTTTCCGGCTCTGCGGGCTGACGTTCTGCCACGATCGGATGACCAACGAAATCGCAACTCATCCCTGCGGCTGTCATGTAGGGTGGCTCAAACGGAAGCAGTGCAAGCACATGATCCACATGGCGGGCCATTTTTTCCGCCCGCTCCGGACGCCACGCCCAGACCGAGGGGGCAACGTAATGCACAACCTTCAAATCAGGATGGCTCTGTTTCAGCTTCTCGGCCACGCGCAGGCAGAAATCGGGACTGTCGATGGTGATCAGCACATCCGGCGCAAATGCCTGTGCCGCGGCAACCGTCTGCTTGATCCGGCGCAACAGTTTGGGGATGCGGGGCAGAACCTCCAGCAGTCCCATGACCGACAGATCCGCCATATCAAACAGACTGTCCAGCCCTTCCGCCGCCATCGCATCGCCGCCCACCCCTTGAAAGGAAATCTCCGGCGTCAGACTGCGCAGTCCGGCCATCAGCGCACCGCCCAGCTTGTCACCCGACGGTTCACCGGCGAGGATAAAGACCTTCACGACCCTGATCCTTCTGGCCCGGCTGCGGCGCCCTCGCGCCCCACCCCGACCAGAAACAGGCCCAATTCGTCCGCTTTCGCAATCGTCTGTTCCAACCCAAGCACAAGAACACCTCCGGCCTGTACCGCCACACCGGCCAGTCCGGCCTGTGCTGCGGCCTCCATCGTGGCGGGGCCAATGCTCGGCAGATCGGTGCGCCAGTCCTGTCCGGGCTTGGGCAGCTTGCACAACACGCCCTTCGCGCCTTTCTTGTCGAGCCGGAAAGCCTCGCCCGTTTCGGCCACAAAGCGTAACATGGCGTCTGTGCCCTGAATGCTCTCAACCGCAAGGCAAATCCCCTGCGCCACGACTGCGCCCTGCCCCACATCCAGCCGCCCCGAGGCTTCGGCAATGTCAAAACCCCGTTTGATGTCTATCCAATCCGCTTTGGACAGTTTCGCGACCGTCTGCACGCCACTTGGGGCAAGCAGCGTTGCAAGCACATCATGGGCGCCGATAACCTCTATTCCTTCGGATTGGAAAATGGCGGTGATGGTGCGCAGGGTTACATCATCCCCTGCCTTCATCGCCGGCAGCAGGCTCGGGGCGAGCCGCAGGAATTTCCAGTCGAATTTCAAAGGCCGCAACTGGGGGCGTTGCATGGCACCGGCAAAGGTCACATGGTCGAAACCGCGCTTTTTCAACGCTTTGAACATGCGGGCAGGCTTTTCAAATTCTGCCTCGATCACCGGGAGACCTTTGGTCCATTCCGGCGAGAACCCAGCAAAAAGCACCAGAACATAGTCCCGTCCGGATCGCTGGCATTCCTCGGCCAGCAGCTTAGGCAAATCCCCGTCGCCCGCGACAATTGCCAGCGGTTTCAGATCCGACGCCGCGCTCATGCCCCTAGCCCGCTTTGGGCGTCGTCATGTGGCGGCTGCTCTCGTCCAGAATGAAATCCGTCACATCCTGAACCAGCGCATTAGAGGCGTATTCCAGTTGCAGGCTCGCAGCCCGCTCCTTAAGCGAACCTGTGCCGTTAAACAGCAGCCGGAAGGCACTGCGCATTCCGTTGATGGTGTTCTTGTCATAGCCTCGCCGCTTTAGCCCGACAAGATTCAATCCTTCCAGCGTGGCCCGATCGCCAAGCACGGTGCCGTAAGGGATCACATCCGCCGCCACAGCCGCCAGACCACCGATCATGGCGCCCTTACCGATGCGACAGAACTGGTGGACGCCGGACAACGCGCCCATCACAACATTATCTTCGACGATGCAATGCCCGCCAAGCGAGGCGTTATTGGCCAGAATCACATGGTTGCCGATGATACAGTCATGACCGATATGGACGCTCATCATGAACAGGCCATCGTCGCCCACTTTGGTCAGACCGCCGCCCCCTTCGGTGCCCGGATTCATCGTGACATGCTCGCGGATGCGGTTGCGTTTGCCGATTTCAAGCTTGGTGCGCTCGCCGCCAAACTTCAGGTCCTGCGGTATATGGCCGATGCTGGCAAAGGGGAAGATGACGGTTTCATCGCCAATTTCGGTCCAGCCTTCGACAACGGCGTGGGATTTCAGTTCAACCCCGCGTCCAAGTGTGACCTCCGGCCCGACCACGGCAAAAGCGCCGATCTTGCAATCGGGGCCGACGACCGCGCCCTCTTCGACCACCGCCATCCGGTGGACTGTTGCAGTTTCATGGACAGCCATTTTTACTGATCCTCTGGTGGAACCATCATTGCGTTGAATTCGGCTTCAGCAACAACCTTGCCATCTACCATCGCCTCACCGGAGAAGCGCCACAGTTTGCCACGACCACGGATTACCTTGACGTGCAGTTCCAACTGATCACCCGGTGTAACAGGCTGGCGGAACTTGCATTTGTCGATGGACAGGAAATACACCAGCATGTCGTTGTCGATCATGTCGAGCGTCATCACCACCAGAACAGCGGCCGTCTGGGCCATAGCTTCGACGATAGTGACGCCGGGCATGATCGGGCTTGCGGGGAAATGACCCTGAAAATGCGGCTCGTTATAGGTGACATTCTTGATGCCAACGGCGCTTTTGTTCAGGTCAACGTCCTTGACACGGTCGATCAACAGGAACGGATACCGATGGGGGATCATCCGTTTGATCTCTTGAATATCCGCGGTTAACAACGTGTTGCCGGTCTCGCCGTCTGCCATTATTTCTTCCTTTGTTTTAGAAAACCAACCTTAGCCTGCCTCTTGCTGCGGTTCCAGAGGAACCACCGTTAGATCAGCGTGCCAAAGCCTATTCGATGGATATTTCACCCGCTGCATAGGCGGAATTCATCCGTTCTATGACAATGTTTGTAACATCGCCGCCCTGACTCATCCAAACCGCGCTTTCGTCCAGCACGAAGACGATGCCCTGTTCCTGCATCAACTGGGCGATGATGCTTTCCGCCTGCCGGAAAAACCGGAACCGCATGGATTCCAGCGTTCTGGCCAGATCGACGGATTTCTGGTCCTGTTCCCTGCGGGTCTTTTTAACCTTGGCGTCGAACGCCTCGGCCATGGGCGCAAAGTCTTCCGCGCTCATGGTTTTGCGCAAGTCTGTGAGGTCGAGTTCTTCCTGTTCCAGCGTCGCGGCAAGCGTTTCGTTTTCCGAAACCAGTGCGGTTTGCAGTTCGGCCAGAACCGAAGAGAGATGCCGCCCGAGATCGGACCGCTGGATCAGTGCCTCGCGGTTGATGCTGACGATCGGCAAGGACTGGCTATAAAGCGGAAAATCCCGCGTCTGCGCCAGCGCGGTCGTCGACCCGCCTGCCATTAGCAGACAGGTTGAAAGAACCGCGCCAAGACCCAGCGTCCTGCCTGTCATCCACATCATCCCTTAGAAGCGGGTGTCGATGGTAAAGTTGAACGACTCCGTCTTGTCTACACCACGGACATATTCAATCGGCTTGGCAAAGTTGAAGCGAAGCGGCCCGAGCGCCGTATCCCAGAACAGCGAAACCCCGATGGCAGAGCGCAGTTCAAAATCAGAGGAAGACGCTGTTGTGGTCACGCCCCCTGCCGTTGCCGTGGTGTTATCAAGCCCCCAGAGACTGCCGACATCAAAGAACAACCCCCCGTGGATGCCGTATTCTTCCGGCAGCCCGATTGGAAAGCTCGCCTCCAGACGGGCCAGCGCGTAAAAGTTGCCGCCAAGTGCCGCATCAAAGTTGGTTCCGGGATTGTTCGGGTCCGCCGACACATCCCGTGGGCCGATCCCGAAGGCTTCAAAGCCGCGCAGGGTGTTGCCGCCCAATTGGAACCTGTCGATGATACTCGTCGAATTGCCCCCGAAGCTCTTGAGATAACCGCCTTCAAGCTCGGCAGACAGGACAACCTCTTCGTTGAAGATATTGCGATAGCCTTTGGCGTTGGCGACGGCCTTATAGTATTTGCTGTCCCCGGCCAGCCCTGCCAGTGTCTGGTCGATGCTGAAGATAAATCCGGCTGTAGGATCAATCGGAGAGTTCCGCCGGTCATAGGTGTACCCCAGCCCCACCCCGAAGGAAGAGCGCCGGCCTGCTTCGGCCTGAATCAACGGAGAGGAACCGGTGTCCGGGATCACCTCGTCGCTGGCAAACAGCAGCGAGGTGTTCAGTCGGGAATATTCGCCAATCGGGAATGCCAGACTGGGGCGGAAACTGAAACGGCTTGTGTTGAAATCCAGATCATCATCATTCGTGGTCCGGTACACAAAGTTCAAAGACCCCGCCAAATCCCGATCAAACATCTTGGGTTCGGTGAACCTGAACGAAAATTCGCGGTTGTCGCTGGTGGTGCTGATGGACAGGCCAACCGACTGCCCCCGCCCCAGAAAGTTGTCTTCGGTCAGGGTGACGTTACCGCTCAGGCCGGAATCCGTGCCAAAACCGACACCAAAGCCCAGCGTGCCGGTGGATTGTTCTTCCACGTTCACGTCAATCACAACCTGATCAGGGGCCGAGCCTTGCCGCGATTGCACCTCTACGTTGGAGAAATAGCCGAGCGCACGAATGCGGTCCGCAGCTTCCTGCACTTTACGCGGATTGAAGGGATCGCCTTCAACGGTTTCAAATTCACGCCGGATCACACGGTCAAGCGTGGTGCTGTTGCCCTCAATGTCGATCCGCTCCACAAAGCGCTTTTGACCGCGGGCAAGCTCAAAGTTTATATCGAGCGTGCGGGTGTCGTCGTTGCGGGTCACAACCGGACGGGCCTGAACAAAGGGCAGCCCCTTTTGCGCGGCGATCACGTCCAGCCGCTCCAGCGTGGTGTTAACCAGTTCGGGGTTATAGGTCCGTCCCTCGTTGATTTTCATGGCGGACTGGAAATCTGCGATATTCACGTCCTGCTCCGGACTGGAGAGGGACAGTTTGCCAAAGCTGTACTGCTGGCCTTCCTGCACCTGAAAGTTTACGCCGAAAGAATTCCGTTCCCGCGCAAAATCAGCAGAAGAGGACAGGACCTGCGCGTCGATATAGCCCCGTTTCAGATAGAAGTTCCGCAGCTTTTCCTTGTCAAATTCCAACCGCTCCGGAATGAATGTATCCTTGCGCACCAATGTGCGGAACAGCCCCGCCTGTTTGGTTTCCAGCGCCCCACGCAAACGACGGTCCGAGAACTTCCGGTTGCCGGTAAAGCTGATGCGGTTGACCTCAATCACGCGACCCTCGCGCACTTCAAACACCAGATCCACTCGGTTGTCAGAGCGGCGGATGATCTTGGGGTCGATCCGTGCAGCCAGACGACCGGCCTGTGCGTATGCCTCGGTCAGGGCCTGCGTATCCGCTTCGGCCTGTGCCGGCGAATAGGCCCGCCGTGGTGTGGACCCGATCAGCCCGATCAGGTCTTCGTCCTTCAGCCGGCGGTTGCCTTCGATCGCAATGGCATTGATTGTCGGGTATTCGGCAACGTCAATAACCAGACGCCCGCCTTCGGGTCGGACATCAACCGTTTCAAACAGACCGGAGGCATAGAGGTTCTGGACGGCTGTGTTGATCTGTCCGGGTGTCACGCTGACGCCCGCAGACACACCTGCGATAGAGCGGACCGTATCCGCAGCAATCCGTTCGTTCCCTGAAACATCCACCCGCGAGAACCGCGCGGTGGCCTGCGCATAAGCCATAGAACTTTGCAGGGAAATAACACTGTTCACCGGCACCACCGCAACGCCAAGCGCCAAAGCTGCACCACCGAGTTTCAAATTGCGTTTCATGCGCAATGACATCCGTGAAGTCTTCATACTGTCCCAAACCCCCAAGGTCTTAATCGAACCTTATAATTTTTCTACACCCTTTCTAATCGAACCGTTCCCGAAATCAAAGGCGCATAATGTCGTTAAAGGTGGCGAAAATCATCAACATCAGCAAGAGCGAAAGCCCCAGTCCCATTGCAACCTGTAGGGCGCGGTCGCTTGGTGGGCGCCGGAAAATCGCCTGATAGGCAAAAATCACCAGATGCCCGCCGTCCAGGATCGGAATGGGCAGCAGGTTCATCAACCCGATTGCGGTAGAGATAAAGGCGATCATAAAGACCAGTTCCAACGGTCCTTGCGAGGCACTGTCACCGGAGGCCACAGCAATCCCGACCGGACCTTGCAGGTTCTTGACCGACAGACCGCCTGTCACCAGTTCGCTGATGGTCCGCACAAAGGTTTTGGCCAGATGCCAGACCGACCCGACACCCGCATCCAACGCACCAAGCAGCCCGACGGTTTCATAGACAGGGGCCACCGACAGCCCTGCCCCGATACCAATCATCATCCGCTCGCCAAAGCTGCCGTCCGCTTTTTCATAAGCCATAGAGCGCGGGGTGATCGAAAGGTCCACAACCTCGGCATCGCGCAATACCTTCATGGAGACTTCACGAGAGGTCATTTGCTGCACAAGGGTTTGCAATTCAAAGAAAGAGGCAATCGGTTTGCCGTCCATTTCAATCACAAGATCATCCTTCCGCACACCGGCCTTTGCCGCAGGCGTCACCGGATTAACCGAGGATACGATCGGCAGCCACGGGAACGGGCCGCTCACCGTCAGTTCTTCGCCGTTGCGCACCACGCCATACATCGGGGTGCTGTTCTCATCGGCGCGGTATTTGAAATCTTCAAAGTCCTTCCAGACCGTGACAGGCTGGCCGTTAAAGCTGCGGATTTGGTCGCCCGCTTGCAGGCCGATGCGCTCACCCGGGGCGGATTTGACTTCGCCAACCACCAGATCGGGGGATGGGCGGCCGGATCCGATTGCGATCAGGCCGAAGATCACGATGGACAGGATAAAGTTGGCCCCGGGGCCGGCAAAAACCGTCAGGGCGCGTTTCCACAGGGCGGCTGCCTCGAATGTGCGGGCGCGCAGGGACTCTGGCATAGCCTCGATTGCGCTGCGATCCGCACCGCCGCTGGCAGCATTCGCGTCGCCCAGAAATTTAACAAACCCGCCAAAGGGCAAGGCGGCAATCTGCCAGCGGGTGCCCCGTTTGTCGGTCCATGTCTTTAACACCGGACCAAAGCCCATAGAAAACGCCTCGGCGTGGATGCCGCACCAGCGCCCTACGATGTAGTGACCGAACTCGTGGATGAAAATCACGATACTTAACACGATAATGAACGGCACCAGAAAGGTCAGCGTTCCCCCGATCAGTGGCACATAGGACAGGAAATCGAACATAGACTAAAACCCTTTCTGCGCGGCTTCCACCGCTCTCACACGCGCAATTGCATCTGCGTCAATCACGTCTTTTATGCTGAGTGTATCATTGCCGGCCACATCTGTCTGCGCCAGTACCGCGCGCACCACGCGGGCCATATCCAGAAACCCGATCCTGCGGTCCAGAAACAGATCGAGTGCAGCCTCTTTTGCTGCATTGAACGCCGCGCCAGCCAGTCCGCCCATCTGCATGGTTTGGCTGGCCAGCTCAAGGGCCGGAAATTGCGCCGGATCAGGATGCTGAAAGCTGAGCGCACCAAGCGCCCCGAAGTCCAGACGCTCCAGCGGCAGGTCCACCCGGTCCGGCCAGTTCAGCGCAAACCCGATCGGCCCGCGCATGTCCGCCGGACCCAGATGGGCCATGATCGCCCCGTCCGCAAACCCCACCATCGAATGGATGATGGATTGGGGGTGGATGATGACTTCGATCTGGTCGGGCGTCACGTCGAACAGGGCGTGGGTTTCCAGAACCTCCATCGCCTTGTTGAACATGGACGCGCTGTCGATTGAAATCCGCTGCCCCATATCCCAGTTCGGATGGGCCATCGCCTGTTCCGGTGTGGCCGTTTCCAGCGCCTTGGGGTCCGAGTGCAAAAACGGCCCGCCCGAAGCGGTGAGAATGATCCGCTCCACCTCTTTATCCGCGCCGCCGATACACTGCAAAATCGCGGAATGCTCGCTGTCCACAGGCAACAGAAGCGTGTCGTTCTCGGCGCAAACCTTGGTGAGCAAAGCGCCCCCGCAAACGAGGCTCTCTTTGTTAGCAAGGGCGAGGGTTTTCGTGTTACGGGCAATGGCCAGACTGATCTCCAGACCGGCAAAACCCACAACCGCCGACATCGCCCAATCCACCGGCACAGCCGCCGCCGCAAGCACAGCATCCCGTCCGGCGCTGGCTTTGATGCCACTGCCCGCTAATGCGTCCCGTAGATCGGGCAGCAGATTTTCTTGCGCAATAACGGCATGTTCGGCCCGCAACGCCCGCGCCTGTCGTGCCAGCAAATCCACATTTGCGCCACCGCTCAGGGCGACCACATCGAATTCATCGGATCTACGGGCGATCAGATCAAGGGTATTCTGCCCGACCGATCCTGTCGCCCCGAAAACGGACACACGGCGCATCACACCAGCCCCAAGGCTCCGGCGCCGCCAAGGGCAAGCACCAGTCCTAGCGCACATGAGGCACCGATGGTTCCGTCAAACCGGTCCCACAAGCCACCATGTCCGGGGATAAGATTGCTGGAGTCCTTTATTCCGGAGCGGCGTTTCATCGAGGATTCCAGCAGATCGCCAATCTGTGCGGCAACAGCCACCAACACCGACAACAGCACAATCCCCGCACCGCCAAGCCCCGCGCTATAAGCGATAAACCCAACCAAAGCGGCCAGAACCCAGCCGCCGACCGTACCGGACCACGTCTTTTTGGGGCTGATCCGTGGCAGGATCTTTGGCCCGCCGATCATCTTGCCGGCAAAATAGCCACCCACATCAGAGGCAACCACGACCACCAAAAGCCACAGCGTCCAGCCGATGCCGAACTCGCTGCGCAAGATCTGCAGCGTATAGCAGCCCGCAGTAATCGCGACCGCCGACAGAAGCACCGCTAGCGGACGCTTGTGACCAAGGAACACCGCACCAAGCAGCAAAACCGCCAGCACCACGGTCCAAAGCACCGGCAGGAACATGGCCGACAACACCAAAGCGGCCAGCAACAGGCCGAACACATAGTTGATCAGAACCGGCGTGGCGTGCATCCGGCTGGTTTCCCAGCCAAGCAGTCCCGCAGCAATTACCAGCAAAACGCCAAAGGCATCGCCGCCCACCCAGACCAGCGCCAGACCGATGAACACCAGCGCCAGCGCAGAGATAATCCGTGTGCGCAGGTCCGAAAAATCCGCGCCGTTTTTCATTTCGCTACGGCCGCACCAAAGCGGCGGTCCCTTGATCGGTACTGGTTCAGCGTCTTGACCAACTCGGCCACGGTAAAGTCGGGCCATGCGGTGTCGGTAAAGACATATTCGGCGTAACAGGACTGCCACGGCAGAAAGTTGGATGTGCGGCATTCACCGGAGGTGCGAATGATCAGATCAGGGTCGGGCAAATCAGAGGTATCAAGGAAATTGCCGATCATCTGCTCGGTCACATCTGCCGGATCAATCATGCCCATCTTGGCGGCTTTGGCGATCCGCCCCACAGCGCGGGTGATTTCATCCCGCCCGCCGTAATTCAGCGCGATGGTCAGCTTCAGTCCGGTGTTGGTTTCCGTCAGCTTTTCCAGCTCGTCCATAAGGGAACGCAGTTTGCGGTCCAGCGGTTTGCGGTCCCCGATAAAGCGCACGCGCACATTATCATCATCAAGGGTAGCAGCCTCGCCGCGGATGTAGCGTTTGAACAGGTTCATCAGCCCTGTCACTTCCCGTTCGGAGCGTTTCCAGTTTTCGGTGGAAAATGCAAAAACGGTGAGAAAGCCGATGCCGTAATCAGGTGCCGCGCGCACAACCTCGCGCACACGATCCACCCCTTTGACATGGCCTTTAAGCCGCTCCAGCCCACGCGCGGTTGCCCAGCGCCCGTTGCCATCCATAATTACCGCAACGTGATCCGCTTGGGCCACAGGGTCTGTTTTCTGCATCATTTGCCTGCCATATCAGACCTTGCCTGCGCGCCGGCGGAACCGGTCTACACCTGCATGATCTCTGCTTGTTTGGCCTCAAGAGCCTTATCAATATTTTCAATTGCCGCATCGGTCATGGTCTGGATTTCTTCGGACCAGATTTTCTGGTCGTCTTCGCCCATGCCGTTGTTTTTGGCTTTCTTGACCTGATCCATACCATCGCGGCGCACGTTGCGTACAGCAACACGTGCCTGTTCGGCGTAATTGCCGGCAACTTTGGCGAGATCCTGCCGACGTTCCTCGTTCAACTCGGGGATTGGCAGGCGGATGGTCATACCGTCCCCGACAGGGTTGATGCCAAGGCCGGAGTTGCGGATCGCTTTTTCCACAGCGTTGATCAGACCTTTGTCCCAGACCGTCACGGTAATCATGCGGGGTTCGGGCACATTGATGGTGCCGCACTGGTTCAGGGGCATCATGGAGCCGTAAGCATCCACCATCACCGGCTCCAGAATAGAGGCCGAGGCCCGTCCGGTGCGCAGCGAGGCGAACTCGGTTTTCAGCGCAGTCATTGCGCCATCCATGCGACGTTTCAGACCGTCTACATCAATTTCAATATCGTCACTCATAGCTCTGTCTCCAAGCGCGGGTCTCAGCCCACTTTCGTATAGGTGCCTTCGCCGCGCAAAATACCGGCAAAGCCGCCGGGTTCATCCAGCGAGAATACCACAATCGGTTTGTGGTTGTCCCGTGCCAGTGCAATCGCGGAGGCGTCCATGACCTTCAGATGCTTTTGCAGCACTTCGTCGTAGGACACTGTATCATAGCGTACGGCATCTGCATGTTTTTTCGGGTCTTTGTCGTAAACACCGTCGACCTGTGTGCCCTTAAAGATGGCCTCGCAGGACATTTCGTTGGCCCGCAGGGTCGCGGCGGTGTCGGTGGTGAAATAAGGATTGCCGGTGCCTGCTGCAAACACGCAGACCCGTTTCTTTTCCAGATGGCGCACCGCACGGCGGCGGATGTAGGGTTCGCAGACCTGATCCATCGGAATGGCGCTGATCACGCGGGTAAACACCCCGAGACTTTCCAGCGCACCCTGCATGGCCAGCGCGTTCATCACAGTTGCCAGCATGCCCATGTAATCGGCGGTGGTCCGCTCCATACCCTGCGCACTGCCCTGTAGACCGCGAAAGATGTTGCCGCCGCCGATTACCAGACAGATTTCTACACCGAGATCGTGGACCGATTTGATTTCATTGGCAATTCTCTCGACGGTGGGGGGATGCAAGCCGAACCCCTGATCACCCATCAACGCTTCGCCGGAAATTTTCAGAAGGACACGTTTATATGTCGGTTTCTGCTCGTCATGCGATGCGTCAGCCATGCGCGATTCCTCGATTTTTGTGCTTCGGCGCAAACTGTCCCAAAATCGCGCGTGATTCAATGGCAAATTGCGCCTCGATCCCCTAAGAGAATTTCCGAACCCGACCCTATAGACAGCGATGTTGCGAAAGATATGACACAAAGCGATGCACCGATCCTGATTGCGGGCCCTACAGCTTCGGGCAAATCCGCACTGGCCTTGCGACTGGCGGCCCTGACAAACGGTTGCGTGATCAATGCGGATGCTTTGCAGGTGTATGACTGCTGGTCTGTGCTGTCCGCCCGCCCCGACAAAACCGAGATGGCACAGGCCCCGCATTGGCTCTACGGGCATATCGGCAAATACGACAGCTATTCAACGGGGCACTGGCTGCGGGATGTGGAATCCTGTTTGCAAAAGGCCCGCGCCCAAGGTCTGCGCCCGATCATTGTCGGGGGCACGGGGCTGTATTTCGGCGCACTGACACAAGGGTTGGCGCCCATTCCGCCGGTCCCCGAGGCCATCCGCGCCGCCGGAAACGCCCTGCGGGAGCAATCGGGCAAAGAGGGTTTCATCGCAGAACTGACGGCAGAGGACCCCGAAACGCTGGCCGGACTGGATGCAAATAATCCGGCACGGCTGCAACGGGCGTGGGAGGTGCTGCGCGCCACGGGCAAGGGTTTGTCCCGCTGGCAGGCCGACACCCCGCCCCCGCTGGTTGCACCGCACCGCGCGGTGCGCCTGCATCTTGATGCCGACCGCGACTGGCTGGCAGAGCGGATCGGGCGACGGTTCGATCAGATGATGGAACTGGGGGCGCTGGAAGAGGTCAAAGCCTATGTTGCGGATGGCTGGGATGGGACGCTCCCCTCGGCGCAGGCCATCGGCGCAAAAGAACTGGTCGCCCACCTGCACCAAGAACTCGATTTACCCTCTGCCATTGAGAGCGCGAAAATCCAGACCCGCCAGTATGCCAAGCGCCAGCGCACATGGTTTCGCAAGAGAATGGCGGACTGGACACCGCTTGATCCGCAAAAAGAGATTACAGAACAGGCGCTTGTCAAAATAGCTTCAACCTTTTCTTGATTCGATTTCCGGTTTGGGCTTTAGTATCGGGATACCGTATTAATTTTTCTTATTTTCGACGCCTGAAGCGAGCCTATTATGGATGATGATACACCAACACTGATCCGCGACACAGAGCAACGGGTCTTTGTCGGCTCGCTTGCTGGTACGCTGCGCTCCAGCCATCCCGAACTGCGCCTTGACAGTGTGAACGGCCTGCACAAGTTCTTCTGGATTTCCAAGGGCAACGGACGCTGTATGATCAACGGGGTTACACGCTCCTTCGGGCCGAATACGGTGATTTTTATCCCCCATGACGTGCCCCACCGTCTGGAGCTTTCGTCGAATGTTTACGGCGTTGTGGTCACGGTTGATCCGAATGTCGCGGTGGTATTGCCGGATCATTCGGTGTTCATGCCGATTCTCAATCTGATGGATCAGAAACAGATCGCCAACCGCTTTGACCGAATCTCGGCAGAGTTCAACACCTCGGGGATCGGGCGCAATCTGGCGGTAGAATATCTTGTGGGGCTGCTGTCAGTTCATCTGGCGCGCATGGCCCAGAAGCATTTCAAGGAACCCCAGACCAACGCCGCCCAGCGCCTGATGGAAGCCTTCGTCAACATGCTGGAAAAGGATTACCGCACCGGACGCACGCTGGCGGATTATGCGCGGGTGCTCGGGGTGACGCCAACCCATCTGACGCGGGTGTGTCAGCAGGTAAACGGCAAGTCTGCCTCACGTTTGATACAGGAACGGGTGCTGGCAGAGGCCCGTATGATGTTAAGCAATACAGATCACAAGATACTGGAAATCTCCAACCAGCTTGGCTTTTCATCACCGGCCTATTTCACACGTCTGTTTTCTGCCAAACAGGGACAAAGCCCCAAAGCCTACCGCCGGACCGCGCAGAAATAGTAAGGACCGGCTTGCCCCGCCACCGCGGAGCCAAAGCGCATCCAGAGTTAAGTCTGTGGTGAGCTGAATTCACCCGAACGTGAGTATTCTGATTCCGTAATGTCGCGAAAACGACACCTAATGTCGTTTTCCTCCCCTTAAAAACCACGCAAAGCGAGTGTCCTGTTAAGACGGCGGAGGGTAGCATCGTTACAGCATTCACAATCATAAGCGGCAAATCGGACGGCACCGCCGGCCTCTGGTTTGGGCAAAACCGCAATTCGTGCTATACTCAATAAAACAAAAAAAACTTGGTCTATCAGGGAGAAACATATGACCTCGACTCGCTCTAAACTGCATCCGGCAGTGGAAATGTACGCAGAGGAACACAAGGCGGGGCTGTTGTCCCGACGGGAGTTTTTGTCGCGTGCCACAGCGCTGGGGGTGACAGCCGCTGCCGCTTATACGCTGATCGGCACCCCGATGGCCGAGGCTGCGGCCCACGGTGCCAAGCCCAAGATGGGTGGCACGATGCGCATTCAGATGACCTGTAAGGCGCTGAAAGATCCCCGCGCCTACGACTGGTCCGAAATCGCGAACTTCACCCGTGGCTGGCTGGAATATCTGGTCCAGATCAATGCCGACGGTTCGTTTGAGGGGCGTCTTCTGGAAAGCTGGGAGGCCAATGAGGATGCAACAGAAATCACCCTCAACGTGCGCAAGGGCGTAAAGTGGAACAATGGCGATGATTTCACCGCCGAAGACGTCGCCCGCAATATTCGCGGCTGGTGTGACAAGGCCATGGAAGGCAATTCCATGGCCGGACGTATGGCCACGCTGATCGGGGAAGACGGCACGGCTGCCGAAGGCGCGATCACGGTAGCGGATTCCCATACTGTGATCCTGAAACCGTCCGATCCCGACATCACCCTGATCCCGGGCATGGCGGATTATCCGGCGGCGATTGTCCATTCCTCCCATGATCCTGAAAACATGGTTGGCAATCCGATCGGCACCGGCCCTTACATCCCTGAATCCTTTGAAGCAGGTGTGAAAGGTGTCGTTGTGCGCAACGAGGACCACACCTGGTGGGATGCAGAGGCCAACGGCCCCTATGTAGACCGGATCGAATACATCGACTTTGGCACGGAACCTGCCGCTTGGGTCGCCGGGGCGGAATCCGAAGAATACGATATGGGCTATCGCACAGACGGCGAGTATATCGAAATCTTCGAAACGCTGGAGGGCTGGAACAAATCCACCACAGTGACCGCCAACACCATCGTTGCCCGCTGCAACCAAGTGGCCGAAGTGGACGGTATGGTGCCCTATAAGGACAAACGTGTCCGCAAGGCACTGGCGATGGCGGTGGACAATGCGGTTGTGCTGGAGCTTGGCTTTGCCAATAACGGCGTGCCTGCGGCGAACCATCAGGTCGCGCCGATCCATCCGGAATACGCCGATATTGGCCCCCATGTTGCCGACCCCGAAGGCGCCAAGGCGCTGATGGAAGAGGCTGGCATGGCCGATTTCGAGCACGAGCTGATCTCGCTCGACAGTGACTGGCGCAAGGATTCCACGGATGCCATTGGCGACCAGATCCGTCAGGCGGGGATCAACATCAAACGCACGGTCCTGCCCGGCTCTACCTTCTGGAACGACTGGGCGAAATATCCGTTCTCGACCACCAACTGGAACCAGCGCCCGCTGGGGATTCAGGTGCTGGCCCTTGCCTTCCGCTCCGGTGAGGCGTGGAACGAAAGCGCCTATGCCAACCCCGAATTTGACGCGGCTGTGACAGAGGCAATGGCGATTGCCGATGCGGACAAGCGGCGCGAGGTTATGGCCCGTCTGGAACAAATGCTGGTTGATGACGGTGTGATCATCCAACCCTACTGGCAAAGCGTCAGCCGCTTTTACAAGGACGGCGTGGTCGGGGCAGACATGCACCCCTCCTTTGAAATCCATGTCCATAAGCTCGGCTTTGCGGCCTGATAGAAAACGACAAAAGGCCAGAGCATCGCTCTGGCCTTTTTCGTCAATCGCTACAGTTGTCTGACGATCAACCAACAATAAACCACAGGCCCGGACCCCGCTGACCCGCAATCAGGCAGCCAAATCAAGGCCACAGGACCAAGCAACAGGGAAATCTATGGGAAGATTTATTCTCCGGCGAACAGGGGTCATGCTGCTGACAGCCCTGTGCCTGACTTTCATCGTGTTTTTCATGACGAACCTTTATCCGAACCTTGAAAAACTGGCGAAAACCGAAGGCAATATGCGGATGACCGACGAACAGGTCGAAAGCTGGCTGGTAAATCGCGGATATACCCAGAACGTTTTTCTTAAGTACGGCCAGTGGCTTGGCGTAATGCCCTCACCCAAAATCGAAGTCGACGGAGAGATCCACACCCGCTGTTCCCGCCCCGGAGTACCGGATGAAGAGATCGGGAATTACTGCGGCGTGTTACAGGGAAACTTTGGATTTTCCACAGTTTTCAAAGGCGAGGTTTCGGATATTATCGCCAAGAGGCTGGCGCTGACGGGCTGGCTGATGCTGTTTGTACTGATTGTGATGGTGCCTATGGCGCTGGTGATCGGGATACTTGCAGGAATGCGGGAAGGATCGCGCACGGACAGATCGCTTTCAACTTTTGCAATCGCCACGACGGCTACGCCGGAATATGTGTCCGGTGTGATCTTTGTAGTGTTGTTTGCCTCCTCGCGCACCGGCCTCTCCCCGATCCTGCACGAATGGGGCTGGATTGAGAAGAAAACCCTGTTCAAAGGGCTGGCCTCAACCGCTGCCAATGACATTACATTTGCCAATTTCACCCTGCCCGTGATGGCGCTGGCGCTTTACGGGGTGGGGTATATCGCGCGGATGACACGGGCCTCTATGGCCGAAGTGATGACCGCGCAATACATCCGCACCGCCCGCTTGAAAGGGGTCAGCTTTCGCAACATCGTCTTGAAACACGCACTGCGCAATGCGCTGATTGCGCCGTTTACCGTCATCATGCTGCAAATCCCGTGGTTGCTGACCGGCGTTGTGATTGTCGAGACCCTGTTCAATTACAAAGGCTTTGGCTGGACGCTGGTTCAGGCCGCCGGAAACAACGACATAGAGCTGTTGCTCGGCGTTTCGGTGGTGGCTGTTCTGGTGGTGCTGGTAACGCAGCTCATATCCGACATCGGCTATGTTTTTCTCAACCCGCGCATCCGCGTCAGCTAAGGAAGGGACACTATTATGGAACCTCTCACATCCCTTCAAATCGTCGGTTATGTGTTCATGCAGTTCATCCCTGTCTGGGTCGGAATGCTGGTGATTTTCGCCCTGTCAATCATGACCAAGAACAAGACCGGACTTTATGGCAAGCTGTTTGACAGCCCGATTGGAATGGTCGGCTTTGCGCTGGTGCTGTTCTGGGTGCTGACGGCCATTTTTGCCGATGCCATCATGACACACGCCGCGCTGGAAACCGCGTCGGGTATGAAAAACAAACTGCCCGGCACCCCCCTGCGCGGCGCGACCGAGGGCGATTTCCAGTGGTATCTGTTTGGCGGCGATAACCTTGCACGGGATGTGTTCTCGCGCATGGTGGCCGGTTCACGGATCGTGCTGATCATCGCGCCTGCGGCCACGCTGTTTGCCTTTATGGTGGGTATCACCCTTGGCCTGCCTGCGGGATATTTCGGCGGGCGCACCGACACAGTGCTGTCATTTCTGGCGAACCTCGTGCTCGCCTTTCCGGTGATCCTGCTGTTCTACCTGCTGGTCACACCGGAGATCCGCGCAGCAGGGGCCGAGATCCGCATCTGGGGCGGCAACACTTGGGTCACGTCGATCCCGAATATACTGGCGGCAATCCTGTTCCTGTTCCCGATCCTGTTCTTGCTGATCCTGTTCCAGTCGCGGTTTTTCACCCGTCCGATGCTGCGCAACATCCTGATCGCGGGCACCTTGCTGGCAGGCGCTTGGATGTATTCGGGACTGGCGTTCAATGCCGATCCGCTCGGCCTGCTGGGGATGGACCCGAACCTGTTGAACATCTTTGTCTCGGTTGTGTTTGTGAACTCCCCCACGGTATTCCGGATCGTGCGGGGGCTGGCGCTCGACATTCAGACGCGGGACTATGTGGCAGCGGCGCAGACCCGTGGCGAGGGTCCGTGGTATATCATGCTTTGGGAAATCCTGCCCAACGCGCGCGGACCGCTGATCGTAGATTTCTGTCTGCGCATCGGCTATACCACCATCCTGCTCGGGACATTGGGCTTTTTCGGCCTTGGCCTCTCGCCGGAAAGTCCGGACTGGGGGTCTACCATCAACGAGGGGCGCAAGCTGCTGACCCTTTATCCCCACCCTGCCCTGATCCCTGCCCTTGCCCTGATGTCTATGGTGCTGGGGTTGAACCTGCTGGCCGACGGCCTGCGTGAACAATCACTCAAAGACTAAGGGAGACGCGGAATGACTAAATGGGATTATGACGGCCCGATCCTTGAAATCGAAAACCTGTCGATTTCCTTCTTCACCCGCGCCGGAGAAATCCCCGCGGTGATGGATTTCTCCACCACGGTCATGCCCGGTGAAGCAATGGGGCTGGTCGGGGAATCCGGCTGCGGCAAATCCACCGTTGCGCTGGGGGTGATGCAGGATCTGGGAAAGAACGGGAAGATCGTCGGCGGCAGCATCAAGTTCAAGGGACGCGATCTGAACACGATGAGCGAGGAAGAGTTACGCGACCTGCGCGGCTCTGAAATCGCGATGATCTATCAAGAGCCGATGGCCTCTCTCAATCCGGCAATGCGCATCGGCAAGCAACTGATGGAAGTGCCGATGATCCATGAAGGCACCTCCAAGGATCAGGCCCGCCAGATGGCGATTGAAGTGATCAACGATGTGAAACTGCCCGATCCGGAACGGATACTCGATGCCTATCCGCACCAGCTTTCGGGTGGGCAACAGCAGCGTATTGTGATCGCAATGGCACTGATGTCCAAACCATCGCTGCTGATCCTTGACGAACCGACAACCGCATTGGACGTGACGGTAGAGGCAGGGATCGTCGATCTGGTAAAGGGGCTGGGCGAGAAATACGGCACATCCATGCTGTTCATTTCCCATAATCTCGGGCTGGTGCTGGATACCTGTGACCGTCTGTGCGTGATGTATTCCGGTGAAGCGGTGGAAACCGGATCTATCGAGGATGTGTTCGACAAGATGCGTCACCCCTACACGCAAGCGCTGTTCCGCTCTATTCCGCTGCCGGGGGCAGACAAAAACGCCTCTCCTTTGATCGCCATTCCGGGCAATTTCCCCCTGCCTCATGAACGCCCGCCCGGCTGTAATTTCGGACCGCGCTGCGATTATTTTGTCAACGGGCTGTGCAACAAAGGCGCTATCCCGATGGTCGCCGTAGAAGGCGGTGGCCGCGACCGCCATGAAAGCCGCTGCCTGCGGGTGGACGAGATCAACTGGAAGGCCCCGCCTGCCGTTGCAGACAACACCTCAAAGACCGAACCGGGCGAAGTGGTTTTGAAAGTGGACGGGTTGAAAAAATACTATGAAGTGGCCGCAAATGCCATTTTCGGCGGCGGCGATGTTCGGGTTGTGAAAGCCAATGAGACCCTGTCCTTTGAAGCCCGCGAGAGCGAGACACTGGCCATCGTGGGGGAGTCCGGTTGCGGTAAATCCACGCTTGCCAAGGTGTTGATGGGGCTGGAGACCGCTACCGACGGTTCCGTGACGCTGAACAACAACCAGATTGAAAACACCCCGATTGAAAACCGCGACACGGATACGGTGGCCTCTATCCAGATGGTGTTCCAGAACCCGTTTGACACGCTCAACCCCTCTATGACGGTGGGCAGCCAGATCATTCGTGCACTGGAGATTTTCAAGGTCGGAAACACCGCCGCTGAACGCCGCCAGAGGATGCTGGAACTGCTCGATTTGGTGAAACTGCCCCGCGCCTTTGCGGACCGGATGCCCCGTCAGTTGTCAGGCGGGCAGAAACAGCGGGTCGGCATCGCGCGGGCCTTTGCCGGATCAGCGCAAATTGTGGTGGCGGATGAACCTGTGTCTGCGCTGGACGTATCTGTGCAGGCGGCGGTGACGGACCTGCTGATGGAAATCCAGCGAGAGAACAAAACCACCCTGCTGTTCATCAGCCATGATCTGTCCATTGTGCGCTACCTCGCGGATCGGGTCATGGTGATGTACCTTGGTCATGTGGTGGAAATGGGCACTACAGAAGAAGTCTTCTCACCGCCCTATCACCCCTACACCGAGGCGCTGCTCTCTGCTGTGCCGATTGCCGATACCAGCGTGCTGAAAAAGCGGATTGTGTTGGAAGGCGACATTCCGTCCGCCATGAACCCGCCAAGCGGCTGCCCGTTCCAGACGCGCTGCCCCCACAAGGTTAACGTAGCCGGAAACCTGTGCGAAACCGAAGTCCCGCCAATGCGCGATCTGGCAGGCAGCCAGCAGATTAAGTGCCATCTGGCGCAAAGCTATCTGGACCAGATGGAGCCCGTAATCAAAATCGCGGCGGAATAGCGTGGGGCGGCGCGTCAAAACAGGGTGACAGCGGGCTTTTCGGGGTGGCATAGTCCGCCTAACCCATCGCAAAGGCCCGCCCATGTCCCGTTTCGCCCCCCTGCCCGAACCGCCTTATTACGCAGTCATATTCACCGCACAGCGCAGGGGTGCGGACAATGGTTACGGCGCAATGGCCGAAAAGATGGGCGAACTGGCCGCCGCCCAGCCTGGCTATCTCGGGGTGGAATCCACGCGGGATGAGCACGGTCTGGGGATCACCGTATCTTACTGGCAGGACGAAGCGGCGCTGAAGAACTGGAAACAGGTTTCAGAGCATTTGTTCGCGCAAAAGATGGGGCGCGAGAAATGGTATGAACATTACACCCTGCGTGTTGCCAAGGTTGAACGCCATTACGACGGACCGGAGGGGCGCTGAATCTGACGCGGTTCAATCCTGCGGCGCGTCATCCTTTTGCGCGAATGTCCGTGCCAGCGGGGCCGCAGAAATACCATGGGCCAGGATGGACAATAACACCGTCACCACCACGCAGGCCTGTATCTCATCCGCGAACGGAATATCGTAGTCCTCTACCACCAGCAGCGCAAACAGGATAGAGGCCAGTCCCCGTGGCCCGAACCAGCCCAAAAACAGCCGTTCCCGCAGGATTAGCGGACTGCCCAGCAGCGACAGCATAATCGGGACGATCCGCACCACCGTCAGGAACAGAACCGCCAGCAGGACCGCCGACAGGCTGATGTGTGCGATGCCCACAGGCAGCAGCACGGCACCGAAAATCACAAAAGCCCCGATGGTGGCAAGCTGGCCCTGACTTTCCATAAATTCGGTAATGAAACTGGCGTCATAGCGGTAGGTATTGCCAAAAACCGCACCGGCAACAAAAGCCGCAATGAACCCGTTGCCCCCGATGACCGAAGCCAGCAGATAGGCGGCAAAGGCTGTGGCGAGAAAGACAATCGCCTCGCTCTCCTCATTGGCCCAACCTGCCTGCTGCGCACGGTTCATCGCGCGGGCTATGCCCCAGCCAACCGCCAGACCTGCCAGCGGCCCGAGGATCACCTGCAACAGCGCATCCAGCGCCAAGGCTCCGGTTCCGTCGCCGCTGCCCGCCAAAATCGCGCCGAACAGCACAAAGGGCAGCGCCAGCCCGTCGTTCAGCCCGCTTTCCACATTGATGGTCTGGCGCAAACGGTCCGGCAGCTTGTCGGAATTGACCACACTCGCCCCCAGTGCGGCATCTGTCGGGGTCAGCACCGCCGCAATCAGCAGTGCCACCGCCCAGCCACCCGAGGGGAAAATTACATAGGCCACCAATGTGCCCAGCCCGACTGTAAGCGGCATCCCGATCACCAGCATCCGCAGCGGTAAAAAGACGCTTTCCCCAAGATGCTTGGGGCGAAAATGGCTCGCATCTGCGAACAGGACAATGACCAGCGTCACCTCTGCCACCACGCGGGCAATCTCTCGCAGGGCGTGTTCTTCGGCCAGCAGACCAATAGGATAGGACATGGCGAATCCGGTGGCGGTGAAAATCATCGGCAGGGTAATCGCGGATTTCTCCAGTCGCGCCGCCGAAAGCGCCCAGAGGATCACGACACACAGCAGTCCAAGCACCAGAAGTTCAGTCGGCATAGGGTCCCCCAATCGTCAGTCCACGGCTATGCGGTTGAAAAACCCTAAGCATTCCCGCGACCCATTTGCAAGCAAACCTGCTGACACAACTTGGCAGGACCGATGGGCTACACCGGAGTCACCCATGACAACCAACCCTGAAAGGACATTACAATGATCGACCATTCCGGTATCAGCGTTTCGGATTTTGACGCCGCCAAAGCATTTTATCTCGCAGCTCTCGCCCCTCTGGACGGGAAAATGCTGATGGAAATACCAAGCGAACACACAGGCGGCGTAAAAGTAGCCGGATTTGGCCGCGACGCGCCAACCTTCTGGATCAGCGAAAACGGCCAGCAAAAACCCGCGATGCACGTGGCTTTTGCCGCCAGAAACCACACCGAGGTGGATGCCTTCTACAAAGCGGCCATTGCTGCGGGTGGCGAAGACAACGGGGCCCCCGGCCCGCGCCCCCATTATCACGAGCATTACTACGGCGCCTTTGTGCGCGACCCCGATGGCAACAATGTAGAAGCGGTCTGCCACGCGCCGCAATCCTGATCCGTTACACACCCGCCGCGCACCGGCCGCATTGTCCTGCCGGTGTGCATGCGACACCTCTCGCGCTTGTCAGTTGCGTCCTGTCAGTCTAAACCGCGCCCATCTGCCCGTATTAGCAAAGCCTGTCAGACAAAGGACACTCGCTTCATGATCCCACGTTATTCCCGTCCCGAAATGGTTGCCATCTGGTCGCCGGAAACGAAATTCAAAATCTGGTACGAGATCGAGGCCCACGCCTGTGAGGCAATGGCCAACATCGGCGTCATTCCCCGCGAAAACGCCGACGCCGTCTGGAAGGCCAAAGACGTAGAATTCGACGTGGCCCGCATCGACGAAATCGAAGCAGTGACCAAACATGACGTCATCGCCTTTCTGACCCATCTGGCCGAACATGTGGGCAGCGATGAAGCCCGATTTGTCCATCAGGGCATGACATCATCTGACGTGCTGGACACCTGTTTCAACGTGCAACTGGTGCGGGCGTCTGACATCCTGATCGCAGATGTAGAGGCGCTTTTGGCGGCGCTGAAACGCCGCGCACTGGAGCATAAAGACACGGTACGTGTGGGTCGCAGCCACGGCATCCACGCTGAACCAACGACAATGGGCCTGACCTTTGCGCGGTTCTATGCGGAGATGGATCGCAACCTGACCCGCCTTAAAACCGCCCGTGAAGAAATCGGCACCGGCGCAATTTCCGGCGCGGTTGGCACCTTTGCCAATATTGATCCCGCGGTTGAAGAACACGTCTGCAAACAGCTTGGCCTGAAGCCCGAGCCGATCAGCACCCAAGTCATTCCCCGCGACCGTCACGCCGCCTTCTTTGCGACACTTGGTCTGGTGGCAAGCTCAATCGAGAACATCGCGACCGAAGTGCGTCACATGCAGCGCACCGAAGTCCTGGAAGGTGCGGAATTCTTCTCGGCGGGGCAAAAGGGGTCTTCGGCCATGCCACACAAGAAAAACCCGATCCTGACAGAGAACCTGACAGGTCTGGCCCGTACTGTACGTATGGCCGTGATCCCTGCGATGGAAAATGTGACCCTGTGGCACGAGCGGGACATCTCCCATTCCTCCGTGGAACGGGCCATCGGGCCGGATGCGACTATCACGCTCGACTTTGCGCTGAACCGTCTGACTGGCGTGATCGACAAAATGCTGATCTATCCGGAAAACATGCTGGCGAATATGAACAAGTTCAGCGGTCTGGTGATGTCACAACGGGTGCTACTGGCGCTGACGCAAGCCGGCGTTTCGCGGGAGGACAGCTACAAACTGGTGCAGCGCAATGCGATGAAAGTCTGGGAACACGGCGCGGATTTCAAAACCGAGCTGCTGGGCGACGACGAAGTGCTCGCCGCGCTGTCGCCAGAGGAAATCGAAGAGAAGTTCGACCTTGGCTATCACACCAAACATGTGGACACGATCTTCAAACGGGTCTTCAAGTATTGAACACCTGCCGTTGCGTAAACGGGTGAATCACTACTTTCAGTGGTGATTCATCTGAAACACTTAACAATGGATTGTTGCGCATAGCGAAACAGCAAAGTCTCAAAAATCGACACAAACGCCCAAAAACCGTTAATGTTTTTAGACCACTTGATAAATAACCTTAAAAAGAGTGACGTTTATCACTTTTTATATGGCAGAAATAAGGGTATTTTTAGGCATACCTTTTCAAGTAGCCATATTTACAGTCGGTGTTGGGGGTCGGGTAACTGATCTTCGAGGAATTTAGCTTCAGTGGCTGGCGTGTTGTGTCGCTTATACCGACTTTTTGTTAATAAGGGCCCTCGCTTTCGCGGGGGCCCTTTTTCATTGCAGCGTCATTGTGGCGGTGCACTCTGCACCCCGAAACGGTCTTTAGACTTCGGTCATGATCTCGGCTTTGGCCTGAATTTTCAGGGTCTGCATCTTCTCGCGGATGGTGGCTTCGTCCGCCTTGCCGTTCAGATCCCCTGACACCTTGCGGAAGACATCCTCGTCGCCGGCTTCCTCAAAATCGGATTTCACCACTTCTGCGGCATAGGCCTCTGCTTCGGACCCGGTTTTTCCCATTAGGTCAGCGGCCCAGAGCCCCAGCAATTTGTTCCGGCGCGCCTCGGCGCGGAACTGCATTTCCGCGTCATGGGCGAATTTGTTTTCAAAAGCCTTTTCGCGATCGTCGAATGTGCTCATCAGGGTGGTCTCCTTGTGATAACTGTCTCTTCAATCTAGGGTGCCGTCCCTGCAAAAGAAAGCTCCCGATTGTGGAAAATCACAAAGGTTTGTCAGGCACAGGGCTGCCCTGCATTGACGCAGCGGCCAGCCCCTGCAGTGCAAACCGCTTGCCGCTTCGACGAACAAACCCTATAGAACCCCCAAACCCCCGACACTGATGTGGAACCGATCATGGCGCGACGCACAAAAATTTACGAAGGCAAGGCGAAAATCCTGTACGAAGGACCGGAGCCCGGAACAATCGTACAATACTTCAAAGATGACGCCACTGCGTTCAATGCGCAGAAGAAGGACGTAATCGAAGGCAAAGGCGTGCTGAACAACCGCCTGTGTGAATATTTCATGAACGGTCTGACCGCGCTGGGTATTCCCAACCACTTCATCAAACGCCTGAACATGCGAGAGCAGCTTTGCCATCAGGTGGAAATCATTCCTCTGGAAGTGATCGTGCGCAACGTGGCTGCGGGATCGCTGTGCAAGATGCTCGGGATTGAAGAAGGCACGCAATTGCCCCGCCCCATTGTTGAGTTTTGCTACAAGGACGATTCCCTTGGCGACCCGCTGGTGGCCGAAGAACACATCCTCGCCTTTAACTGGGCCAGCCAGCAGGATCTGGACGATATGGTGGCCATCGCCTTGCGGGTGAACGACTATCTGTCCGGCCTGATGTATGGCGTCGGGATCAAACTGGTGGATTTCAAGATTGAAATCGGTCGCCAGTTTGAAGGTGACTTCCAGCGCCTGATCGTCGCGGATGAGATTTCGCCTGACAGCTGTCGGCTTTGGGATCTGAAAACCGGCCAGAAACTGGACAAAGACGTGTTCCGCCGTGATCTTGGCGATCTGGCAGACGCCTATACCGAAGTCGCACGGCGTCTGGGCCTAATGCCAACCAATAACATCACCGAAGGTCCGAAACTGGTGAACTAGGCGCAGGCATTACCGTTAAGCCTCATTACCCCGCAGCCAAGGTTGCGGGGTTTTTCGTTTTGGCGGCCTTTACACACTCATTCCCCCCGCGACACCCGTGCCTCTTGCCTCAATCGCGGCTTGGCGCTATCACGCCGCCATACCTCTTGGCCAAAGGAATCCCCTGATGAAAGCTCGTGTGCACGTTACCCTGAAAAACGGTGTTCTTGATCCTCAAGGGGCGGCTGTCGCCCATTCGCTTGGGGCGCTTGGCTTTGAGGGCGTCAATGACGTGCGTCAGGGCAAGGTGATCGAACTGGATCTGGCCGAAACCGACAAGGCGCAGGCCGAAGCCAGCGTCAAGCAGATGTGCGAAAAGCTGCTCGCCAATACTGTGATCGAAAACTACTCGGTTGAGATTCTCTGATGCGTGCGGCGGTAATCCAGTTTCCCGGCTCCAACTGTGATCGGGATATGGCGGTGGCACTGGCGAATGTCGCTGGCGGCGCCAAGAATGTTTCGATGGTCTGGCACAAGGACGCAGAACTGCCCAAAGGGTTGGACGTTATCGGCATCCCCGGCGGCTTTTCCTTTGGTGATTACCTGCGCTGCGGCGCGATTGCTGCGCGCTCCCCGATCATGGATGCAGTTGTAGAGTTCGCAAATAAGGGCGGCTATGTGTTCGGCCTGTGCAACGGCTTTCAGATCCTTACGGAATCCGGCCTGCTGCCGGGCGTTCTGATGCGCAATGCGGGGCTGAAATACATCTGTAAGGACGTAGAACTGCGGGTGGAAACCACCGCATCGCCTTTCACCTCCCGCTATACGGTGGGCGAAGTGGTGACAGTTCCTGTGGCCCACCATGACGGCAATTATTCCGCCGATCCCGATACCCTGAAACGTCTGGTCGGGGATGATCGGGTCGCGTTCCGCTATACCGAAACGCCCAACGGTTCGATGGATGACATCGCCGGTATTCTGTCTGCCAACAAACGGGTTCTGGGCATGATGCCCCACCCCGAACGTCGGGCAGATGCGCAACTGGGCGGCACCGATGGCGTGCGCTTCTTTGAGGGCATCGCGGATGCGCTGGTTTCTGCCTGATCCACAGGCAAAGCTTGAGCAACCGCGCCCTGCGCCCTAGATTGGCAGAATGAACATAACCCAGCCAGTACCGCGCAGCCGCCGCAGCCATTGGATGCTTCGCGCAGGTGTGCTTGCCTTTCTGGTTGGCACAGGTGTTCTGATCTGGCTGTCCAACATCTATTTCACCCAGCGTTTCTCTGAGGCGACCCGTGCGGATGCCGAGGCGCAGATGACGCTGTATTCAGGCCGTCTGGTCAGTGAATTACATCGAAATTCCGTTGTTCCGCTGTTGTTGTCACGGGACACGACACTTATTTCGGCGCTGAACACGGATGATTACGTTGGCACCTCGCAGCGGCTGATTTCCTACAAGGAAGAAATCGGCGCGAAATCTATCGTGCTGCTGGACGATGGCGGCCGCGTTGTTGCGGCTTCGGACCGGCGAGAGTTGGGTACGGTGCTGCGGGATTCCACCTTTTTCGTAGAGGCGCTGCGCTCTCCGGATACGGTCTTCACCACCAACGGCGTCAAGGAAGGCGCGCTCGGGTTTTATTACTCTCGCAAGATGCAGAGCCAGAAAGAGACCGTTGGCGTCATCCTGATCGAAGTGGATCTGGATCAGTTGTTTGACCGCTGGTCCACACGGGACAGCATCATTTTCGTTTCTGACAGCGAGGGCGTCATCATCCTGAGCACAGAACGCCAGTTCCGCCATCAGACCCTAGAGGCAGCCCTGGCCAACCAGCCGGCCCTTTCCGCGGTGGAGCGGGCGTGGCAGGCGACTGGCGACTGGAACCGCAGTGTGGTGAACGCCAACTTTCAGGGGCAACCGCTGTTCCGGCTGGATCAGAAAATTCCGTTTCAGGGCTGGAAGCTAAGCTATCTCGCCTCTTTTGAAGACGTCCGTGCAAGGGTGAACGCGGTGCTGGCGCTGGAACTGATGGTGCTGGCCATTGTGACCGCGCTCGGGTTTTATTATCTGTCCCGCCGCGCCATCCGCCAGTCCTTTCTGTTTCAGGCCGAAAGCCGCGAATTGCGGGCCCTGAACGAGCGTCTGCAAGCCGAAATTGCCGAACGGGAGCGCGTGGAGAAGGATCTGGAAGTGGCAGAGCAAAGCCTTGCTCAATCATCCAAACTGGCCGCGCTGGGGGAGATGTCCGCCGCTGTCAGCCACGAGCTGAACCAGCCGCTGGCCGCCATGCGGACCTATCTGGCGGGCGCCAAACTTCTGTTGCAACGCCGTCGCCCAGCCGAGGCCATGTCCTCTTTCCAGCGGATTGACGATCTGATCGAACGGATGGGGGCGATCACGCGGCAGTTGAAATCCTATGCCCGTAAAGGCGGGGATGATCTGATCGCTGTGGACATGCGCGACGCGGTGAACGCCTCGCTTTCGATGATGTCTCCCCAGCTTAGCCAGATGAAGGTGGAAATCCTCTCTAGCCTGCCGCCGGAGCCTGTCATGGTGCTGGCCGATCAGGTGCGGGTAGAACAGGTTATCGTAAACCTGTTGCGAAATGCGCTGGATGCGACCAAACTGCAAGAGGACCGCCGCATCGCGATTACCCTAACTGGGGGCAGCACGATCAAGCTGGCGGTTGAAGACAACGGCAAGGGCATTGAGAACCTCGACGAGCTGTTCGAGCCGTTTTACACCACCAAGAAACCCGGCGACGGTGTCGGTCTCGGACTGGCCATTTCATCGGGGATCGCCAAAGACCTCGGTGGGCGACTTATTGCCAGAAATTCACAATCCGGTGGCGCGGTCTTTGAGTTTTGGCTACCCGAACTAGATAAGTCACAGATCAAAGCACAGACTCAGGCAGCAGAATAGAGAGCCCCATGGCAGAACAGATGACAATCGCGATCGTTGATGACGAACAGGATATGCGCGAAAGCATTTCCCAGTGGTTGACCCTTTCGGGCTATCGCACCCAAACGTTTTCCAGTGCGGAAGAAGCGCTGAAAAATATCGACGGCGACTTCCCCGGAATCTTCATTTCCGACATCAAAATGCCCGGCATGGATGGGATTACCTTTCTTAAACGCCTGCAAAGCATCGACAACCAGCTTCCGGTGATCATGATCACAGGCCACGGCGATGTGTCTATGGCGGTAGAGGCCATGCGCATCGGGGCCTATGACTTTCTTGAGAAACCATTTGACCCCGAACGTATGGCAGAGCTGACAAAACGGGCAGTGCACACCCGCCGCCTGACACTGGACAACCGCACGCTGCGGCGTGAACTGTCTGATGGCACGGTGTTGCTGCGAAAGCTGATGGGCTCCAGTCCGGTGATGGAACGGCTGCGCGAGGATATTCTCGATCTGGCACAGGCGGACGGACATATTCTGGTTTCGGGCGAAACCGGTTCGGGCAAAAGCCTGATCGCCCATGCCCTGCATGCCTGCGGTCCCCGTCAGGGTAAGAAATTTGTCATGGTGAACTGCGCGGCCTTTGCCGAAGAGGAACTGGCCCGCCGTCTGTTCGGTCCGATGGACGATGGCACGCCAGCGCTTGAGGCATCCCTCGGCGGCACATTGTGCCTTGAAGACGTCGAAAGCCTGCCAGCGTCCATTCAGGCCCGCCTAATCGGCGCTCTGGAGGATCACGACCGTGGCTCGGATACCTCGCCGCTGCGCATCATCGCGATTTCCAACGAACCGGACCCGAACACATCCTTGGAAGAAACGATCCGGCAGGATCTCTACTTCCGTCTGGCCGCAATGCAGATCACCCCGCCGCCCCTGCGCGCACGGGGGGAGGATATTCTCAACCTGTTCAACCGCTACGTGGAAACCTTTGCCGATGAATACGGCGTAGAAGGGCCGGATGTTTCCGCCAAGGACGCGGCGCAACTGCTGCAAGCGCCCTGGCCCGGCAATATCCGCCAGCTGATCAATCTGGCCGAACGGGCCGTGCTGCAACACCGGCGCGGCAGCTATTCCATTGCCAACCTGCTGATGGATGATACCTCGGAACCAACGCCCGATGTGATCGCTGAAGGCAAGCCGCTGAAGGAATATGTCGAAGCGTTCGAGCGGATGCTGATCGACAACACCATGCGCCGCCACAAAGGGTCTATCCAATCGGTGATGGAGGAACTTTCCCTGCCGCGCCGGACCCTGAACGAGAAAATGGCGAAATACGGGCTAAGCCGCAGCAACTACGTGGGTTGAGTTTTCAGGGTGTCGTGGCACAAAACCCGACACCCGAACGCACCGCGCACTGAGCTTTCAAGGCGCTGACAGCGTTCAATATTCGATATTTAGTTCAGGCGTATCAGACAGGTCCAATCCTTCGAGGATGATAATTCCCCGTGGATGCGCCAGTATCAGGTTGCCGTCTTCTTCGACAAACTCAATGGCGGTTTCGGGCACCCCGTTCAGGCGGATCATGTCCGCATCCACGTCAAAGTCCGTTACTGTGTCAGTGCCCTGACTTTTTTTACCGACCGCAAAGAACTCGAAGGTATCCGCGCCCTTGCCGCCTGTTAGCCGGTCATCACCGCTGCCGCCGGTAATCGTGTCCTGTCCGGACCCCCCGTCGATAATGTCGTCCCCTGCCCCGCCTTCCAGCCGGTCCTTACCCGCGCCGCCCTCAATAGCGTCGTCGCCGCCGCCACCGTTGATCCGGTCGTTGCCCTGGTCTCCCCCGATGCTATCGGCACCGGCACCGCCGTCGATAGCATCCTTTCCGCTACCACCAAAGAGCGTGTCATCACCGCCGCCGCCATCCAGTGTGTCGCCACCGCGACCGCCAAATTGCGTGTCATCTCCCTTGCCGCCATAGAGAAAATCATTCCCGTTGCCGCCAAAGTTTCGATCATTCCCGGCACCGGACTCGATGAAATCATCCATCGCGCCGCCCTCGTTCCGGTCATTTCCACTGCCTGATTTGATCGTATCGTCTCCACTGCCGCCGTAATTCCGGTCGTTCCCGCCGCCACTGTAAAATGTGTCATTCCCGTCTGAACCATGAAACACGTTGACAAAATCATCCCCGATGAAAGTGTCATCACGGATCGTCCCGAAGCCGCCTTCAATATTCTTGATATCAATCGTTTCTGTTTCTGTTTCGCCTCCCCCATCACCCGCTGTCGCAAGAACGACAAGTGACAAAAGAAGGTTCAGTGTAAGAGAGTAGTCGACGAGCTCAAAACCTGTGACCAGATCCTTTCCCTTGCCCCCGTTTATCGAATCGTTCCCAATACCATCGGCATTTTCGTGAAGAATAAATGCATCCTTCCCCTTGCCGCCGATCAAGACATCCCTGCCAAAGCTTGCTTCCAGCACGTCCTTCCCATCGGTTCCCGTAACGGTTGAACCATAGGGTCCCATCAAGATTTCCAAGAAATCCCGATAGGCGTCGGTGTTGTAGCCGGCCGTGACATCTTCAGCCGCCGCCCGCATCGCCCCTATGTCAAAGCGCGCCCCTTCTATCCGTACAGCCTTGTAGGGAGAGGACGGAAAGAACATATCAACTGCATTAACCTCGCCGCTAAAGCTGTCTCCGTCGATCGCCAGTCCTGTACCGAAAAACCGGAAGGTCGGTTGATCCCCTAGGGTCGGCCCCACAGAAATAGAAGACGCCGTACCAGCCGGTTCAAACCGCCACCTCACCGTGGCGCTGGTGACTGCATCGACTATGTGCTCTACCATAAATCGCTGAAAGCTGGTGGTGATACCGGATAACATTGTGACGTGCATTGAAATTAACTCCCTGAAATTAACCTGAAACAGACGGTAAAAATTCAGTCGAGACTGCTTGCGCTAGCCAAGAATTTGAATTTTGTAGGAATTAATATCGATTAAACGTCATTTTCGCGTTTTTCGCAAGTTAAGGCCTGTCCAAAGCTTTGAAAGGCGCAATTACCCCTTTCCCGACAGGTGCTCCAGCGCGGTTTGCAGATCGCCATAGCCGGTGAACCGCCGCTCCAGCGGCAGGCCCAGTTTGTCCGCGCAGGCTTGGGCCTTGGCGTCGAGCGCGGGATCGTTGGTCTGCGCCTGATAAATCATCTTGGTGTAATTGCCAAACAGCATGTCGCGCAGTTCGGGATGCCTGTCCAACCCCATCGGTTTCCACACAAAGGCATCGAACTGTTTGACCAGAAAATCTGTCAGGTAGAAGGCCGTGATCTCGTCCTCGGCGGTCTGGGCGAAGGCGTCATTTCCTTTAAAAAAGGAATAACAATGGGGACCGGCTATCATTTCGACGCCCAGTTCTTCGCATTTGGCCTGCAACAACCCGCCGGTGCCGCAATCTGCATAGGCCACGAAAATCTGCGCATATTCATCGCGGTGTTTCTCAACCGCCTTGGCGACCTCCTGGGTGATCCGCTCCGGATACAGATGCAGTTTCGCCGGCAGGCAGGTCAGGTCCATATGGTCCCAGTTGTTCAGCCGGAATAGCGCAAGGATTTCCCGCGCCAGCGCACCGCAGGCCAGAACGAGAATGCGCGCAGGTTTCTCACTGCGCGCATCCAATCCGTCTTCGGTCAATGTATCGTCATCAACCTGCATGGCGCATCACGCGCTGACTTGATTGTGTTTTTTGGCCATGAATTCCTTGGCCGTTTCCACCGCAACAGCAGCGTCACGACAATAGGCATCCGCGCCAATCGCCTTGCCGAATTCCTCGTTCAGGGGGGCACCGCCCACAAGAACCGTGTAGTCGTCCCGCATGCCTTTTTCGACCATCGTGTCGATCACGACCTTCATATAAGGCATTGTGGTGGTCAGCAGGGCAGACATACCAAGAATGTCGAACTCGCCGGTTTCCAGCGCTTCGATGTAGTTCTCAACAGGGTTGTTGATCCCCAGATCCTTCACCTCAAATCCGGCACCTTCCATCATCATGGTGACAAGGTTCTTGCCGATGTCATGAATATCGCCCTTTACGGTGCCAATCACCATATTGCCCAAACGGGGCGCGCCGGTTTCTGCCAGCAGAGGTTTCAGGATCGCCATCCCGCCCTTCATCGCATTGGCCGCCAGAAGCACTTCGGGCACAAACAGGATACCATCGCGGAAGTCGATCCCGACGATGCGCATGCCTTCCACCAGTGCTTTGGTCAGCACGTCGTATGGCTGCCATCCCCGTTCCAGCAGGATGTTGACGCCTTCTTCGATCTCTTCCTTCAGACCGTCATAAAGATCGTCATGCATTTGCAGCGTGAGTTCCTCGTCACTGAGTTCCGAGAGGATGATTTCGTCTTCTTCTTCAGACATTTGGCAAAATCCCACTAGTTTTGGCACCCGGCACCGGGCGGCTCTGGCCCCACGTTACCTGCGGGACCCTTTCATTCTGCGAAATAAGCGACATTTGTGTTTCACAATCCGACCGCTCTTCGCATTTTAAGATGGATTAGTCGCGGCGGCGGCGTCTTGTACGTGTCTCGCCGGTTCTGGCGGTCGTGCCGTCGTCTGCGGACGAAAAATCGCCCATCCGCTCCGCGATGAGCGCCAGATCCGGCGTTTCGCCTTTTTGCGTGGACTCGAGCGACTTGCGCATGGCGGCAAGATGTTCGGGCATCGTGCCACAGCACCCGCCAATAATAGAGGCCCCGCAATCCCGCGCCAGAACAGCGTATTCCGCCATCAGCGTGGGCGTCCCGTTGTAATGGA
Organism: Neptunicoccus sediminis; assembly: GCF_001719615.1. Classification (GTDB taxonomy): domain Bacteria; phylum Pseudomonadota; class Alphaproteobacteria; order Rhodobacterales; family Rhodobacteraceae; genus Amylibacter; species Amylibacter sediminis. Next base: position 453,139 of record NZ_MDVX01000002.1, read on the forward strand.
TATGACCATCCACATACTTTGGAATCCCCGCATTGCCCTTGGCGATCAGCGGACGGTCCGGATTGGCCGCTGACATACCCAGAATGGTGCGCAGCAGGTCAGAGGCCCCGACCCCGCAGTTTGCACCAAAGGCAAAGGGTTTATAGTCCATGCCGTTAACCATATCGACCATACCGTTGGATGTGACACCCATCATGGTCCGACCGGCGGTGTCAAAGCTCATTGTGCCACACCAGGGCGCGCCGATATTGCCGATTGCTTCGGCGGCGGCGGCATATTCTTCGGGGGCGGAAATGGTTTCCACCCAAAGCACATCTGCCCCGCCTTCCACCAAACCTGTGGCCTGTTCTTCAAAAATTTCGACCGCATCCGCATGGGACAGGGTGCCAACCGGCAGCATAATGTCCCCCGTCGGACCCATCGATCCGGCAACGATCACATCGCGCCCGGCCTTATCCGCCACTTCCCGACCGATCTCGGCCGAAATGCGGGACAGTTCCCGCGCACGGCTCTGGGCGTTGTGCAGCTTAAGTCGCGCGGCGTTGCCGCCGAAACTGTTGGTCAGAAACATATCGGAACCGGCGTCTACAGCCCCCTGATACAATTTGGTGATCCGGTCGGGATGCCAGTCGTTCCACATCTCGGGCGCTTCACCGGCTTCCAGACCCATGTTGAACAGGTTGGTCCCTGTCGCACCATCGGTCAGGATCCAGCCTTGGGTATCCAGAAGTTTCTGTAGTTTCTCAGACATATATTGCTCCGCGTAAGGCCGTATTAGCCAGCTTACGCCTCCGTGTCACATGGACCGGCAGGGCGCAAATTCTTTCTTAGCATATTGATTATGAATCTGCCGCGAGTTTGCGCTGTGCGAGGGATTGAATCCGCACGATCATCGCCCGCAAACCGTTGGACCGCTGCGCTGAAAGGTGCTGATCCAGACCCAGTTGCGCAAAGGCCGCCGCCGCATCCGTATCGACAACCTGCTGCACCGTCACATTGTTAAACAGCGCATGCAGGATCGCGATCAGGCCGCGCACAATCATTGCATCGCTTTCCCCCTGAAAGGTGAACACCGCTTCCGGCCCGTCCCCTTCGATATGGGGCACGATCCAGACCTGCGAGGCGCAACCGTCCACTTTGGTAGCGGGCACCCGCAGTGCCTCGTTCAGTTCGGGCATCGCCTTGCCCATGTCGATGACATGGCGGTAGCGGTCCTCCCAGTCGTCAAGGAATTCAAATGTTTCCACGATTTCCTGAAAATCTTCAGTCATTCTTAACCGTTCCTGCGTAAATCCTGTGGGATACCTAAGTCCCCTGCCCGATCAGGTCCACCAATAATTCGACACCGCGTCACTCGGCCCTTTTCTTTGAAACCCGTTTTGGCTAACACTTGGCCCGTAAATAAAAGACCAACAACGGGGTCGGCAGATGAAAAAACTTATAGGCGCAGTTCTCCTTGTCGGGATGGTCTCCTCTTGCGGCTTGGGCAACAGCGCAGGCAATAGCGCGGGTAGCAGTGCCGGCAGCAGCGCCAACAGCGCCGGTTCCGCAAGCAGTGCAGGATCCGCCGGAAGCGCCAGTTCAGCAGGCAGCTTTGGCAACCTGTTTGGCCGCCGCAACCGTGTGGACCAGCGGGTTGATCCGGTAATCCAGAACAATGGCGGCCTGATCAGCGTCATTAAAGAGGCCCGTTTTGAACGGGCTCGGGGTGGCGCAATCATCCGCGCCCGTGGTGTGGCCCCCCGTCAGGGGTATTATGACGCCAGCCTCTACAGCGCGACCGGCCTGAAACCCGATGCAAACGGCGATATAACGCTGGAGTTTCGCGCCAAGGAACCGCAGTTCCAAACCAATGTTCTGGGAGAGCATAGCCGCGAAATAGATGTGGGAATTTTCATCTCGAACCAGAAGCTGAACGCTGCAAACGCCATTCGCGTGGTCGGGCGCCAGAACCAGATCAGCCTGAGACGCTGATCGCGGCACCAGTTCAGGACGAACCACCGGCCCTGTCGCTTGCGCCAGGGCCGTTTTAGTTAGATATGTACGATTTTCACGCTGCTGCCATCCGCAGACAGGGCCACCTTGCCATCGCAAAGGTCCTTGGCATCCTTGCCGAACACCTCGTTTCGCCAGCCGCGAAACACCTGATCCGCACCCAGACCCGCCGCAATATCATCAAGATCAGAGGCATTGGCGATCAGCTTTTGCGCAACGCCGGATTCCTCGGCCTTGGCTTTCAGAAGCACGCGCAAGAGATCCGCCAGACCTTCACTGCCCTGCGGACGCTGCCTTGCCTTGGCGACATGGGGCAGTTTGTCATTCGGGATCGCATCGGCCGCTTTGACCGCCGCCAGAATACCTTCACCAATGGCGCCCTTGCGGGCCTCGCGCAGCAACAGACGGGATTTGCCCAGATCGCCAAGCACCTTGGGTCGTGTGGCCGCAACCTCCATCAACGCATCATCCTTGAATACGCGGTTGCGCGGGATGTTGCGTTCCTGGGCATAGGACTCGCGGAATTTGGCGAGTTCTTGCACCGTTGCCAGAAAACGTCGGGAATTGCTGCGGGTTTTCAACCGCTTCCACGCATCGTCAGGATTGGCGTTATAGGTTTCGGGATTGGTCAGGATCTCGACCTCTTCCTCCACCCAAGAGGTGCGCTTCGTCTGGTGCAGCTTGCGCTTTAGAAACTCGTAAATCTCGCGCAGATGGGTCACATCGCCCAACGCGTAATGCTTTTGCTTGTCCGACAAAGGCCGCGCCGACCAGTCGGTAAACCGCGAGGATTTGTCCAACTGCGCCTTGGCAATCTTGCGCACCAGCGTTTCATAGCCGACCTGTTCGCCAAAACCGCAAACCATCGCCGCCACTTGCGTATCAAAGAAGGGTTTCGGAAAAATCCCGCGATCCACGTAGAAAATCTCAAGATCCTGCCGCGCCGCGTGAAATACTTTCACCACGCTTTCGTCCTGAAACAGCGCATAAAGCGGATCAAGGGACAGCCCGGGTTCAAGCACGTCGATCAGCACAGCGCCCTCATCCCCTTCACCGGGATGGGCCATCTGGATCAGACAAAGCTTGGAATAATAGGTGCGCTCCCGCAGGAACTCGGTGTCGAGTGTGACATAATCGAATTGGGCGCAATGGGCACAAAACTCTGCCAGCTGTTCGGTGGTTGTTATTGTTCTCATAAACAGGGCTTAGTTTTTTTCGCTGCGATCTTCAAGGTATGAAAACCGCAGTCGGTCAGGGGAAAAATGGCTCCGGCGGTAGGGATCGAACCTACGACCAATTGATTAACAGTCAACTGCTCTACCGCTGAGCTACGCCGGAACATTTTTACCTTGCGGTGATGGGCGTATAGCAAAGGCTATTTGGGGCGTCCATAGGCATTTTGCCTGTTTTTGATTATTTTTCAAAGAACACCGCATCGACGCTGATCGGGCGGTCTGCTTGCACGAGATTTCGCTCTGACAGGTCGATCAAATGGGCAAAAACATTGCGTGTTGCGGCGGGGATCAGGCGGGGGTCTACATCCGTGTAAATCTGTTCGGCCAGTTGCAGCGCGGTTGCGGGATTACCCCCTGCGAGTGCCTGACGAATCTGGCTCTCGCGGGATTTGCGGTGGCGAATCTGATGCGAGACCATAGCGGCGGGATCTTTGATCGCCCCGCCGTGACCGGGAAAATAAACGCTGTCCCCGTCCCGCGCGGCCAGTTTTTCCATCGAGGCCATAAAGCTGGTCAAATCACCGTCCGGCGGCGACACCATCGTTGTGGCCCAGCCCATGACATGATCGCCCGTCAGCACCGCGCCTGTGCCCTGCACGGCGAAGCACAGGTGGTTGGACAGATGTCCGGGCGTATGTATCGCCTCCAGCGCCCAGCCATCGCCCTTGATGACTTCGCCGTCTGCAATCTTGCGATCCGGTGCGAATCCTTCGTCGATGCCTTCATTGCCGCCAAGGTTGCCTTGGGCGGCCAGCCGCTCCATCACCGCACTGCGCCCTTCGTTTGCGGTGCCAAACCCCAGCACAGGTGCGCCGGTGGCGTCGGACAGGCGGCGACACAGGGGCGAGTGGTCCACATGGGAGTGGGTCACAAGGATATGGCTGACCGGCCGCCCGTCAATCGCCCGCAGCAAAGCCTCTAGGTGGGCGTCATTGTCCGGCCCCGGATCCACCACCGCCAGCGCACCCTGCCCCACCAGATAGGTCTGGGTGCCGGTAAAGGTCATCGGTCCGGCATTGGGCGCTGTGACAACGCCGATCAGCGGCGTCAGTTGCACCAGCTCTCCGGTTTTCGGGGTATAATTGCGATCAAACGGATCAGACATCAGCGGCTCTCCAGCTTTGGGTTGCACAGGGGCGGTTCCGCCCGTAACGCTGTTGTGGTGATGTTTAACAAATGGCTCAAGCCCTATCTGCCCCGCTCTCTGTTCGGCCGCGCCTTTATGATCCTTGCGGTGCCCATTGTGCTGATTCAGGTCGTGGTGGGCGTGGTTTTTGTGGAACGGCTGTTTCAGGACGTGACGCGGCAGATGACACAATCCACATCCCTTGACCTCAACCACCTGATTGCACTGCTGGAATCCGGACAGGACACCACTCAGGCGGCGCGGGATCTGCAAATCACGCTGCGCCCTGTGCCCGATGCGGATCTGGACGCGCCCGACCGGTTGAAGGACAGTCTGGATTTTTCGGGACGCTACGTCATTGAAACATTGCGCGCCGAAGTGCCGGAGGCCCGCGTCATAGACCTTGCCAACCCCAAAAGCACCGTGACCCTTATCGCAGAGGTGAACAGCACCCCTTATGCGTTCACCCTGCCCCGCAAGCGGGTCTCTGCCGCCAACCCGCACCAGTTGCTGGTGGCGATGGTGGCAGCGGCGATTTTCCTGACAGCCCTGGCGGCGGCCTTTCTGCGCAACCAGATCAGCCCCGTACGCCGTCTGGCCCGTGCTGCGGATGCCTTCGGGAAAGGCCAGTCCCTGCCGCTCTATCCCCGTGGCGCCTCCGAAGTGCGGGCGGCCACCAATGCGTTTTTGTCCATGCGATCCCGGATTGAGCGGCAGATCGAACAGCGCACGCTGATGCTGTCGGGTGTCAGCCACGACCTGCGCACGCCGCTCACACGGTTGAAACTGTCCCTGTCGCTGCTGGATTCAGACGACGAAGAGACCACCCTGATGGCGCGGGATCTGGACGAGATGGAGGACATCCTGAACGAGTTTCTGGCCTTTGCCAAAGGCGACAGCGAGGAACAGGATGAAATGGTGTCCCCCCTTGCGCTGGCCGAGCAGGTCGTCGCCAATGCAGAGCGCGGCGGTCGGGTTGTGCCGCTGAACCTTGAAGGGGCCGAAGCCGCAGAGGAACCCGTCAAAATGCGCCGCCCCGCCGTGCAGCGGGCGATTGCAAACCTGCTGTCCAATGCGGCGAAATACGGCGACCAAAGCGAGCTGACCCTATACACGGGGGCGGGTTTTGTAGAGTTCGTGGTGGAAGACAACGGCCCCGGCATCCACCCCGATCAACGGGAAACCGCCGTAAAACCCTTCGCCCGCCTCGACACCGCGCGCAATCAGGACAAAGGCAGCGGAGTGGGACTCGGCCTCGCCATAGCCGCCGATATTGCGAGAAGTCACGGGGGGAGTTTGAACCTCGGCGACAGTGAGAGACTGGGTGGTTTGAAGGCAGCGTTTAGGTTACCTAGGTAGGGGTTGGTGGGTGCTGCTAAATCTTCAAAATTTCTTTCCGAACCTTTTCGTCTTCTACCTTCAACATAGTGCATATAGCCATACGAACCTTAGGACTGGCCAAACGGTACGCGTCATCAGTCGGAAGGCGCTTCAATAAAGGATTTTCTCCTTTCGCCAATTTAGACAACTCGCCCGAAATATTTAAGGAAACGCCCGATGTAGTTGTTGGAAAGAGTTTCCTGATTAGCGCCTCTACATCTTTGTACGAAAAGCTCTCCTTGTCCAAAACTCCACAAGCATAAATACACTGGTTTCTTCTTGATACTTTGGTTTCCCTCGAATTTAACCTATTTGAAACCATTACGCAGTAAGCTCTAATAGAGTTTTTAGCCCATTTTTCTACTGCTCGGTTTAGAACATTCTGATCAATCACCCCATTTTTCTTTAAAGCTTCCTTCGCTATTCTCAAGCCCAATCCTTGAAGCTCTAAGGCGATCCGATCCGTTATACTTAGCATTCGCTCATAGAAAACTTGTGAATTCCCGAGGACGGACAGTTTCAACTGATCCTCAAGCCCTCTACGCATCAATAACTTTGCCTCTGTAACACTCATCCGTTCGACTTCGGGTATCTCTTTCAGACGTGTAGATATTGTTTGGATATTTCCATTCCTAGACAGAATCTCATCGATTCCAACCGGGGTCCCCACAACCACAATTTTCACATCGTAATTGGCGTATATCGGGTCGTCTAAAAGAACCACGCAGTTAGAGACTTGCTTGCAGAGTTCAGGTTCGTCAGCAATTTGCTCAAAATTGTCGAAAACTATTACTGCTCTCCCTCTTCCGGCCGATTTCCTTAAGTATGCCAGAAGTTTCTCAAATGGTTCCTTCTTCCCTCTAACCAATTTCCATGTACCTATGAAATCGAAACCAATACCGGCAGGTTTGGCACCGGCCGATTTGGAAACCTCATACTCTTGTCGTTCTAGTTCTTCTCTCCGCGAAAGCTTATCATTAAAAGCAGCACCTAATGACCCAAGGGTTGATGCTTGAACTAAGTTAACCACTTCGCAAGTTACATTTTCTTGTTTAAAAACTTTTTTGTATAGCCATGACTTTCCGTTACCGCTCTCACCAAATATGACTAGGTGTTGGCTCTCAGATAATCCCTCTATCAATTCCTCTTCTAAGTCAGGCCTAGGAATATAAAGATTGGGATTAACGTCTGCCGACCGAGGTGTGAACACTTCATCTGGCTTTAACTTTGATGAAAAAAGAACCAATTTAACCGATCCATCTTATAAAATACGCACGCAGTATAGGTGCACATCTACCATCAGTTCGTTGGGGAATCCAATAGCTTAAGACAAGGCGTTCAAACATAACCTCTTCTTGCTTAAAAAGATCACCCCTCCAACGCCCGTAACTCCCGCCGCATGATCTTGCTCGTTGCAGTCATTGGCATTTCCGTCAGGAATCTGACAGAGCGAGGGGCGACGTGGGGGGAGACTTTTTGTTTTACCCGATCAATCAGCACCTGTTCCATGCCCTCCGGTGACACCCCTTCGCGCAGGACGATGAAGGCTTTGACCACCTCGCCCCGTATCTCGTCCGGCACGCCGATCACGCCAGCAAAGACCACGTCTTCGTGGCCACCAAGGCAGGCTTCGATCTCGCTCGGCCCGACGCGGTAACCGGCAGAGGTGATCACATCGTCATCGCGCGATGAAAAGGCGAAGAAGCCGTCTTCGTCGCAGGTGCCGATGTCGCCCGTGCGCATCCATTCGCCGCTGAATTTGGCGGCGGTTTTTTCCGGTGCGTTCCAGTATTTCAGGAACATGGCCTTATGGCTGCGGTGGATGGCTATTTCTCCGGTCTCTCCGGGTTCCAGCGGGATGCCGTCGGGGCCAAGGATCACCACCTCGGCGCCGGGCACCGCCTGCCCCATGCTGTTGGGTTTGGGATCAAAGCTGCGCACGCAATTGCCCAGCACAAGGTTGCATTCGGTCTGGCCGTAAATCTCGTTAATGGTCAGCCCCAGCCCCTTGCGCCCCCAGTCAAGAATATCCGCGCCCAGTGCCTCACCGCCAGAGAGGACGGATCGCAGGGTTGTTGCGCCGGGTGCCGGCACCTGCCGCATCAGTTTCAGCGCCGTGGGCGGCAGAAAGGCGTTGCGGATGGAATGGGCGGCGATCAGGTCATAAACCCGTTCAGGATCGAATTTGCCCATGCGGTAGGCCACCACCGGCACGCCGTAATAAAGGCTCGGCATCAGGGTGTTCATCAATCCGCCCATCCACGCCCAATCCGCCGGCGTCCAATGCAGGTCACCTTTGATGGGAAAGAAATTATGGGCGGTTTCGATGCAGGGCAGATGCCCGATCAGCACGCGATGCCCGTGGAGCGCGCCTTTGGGCGGGCCTGTCGTGCCCGAGGTATAGACCAGCAATGCGGGATCATCGGGGCTGGTGGCCTTCGTGCGAAAACTGTCAGAGGCGGCGTTCAGATCGGCGTGAAAGTCCCGCGCCTGTGGTCCTGCGCCGTCGATACAATAGATGGTTTCAAGGTCGGGCAGGCGGTTGCGAATCTCCAGCAGTTTGGGCAGGTTGGCGCTGTCCGTCACCACCACCCGCGCCCCGCTGTCGCGCAGCCGGAACTCCAGCGCGTCGGCCCCGAACAGGGTAAACAGCGGTAGCGCCACGCCTGCGGTTTTGTAGATTCCGAAATGGCAGACAGCGGTTTCAAGGGATTGTTGCAACAGGATGGCACAGCGGTCCCCCCGCCCTGCCCCGCCCGCCGTCAGAACATTGGCAAAGCGGTTGGCGAGCCGGTCCAACTGCTGGAACGTGACCGGCGTGGCCGTGCCGCAATCATTAAGGCAGATCAGCGCCGTACGTTCAGGATCCTGCCGCGCCCAGCGTTCCACACAGGCGCTCGCCATGTTGAAACGGTCCAGTTCCGGCCATTCAAACGCCACGCGCATCGCCCCCCAACTGTCGCGGCGCGGCACCAGCGGATCGGCAAACCGGATCATCGAATGAACACCCGCACCGTGACCAGATCGGTGATCGGCACGCCCAGCACCTGCATCGCCGCAATAGAAAGCTGCGATCCCGACCCCGATTCCCCCCCGCTGGGCAACAGGCGGAGGTTCACCGACGCCCCCGAGGGTTCCAGCACAACGCGCCCGTCTGCCTCGGATGTGACCAGCGGTGTGCGCAGCCAGAACCCGTCCCGCTCCAACAGACCAAGAGAAGCCACGGTGGTGCCCTTGTCCTGTTCGGGCCGTTCCACAGGTTTGGTCGCCTCTGCCAGCGCAGTCTCGCTTACCGCGCCGGCGGCTTCCTGTGTCAGTGCACCGCCTGCGTTCAGGGCGGGCGCATCGGGGCGCTGCTTGGGCCGCACATCGGTTTCGGCGGGGGCCTGCACCACAGGCTCCGGCCCGCGTTCTGCCCGTTTGAACAGTCCCGGACCGCTATCGCCGCAACCGGCCAGCGCCAGAGTTGCGGCTATGAAGAAAAAGAGGGGTCGGGTCATAACGGGTATCCTGTTTGTGCGCGAAAGGGTCATTTGTCGTGGCTGGCATAGAGCGGGTCGGCGTCAATCCCGACGATAGGTCCGCAGGCCCTGCAATTCAACTCCCCGTAAACGGTGGAAACCCCTTGATGCGCTGGCAGTCACCCCCTAGGTTCCCCCTATGACAGATGCACCCAGACTAGTAGACCCGTTCCAACGCGCCATCACTTACTTGCGGGTTTCCGTAACCGACAGGTGTGATTTCCGCTGTGTGTATTGCATGTCAGAGAACATGACCTTCCTGCCCAAGAAAGAGCTTCTGACGCTGGAGGAACTGGACCGTCTGTGCACGGCTTTTGTGGAACAGGGTGTGCGCAAGCTGCGGATCACAGGGGGCGAGCCGCTGGTGCGCCGTGGCATTATGGAATATTTCCGCGCTATGAGCCGCCATATCGACAGCGGCAAACTGGACGAACTGACCCTGACCACTAACGGATCTCAACTGCGCCGCTTTGCACAGGAACTGGCGGATTGTGGCGTGCGGCGGGTGAACATCTCGCTTGATACGCTGGACGAACAGAAATTCGCCAAGATCACCCGCTGGGGTCGTCTGGCACAGGTGCTTGACGGGATCGACGCAGCGCAAGAGGCCGGCCTGCGGGTTAAAATCAACGTGGTTGCGCTGAAAGGCGGCAATGAGGACGAACTGGAAACCATCGTAAAATGGTGTGCGGATCGTGGCATGGACCTGACCTTTATCGAGGTAATGCCAATGGGCGATCTCGGGAATGAGGACCGTCTGGACCAATACTGGTCCCTCAAAGACCTGCGGGCACGGCTGGAACAGACATGGTCGCTGTCCGACCTGTCGGAAAATACCGGCGGCCCGGCCCGTTATGTGCGGGTGAATGAAACGGGGCAGAAAATCGGCTTTATCACCCCCCTGACCCATAATTTCTGCGAAAGCTGCAACCGCGTGCGCCTGACCTGCACCGGCCAGTTGTTTCAGTGTCTGGGACAGGAAGACGAAGCCGACCTGCGCCGCGTGCTGCGGGACAACCCCGAAGACAACACCCCGCTGATCCGCGCCATCCACGCCGCCATCGCGAAAAAGCCCAAAGGCCATGATTTCGACTACTCACGGCAGGAAGTGGCAGGGACAATGACACGGCATATGAGTCATACTGGCGGGTGATGGCTGGGGTAGTGGATTACTACTCCCTATTATCATACGCGTTAAATGAAGTAGCCTATAGGAAGGGTGGGAAACACAAGAGACTGATTGATTGCTCTGCACGTTAAAGGAGGTAAGAAGATACGTCTCTTGCGATTTTAAATCGAACTTTATCTTTAAGTCCTTGTAAGTCAGACGGATTTTCGGTTTTGTGTATCATGCGATGACGGGTCGGGCAGAGAACTAGAAAGTCATTTTGAATACTGTACCTTCGTGTTTCTCCTTCGGACAGACCGGACAGCGGAGCTGCGTGGTGTACGTCAAGTGGTGTCTTATGAACGGGCCCATTAAAGCCGTAGTCCCGTTTAGGATCCAAGCCACAACTCTCGCAAATCGCAGGTCTGACTGAAAGGACCTGTTTGCGCACTCGCGCAGATCGTTCTATTCGTCGAGATAAAACGTATCGGCGTGTCTCTTCAATATCTTTCCCCCCCGCCTCCTCGTGCATAACTTCGCTCGGAGTTGTTCCCCCGCGAGATACTAAAGTTTCATATAGTTCGAGCATGTGATACAAGTCATCCGAAAGCTCCGTTTCCGTGAGGCTACTACCCTGCATTGTTTTGCCAAACGCATGCCCAGCCTCATATCCCGCTGGCAAACCAGCTGTGGAACTAAGGGTTATCGGATCATCGGTAAAATGATTTTTAAACTCTGCCACACGGTCGGCCATATCTTTTGCGCGCCTGCTAAGTATCTCACGCCCTCTAAACTGGCCAAATTCGTTGTAGATCGCGGTAGTCCCCTGGTTCATCGACAAGATTACTGTCTGCTCGTCTGGGTTAATCAAAATGACCACATAAAATCCCTGCGTAGCCGTCTCGGTGATTAATGGATCAAAAAAACCAAGCCAAGGCACCGAGGCCCACACCCCCTGACCTACGCTAGCCTTTACTTTTAAGTCAAAGTGCCAGAGTGACAGCGCCATTTTGGCATCCATTGCAATGTCGTGTCTTACGAAATCTGCAAAAGCTGAACCAGTAAACGGTTTTGCACGTTCGTATGTAAATTCAGTAGCAAGACGGAGTAAGTTTGCAGCCAGCATAAATTACCTTTCACCTAAAAACTTACTCAACTTTAAATAGATTTTTTAGGGTAGCAAGAAATTTCTTAACGCCCCCTCTCCCCTAATCGTGGCGGAACTTCAACCCATGCAGTTTGTTAACCCGTGAAAGAACCCTCCATAACTCAGGAGACAAACATGCAATTATTCGATCCGGATACACGAAATCTGAGCGAGCGACATAAGAAGATTTATGCCTATTTTGAATTGGCCTATACGGTGGTCGATGTCACAGCGGCCTCTATGTTTGTTGTAGGCAGCGTCCTGTTTTTCAGGGAATCGACGTCTTTGGCCGGGACATGGCTTTTCCTGATCGGCTCAATCCTGTTTGGCCTGCGACCGACCCTGAAGCTCATTCGGGAATACGCTTATCTACGGGTGGGCAAGTATGAAGATGTCGCGATCAAGCGACCCTAGCGGATAAGCCGCAAGACCCCTCACCGCGCATCCGCCCTTAACAACTCTGCCCGCCGCTGCGGGATCTTCGCAATCTCCACCCCTGTGAAGACGTGAAACGTGCCAAGGGCACGGTCTATAACGGCGTGGTCGGACACCCAGCCCCCCATCCCCAGATAGGTGCGCAGCAGGCTTGGGACAGGCTTTCTGCCAGCCCCAAGTCCTGTGCAATCGTCTGAAACCAGCGGGCGTGTCTCGGGGGCTTTGGGTCTCGGGGCCCAATGCGCCGGCGCAAGGTGGCGTTTGTGCAGCAGTGCAAGTGCAGCGCTGTAGGGTTTTGTGTCGTTGCCCGGAAAAGACGAACAGCCAAACATCATGCCGATGCTATGGGCATCCACATAGCGGGTCAGCATGGCCCAGCCAAGACGGATCACGTCAGGATCGTTCACGCCTTCAGCGGTGCAAAACCGGCCGATCTCCAGCATGGGATCCCTGTAGCTGCGCAGATTGTTAAGATCATAGAATTGCGCCGAATAGCTGATGCCCAAATCCGCGCCGGTGTTCAGATGCAAAAAACGGAAACAGGCAAGGATCGCGCCGGTGTCCGTATCTTCGACCAGCACATGCTGGCACTTGGGATCAAACCCGTCCGCGTCGAGCGCGCCTGCCTCTGCCGCCCTCGCCCCGGAAAACATTCTGTGGCGCAACCGCTGGGCGGCCTGCACATCCTGCGCCCCTGTCGCCATACGCGCCTGCAACCGGCCTCTGGTCACGGCTGGTACAGACGCGATCTTGCTGTCAAAAGCGGTCATCAATCACCATTCATTGATCGGACCGCTTGCAGCCGCCCTGTTTCACTATATCTATGGGACCAAGGACTAAACGACAACGTCGATATTCGATGAAGGAGCATGACGTGACAGATAAGATTGTAAAAAGCGATGAAGAATGGCGCGCACAACTGTCCGATCTGGCCTATAAAGTAACCCGCAAGGGCGGCACGGAACGGGCCTTCACCAATGACAACTACCCCAAGGCCCCCGGCGTATTTCACTGTGTCTGCTGTGATGCGCCGCTGTTTGATGCAGAAGCCAAATTTGACAGCGGCACCGGCTGGCCGTCTTTTTACGAACCTGCAAGCGGGGAAGCCGTGGAAGAGCGCGAAGACAACGGCTGGTTCATGCGCCGCACCGAAGTGGTCTGCGCCCGTTGTGACGCCCATTTGGGTCATGTGTTCAACGATGGTCCGCAACCGACCGGCCTGCGGTATTGCATGAACGGCGCTGCGCTGAACTTTGAGCAAGAGGGTTAACACCCTGTCGCAAAACACTGAAAAGACTGATTAAAAACGGCCCGCCCTGCATCCGGCGGGCCTTTTCATTGGGATTACCTTAAGATCATCCCCATGATCACCCGTCGAGCAGTTGTTCCGCATTGATGTTGCCAAAGTTGCCAAGCAACTGACGGAAGATGTTGGTCCCCTGCACGCCGCTGTCGGTCACACGACGGGAAAAGGTGATGACCCGTCCGTCCTCCAGACCAAAGCGTTCGATGTTGCTGACCTTGTCATTGGCATCAAAAGACACCGCGAGGATCGTCCGCTCTACCGTTTCCGGTTTGTTGTAGGTGTAATATTTGATCCGGCTGGACATATAGTACCACGCCCCGTCCGACAGAACACCGGTTGAAGACGGGTGCCCGACGATTTCGGCAACCGTCTCGCGGGTGTCGGTACCCACGATAATATTCTCAAGCTCCAGCTCGGTTGGAACATAGCCGTGGTTGGTATAGGTTGCCGAACAAGCGACAGTCACGGACAGGCCGATGATCGCGAGTGTGGTTCTGATCTTTCTCGCATGCTTGAATTGCATGTTGCCTGCGCCCCGTTTCTTATGTCACTGGCGTGTCATAGCTTGCTCTCGCCCGACAATCAAATATCTTATGGAACAGAGCAATGCAAAACTGACGATATGAGGGGTCAAAATGGCCAATTCCGACGGCAAACCAGCAGCCAAATCCGCCAAGGGACCAAAGCGGGTAGAGACACGCGCCCAAATTCCCGTAGCCGACATGCCTTCCGGACGGAGCATCGACTTTGATCTGGTCTTCGATCAGGCACAGTTGGAAGCGGCGCAGGAAAAGCTCGATATTCTCGGGGTGCAGAAGCTGCGTCTGACAGGTACGCTGTCCCCGCGCGGGCGCAGTGACTGGTCCTTGAAGGCAGATCTTGGCGCGACGATCACGCAGGCCTGTGTGGTCACGCTTGATCCGGTCAAGACGCGGCTTGATGAAACCGTCACCCGCACTTTTGTGGCCGACTGGCACGAACCTGACCCCGACACGGTGGTCGAGATGCCAGAGGATGTGGATCAGGACCCGCTTGGCACTGTGATCGACCTTGAGGGCATCGCAATCGAATCTGTTGCGCTTGCCATGCCGGACTATCCCCGCAGCGAAAGTGCGGCGCTGGAAGAATCGGTTTTCGCAGAACCGGGCGTCAAACCGATGAGCGACGAAGACGCTAAACCCTTTGCAGGGCTGGCCGCGTTAAAAGAAAAAATGGACAAATCGTAAAAACAAAGGGAAAAGGGGTTGCGAAGACACAGTATCTTTGTATTTTCGCGGCTCTTATCTTCAGGCGGGAAATGACGCCTTGTTCTTGCGACGAACAAGGGTTACATCACCGCGCATCCGGGTAGTGTTTACCCGCCATATCTTGAGGTTGTGACATGGCTGTCCCACAGAATAAAATTACCCGCTCCCGCCGCGGAAACCGTCGGTCCCACGATTCCCTCGTTGCGGACAATCCGAACGAATGCCCGAACTGCGGTGAGCTGAAACGCCCTCACCACGTTTGTGGTGCTTGCGGCCACTATGCCGACCGTGAAGTAGTTGCCGTTGTGGACGACGTCGAAATCGACGAAGACGCAGCCTGAGCAAAGAGAGATTGAGCTGACCAGACATGCAAACCAGCGTAACTGTCGGCTCTGATTCTGCTTCAAAAACAGTCATTTCTATTGACGCGATGGGCGGCGACCTCGGGGTCGCCGTTGTCGTTGATGGAATGGCGTCTGCGGCAGCAGAAAATGCCGGTATCTCCTTTATTGTGCATGGCGACCAACCCACACTGGAGCCGCTGATCAAGCGGAAATCCGTGCTGGAAGGCCGCGTAAGCATCTGTCACGCCGATGGTGTTGTGGATATGCACGACCGTCCGAGCCACGTCATGCGGCACGGCAAAGGAACCTCTATGTGGTCTGCGCTGGAATCAGTGCGCACCAAAGAGGCCAGCGTCGCCGTTTCCTGCGGCAATACCGGCGCGCTGATGGCGCTTTCGATGATTCGACTGCGCAAGGCACCCGGCGTGAAGCGCCCTGCCATTGCGGTGCTCTGGCCCTCTCTCAATCCGCAAAATTTCAATGTGATGCTGGATGTGGGCGCCGATATTCGCGCCGATGCACAGGATCTCAAGGTTTTTGCGCTGATGGGCGCCTCTTATGCCCGCAACGGGCTGGGTCTGAAGCGTCCGCGCATCGGCCTGCTGAATGTGGGCACCGAAGAACATAAGGGCCGTCCCGAACTTCACGAAGCCAATGACATCATCGAAGAAGATGCGGCGCTGAATGATTTTGAATACGTCGGCTTCGTTGAAGGCGGCGATATTCATTCCGATAAGGTTGATGTGATCGTCACCGACGGTTTTACCGGCAATATCGCCCTGAAAACCGGTGAAGGCACGGCAGGGATGATTTCCCTGCGCATGCGCGAGTCCTTCAAAAACAGCCTGCTGTCGCGTCTGTCAGCCGTTTTCGCCTACCCGAGCCTGCGCCGCCTGCAGCACCGGATCGACCCCCGCCGCGTGAATGGCGGTGTGTTTTTGGGATTGAACGGCACAGTAATCAAATCCCACGGCGCGGCCGATGCCACCAGCGTTGCCGCTGCAATCCGGCTGGCCCAACAGCTCGCCCAATTGCGCTTTACCGAAAAACTGGCAGCGCGTGTTGCATCCGGCATGCAGAACAGACAAGATGAGGACGACTCCAAAGGCTCTTCTGCCGACGGCTCCTAAAAACCACCGGGAAATTCTGAATAATGACGACGATCCGATCAGTTGCAATTGGCATTGGGCACTATCTGCCCGAACGTGTTGTTCCAAACGAGGAATTTGCAGCGAAACTGGATACATCAGATGAGTGGATTAAGTCCCGCTCCGGTATTGAGCGCCGCCATTTCGCCGCCGAAGGGGAATTCACCTCTGATCTGGCTGTGAAAGCTGCCCAAAACGCGCTGACGAACGCCGGACTTCAAGGTGCGGATATTGACGCCATCGTGCTGGCGACCTCTACCCCGGATCAAACCTTCCCGTCTACCGCCACCAAGGTGCAGCATCGTCTGGGCATGACGGGCGGCTTTGCCTTTGACATTCAGGCGGTCTGCGCCGGGTTCGCCTTTGCGCTGGCCAATGCGGATGCGCTTGTCGTGTCGGGTCAGGCCAAACGGGTTCTGGTGATCGGTGCGGAAACCTTCAGCCGGATTATGAACTGGGAAGACCGCACCACCTGTGTCCTGTTCGGAGACGGTGCAGGGGCGCTGATCCTTGAAGCACAGGAAGGTAGCGGCGAAAGCAGCGACCGGGGCATTCTGGCGACGGATCTGAACTCTGACGGGCAGTACAATGATTTGCTTTACGTGAATGGTGGCGTGTCCTCGACCCAGTCCACCGGTCATCTGGTGATGGAAGGACGCGAGGTCTTCAAACACGCGGTCTCCAAACTGGCCGCAACCGCCAATGCCTCTTTGCACAAAGCCGGCCTGACCCATGAGGACGTGGATTGGGTGGTGCCCCATCAGGCAAACCTGCGCATTATCAAAAGCACAGCCAGCAAGCTCGGGGTGCCGATGGAAAAGGTTGTGGTCACGGTGCAGGATCACGGAAACACCTCTGCTGCCTCTATTCCACTGGCCCTGTCCGTGGCGGTGGAAAAAGGTATGATCCGCAAGAACCAGCTTCTGGTGGCCGAAGCCATCGGCGGCGGTCTGGCTTGGGGCTCTGTGGTTCTGCGCTGGTGATTCGCACCGCAAATGCGTTTTCTCCATACGGTTCAGCCGCTTGACCCGTCCAGCGAAACTCCTGCCCCCTCAAGGGGTTTCCCCGAACTGACGCTAATTATTTCTTAAGTACCAATGCGTTGCAGTTGACAGGTAAATCTGATTTCTCCTAGTGTTCGTGCATAGAACAGGGAGACAGTTATGGGCGGTAAGACCTTAACACGTATGGATTTGAGTGAATCCGTGTTTCGCGAAGTAGGACTATCACGCAATGAATCAGCCGATCTGGTGGAAAGCGTGCTGGATAATATCTCGGACGCTTTGGTCAGCGGCGAAAATGTAAAGATTTCGTCATTCGGCACGTTCAGCATCCGCGACAAGACCGAACGCATCGGTCGCAACCCGAAAACAGGCGAAGAGGTGCCAATCCGGCCCCGCCGCGTGTTGACCTTCCGGCCTTCTCATCTGATGAAGGACCGTGTGGCCAACGGTAACAAGTCCTAAAGGGACCAAGAGTAAATGAGTAAATCTCCAGACGCGTTTCGCACCATTTCAGAGGTTTCTGAATGGCTAGACACGCCAACATATGTCCTGCGCTTCTGGGAAAGTCGCTTTCCCCAGATCAAACCGGTGAAACGCGCCGGCGGCCGGCGGTATTATCGCCCCGAGGATATGATGCTGCTGGGGGGCATCAAGAAACTGCTGCATTTTGACGAGCTGACAATCAAGGCGGCCAAGGCGCTTTTGAAGGATAAGGGCGTCAAACATGTGATGGAACTGTCACCGGATATCAACACGCCCGTGGTCACACCGCAGTCTTCGGCGGATGCTGCGGATAAGGCGGATATTGCCAAGATGGTGCAGGAAACCGCACAGGACGCGCCCAAGGCCAAGCCCGCCGTAGAGGTGCGCGTGGTCAAAAAGGCCAAA
Source organism: Neptunicoccus sediminis (assembly GCF_001719615.1). Classification (GTDB taxonomy): domain Bacteria; phylum Pseudomonadota; class Alphaproteobacteria; order Rhodobacterales; family Rhodobacteraceae; genus Amylibacter; species Amylibacter sediminis. The sequence goes on from NZ_MDVX01000002.1 coordinate 471,023, forward strand.
CCAGCCGCAGAACCGGAAGAAGAAACCATCGCGCCAGCGGCTGCGGAACCGGTAACAGAATCAGCCCCTTCCCCGGAGGAAACGCCGATGACCCAGGATACACCCGAAGAAGAACCCGCCGTCGCCAAGACAAAAGCAGACACACCGGCTCCACAAGAACCCGCGCAGGAGCCGGCTGACGCCGCTGAAACGGACGCCACAGACGCCGGTGCAGATACAGACGCTGATACCGTCAGCGATCCAGCAATGCAGGCCAAAGCAACAGAGGCAGAACGTCAAGCCGCCGCCCAACAAGCAGCACAGGCCAAAGCCGCCGCAGATGAAGAAGCCGAGGACTGGGCCGGACTGGTGCCCGATATGGTCATGAACGCCCCCTATCGGATCGGTACTCCGGATGATTACGATTCCAAAACCATGGGCGAAATCGAAATGCTGTATTACAGCCTGCGCATGGCCCGCAACAAAATGCGCCGCTCTATCAACCAGCGGGAAAACCGGCCGTCATAACTTGTTGGTTCGGTGCAGTTCTGACTTGCAGAGCCGCGCGCAAACCCTTACATGATCGCCAAGTGTCGGGCTATAGCGCAGCTTGGTAGCGCGTTCGTCTGGGGGACGAGAGGTCGCAGGTTCGAATCCTGCTAGCCCGACCATTTCCCCCACCAACTCCTCCGGTCAATTCAGTCACAAACCGCGGCCCGACCGGGGCTGGCGGCCCCGGACCCCGCGGATATTTTGCCAAAAAGAGCCGTCAGCGTTCAAGGTGCGCGGGGTGCGGCTCTTTTTGGGTCAAATATCCAATTCCCGCCCTGTCCACACACCTGTGCCGCTCGAAACTTTTTTTAAGTGCAGCGCGGCTTAAAATACGGCATAAGCCCCGTAAAACGCAGGGTAAGGGATCGTTATGACAACAAAAGGCGTAGTTTCCAGCCAGTCCATTGCAAAGATGCTGGAGCGCGGAGAAATCCGCAGCACAGTTCCCCCTGTAGAGGGACAAATTCAGCCGGCCTCTCTCGACCTGCGTCTGGGCACAAAGGCGTGGCGGGTGCGGGCCTCTTTCCTTTCGGGGGCCAATGGCACCGTGGCAGAGCGTTTGCAGGAATTCCAGATGCACGAGATTGACTTGCGTCAGGGTGCGGTGCTGGAAAAGGGCTGTGTCTATGTGGTTCCGCTGATGGAATCCCTGAACCTGCCGCCCGAAGTGAACGCAGTGGCCAACGCCAAAAGCTCGACCGGACGGCTTGATCTGTTCACCCGCTGTATCACGGATCACGGGATCGAATTCGACCGGATTGAAAAGGGCTACACAGGCCCGCTTTATGCCGAAATCAGCCCGCGCAGTTTTTCCGTTCTGGTGCGCCCGGGCATGCGATTGAACCAGATCCGCTTTCGCCGTGGCAAATCGGAACTGTCTGACGACGCTCTGGCCGCCCTGCACGAAGAAATCGGCCTTGTGGACGGCATTGCCCAGATCGACAACGGACTGGGGTTCTCGGTGGATCTGAACGGCGATAAAAACGGTCTGGTGGGGTATCGCGCCAAACCCCATACCGGATTGATTGATCTGGACCGGATCAATCATTACGATCCGGCAGAGTTTTGGGAACCTGTGACCACACGCACTGGCGGCATCATCCTTGATCCCGGGGCGTTTTACATCCTTGTCAGCCGCGAGGCGGTCCATATTCCGCCCAATTGCGCAGCGGAAATGGCACCCTATCTGGCGATGGTGGGGGAATTCCGCGTCCATTATGCAGGCTTTTTCGATCCCGGATTCGGCCATTCCGCCGCCGGGGGCACCGGATCACGGGGCGTGCTGGAAGTGCGCTGCCACGAGGCCCCTTTCGCGCTGGAACACGGCCAAAGCGTCGGGCGACTGGTTTATGAATATATGGCAGAAGTGCCGGATGTTCTTTATGGCGCTGACCTTAAATCCAATTATCAGGGTCAGGGTCTGAAATTGTCCAAACACTTCCGCATGTAGCGCCCTACATCCGGTCTATCGGATCATTCTTGCGCTTTTGCTTTTCAGCCTGTTTGCGCGCCAGTTTCTTCTGGCGCCTGAACTCCTGAAACTCGGCTTCTTCTTCGGGTGTCATGGGCGGGCGGCTTTGTTTGGCCTGATTGCGGGACTTGTTGCCGCCCCGCGCCATTCCCATACCCTTGTTGATCCCCGCGTTAATACCGCGCCGCATGATCATCCGGATGATCAGGTTTACAATCTGGTTTACATTCATTGCATTGGCTCCTGCCCGCATTATGCCTCTGTCAGAGTATAGAGCGTCGCGCCCCACATTCCAATTGGCCGGATCAGCCGAACATATCGTCTTGTTCTTCGGCCCTGTCGGGATCGTCGCTCGGGATTTGCAACGCGCCCGGAGGTGGACGGTTGTCCAGCAGCCCCGCATCGCGCAATTCCTTGACGCCCGGAAGATCGCGGGCGTTTTCAAGGCCGAAGTGATCCAGAAACACCTGTGTGACGATAAAGGTAACGGGCCGTCCCGGTGTCATGCGGCGGCGGCCAAGTTTGATCCAGTCCAGTTCCATCAGCATGTCAATCGTACCGGAAGATACAGAAACCCCACGAATTTCCTCGATCTCGGCGCGGGTGACGGGTTGGTGATAGGCGATAATGGCGAGGGTTTCGATGGCAGCACGGCTGAGCTTGCGGGTCTCCACCTGCTCTTTTTGCATCAGGAAGCCCAGATCGGCGGCGGTGCGAAAGGCCCAAGCCTCCCCCACGCGCACCAGATTTACGCCGCGCCCGTCATAGCGTTTGCGCAGGCGGGTGATTGCCTCGGCCACGTCGGAGCCGTGAGGCATCCGGTTTTCAATCTGCAACTTGGTTTGCGGCGTATTGGTGGCAAAAAGGATCGCTTCGATCATCCGTTCCTGTTCGGCCATCGGGGGCGCTTCAAACAGGCTCTCGGTGATGTTGGCGGGCTGTTCCGGTTTATCATCGGACATGCTCAGATCCCTTTTTTGCGCAGCTCGATGGGCGCGAATGTGTCGGACTGGCGAATCTCGAGCGAGCCGTTCTTGACCAGTTCCAGCGCCGCCGCAAAAGAAGCTGCCGTGGCAGAGCGTCGTTTTTTCGGATCATCAGACCAGCCGTCGGGCAGGAATTGTGACAGGTCGGACCATTCGAGAGCATGGCCCATCAGGGATTTCATCCGCTCCAGCGCCTGTTCCATCGTCAGGACGCTATCCCGTTCGGCGTAATGCAGGGGCGCAAAACTGTCTTTGGTTTTCAGCCGTGCATAGGCTTGCATCAGGTCTAGCACAGTGGCCTTGTAGACGACGGTTTTCTTGACGCCAGTGTCTTCGGGCAGGCCGCGTGCGAAAAAGTCCCGCCCCAATTGGTCCCGTGCCATCAGCTTGGCCGCCGCACGGCGCATTGCCTCAAGCCGTTCCAGCTGGAACGCCAGATGCGCGGCAAGTTCTTCCCCCGAAGGTCCGTCTTCCTGCGGGTCAACCGGCAGCAGCAAGCGGGATTTCAGGAAGGCCAGCCAAGCCGCCATCACCAGATAATCCGCCGCCAGTTCGATCCGCAGGGTTTTCGCACGATCCACAAAGGAAAGGTATTGCTCCGCCAGCGCCAGCACCGAAATCTTGCGCAGGTCCACCTTTTGCGTCCGCGCCAGCGTCAGCAGCAGGTCAAGCGGTCCCTCATAGCCGTCCACATCAATCAGCAACGCCTCTGAAGCGATCCGCGCCTGTGTTGCGTCCAGCACGGCATCTGTTCCGTCGGGGGAGGTTTGTTCAACCATGAACCGCGTCTTCCCGCAACAGTGCCAGCGCATCTTCGGCTTGCGTCGGATCGAAGGGTTCTGGCGTGTGGCGCTGCGCCAGTGCGGCCTCCGCGCGGGTTGCAGCCAGACCGGACAGCGCGGGTGTTTCGCTCAGGATCGGTTCCATCTCCGCCCGCTCTCCGTTGCAGTGCAGAACCACATCACAGCCCGCCGTCAGCGCACGGGCGGTGCGATCCTCAAAGCTGCCGGACAGCGCCTTCATTGACAGATCATCGGTCATCAGCAGTCCGCCAAAGCCGATGTCCTGCCGGATCACGTCAATCACTGCAGGGGACAGGGTGGCGCAGTTCTGCGGGTCGATGGCGGAATAGATAATATGGGCCGTCATTGCCATTGGCAGGTCCGACAAGCGCGAGAACGGCACGAAATCAGAGGCTTGCAGGTCCGCCAGCGGCGTGTCGAGTTTGGGGAGGTCAAAATGACTGTCGAGCGATGCCCGCCCGTGGCCCGGAATATGTTTGATGATCGGCAACACGCCGCCCGCCAGTTGGCCTTCGGCCAGTGCCCGTCCGTTGGCGGCAACCGTTTCGGGATCATGGCCGTAACAGCGATTCAGGATAATTTCGTGGCTGTCGTCCGTGGCCACATCCAGCATCGGTGCGCAATTCACATCTATGCCGAGGTCATAAAGCTCGGCCGCAATCATCCGCCCGCGCAGGTGCATGGCCTGTGGTGCGTTGGCCCCTGCCCGCTGTGCAAAGTCAAGAGCCGCATCCCATTCCCGCCAGTGGGGGGGGCGCAACCGCGCAACACGACCGCCTTCCTGATCTATCAGGATCGGGGCGTCACGGCCCACAGACTCGCGCAAGTGGGCGGTCAGTTTGCGCAACTGGTCCGGTGTTTCGATGTTGCGGGCAAAGAGGATGAACCCCCATGGGTCCGCGTCCCGAAAAAAGGCCGTTTCCGCGGCGGATAGCACAGGGCCGAGACAGCCGAATATGGCAGCACGGGGCGCCATTACCGGGCCGTCACGGGAATACAGGGCGTGCCAACCGCCAGCAGCGCAGAACAAAGCGCACGGGATTCATCCAGCGAGTCAAATCCGGCAGCCCGCAGACGATAGAACTTGCGCCCGCCGGACTTCGCCGCAATCACCAACCGCTTTTTGTCTTCCAGCAGGTGGTTGTGTTTCTTGAGCAGTTTCAGCCAGTCCGCTTTGGCCAGTTCCGCACTGTCATAGGCGCCAAGCTGGATCAGCCGTGTTCCTGCGGGAACGGAGTCCACGCTTTGGAATTCCGGCACTTCGTCCGCTTGGGAGGAGGTCGGCTGCACGCGGGTGATCTGGGTTTCAAGATTATTCGGGCGCACCTGCGGACGGGACGATGCCGAAGGAGAATATTGCGTGCCGCGAATATTGCGGCGCGGGATCGTGGCAGGGTCCACATTGGCCTGTTCCCGCTCGGCCAGTTGTTCTGCCACGTCTTCTACGATCTCAAGCGCGTCGAGATCGGCTTCGGCGGGTTCGTCCTCGGCACTTTCAATTTCTACGTCGATGTCGGTTTCTTCGTTGATGGCCTCAAGGCTGGTGTCGTCCTCTGCCTTGGCAGAGACACGGGTGATCTGTGCCGCTTCACCCGCGGGCAGGTCATCTTGTGACAGTCGAGCCGGTTCAGGTGCCAGCACCACAGTATTTGCAGGGGCTGCAACGCCCCCTTCCGCCTGTACCGAGTTCACCGCCAGCCCCTGATGGGACGCCTGCATGCCGCCCGGATCTTCCGGCGCAATACGGGACGGGCCGACCATCGCACGGATGATGGGAACGTCATGGGGGTCGCGGGTGCCAAGGCTGACCGTCCAGTACACAAAGCCGCCGACGACAGCGACTGACAGGCCAGCGACACCCCAGTTGACCGCAGTTCGCACAACACCCAAACCTCCGACAGCTTCCGTCGGTTTGGATTTCGACTCCGTTTTCTTCTTGGACATCAGTTTCGCCTCTTTACTCGCACAGGCTCTCGCATGTGCTTAACTGCTCAGCCCCCGAAACAAGCGGTTATTCCGCCTTTTATGTGCGTTTCGGGACTGTTACTCTTGATACCACCCGAACCCCTGCGGGCCGGTGCCTGTGGACGTTTTCTTTTCAGTCGCAAAACGCCCGATTTACATTTCTGTCATCGGGGTCACGCCCAGAATACCAAGACCGGCGGATAAAACAACCGAAACGGCACGGATCAGGGCAATTTTAGACAGGGACAGATCGGTATTATCCGCCTGCCAGAAGCGCAGTTGCGGTTCGGCTTTGCCCAGATTGTGCAGGGAATGGTATTCCGCTGCCAGCTCATAAAGGTAGAAAGACACGCGGTGCGGTTCGTTGTGTTTTGCAGCCAGTTCCAGCAAACGCGGCCATTCTGCCAGTTTGCGGGCCAGCGCCAGTTCCGCCGGATGGGTGTTCGCGCCCATATCCGCCGCTGCAAGGATCGCATCAGATGTGTCCACGCCAGCCTCGTTCGCCTTGCGCATCACTGAACAGATCCGCGCATTGGCGTATTGCACGTAGAACACAGGGTTTTCTTTGGATTGCTCCAGCACTTTGTCGAAATCAAAGTCTAGCGGCGCGTCCTGTTTGCGGGTCAGCATGTGAAAGCGGGTCACATCGGGGCCCACCTGTTCCACCACATCGCGCAGGGTGATGAACGTCCCTGCCCGTTTGGACATTTTGAACGGCTCACCGTCTTTGAACAATTTGACAAGCTGGGTCAGCTTGATGTCCACCGGCACCTGACCTTCAGACAGGGCCGAGACCGCCGCTTTCATCCGTTTCACGTAACCGCCGTGATCGGCACCGAAAATGTCGATCAATTCGTCAAAGCCGCGGGAAATCTTGTCGTAGTGATAGGCGATGTCGGGGGCAAAATAGGTCCATGACCCGTCCGATTTTTTCACCGGACGGTCCACATCATCGCCGTGTTCGGTGGATTTGAACAGGGTTTGTTCGCGCGGTTCCCAGTCTTCGGGCTTCTTGCCTTTCGGGGGTTCCAACACGCCCTCGTAGATCAGGCCCTTGTCTTTCAGACTGTCGATCGCCACCTCGATCCGGCCCGTGCCGTAAAGCGACTTCTCGGAATAGAACACATCCATTTCAATGTTGAGCGCCTTCAGGTCAGCGCGGATCATATCCATCATCGCCTCGGTGCCAAAGGCCCGCAGATCGGCCAGCCATTCGGATTCCGGTTTGCCCACAAGGCTATCGCCGTATTTTTCCTTCAGCGCCTCCCCCACAGGGATCAGATAGTCGCCGGGATAGGTGCCGTCTTCAAAGGCCACTTCCTGTCCGTTGGCTTCCAGATACCGCAGATAGGCAGAACGGGCGAGCACATCCACCTGCGCACCGCCATCGTTGATGTAATATTCCCGCGTCACGTCATAACCGGCAAAATCCAGCAGGCTGGCCAGCGCATCGCCAAAGACCGCGCCGCGCGTATGGCCTACGTGCAGCGGACCTGTGGGGTTGGCAGAGACATATTCCACGTTAACCTTCTTGCCCTGCCCCATGTCAGAGCGCCCGAAATCCGCACCGGATTTGATCGCTTGAGGCACAATCGCAGTCCAGCTTGCAGGGTCGAGCGTCAGGTTCAAAAAGCCCGGCCCAGCCACATCCGCAGCTTTAATCCGGTCGTCCTGCAACAGTTTCGCGGCCAGCGCCTCGGCAATGTCGCGGGGTTTGGATTTGGCAGGTTTCGCCAGCACCATCGCCGCATTGGTGGCCATATCCCCGTGCAGGGCATCGCGGGGCGGTTCTACCGCGACGTTGGTGAAATCCAGATCGCCCGGAAGCACGCCTTCGGACTGAAGGGCTGTCAGGCTGTCGAGCACAAGTGTTCTGATGTCTGCAAAAAGGTTCATGGCGCTTTCCTATGTATCAGGCGGGGTTTAGCATGTTGGCGCAAAGGGTCAACTCACCCCGCCCCACTCCTTGTGCAATTTCAGCGCAAAGCGGTCTGTCATGCCCGAAACGTAATCCGCCACCAGTCGGGCGCGGGCGAAATCGTCGCTATAGGGGGTCCAGCCCTCGGGCAGCAATTCGGGGTGGTCCATAAAACGGTGGAACAGATCGCGCAGCACGGCAGTCATTTCCTCACGCACCACCAGAACGTCCGCGTGGCGGTACATATTGGCGTAAAGAAACTCTCGGATTGCGTTCAGACCGGACAGCAGTTCGTCTGAAAAGGCAATCACCGGATGGTCCAGATTGCGTATGTCCTGCGCAGTTTGCGCGCCGGATTTTTCCAGCCAGATGCGGCTTTCGGTCAGCAGGTCCTCTACCATCAGACCAAAGACACGGCGCAGGGATTCATGGCGACGGCGGTCGGGGTCCAGATTGGGGTACTTGCGGTCCACCTCGGCAAAGCAGGGTTTGACCAGCGGCAGGTGCAGAATGTCGTCAATCTGGAAAAGACCTGCACGTAGCCCGTCATCAAGATCGTGATTGTTATAGGCGATGTCATCGGACAGGGCGGCGACCTGTGCCTCGGCACTCGCGTGGGTGTGCAGTTCCAGATCGTGTTTGGCGTTATATTCCGCCAGCGCGAAGGGGATTTCCCCCAACACCGGACCATTGTGTTTGGCGATGCCTTCCAGACATTCCCACGTCAGGTTCAGACCGTCAAATTCCGCATAATGGCGCTCCAGATCGGTGACGATCTTGATGGCCTGCGCGTTGTGGTCAAACCCGCCGTAAGGCGCCATACATTCATCAAGCGCATCTTCTCCGGCGTGACCGAACGGCGTGTGGCCCAGATCATGGGCCAGCGCCACCGCCTCTGTCAGTTCGACGTTCAGGCCCAGTGCACCGGAAATCGTCCGCGCCACCTGCCCGACCTCGATGGAATGGGTCAGACGGGTGCGGTTGTGATCACCTTCATGCTCTACAAAAACCTGCGTTTTATGTTTAAGACGGCGGAAGGCCGTGGAGTGGATGATCCGGTCCCGATCCCGCTGAAAGGCCGAGCGGTGGGCCGAGTGCCCCTCATCCACAAGCCGACCCCTGCTATTCGCAGGATTACTGGCATAATTCGCTAACATTTGATTGAGGCCCCGATCTAAACGTCTGTCTTGTCCTTGATGCCGCGTTTATCGCAGCCTATGTTTAGGGAAACCTTACACGATTGATGTGGACGTTAACAGATGGACTTGTCCCTGCCCCCTAAAGTAACCGACCGCGCGTTTGAACGGCTTGCCGAAATCAACGAAGGCGCAACTGCGGCCCAATGCCTGCGCGTCGCCGTTGAAGGCGGCGGCTGTTCGGGCTTTCAGTACGAAATCAAGCTGGAAGAGACGGCTGCCGATGACGATCTGATCCTTGAAAAAGACGGACAGAAGGTGCTGGTGGACAGTGTGTCCCTGCCCTTTTTGACCAATGCGGTGATTGATTTCAGTCAGGAACTGATCGGCGCACGCTTTGTGATCGAAAACCCAAATGCCAGCAGCTCTTGTGGTTGTGGCACCAGCTTCAGCATGTAAACCGCCCCTCGCGGGTCCGGTTTGCGCTTGTTCTCTGACAGGATTGCCGCGATATTTGCGCGGCAATCAAAGGACCAACCCACATGAAAATCGCCAGCTTCAATATCAACGGGATCAAAGCCCGCCTGCCTGCCCTTTTGCAGTGGCTGGAAGAGGCGAAACCGGATGTGGCCCTGTTGCAGGAAATCAAATCGGTGGATGAAAACTTCCCCCGCGAACCGATTGAGGATCTGGGCTACCAAGTGGAAACCCACGGGCAGAAATCCTTTAACGGTGTGGCGATCCTTTCCAAACTGCCGTTGGAAGACATCACACGTGGCCTGCCCGGTGATGACGAAGACGACCACGCCCGTTGGATTGAAGCTACGGTGATCGGGGACAAAACGGCTGTTCGTGTCTGTGGGTTGTACCTGCCCAACGGCAATCCGGCCCCCGGACCGAAATACGACTACAAGCTGGCCTGGATGGAGCGTCTGCACGCCCGCGCCCGCGATCTGATGAATGCTGAAGAACCGGCACTGATGGCTGGCGATTACAATGTGATCCCCCAGCCCGAAGATTGTTGGGATGTGAAACCGTGGCTGGAGGATGCGCTCTATCTGCCCCAGTCCCGCGCTGCATTTGAGCGAATCAAGAACCTCGGCTTTACCGAAGCTTTCCGCGCCCGCAATCAGGCGCCGATGAATTTCACCTTCTGGGATTATCAGGCGGGCCGCTGGAACAAAAACCAAGGCATCCGCATCGACCACTTCCTGCTGACCCCGCAATGCGCCGACCTGTTGCTAGACTGCCAGATCGACCGCGACACGCGGGGTCGCGAGAAACCCAGCGATCACGTCCCGATCTGGGTCGAACTGGACGCGTAAACCCACTGACTATCAACGACCGTCAGTTTTTCTTCACATAAGAATTCTTCACATAAGAAAACGAATGCCAAGTTAATTTTAGAAATTATTTCATTGAGGATTGCGGCTATGAACAAACCTTTGCCAGAATTAAAGCTAACTGTACCTGGTCTTAGAATTATTGCTCCTCAACACATTAAAGATAATTTAAAAAAGAAATGGGAATATTCAGCTAGAGAATTTGTGACTGAATTGACGGAAGAGTACTGTTCCGCATGGGCGAGTCTAATTCTTTTCTCCCGCTACCATGACACGCACACCAAGCGGGCACTATTCGAAGCGGAGTTAGCCGAGAAAGGCAACCAAGAAGCGCTTCGCGAGGCGCAACAAAATCGATACCCATCAGCGATAGAAAACCACTTTTACAAAATACAACGCGACGCCTTTGTCTTTACCGTGGTGCGAACAATAAACATAATTAAGTTGGGACCTGCCACCGATTCCGACGATCTCATTGACGTAGATTTTTCACCTTTCAAAGAGCAACTGGAAAATGCGTTCCCTGATGCGAGGGACGTTCGAAATTCTATTGCTCACGCGGAAGAAAGACGGCGGAAAATAAAAAATGGAGGCAAGCCTATGCCTCCGCATATATCTATTGTGGGCGCACAAACAGGTGACAGCCTCACAACCATAGGGGCGGACGGAATACCAAAATCTATAAGTTTCTCCGCAGAATCACTAATTAAACTTAAGAATATATTAAATGAATTGTTTGCGGTTTTTGAATGGTATGGAGAGCCTGAGAAGTGGCCATTAGATTACTAATTACTGCAAAATCTAAACTCATAAATAATCTACCGTTTTGGCATTGCAATCCACGGTTCCTGCTGACCCCGCAATGCGCCGACCTGTTGCTAGACTGTCAGATCGACCGCGACACGCGGGGTCGCGAGAAACCCAGCGATCACGTCCCGATCTGGGTCGAACTGGACGCCTGAGCCAGCGCAGCAGCGCTGGCGGCATGGGCGGGGTGAAGGGCGGGCGGACCGCCATCGTCTTCCCAACGGGCCAGACAGGACGGTGACGGTTTCTTGAAAACAATCCTTGCGCGGCCGGCCGAGGGGCGTCTTTTCGACCTTAACTCGGGTGATTTGAAATGGTTTTGGCGGATCAACATGTCGCAACTCCTCTGAAACGTAACGGGATTTTCTGAACAGCGCGTCACCTGTAAATCGGGGACGCGCGAACGGGGCGTGGCGTTAACCGGCCTGATGGATCCCGTCGGCTTCAGGCGTGGCCGCTGTTGCGCGGCTCACGGGGGTCATGCCCAGTTCCTCGTCAGTGAAGCGGCCCACCACATAGCGGATCTCGCCGCGGCGGATGCCCATGTCGTGCAGCAACCGGTCATCCAGCGCCTGAAGCGCGTCGATCATCTTGCGGCGCTGCCAGCGGCGATACAAAGACCGTCCCAGATCCCCGATAATCCGCGCGACACGACCCCGTTGCCTGATCGCACCGGCATAGGGGGCGGCGGGAGAGAGGTAGTTACGTTGTGAAAGATAGGTTTGCATGTCGTTCTCCGAAACTGTGAAGGTTCCAGACATGCGCAAAGCCGTCTCCGGCACGTGACCGGCAACGCGGTCACAGGCATTGCGGCGCCTGTTGCGCTCGTGTCTGGATTGAAAGAAGGAAATTCCAACATCACCCCGAGGTCAAAGCAGGCAAACAGCCCGCCTGACCCGGGGCTAACCGCGGTTCAGTAGATTTCCTGCGGGACGCAGGACCTTCTTATGACACAGTGTTATCGACATGCCTTGCATATGGGCGCTGCGGGCACCTGTTTCAAGAGGCCGCCCCGCGCTGCGACCTTCTGTCCGTTGCAGCCCGCCAGTCGCGGACGCGCAATCGAGCCAGTCGGGTCAGTCGGAAACGTAAGCCGGATAGCCAAGCTGCTGGAACAGGAACCATTCGCGATCCTGTACCGCCCGCAGCAGATCATCAGAGAGGACATCCTTGGCGTCATCCCGCTTTGAGGCGTTGATGCGGGCGTCAGACGTCATCAACTCGTTCACAGCCGCCTCTGCATCCTCAAACTTCGGCGCAAGTTCCGCCTTGATCAGCGCGGCAAGATCCCCGTTCAGGCTTTCGTTGCGGATCACCACTTGGGGCAGGCCCTTGTTCTTGTACCGCCGGACCACCTGATCACGATCCTTGAACGCATTCAGTTCCTTGTGTTTTCCAGGCAACGCGAGGGTCAGGTAGCGATAGGTCATATATCCGAACAGTCCCGCATGGGTGTCGGCATAAGGCGCCTCGTAGAAATGGGCGTTCTGCGGGTCAAGCATGAACTCCAGCCATTTTGGAAAGCCCGCCGGACCATCGGCGTAAAGGCTGTTTCCCTCACTGAAGTGCCGGTCCAAACGGCGACGGATCGGGCTGCCGGTTTTGGTCAGGCCGAAATAATACAGGCTTTTATACTGGTCGAGCGGGTCCCGCGCAGTGATGAAGTAAAACGTGCCGTCATCCTGTTTGACCTGTTTGAAAGACACGCGCCGGTGCTTGATAAACCTGACAGGCTCTTCCGCGATATGACGTTTGAGGAAATCGACGATAAAGCTCGATCCGGTCTTCTGGACATCAAGATAGCAAAAGGAACCGTAATCGAGCATATATTTTCCTGCTTTTGTGCCGCACCGCCCCCTGTTCGGACCCGCCCAGCTTCATTTAAATCTGTATCTCAGTGTTCAAGCAGGTTTACGTTGCAGCGACAAGCCCCTCTGTTTCGGCGTCTTTTGGCGCTCCTTCCAGAAAGGCGCGCATCCGCTGACGGGCAAATTCCTGTTTCTCGGCATCGGTTTCTCTGGCCACATAGACCCGCACCATTTGCTCTGCGATAAAGTAGCGGACCACACGCTTTTGCCGCAGGGCCACGCCGGCAGCTTTAAGAAACATTCGTGCCTCTTTCTCTGGCAGGCCGTGAAACAGCCTCTGCCCGTCCGGAGACGAGAAGAAATCCTTCATCACCAGAAAACGGGCCGCCATGCGCATCAGGGGCAGCCAGCGTTCCCTGTTGATGTCGATTGCATAAAGCCCGCCTTCCCAGATCTTGAGGTTCACCAAAGTCATGTCGTCATGGGCGCTGGTGTGATCCACCGGCTTGCCTTCTATCTGATCTGCAAGAGAAGCCATTTCCGCCAGCATCCCGTTCAACAGGGTGCGTTCTTCGCCGCTTAGGGTGTCGTTATCCGAAACGTCCAAACGGGACACAAACTGCGCGGCCCGCAGGGGTTTCTCTTTGCGCCGCAGATCGGCACAGGCTTTCAGCCAGCCTGCAACTTGTAGCACGATGGCTTCCCGTTCCGGCTGTTCTGCCGCATTATAGAGGGACCGCACCGTGTCCCCATCGACCCATTTCAGGATCACGACCCCCAGTTCCGGCACGGTCTCAAGGCAATTGTTGACATAATAGGGTTCGGGCAGATTGGTCTCTAGAAATTGCAACTCTGTGCAGGCGCGTTTGGCGCTGACGGCAGCTTTGTCGCGGGGGTATTGTTTATAAACCACCCGCTGCCCCTTGTAGGACCCCGTGGCAACAATGGAGCGATCTTCGATCTTTCTGACCCGCAATCCTCTGACGGCGAACAGCCCAAGTCTGGAGCATAATTGCCACCGGAACCTTAAGGTCAGAGCAATTTTGCGCAGTCGCGTTGTCAGCATGATGATGTTTTCTCCCGGCCCGGCAACAAATGCAGGCAGTGCATTGCAAGATGTTTGGAAAGATTGGTAGGCCCGGTAGGACTCGAACCTACGACCAAAGCGTTATGAGCGCTCTGCTCTAACCAACTGAGCTACAGGCCCCCGTAAGGGTGGGCAAAGCGATACCCAAGCACTGCGTCAGGGTCAAGCATCTTTCAGGCAGCCTTGCGGTACAATTGCTGTTCGCGAAAGATCACATAGAGCCCTGCGCCGATGGTGATGCAGATGCCGGTTGCCGCCAGTGGATCGGGCAGATCGTTAAAGATCAGATAGCCCACGATCGTCGCCATCGGAATTTCCAGATACTGCATCGGGGCCAGTGTTGCAGAAGGGGCGAACCGCAGCGACCATGTCATCAACAGATGCGCTACCGTACCAAGCACGCCGATGGCAACCAGAAGACGCCATTCCTGTGTATTCGGGGCAATCGTTCCCAGCATCTCTATGTCGCTGCCGGAAAAGGCCAGCAGCACCGCACCGATCAGCAGCGCCGCGATCACGCCGGACTGGGCTTGCAAGTTCATGGCATCCACCTCTTTGGCCACCCGCCGTGTTACCAGCATAAACAGCGCGAAGTTCACCGCCACACCAAGGGGCAGCAAAGCGGGCCAACCCACGGCGGCAAAGCTCGGCTGGATCACAAGGAGTGTGCCAATGAACCCCACCAGACAGGCCATAAGACGATGCGGGCCGACTTCTTCGTCCAGAACATAGCGGCCCAGTAGCAGCATGATAAAAGGCATCACAAAGGCGATGGCAATTGCATCGGCCAGCGGCAGGTAGCGCAGCGAGCTGAACATCATGCCAATGCCAAGAATATGTAAAAGCGTGCGCAGCACCATCAGCCAGAACAACCTGCGGGGCAAACGCACTGGCAATCGGGTGAACCAGATAACCGGCCAAAGCAGCATCGTCTGCGCCACAAAGCGCACCAGTAGCAACTGCAACAAAGGCACCGAATCGCCAAGCACTTTTGCAATGGCATCCCCAAGCGGGGCCAAGATACAAAAGCCTGTCATAAAGGCTATTCCAAGAAGCGGGCGGTCCTGTGTCATTCGGGCACTCTATTCCAGTCCCACCGCGGCGCAATGGCTGTTTTCAACGAAGCGCCCTTACGTTACAGGGATGCAAGAGATTCTGGAGGCCCACATGAACGACCGCAAGAACAGCCTGACCTACGCCGATGCCGGTGTAGACATTGATGCCGGTAACGCGCTGGTAGATCGCATCAAACCCGCTGCAAGCAGCACCAAACGCCCCGGCGTCATGGACGGGCTTGGCGGTTTTGGCGCGATGTTCGACCTGAAGGCTGCGGGCTTTAACGATCCGGTTCTGGTCAGCGCGACAGACGGGGTTGGCACCAAGCTGCGCATTGCCATTGATACAGGTCACGTGGGCACGGTCGGCATTGATCTGGTGGCTATGTGCGTCAACGATCTGATCTGTCAGGGCGCGGTGCCGCTGTTCTTCCTTGATTACTTCGCCACCGGGAAATTGGATGTCGACAGTGCCGCCAAAGTGATCGAGGGCATTGCAGAGGGCTGCCGTCAGGCCAACACTGCACTGGTTGGCGGGGAAACCGCCGAAATGCCCGGCATGTATGAAGCGGATGATTTCGATCTGGCAGGCTTCTCGGTCGGCGCGATGGAACGGGGCGCAATGCTGCCCGCAAATGTCGCGCAAGGCGATGTGCTGATCGGGATGCCGTCAAGCGGTGTGCATTCCAACGGCTATTCGCTGGTGCGCAAGATTGTCGAACAGTCCGGTCTTGGCTGGGATGCGCCATCGCCATTCGGTGACGGCACACTGGGCGAAGCCTTGTTGGAACCGACAAAAATTTACGTCCGCCCTGCGGTGGCCGCGCTGGAAACCGGCGGACTGCACGGTCTGGCCCATATCACAGGCGGCGGTTTGACAGAAAACCTGCCCCGCGCCCTGCCCGAAGGTCTGGGGGCTGAAATCGACCTTGATGCCTGGACCCGCCTGCCCGTCTTTGACTGGTTGATCAAAGGCGCCGGTCTGGATCAGGCTGAGGCGCTCAAAACCTTTAACTGCGGTCTGGGCATGATTGCCATTGCCGCTGCAGATCAGGCGCAGGACGTTCTGGCTGCACTGAAAGGTGAAGGTGTCGCCGCGATGACCATCGGCAAAGTTGTTGCTGGCAGTGGGGTATCCTACTCCGGTTCGCTCTGATGACGCGGGTTGCCATTTTCATCTCGGGCGGCGGTTCCAACATGCTGTCGCTGCTGGATGCGATGGAAGACCCGTCTTTCGGGGCGGAACCTGTGCTGGTGTTGGCCAATTCGTCAAAAGCCGGCGGGTTGGCCAAAGCGGACGCCCGCGGTGTGCCGACCGCCGCTGTAGATCACCGCGATTACAGTGACCGCGCCGGTTTTGAAGCGGAAATCTCAAAAATTCTGGCGCAGTACAATCCCGACTTAATCTGTCTCGCTGGGTTTATGCGGGTTTTGACGCCTGAATTTACTGCGCAATGGGAAAACCGGATGCTGAACATCCACCCTTCCCTGCTGCCGAAATATAAAGGGCTGCACACCCACCAGCGTGCCCTTGATGCGGGCGACACCGAAGCCGGGTGTTCCGTGCATCTGGTCACAGCCGCGCTCGATGACGGCCCGATCCTTGGTCAAGCCCGCGTTCCGGTGCTGGACGGGGACACCGCCGATGACCTTGCCGCCCGTGTTCTGGTGGAGGAACATAAACTCTACCCGACCGCCCTGCGCAACTTTATCGCCCAACGCGGCTAAGACGCCTCTCTGCTTTATTATGGTTCGGAAACAGTGAGCGACTTGCAAAGCGGGCTGTTTCCCCATCGGAAAACCGGCGAATCCGTCTCTGCTGGAATGTGCGGAAATTGTGACAATTCTCGGACAATTACACCTTAATCCGCACAACTAAAGGTTAACCAAACGTAAACGCTTAACTTTCCATGTAAAAACAATAACTTAAAAAATCAATAAAACTACGGAAATTTTTAATATTAACCCAATTCCTCCCACTTCTGACCGCATTTGCCCGACATATTGAGGGAAGCAAAGCAATTAGCCAGAAGGGAAGTTCGACATGCGTTCAAGCTTTTCCAAATTATTAAAACGGACCCGACGCGACGAAGACGGCGGGGTGAGTGTGGAATTCATGCTCTGGGTTCCGGTGTTTGTCGCCCTGATGACAGGTGCGGTCGATGTGGGCACAATTTTTGCTTATAAAACAAATTACTGGGGTGTTGCGCGGGATACAGCCCGACAAGTCGCCCGACACGCCATGGATGAGACCGAGGCAGAAGCCTACGCGAAGAAAATGGCTACATACTCCGGTGTTGAACCGGAAACAGAGGTAAAAATCACCGCGAATGACGTAACCGTTCGATTGATCGGATACGCCGACACAATCGCGTCTTTCGGCATTTTCAAGGTTCTTCAGGGAACCGAAATCTCTGCCGAAGTCACCTATGCGCTAGAGCCGATTTAAGGATAGACCCATGACCCGTATCAAGCATCAAATTTCCGATTTTCTGCGCGACGAAGACGGTGGCGCGACCGGCTGGAACCTTGCGTGGTTTGCCGTTTTGGCCGCCGGAGCCGGTTTTGCCATTGACGTCTCAAACGCCCGCAACGCCAAAGAGCACCTGACCGTCACCGCCGAAGCGGCCTCCCACGCGGGGCTGGTGGCGCTGATGAACACCGGATCCAAAGGCGAAGCGCGGGCGGCGGCAGTTGCCTCGGTCCAGCAGAACTATCCCAGCGATGTATTCGGTCCGGTCATCGCGAACGCCACCTCCGACATCAAGGTTGCCCATTACAACCCCAAAGATTCCAGCTGGAGCGACTCCGGCATGGCAAACGCGGTTGGCGTGACCCTGCGGCGCGATGAATCTACCAAAAACGGCGTATCGACCTTTCTTTTGAACTGGGTCGGGCTGGAAGAATGGACTTTTTCTGCATCCGCGGCCACTGCAATGGCGGGCACGCAAAAGTGCAGCAACACCGAAGGTCTGTTTGCCCAAGGCAATATCCAGCTTCGCTCTCACAATGAATTCGGACGGAATATCTGTCTGCACAGTGACGAATACGTGACCATGTCAAACCACAATGCGTTTGAAGACGGGTCCTATGTCAGCATGCCCGACCTTAGCCTCTGTGCAAAATGTGACGATAATACCAAGAACCCCGGCATCGTCGAAGCGGCCTATGAAACCAAATATATCATGCCCGATATTGCCGACTGGATCGAACGGACGGAAATGTCTTTTCTCGGCTCCGGTGACAGCGCTATCAAGGAAGCCTTCTTTGAAGGGCGTGCGCTGGACCGCGATCTGTCCTCTCTTGCCGCGCTGAATTACGAAACCGCCTATCTGGAACGGGGCTCGGTTATCGAAATCTCTGCAACCGAATTTTCGCTGATGGACGATATTCCCGAAGGTCTGACCTATAATGTAAGCTGCACCGCCTCCGGTTCTTCCGGTTCGGGGAACGGCAACGGCAACGGAAATGGGAATGGAAATGGCGGCGGCAATGGGAACGGCAAAGGCAAGAAAAAGAACCAGAGCGGCTCCGGAAGCGAGGTTGCCTCTGTGTCGTCGCTCGATTTTTCCAACGCGCCCTTGAAGGATTTGGCGGTGATCACGAATTGCCCTGTGAACTTTGGCAGATCAGCGGATTTACTGGGAACCATGATCGTTACCAGCAGTGAGAGCGGCATCTCCGGATCGTCCGGCACCACAATCGGCGCGTCGAACTATTCCTGCGATCCCTTGGATCGTGTGACGATCATGACCAATGCCGACGTGCATATGGCGGCCAAGTTTCTGGCCACCAACCTGACGCTGGTTATTGACGGCGCGATCCATCTTGCCTCTGGCGGGTCGGGCAATTCGGATCACTACGGTGTGGGGATCCATACGTCCGGCGACATAGACGTGACGACCCATCACAACTATTACAGCTGCGACAATCCCAGCACCGAGGTTGCCCCGATCATGGGCGTTATCCGCCACGTTACCTCTGGCTGAACAGGCCGTTCGGACAGGCACAAAAAAGGGCCCCGCAGGGCCCTTTTTCTATGAGACAGGTAAATTCTGCCCCAAGAAATCTGTCGGCTTAGCCAACCAGTTCCAGACCGGAGAAGAAATATGCGATTTCTTCAGCGGCTGTTTCAGGGGCATCGGAGCCGTGGATGGAGTTTTCGCCCAAGGACAGAGCGAAGGTTTTGCGGATCGTACCTTCGTCAGCATCGGCAGGGTTTGTTGCGCCCATGATTTCACGGTTGCGCAGGATGGCGTTTTCACCTTCCAGAACCTGAACAACGATCGGCTCGGAAACCATGAATTCACACAGTTCGTCGTAGAACGGACGCTCTTTGTGGACCGCGTAAAACGCCTGAGCTTGGGCAAGTGTCAGTTGGATGCGCTTTTGTGCGATGATGCGCAGGCCGCCGTCTTCCAGCATGGCACAGATTTTGCCAGTCAGGTTGCGTTTTGTTGCGTCTGGTTTGACGATAGAGAAAGTACGTTCGAGAGCCATTTTGACTGTCCTTTGGGTTGGTGAATTTGGCGGTGCGATAGCATGGAACATCCTTATTGGAAAGCACCCATTCAGCCCCTGTTGACAGTATCGGGTCACTGGGGCATTGCGAGGCATGCTAAAGCTGACAGATATATCCTATTCGATTTCGGGCCGTCCCTTGTTTGACGGCGCTTCCGCAACGATTCCGACCGGCCACAAAGTGGGCTTTGTCGGACGCAACGGGACGGGCAAAACGACCCTGTTCCACCTGATCACCGGCAAGCTGGCGATGGACGGGGGGAGTGTCGAAATTCCCCGTGGCGCCCGCATCGGCGGTGTCGCACAAGAGGCACCCGCATCGGACGACAGCCTGCTCGACACGGTTCTGATGGCCGACACCGAACGGGCCGCCCTGCTGGAAGAAGCTGAAACCACCACCGATCCGGTGCGCATTGCCGAAGTCCACGCACGGCTTGGCGATATTGACGCCTATTCCGCCGAGGCCCGCGCCGCGGCCATTCTGCACGGTCTGGGGTTTGACAAAGAGGCCCAAGCCCGCCCCTGCGCCGATTTCTCCGGTGGCTGGCGAATGCGCGTTGCGCTTGCGGCTGTGCTGTTCTCCGAACCTGATGTGCTGCTGCTCGATGAGCCGACCAACTATCTTGACCTTGAAGGCACGCTTTGGCTGGAAGGGTATCTGGCGAAATACCCCCATACAGTGCTAGTGATCTCTCACGACCGCCAGTTGCTGAACCGCTCAGTCAATTCGATCCTGCACCTGATGGACCAGAAGCTGACGCTTTATCAGGGGAATTACGACACGTTCGATGCGGTGCGCCGCGCAAAACTGGCGGAGCTGGCGGCAGCGGCCAAGAAACAGGCGGCAGAACGTGCCCATATGCAAAGTTTTGTGGACCGTTTCCGCGCCAAGGCATCCAAAGCGAAACAGGCCCAGTCCCGTCTGAAGATGCTGGAGCGGATGGAACCCATCGCGGCCGCAACGGAAAACAACGTGGCCTCGTTCAACTTCCCCTCGCCCGAACAGCTTTCGCCGCCGATCATGAAACTGGACGGTGTGGATGTGGGCTATGACGATGTCACGATCCTGCGCAACCTGAACTTGCGGATTGATCAGGACGACCGGATCGCGCTGCTCGGGGCGAATGGTCAGGGTAAATCCACCCTGTCCAAACTGTTTGCCAATCGGCTAAAGCCACAAACCGGCGATGTTATTGCCTCCTCCAAGCTGCGTATCGGCTATTTTGCCCAGCATCAGGTGGACGAATTGCATCTGGACGAAACCCCGCTGCAACATCTGGCACGGGAACGCCCCGAGATGCCACCTGCCAAGCTGCGCTCGCGGCTGGCGCAAGGCGGTGTTGGGCCGGAACAGGCCGAAACGCTGGTGGGCAAACTGTCGGGCGGGCAAAAGGCGCGGCTGTCGATGCTGCTGGCCACACTTGATGCGCCCCATCTGGTGATCCTTGACGAGCCGACAAACCACCTTGATATTGAAAGCCGCGAGGCACTGGTGCGTGCCTTGATGGATTATGACGGCGCGGTAATCCTTGTCAGCCATGACCCCCATCTTGTGGGCATGGTGGCGGATCGTCTGTGGCTGGTGAAGGATGGCAGCGTCAAACCTTTCAACGAGGATCTGGACGCCTATCAGAAACTGCTGCTGAGCGAACGTGGCGGCGGCGGTGTCGCCGCAGCCCCCGAAAAGAAGAAACCCCGCGAGAAACGCAAGCCCGCCGCCGAACAACGCAAGGCGATTGCGCCCCTGCAGGCAGAAGTGTCCAAATGCGAAGCCCGCGTTGCCAAGCTGGAAGAGTTGAAAGCTAAAATCGAGGACCGGCTGGCCGATCCCGATCTTTACACCCCTGTTTACCGCGACAAACTGATGTTATTACAGGGCAAAGCCCGCGAAATTAATGACGGTTTGAAACGGGCCGAGGAACTGTGGATGGCCGCGTCCGAAGAACTGGAGCTTGCAAAGAGCCAATGACGTTTGATCTGTTTGTCACTGCTTTCGTTACGATTTTTCTCGTTATCGACCCGATCGGCCTGCTGCCGTTCTACATCGCGCTGACAAGCGAGCATACAAAGTCCGAGCGCCGTGGCATTGCCCTGCGCTCTACCGGAATTTCGCTGTTTGTGCTGTTGCTGTTCGCCTTTGCAGGCGATCAGATCCTGCAAGGCATTGGCATCGGCATGCCGGCCTTCCGAATTGCGGGGGGTGTTTTGCTGTTCATGACAGCGGTGGACATGCTGTTTGAAAAACGCGCAGAGCGGCGAGGCAACCAGACCGAAGCCTCTGACCGGCCCGATCCATCGGTCTTTCCGCTGG
Source organism: Neptunicoccus sediminis (assembly GCF_001719615.1). GTDB lineage: Bacteria > Pseudomonadota > Alphaproteobacteria > Rhodobacterales > Rhodobacteraceae > Amylibacter > Amylibacter sediminis. The sequence goes on from NZ_MDVX01000002.1 coordinate 492,765, forward strand.
CCACACCGCTGATCGCGGGGCCGGGTTCCATCGCGGCTGTGATCCTGCTGGCGGGCGGCGGGAGCGACCGCGTGCAGGCGCTGTCGATCACCCTTGGCGCGTTGTTTCTGGTACTGGCCCTCGTACTGGCGCTGTTCTTTCTGGCGGGTCCTGTCGAACGCCTGCTCGGTAAGGTCGGGATCAATGTTGTGACCCGATTGTTGGGAATGCTGCTGGCGGCGCTCGCGGTTCAGTTCGTCGTAGACGGGATGCACGGGTTGGGCGTGATATGAGCGGTGACGAACGGGCCTATTTTTTCTATCTGACCCTGCTGCTGCTGTTTGTCGGCAGCGGCTTTTTGTTCGGGTATCGTCAGAAAATGGGCAAGTCGCTGCAACAGGCCGCGATCTGGGGGCTGATTTTTGTTGGCGTGATCATCGCCTACGGGTTTTCCGACACGCTGAAACAGCAGATCATGCCGTCCCGCGCTACCATCAGCAGTGACGGCTATGTGGTGCAGCGGGCACGGGACGGACACTTTTACCTTGCGCTGGAAGTGAACGGAAAAACTGTTCCATTTGTGGTAGATACCGGCGCAACTTCAATCGTTCTGAGCCGCCAGGATGCGATTAAAGTCGGCATTGATCCTGACAGTCTCAGCTATCTGGGGCGGGCGAATACCGCGAATGGTGTGGTTGAAACCGCCTCTACCGTGCTTGACCGCGTCGCGCTCGGGGAACTGGTGGATTACGATGTGCGGGCTTCGGTCAATGGCGGAGAAATGAACGGATCGCTACTGGGGATGGCCTATCTCAGCCGGTTTTCAGAGATCTCCATGCGCGGGGACAGGATGATCCTGCGGCCTTAGGATCTGAGTATTTTTGGAACATTGAAGCAGGCCGGAACTAACTGGCCGCTTTTTCCGCCTTTTTGATCCAGCGTCCGTCTTCCTGTGCCCAATACTGCGCCGCGATCCCGGCCGCGGTGAGGGTTTTCCAGTCTTCCCGTGCGGCCGTCAATTCATCGGAATTGTTGCCATCGAACATCAAGCAGACGCGGGCGTAGCGGGCGACTTCGTCGGGGGTGGTTTTTGCCCCGTTCGTCAGCAGCAATATTTCGGCCTGATTGGGGTTGTCGTCCGACAGCGTCAGCAGGATCGGCTGTTCCGCGTCATGGGGGCCGCCGGCGATCCCGTGGGGCAGAAAAGACTCCTCGCGGTATTGCCAGAGGGCAGCATCCAGATGTTGCAACTTGCTATCCTCCCTGCCCCGCACCAGCGCGCGCCAGGGTTTGGCGCGCACTTTCTCCAACAGGTCAGGCAGCGCCTGTTCCAGCCGGGAGCGGGTCAGGTGATAGAAAAAGACCTCAGCCATCGACCTGTTCGTAGTTATCGGCAATCAGACGGTCGAGCGCACGAACGCCCCAGCCTGTTGCGCCCGCAGGGGCAAGGTCTGTGGCGGATTTGACCGAGGCCACACCAGCAATGTCGAGGTGAATCCACGGCATTTCAGGTTCAACAAAGCGTTGCAGGAACTGGCCCGCAGTGATGGACCCTGCCGCGCGGCCGCCGGTGTTTTTGATGTCGGCAATGCGCGATTTGATCAGCTTGTCATAGGCATCCCCGAGCGGCATGCGCCATGCGCCTTCAGTCTCGGCTTTGGCTGCTTTGAGGAAACGGTTGCACAGATCGTCGTTGTTGGAGAACACGCCCGCATTTTCATGGCCAAGCCCGATAATGATCGCGCCGGTCAGTGTGGCAAGGTTGATCATGCCCACAGGCTCATAGGTTTTCTGCGCGTACCAGAGCACATCTGCCAGTAGCAGACGGCCTTCGGCATCGGTGTTAATCACCTCGATCGTGTCGCCCTTCATAGAGGTCACAACGTCTCCGGGGCGCTGTGCCTTGCCGTCGGGCATGTTTTCCACCAGCCCGACCAGACCGACTACATTGGCTTTCGCCTTGCGCAAAGCCAGCGTTTTCATCACGCCCGCCACAACACCGGCGCCACCCATGTCCATGGTCATGTCTTCCATACCGCCTGCGGGTTTCAGGCTGATGCCGCCGGTGTCAAAGACAACGCCCTTGCCCACCAATGCGAAGGGTTTTTCATCCCCGCCGCCGTTCCATTCCATCACCACCATTTTGGACGGGCTGACAGAGCCCTGCCCCACACCAAGCAGCGCGTGCATGCCCAGCTTTTCCATATCCGCTTCTTCCAGAACGGTGACTTTCAGGCCGATTTCTTCCATCTCTGTCAGACGGTTGGCAAATTCTGTTGTGGTCAGTACATTGGCAGGTTCATTGACCAGATCGCGGGTCATGAACACGCCTTCAGTGGCCGCCTGACGGGCGGCATAGGCCGTTTTTGCCTCTTCTGCGTTGCTTACCAGAACCGTCAAACCGCCCTGATCGGTCTTTTCGCCGGATTTGTGATCGCTGAAATCATAAGCCCGCAGCACGTAGCCTTGGACCACATCAAGGGCCGCACGGTTTGCACCGGCCAGCAGCATGGCATCGGATTTGCCAACGGCCTTGGCGGCATCGGCACCGGCTTTGCGGGCCACATCCGCATCTGCCTTGCGTCCGAGTTTGACGATCACGATCGCTTTGGCAGCAATATTCGCAGGATAGTCCATCACCTGAACTGCGCCCGTCTTCATGCTTTCAAAGGCTTCTGATTCGGAGAACCGCGCCAGCACTCCGCGGGCCAGTTTGTTCACACGCCGCGCCAGCGGGTCTAGCCCGCCTGAAGGTGTGAGGAAACAGACGATTTTACCTTCAAATGCGTCGATCCGGTCCAGATCGGTTTCCACGAAGTCAGGAGAGATGGGAGAAGTCATTGAACGCCCTTTTCATTTTGCGTGTTTTCCCCCGATTTAACGTTTTTCAGCCGATTTGACCACCTGCGTCTGTTGCCTCGGAAAAAAATGGGTTAGTTCAGGTGGACTTGAAGAAAACAGAGGTCTGCACAGGTGAAACGGATAGACAGGTATGTTCTGCGCCAGTTGCTTGGGCCGTTTCTGTTTTTCATGGTCATCTTTGGCGGAATACTTTGGCTGAACCAAGCGCTGCGCATCGTGGATGTGGTGATCAGCAACGGCCAGTCGGGGCTCGTCTTCGGGGAACTCTCGCTTTATCTGCTGCCCAAAGTGCTGGAAACGGTCGTGCCTGTGGCCGCCTTTGCCTGCGCGATTTATCTGACCAACCGGCTTTATGCGGAATCCGAACTGGTTGTCTTTATGGGGGTCGGTCATGGTCCGGCCAATGCAACCAAGCCGTTTTTCGCCTTCGGTCTGATCTGTTTTCTGTTGATGAGCCTGCTTACCCATCTGGCGACACCGTGGTCCCTGTCCACATTTCAGGACCGCCAGTATGAGATCAGCAAGGAATATCTGACACAATTCATCGTCGCCGGAGAGTTCGCCAGCCCTGCGGCGGGCGTGACTATCTTTTTCGGGGACACCACGCCAGAGGGCAATCTGCGGGACGTATTGATCAATGACAGGCGCGATGAAACGGTGATTGTCACCCATACGGCGGCTTCGGGTCAGCTGATCTCGTCGGAAAACAAACCGAAACTGGTGCTGTTTGAAGGCTCTATCCAGCAGTTTGAACCAGAGGCCCGCACGCTGAGCACTATTCAGTTTGACAGTCTGAGCTATGACCTCAGCCAGTTTGCCAAAACCATCGGCGCCCGCAGCATTTCAGCCCGCGAGGAATACAGCTGGCAATTGCCGGCATCAGAGGCTACAGGCGCCATGCTTGAACTGCATGACCGGCTGGTGAAATCCCTGCTGGCGGTGATCGTGCCCGTGCTTGGGGCGGTGGTTCTGCTGTCTGCGGGGTTCAGCCGGAGCGGGTTTTTCCTGCGGATCGCGCTTGGCGTGGTGTTCATGGTGGCGATCAACTCTGCACGGGGGGTGTTTCAGGGATTTGCCGAAGAAACGCCCGCTGCATGGCCGCTGCTCTATGTGCCGGTGATTGTCGCCTTCCTTGCCGTTTTGTTCATGATCCGGATGGGACAGGCACCGTGGAAATCGGGGCTTGGCGGTCTGCTCTTTCCAAACAAGAGCACGCCATGACCCTCTATTCCTATTTTGCCAAACGGTTCTTCAGCGCGTTTTTGCGTGTGTTTGCGGTTCTGGCGCTGCTGATCTTTGTGCTGGAAACGCTGGAAAACATCCGTGGCCTGTCCAAACACGGGGTGGATTTTGGTCAGGCTGCATGGCTCGCCGCGTTCAGTTCGCCGGAACTGGTGTTACAAGCGATGCCGATCATTGTGATGCTGGGCGGTCTGACCTTTTGTGTCGGGCTGGCGCGGTCGAACGAATTTGTCGTGACGCGGGCTGTGGGGGTTTCCGCCCTCAAAGCGATGATCGCACCTGCGCTCAGTGCTTTTGCGCTCGGGGTGGCGGCGATGCTGGTACTGAACCCGTTGTCGGCCTTTTTTGCTGTGCAACACGACAAGCTGCGCGAGACCTATACCAACGCCAACCGCGAGGCAGTCTCCTTTAGCGAGGACGGTTTCTGGTTGCGGCAAAAGGATGTGGACGGCCATACGGTGATCCACGCCGAAAGCGCCAATTCACGGGGCACCAGCCTGCGCGGGGCGACGGCACTGGAATTTGACGCGGAAGGACAAATCGTTTCGCGCATATATTCGCGCACGGCGATCCTGCGGGAAGGCGAATGGGTATTCACCAACGGCAAATTCTGGCATACGGACCGGACCACCGCCAACCCCGAGAGCACATCGGAGGCTTTTGAAATCCGCCGCTTCCCCACTGATATTACCCCCGAGCGGATCCTTGACGGATACCCCAAGCCCGAAACCGTTCCGCTTTGGGACAAGTGGCGGACCATCCGCGCGATCGGGGATGCCGGTTTTTCCACCCTGCCCCATCGCATCCATCTGAATATGGAACTGGCGCGCCCCCTGATGCTGATGGCCATGATGATTATCGGCGCAGCGTTTACCTTGCAAAACGCCCGTATGGGGAACCTCGGAATCTCGGTGTTTATCGCGTTAATTTGTGGTTTTTCACTCTACTTCCTACAAAATCTTGCTATGACTTTGGGAGAAGCAGGAGAGATTCCCGTTTTCGCGGCGGCTTGGGCGCCTCCGCTCGCCGCTATTTTATTTGCCGTGGGGTTGTTCCTCAGTTTTGAGGACGGGTAAGTCATGAAACGTTGGGCATTTGTGTTACTTTGTGCCGCAAGCACCTCGTTTGCCATAACGGGGGCGCCGGTTGTGCAGGCGCAAACCGCGCCGCAAAGTGTGTCCTCTGCCCGAGACTCCCAGCGTCCGATTTCCCTGATTGCCGATAGTGTCAGCTTTGATCCCACCAGCGGCGTCCTTACCGCGTCCGGCAATGTGCAGGTGTTTCGCGGCTCGCAAGTTCTTGCCACCGAACGGCTGGTCTATGACCAGCGCAACCGTCATCTGTCCATACCCGGTCCCATGACCCTGACCGACGGTGAGGATGTCATCACGCGGGCTGCGGGTGCGGAGCTGGATACCGATCTTGAAAACGGGCTGATCGAAGGTGCAGAGCTGTTGATCCAGCAGCAGATGCAACTGGTCAGCGCGCGAATGCACCGTCAGGACGGCAAGTTCAAGGTTCTGGATAAGGTCGTCGTCACAAGCTGTCAGGTCTGCGCGAAATATCCGGTCCCTTTCTGGAAAATCCGCTCTCGTCGGGTGATCCATGACGAAGAGGCCCGCCAGTTGTATTTTGAAAATGCAACGCTGGATGTATTGGGCGCGCCAATCGCATATGTGCCGAACCTGCGGGTGCCCGAACCGGGTGTAAACCGGGCCAAGGGCATGCTGGTGCCGAAATTCTCTACCTCGAACACGCTCGGCTACGGGGTTGAAATTCCCTATTACTGGCCCCTTGGAGAGCATGCGGACCTGACCCTGACCACGCAGCTTTATACCAAAGGCAGCTTCCTGCTGAATCCGGAATACCGGCGTTGGGTCAAACGCGGCTATTTTGAGATTGATTCCTATCTGACGCTGGCGGACGATCTGGTGCGCAATAACACCCGTTCCTCTTTGACAGCGACGGGACTGTTCCAACTGCCAAATGAAATAGAGCTGGAGTTCCAGCTTGATGTGACATCGGACGATGATTTCCGCGACGATTACGGTATCGGGGATGAGGACGAGGACCGTTTGACCTCTTTCGTAACCCTGCGCCGCACGCGCGAGGATTCCTACGTCAGCGTCAGTGCGTCCTATATCCAGAGTTTGCGCGCCAACGAGATTGACCAGCAAATTCCGCTGGTCTTTCCTGAAATCTATGGCCGCAAAACATGGCGCGATCCGGTTCTAGACGGCAAGTTTTCCCTGACAGCCCAATCCGTTACCCTGCTACGCGAGGATGACAGCCGGTTTTCCCGCGCCGGTCTGGTGGCGGAATGGAACAACGACTGGTATCTGCGCAACGGCCTTATCGTTTCGGCCTATACCGGCGTTGCGGCCAGCTATTATCTGACCGAGGGCATCACCGGCTTTAACGATGGCACCCTGTCCGAAACCGTCCCCACCGCCGCCCTTGATTTGCGCTGGCCCCTGTCCCGCCAGAACGGGTCTGTCACCCATATCATAGAGCCGCGCGTGCAGCTTGTCTGGTCTCCCGACACGCCGCGCGACAACCCGAATGAAGACAGCGTCCAGCTGGAATTTGAGGAAACAAACCTGTTTTCCTATAACCGCTTCCCCGGATTTGACGCCTCCGAACGGGGCGTTCGCGCCAATGTGGGTGTGTCCTACACCCGCTATAACCCCAAGGGCTGGACCTATGGCTTTACCCTTGGCCGCGTATTCCGGCGCGATGATCTGGGGCAATTCGGGGCTGGTACGGGGTTAAACGGGCGTCACTCCGATTATGTCAGTGCCGTTAACGTGGCCTATCTGGACCATTTTGATTTTAGCAACCGGACGCTGTTTGACGAGGATCTGAATGTCTCCAAAAACGAAGCCCGTTTGCAGATGGATTTCAACCGCGTTTCCACACGGGCCACATATGTATATCTCGAACAGGATGTGGTCGCGGGTGCGAGTGATCGCAGCCACGAAGCGTCCCTTGCGCTGAGCTACCAGTATAACGATTACTGGACCTATCAAGGGGCATGGCGGCAAAATCTGGAGACCGGAAGCGCCACCAGCGGCGCCTTTGGTGTGCGTTATGAAAACGAATGTGTGGCGGTAAACCTTTCACTCTCGCTTGAATACGAAGGGTCTGGTATTGTGCGCCCAACGCGGGAGCTTGGCCTGTCAGTGGAACTGGCCGGACTGGGCAATAAAAAGCGAAACACAAAATATGCACGCCGGTGTTCGGCGTTAAACGGGTAGTACAGGTGGTAGAAATGAAATCATTGGCACTGACTTTAATTGCGGGTCTGATGGCGGTTGCTCCACCGGCGGTCGCGCAAAGCAGCAACCCCTATGCTGTGGCCATTCGTGTGAATGACGGTGTGGTAACGAATTTCGAAGTGAACCAGCGGATTCTGTTGTTGCAAGCCTTTGGAACCACCGGCGACCTGCGCAAAACTGCGCAAGAGCAACTGATCGAGGATCGCCTGCGCCTGCAAGCTGCCAAGCGCGCGGGGCTGACTGTGACCGACGAGGAAATCGAGGAAGGCGTTGCGGAATTTGCCGGTCGCGCCAATCTGAGCGCCGAGCAGCTTTACCAGTTTGTCGCACAAAGAGGCGCAGCGCGGGAGAGCATGCAGGACTTCGTGCGGGCCGGTCTGTTGTGGCGCAATCTTGTGCAGGCCCGATTTGCAGGCCGCGCAAACGTGAGCGACAGTGAAGTTGACACCACCTTGAACCTTATCGCCGTGCGCCCGTCCCAGTCTATCCTGTTCTCGGAAATTCGCCTGCCGCTGAACCAGCAAACCGATGCGCAGACGCTGGAACTGGCCGAAAGCCTGTCAAAATCCATCCGCAGCGAAGCCGCCTTTGCTGCCGCCGCCCGCCGCTATTCTCGCGCGCCAAGCCGCGCCCGCAGCGGTCGTCTGGACTGGCTACCCGTGGCAGAACTTCCGCCCGCGCTGGCAGGCCAGATCATGGCGCTGCAACCGGGCGAAGTGACCGCCCCTGTCACACTGGGCGCCACCGTTGGCTTGTTCCAGCTGCGCGGTGTGCGCAATAATCCCCCGTCCGCGGATCAGGTCCTGTCGGTCAGCTATACCACTGTGGATATTCCCGGCGAACCCGGTTCGGAACGTCTGGTGGCCGAAGCAACCGATCTGATAAATGACGTGGACACCTGCAAAGATTTACGCGCGGAATCAGAACGTTACGCTGTGCCGGGCTATACCGACCACACCCAGACCATTGGCACGGTGCCCGATCATATCGCGGTGACTCTGGCCGGACTGGACCGGCATGAAGCCAGTTATTACACCAACACCGCAGGCACGCTGAGCGTGGTTATGCTGTGCGACCGGACCCGTGACCTGCCCGAAGGCACACGGGATAACATCCGCAACGGTCTGTTCAACCAGCGGGTTGGTGCGCTTGGTCAGGGGTATCTGCAAGAGCTGAAGGGCGATGCGGTCATCGTTTACCCATGACACGCTCCCAGCCGCGCCCGATCGCGCTCAGCAGCGGAGATCCCGCAGGTGTTGGACCCGAAATTACCCTTGCCGCCTGGTCTGTGCTTAGGGATGAGCTGTCCTTCTTTGTGATTGGCGACCCGCGTCATTTCCCCCGCTCCGTCGAAATTTCCGCACCCGCCGAGGCCGTTGATGCGATGGCGCATGGCGTGCCCTTGCTGCCGCTTGAATTTGCTGCCCCTGCGATACCCGGGCAGCCGGATCACGGGAATGCGGCGGGGGTGATCGGTTCGATCGAACAGGCGGTTGCTTTTGCGAAAGAGGGCACCGCCAGCGCCGTTTGCACCAATCCGATCAGCAAGCAGGTCTTGATCGAAGGTGCAGGCTTTCCCCATCCGGGCCATACGGAGTTTCTCGCAGAACTCGGCGGGGTGGCGCGGTCCGTGATGATGCTCACCGCGCCGGAACTCTCGGTGGTGCCGGTGACAATTCACATCCCGCTGGAACAGGTGAAACAGGCGCTGACCGCGGACCTGCTGGAAGACACCATCCGCATCACCCGCGCCGCCCTGATCCGGGATTTCGGCCTTGCTGCCCCGCGCATCGCCATTGCAGGACTGAACCCCCATGCTGGTGAAGGCGGCGTCATGGGGCGCGAGGAAATCACCCTGATCGAACCCGTGCTCCAAAAACTGCGTGCCGAAGGGATGGAGATCACCGCCCCCCTGCCTGCGGATACCATGTTCCATCCGGCGGCCCGTGCCAGCTATGATGTGGCGGTCTGCATGTATCACGATCAGGCGTTGATCCCGATCAAAACGCTGAATTTTTCTGCGGGCGTGAATGTGACACTTGGCCTGCCCTTTATCCGCACCTCCCCCGATCACGGCACGGCATTTGGCATTGCCGGACAAAGCATCGCGGATGCCACTTCATTAACCGAGGCCCTGCGCCGTGCGCGCGACATGGCCCAAGCGAGGGCGCTTTATGACGCTGAGCATTGACGGTCTTCCCCCCCTGCGGGAAGTGATCAACACCCATGAATTGCGGGCCAAGAAATCCCTTGGCCAGAACTTTCTGCTGGACCTGAACCTGACGGCGAAAATTGCGCGGCAGGCGGGAAATCTGACCACCTGCGATGTGCTGGAGGTCGGTCCCGGACCGGGGGGGCTGACCCGTGCGCTGCTGCTGGAAGGGGCACGCAATGTGGTGGCGATCGAACAGGACCCCCGATGCCTGCCCGCGCTGGCCGAAGTGTCAGAGCATTACGGCGGCAAGCTGACGGTGATTCAAGGCGATGCGCTGCAAATCAATCCGTGGGAGCATCTGACCGCCCCTGTGCGGATCGTGTCGAACCTGCCGTATAACGTGGGCACAGAGCTGCTGACCCGCTGGCTTTCACCTGCCGAATGGCCCCCCTACTGGCAGTCCCTGACGCTGATGTTTCAAAAAGAGGTTGCGCAGCGGATCGTGGCGAAACCGGGCAGCAAGACCTATGGCCGCCTGTCGATCCTTGCGCAGTGGCGCACCGATGCAAAAATCGTGATGGAACTGCCGCCCGAAGCGTTTACGCCGCCCCCGAAGGTCACATCTTCAGTGGTTCATCTGGAGCGTCTGGAAGAACCGCGCTACCCCGCAGATCCGGTCTGGCTGTCGCGCACGGTGGCCAAAGCCTTTGGCCAGCGGCGCAAGATGCTGCGGGCCAGTTTGAAAGGCTTGGCGCCGGATCTGGAGGACAGGATTGTTGCGGCGGGAATTAAGCCCACGCAACGGGCCGAAGAAATCGACCTCGCCGGTTTTTGCGCCCTGAGCGAAAAGCTTCGGGCGCAATAAGCCTTATTCGGCGGCTTTGGTGTCTTCGGCCACAGCCGGTGCCGGTTCTGCAGGAGCCTCGGTAGAGTCCGCGGCCGGTTTTGCCTTGGGTTTGGCCGGAGCCCGCTTGCGCGGAGCGGCTTTTTTCACAGGTTTGGCCGGTTTGCTTTCCGGTGTTTCCACCAGATTGCTGTCATCCTGACCGGGAAAGAGATCATCGGTTTCAGGGATTGTTGGTTGCTCGCCTGAGGGATCGACCGCCGGTGCGGCCGCGGTGTTGCCACCATTCCCGCTTGCAGCCTGCGAAGGCTTTTTATTCTGCTGCGGAGCGTTCTGCTGGTTCTGGTTTTGGTTCTGGTTTTGGCCCTGATCCTGACCATTCCCCTGATTGTTATTCTGGTTGTTATTTTGATTGTTCTGATTGTTGTTCTGGTTCTGGCGCTGCGATTCCTGTTGTTCGCGGCGCTGGTCCATTTCTTTCTGGGCCTCACCCAGCAGACGCACGTAATGTTCGGCGTGCTGTAGGAAATTCTCTGCGGCGACCCGATCTCCCGAAAGCTGCGCATCGCGGGACAGGGTCTGGTATTTTTCGATAATCTGCTGGGGCGTACCGCGCACCTTACCGTCGGGGCCGGAACTGTCGAACACCCGATTAACCACATTTCCCAGATTGGAACGGTTGGAACGGTTCTTGTTGCGCGAACGCGATTTGCTAGAAGATCTCATATGATCCGAGTACCTTTTTCGTCTTTGATTTTGAGCAGTCTTCGTAAAGACCTAAAGTCCAGATGCCTATTTGGATGCTAGGGGATGAGAACCGACCGGTTCCATCATCCGATAGGACAAAGTACAATGGCTAAGGTTCCTATGACAAGCGGAAATGCGGTGAAATCCGCCCGATTGGCATTATTTTTCCGCAATTAGCCCTTTTCCGCCGGAGAAACCGCAACAATCCGGTCACGCCCGCCCAGATCGGGATGGACGTTAACCGCTTTGAAACCCGCTTCGTCAAAGATGGCCTTAACCTGCGGCCCCTGTTTGTAACCTATCTCGAACAGGGCGCGGCCCGTTGGCGCCAGAAACCCTGCCAGACCGGCGGCGATGCTGCGGTAGGCGGATAACCCGTCCCCCCCCGGTGTCAGCGCCAGATGGGGTTCGTATTCGCGTACATCTGTGGACAGTTCGTCCATTTCTTCTGCGGTGATATAGGGCGGATTGCTGACCACAAGATCAAAGCGGCCTTGCAGCCCTGAGAACCAGTCGGCCTGTGCAAATTGCGCCCGATCATTCAGACCCAGCGCAGCCGCATTGCCTTTGGCCACGTTCAGCGCAGCCTCTGACATATCCGTCCCCAAACCACGGGCCTCGGGATATTCTGCCAGCAGCGACAACAGGATACAGCCCGAACCGGTGCCAAGATCCAGAATGCTGGCAGGGGCATCCCCGTCAAGCGCCAGATCAATCAGCGACTCGGTTTCGGGACGGGGGTCAAGCACATCTGCTGTCACATTGAATTCGTGTTTCCAAAAGGCCCGCTTGCCGATGATATGGGACACGGGTTCGTGGGCGGCGCGGCGTTTGATCATATGCTCGAACTGGGACACCTGCGTTGGGGTGATGGTGCGCGACAATTCCAGCGTCAGCCGGTCTGCGGGAACCCCCATCATATGCGCCATCAGGATGCGGGCATCGCGGCTTGCCCCGTCGCCAATCGCGTCGCGCAACAATTTCGTGCCACTGCGCAGCACCATGGAAGCGGTCTGGATCATGGGTCCATCTCTGCCAGACGCGCCGCCTGATCATCCGCAATCAGCGCGTCGATGATTTCATCCAGATCGCCCTGCATCACCTGATCCAGTTTATAAAGCGTCAGGTTGATCCGGTGATCCGTCAGACGGCCTTGCGGAAAGTTATAGGTGCGAATCCGCTCTGACCGGTCGCCCGAACCGACCTGCCCCTTACGGCTCGCCGCACGTTCGTCATCCGCCTGCTGGCGTTTAAGATCATAAAGCCGCGTGCGCAGCACCTGCATGGCAATCTCACGGTTGCGGTGTTGGGATTTTTCGGCGCTCACCACCATGATATTTGTGGGAATATGCACAATCCGCACCGCAGAATCCGTGGTGTTCACATGCTGCCCGCCGGACCCCGATGCACGCATGGTATCAATGCGAATGTCACTGGCGGGGATGTCGATGTCCACCTCTTGCGCCTCGGGCAGAACCGCAACTGTTGCCGCCGAAGTGTGTACCCGACCGCCGCTTTCGGTGACAGGCACACGCTGCACGCGGTGCACGCCGCTTTCAAATTTCAAACGGGCAAACACCCCCTGCCCCTTGACGTTGATCACCGCTTCTTTCAGCCCGCCGAGTTCGGTAGCACTTTCCTCCATCACTTCGAATTTCCAACCGGCGTCTTCCGCATAGCGCTGGTACATGCGCAGCAGATCACCGGCAAAGAGCGCGGCCTCATCCCCGCCGGTTCCGGCACGAATTTCCAGAATGGCAGAGCGTTCGTCAGCCTCATCCTTGGGGATAAGGCTAAGTTGCACGGCATGTTCAAGCGCGGGCAAACTGTCCTGAAGCGCGGGCAGTTCTTCGGCTGCAAGCTCGCGCAGTTCGGGATCGGCCATCATGTCTTCGGCCTCTGCAATATCCTGCAAAAGCGTCTGGTATTGCTGGATCTTTTCCACCACGGGGCGCAGATCGGAATACTCTTTTGACAGGGCGGCAAAATCGTCGCTGGCGCTGCCTTCGGACATCTTCGCTTCCAGAAAAGCGAAGCGCTGTTTTATCTGTTCAAGTTTTTCTATCGGGATCATAAAGCTGAAATCACCGAGGTCAGGCCGCAGGTCAAGCAGTAAGTGACAAATCGGCAAAAAACGTCTATAATCGGCGGATGAGGACCGCTTTGATGATCGGTTTGCTCGTACTGGCCATCGGGCCGGCCGCACGCGCACAAGATGCCGATGTGATATGGCCCGACTGTTATTGCACCGATACAAACGGGGCCCGCGTAGAATTGGGCGAAGTGATCTGTCTGCGGGTGGACGGGCGGGATTTTCAGGCCCGTTGCGAAATGTCCCTCAACAACCCGATGTGGCGGGACACCGGACAGGGGTGTATGTCATCGCGCAACAGCCTGCCGCAAAGCGTTGGTCCAGTTCTTCACGCGAGCCTTGTTCACCCCTAGATCAGACCGCCCGAAGCGGGAGCGGGAATAGACCAGCAGCGCGGATTTTCCATTCGCCACAGGTCCGATGCGCACGGAAATATAATCGGGGTAGCCCATCAGTTTGCTGCGCTGCACATAGGTGATCCAATAGTCGTTATCCGCTTCTGCCAGAACGCTGACCCGCGGCTGGGCCATGGCAACCTTGTGAAACGCCGATGCCAGTTCCGCAGGTGGCATATCGAAAACCTCGGCGGGGGCATCGCTGCCGTCCCGCATCAAGAACTGGTTCGGCTTGGCGGTTTTTTCTACCGACGCGGGGTCTTTGTGCCATGTCGCCGGATCACTCGGCGCGAAGCGGAACCAGATCAGCGCCGCAACGATACCTGCAATTAGAAACCAGCCCAGCATGACAATTCCCTTTTTCAATAGCGCCTTACACGGCGACTTTGGTGACGTCTTCGGTCTCAATCTGCTCTGCGCGTTTCTCAACCTGTTCGACGATATGTTCGATCATCTGGTCGTTGGACATCTTATGGCTCTGCGCCCCCGCCAGATAGACCATGCCGGACCCCGCCCCGCCGCCGGTAAAACCGACATCCGTCATCAGCGCCTCGCCCGGTCCGTTTACCACGCAACCGATGATCGACAGGCTCATCGGGGTTTTGATATGCTCAAGCCGTTTCTCGAGGATTTCAACGGTTTTAATCACGTCAAACCCCTGCCGCGCACAGGACGGGCAGGAAATAATGTTCACACCGCGATGCCGCAACCCGAGCGATTTCAGGATCTCAAAGCCGACTTTGACCTCTTCCACCGGATCGGCAGACAGGCTGACCCGCAGGGTATCCCCGATCCCCATCCACAAAAGGTTGCCAAGCCCGATGGCGGATTTGATTGTGCCGGATGTCAGCCCGCCAGCCTCGGTAATGCCCAGATGGATCGGCGCGTCTGTTGCCTCGGCCAGACCCTGATAGGCAGCGGCGGCCATGAACACATCAGAGGCTTTGACGCTGATCTTGTATTCGTGGAAATCATTATCGTCGAGAATGCGCATATGATCGAGACCGCTCTCGATCATCGCTTCGGGACAAGGCTCGCCGTATTTATCCAGAAGATGTTTCTCCAGCGAACCGGCGTTGACCCCGATGCGGATGGAGCATCCGTGATCCCGCGCGGCTTTTACGACCTCGCGCACCCGCTCGGGGCTGCCGATGTTGCCGGGGTTGATCCGCAGACAAGCCGCGCCTGCCTCGGCGGCCTCAATCGCGCGCTTGTAGTGAAAATGGATGTCCGCCACCAACGGCACCGGGCTTTCCCGCACAATTTCGTGCATGGCTTTTGTGCTGGCCTCATCCGGGCAGGAGACACGAACAATATCGGCCCCCGCTTCGGCGCAGGCCTGAATCTGCTTTATTGTCGCTGCCGCATCATTGGTCAGCGTGTTGGTCATGGTTTGCACCGAAATCGGCGCATCGCCCCCCACAGGTACAGACCCCACATGGATCTGACGGGATTTACGGCGGTAAATATTGCGCCACGGGCGCACGGCATTCAGGGACATAGGATTTCCTGACGAGTATTCGGTTTCTAATGCATATAGGGTGTTTTACATGCAGCGACGAGTGCTGCAATGCCGCAGATCAGTTTGACCCGCTTGCGTCGGCAACAGGGTTCATCCCGTTCAAAGGAGGCGCCAGTGGCGTGGTGAACAAATCCGTGGCCAGAGCCATCGTTTCGGTCACGGTATCTTTACCCAAGGCCACGTCCCGCACCACACCGCCCCGTCGGCCGACCGGACCATAGGTGTTATCCCCGACCATCACGAAAACTGCGCCCGCATTGCCGGCCCGCAGTTTCGCCCCGTCCACATCGGCGGGAATGCGATAGCGTTCGCCCGCATCAAGGATTTTCTCAAACAGCACAGACCCATCGTCGAAATAGACCCGTATCCACGCCGGTTTCAGTGCGACCACATCCACAGGCGGCGGGCCTTCGGCTACAACGCGCGGTGCGACCTCTTCCACCTGCTCTACAACGGGGGGGTGCACATCGCGGGGTTGCAAATCCGCATAGGCGCCAATGCTACCCGCATTGAAAGATGAAATCGGCGCATCCCGCGCCACCATTTGCGGCACTTCCAGTTCGGTCGGGCGGTATAGCTGATCCAGATTGGAGGTCTGGAAATCCGGTGTCGGGTTCAGCGCAACCACATTGTCCTGCTGGGACGTGGGTTCGATCGGCAGGGTCGCCACCTCCGAGGTGACGCCGGGCGTCTGGTTGACCGGAACAAATTGCACGCGCTGGACTTCTTGCAGAACGGCCCAGCTGCCATACCCGAGCCCGCCGACCAGCAGCGCCAGCACCAAAACCGACCCTAGGGCCGATGGCGAAATATTGCTCAGGAAACTGGCGGTGGGCGGCGTCATCGGGATACGGGGCCGCGCGATCGGGTCCGCCGTTGCGGGGCGCACCGGCGTATGCAAAAGCGCTGCGGATTTATTGGCCAGCGAATTGGGCTTTAATTCGGAATGGACACCGCTAAAGCCGCTTTCTTCGCAGAAGCGCACGAAACATTCGTCGGGGTCCATGTCCAGATAGCGGGCGTAGGACCGCACATATCCGGCAATAAACCCCTGTGTCTGAAAGACCGAAGGATCGCAGTTTTCGATAGCAGATATATATGTGGCTTTGATCCGCAGATCCCGTTGGACGTCCAGCAGGGATTTGCCAAGTGTGGCCCGCTCTCCGCGCATCTGATCCCCGAGTGTTACCTCAAACGTATCAAAGCCGCGTGGCTGTTGTTTCCCAAAGCCTTTGTCCATCCAACCTGCCTGACCCCTTGCGTCCGGATATTTGTTTTGCGGTTGCCCCCGCATCGGACGATTCGTTCATCCGTTGTTATATTGCATCCCTACCACAGGATACGTTTTTTGTGCACCCCCGTGCACAAAAATTGTTGCATTTTTCGTGGCGGCGAAAAACCGCCCAGAAACGGGTTTGCTACGGGCGATTTCGGACCTATCCGACCATATCCATTCGGTTCAGCGCACATTGCCCCCACAACCCGTCGAGCGCCGAAACCAGATCGTTGATCATGGCATCCGTGTGGACCGGAGAGGGCGTGAAGCGCAGACGTTCCGTTCCGCGCGGCACAGTAGGAAAGTTGATCGGCTGGACGTAAATACCGTGGTTTTCCAACAACATATCCGACAGCATCTTGCATTTGACCGGATTGCCCACGTGGACCGGAACGATATGGCTACCCTGATCGTCAAGTGGAAGGTTCAGGGCGCGTAGGCGGGTTTTCAACAAAGCCGCCTTTTGCTGGTGCAATCCGCGCAGGGCGTTATCCGTCTTGAGATGCTTGACCGAGGCTGCCGCAGCGGCGGCAACAGCGGGTGGCAGGGAGGTGGTGAAGATAAAGCCCGGCGCATAGGAGCGCACCGCATCGGCCAGACGGTCAGAGGTCGCGATATACCCCCCCATCACACCATAGGCCTTGGCCAGTGTCCCGTTGATGATGTCGATCCGGCCCGCAAGATTGTCCCGCTCTGTGATGCCCCCGCCGCGCGGACCGTAAAGCCCAACAGCGTGAACTTCGTCGATATAAGTCAGAGCGTTGAATTCATCCGCTAGGTCGCAAATCTCCTCAATCGGGGCAAAATCCCCGTCCATTGAATAAAGCGATTCAAATGCGATCAGTTTTGGCGTGTCGGCGGGCAGCTTTTCCAGAAGGCTGCGCAGATGGGCCACGTCATTGTGGGCAAAGACGTGTTTTTCACCGAATCCGTGGCGGATTCCTTCGATCATAGAGGCGTGGTTCAGTTCATCCGAGAGGATCACCAGACCGGGGAAGAGTTTGGGCAGCACCGAAAGCGTCGCCTCATTCGCGTTATAGGCCGAGGTAAAAAGAACCGCGCGTTCCTTGCCGTGCAGATCGGCCAGTTCTTCTTCAAGATCATGGTGATAGGCGGTGTTACCGGAAATATTGCGGGTGCCGCCAGAACCGGCACCTGCGTCATCCGCGGCAGATTTCAGCGCATCCAGCACTGTAGGGTGTTGCCCCATTCCCAGATAGTCGTTGCCACACCAAACGGTAATTTCCGATTCGCTGCCATCGGGTTTGGACCAGATCGCACGGGGGAACTGTTGGTTCATCCGGCGGATATTCTGGAACACGCGATACCGCCCCTCTTCGTGCAGACGGTTCAACGCATTGTCGATATGTTGTTCATAATCCATAGGTGGCACCCTAAACTTGCGGCCCGAACGTCGGGTCGATACCCAGATAGGGTATTATAACCCGAACAGTTAGACCACAAAACGCCGCATCTGTCTGCCGGATTATCCCTGCCAAACCGCGAAATTTTCGCGTTTTGGCCCGCCTGTTTCAAATAACCGAGAGATTTTCTGAACACTGGATACAGTTCCGGCGGACCTGACACCCGTCACAGGGCGCATATCGCGGGCTTAGTAGATATAGCGAATCTGATCGGTCCAGTAACGCTCCACCCGGCGCAGCACTGTGTTGATGTTCTTCAATCCAACGTCCCCGATGACATCATGCCCCACCATGCCGCCGGCATGCCTTTCAAACAGGTCGGTCACGATCGAGCGGATTTCGCGCCCCCGCGATGTCAGCCGGACCCGCACCGCGCGCCGGTCGATTTCACAGCGGTGGTGGTGCATATATCCCGCCTCTACCAGTTTCTTAAGATTATAGGACACGTTAGAGCCCTGATAATATCCGCGTGATTTCAATTCCCCTGCGGTGACTTCGTTATCACCGATATTAAACAGAAGCAGCGCCTGAACCGAATTGATGTCCAGCAGCCCCAACCTTTCGAATTCATCCTTGATCACATCGAGCAACAACCGGTGAAGCCGCTCTACCATTGAAAGGGTTTCGAGATAGGAGCCAAGGAATTCCGACCCTGTCGCGTCCGTTTCGGTTGTGTCTACAGTTGCATGAATGCTCATTAATACTCTCCGCCATTTGCTATTCACAGGCAGAATTGCGGAAAAGTTCGAACAACTGGTTAAAGGGACTCTATTTTTTTCGAAATTACGACTATCTTACTGACAAATTGTCTAAAATTCGCGCCAGTGCAGGGCGGAATTCGTCCGGAACTGGGGCAGCCCCGCTGATCCACGAATATAACACCTGATCCGGCTGGTTCATGAAATGCTCATGCGCGTCGAGCGCGTCGGCATCCAGATTTGCCAGTTCTGTATCTGCGAAACGGCCCAAAATCAGGTCCATCTCTTTCATACCACGCCGCCACGATCGCATACGCAGCCTGCGCAGGCGGGTTTCATAGGGTTCGTCTTTGGGGTGCATCTGTTCCATACCGCCTTCTAGAACGGCGGTATGGAACAGGCAAGACCCGCAGCATCAGGGTTTTCCTTGCACCCTGCGCGGCGCACTCCTAAGACAGAGCAAAACACTATGAGGGGTCATTCATGTCTGATTTTCTGTCAAAAACGCTGGATCGGGTGAAACCCTCCCCCACGATTATGATTTCCGCAAAAGCGGCAGAGCTGAAAGCCGCCGGACGGGACGTTATCGCGCTGAGCGCGGGCGAACCGGATTTCGATACGCCGGACAACATCAAGGCCGCCGCCAAATCCGCGATTGACGCGGGCAAGACGAAATACACCGCTCCGGACGGCATCATTGAGTTGAAACAGGCGGTTTGTGCCAAGTTCAAACGGGACAACGGGCTGGAGTATACACCGGATCAGGTCTCGATTTCCTCGGGTGGTAAACAGGTGCTTTATAATGCGCTGATGGCCACGCTGAACCCCGGCGACGAAGTGGTGATCCCTGCGCCTTATTGGGTGTCCTATCCCGATATGGTTCTGCTGGCCGGGGGCACCCCTGTTGTGGCCGACACCTCGATCCAGACGGGTTTCAAGCTGACCGCCGACCAGCTGGAAGCGGCGATCACGCCGAAAACCAAATGGTTGATCTTTAACTCGCCGTCCAATCCCTCCGGTGCAGGCTACAGCCACGCCGAGCTGAAAGAGCTGACAGATGTACTGCTGCGCCATCCCCATGTCTGGGTGATGACCGACGATATGTATGAACATCTCGCTTACGGCGATTTCAAATTCTGCACCCCTGCGGAAGTGGAGCCAAAGCTGTACGAGCGGACCCTGACCGTGAATGGCGTCTCCAAAGCCTACGCGATGACAGGCTGGCGCATCGGATATGCGGCCGGACCAAAACATCTGATCGGGGCGATGCGCAAGATCCAGTCGCAATCCACATCGAACCCCAGCTCCGTCAGCCAGTGGGCGGCGGTTGAGGCATTAAACGGCGCACAGGATTACATCGAAACCTCCCGCCCTGTGTTTCAGGACCGCCGCGATCTGGTGGTGGATATGCTGAATAACGCGCAAGGCATCACCTGCCCTACCCCGGACGGGGCTTTTTATGTCTATCCGTCGATTGCAGGGTGCATCGGCAAGACAACACAGAACGGCGTAAAGATCACCTCTGACGAGGTGTTTGCGACCGAACTGCTGGAAGAAGAAGGCGTTGCCGTTGTCTTTGGCGCGGCCTTTGGTCTGTCACCGAACTTCCGCGTCAGCTATGCCACATCCAGTGAAGAGTTGACGGATGCCTGCACCCGCATCCAGACCTTCTGCGCCCGTCTGAAATAGGAATACCAATGGCCGACCTGCAAAACCTGTTCTTCCGTGTTCGCGAAAATGGCGCGGCGGTGTATCGTGTTGATGCCGAGAACCGCCAGCGCCGTCTGGACATGCAACAAATCGCTGTGGTGAATATCCGCTCTGGCGAGGTGAAACCGCAAGGGGATCAGATTCCCACGGCAGCCGAGCGCAACGAGATCGACGCTTGGGTTGTGGCGCGGCGCAAGATTATCGAAGAGCGGCGCATTGACGATTTGCTGCGCACCACGGACCACCTGAATCTGACAGCGCAATGGGTGCAGACCCGCGCCACGGACGAGCAGATCGAGATGTTTGCCGATGATTTGCTGATGGCGATGCACGATCTGCGCACGGTGATTGTGCGGCGCAAGGCGGACGGGCTGTCTAAAAAGTAACGCGCTGGCCGTTATCTGGAAATTGAGTATTTCTGGAACATTGAAGCCGGAGCGCCCTGCGCCATTCAGACGGGAAGAATCGTTGTGCTTTTGATTTCTTCCATTGAAAGCAAAGCGGTGACGTTGAAGATTTTCACCTCAGAGATCAGCGCCTGATAGAAGGTGTCATAAGCTTTGGCATTGCTGACCCGCACCTTCAGGATATAGTCAATGTCCCCTGCAAGTCGGTGCGCCTCCATCACTTCGGGGCGTTCCAGCAGGGTTTTCAGGAAGGCATCCTGCCAGCTTTGATCGTGTTCGGATGTACGGATAAGCACAAAGAAACAAGCCTCTAGCCCCAGCATCTCGGGATCGACCAAGGTTGTCTGGCCGCGGATCAGTCCCGACTCGCGCATTTTGCGGATGCGGTTCCAGACCGGTGTCTTGCTGGCGCCCACCGTGCGGGCAATATCGTCAAGCGATTGCGAGGCATCCTTTTGCAATTCCGCAAGGATTTTCCGGTCCAGAGGGTCTAGCGCGATGGACATTTTGTCTTTCCTCTCAATTTGCGACGTTTGTTCCTGAACGGTGGCGCTCAAAAGTCATATTTTCCTATTTCACGTCAAAACTGGTTTGTAAATGGAATTTCTTCCTTAAAACCGCTATATCCGGTCTAACGAATTGAAAGTGGACGGGACAATGAAGCATTTTCCGATCTTTGTGAATCTTGTGAACCAGCGGGTTTTGCTGGCAGGCGGCGGTGAAACGGCGGTGGCAAAGCTGCGGCTGATCCTCAAGACGGAAGCCGAGGTTCACGTCTTTGCGCCGCAAGCGGTAGAGCTGATTGAAAGCTGGGCCAAAGCGGGGCGCATCACCCTGCACCGCCGCAATATGCGGGCGGGCGATGTGGATGGTGCACGTCTGGTCTATGCAGCGCAAGACGATGATGCAGCGGATGCGCGCGTGGCGGCATTGGGTCGTGCGGGCGGTGCGCTGGTGAACATCGTGGACAATCTGCAAGACAGCCAGTTTATCACCCCCGCTATCGTAGACCGCGATCCGGTCACGGTTGCCATCGGCACCGAAGGCGCGGCTCCGGTTCTTGCCCGTCACATCAAGGCACAGGTGGAAGAGTCCCTGCCCCCGTCCCTTGGCGCACTTGCCCGTCTCGGTCAGGCGTTTCGCAGCGCAGTTGAGGTTCTTCCCATGGGGCGCAAGCGGCGGGATTTCTGGTCGCGGTTTTACTTTGAGCGCGGTCCGAAGGCGCTGACCTCCGGCGGCGAACAGGCGGTGCGCACAGAGTTAAAAGACCTGCTGGCGCAGACAATCGCGGCCAAACGCAGTGCAGGGCGTGTCGATCTGGTGGGGGCTGGACCGGGGGATGCGGAACTGCTGACCCTGCGGGCACGCAAACTGCTGCACGAGGCAGACGTTGTGCTGCACGACCAGATGGTCACGAGCGAGATTCTAGAACTGGCGCGGCGCGAAGCCATCGTGGTTGAAACCGGCAAACGGGGCTTTGGCGAAAGCTGGTCGCAGGCGGACATTAACGATCTGATGATTTCTCATGCGGCGCAGGGCCACCATGTGGTGCGTTTGAAATCCGGTGATCCAGCCATGTTTGCGCGGCTCGACGAAGAAATGGATGCGCTTGATGCGGCGGGTGTGGACTGGGCGATTGTTCCGGGCATCACGGCAGCGTCGGCGGCGGCTGCGGGGGCTGGACTGTCCCTGACGCAACGGGGGCGCAATTCTGCGCTCAAGTTCCTGACCGCCCATGATGTGAACGGCTTTGCCGATCAGGACTGGCGCGATCTGGCCAAACCGGATGCGGTGGCCGCAGTCTACATGGGCAAGAAAGCCGCGAGCTTCCTGCGCGGGCGTCTGATGATGCACGGCGCAAACGGCGAGACACCTGTGACAGTTGTCGAAAACGCCTCCCGCGCCAACCAGCGCATTTTACAGGCAACCCTGTTGAGCTTGCCTGAAATCCTCAACGCCTCGGATGTGTCCGGTCCTGCAGTGATGCTGCTGGGTCTGGCACCACGGGCGGCAGCGCAAGTGGCGCTTGACCTTGATATTGACGAAATGGAGCAAGCCTGATGGCCAAGAAATTTACCCCGAAGGTTCTGACCGCAAACCATCTTCTGTCCGGTGACGTGATTTACTGGGACGAGAAAGGCGATTGGGCCGATGCGTTTGAAGATGCGCTTTATCTCGACACGGAAAAACTGGCCCATCACGTGCTGACCCTTGCGGAAAAGCAACAGGATGTGATCGTCGGCCCTTATCTGGCAGATGCGGCCCTTGGCCCTGACGATAAACCGATGCCGGCCCATTTCCGCGAAACATTCCGGATGACCGGACCCAGCAATTACCACCACGGCAAGCAAGCAGAGGCTTAACCCATGTATTCCTACAGCCAGTTTGACAAAGATTTCATTGCCGAGCGCAACAAACAGTTCCGCGCACAGGTGGAACGGCGCATCGACGGTTCCCTGACAGAAACCGAATTCAAGCCGCTGCGCCTGATGAACGGACTGTATCTGCAACTGCACGCCTATATGCTGCGGGTGGCCATTCCCTATGGCACGCTGCGCTCCGCCCAGATGCGCCAGCTGGCCATGATTGCCGAGAAATTCGACAAGGGCTACGGGCATTTTACCACGCGCCAGAATATCCAGTTCAACTGGCCCAAGCTGCGGGACGTGCCTGATATTCTCGACGCGCTGGCAGAGGTAGAGATGCACGCGATCCAGACCTCTGGCAACTGTGTGCGCAACGTGACCTCGGATCATTTTGCCGGTGCCGCTGCGGATGAAATCGAAGACCCCCGCCCCACAGCCGAACTGCTGCGCCAGTGGTCCACCGACCACCCTGAATTCGCTTTTCTGGGTCGCAAATTCAAGATTGCCGTGGTGGGCTCTGAAACCGACCGCGCCGTGACCAAATCCCACGACATCGGCTTGCGCATGGTGCGCGGTGCGAATGGCGAGGCCGGTTACGAAGTCATCGTGGGCGGTGGTCTGGGCCGCACGCCAATGGTGGGCAAGGTCATCCGTGACTTCCTGCCAGCCGAAGACCTGCTGCCCTATGTGGAAAGCATCCTTCAGGTCTATAACCGTCTGGGGCGGCGCGATAACAAATATAAGGCGCGGATCAAGATCACCGTGCATGAAAACGGGCTGGACGTGATCCGCGACGAGGTGGAAAAAGCCTTTGTCCTGCAACGGCAGGCTTTTGGCGGCTACGATCAGGAGCTTTACGCGTCGATCAAGGAAGCCTTTGCGCCGCCTGCCTTTATCGACGCGCCACTGGATGCGTTTTACGCCGCACAGAATGCTGATGCGTCTTTCCGCTCTTTTGTGGATACCAATCTGGCCGAACACAAGAATCCCGATTACGCCATCGTGACCATTTCGACCAAGGCCCACGGCAAGACGCCGGGCGATGCGACTGCGGAGCAGATGCGCGTGATGGCGGATCTGGCCGAAACCTACGGCCACGACGAATTGCGCATCAGCCACGAGCAGAACGTGATCCTGCCCCATGTGCATAAATCGCACCTGCCCGAAATCTACGCCCGTCTGCGCGAAGCCGGACTTGCCACAGCGAATATCGGGCTGATTTCCGACATTATCGCCTGCCCCGGCATGGACTACTGTGCGCTGGCGACTGCCCGTTCCATTCCTGTGGCCCAACAGATCGCCACACGGTTTGACGAGCTGAAGCTGGAGCATGACATCGGTGCGCTGAAGATCAAGATTTCAGGCTGCATTAACGCCTGTGGCCACCACCACGTGGGGCACATCGGCATTCTGGGTCTGGATCGGGCCGGTGTTGAAAATTACCAGATCACGCTTGGCGGGGATCACACGGAAACCGCTGCAATCGGGGAACGGGCCGGACCGGGGTTCGCCTATGACGAGATCGTTCCCGCCATCGAGCGCCTGATTTACGGGTATCTCGACCTACGCAGCAGCGCCGATGAGACCTTTCTCGAAACTTACCGCCGTTTGGGGGCCGCACCGTTCAAGGCTGTGCTTTATCCCGCCGAACAAATCGCAGCCGAATAGGAGCCACGTGCCATGCCATTAGAAGCCGCTTATCTGACTGTTCCCGAACGTGTAGAGATGCTGAACTCCAGCTATCGCCACCACGCTGCAATCCCTGTGCTGACAGAGGCGTTGAACGATCCTTTGCTCGGAAACGTGGCGTTGGTGTCCTCTTTCGGGGCGGAATCGGTTGTTCTGTTGCATATGGTTGCCACCATCAAACCGAATACGCCGGTGGTGATGATCGACACGGAAATGTTGTTTCCCGAAACGCTCGACTATCAGGCAGAAGTGGCGGAAAAGCTGGGGTTGACCAATATGCGTATCGTGCGGGCGGATGCTGCGGCTCTCGCTGCGGCGGATCCTGACGGAACCCTGCACCAGACAGCGCCCGATGCCTGCTGTGCCCTGCGCAAGACCGAACCCTTGCAACAGGCACTGGGCGATTATGACGCATGGATTACAGGGCGCAAACGGTTCCAAAGCGGGCAGCGTGCGGTATTGGACCTGTTTGAAAGCGAAGACGACATCCGCATCAAGATCAACCCGCTGGCCCACTGGCGCCAGCAGGATCTGATCGCCTATATGGAAAACAATGCCCTGCCCCGCCATCCGCTGGTGGCCAAAGGCTATCCGTCGATCGGCTGTGCGCCGTGCACCACGCCGGTCGGCCGTAATGAAGATCCCCGCTCGGGCCGCTGGCGCGGGCAGGACAAGGTCGAATGTGGCATCCACTTCGGCGCAGATGGCAAGATCGTCAGAGGAGCCTGAGACATGACACATACCGTACTTATTCAGGACAGCGGCTTTGTTCAGGACGACTGGACAGGCCCGCTGCTCGACTGGGATGTGGCGACACAGGGCGGCGCGGAACCCAAGCGCGGTTACGGGCTGGATGTGCCCAATACCGTGACGGCTGAACAGTTGCAGCCGTATTTTGAGACCGTGGGTATGATCCGCATCTTCTTTCCAAACGCCCATGACGGGCGCGGCTTCACCATTGCCCGCACTGCGCGTCTGCTCGGCTATAAGGGACGGTTGCGCGCCTATGGCCATGTGATCGCGGATCAATACGCTATGGCGCGGCGTGTAGGCTTTGACGAGGTGGAAATCGAACAGAGCATTGCCAACCGCCAGCCCGAAGACCAGTGGCTTGCCCGCGCCAACTGGACCGAACACCGCTACCTAAACAGGTTGCAAAAATCAGCATAATTGTTATTACACTAACAATTGACCTTTCGACAGGAATACGACAATGACGGATCAGAATCCTATTACCACGACCGAGGCCAAGCCTGTGCCAGTTCTTCCCGACGCCCAAACCGTCACCAAAGTTACCCATTACACCGAACAACTGTTCTCGTTTCGTGTGACCCGTCCGGCCAGCCTGCGCTTTCGCTCGGGCGAGTTTGTGATGATCGGACTGATGGGCGATCCCGATCCGAAAACCGGCAAGCAGAAACCCCTGCTGCGGGCCTATTCCATCGCCTCGCCCAGCTGGGACGACGAGCTGGAGTTCTATTCGATTAAGGTGCAGGACGGTCCGCTGACGTCCAAACTGCAGAACATTCAGGTTGGCGACGAAGTGATCGTGCGCCCCAAACCTGTCGGCACGCTGGTTCTGGATGCGCTGCTGCCTGCCAAACGGATGTATTTCATCGCTACAGGCACCGGCATCGCACCGTTCGCCTCGCTGATCCGTGATCCCGACCTGTATGAACGCTATGACGAAGTGATCCTTTGCCACACCTGCCGCGAAACGGCCGACCTGAAATACGGTGCCGATCTGGTGGCCTCTCTGTCTGACGACCCGCTGATTGGCGAAGTTGTGGGCGACAAGCTGAAGTATTTCCCGACCACTACACAAGAACCCAGCGCACGTATGGGCCGGATCACCCATTTGTTGAAAGACGGGGAAGTGGCCAAGGAATTCGGCCTGCCCCCGCTCAACCCTGAAACCGACCGTTTGATGGTCTGTGGTTCTATGGGACTGAATGTGGACATCAAAGCCATCTGCGAGTCCGCAGGCATGACCGAAGGCTCCAACAGCCAGCCTGCCGATTTTGTAGTCGAAAAAGCCTTCGTCGGCTAAGCGACCTCCAAGTTACATCACAATCGAAAGCCTCCGGACACGGGGGCTTTTTTCGTTTTCAGGTCCGAAATGGCGGGGCGGGCAGCCTGAAGGGGTTGTCATAAATCCTGTCACAAAGCGAAAAGTGCCGTGCGCCTGTTTTGGCCGGCGCTGCGCTACCAGATGGCAAAACGATGCGGGTCTGGAAAAATATACCTCAAGTTAAATTTATTTAATTCAACGCTTTATACGCGATCAACCTTATTGCACGGGCGGGCGGAACGGGGCAAACCTTCCCCCAGTGGAATGTTACAACAGCTAAACTACCTGTTATACACATCCATGTGAGTAGCTATTGATCGAAACTCGCAGCTACCCTCAACCTATCGCACTCCCTTAATTAAAGCGGTGCGCCAACAAGTTTACGACAGAGAGGAACACACAATGTCCAAATCCATGAAATCGCTGGCCGTTGCATCTGCCGTCGCAGCGGCAGTTGTCTCCCACGCGAATACTGCCTCTGCGCAGTCCAAGGAAAAATGTTACGGCGTTTCGCTGGCCGGTCAAAACGGCTGCGCGGCAGGTCCGGGCACATCCTGTGCCGGTACATCCACAGTGGATTACCAAGGCAACGCATGGTCGCTGGTCGATGCTGGCACCTGCACAGAAATTAAACTGCCCGAAATGGCAGACGGCACAGCCCGCAGCGGTTCGACCGAAGCATTGGAGCGTGATCTGCCAAGCTGATCTCAGCCGACACACTACGGGTGCCGGCCGCAGATATGGCCGGCACCCCCTTAACCCGCCACCCGCAGCTTCAGGGAGTTTTCACAATGCTGGACGCACAGCCAAAAAGACCGGAAAAGGTGCCAAACCGCGCCGGAGTTGGTTTCAAGGCGCAACATCTGGACGGCATTTTGAAAGACCCCGACAGCATCGGCTGGATTGAAATCCACGCTGAGAATTACATGGGGGACGGCGGCCGCCCGATTGCACAATTGCGCCACCTGAGAGAGCAATTTCCCGTTTCTTGTCATGGAGTTGGCCTGTCGATCGGGGCGGAAGTTCCGCTTGATCGGGACCATCTGGCGCGCCTCAAAAAGCTGGTGAACTGGTTGGAGCCCGGCCTGTTTTCCGAACATCTCGCATGGTCCACCCATGACAGCCATTTCCTGAACGACCTGCTGCCCGTGCCCTACACACATGCCACTGTGGACCGCGTTGTAGCGCATATCAATCAGGTTCAGGACACGGTTGGACGGCAGATGCTGCTGGAAAACCCCTCGACCTACATAGCATTCGAGGAAAGCGACCGTTCTGAAATCGACTTTCTGCGCGAAGTGTCCGAGCGCTCCGGTTGTGGCCTGTTGCTTGACGTGAACAACGTCTTTGTCTCTGCAACTAACCAGAATTATTCGCCCCAAGCCTACATCGACGCCTTCCCAACCGAACGGGTCGGTGAACTACACCTTGGCGGCCATGAACAAGACGCCGATGACTTCGGCGCGACCCTGCTGATTGACAGTCATTCCCGCCCTGTGGTCGATCCTGTTTGGGCGCTCTATGAATACACACTGGCCAAGGCTGGTCCCTGCCCGACCCTGATCGAGTGGGACAATGACATTCCCGAATGGGACGTGCTGGCACGTGAGGCCGCCCGCGCCGACCAGTTGCTCTCTGCCGTTCCGGCAGCACAGGCAAGCTGATGGCCGTGCAATCCCAGTTCGCACAGGCGCTGCTTGATCCGGCGCACCCCGTACCGGACGGGGTGGTTGATCCGTCGGGCCGTCCTGCGGGAAAGCGGTTCAACGTCTATCGCAACAATGTGGTGGTTAGCCTGCTTGATGCGATGGAGACTGCTTTTCCGGTGATCCGCAAACTGATCGGGACTGAAAACTTTCGCAATCTGGCTGGGCTTTATGTGCGCCAGCACCCGCCAAAATCGCCGCTTCTGATGTTCTATGGCACTGATTTTCCGGCATTTCTGGACGGTTTCACGCCGCTGGCCCATGTGCCCTATCTGGCGGATGTGGCGCGGCTGGAACTGGCACGGCGCAGCGCCTATCACGCCGCAGATGCAACGCCTGTGCCCGCTGATGCGCTGTCCCAGATCGCCCCTGCCAGGTTGATGCACCTGCGCTTTACACTTGCGCCTGCCCTACAAATTGTCCCGAGCCCCTATCCCGTGGTGGCCCTCTGGGACTATAACATGACGCCTGACGCGCCCCAGCCACCGGCCGAGGCCCAGACCGCCCTTATTACCCGACCCGCATTTGATTTGCACATGCAGGTCATCCCCCCCGCAGTGGCTGCCTTTCTTGGCGCCTTGCGACAGGGGAACCCCCTCGACACCGCTTTCGACACCGCCAGCGCCCTTGATGGCGCCTTCGATCTTACCGCCGGGATTGTGCTTCTACTGCAATCCGAGCTGATCGTTGAAATACACCTGTAAAGGAAATTCAATGTCTGCAGTTCTTCTCCGCTATCATTCCCTCTTGGACTCCGCTCTACGCAGAGTGGAGGACTGGCTGTTGCCCACACTTGCAAGGTTTGTCTTTGCCGCAGTGCTGCTGTGGTACTTCTGGCAATCCGCCTTTACCAAAACCGGGGACGGACTATTGGGATTTTTGTCCCCGACAGAGAACGCTTACATCCAGATCTTCCCCAAAAGGTTTGAGGCAGC
The DNA here is from genome assembly GCF_001719615.1 of Neptunicoccus sediminis. GTDB lineage: Bacteria > Pseudomonadota > Alphaproteobacteria > Rhodobacterales > Rhodobacteraceae > Amylibacter > Amylibacter sediminis. Next base: position 522,163 of record NZ_MDVX01000002.1, read on the forward strand.
GGGCTATGACATTACCCAGATGGGCACCTTTGAATGGCTGGTTGCAGTGGCCGGGACCAGCGCAGAAATCCTGCTGCCGTTTCTGATCCTGATCGGGTTGTTCACCCGTCTGGCCGCCCTTGGCATGGTGGTTTTCGTGACGGTGCAAACGCTCGTCGATGTTTACGGGCACGACATCGCAGGCAAGACGCTGGGCACGTGGTTTGACGGCCCCTCTGACAGCTTGATCCTTGACCAGCGGCTGATGTGGCTGTTGCTCTTTGCGGTATTGATCACCAAAGGTGCCGGTCCGCTGTCCATCGACCGGCTGTTGCTGCAAGTCACGAAGCCGAAAGATATTTCTCCTGAACTGCCTTCGTCCAGCCGAGCGTGAGCACGCCCTCCGCTTCAATTACCGGACGTTTCATCAGCGTTGGATGGGCGGCCAGCAGGTCCAGCGGATCGCGCCCGCGCTCAGCCTCGTCCAATCCCCGCCATGTGGTAGAGCGGGTGTTCAGCAGATCCGACCCGAAGGCCTGATAGAATCGCGCAAGATCTGCCGCTGCAATTCCATCGGCCCGCACATCCACATAGACCGGTTCAAACCCCGCCCCTTGCAATGCCTTCAGCGCCTTGCGACAGGTGTCGCAGGTTTTCAATCCGTAAAATCTCATGGCAAATTCCCCGTGTTTACGGGCTTTTTCTATCGCTTCGGCACAATTTCGCAACCTGCGGACATCATAAAACCTTCACTTGCAAAAAATAAAAGGGTGAGTCATAGATTCTGGTGTGAGGTTCATCTTTATACGATCCGCTCCTTCTTTGATGTAGCAGACGCGACCTAAGACCCTGAGCTACACCATCAGCCGCAGCACAGTGCGGGCGGCGAAAAACGATAGGAGCGCCACGTTATGGCAACCGGAACAGTAAAATGGTTCAACTCAACCAAAGGTTACGGCTTTATCCAGCCGGACGCCGGTGGAGCCGATGTATTCGTACACGTTTCCGCTGTTGAGCGTGCAGGTCTGAACGGCCTGAACGACAACCAGAAAATCTCTTTTGAAGTTGAAACAGGCCGGAACGGTCGCGAAGCCGCGACTGATCTGAAACTGACAGACTAAACCGAATTACACAGCATTCCAAAAGGCCCCGTCGCATGCCGCGCGGGGCCTTTTTTTTGTCTTAGGTGGCTGTTTCGTTGTCTGGAATGACGGCTGCATCAAAGGGGGTAGCATCGCTCCAGTTGCTGCCGGTGGCCAGCACGCAGGCCATGCCGTTGGGATAACTGAGCAGGATCGAAAAACTGCCGGTCTGCGCCGAGCTCCACAGCTCGACCACGCGGGTAGCGCTGCTTAGGCCCGCGCCGCGCCGCACCTCTTGATAGGTTTGCGCCAGATGGGTGACGATCTCTGCTCTGGGTCCGCAAGGGGCCGCAGCAACAGGCGGTGCCAGAGCGGCCATGCCAAAGACCAGCGCTGTGGATGTGAGACGTTTAAACATGATATACTCCTTCGCATGTGACGAAAGGAGCAGAGGTCAGGGGTTTTGACCTGATACGGCGGGTGCCGTTGGCCCCTTTCGGGGTGGGTCATGCCATTAATATCGGTGCGTATAACCTGTCAGACAAGGGGTTTCACAGGATTGTGTCGAATGGGCTGCGCCGCGGGACACGCCCGCAGCGCCGCATTTCAGCTGCGCCAGTCCAGCAGGTGACGCTCCACCAAGCCGATCACAGTGCTGACCACAACGCCCAGAACCGACAGGATCAGCACGCCGGCAAACAGGCGTTCCAGATCGTAAAGCGCACCCGCCTCAAGGATGTAGGCGCCGATGCCATATTCCGCGCCCAGCATTTCAGCTGCGACCAGCAGGATAATGGCAATCGCCAGACTGATCCGCAGCCCCGACAGGATACCCGGCATGGCACCGGGCAGCACGATTTTGCGCACGATGGACAACCACGACAGGCCAAAGCTTTGCCCCATACGGATCAGGCTGCGATCCACATTATCCACCGCGCCATAGGTGGCCACCACTGTCGGGGTGAAGGTGCCAAAGGCGATCAGCGCGTATTTGGAACCTTCATCAATGCCAAACCAGATCACAAACAGCGGCAGCAGGGCAATTTTGGGGATCGGGAAAATCGCCGCCACCAGCGGCACCAATCCGGCCCGCACATAGGAAAACAGCCCGATCAGCACCCCGACCCCTATCCCGAAGCTCGCCCCCAGTGCGGCACCGACCACCAAACGGGACAACGACGGCGACAGGTGTTTGTAAAGCAGACCCGACTGATGCAGATCTATCAGCGTTTGCAAAACGTCAGAGGGTTTGGGCAGGGTCAAAGCGGAAATCCATCCCGCCCGCGTGCCCCATTCGGCAATAGCGATCAACAGGACAAAGACCACACCACCGACCCAGCGTTTGCGTTCGGGTGCGAAACCACCGCCGCGAAAGCTGACGGTTCGGGCCTCGGTACGGGCTGCGGCGGGGGGGTGGGACAGTGTCGTATCAGACATCAAGCAACTCCGCATCTGCTGCGCGGGCTTCGTCCCGCATCAATTGCCAGAGGTGCCTTTGCTGGCGGTCCAGTTCGGGATCACCAAACTGACGCTCGGCCAGAGGGGTGTCCAGATGCACGATCTCGCGGATCTGGCCGGGCCTGCGGGACAGCACCACGATGGAATGGCCCAGACGCACGGCCTCGGCCAGATTATGGGTGACATAGACGGCGGTGAACGGCGTGCGGGTCCACAGGGACACCAGATCGTCCATCAACAGCTCCCGCGTCTGACTGTCGAGCGCGGATAAAGGCTCGTCCATCAGCATCACAGCCGGATTCACCGCCAAAGCGCGGGCAATCGCGACGCGCTGTTTCATGCCGCCCGAAAGCTGTTTGGGCAGCGCCTTGGCGAAATCCGTCAGTTTGGTCCGCGCCAGCACATCGTCAATGATCTCTTTCGCGGCCGCCCCCTTGATGCCGTGATCTTCCAGCACCAGCGAAATATTCCCCGCCACACTGCGCCACGGCAGCAGGGCAAAGTCCTGAAAAATATAGGTCAGCGGGTTGAGACAATCCGCAGGCGGCGTGCCCACTTGCAGCACGCGGCCCTGTTTGGGGCGCTCCAGCCCGCCAATAAACCGCAACAGCGTGGATTTCCCACAGCCGGACGGTCCCACAATGCAGACAATCCTGCCGTGGGGAATTTCAAGAGAGATGTCGCGCATCACCTCGAAGCTATCGTAGGAATGGCTGACATTTTCCAAACGGATGTCCATTGGCGCAGGCTCCGGTAAAGGGTTGCGGGGCGCACGAATGCCGCCCCGCTTTTAGTGTTTCAGGAAAGGAAAGGACTGGCCGGATCAGGCCTTGATGGTTTCCACGTAAGATGCGTCTACCAGCGTGTCGAGCGTGATATCGGCATCCACCAGACCTTCGGACTGGAACCAGCTTAACTGGTCCTGAATCGAAGCCGTATTCAGTGCTGCATTCTCGTTCAGACGCATGGTGCCATTGATGATCGACGGTGCCGCCTTTTCGCGCGGACGGTCGGTGTAAACGTATTTATGGATCAGATCGACCATCTGGTTCACGCCATCCTCACCGCCTGATTTCGCGATCATGGCTGCGTTATAATCCGCTACCCCTTTGGAATAGCCGTTCAGGAAGCCTTCGGTCATACCCCGTTCGTCCGCTGCATTCTTGGCAGAGGTAAAGACAGTCGTGACCTGATAATTCGGGATATAATCCGCCACGTCCCCGATGATATGCACCGCGCCGGAGCCTGCCAGCGGTTTGGCGATATGGGGCACGATGGACCAGGCATCAATCTGGCCGGACTTCAGCGCACCGATGATCGCGCCGACCTTTTGCAGTGGTTTGAAGCTGACATTTGCGCCCTCTGCGCCCGCAATCTTGGACCCCATGTAATGGAAGGACGAACCGGCAGTGGAAATCCCGAAGGTCTTGCCATCCAGCCCCGCAGGTGAGGTGAGACCGGCCTGATACGCCGCATCAGAAGCGAGGATTTTCTGCCCGTCGATGCCTTTTTCTTCGGACAGCGCCCCGCCGATCACCTTGATCGCGCCTTTTTGTGCAAGCGAAATCAGGCCACCGGACACAGCCGTGACTGCGTAATCTACATCCCCCGAGGCAATCGCCACGGCCATAGGCTGGGCCGCCTGAAAGAACTTGAACTCCACATCCAGTCCGGCCTGCGCGAAATAATCGCGCTCATAGGCGACGAAGCTGCCGGAGTGGGAGGTGAAGCGCAGCGCGCCCACGGTAATCTTTTTGTTGCTGGCCAGCGCAGGGGCCGCCAGTGTCGAGGCCGCAGCCGCGCCCCCCATCAGGATCAGTGCCTTACGGCGGTTCAGTGTCATCATGGTATCCTCCCAGTGATTTGGTTTCAGTGTCGTTTGTTAATTCGGCGGCTCTGCCCGCAGTTCTGCTTCAATATCCATCGCCAGCACCGCCAGTGCAGTTTTGACGTCCCGTTCCAGCACCGCATCCAGAAGCGCCTGTTGTCGGGCCTTGCGGCGGTCAAAATCCAGACGGCCTTCCCGCAGCAGCGCCAACCGGAAACGGCGGGACTGGTTAAAAAACTTCTCTTGCAGGTCCATCAGTCGCGGCGAACCGCAAGCCTCGATCAGTGTGGCTGTGAAAGCTTTGCACGCCTCGTCCCATTGCAGCGCGGTCAGGTCATCCGGCGTTGCCGCCACGGCGGTTTCGGCTTTGCGCAAACCGTGATGGGCGGCCATCACCCTGCCCTCCCACTGCACATCACCGTGCTGCAAAGCCAGCTCCAGCGCTGCAGTTTCGATCTGGCAGCGCACCATGATGATGTCGCGCAGGTCTTCTTCGGTTGCGCTGGTCACGCGAAAACCCCGCTGGGTCGTGGACTCAACCAGCCCTTCGGCAGACAGCAGCCGCAATGTTTCGCGCATGGAATGGTTCGAGCCGCCATACCGCTGGCGCAACTGTGCGATTTTAAGCTTCTGATCCGGCATCAAAGACCCGAACGCAATATCGCGCCGCAGGGCCGAGGCCAGCATCGCAACGATTGAATCATCCTCACCAGTGGTGCGCTTGAAAATCATGATGTCCAGTATTTCACAAAATGTTGGACATTTTTTGCCCCTATTCCTGCCGCGCGTCAATGGCAATTGGCAGAACCAACCGCGCCTGCCCTGATCCTTACGAATAATTGCACCGGCAAGCGCTTAGCGGCCCGCTTTGCCGTTGACAGATCAACTAAAAACCCGATCAATGCGGAAGAGTATCCCGATAGAAAAGACCGCTTGAGATGGATGAACAATTATACCTAGTCGGCCTCAACAACCGCAAACTGCACTACGCCGAAATCATCACCTACCGCATTGCGCAACTGCACGCGCGGTTCAATGCGCAATCGACGCGGATCATCCAGACAGTCAGCGACGTGTCTCTGGCGCAGTGGCGCATACTGTCGGTTGTAAATTCAGCCGAGGATGTCACCCACTCCAAGATCGCGCATATTTCAAAGATCGACAAAGGCCAGATCAGCCGCGCTGTGAAATCCCTGATCAAACAAGGCTATCTGGAAACAGAGCACGACACAGAGGATCACCGCAAATCCTATCTGCGTTTGACCGCTTCCGCGTCGGATCTACTGGCCAGAAGCCTGCCGCTGATGCAGCGCAGGCACGATTTCCTGCACGATTCCCTAACAGAAGAGCAACGCAAGGTCCTGTTCAAAGCCTTTGACACGCTTGACGACCTGACGGAACGCACAGATTTTTCTGACTGACGCCAGTCCCGCGCGGCCAACTCTCTCGCGCAGGACTGATTGATCCGGCCTGCGGGTTACACAGGCGTCAGGGTCAGATCGTCGATAACTATATTGGACCCATCCAGCGCATAAATCTCAACCGCATTGATGCCGTCGAATTTGCTGTCGAAGTCGGCAGAAGGATCGTCAAACAATGCGCTGTTAAAGTCGATCACTGTCGCAGCTGTCGAGGCGTGAACAACGAAGTCGAACGTGTCAACTTCGACGTGGTCGCTGGAATAATTAGAAAAGGACCCAAAATTGGCATCCTCGGTGAGTACGGCGCGATATGCGACCAACCGGATCGTGATGTAATCCGACTGCACGGGGTTGATGGAAATTGTTTCCAGATTGAATGCAGCGCCATAGCCAAAATCTTCACCATTGTTGTAATCCGCCATGGTCTGACCAGCAGGAAGATATCCGTGGTTCATAGCTGCGTTTTCGATCCTTTGGGTTGCCGCATCGTCGTAGATCGCAAATGGATTGCCCGAACCGCCCTCCGAAGGCGTTACGAGCACGTTGTCGCCGCCTGCAGTTGTCTGCCCGTTAGAAAGTCCTTGTTGCAGGCGTGAAGGATCGCCACCATCTTCATCTGTTTCAACCACATTTCCCTGGCCGTTGAAGATGAAGCCATCCACACCGTCAATAACCATAGTGTTAGTGTCGGCCGGAGAATACTCCTCAAAATCGAAGAGTGTCTTGGGCGGTGTGTCCTCAGCAGGATCAGATGCGGCAATCGTGATGGAACCTGTCGTCGACGCATTCTCGGCACCAGAATCATCCGTTGCGGTGAAATTTAACACGACTGGCACCTCATCCCCGTCAGTCAGTCCCACATCCGAAATATCAAACGTCAATACGTTAGAGGTTGGATCAAAGCTGCTGTAGATCGTGTTGGGCACACCGCCGTCTTCGGCACCCCCAATAGAGACGGACACATCCGAGAAATTGATACCGTCACTATCGGCATCACTGGCCAAATCATCCAGATCGAAACTGACAACAGTTCCTACTACGTGAAGGCGATTTGATTCATAAAGGGTAGAACCGCCGTCCACATAGGTCACGAGATCGTATCCGTCGCCGGCGATTTCCACTCCGTAAATCGGACCGGAGATCGTCGGTGCGTTGTTCTCTGACGGGCTCGGGGTGTAGGGGCCATCTATATTCAGCGTGACAGTCCCGTCGGCTGTTGCATTCGCCTCCCCGGTGTTGTCATTCACCGTCACCGAAAATTCGGTCGTTATAGAATCTCCATCCCCCAATGAGTAGATATCAGGATCGGTATAGAAAACATGCAATGTCGTTCCACGAACCTCGTGATCCAGAAGTGTACCGCTGCTTATGGAAACGGTGAACGAAAGATCATCCAGATCCGCATCCGAAGCATATTCCGTCAGATCAATCACGATGTTCCTGTCGGTTGCCATTTCATCCACAACTGTATCGGTAAACACCGGTTGGTTGTTCGGCGTATCCACCTCTTCCACGGGTCCGTCACCGTCTTCAATCGTTAACTGGATGGTTCCGGTGTCAAAGCTGTTTGCTTTGCCTGCCCCGTCGTTGACCTCGTAAGAGATTTCAAGACCGACCTCGGGCGCAACGCCCGTCGTCTCGTCCGGCTCAATATTGAACTGGGCAGGATCAATCGTCAGAACACCGTTGTCCAATGAATATTCAACCGTTCCATCGCGACCGGAGCCGGTGATCACGATATTTCCAAACGTCAGAACGGTTCCTGAATCCGCATCCGATGCAAGGTCTTTCAGGTCAATAACGATCGGGGCGGTATCCCCTTTGCGCAGCGCAGCATCCTGTGCAACCGGCGCGGTGTTTGTGTTGACGGGCGTTGGATCGTTCGACCCGTTCACCGTCAGGTCGAATGACATCAATACCGAACTGTTGGCAGCACCACTGCCGTCATCCGCTTTGAATGTCATAACCCCGTTGAACGTGTCGCCCAAAGCAAGATCCAACTCACTTGGATCAAGGCTGAACTGGCCGCCCGTGAACGCCATCCCGACCGGAACCGCCCGCCCTGTGTCATTGTTTATCAGGCTGACGAATGAATACTCCAGATCTGTCGTCTCGACATCGCTGACATAACTGGCGAGATCAAACACGAACGCGCCGTCTGCCTCATTTATGACCGCACCCGGTATCGCCCCCACAAGCACGGGCGCGTCATTTACAGAGGCCACGTCCACCAGCACCGTTTTCGTAACCGTGCCGCCGTTTCCATCGCTGACGGAGTAGCTGAAGCTGTCAGAGCCGAAGAAATTCGCAGCGGCCGTATAGGTATAAGACCCGTCAGCCGCAACGGATGCAGTGCCATTCGTCGCAGCGGTATTAAGCGCAAAGGTCAGACTGTCCCCGTCCACATCCGTGGCCAGCAGAGTTCCCGTCAGATCGGTGTCCTCATCCGCGGCCGCTTCAGCGGTCAACGCCTCGGGCGCATCATTCACGGCATTAACGGTCAAGTGTACCGTCTGCGTATCCGTCCCGCCGTTCCCGTCACTCACCGTATAGGTAAAGCTGTCGCTGCCGTTAAAGTTCAGTCCGGGCGAATAGGCAAAAGAACCGTCCGCACGCAGCGCGACCGACCCGTTTGTCCCATCCGTC